>NZ_JBCIYV010000001.1:0-1435832 GCF_050455525.1 Rhizobium sp. 0TCS1.26 | reverse complement strand
CGGGGTGGAGCAGCCCGGTAGCTCGTCAGGCTCATAACCTGAAGGCCGCAGGTTCAAATCCTGCCCCCGCAACCAACGACACTTGTAAATTCTCGAATTCGGGATGCCTGCAAAAGCTCCTCTGAGTAAGCCTCGAGGAGCTTTGTGCGTTTGTGCTCCGTGTCGATCTCGCCGGACGCAATCCGCGCAAGCAGATCGTTCTGTGCAGCAGCCAGAAACTGCTGCCCCAGCACGTCCAGTGCTTCCATCGACGCCATGATATTGGCGATGTCGCCATGGACCTGCAGGCTCGCTGGCTGTTGGCCGGGTGTCTTGCCGATCACCACGGTCTGGATGAGATCGCGCACGATCGGCATCAGCCGCTGTTTGGCGTGTTCGTCGCCATTGTTGCGGGCGAGGAAGAGAAGCTTGCGGATGGCGATCTCGGTATTCCCACGATTGCACTGCCTTCAACTTGGCAATCTTCTCCTGAAAATCCTCCGCTGGCGTCTCCGTGACTGCGAGTTTCCGCATGAGTTATTCCGTGTTGCGAGCCGCTACCAGAGTTCGTCGGAGACGTGCGTAGGTCGGGGGGGAGGACATCAGGACCCAAAGGGTCGGATCATTGGTGCGTGCTGTTCGCAGTTGCGTCTGTGGTATTTACAGCCTCTCCGGCGAGCAAATAACGCCTTCACTGTGCTGAAACGGCGGCCGAGGCTCGACAGGTTTCCCGCAAGACTGGAAGCAACTGCTTTCGCCAATCATGTCATCATGATCAAGAAGGGTGGAGGTGTCACTCAGTCGCTTTCCTTCAGGATAGATCGGGCGACCGCAGGCCCGCCGAGCATGAATGCCTTGACCCCGTCCTTGACGATGTCGCTCAGATCATCGGGTGTCGGCGTGGCGTAAACGAAGCGCCGGATCGCCAGGTAGAAGATCCGGCCGTGCAGGCCCCAGAGCAATTCCAACTCCCGCTCGCCAACCGGTCGCTCCTCTGGTCCGGGCAGCCCCAGTTCATGACGCAGTTCGAGGCAAGCCGGTCCGATGATCTGCCGCCGCACGATGTCGAGGTAGCGAGGTGTGATGTCGAAGGTCTTCAGACCGGAGAACACGAAAATCCGCACCCAATCATAGTGGAAGACACGGGCGATGTATTGCAGGTAGAAGTCGGTGAGACGGCTTTCCAGCGAACGGCTGCGGTCGACGATCAGGCCGGCCCAGCCGTCATCCCAGCGGCTGAGATAGACGTGTTCGTAGACCCGTTCGATCAGCGCTTCCTTGCTCGGGAAATGCCGGTATATCGCCGAATGGGTGATGCCGACACGCTTTGCGAGTTCCCGCGTCTGCCCCTCGAATCCGTGCTCGGCGAAAAATCGGACGGCTTCTTCCAGAATGAACTGTTCGCGCTCGTTGGCGCGCATGTAACGCCGGGGGCGCCGCTGCTCGCCGTTGCTGTCTTCGTGTTCACGGCCGTTAATCTGGTCCGCCATCTCTGTCCTGATCCGTCTGTCATTGCCGGTCCGGCAATCGCCAAGCGATAGCCCAGCAGCGGTTTGAGACCAAGCGGTATTTATTTTGAGACCAGACGGTAATTTCTCTTGACCGGATAGGCGCCTTGAGGAATCATGACCAGATGGTCACAAATTCCGGTAGACCATGTGGGAGGAGATCCGGTGAAGGCGAAAGCTTTCGATTATATTCGTCCACTTTCAGTGGATGAGGCGCTACTTGCCTATCAGGGCGCTGAGAGCGATGCCTGCTATATCGCTGGCGGCCAGAGCCTCGTGCCATCCCTGGCGCTGAGGCTGCAGGCACCGGGTCTGCTCGTCGATATCGCCCGGATCGACGAGTTGCATGGGATTGCTGTCGTCGGCGACTACCTGAGGATCGGTGCAACCACCCGCCACTGCGAGATCCTGTCTTCGGAGCTGGTCCGCCGCCATGCGCCGCTGCTTGCCGAGGCGGCGCCGTTCGTCGCGCATCCCGCCATCCGCAACAAGGGCACGTTCGGCGGCAGCCTGGCGCTTGCCGATCCGGCATCGGAATTCCCGGCGATGGCGCTGGCACTAGACGCCGTGATCGAGATTGCCTCTGCCGACGCGCGTCGCAAGGTCGAAGTCGCTGATTTTTTCCTCGACCTCTACGAGACAGCTCTTGAGCCCGGCGAACTGATCATCGCGGTCCATGTTCCCCTGGCAGCGCCCGCCACTCGCTGCGCCTTTGACGAGCTGGCGCGCCGCCGCGGCGACTACGCGATCGTCGGCTGCGGCGTGAATGCGCAGATCGACGAGGACGGCCTGGTCGAGAAGATGCGGATTGCCTTCTTCTCTGTCGCGTCGACGCCGGTGCGGGCACGAACGGCGGAAACCACGCTGTTGGGCAATCCGTTGACGCTCGGCTCCATCCGCCAGGCACAGGAGGCTCTGGCCGCCGATCTCGATCCGTCGGGTGACGAGCACACGCCGGCCGAAATGCGAATGCACCTGGCGCGGGTGCTGCTCGGGCGGCTCCTCGGTCGTCTGGAGGAGGCGGCATGACGGCGAGGATTGCCCTGTCACTCGCCGTCAACGGCGAGGCAATCGAGGCCCTGGTGGCGCCGCGCACGACGCTTGCCGATTTCCTGCGCCAGGATGTTCAACTGACCGGCACGCATACCGGATGCGAGATGGGCGTTTGCGGCGCCTGTCTGGTTCTGCTGGACGACCAGCCGGTGCACGCCTGCCTGATGTTCGCTGTCCAGGCTGAAGGCTCCAGCATCGAGACGATCGAGGGGCTGACGGCTCGCCGGGCGATCTCGGACCTGCAAACAGCCTTCCACGAACGCAATGCGCTGCAGTGCGGCTTCTGCACGCCGGGTATGCTGGTCGCCGCCTATGGGATCCTGTCGTCAGAGCGCGTACCGAGCCGCGACGAGATCCGTGATGCCCTCTCCGGCAACTACTGTCGCTGCACCGGTTATGAGGCGATTGTCGATGCGATCGAGACGACGGCCAAACGGCGGCACTCCCAGATGGCGAGGGAGGAGGCATGAACGCGTTCGCGGGCTCCCTCGACAGACCGAATTCCTATATCGGCCGTTCGGTATCGCGACCAAACGCCAAGCGCCTGCTTGAGGGCAAGGGACGCTACGTCACGGACCTGGTTCTGCCGCGCATGCTTCATGCGGCCTTTGTGCGTAGTCCCTATGCACACGGCCGGATCACCGGTATCGACATTGCCGACGCACTTGCACATCCCGGCGTGCGCGCCGTCTATACGGCCAAGGACCTGGCGGCGATCTGTACGCCCTGGACCGGTACGCTCGATCATTTTCAAAAGATGAAGTCTCTGCCGCAATTGCCGTTGCCGCTGACCGACGTCCTGTGGTCGGGCCAGCCGGTGGTGCTGATCGTCGCCGACAGTCGCGCAATCGCCGAGGACGCGGCCGAACTGGTGATGATCGACATCGACGAGAAACCGGTCCTCGCCGATCCGATAGAGGCAATGTCGGCGGCGCCGCTTTCGGACGACATCGACGACAACATCTGCTTTTCGAGCAGGCTCGACAGCGGCGGCGTCGACGACGCGTTTTCCACAGCGCCGCACCGGCTGGAGCAAAGCTTCATCTTTGGCCGGCACACCGCCGTCACGCTTGAGCCGCGTGCCATCGTCGCCGACTACGATCGGAGCGAAAACCGGCTGACGGCCCATCACGCCACTCAGACTCCCTACCAGTTTCAGGACGTCTATTCCCGCCACTACGGCATCCCGGAAGCCAACGTCCGCGTTATCGCTCCCGATATTGGCGGCTCTTTCGGCATGAAGCTGCATGTCTACCACGAGGAGATGGCGGTGGTCGGCGCCTCGATCCTGCTCGGCCGTCCGGTGAAGTACGTGGCCGACCGGATGGAATCCTTCGTCTCCGACATTCACGCCCGCGATCATCGGATCACCGCCCGGCTGGCCGTCGGCAGGGACGGTCGCATCTCGGCGATGGAAGTCGACGACGTAACGGCGATCGGCGCCTTCTCCAGCTACCCGCGCACCAGTGCCGTCGAGGGAAACCAGGTCATCCGCCTGATGGGCGCGCCCTACGACTTCTCCTCCTACCGCGCCAACCTCTCGGTGGTGTTCCAGAACAAGGTGCAGACGAGCCAGTACCGCGCCGTCGGCCATCCCATCGCCTGCGCCGTGACGGAATGCCTAGTGGATGCCGCCGCTCGCGAACTGGGTCTCGACCCGTTCGAAATCCGCGCCCGCAACCTCATCCCAGACGACAGTTACCCGCGCAGATCGCCAACCGGTTACCAGTTCGAGCAGCTCTCCCACGAGGTCTGCCTGGCACGGCTGAGATCGATGATGAATTACGAGGCGCTGCGAGCCGAGCAGGCGGAGCTGCGGAAAAACGGCATCTTGCGCGGCATCGGTATTGCGCTGTTCGTCGAGATAACCAATCCGAGTCCCGCCTTTTACGGCGTCGGCGGGGCGCGGATCTCAGCGCAGGACGGCGCCTTCGTCAAGCTGACGCCCTCGGGCGAGGTGCATTGCTCGATTTCCGTCACCGAGCAGGGGCAGGGAACGGAAACCATCATCGGCCAGATCATCGCCGATCAGCTGGGCATCGACCGCGACAAGGTGCGGGTGATGACCGGCGACACGGATACGACCCCGCACGGCGGCGCCACCTGGGCCTGCCGCGGCGCCGGCATCGGCGGCGAGACCGCTCTGCAGGCGACACGCAAGCTGAAGGCCAATGTTCTCAGCATTGCCGCTCTGATCCTTCAGGCGCAGCCGGGGGAACTGGATATCAGCAACGACTGGATCGTCGAGGCGACGACCGGCCAGCGGCGGATGAGCGTGGCCGAGGTCGCCCGCATCGCCTTCTTCCGTTCCGATACGCTGCCGCCCGGAACCCATGCGCAGCTGTCGGTGGTTCACCATTATGCGCCGCAGGGTTATCCGTTCGCCTTTACCAATGGCGCGCAGGGCTGTCTTGTCGAGGTCGATGAGGAGACCGGCTTCGTCAAGATTCTCAAGCACTGGGTTGTCGAGGACTGCGGCCGCATCATCAATCCGCTGCTGGTCGACGAACAGGTCCGTGGCGGCGTGGTGCAGGGGCTGGGAGCAGCGTTCTTCGAGGAATGTCTCTACGATTCCGCCGGACAACTCACCAATGGCTCGCTTGCCGATTATCTCGTGCCGATGGCCTGCGAGATGCCGGACATCGAGATCAGCCATGTCGAGACGCCGACCAGGGATACCGAACTCGGCGCCAAGGGCTGTGGGGAGGCCGGGACGGCTGCCGCTTCGGCTGCCGCGATGAACGCCGTCAACGATGCACTCGCAGGCCATGGCGCGGTGCTGACGCAGATACCGATGACGCCGGCACGTATCTTGAGGGCGCTCGGCACGATCTGAATGAACTGAAGCAGTGATCCAATGTCAGGAGGAGGACGGGATGACACAGAAACATGGGGAACCGAGCTTAACGGCAATCACGCGCCGGACGGCTCTTGTCGGACTTGCAGGCACGGCAACCGCGCTATCGATGCCATTCATCGGTCGGGCGCAGAGCGAGACCATCCGGATCGGATTTCCGACGCCGCTCACCGGTCCGTTTGCCGCAGAAGCCAATGATCAGGTCCGCAGCGCCCAGCTCGCCGTCAAGCTTGCCAACGAC
The DNA here is from genome assembly GCF_050455525.1 of Rhizobium sp. 0TCS1.26. NCBI lineage: Bacteria > Pseudomonadati > Pseudomonadota > Alphaproteobacteria > Hyphomicrobiales > Rhizobiaceae > Rhizobium > Rhizobium sp. 0TCS1.26. The sequence goes on along the minus strand of NZ_JBCIYV010000001.1, from coordinate 1,430,194 downwards.
AAGGGTGGCATCGGCGGACGCAAGATCGAACTGCTCGTTCGGGACGACAAGCTGAACGCCGGCGAAGCCGCCACCAGGACGCTTGAACTGATCGAGAAGGACAAGGTGCACGCCGTCGTCGGCGCGCTCTCGAGCGCCGTCCAGCTGGCGGTCAACGAGGTCACGCGTGCCCGCAACATGCTCTACATCTCGATCAGCCAGTCGGACACGATCAATGAGGTGAAGGACTTCAGCCCGTACACATTCCACGAGGCGCTGAACCCGACGATGACCACCGCGGTGGTGGCAAAGCATACGTTCCAGAAAGGCTCCAAGGTCGTCTTTCTCGCCGCCGACTATGCCTATGGGCATGAGATGCTGCGCGGCTTCAAGCGGGCGGCCAAGGAGATCGGCGCGGAAACGGTCGGCGAGATCCTGCACCCGTTCGGCGCGCCCGATTATTCGACATTCATCCCGACCATCCTCTCGCTCGGGGCCGACATTCTCTGCATCTGCAATTTCGGACGGGACCAAGCCAACTCGATCAAGCAGGCGGTGGACTTCGGGGTCAAGGATCAGATGAAGATCGTCGTGCCGGTGCTGCTCCACAATCAGCGGCTGGCGGTCGATCCGGAAGTCTTCGAAGGTGTCGTCGGCGGCTCGAATTACTATTGGGGTCTGGAGGAGACCGTGCCCTCCGCCAAGACCTTCAACGACGCCTTCCGCGCCATGTTCAAGGACGCTGTGCCGACCGACTACGGCGCTTACGGCTATACGGGTGTCGCCTCGCTGCTCATGGCGATCGAGAAGGCCGGCGGCACCGAGACGCAAAAGGTCATCGCCGCATTGGAGGCGCTGAAATACGACGTCGCCAAGGGTGAGCAGTCATACCGCAAGTGCGATCATCAGTCGCTGCAATCGGTTCTCGTGCTTGAATCGCAGGCAAAGAGCGCCATGAAGTCCGACGCGGATCTGTTCAAGATCCTCGCCAACGAACCTGCCTCCGAGAGCGTCCTCAGAAGCTGCACCGAACTCGGCTTCAAGAGCTGATACTGAGAAACGGATGAGGTCATGACCGTTCAACTGATTGCAATGCAGCTGTTTTCGGGGCTGGCGCTGGGCGCAGTCCTGATCATGGTCGCGCTCGGCCTGTCGATCATTTTCGGCATGCTCGGCATCGTGAACTTCGCCCATGGGGCATTGTTCATGGTCGGCGCCTATGCCGGTCTCTACATCGCCGGGCTGACCGGGAGCTTCTGGTGGGCTCTCGTTCTAGCGCCGGTGCTGATTGGCCTGTTCGGTATGCTGATCGAGCGTTTCCTCATCCGTCCCCTCTACGGCCGTTCGACCGACGACCCGCTGCTGCTGACCTTCGGTCTCGGCTATGTTCTGGTCGAGGCGGTGCGGATCTTCTTCGGCACCGATGGCATTCCCTTCTCCACACCGTCCGCCCTTCGCGGCGTCGTCAACCTCGGCATCGGGTTCTTCCCTCTCTACCGGCTGTTCGTCATCGGCGTGGTGATCGCCGTCCTCCTGCTGCTGTGGATCGGCCTGGAGAAGACGAAATTCGGCCTCATCGTACGAGCCGGCTCCGCAGACCCGCTGATCATGCGCGTACTGGGCGTCGATATCAGCCGGCTATGGCTGGTGGTCTTCGGCATCGGCGTCGGCGTCACCGCTCTCGGCGGCGTGCTTGCAGCACCGATGCGCAATGTCAGCCCCGAAATGGGCACGCTGGTGCTGGCTGAGGCCTTCGTCGTCACCGTCATCGGCGGCATGGGATCGTTGCCGGGTGCCGTTATCGCCGGTCTGGTCGTCGGACTGTCGGTCAGCATCACCTCGCTATTTGCGCCGGAGATGGCGACCATCGTGATGTTCGCGCTGATGGCGCTGATCCTGCTGATCCGCCCGAACGGTCTTTACGGCCGCGCCGCGCCGGGGCTTTGAGGAGATCACCATGACGGTCGTCAGAAACACGGATCTCGTCGCGCCTCTAAAGCGCCGACGCTTCGCAACGCTTTCCTCCGGCATCAGTCGGTGGCGGGTGCCGCTGTCTATCCTTGCACTCTTCTTCCTGCCCTGGGTGCTTCCCTCGGAAGCCCTTGCCGTCAACGTGCTGATCTATGGTCTCGTCGCAGTCGGCTACAACCTGCTGTTCGGCTATACAGGCCTCCTGTCCTTCGGCCATGCCGCCTTCTTCGGCGCCGGCGCCTATGCCACCGGCATCGCCATCGGCGCCTTCGGGGCGAACTGGTTTCTGGCAATGCTGATCGGCGTGGTGTTTTCCGGCCTGCTTTCGGCCCTGATGGGGGTCTTGGCGATCCGCACCCGCGGCATCTACTTCTCCATGGTGACCCTCGCCCTGTCGCAACTCGTCTACTACACGGCGCTGCAGGCCTCGTCCTGGACCGGCGGCGAAAACGGCCTGCGCGGCTTCACCGTCAGCACGCTGAATTTCCCCGGTTTTTCGGTCAACTTCCTAGATCCGCTGGTCAAGTACTACGCGATCATGGTCGTCGTGGCACTGGCGCTCTGGTTCGTGTCGCGGGTGCTGAATTCGCCCTTCGGCGCGGTGATCGAAGCCATCCGCGAGAACGAAACCCGAGCTCGTGCCTGCGGTTACAATGTCGAAAGGACGAAGCTCCTGTCGTTCATCCTGTCCGGCGTGCTGTGCGGGCTTGCAGGCACCCTGTCTGCTCTGCACCTTTCCATCGTGCCGCTCGATTCGCTGCATTATCACACGTCGGGCCTGATCGTGATGATGACGCTGCTCGGGGGTGCCGGCAGCTTCTTCGGGCCCTTCGTCGGCGCACTCGCCTTCCTGTCGATGGAAGACATCTTCTCTCTCTGGACATCCAACTGGCAACTGATCGTCGGGGTGATCTTCATCCTCTTCGTGCTCTACCTGCCGAAGGGAATCTGGGGCACGCTCATCTCTTGGGGGAAGGCCCGATGACCGCACCCATCATGAGCGTTGCCGATGTCGGCAAGCAATTCGGCGGCCTCGTTGCACTGAAGGGCGTAACCACCGAATTTGGCGAAGGTCAGATCACCGCGATCATCGGCCCCAACGGCGCCGGTAAGAGCACCTTCTTCAACATCCTATCCGGAGCGCTTCGACCCTCAAGCGGGGTGCTGAAGTTCCGCGGTGACAACATGGCCGGCGTGCCGCAGCACGAATACGTGCATCGCGGCATCGCCCGCTCCTACCAGATCACCAACATCTTCCCCAACCTGTCGGTGCAGGAGAACGTCCGGGTCGCCGCCCAGGCGTTTCGCTCGCGGATGAATATCTGGTCCGACCGCACTGCTTATCACGAGGTCGACGAGAAAGCTGCCGCCACTCTTGCATCGGTCGGTCTCTCCGGCCGATCCGCCACGCTCGCCAAATTTCTGGCCCACGGCCAGCAACGGGCGCTGGAAATCGCCATCGCCCTGGTCGCCGATCCGGCATTGCTCCTGCTCGATGAGCCGACCGCCGGCATGGGACCGGAGGAAACGCGGGAGATGGTGACGCTGATCGAGAAGCTCGCCGCCGATCGCACCATCCTGCTGGTCGAACACAAGATGAAGATGATCCTCGGCCTCAGCGACCGGGTGCTCGTGCTGCATCACGGCCAGCTTCTGGCCGACGGTACACCGAAGGAAATCCAGGCGAACACCGAGGTGCGCCGGGTCTATCTGGGACAGAATGATGGCTATGCTTGAAATTGACGACCTCAACGGATGGTATGGCGCAAGCCACGTGCTGCACGGCGTCTCCTTCTCGATTGATCCGGGAGAGATCGTCGCGCTTGTCGGCCGCAACGGCGCCGGCAAGACGAGCATCATCCGCTCGATCATGGGGCTGATGCCACGCATCACCGGCAGGATCCGCTTTGACGGCGAGGACATTGCCGGCCTGAAGGCACATCATCGCTATGCCCGCGGTCTCGCCTACGTGCCTGAGGAACGACGCATCGTCAGCGGGCTGTCGGTGCTCGAGAACCTGCAGCTTGGCCTCGTCGCCGATCGCCGGAAGATCGATGAAGCGGCTGCGATCGACGATATCGCCCGCAGCTTTCCGCGCCTCAAGGAGCGCCTCAACCAGGAGGGCGTGACGATGTCGGGCGGCGAGCAGCAGATGCTGGCGATTGCCCGCGCGATGATCGGCAAGCCGAAAATGATCCTGCTCGATGAACCGTCGGAGGGCATCATGCCGGTGCTGGTGGAGGAAATGGGTGTGCTGTTCCGGCGTCTGCGCGACGAGGGCATGACACTGCTACTCGTGGAGCAGAACGTCGAGTGGGCTCTGAAGCTTGCCGATCGCGCGGTCATCGTCGATCAGGGCGAGATCGTCTACCGAAGCGATGCGGCGACGCTGCTTGCCGACAAGGATATCCAGGAGCGCTACTGCGCCGTTTGAGTACTGGGGCCGTCACACCCTTGCAATTTAACAAAGCTTCGATGCACGGCGCTTCGGAGGGAGGACAGACATGGAAATGACAGGGGAATACCGGCTCGACGAGCCGCGAGGCGAGGTTTGGACGCGATTGTTCGAACCAGACGTGCTGCGCCGCTGCATTCCCGGCTGCAAGGAGCTGACGCAGACCGGCGAAAACAGTTTCGACGCCAAGGTGCAGCTAAAGATCGGGCCGGTCTCGGCGACCTTCGCAGCCACCGTGACGATCTGTGACATCGAGGCGCCGGCAAGCTGCCGCATCGTCGGCAAGGGCAATGGCGGGATCGCCGGCTTCGCCAAGGGTGACTGCGCCGTCACTCTCGTCGAGGAAGGCGACTCGACAATCCTGACATACAGAGCGGAAACCGAAATCGGCGGCAAGATCGCAAGTCTTGGCAGCCGACTGGTCCAGGCGACGTCGAAGAAACTGGCGGACCAATTTTTCTCAGCATTCTCCGAGCAGAGCATAGAAACTTGACCGATTTGACCAGCACCGGGTGATGGTCGCTCGTGACCTTGGCAAGAGGTGCGTTCCTCCCCCGCGCTCTCCGGCAGAAGATCATACTTCCTGAGGATTCCCGCGATCTTGCGATCCTGTTCCGAGTTTGGCGGCAGTGCGGGCTGGCGTCTCTTATCAAGAAGTCATGTAGCTAGAGCGTGCGCTTGCGCTATTGAGATCGGCGTCAGTGGACGGATCCAAGATCCGCTCTGGACGAGGCAATAGCTGATCTCCAATCCACCTACTCTGTAGGAGCCGAGACCCGCCTCAGAGACTTGTATTTACGCGGCCCCTTCAACGGAAGGGAGGCTGGAGGTCGAGTCTGGATGCGCCGTCTTGGATCAGATTGATGAACTTCCGGACGTGCGGATCCGACCGCCTCTCCGGCAGGACATAGATGCCCAGCAGCCAGCTCGGGAGCATCTCGCCTTCCAGGATCTGCACTTGGCCCAGGCCGTCGGAGGCGAAGGATTCGGCCAGCAGCGCCGTGTGCATGAGAACCGTGTCGGTCTCGCGAACGAAATCCAGACAGGCGCGCATCGAGTTTGAGGTGAAGGCGTGGCCGAAGCGATCCGGCTGCGGTGCCGATGCCGCGCCGTCGATCAGCAGCCTTCTCTGGCGCGCTTCGGGCGAGAACGCCATCCGCGTCGTCGGATAGGTGAACACCTCATTGATGCGTCGCGGCTGGTCGAGCAGCGGGTGGCCCGGACGCACATAGTAGCCATCCTTCGCCATCCCTAGCGGGATGAAGTCGATATCGACCTCCCGCACCAGGTTCTGGATCTGGTGGCCGACGAACAGCGAGATATCCCCCGCCCATAGCTGGTCCATGCAGCGCATGGCGTTGCCGATGCTGACATTGATGGGCGCGTTCGGGTACTCGCGGAAGTGATCGATGACGAAGTCCTTCAGGAACAGCGTCCACGTCGAGTAGCCGGTGCCGATGCTGATGCCGTGTTCGCTTTCCGAACGCTGCCGCTCGATCGTCTCCAGTGCATTCGTGTAGAGCCGCCGCATGATCAGCGTGTTCTTGTAGAGCGTCTCGCCATAGGCCGTCAGGCGAACGCCCCGCGACGACCGCTCGAACAGGCGGACCCCGAGAGACTGCTCCAGCTTCTTGATGCTGGAAGTCAGTGCCGGCTGCGACAAGCGAAGCCGGTCTGCAGCGGCGACGAACGACCCCATCTCTGTCACCGCCATGAACTGTTCAAGCGATCTATCCATGACCTTCCCCTCCAGCCGCAGCGCCTGTGCCCCATAAACGAAACTTATAGAAGTCGCCGATTTATGTATTTGTTTCGCCGGTTTTGCAAATGTAACGTTGCTTTCGAGGCTGACGCGCACCTTCCGAGGAGAAATGGGGACGGTGCGGGTCAGTGATGGAGCGCGCCAGGGATGGGCACGAACAGCAGTCTGAACGGAGACTGCTCAGGGAGGAAAATCATGAACAGTTTTACGATGGGTCGTCGCGGTTTCATGAGCGCCGGTCTCGGCCTCGCCAGCATGCCGCTGTGGAATGCGACCGCGGGCCTGGCTGCGGACAGCGCGCAGCTGAGGATGGTGTGGTGGGGATCGGAAGAACGCGCCCGCCGCACCAAGGAAGCCGTCCAGCTTTTCGAGGGCTCTAACGAAGGCGTCAAGGTCGCCACCGAGTTCATGGGCTGGGACGATTACTGGCCGCGCCTCGCGACGCAGGTTGCCGGCGGCAACGCGCCCGACTTCATCCAGATGGACTATCGTTACATGTTCGAATACGCGCGGCGGGGCGCCATCCTGCCGCTCGATCAGTATCTGGGCTCGACCCTGAAGATCGCCGACTTCGGTGACGTGAACCTGAAGTCCTGTTCCGTCGACGGCAAGCTCTATGGGGCCAATGTCGGCGTCAACGCTTTTGGCGTGATTTCGGACGCAGCCGCATGGCGCGATGCCGGCATCGAGCCACCGACCTATGGCACGACCTGGGAGCAGTATGCCGAAAAGGCGGAAGCCTACGGCAAAGCCGCCAAGGGCAAGAAGAAGCATGCATCCGCGGACGGTAGCGGGAACGAAAACCTCTTCGAAGGCTGGCTGATCGGGCGTGGCAAGTCGCTCTACAACACCGAAGGCGGCCTTGGTTACGAGCCTGCGGATGCTACCGAGTGGTTCACCTACTGGGCCGAGTTGCGCAAGGCGGGCGGTTGCGTACCGGCCGACGTCCAGGCGCTGTTCAAGAACACCATCGAGACCTCGCCGCTGACGCTCGGCTACGCAGCCACGGACTTCGGCTATTCCAACCAGTTCGTCGGTTTCCAGAAGCTCAACAAGCCGGCGTTGTCCGTCACGTCGCAGCCTGTCCTGACCAACGGCAAGCCGAACCATTATCTCAAGCCGTCGCAGATGTTCTCGGTGTTCGCCAAGTCCAAGGCACCGGAGGTGACGGCAAAGCTCATCAACTTCCTGGTGCGCGAACCGGCGGGAGCCCTTATCCTCGGCGTCGAGCGCGGCGTTCCGGCCTCACCGGCAATCCGCGACGCGCTGATCCCGCAACTCGACGGGCCGAGCAGCGAAGTCGTCAAGTTCATCTCGGCGCTGTCACCCTATGTCGGTCCGCTGCCGCCGGCGCCTCCGCAGGGTGCGGGCGAGATCAATACGGCGCTCGTGCGCATCAGCCAGGAAGTCGCCTTCGAGGCCTCGACGCCGGAAGACGGTGCCGCAAGCCTCCTGGCGGAAGCCAAGCGGGTGCTGAAAAAGGGATGAACCGCATGTCTATGGAGGCGCAGGCGCATGGCGCCATCGGAGCAGGCGGGGGCGCCGCGCCCGCAAGTCCGACGTGGAACGCCGTGAGGAGAAATGCCGCCGGCTACCTGTTCCTGACGCCCTGGCTGATCGGATTTCTCTGTCTGACGCTCGGTCCGGCGCTCATGTCGCTGTACCTGTCATTCACCGATTTCGACCTGCTGCAGGACCCGCAGTTCATCGGCATGCAGAATTACGTCCGCATGGCGACGGCGGATCCCAAATTCATCGCCTCGATGAAGGTCACCTTCATCTATGTCGTCCTGTCCGTGCCGTTGAAGCTGGCCTTCGCATTGGCGGTGGCGATGGCCCTCAATCGCGGCATTGCCGGGCTGCCGATCTACCGGGCGTTGTTCTACCTGCCTTCGCTGCTGGGGGCTTCGGTTGCCATTGCCGTGCTCTGGCGTCAGCTGTTTGCCGCCGACGGCATGGTCAACAGCGTGCTGGCACTGGTGGGCATCGACGGACCAAGCTGGATCTCCAATCCCCGCTACTCTCTCTATACACTTGTCGCTCTGTCGGTCTGGCAGTTCGGTTCGCCGATGATCATCTTCCTGGCAGGGCTGCGGCAGATCCCGGCGGACATGTACGAGGCAGCGAGCCTCGACGGGGCGTCTTCCGTGCGGCAGTTCTGGAAGATCACGCTGCCGCTGTTGTCGCCGGTCGTCTTCTTCAACTTCGTCATCCAGACGATCGAGGCGTTCAAGGCGTTCACGCCGGCCTTCATCGTCTCGGGCGGTTCCGGCGGGCCGATCAACTCGACGCTCTTCTACACGCTCTACCTCTACCAGGAGGCATTCGGCAATTTCCGCATGGGCTACGCCTCGGCGCTTGCCTGGGTGCTGGTGATCATCATCGCCATCTTTACCGCCTTCGCATTTCTGTCCACGCGTTACTGGGTGCACTACGATGAGTAACGAGAGCCATCGAATTCCCGGCCGTGGGAGCGACTACCCCTACCTGCGGTCTGCGCTTTTGCACTGTCTGCTGATGGGCGCATCTTTCGTCATGCTCTACCCGATCCTGTGGATGCTGGCCGGGTCGATGCGTCCGGCTTCCGATCTCTTCGACGGCGGCGCCAGCCTCATTCCGTCACAGGTGACGTTCAGCGCCTACCCGCAGGGCTGGTTCGGCCTGCAGGTGAACTTCGGCCATTTCTTCCTGAACTCGCTGATGATCGCCACCCTTTCAACGATCGGCAACGTCTTTGCCGCTTCCTTCGCCGCCTATGCCTTCGCGCGGCTGAAATTCTTCGGGCGCGGCTTCTGGTTCGCGCTGATGCTCGGCACCCTGATGCTGCCCTATCACGTGACGCTCATTCCCCAGTATGTGCTGTTCTTGAAGATGGGCTGGGTGAATACCTGGCTGCCACTGATCGTGCCGAAGTACTTCGCCGTCGATGCCTTCTTCATCTTCCTGATGGTGCAGTTCTTCCGCGGCATTCCGCGCGAACTGGACGAGGCGGCCGAGATCGATGGCTGCAGTCCCTGGCGCATCTACTGGCGCGTCATTCTTCCGCTCTCGCTGCCGGTCCTGGCAACGGCTGCGATCTTCTCCTTCATCTGGACGTGGGAGGATTTCTTCGGGCCGCTGATCTACGTGAGCGACATGAACCTCTACACGGTCCAGCTCGGACTGCGCTCGTTCATCGACTCCAGCGGAACGTCGAGCTGGAACGAGCTGTTTGCCATGTCGGTTCTCTCGCTCATCCCGATCTTCCTGTTTTTCCTGTTCTTCCAGCGGCTGCTCATCGAGGGCATCGCCACCACCGGAATGAAACGATGAGTATCGCCAGCCGCTAAATCCTCCGCGCCGACAGCAATGCATCCGGTTTCGGTTCGCCGACCTGAACCATTGCGCGCGCCATGAGCAACAGTGAGAATATCCATGTCCACGAGCATTCAGTTGAGACAGGTCGTCAAGAGCTTCGGGGCGATCGACGTCATCAGAGGTATCGACCTCGATATCGAGCCCGGCCAGTTTACCGTCTTCGTCGGTCCCTCCGGCTGTGGGAAGTCGACGCTTCTGCGAATGATTGCCGGGCTGGAAACCATTTCCGGCGGTGATCTGCTGATCGGCGGACAGCGCATGAACGATGTTGCCGCTTCGCGGCGTGGCATCGCCATGGTCTTTCAGTCCTACGCACTCTATCCGCATATGACGGTTTACAAAAACCTCGCCTTCGGCCTTGAGACCGCGCGCCTGAAGCGCGATGAGATCGACCGCCGCGTGCGTCAGGCGGCAGAAACCCTGCGGATCACCGAATATCTGCAGCGACGTCCGCGGGCGCTGTCCGGCGGGCAGCGGCAGCGCGTCGCGATCGGCCGGTCGATCGTCCGAGATCCGAACATCTTTCTCTTCGACGAGCCGCTTTCCAACCTGGATGCCGAACTGCGCGTGCAGATGCGCGTCGAGATTTCCAAGCTCCACGAGCGTCTCGGCAACACGATGATCTACGTTACCCACGACCAGGTCGAGGCGATGACCATGGCCGACAGGATCGTCGTCCTGAGGGGCGGCGAGGTGATGCAGGTCGGCAGCCCGCTCGACCTCTACAACCGTCCCGCCAACCAGTTCGTCGCCGGCTTCATCGGTTCGCCGAAGATGAACTTCATCACCGCCAGCCGCCGGGATGCGGATGTTGTGGATGTGGCCGATCAGCCGGTCCGGCTTTCCCCGGATCAGCTGGGCACGGCGGCGTCGGGTGTGCCGATCGCTTTCGGAGTTCGCCCGGAGCATGTCGTCATCGGCGGGGATGCAGGCCAGCCGCTGGGCGAGGCCCGTGTCGATCTCGTCGAGCAGCTCGGCGGTAGCACCTCGATCTACGCGACCATGCCTGACGGGACCAGCCTCACCCTCGTGGCGCCCGGCCAGCTTGCGATCCGCAACGGTGAAGTCATTCCGCTCCGTATCGATCCGGCGAACTGTCACCTGTTCGGGCCGGACGGCGAGGCCCTGCGCAACTGACCGATTGAAAGGCTGGCCAGGAATGCCGGTCACTGAAGGACAAGACCATGAAATACGCGATTGTTGGAACGGGTTCTCGGCACAAGATGTTTCGCCGCGCCGTTGGCGAAACCTATAGCCGGGAGAATGAACTGGTCGCCCTCTGCGACGTCAACGAACACCGCCTGGCGCTGGCTGCAGCCGCAGTCCCGGCGAGCGGCAACGGCATTGCCACCTACCGCGCCGAGCAGTTCCACGACATGCTGAGCGAGCAGAAGCCGGACACGGTCATCGTCACCGTCCCCGATTACCTGCACCATGAGTACATCGTCGAGGCGATGCGGGCCGGCTGCGACGTCATGACGGAAAAGCCGATGACGATCGACCTCGACAAGCTGAAGGCGATCCTGGAGGTGCAGGCGGAGACCGGCCGTTCGATCACGGTGACCTTCAACTACCGCTACACGCCAGCCCGTACGCAGATCAAGGACATCCTGATGTCCGGCGCCATCGGCGAGATCACTGCCGTCAACTTCACCTGGTATCTCGATCGCGTCCACGGCGCCGACTACTTCCGCCGCTGGCACCGCTACAAGAACCAGTCCGGCGGCCTGCTGGTGCACAAGTCGACGCATCACTTCGACCTCGTCAACTGGTGGCTCGGCTCGTCGCCGACCGCGGTTGCCGCACATGGCCGGCGCGCCTTCTACAGGCCGGAGACCGCTGATGCCATGGGTCTCGTCCCGCGGGGACCACGCTGCCACGTCTGTCCGAGCGCCGATCGCTGCGATTTCAAGCTGGACATCGCCGCCGACGGCCCCTTGCGCGAACTCTACCTCGAAGCCGAAGACCTCGACGGCTACATGCGCGACCTCTGCGTGTTCGACGAGGACATCACCATCGAAGACACGATGCAGGTCCATGCGCTCTATGCCAACGGCGCGACGCTCAACTATACGCTCGCCGCTTACAGCCCCTGGGAGGGGCTGGAGATCAAGTTCCATGGCACCAAGGGCGAACTCTCACATCGCCATGTCGAGGTCCATGGAGTGTTCGGCGGCAAGCAGAGTAAGTCTCACGGATCGGAATCGATGACGACGATCCTGCACCTGGCCGGCCAGGAGCCGCAAAACCTCGAGGTCTGGGCAGGCGAAGGCGATCACGGCGGTGCCGATCCGGTGATGCTCTCGCACCTCTTCGATCCGTCGGTGACCGGTGATAGGTACGGCCGCGGTTCGAGCCATATCGATGGCGCCTGGTCAATCCTCACAGGCATCGCGGCAAACGCCTCCATCGAGACGGGCGAGATGATCCACATCGAGCGGTTCCTCGCCGACAGCGGCATCACCCTGCCGCAGAAGCAGTGGTGACTGTTCGGCCTCCGCGTCATGCGCTTGTCCTAACTCGAAGGTGGAGAGGAGGCGAACGGCACGTTGAAGCAGGTGGCTCGATAGCAAACCAAGTCTGGCATCGGGATCTGCCTCTGCTCCTTCGCATTCCGACGTCAAGCAGACGGTGGCATCTGGAATGTCTCCCGAATTGGTAACCGTCGCCTGTCGGAGGGTGGCAGGCTCGGGCATTAACGTCTCGCTCTGAAAACCCTCTCCCAATCAGAGGTACCTGCCGAGCAGCAAATGTTCGTCCTGCGAGATCTCATTCTGAATACTCGCGCGAATAACATCTGGAATCGAGGGGTCGTCTGACGGGAAGGCTCCGACCTCTCGCAGCGCGGCGCGGCAATCGATCCGGCGCCCGAGGAACTCGAGCACAACTCTGCCTGCAGTGATGCGCCGCGACACTGTCGGGGCGATACCCATCATGATGCCTTCCAGCCGGTGGAGCTTGTGGACGCTCGGGTTGAGCATCGACATGCCGACGTCCCGGCCGTCGAACCGGTCCGCGCCGATCGTGAAGATCCTGTCCCCGACGCTGCCGACAATGCCGCGATAGGTCACGTACTGCCGCGACGGATTTCGGTCTGCCCTTTCATCGAAGAATTTCTGCTTGGTTGTCGACACCATCACGCCTTCTCTGAGCCGCCAGTGCACGAGCTCGCGCTTGATCTGACCATCGCCGTTGAAGCTGACAAAGTAGCGATAATAAAAGCCCCGATACTCTTCGAGCAGCCTGGCACTGGCGCCTGCCATGTTACGCATAACGTAAGAAAAATTCGTGAGATCCTCAGGGAATACAGAATCGGATTTCTTCCTGCCGAAAGACGCCATGAAGCGACTGTGCTTCATGAACAGTTCGTCATCCTCTAGCCCGAAGAAGTCGCTCATCTTCTTGTGGTTGTAGCGGGACGGAAGGGCTTCACCTGAAAGGTAGCGGTTGAATTGCTGCCGGTTGAGCCCGAGCTTCCGGCAGAGATCGGACACGGACCGGTAATGGTCGCAGCAGAACTGGAGGTTGGCGCGGTAGTCTGCCCGCTGCTGTTCTCCGAGGGCATTTTTCCCAGGCATTCCGATCCCCACAATCGCAAGTCTCATCTTACAGCGTCAACCAGCGTCAACCAGCGCAAAAGCTATATGATGATTAAGGTCCGGGAAAGTGCAACGATAGTCGTGTCGATGAACAGGAAGGAATAGCGCATCGCAGCGCATAGCACCGATCTAGGCATCGTACAGCATCAGGCCAACAAGCGACGAAGTCGCATCCGGGGAACGGAGACCAGACATGAGCCGATCGATGATGACAGCGGCGTTCGCTGCAGCAGTGACCATCCTTGCGCCGGTAGTCGCGCAGGCCGAAGAGGTCGTCTTTGCCTGCTGGGGCGGGGCCTCTCAGGAAAATTTCCAGAAAGCCATCTTGCCGCCTTTTGAAAAGAAATACGGGGTCAAAGTCCAGTACGTGCCAGGCGGTTCGACCTATTTCGTTTCCCAGCTGCAGGCACAAAAGGGATCGCCCGAGCTGGACGTCGCTTGCATGGACGACGGCCCGCAGTCGATTGCACGAGACCTCGGGCTGCTTGAGCCGTTGACGCCGGCGCGGCTTGTCGAGACGCCCGACATCGTTCCTGCCGCGATCGGAAAGGATGCCAGTGGCGTGGGCTACGGCCTTCTCGCAATGGGTCTCGTCTACAATCCCAAGGCGCTTGCCGATGCCGGGATAGCGCCGCCGACGTCATGGAACGACCTCGCCGACCCCCGCTTCAAAGGCCACGTGGTGATGGGTACGATCGACAATACGCCAGGTCTCTTCGCGCTCGCCATGCTGGCGCGTGCCAACGGCGGGGGCGTTGACAACATCGAGCCTGGCTTTGCCAAGATGAAAGAAGTCGCCGCCAATATCGGTAGCTTCGTCAAGGGCACCGACATGACGCCCTATTTCCAGCAGGGTGAAGCCTGGATTTCCGTTTGGACAAACTCGGAGATGAACCGCTTCGTGAAGGCTTCCGGTTTTCCGCTCGAATTCGTCGCTCCGAAGGAAGGAGCTCCCGTCGTCATGCCGATGCTCAGCCTCGTCAAGGGTGGGCCTAACACCGAAATGGGCGCAAAACTGATCGACTACCTCGTCAGCTCAGACGTACAGAAGCAGTTCGCAATCAATTCTAAGCTCGGTCCCGTCAACACCAAGGTCGAACTGACAGAGGCGGAAGCGAAGGGCGTCATCTACAAGGACGCAGCCAAGTCATTGGTCGCGCTGGACTGGTCCGTCCTCAATAAGATGCGGCCCGAATGGACACGCCGCTGGAACCAGGAAATCGAACGCTGAACCGTTCTCGCCGGCGGCGCCTGTCGGTGCCGCCCCCGAAGCTTCCAACGTTGCGGATTTCCAGATGAGTTATTTTGAGGTTGACCACCTGACGCATCTGTATGGCGAAACCACTGCCATACAGGAGGTCTCTTTCACGATTGCAGCCGGGGAGCGACTGTGCCTGCTCGGCCCGTCCGGCTGCGGAAAGACCACCACCCTGCAGGCCATCGCAGGCTTCATCAAGCCAAGCATGGGGCGGATTCTCATCGGTGGGAGCGACATCATTACTCTGCCGCCGGAAGAGCGCAACATCGGGATCATGTTCCAGAACTATGCGCTGTTCCCGCACATGAACGTCTTTGACAACGTCGCTTTCGGCCTGAAGATGCGCAAGACACCGCGAGATGAGTTGGAAAGCCGGGTGAACGAGGCGTTGAAAGTCGTCCGCCTAGAGCAAAAGGCTTCGCGGCTACCTTCCCAGCTTTCCGGCGGCGAGCAACAGCGCGTCGCCTTTGCCAGGGCTGTCGTCATCCGGCCGCGCCTGCTTCTTCTGGATGAGCCCTTCTCCAATCTGGATGCGCGGCTGCGACTGACGATGCGGAATGAGTTGCTTGAACTGCTCGAAGGTCTTGAGATCGCCACGTTGATGGTCACCCACGATCAGGAAGAGGCCATGTCGATTGGTGACCGCATCGTAGTCATGCACGGCGGCCGGATTCGGCAGATCGGCACGCCGCAGACACTATACAACGCGCCGAATTCCCGCTTTGTCGGCGAGTTCCTCGGTGACTCCAACCTGCTGCCTGTCAGAAGCGTTAGCTCTGAGGGCCGCGTCGCGAGAGCCATCGTAGAAGGACTTGGCGAGGTAAGGGCTCTGCCGGTCGAAGCCGTCGCCAGTGTCCATCATCTACTGGTGCGACCTGAGCGGATCAGGCTAAGCTCCGCAAGCGGAGCATCCACCGAGCAGCTCCCCTTAGCTGGCGGCGATCAACCGAACTGCTTTGAGGGTATTGTCGAGCACGTCACATTCCTCGGGCCGAGGATTGAGGTCCGCGTGCGGGTGCGCAACCATGTCGTCCAGGTTTTCCGCGACGAACTCGATCTTGGCATACAAGCAGGAAGCCGCGTCCTCGTCACTTGGCCGCTGCAGGCCTCGATCCTGATCGGCGACGCCGATGATTAGATCCGTACAATCTTCGGGCATATTCGCCCCGGTCGCTGCCCTGTTCATGCTGCTCTTCTTCGGTCTTCCGGTGGTCTACCTGTTCGCCATGAGCCTGTCCGAGCACAGCCCGACAGAAGGCGTCGTCTGGGCCCTGTCACTCGCCAACTACCGAGACGCGCTGACTGACACGTTTTTCTGGGAAGTCAGCTGGCGGACGCTCCGCCTGAGCCTGATCACCACACTTGCCTGCGTCGTGCTCGGTTTTCCGGTCAGCCATTACCTCGTAACGGCGCGGGGCTGGTGGCAACTGGTGGTCTTCATTATCCTGCTGATGCCGCTGGTCACCTCTGTGACAGTGATGTCTTATGGCTGGCTGATCCTGCTCGGCAAGGAGGGCGTGATCAACACGCTGCTGGTTGGCCTCGGCGTTCTGCGTGTCGCTATGCCACTGATGAACAATGAGCCAGCCATCGTTGTCGGCCTCGTGCATATCTTTTTGGTCTTCATGGTGATTTCGATTGCCGGCTCCCTGCAGTCGATCAATCCTTCTCTGGCGCCCGCGGCACGCAGTCTGGGCGCGAGGCCGTCTTCCGTGTTTATGCGAATTACGCTGCCTCTATGCCTGCCCGGTGTCAGAGCCGGCGCGCTTTTGGTGTTCTGCCTGAGCATGAGTGCTTACGCGATCCCCGGTGTTCTCGGCGGACCGCGCTACAAGTTCATTTCCACCCTCGTCTACCAGCAGGCGATCAGCCTGTTCAACTGGCCGGTCGCGGCAACGCTGGCCGTCATCCTGCTGCTTCTGACGGCTGTGATTGTCCTCGCTGTTGTCGTGATCGGCAAGCTTATGACCGGCTTCCGGAAGGCCAGAACATGACCAGATCCCGCTTGGTTCTTACCACCTTCGTGACTGCAATCTGCATCTTCATTGTAGCGCCCATCCTCTCGATTACGCTCGGCGCCCTGACGCAGACGAGCTATGTCGTCTTCCCGCCTCAGGGCTTCACGCTGAAATGGTACCTAAACGCCCTTGGGCAGCGCCGAGCGATGGATGCGCTAGGTTTCAGCCTTGGCCTGGCGGCTGCATCAGCCACGACCGCCACGCTGATCGCCTTCCTGATCGCCAATGCAGGCCGTCAGCGCGACACGCGCTTCTACCGCTTCTTGAAACGGCTGGCGCTGGCGCCGGCGATGCTGCCGGCGGTGTTCCTCGGCCTCGCGCTGCTGGTCACCTATTCGCGTCTGCACCTGCGCGGCATGCCGGCGTTGTTCGTCGGGCATGTCGTCAGCGCCATGCCGTTCGCGATCTCGATGGTAACGGTCGGCCTGAACGGGCTCAATCCGCAACTTGAGTCCGCCGCGCGCAGTCTCGGGGCAAAGCCCCTTCAGGTTCTGCTGAAAATTACGCTGCCGCTGACGGCCTGGAGCCTGCTCAGCAGCTGGGGTTTCGCCTTCATGATCTCGTTCGGGGCGCTTGAAGTATCGCTTTTCCTTTCCTCCAGCACCTCCGTGACGCTTCCGGTCTATATCTACTCGTCGCTTGAGTGGATGCCCATGGACCCGACGCTCACCGCCATCGCCTCCGGCGTTATCCTCCTCACCATGATCGTCCTGGTGATTTCCGCCCGCCTGGCGCGCCTGGACCGCTTCCTCAAACGCTGAATGAACAGCTACGGCCCGTGCGGCCGGCTCATTATCGGAAATGACTATGTCTGAAGCTATTGAAAGAGACGTGATCGTCGTGGGCAGCGGCGCGGCTGCGCTCGTCTCGGCACTGAGATGCGCTGCCCTTGGAGCATCGGTGACGATCCTTGAGAAAACCGGAAAGATTGGCGGCACGAGCGCGATGTCAGGCGGTATGACCTGGATCCCGGCAAACCGGCTGATGCTCGAAGCAGGACTGCAGGATAGCGAAACCGAAGCACTGGATTACATTCGTGCGACAGCGCCTGATGGCTGGGCGGCAAGCGAGGAGCCACTCTGGGAAGCGCAAGTCGCAAACGGCCCGCGGATGCTGGACTTCATCCTCGAGAATTCCGCCGCCCGGTTCGAGATCGCCGATGTCCCTGATCCCCATATGGCGCTGCCCGGTGCAAAAGAGAGAGGTCGCCTGCTCGCGCCGACGGAGGTCAGCGGGCGGGAGCTCGGTGCCTATTTCAAGCACATCCGTCGGTCGACCATCCCGCAGGATCTGACCTACAATGAGTCGGTCATTGCCAACATGACCCGCCATCCGATTCGCGCTTACCTCCGCTATTCCGGCACCGTCGTCCGTCGCTGGCTGACGAGGACCCGCAGCAAGGGCAATTCGCTGGTCATCGGCTTGCTGCGCGGATGCTTGGCCAAGGGCTGCGGGATCGAGCTGAATGCCCGAGTTGCCGAGCTGCTCACCGACGGCAACGGATCAGTCGTCGGCGTGGTCGCTGAAGTGGCGGGGCAGCCAATCACCTACAAGGCCCGCAAGGGAGTCGTGCTGGCGACCGGCGGTTTCGAATGGGACAGCGAGCTGCTTGATACGCATTTTCCCGGCAACGCTGAATTCCTTTCCAGCCCCAGCACCAATACCGGCGATGGACTGAAAATGGCGATGAGGATCGGTGCGGCCACCGCACACATGAACCAGGCGAACATCATGCTGCAGCCGCCTGTCTACTACGAGAAGATGCTGCACGGTCTGCCTCTGCGGATCCATGCGGAACCAGACGCGATCTTCGTCGACGCTGAAGGCAAGAGGTTCACGAGCGAATACGAGTTCAACATCGCCGATTGGACCGTGCGCGATACCGAGCGCGGCAGCCGGTTGCGCCGACCAGCCTGGCTGATCACCCACTGGCCGATGGTCAAGCGTGCCTGGCTGATCAAGTGGTACATGAACAACAAGCCTGGCTGGTTGATCACCGCCTCCAGTCTGGATGAGCTGGCAACGAAGACAGGACTGCCGGCAACTCAGCTCAAACAGACCGTGGCTCGCTTCAACGATCTCGCAGCGACCGGTGTCGACGATGACTTCCATCGCGGCACGGCCTCTGACTATGAAATGCGCCTCGCGGCCTCGATCGGAGCGATGGCGCCAATCCAAACTGCGCCCTTCGTCGCATTTGAAATGCGCCCATCAATTCTTGGGACCAAGGGGGGCATCCGCACCAATGCCTCAGGTCAGGCAATGCGCGCCGACGGAACATTGATATCCGGGCTTTATTGCGCCGGAAACGTCATGGCCAATCCGACGGGCATGCGCACGCCGAGCCAAGTGGGTACCACACTCGGTGCCTACATGACCTGGGGCTTCATTGGCGCCAATGCCCTGCTGTCGAACAACCGGTGATGTCCCGCCTACACCTCAGGAGAAGTATATGAAGCTGGATCATCTTGTCTGGGCCTCGAACTCGCTGGAAAATGCAGCAGCCGAGTTCGAGCGGCTGAGTGGGGTTGTGGCCGGCTCAGGCGGCCGCCACCTTACGATCGGCAGCCGCAATGCCCTTACCAGTCTGGAGAACGAAGCCTACCTCGCCATCGATGGTCCGGATCCCCTACAGGAGCCTGCCGACAATTACGGCGCGTTCCTTGCAAATCTAACGTCGCCGGTGCTCTGGCGTTTTGCCGTCCAGACGCCTGATCTTGCGCCCGCGAGAGGGATTCTTGCGCGCCACGGTTTCGAGACCTCTGTCAAACCTGGAAGCCGGACAACTTCGGGGGGTCGATTGCTTGAGTGGGATACGCTGACCGTTGCTGGTCACGACTTCGACCTGGGAATGCCGATCATCAAGACGTGGCGGACCGATGGGCATCCGTCGTCTGAAGCTCCAGGCGGATGCCGACTGATAAGCCTCATCGTG
Organism: Rhizobium sp. 0TCS1.26; assembly: GCF_050455525.1. Lineage (NCBI taxonomy): Bacteria > Pseudomonadati > Pseudomonadota > Alphaproteobacteria > Hyphomicrobiales > Rhizobiaceae > Rhizobium > Rhizobium sp. 0TCS1.26. The sequence continues at coordinate 1,410,860 of NZ_JBCIYV010000001.1, read as the reverse complement.
TCGCATCCCCGAGCGACAGACCTGAAGCGACTCTATGAAGAATTGGACGTGCCGGTTGGCGTGGTAGAACATCCGGTTGCCTCCCTGACCGCGGTCATCGAGGGACAGTTCGGACGGTTTACGCTGCCAGCGGCATGACGCTCGACGATAGCGCCAAAGGATCTACGGATAGTTGGAGTGTGGCGGCACTGCTATGCCCGTATGCGACGTCTGCGCTGACAGGCGGTTACTTGGGTATCGGACATATCCGGTGGCAAACCATCACCTGCTGCTGCTTGGCGCCCTCGTATTACTTCTCGCCGCTTCCTACCGCCCGCATCGCCACACGGTTCGACCGCTTCAGCTGCCGCGGGAGCGGGCCGGTAGTTCGTATTCCTCCAGGACCAGATGAATTTACAAGTCTCCGCTCCATCCTGCCCCCGCAACCAACCATCCCCCCAAACACACCAGACCAAAAGACAAACCGGCAGACAGAGCCGACAAGTGCCGGCATTCCCCCGATCGCCAGGCCCAAAACTGGCTGTGGGCTCTACTCAGCACAAAGCCCGAGAGGCTAAACCGCGTGCCGACGGCCGTACCAATCCGCGACGGCCCGAGGAATAGACGGCTGCGCAACGATATTGGGCTCCCGTTGCCAGCCGTCCCACCAAGATCGCGCGCGCAGCCCGTCCGCCTTCCAGCTTCTCCTCCCCAGCACTCCCAGTATTCCCCACACCCGCCCTTACCCGGCGGGCGCCCCCGTTTGTCTGATGTTCACGTGGAAAGCGTGGAGACGGTCCCTGATGCCGCTGTGAAAGGGTCTGGCAGCCGGCTGGCAGGCGAAGCCTAGGAGGGGCGGTGAAAGTCCGGCGGAGAGCCTCCACCGATACCGCTCTATTGCGGTGCAAGGTCTCCGATCGCCCGATGGATGGCGTCGATGAGCACCTGTCCGTGGAACGGCTTGTGCAGCAGGATGAAGCCGCCGCATTCGCTGACACGTCGTGGCAGGCTTGCATCGGTCTGCGCCGAGACGAAGATGACGGCGATGCCGGCGCCTTCTTCGTTCAGGCGCTGTTTCATCTCGATGCCGGTCATGCCGGGCATCTGGATGTCGGAGATGATGCAGTCGGCGTCCCGGGCGGATTGCGTGTCGAAGAAAGCCTCTGCAGACGCGTAGCCCGCGACCGTGTAGCCGAGCGATCTGACGAGCCCTTGCGTTGCGATGCGGAAGGAGTCATCGTCATCGATGACTACGATATGCACGTTCGTGGGCGCCGGCATCGAATGGGCCTTTTCGGCAGAGAGACTTCAGTCGACCCCTCAATCGCACAGTTTCCCCGCCACCGAAATCATACGGTGGTGTTAGCGGCGTCCGGCAGACCCCGTTGCTTCAGGACATCGGCCATCCGGACCAGATCGGGCAGCGTTCGTGCGCCCATCTTCTTCATCGCCGAGCCGCGGTGGATCTTCACGGTCACTTCGCTGATCCCCAGATTGCCGGCAACCTGCTTGTTCAGAAGTCCTTGCGTGACCATCAGCATCACCTGCTGCTCGCGGGACGTCAGCGTGTGGAACCGCTCCTCGATATCGGCCAGCATCCCCTGACTGGCGCGCCTTTTGCCATCCATCTTGAGGGCGGAGGCGACCGCGTCGAGCATGTCCTGATCGCGGAAGGGCTTGGTCAGGAAGTCGACGGCGCCGGCCTTCATGCCCCGCACGGACATCGGAATGTCGCCGTGGCCGGTCATCAGGATAACCGGCATGCGGATGTTCGATCCTGCAAGCTGTTCCTGGAAATCCAGGCCGCTGGTCCCCTTGAGGCGAATGTCCAGGACGAGACAGGCCTCGGTATCCGGGCGATCTGCCGCCAGAAACTCCTCGGCGGAAACCAGTGTCTGCGTTGCAAAGCCAACCGAGCGGAAGAGGCTGTCGAGCGAGAGCCGGACGGATTCGTCGTCGTCGATAATGTAGATGATCGGTGGACGCTTCGTCACCAGGACCTCTTTCTCAAAGGGGCGGCCCTAGACCTGGACCGGATCCAAAGGTCATGCCAAATAAATATCGGCGTGCAAAGCAGTTTGATGGGTTGTTCTGGAGCCATTACTGGTAGCGGACCATAATTGCGGCACAACGATGCGAGTGTGGGTCTTGCGAAAGACCTGGCATGCGGATGCGTCCACATCGAACCCTTCGCCCTGTTTCGACGGCAGTGGCTGCCTTCAAGACGCTGGAAAAGGTCGCGATCAGTGAAGACGTTGTCGCGGCCTTTCGCTAGGTTGGTTGTGATATATCGAGGATTGAACCGCAAGCCGTTGCTTTACTGCGGTGCCTTGGCTTTGAAGACTTCCACATCGATACTGCCGTCAGCACCGTCCCCGAAAGAACCGCCTCATGAGTTGCTGCACCCTTGATGATAGCAGTGTCCTCGATCTTCTCGATGACGGCGTGATCACGCGCGACCTCGCGGGTCTTGTTACGGGTTGGAACCGGGCGGCGGAGCGGATTTACGGCATCGCGCGGGAGGATGCGCTCGGCAGGAGCATGGCGGCTCTGTTCGGCGAAACGGCAGTCGACCCGGTGCTGCAATCGGACGCCGAACTGATGGCCGCCGGCACGTGGTCCGCCACGTTCCTTCGCCGGGCAAGAGGCGCGTCGACCGCTGTCCCGGTGTCGACCAGGCTGAAGCTGCAGCGGAACGATGATGGAAGCCCGCTTGCCGTCGTTGAGTTTTCGCGACCTGCTGCGGTCACTGAACTGCCGAGCGACAAGGATGATCTGCACCGGCTGCTGGCTGCGGCCGGTGTCGCTGTCGTCTCGATCGACGCCACCGAGGTGGCGCGCATGCTGGCGGCTCTCGGCGCGGATCGGCGCTCGGATCTTCGCGAACATCTGCGCAACGAACCGGACCTCGTCGCGCAGATAATGCGGGTCGCACGGGTGGCGGAAGCGGAGCAATCGGCGGAAGGATCTCGTGCGGTAGCGCCATCGGCACTCGGTCCGGCGGGGAGCAGTGTTACCTGCTTCTGGCCGCAGGAAAGCGCGGACGCCTTCGTCGATACAGTGGTTTCGGTTCTCGTGGACAACAGCCCGGCCCAAAGCGCATGCCGGTTGCTGCGCGACGGCACCACGATTTTTGACGCGGATGTGACAGCGGTCCCTGCGTCAGCAGATGGAAGCGGTGTCCGTATTTTTCTCGCCGTGCGGGACGTGTCGGCAGACCGCGAAGCATTCGCAGCGCTCGAGGCAAGCGAACGACGCTACAGGCACCTGTTCGAATACATGCCGATCGCCTTGGCGGAGGTCGATGCCAGTGGCCTTGTCGAGATGTTCGGCGCGCTGCGCAGGCAGGGCGTCACGGACTTGTCGACTTACATCGACGCGCATCCAGAGTTCCTGGATGCGGCGATGAGCGTTATGCTCGTGGAACAGGTCAACCAGACCACTGCGGATCTCTTCGGTGCAAAAGTCCGCGAGGATATGAATGGGAACCTCACCCGCTACTGGGATGTCGGGCTGCCGACGCTGCGGAAATCGCTGGAGGCGCGTTACCGGGGGGAGAGTTTCTTCCAGGGCGAAGCGCAAATGAGGCGTCTCGATGGAGACGTGGTCGATGTGCTGTTCGCCACAGCAAGACATGGACACCATCAAAGCAAGAGCCTGGCTGCTTTTGTCGATTTCACTGACAGAAAGCGGTCGGAAAAGGCGTTGCGACGCAGCGAGCGGCGTTACCAGGATCTTTTCCAGGCGATGACGGTCTCCTTCTGGGAGCTCGATCTGACGGCGATCAACGATCTGCTGGAGGCGTCCGGTCCGCCTACCGATGCTGACTTCGCGATCTATCTGCAGAACTATCCGGACTGCGTCGCGACGATCCTGAAGGCCGCGCAGATCGTCGACGTCAACGACCAGACCCTGACGCTATTCGGCGGGAAGGATAAGTCGGACCTTCTGGGGACGCTCGACCATTTCTGGTCTCCCGACAGATGGATAGACGGCGCCGCCGCTGTCCTGACGGTTCTGGTGAACGAAGCGAGCGTGACGATCGAGACGCGCCTGAGGCGGCTGGATGGTGCCGAATTCGATGCACAGTTCACGCTGTGGATCTCGACAGATCACCGACGCCGGGGACTGGCTGCCGTCACCGACATCAGCGAGCGCGTCAACGCCTTCAACCAAATGGAGCAAAGCGAGCAGCGCTTTCGCGACCTCTTCCAGCATGTCCCGGTTCCGGTGCTTCAGGTCAACTCGACAGGCCTGCTGACGTGTCTGCAGGAGCTGAAGGATCAGGGGATCGAGGATTTGGGCGCCTACATGGCGGAGCATCCCGATCTTGTCTGGACTGCGATGGACAATACCATCATCGAGCAGGCGAACGATGCGGCGTTGAAGGTGCTGGGCGCTGCGGATGCCGATGAGGTTCGCGGCCCGATCACGCCGCTGTGGCGCGATCATCCGGAGGTCTATGCGCGACTGCTGCAAAATCGCGCCAGTGATGTCTCCACATACGAGGAAGAAGTCACCCTTACGACCTTTGACGGGCGGACCCGGGAAGGCATGCTCACCGTGTCCTTCCCGCCTGCGCTGGCGCGGCTGGGGGTGACGATCAATGCCTTCGTCGACACGACCGAGAAGAAGCAGGCGGAGCGGAGGCTGCGGCAGATCGAGGCCGATTATGCACACGCGGCACGGATCTCCATGCTCGGCGAGCTGACGGCATCGATTGCCCATGAGGTCAATCAGCCGCTCGCGGCAATCACCACCTATGGAGAGGCGGGACTGCGCTGGCTCAGCCGCCCCACGCCCGCGCTCTCGGAAGTCCGGGAGATCGTCACGCGGATTGTTGCCGACGCCCAGCGGGCGGCCAGCGTCATTGCACGTGTCCGCACCATGGCTTCGCGGCGCATCCACGAGGAAATCGTCTCCCTCGATGATCTCGTTGCCGAGGCGGTCCTTTTCCTCAAGCATGAGTTCCAGGCGCACGACGTCAAGGTCGCCCATCAGCCTCTGGACGGTTCGGCACGCATTGCCGTCGACCGTATCCAGCTCCAGCAGGTCATCGTGAACATGGCGGTCAATGCAGTCCAGGCCATCGCGGCAACCAATTCTCCGCGGCGCGAGGTACTGATCCGAATTGCGGACGAAGACGTGCATGTCCGATGCTCGGTGGAAGATTCCGGACCGGGGATCTGCGTGGATGGGACGAGCCGGATCTTCGACAGCTTCTTCACCACGAAAGACGGTGGCATGGGCATGGGGTTGCCGATCTCGCGCTCGATCATCGAAGCGCATGGAGGCCGCATGGTCGCCGACAACGAGAGTTCCCTCGGCGGCGCCCGGTTCTCTTTCGTCCTGCCGGTGGTGCAGTAGCGGCCAGAGCCCACGCAGTTCCTGAGGGTTTTTGCGTGCAGGCGTTCCCCTGACGCTACGTGGACCGCTCCAACTCCCCCGGAGCGAAAGGGCCCTGAGCGGACGAGCGCCGGCGATGCCCTGCTTCCGTTGATGACAGGCGCTGCATCGCCATCTCCCCTCGTGATCACCGATACGTCTTGCCGTCCGGGCAGCCTCAGGCGCCAACAGCGTAGTGCGCTCATACCAACGGATGCTCTGGCGAGACGGATGGTCGATATTCCTGTGCCGGCCGTCCTGCCATCCTTCAGAGGCTGATCGATGGCCTCATGTCCCCTCCCAAGCGGGTCCGTTCAGCGACCTCCAGCCGGGCAACGCGTCCTGTCCGTTGCCCGGCGAGGAGACAGGTTCTTACGGCTCACACACAACACGCAAAGAAGGAACATGACAATGGAACTGGCACAGATCACCCTCTCCCTGGCAACCGCGACCACCCTGGCACTGGCGATGTTCACGCCCATGGCAGCCGGGGCCGCTCCCGTGAAGAACGTCGTCCTCGTGCATGGCGCGTTTGCCGATGGCGCCGGATGGCGCGACGTCTACGACAAGCTCACCGCGCGCGGCTATCATGTGCAGATCGTCCAGAATCCGCTGACCTCGCTCCAGGACGATGTTGCCGCCACCAACCGCATTCTCGATCTTCAGAATGGTCCGACCATCCTCGTCGGTCATTCATGGGGCGGCACCGTGATCACCGAAGCGGGGCTCCACCCCAAGGTGGCGGGTCTCGTCTACGTATCGGCTCTGGCTCCCGATGCGGGTGAAACGACAGCCCAGCAGTATGAGGGCTTTGCTCCGACGCCGGAATTCGTCATCGAGATCGGCGACGACGGCTTTGGCTTCGTCAAGTGGGACATGTTCAAGCAGGGCTTTGCGCATGACGTGAGCGACGCCCAGGCGGCCTTCATGGCCAACTCCCAGGTTCCGATCAACATGTCGGCGTTCAGCACGAAGCTGAAGAACGCCGCATGGCGCAGCAAGCCGAGCTGGGCCGTCATCGCAACGGAAGACAAGGCATTCGATCAGGCAATGCTGGTGCACATGGCAGAACGCATGGGCGCCAAGGTCACCAAGGTCTCCGGCAGCCATGCCTTGTTCATCACCCGCGCCGAGGAAGTCGCCGATACGATCGAGAATGCGGCAACGTCTCTCGCCGGCAAGTAAAACGCAGCTGCAAGCGGGATTGCTCCATGCGATCCCGCGTGCGCGTTCTATTCTTGCAAATTTGCTAATTTTGCCTACATCCGTCCCACAGCAGTGGGACTGACGCATGAAAGACATTTTGACGACGGCGGATGCCGCCGAGCTCCTCGGCGTGTCGGTTCGCACCGCCCAGCTATGGGTCGAGAGCGGTCAGCTCCCGTCGTGGAAGACACCGGGTGGCCATCGGCGGATCCCGCGCCAGGCCGTCATGGACCTCATCGATGACCCGGTGCCGGAACCCGCAGATGTCACCGCTCACGCCGTCATACTTGCGGGCAAGGGCCGAGGGGCAGAGTGGCAGCAGGTGGGGCTTCCTGGTTCCGGCCTGCTGATCGACGTGGCGGAGGATATTGCAAACTTCCGCGAGCATCTCCAAGCGGCACCACCCACCCTGATGATCATCGAAAATGTCGAGGACGCGGAACGCCGCAAGCTTGCAACCTCGCTCAGCAGCGACGCACGGTTCAGGCAGACGCTCGTTATCACGATGAGCGGGAAGGAGGCGGCATCGCCAAATCCGCGGGGCGCGAAAAGGGCCCAGATACCGATGATGACCGCGGTTGCGGCCACCAGTGCCAATGTCGTCGACTACCTCAAGGCCAGCCTGCCCGACGGTGAGGAAGTGCCAGGCTTCGACGTTCCGTGGAACGAGAAGGCGCGGCTGGACGCCGTCAAGCGATCAGCACTCGTTGGCTCGGAAGCGGATAGCCGGTTCGATCGCCTCGTCCGTCTCGCTGCCTATGTGACGCAGGCACCGATTGCGATGTTCACCCTGATCATGAAGGACCAGCAATGGTTCAAGTCGAGGGTCGGTTTCGACGGTGAAGACACGTCACGGGACTGGGCCTTCTGCAACGAGACGCTTGTTGCCAATGAGCTGACCGTCATCGAGGATCTGACACGCGTCGACACATATAAGCAGAACCCCACCCTCAACGAACCTTATGGTTTCAGGTTCTATGCAGGCGCGCCGGTCCGGGATCCGCTGGGTTTTGCGTTGGGATCGGTTTGTATCATCGATACCGTCCCGCGGACGTTGAAGGCCGAGGAGCGCGATGCGCTGATCACGATCGCCGACGCGATCTCCAACCTGATCCGGCTGACGGTGCTGGATGGCGGGCAGGGCAGGGATGGTCGTCCTTCGGACATCGACCTGGCTCGACTTGCGGGCTGATCGGGCACCGGGCGCGTAGCCGTCGGGACAAGACGTCGATCCAGTCACCCGATTGCCGCGCGTTGCGGTCGCCGTGACGGAGAAAGCCACTCTCAGGCGGCCGGCGTCCTGCTGCGCGCGGAATGTCAAACGCAATCCTTAGCCGCCACGGTGTAACTCCGAGGAAATCCCTGCGCCGCATCCATCCCGGAACGGGAATGGGTGAGCGGCTATGAGCAATCGCGAAGACGAACGTCCACGGGATGATCTCCGGCCTGCGGGCGAGCGTCAGGCGCAGGAATGCGTCATCGTGTGTTTCTACACGCGCCGGCCCTGGCAATCCGGATTTCAGATCGAATCATCGCGCGCATCCGGGACGGGTCCGGTTGAAGAGCCGCGGACGGTGCCGACTACCGGAACTCGCGAGACGATCGAACCAGTCGATCAAGGCGGGCTGTGGCTCGCAGGTGCCGCGGCCCTCATCTCGATTGCATCGATCGGCGCCTACTCCTGGGCGCTCTCTGAGATCATCGAGGCACTCATGAGCCTCCAAGCCATCCGTTTCTGATCTGCAGCAGGTTGTAGAGGTCTAACCCCAGTAACCCCGCAGCCGAACACGCGTGTGTTACAACTGAGAAATGATATAATTGATAGAAACGTTGAATTGCGCAGAAACATGAGGTAGGTAGGTGCCGTCAGCAACACGCGCTTCCGGGCGGCAACAGCTGTGCCCGACGACGCGAGCAGCCGAGCAGACCCGCATTTTATTCCGTTCCCATGACCTCGAAAGGGAAATCCTCATGCTGGACACCATCCAAGCTGCCCCTTTGGTGGCATCCTCCGATCTGGAAGCGGACATCCATGGGGTGTTTGCCCACTACCGTCCGTCCTCTCCGTTCATTTCGCTTGATACGGGTGGCACCATGGTCCTGCGCTACGATGATGTCAGCCGTCTCCTGCGCGATCCCCGGGTGCAGGCAACGGGAACGGCAATGCCGGCTCAGGCCGGGATCACGCACGGGTCCTTGTTCGACATCTTCGAACACGGCGTGCTGACCGCCAATGGCGATGTCCACACGCGTCGCCGGTCCGCGCTCTCGAGGGCCTTTGCCACAGAGGTGTTAAACGAGTTTCGGCAGCATGTCCGGGGCGCGGCCAATGCCCTGATCGACACGTTCCACGACAGCGGCAGTTTCGATCTGGCGTCCGACTATGCCGCCAAACTTCCAGTTGTTGCCCTTGCGGGCCTGCTTGGGGTCCCGGAGCCAGACGTCCCCTCATTCATGCGCGACGTCCATGCCATGAACGAGTTCTTCCGACCTGCTCCGACCGAGCAGGCCGTGGCGGAGGCCGAGCACGCCGCACTTCGGTTGCGGAACTATCTCGATGGCCTCCTGAGGGCCGGGGAAAAGAACCCATCGGAGGGCTTTCTCGCACGCTATCTGACGCTCTCCGAAGAGGATGAACTGACGAGGCTGGAGGTGCTTGTCCAGATCGTCCAGCTCGTCATCGGTGGAACGGAGTCCGTAAGGACCGCACTGGTTGCCCAGACGGTGCTCCTGCTCTCGGAGCCGGAACAGTGGAAGGCTGTCTGTGATGATCCGGCCTTGGTGCCAAACGCTGTGGCGGAGGGCCTGCGCCTCGAGCCGGGCATTGCAGGCGTCGTGCGGGTTTCCGTGGAGGAGATCGAGATCGACGGCTGGATGCTGCCTGCCGGGCAATTGGTATTGCTCTCGTTCATCTCGGCCCTGCGGGACGAGCGTGTCTTCGATCGACCGGACACCTTCGATATCACGCGGCCCAACCTGAAGCTTGCACGACTGGCCTTCGGTGGCGGCGCCCATAAATGCGTCGCCGACGCGCTGGGAATGGCGGAACTCGAGGAAGGGCTATCGGTCCTGACTCAGCGACTGCCCGGCCTTCGGCTGGACGGGACGGCGACATTTCATGGCCACCACTTCGTCCGCAAGACAAGTGAGTGCCGGGTCAGCTGGAAGCCATGATCGGCATTCGGCCTACATGTTTAGGCGGACATGCGCGTCGCGCATCCTACGAAAGCCGACTTTTCGCCTGAGACGCCTATGCCGCCACTGTTGGGGGAGCGGGCGGGTCCACTCCGGCCCGCCCTTCGCGCCGCTTGCCATCACGCCCCCAACTGCACGACGGATCGAACTGTCGCGCCGGTCACCGGCAGCGTCAGATCATCACCTCGCCGCCGGTGACCGGGATCACGGCGCCGGTCATGTAGCTGCCGAGTTCGGATGCCAGCAGCACATAGGCGCCAGCCAGTTCCGCAGGCTGACCGGCCCTGCCGATCAGCGTCTGCTGGCCGAACTTGGCAGCCTTCTCGGGCGGCATGGTCGACGGTATCAGTGGCGTCCAGATCGGCCCAGGCGCAACGGCGTTCACGCGGATGCCGCGATCGGCCACCATCTCCGCGAGCCCGGCAGTGAAGTTGAGAATGGCGCCCTTAGTCGAGGCATAGGCGAGCAGCTGCGGTGACGGCTGGCGCGACTGGATCGACGTCGTGTTGATGATGGCACTGCCCGGCTTCATGTGGGGGACCGCCGCCTTGGACAGGAAGAAGGGCGCATAGATGTTCGTCCGGAATGTCTCGTCCCACTCCTGCGCCGGGATGTCGGCAATATCGTCATAGGTGCGCTGGAAGGCTGCGTTGTTGACGAGGATATCCAGGCCGCCCAACTCGTCGACCGCGCGTCTGACGAGCGAGTTGCAATGCTCTTCGGACGTGATGTCACCGGCAACGACGACCGCCCTGCGGCCGGCATCCCGGACCCATTTTGCGGTATCGGCGGCATCCTCATCCTCGTTGAGGTAGGAGATCAGGACGTCGGCACCCTCGCGGGCAAAGGCGATTGCGACCGCCCGGCCAATCCCGGAATCGGCGCCGGTGATCAAGGCGACCTTTCCTTCCAGCTTGCCATCGCCGCGGTAGGAAGTCTCGCCGTGATCGGGAACCGGCTGCATGTCGCTCGTCCTGCCCGGCGGCTCCTGATGCTGCTCGGGATAGGGGGGCGTCGGGCGGCGTTCTGGATCGGACATAGGCATCACCTTCGGTTTGCTGTTGCGGGAGCTAACCCGCCGCGGCCACCAAGTGTTCCGCGACTTCCGCGCGTCGGGCCTTCTGGAACTTCCCGCGCGCCCTGCGCCTTTTGTTGGTCGAAGCCCGAATGACAAGCCGGCCATTGGAGATACGCCTCGACATGCGACTTCCCTCAGATGTTTTAGCCGCCGCGCCGCACACACCCTCCGGCAAGGCTCGGTTGGATGGGCGGGCATCCATGCCATCCGCTGTGCCTGGCAGGCGGCAGAGCCAGGCTGTCAGAGCGCCTCGGGTCCTCCTCAGCGGAAAGGCGTGAGCCGATGCTGCACGCCCTTGATCCCCAGAGACGGGATGGCTTCCTTCCGCTTGAACACTACGCCGCAGTGGGAGACGGCCGATCGGTCGCGCTTGTCGGGGCTGACGGATCGATCGACTGGTGGTGCGCACCCGACATGGATGCGCCGCCGCTCTTCAACCGATTGCATGATGCAAACGGCGGGCGTTTCTCGCTGACGCCGGTCGGCGTCTTTCGCATCGAGCGCCGGTATCGCAAGAACAGCAACATATTGGAGACAGTGTTCATCACCGACACCGGCTCTGCCCGCGTCACCGAGGCCCTGAATCTGGGACCGGCAGGAACGCTCCCTTGGTGCGAACTTGCCCGGCGCATCGAAGGCCTAGAAGGCACGGTCGAATTCGAGATCGTCATCGAGCCGACCGGGCGCGAGGAAGAGGTGAGGCATGTGGACCACCCGAGCGCCACCATCCGCTATGTCGGCGGGCTGACGACCACGTTCTGCCACTCGAGCGATGTCGATCTCATCACCGAGGAGGACCGACGAACAGTGGCCCGCTATACTGCGAAGGCCGGTCAGCGCACCTGTGTCGCGATGCTTGTCGCCGATCAGGCGCCGCTCCCCATTCCAGACCTGGCCGACATCGACCGGCGCATCGACCTCAGCGATGAAGAATGGCGGCGCTGGGCAGACCAGCTCACCTATGACGGACCGTTTGCGAACGATCTGATCCGCTGCGCACTGTCGCTGAAGTTCCTGATGTTTTCCAAGACCGGAGCGATCGCTGCGGCTGCGACCTCCGGTCTTCCCGAGCGCATTGGGGGAGCCAAGAACTACGACTATCGCTATGCCTGGATCCGCGACGCCGCCTATACCGTCAAGGCGTTCCTTCGCGCTGGCGCTTTATCCGAACCGATCGCGGCCTTCGGCTGGCTGGTCCGGACGATCGAGGGTGACGGCCCGATGCTGAAGGTCGTCTACACGCTGCGCGGCGAACAGGTGCCGGACGAGCGGGTGATCGACGTTCCCGGCTACCGAGGATCGACCCCCGTCAGGGTGGGCAACCGCGCGAGGGATCAGGTGCAGCTCGGCTGCTACGGCGACTTTCTGGAAACCGCCGCGCTGTTTGCAGGCCGTGGCCATGTGCTTGACCCCGTCGCTGCAAAGCTCTTGGTACGGCTTGCCGACCAGGTGGTGGACCTATGGCGGGACAAGGACGCCGGTATCTGGGAACTGGAAGACAAGCAGCACTATACCTTCTCCAAGATCGGCTGCTGGCTTGCCCTGTCCAATGCCATCAAGCTTGCCGAGGAGGGGCATATTGAAAGTTCGTCCGTCGAGCGCTGGGCGATGGAGAGGGATCTCATCCGCGACTGGATCGATGAGCACTGCTGGTCGCACACCAAGCAGTCCTACACATTCTATGCCGGAACCGATCGGCTGGACGCGTCCCTCCTGCTGACCACGCGCTTCGGGTTCGAGCATGGCGGAAGGCTTGCCAGAACGCGCGATGCGATCGAGCGGGAACTTGCCGTGGGACCGCTCGTCTATCGGTACAGTGGTGCTGACCGTGAGGAGGGGGCGTTCGTCGCCTGCTCCTGCTGGCTTGTCGAAGCCTATGCCTTCCTGGGGGATGTCGACCATGCGGAAGATCTGCTCAAGGCACTGCTGGAGAAGCTGGGAAACAATTTCGGCATCCTGAACGAGCAGATCGACCCTTATACGGGTGAGGGGCTTGGCAACCTGCCGCAGGGGCTCAGTCACCTCGCTCTGCTGCATGCCATTTTTTCGCTGCAGGAAAACAGGTGAAGCTGGGGGCCGCGTCTCGAAATCGGTCAGAATTTCGCCCGAAAGGTCGGTCTCTAGACGGCGCACGAAATAGTGTGCAGTGGTCAGGTTGCCAACGCGCGCGCTGGGTGGTTCACAACAAACACGACGAAGCTGCAATATGCTGAAGGAAGACTACTCGATGCACCTCAAGAAAAGTATCCTTGTCCTCTTCCTCGCTTTTGCGTCGCCAGCCTATTCCCTCGACGCGCCCCCGCCGCGCCTGACGCCGCTCGAAACGCAGGGGCAGGCCGCCAGTCTCAGTGCCCAGTTCCTGTCTCGCTACGCTTATAAGCCCGTTCCGCTCGACGATGCCCTGTCGGCAAAGATCATGGACAGCTATCTGAAGTCGCTCGATCCGGACCGGAGTTTCTTCCTACAGGCCGACATCGACACGTTCATGGCCGATCGCACCGACCTGGATGATGCCATCAAGAGCGAAAACCTTGATATCCCGTTCTCGATCTTCGGCACCTATGCGCAGCGCATGGTGGAGCGGGTGACGTTTGCGCGGAGCCAGATCAAGCAGGGGTTCGACTTCAGCACGAAGGAAGATCTTTCGCTCGTGCGTGATGAGGAGCCCTGGCCGCAGACCGAGCAACAGGCCAATGATGTGTGGCGCAAGCGCGTCAAGAACGACTGGCTGCGGTTGAAGCTGGTCGGTCAGTCCGACACGGTGATCCGCGACACGCTCGACAAGCGCTACAAGAATTTGCTCGACCGCGTTTATAGCTACAAGAGCAGCGACGTCTTCCAGTCGTTCATGGCCGCCTACACCACCTCCGTCGATCCGCACACGGATTATTTCGGCGCCGCCGCCTCGGCCGATTTTGACATCTCGATGAAGCTCTCGCTCGTCGGCATCGGTGCGGTCCTGCAGGAACGGGACGGCTATACGACCGTGCGGGAACTCGTGCCGGGGGGACCCGCCCAGCTTTCCGGAAAGATCGCCGTAGGCGATCGTATCGTCGGCGTCGGCCAGGGTGCCGAAGGCGCTATCACGGAAGTCGTCGGCACGCGGCTGGATGAAGTGGTGCAACTGATCCGCGGAGCCAAGGATTCGATCGTTCGCCTGGATATTCTTCCCGTTGACGGCGGCGAGAGTGGAAGTCATCGGGTTATCAGCCTGGTGCGGGACAAGGTGAGTCTTGAAAAGCAGGCGGCAAAGAAGACCATCGTGCCGGTCGGTGAAGGCAGTGCCGCTCGCAAGATCGGCGTGATCACCCTGCCGGTCTTCTACGAGGATTTCGAAGCGCGGCGGAAGGGCGACAAGAATTATCGCAGCGCCAGCCGCGACGTCGCCAAGCTTCTCGGCGAGCTGAAGCAGGAGAATGTCGACGGGGTATTGATCGACCTTCGTAACAACGGCGGCGGCTCGCTGACGGAAGCCATCGACCTGACCGGTCTGTTCGTCGGTCGCGGTCCCGTCGTCCAGCAGCGCGACGCTTCGGGCAAGGTCGAAGTGGAAAGCGATGATCGTCGGCAGCCGGCCTGGGCCGGTCCGCTCGCCGTGCTGATCAATCGCGGTTCGGCATCGGCTTCTGAAATCTTTGCGGCAGCCATACAGGATTACGGCCGCGGCGTGATTGTCGGTGAACAGAGCTTTGGCAAGGGTACGGTGCAGACGGTCGTCGACCTCGACCAGATTGCCCGCAACAGCACGCCGACATTCGGGCAGCTGAAGCTGACAATTGCCCAGTTCTTCCGCATCGATGGCGGCACGACGCAGCTGCGTGGCGTCACACCGGACATCAGCCTGCCGAGCCTGTCGGATCCGAAGACCCTGGGCGAGGAGAGCTACGACAACGCCTTGCCCTGGGCGCAGATCAAGCCGGCGACCTACAAGGCAAAGGCCAATATCAAGCCACTGCTGCCGCAACTGCAGCAGCGCCACGATGCGCGCGTGCAAGGCAATGCAGAGTTCCAGCGGTTTGTCGAAAACGCCGCCGCACTGAAGGCCGAGCGTGCGAAGGGTCTCGTGTCTCTCAACGAAGCCGAGCGGAAACGCGAAATGGAGGCCGCGGCCGAACGCCTTAAGGCCAGCAGCGACGCGGGGGCGGATGGGCCCGCAGGCGAGGATGACGGACTGCAGTCGAACGAGCGCAGTCTGAGTGCCGATGTGGCCATCGAAAATGCGCGCAAGAACGAAAAGGATGTCCTGCAGACCGAAGCCGCAGCAATCGTTGCCGATCAGGTCGACCTGCTGAAGGTCACGAGGTAGGCCCTCTGGCTGATGACGGCATCATCTGGCACGATCGGTGGACTTCTTTGACAGTGGAGCGGTCCACCGATGGTGATCATTTCAGACTCTTGCCCAGACGGCCCCGACGACGCGTGCGCCTGCTTCCCTGAGCGACCGACACAGGCTAGAAGGCGGCCCAAGTCGCTCACAGCATTCGGAAAACGCCCATGATCCGCCACATCGTCTTCTTCACGGCATCCGAGGACAAGGTGGAGGAGGTCCGCAGAGGGCTGTCGCTTCTCACCGAAATTCCGCATGCGCAGAAGTTCGAGGTCGGGGCGAGCGTGAAACGCGATCTCTTCGGCAACGAGGTCGATCTTGTCGTCTATGGCGAGTTCGAAAGCCTTGAAGCGCTCGATGCCTTCAAGGCTCACCCGCATTACCAGGCGTCGATCGACATGGTGCGGCCGATCCGCGAGATGCGCATGGCCGCCGACTTCGATACGGACGAGGCAACCACGCGCAGCCTGATCTGACGTCAGTGTTGTGGCCGTTGGGGCTGGCATCGGACCGGCCTGCTCCTAGCCGCACCTAGACGTCACCCCCGAGCTCCAGCGTCTGGATAATCCCGCGCAGCCATCGCTGCGCCGGATGAACATCGTTGCGCCGATGCCAGGACATGTTGAACGTCACCTTTCCGAGGTTCAGCGGCGGTGGCGACACATAGAGCCTGTCGGACCAGCCAGACGCTTGCACCACACCTTCCATGAGCGTGGCGACGAGGTCGGAGGCGGCAATCAGAGCCGGCGCCGCGTAGAGCTGCGGCAAGGTCAGCGCCAGCCGTCGCTGCAACCCCCGCTTTGCCAATGCTGCGTCCACCGCGCCAAACCGCTCGTTCTCCGGCGATACGAGAAGATGCGACATGCTCAGGAAGGCTTCGAGCGTCAACGGCCTGCCTGCCTCGGGATGATCCCTGCGCAGGATGCAGACGAAGCTTTCCTCGAAGAACGCCCGGCTGAGAATGCGACCGACCGGCGCATGCGGAACGCCGAGCGTGATATCGGCTTCGCCCGCGTCGAGAAGCGCGACCGCGTCGTCCCGATGCACCAGGTTGCGCACCCGTAGCACGATGTCCGGTGCCTGTTGCCGGAGGGTGGCAAGCAGCTTCGGAAGAACGATGAAGGCGGCATGCTCGGAAAGGCCGATGGACAAGGTCGCGGTCGAGATCATCGGGTCGAAGACCTGCGTGAAGGAAAGCGTCCTCTGGATTTCGGCGAGCGCGCGGCCGAGCGGCTCGGCAAGGTCCAGCGCGCGGGGCGTGGGCTGCAGTCCCTCGGGGCTTCGAACAAACAGCTCGTCGCCCAGCAGTGTCCGCAGTCGCGAAAGCGCGGCGCTCATTGCCGGCTGCGTCCGACCGATCCGGACGCCCGCGCGGGTGACGCTGCGCTCTGCCATCAGTGCGTCGAAAGCGACGAGAAGGTTCAGGTCGATACCATGTAGATCCATGAAATGGATGTTACTGCATACTAGTTATCGATTTCAAACATGTTGCGAGCAGGGATAGGTTTCGCTCATCGACCACGAGGAACCGCGACATGAGCGACACGACCTTTCCTGCACCCGGAGTGAGTGCTGAGGATCTTGAGAAACTGAAGACCTTCTACCAGGCCTTCGCCGGGCGACCACATCTCCTCGACGATTGCGTCACGCCCGATTGGCAGGACATTCCGCTGGCGCCGGGCCAGGCGCCGGGGCGGGACGGTGCAAAACCCCTGATCGCCGGATTCTCGGCAGTCTTCGCCGACCTGAAGATCGACCTCATCGAGGCCATCGGTGTGCCCGGAAAAGTTGCTGTGCGCGCGGTCATGACCGGTCGCCATGTCGGCGAACTGTTCGGCGTCGCGCCTACGGGCAAGAGCTTCAGCCTTCCGATCCACGAGTTCCATACGATCGAAGATGGTCGGCTCACTGAGACCCGGCACATGGAAGACTGGCTGGGCTGGTTTGCGCAGATGGGTGCCTTGCCGGCGGCGCAGGAGTGACCAGCATGAAAACCATTCGTCTCGATGACTATGAGCAGGCGCCGGTGCTTGCCGAGATCACGCTTCCCGAGCCAGCGCCGAACGAGGTTCTGGTCCGGGTCAGGGCGGCGGCACTCAATCCGCTTGACGTGAAACTCCAGCTTGGCGTCCTCCGCGATTTCTTTCCGCTCAACTTCCCGTCGCTGCTCGGCACTGACCTCGCCGGGGTCATCGAACGGACAGGGTCGCTGACATCGCGCTGGCGTCCGGGCGACCGCGTCATTGCCCGGCTCGATCCGACGAGAGGCGGCGCATTTGCCGAATATGCCGTGGTGCCGGAGGAACAGCTTGTGCTGCTCCCGGGCGACCTGCAGTTCGACGCGGCGGCAGGCCTGCCGACGGCCGCAGCAACCGCCTGGCAAGCCTTGGCTGAGATGGCCAAGCTGACCCAAGGCCAGACGGTGCTGATCCATGCCGGAGCCGGAGGGGTGGGAAGTTTCGCGATCCAGATCGCCCGCTCACTCGGCGTGCGCGTCATCGCGACCGCGTCCGGCGATGGCGTCGATCTAGCCCTGAAACTCGGGGCCGACCAGATCATCGATTATCGGACCGAAGACTTGACACGTCTGGTATCCGGTGTCGACCTGGTGCTCGATACGGTTGGTGGCGAAACCCAGCGACGGTCGCTGGAGGTCCTTCGAAGCGGCGGCAGACTGCTGTCGACCGTCTCTCCCCCAGACATTGACTTGCTGGCCGCACATGAGGTGGAAGGCGCCTTCGTGTTTCATACCTCAGACGGTCGGCGGCTTGCCGAGGTCGTCAAGCGGCACAAGGCGTTCGGCGGCACCGTGCTGATCGACAGCGTCTTTGGGCTCGATGATTTTCCAGACGCCTTCGCACGCCAGGCCTCCGGCCGGGCACGCGGCAAGATCATCGTGACGATCTGATCGGGAGGGGGATCGGAAGTTCTCCCGATTGCAGACGTGGTCGCTGGCGGTCATCGATTGTCAGACTATAGCGGGCAAAAGTACTATGTTCAGCGGATTGTTGCTGCCGGCGGCAAAGCGGGCGCGGCGCCGATGCGGCGATATTGAAAAACATCGCGGTCGGAGGCCATCGCTTCGTTGATTAGTGCCTCCATGCGGGCATGCAGCGGAGACTTGATGCAGGCCGGGTCTGTCGCCGCGGCACTGCCGGCGATCGCCATCGCCTGGCAGCGGCAGCCGCCCCAGTCAATCTCCTGCCGATCGCAGCTGCGACAGGGCTCGGACATCCAGTCCGTACCACGGAAGGCATTGAAGGCGGGAGAGTTGTGCCAGATGTCGGCAAGGTTTCGATCGCCGAAACGCTCGAAGACGAGGTTCGGGATGGTGCCCGCCGCGTGGCAGGGCAGTACGGTGCCATCGGGTGCCACCATGAAGGCGTCGCGTGCCCAGCCTCCCATGCACGGCTTCGGGTAGATGGCGAAGTAATCGGGGGTGACGAAATCGACGGTCAGGATGCCGTAGAGCTGCTCCTGCGCCGCGCGGACGATCTCCACCTCGCGCTCGACGGCCTGTCGATCGGGCATCAGCGCATTGCGGTTGAGCAGCGCCCATCCGGCATACTGCACATTGGCGATCTCCAGCCGCTCGGCATCCAGCTCCAGCGCCAGATCGATGAAGGCCGGCACTTCCTCCATGTTGTGGCGATGCACCGGAGCATTGATGGTGAGCGGCAGGCCGACTGCCCGCACCCGGCGTGCCGTCTCAATCTTTTTCTGATGACTGCCACGATTGTTGCCGATCTTTTCAGTCGTCGGCGCCAAAGCCCCCTGAAAACTGATCTGCACGTGGTCGAGCCCGGCATCCGCCATCGCCTCGATACGGCCCTCGGCAATGCCGACGCCGGCGGTGATGAGGTTCGTATAGACACCGCGCCGCGACAGAGTCTTGATCAGTATTTCAAGGTCCGGTCGCAGCGTCGGCTCTCCGCCGGACAGGTGGATCTGCAGCACGCCGAGATCGGCGGCCTGTTCGAAGAGCGCGATCCACGCTTCGGTCGGCATTTCGCGGTTGGCCTTCAACAGCTCGAGCGGGTTCGAGCAGTACACGCATTGCAGCGGACAGCGATGCGTCAGTTCCGCCAGCATGCCGATCGGCGGGAGGGTTGCTTGGCTCATAGCGTCACCAGAAACCGGTCGGACCATTCCTGCAGAAAGGCTTCCACGTCTTCGGCGATCTCCTCGACCGGCGCATCGTACTGCACAGCCAGCGCCTGGAGGATCTCGGCTGTCGTGTGCTGTCCGTCGCACAGCCGCAGAATGTCGAGGCTCACCTCGTCCGGCCAGAACACCTTTTCCGGCGACAGCAGTGCCCAGGCGCCACGCACCGGATCGAACTGCAGACGTGCATGCGGCTTCAGGGCCGGCATCGAAGCCTGTGACACGACGGCGCGTTCGCGGCTCAGTCTCATGGTGCGGCCCTCTTCGGATCGAACGCGCCCGGCGGAATATGGCCGTGCTCGCCATAGGCCTGCTCCAGCGCATCCAGCATCGACCAAAGCACGTCGCATTTGAACACGAGCGCGTCGATCACCGCCTGCTGTTGCTCGGCCGTGTTCGCCCGCGTCTGCACGTAGGCCAGGGCGAAATCCGCATCGCGCGAGGCCTGTGCCGGGCGGGCGCTGAAATAGCTCAGGATATCGGCGCTGATGTAGTCGTATTTCGCCAGCATCGCCGGCACGCGCTCGCTGATGATCATCGGCGAAAACAGCTCCGTGAGTGACGAGGCGACGGCTTCAAGCAGGCTGCGATTGCTGCAGAAGGCCAGATAGGCGCCGACCGCAAAGCGTGTGGCGGGAAGCGCCGCGCGCTCGCCGATGACAAGATCCCTGTCGAGCCCGAGCCCGGTTGCAAGCTTTACCCAGCGGGCGATGCCGCCGTCCCAGCCATCCGTTCCGTCGTGGTCCTCGATGCGCTTGCGCCACTCCGCCCGAAACGCCGGATCCTCGGCGCGCGCGAGGATCATCGCATCCTTGCGGGGGATCACCGACTGGTAGCAATAGCGATTGAGCGCCCACGCCTGCATCTGGCCCCTGGTAAGCTCGCCTGCGGTCATCTTGTGGTGCAGGGGGTGGCGGTTGTGATAGCGCTCGGCGCCGATCTGGCGCAGCACGTCTTCGAGTTCCGCCGGGGTGAGGCCGTTGCGTGCAGCGTCCAAAAATTCTGTCACAGTCGAACCTCCATGCCGTCAAAGCCGACGTCCCATCCGCTGTCTCTGACCAAGGCTGTTTCGGGAGACCGTTCGTCGAGGACAGGGTTGGTGTTGTTGATGTGCACGTAGATGCGGCGGCCGATTGCGATGTCAGAGAGCGACGCTATCGATCCGTCCGGTCCCGACATGTGCAGGTGACCCATGCGCTGGCCGGTCTTTGATCCCACGCCTGCCGTCAGCATCTCGTCGTCGGTGAACACAGTGCCGTCGAACATCAGGCAGGCGGCCCCGTCGAGCCGGCTCTTCAGGTCGGCATCGATGCGTGCGCAGCCTGGAATATAGAAGGCATTCGGCGCTCCGGCGTCCGAGGTGATCCGCAGGCCGACTGTATCGCCCTCCTGCGTGCCAAAACCATCCGCTGCCTTCGCCTCGTCTTCGAGGAAGAGGGCGATCTTGCCCGGCACACCGAACGCTTCGACGGTGATCCCGGTCGGCTGCTGCTGCCAGTCAAGGATCGGCGTCGGAATGTCCAGGCGTAGTTCTCGCCGGTCGACAAGGCCGCGGTCCAAGACATTGAAGATCGAGTTTTCCTCGAGCACCGAAAGCACGCGGCGCGTCGCGTAGAGGGTAAAACGCTGCCTCTCTCGCAGGCTGAGCAGCCCGGCTATGTGATCGACGTCGGCATTCGTCAGCACCACGGCGCGGATCGGCGTCGAGCGCAGGGGATCGGTCTCGCTCGGCTGCAGACATTTGCTCGCAGCGATCTGCTCGCGGATGTCCGGCGAGGCGTTGAAGAGGATCCACCCCGTTCCGTCGGCACTTGCCGCAAGGCTGGATTGGGTCCTCGGTCTCACGCCGGCGACACCGTTGCGCGCTCTCCGGCTCAGATGGAAATTGCAGTTCCACTGGGGAAAGCCGCCTCCCGCGGCTGATCCCAGGATCTTCAGATGCATGGACACAATCTCCCGGCCGCGGCACGGCCACGGCTTTTTGCGCATGCCTGCAGGGCGTCCCACCCGGATGGCCGGATGGGACGGTAGAATTCGCTACTTCCTTGCGGGAAGCTGGGCAGGAAAATAACGCGACATTTCCATTCCAACAGCAACGGTGCACATCGCTGGCTTCTTCCAGATCTTCTTCATCATTTCCTCCTTCCATTTGGCCAGTTCGGCCAATTTCACTCTACTCCACAATAGACCGAAGCTAAAGCCCTCATACTACCGCTGCGGGAGGATGGCGGCGGCTCCGATATTTTCAGGTTGAAATCCGGCCCGTTCGCGGTAGTCTGACCTCGGCACCTAAACAACTGCACGGACCCGACCCTCGTGTCGGGATCGCTGTGCGACGTCCCTTGAGGGAGCGTGTTTGCGGTGCGTCATCTGTTCATCGTTCTCGTCTGGCTCTGCCTATCGAGCCTGTATGCCGGAGCTGCCGCGGCGCAGCAGCCGGGCCCAGGCGTGCAGAAGACGCAGGAGATCAAGCTCGGTTACCTGCGCGCCTATGCGCCGCAGCTGGCGCTTTCGGTTCTGGACGTCGCGCCGCGCGACGAAGGTGTTGCCGGAGCCGAGTTGGCGATCGCCGACAACAACACGACCGGCCGGTTCATGGGCCAGACCTTTTCGCTGGACGTGGCGGAGGTGAAGCCCGACGCCGATGTCCTGCAGGCCTTCGACATGCTGTTGAACAAGCAGGTGACGTTCGTTCTGGCCGATCTTTCGGCCGGGCAGATCCTGTCGATCGCTGATCTTGCCCGCGAAAGGGGCGTCTGGATCTTCAACATCGGCTCGACCGACGACAACCTGCGTGAAGAGGATTGCCGGGCGAACGTCTTTCACACGGCGCCGACCCGCACGATGCTGGCGGACGGACTGGCGCAGTATCTGATCTGGAAGCAATGGCGCCGCTGGGCGCTGATCCACGGCTCGCACCAGACGGATAGGCTGTTCGCCGAGGCACTGCGCCGTGCTGCGACCCGCTTCGGCGGCGAAATCGTGGCCGACAAGGAATTTACCGACACCGGTACGGCACGCCGAACCGACAGCGGCGTCGTGCAGATCCAGCGGCAGATGCCCGTCTTCACCCAGGATCTGCCCGATCACGAGGTGCTGCTGGTGGCCGATGAAAGCGAGGTGTTCGGCACCTATGTGCCGTTCCGGACATGGCGCCCGACGCCTGTCGCCGGCACTGCGGGCCTGGTGGCATCCGCCTGGCATCCGGCAAGCGAGCAATGGGGCGGTACACAGATCCAGAACCGGTTTGCCAAGGTCGCCGGCCGTCGCATGTTGTCGAAGGACATGTCGTCCTGGACGGCGGTGAGAATCGTCGGTGAGGCAGCTACGCGCACGAAGAGCGCCGAGCCGGCGCGGATCGCCGACTTCATCCACGCGCCGGATTTCTCGATCGCCGCCTTCAAGGGCCAGAAGCTGACGTTCCGGCCATGGAACTGGCAGTTGCGCCAGCCGATCTTTCTGGGCGACGGACGCTCGGTCGTTTCGACCTCGCCACAGGAGGGCTTCCTGCACCAGTTTTCCGAGCTCGACACGCTGGGCGTGGACCGGCCGGAGACAAAGTGCGTGCTGAAATAGGCGCGGCAACACGGATCAAGCCTTGGGAGGGGCGCAAATGCAGGGACGATTGACTTTGGCGGGTGTAGCACTTGGGCTTGCCTTCGGGGGCGTCGGCCCGGCGCATGCCTTCATGGCCTATGTTTCCAACGAGAAGGACAACACGGTCACCGTCGTCGACACGACGACCGGTGCGGTGGTCGAAACGATCCCCGTCGGGCAGCGACCGCGCGGCATCACCATCTCGCATGACGGCCGGTTCATCTATCTCTGCGCCAGCGACGACGACACGATCGAGGTGATCGACACGCAGACGCACAGGATCGTCGGGTCGCTGCCGTCCGGTCCGGATCCGGAACTGTTTGTGCTGTCGCCCGACGGCAAGCGGCTCTACGTCGCCAACGAGGACGACAATCTGGTGACGGTGATCGACATCGAGAACCGCGACGTGCTGGCGGAGGTGCCTGTCGGGGTGGAGCCGGAAGGTATGGGCATCAGCCCGGACGGCAAGACCATGGTCAACACGTCGGAGACGACGAACATGGCGCATTTCATCGACACCGAAAGCCATGAGATCACCGACAATGTGCTGGTCGATGCGCGCCCGCGGTTCGCCGAGTTCAAGCCGGACGGTTCCGAAGTCTGGGTGAGCGCCGAGATCGGCGGCACGGTGTCCGTCATTGACAATGCCAGCCGTGCGGTGAAACACAAGATCAGCTTCGAGATTCCCGGCCTGCGGTCGGAGGCGATCCAGCCGGTCGGGGTGCGCATCACCGCCGACGGCAAGAAAGCCTACGTGGCGCTAGGTCCGGCCAACCGCGTCGCGGTGATCGATGCCGTGACCTACAAGGTCGAGAAATACGTGCTGGTCGGCCAGCGCGTCTGGCAGCTGGCGTTCACGCCCGACCAGAAAACGATCATCAGCACCAACGGCGTTTCCAACGATATCACCTTCATCGAAGTCGCCACGGACGAGCCGACGCAGTCGGTGACTGTCGGTGCGCTGCCCTGGGGGGTCGTGGTGTCGCCGAAATAACGTGGCGGCATTTGGAAAATCACAAGCGGAGGAGAAGACGATGCAGGGATACAGAGGTCTGGCGCTCGCGGTCTGCGTCGCGGCTTTGCTATCGGCCAATTTCGGTCTGGCGCAGGAAAAGAAGGTCGATGATGACGACGACGACAAGCCGGTGGCTGCCGACGCCAGCCAGAAAGTGACGCGGGCCAGCAAGGATGTGCCGGAACTGGTCCTCGGATCGGCGAAGGACAGCTTCGCCGTCAATCGCAAGGATTTCGAACTCGTCGCAGGACAGGGATATCGCTGGAAAATCACCTCCGACGCCGGGCTCGAATACAAGTTCGTCACCGACCTGTTCCGCAATGTCTGGATGAACCAGATCGTCATCAACGATCTCGAGGTCCACATGAACGGTGCGCCGGCCTGGCTCGAATTCGACAGCGAGGGAACGATGCAAGTGCAATTCACCGCCGTCCGGCCCGGCAGCTACACGTGGTCCGTGCCCGACCTCGCCGACAAGGGCATGAAGGGCACGATCACCATCAAGTAGCGTCGCAGATGGAGTGCGAAAGGGTCCGGCAGCCGTTGCGGCCGAGCCTTATCGTCCGATGAGGAGGACATCATGAACAGTCTCGGCAGGGTCGAGGACGCAGCCGTGCCCCGGGCACTCGATGTTTCGATGCTCAGTCATTCCTATGGGCAGAAAAGGGCGTTGGATGCGGTCTCCTTCGCCATCGCGCCGGGTCGGTTCACAGTGCTCCTCGGCCTCAATGGCGCCGGCAAGACGACACTGTTCTCGCTGATCAGCCGGCTCTACGACACTCGCCAGGGAGAGATCCGCATTTTCGGCCACGATATCCGCAGAAGCCCGGGGGAGGCGCTGCGGCGCCTCGGCGTGGTGTTTCAGGCGCGGACGCTGGATCTCGACCTCAGCGTCGGCCAGAACCTTTCCTACCACGCGGCGCTGCACGGCATCGGCCGGCGGGAGGCGTCAGGCCGCATTCGGGCGCTTCTGGCGCAGATCGACATGGCCGACCGTCTGCACGACAAGGCCCGCAGCCTTTCCGGCGGGCAGATGCGGCGGGTCGAGATCGCCCGAGCGCTTCTGCATCGGCCCTCGCTGCTGCTGCTGGACGAGGCGACGGTCGGCCTCGACATCCGCTCGCGCGCAGAAATTCTCGCCACTATCAGGCAGCTCGTCGGCGGGGACGGCATCGGCGTGCTGTGGGCGACGCACCTGATCGACGAGGTCGATGCCGGGGATGATGTGGTCATCCTCGACAAGGGCCGGGTACTGGCGGCTGGTCCCGTTGCCGAAGTCGTCCAGCAGTCCGGTACCAGCGATATCAGACAGGCCTTCGCCGCCCTCAGCGGGCTGGTGCCGGCGCCGGCTGGCGCAGGCATCGGCATCTCTTCGGGCACTGCAGCGACGAAGGGGGCCGTCCGATGAGCCTTGCGGAGCGAATCGAGGGCGAGGGACCAGCGGCTCTCGAAGGCTGGGGGTTCCGACTTCCCCAGTATCTCTCCTGTCTGCGCGGGATCACCGTTCGCGAAGGGCTGCGGTTCCTCAACCAGCGGGAACGGTTCGTCTCGTCGCTGGTGCGGCCGCTGCTGTGGCTGTTCGTCTTCGCGGCTGGTTTTCGGCAGGTGCTCGGGGTCTCGATCATCCCGCCCTACAAGACCTACGTGCTTTATGAGGTCTACATCACGCCCGGCCTCTGCGGCATGATCCTGCTGTTCAGCGGCATGCAGTCGTCGCTTTCGATGGTCTACGACCGGGAGATGGGCAATATGCGCATCCTGCTGGTCAGCCCGTTTCCGCGTTGGTTCCTGCTGGTGTCAAAGTTGCTGGCCGGCGTCGGGGTATCGATCGTGCAGGTCTATGCCTTCCTCGCCATCGCCTGGTTCTGGAGCGTCAAGCCGCCACCTTCCGGCTACCTGATGGTGCTGCCGGCCTTGTTTCTTGCCGGCATGATGCTGTGTTCGCTCGGCATGCTGCTGTCGTCGATGATCCGGCAGTTGGAGAACTTCGCCGGGATCATGAACTTCGTGATCTTTCCGATGTATTTTGCCTCGTCGGCGCTCTATCCGCTGTGGCGCATCCAGGAATCCAGCCCGCTTCTCTATCGGATCTGCCAGGCAAACCCGTTCACCTATGCGGTCGAACTGGTCCGCTTTTCGCTCTACGGCCGGATCGACTGGGTGGCGCTGGCGGTCGTCGGTGGCTGCACCCTTCTGTTTCTCGGGGCCGCCATTCTTGCCTACGACCCCTCCAACGGCCTGCTCAGCCGCCGGCAGGATGGGGGTGGCGCGTGATGACGTGGATGTCGAAGATCGCCTGGAGCGTGATGCTGGGCCTTGCCTTCGCGCCGTCGGCCCTTGCGGCGCAGGGGGACGATCCTGACTGGCCCTGTATCCAGCGCAAGGTGCCGCAGCTGTCGATCAGTCAGATCTGGACCGGCCCTGCCTTGCCGCCTGAGGCTGGCGACTGGACGAAGGATGCGGCGCTATCGGACCTGGTCGATGCGCTTGCGGCGCGGCGCCTGACGCTGCCGGAGGCACAGCAGCGGATCCGGGATTTTCGGGCGAGGCTGCCGGAGGGGCAGGCGCAGCAGCAGATCGGCATGCTGGTGCAGGGCCTGTTCGACAAGATGAACGGCGAGCGGGCCCACGTCATCTCCGGCATCGGCCGCTATGCGCATCGGCAGCGCGACATGGCGGCAAGCCTCCGGAGAGAAGCTTCGGCGCTCGACCAACTGCGGGCGAAGGGCGATGCCGGCAACGAGGTGGCGGTGCGCACCGACCGGCTGATCTTCCAGACGCGGGTGTTCCAGGAGCGTGCGCAATCGCTGACCTTCGTCTGCGAGGTGCCGACCCTGATCGAGCAGCGGCTCTATGCGCTGGTGAAGATGCTGGCCGAGCCTCCGGCCCGGTAAGGTCGGTGCCGGTCGAGGCCGCTATCAGGGCGAGAACTGCTTCAGATAGGCGATGACGTCGGCGATTTCCTTGTCGGTTTTCAATCCGACGAACGCCATCTTGGTGCCCTTGATGACCCCCTTCGGATCGCGGAGGTATGTCGTCAGACTGGCTTCGTCCCAGACCATGCCGGCCTTGCCGGCATCGGCCATGGCAGCCGAATACTTGAAGCCCTCGCGCGAGGCGGCAGGTCGTTCGATCAGGCCCTTCAGCGAGGGGCCGATCTTGTTCTGGTCGGTATCAGCGACGTGGCACGCCTTGCACTTGGCGAAGACTTTTTCGCCCGCAGCCGCGTCCTGCCCAAATGCACTTCCCGCCATCGAGATTATCATGCCGACGGCGCCAATATAACAGATGGCACGCATAGAATTCCTCCCGGAGGCGTGCGCAGCAGGGCAGGTTCTACCGATCCTGCAGGCGCGCCCTATACTTGAGGGTAGTTCTTGTTGAAGCCAAGTCAACCTCACCGGAGACGTTCTCGTCAACGACAACCGGTCTCCAGGCTCAGACGTGTCGTGGCTCAGGCGATTGACGCGGCTTTTAGAGGCGCCTAACATGAAGGAAGGCGCATCTGAGAGCCCTCTCTCCAAGCGGAGGATGGCAGCCGTCAGCGGCGAGCGCCGGTAGGGGCGGTCGGAGACTGTTCGATGAACATGGTCGATCTTATCCTCAGGGTCTGCCTGGCAGCCCAACCCAACAACTGCCGCGACGAGCACCTGTTCTTCGAAAGCCGCGGCTCGCTCTTCCAGTGCATGATCCTTGCGCCGGCGGAAATCGCCAAATGGTCGGCGGAGCATCCGGCTCTCAAGATCATCCGTTGGAAATGCGCCACCCCCGATGGCAGTCAGCGGATCTGAAACCCCGACGGTCGGGATAACTCCCTGTCAGAAGCAGCGAACCTCGGCCTCCGCCTGGGCGCGGCGCAGTTCCGAAACAGCCGATCTGGCCGGTGCGCTCTGGCGAAACAACACGCCTCGCTCGCCTGTCTGCAGTGCAAGGCTGCGAAAGGTCTCGGCCTGTTCGTAGCGACTGTAGGGGATGATGGACGCAACGACGTCGAACGAGCAAGAACAACTTCTCATTGAATCGGGTGTCTGCCCATTCGCCTTCATACAACCGAAGACGTAGTCTACCACTGTAGTGGTGGGATACCCATCCCGGGCGATAACCGGCGCCGCTGGCACGAGTGACATCAAGCAACATGCGAGCGTGACGTTTCGAACGTACATCTTCAACCTCCGGTATTCGCGGTTCATATTGACATCCCGTCACGACAGGCGATCAAATATACTTTGTTTTCCTGCGGATCGCCTCGCATCTATACTTATGAGCAACCGCAATATATTTCTTCGCAGAGCAGCATTTACTTTGCTTCGGAGTGTGATCGGAGAATACACTTGCGTATATCAGGCCGATCGCCTATCTTCCACTTGATTTCCGGCTTCAAGCCTTACTTTTGGGAGGGGTAAGGTCCGAAGGTCTGCGATGGCAATATGGTGCCCCCTGGCCACTCGCATCCCGTGAAACGCTGACGGAATGATTTCCCGCACATAGCATGAATCACTTGGCTGCCTTGGAGCACACGATGGTTCGTGATGACGAACCCCGTGTGAATAATGCGCATCGGGAGGATGTCATATGCGTGTATTTGGAAATCTTGCTTTCTTGCCTCTGGCCACTGCCGGTCTTCTGACCGCCGGTGCCGCCGGTCCGGTCTTCGCCAATGACGACCTGACGACGCTTTCCGCCAATCCGAAGAACTGGGCGATGCCGCCCGGCAATTACGCCAATCATCGTTATTCGGAACTCAAAGAGATCACCAAGGACAACGTGAAGAACCTGCAGGTGAAGTGGACCTTCTCCACCGGCGTCCTGCGCGGCCACGAAGGCGGGCCGCTGGTGATAGGCGACGTGATGTATATCCACACGCCGTTCCCCAACATCGTCTATGCACTGGATCTGAAGAACGACGGCAAGATCCTGTGGAAGTACGAGCCAAAGCAGGATCCGAACGTCATCGGCATCATGTGCTGCGACACCGTCAACCGCGGCGTCGCCTATGGCGATGGCAAGATCATCCTCAATCAGGCGGACACGACGGTCGTGGCGCTCGATGCCAAGACCGGCAAGGTTGCCTGGTCGGTGAAGAACGGCGACCAGACCGATGGCGGCAAGGGCGAGTCCGGCACGGCCGCACCGCTGGTCGTCAAGGACAAGGTGCTGATCGGCATTTCCGGTGCCGAGTTCGGCGTGCGCGGCTGGACCGCCGCCTACAACCTGAAGGACGGATCGTTGGCCTGGAAGGCCTATTCTACCGGGCCGGATGCGGAAACGCTGCTCGACCCGCAAAAGACCACCCATCTCGGCAAGCCTGTCGGCAAGGATTCCGGCATGAACACCTGGGAGGGCGAGCAGTGGAAGACCGGCGGCGGCACGACCTGGGGCTGGTTCTCCTACGACGCCAAGTCCAACCTGATCTTCTACGGGACCGGTAATCCGTCCACCTGGAACCCGGTGCAGCGGCCCGGCGACAATCGCTGGTCGATGACGCTGATGGCCCGTGATGCCGATACCGGCATGGCCAAGTGGCTGTATCAGATGACCCCGCACGACGAATGGGATTATGACGGCGTCAACGAGAACATCCTCGTCGACGCGATGCAGATCAACGGCCAACCCCGCGACGTGCTGGTGCATATGGACCGCAACGGCTTCGGCTATACGCTGGATCGCAATACCGGCGAGCTGCTGGTGGCCAAGAAGTACGATCCGAAGGTCAACTGGGCGACGGAAGTCGTGATGGATCCGAAGAGCGAGCAGTACGGGCGGCCGCAGGTGGTGGCGCAGTATTCGACCCAGCAGAACGGCGAGGATACCAACTCGACCGGCATCTGCCCCGCGGCACTCGGCTCCAAGGATCAGCAGCCGGCCGCCTACTCGCCGAAGACCGGTCTGTTCTATGTGCCAACCAACCATGTCTGCATGGATTACGAACCCTACAGGGTGAGCTATACGGCTGGACAGCCTTATGTCGGGGCGACAGTGTCCATGTATCCGGCACCGGAAAGCCATGGTGGGATGGGCAACTTCATCGCCTGGGATGCTGCCAAGGGCGAGATCGTCTGGTCGAAGCCGGAGCAGTTCTCGGTCTGGTCCGGGGCGCTCGCCACCGCTGGCGACGTGGTCTTCTACGGAACGCTCGAAGGCTACATCAAGGCGGTGGATCTGGAGGGCAAGGAACTCTACCGGTTCAAGACGCCGTCCGGCATCATCGGCAACATCAATACCTACGAGCATGAGGGCAAGCAGTTCATCGCAGTTCTGTCAGGGGTCGGCGGCTGGGCCGGCATCGGGCTGGCAGGCGGATTGCTGGCACCGGAAAATGCCGCCGCCTGGCACGGCGCCGTCGACCAGGGCCGTGCCCAGGGCGATGAAGCGGCGGTCGTCGGAACGGCTGGCCTCGGTGCCGTCGGCGGTTATGCCGCACTGGCGGACTACACGACGCTCGGCGGGCAGCTGACCGTGTTCGCGCTTCCCGACTGAGACGCGCTCAAAGGCTGCGCCGGCGTGGCGCAGCCTTCCTTTCTCTCCGGAATGATCCAGTCAGGCGAGTGCGGCAAGCCGATGATTTTCCGCATCCGGAACGCGCGAACGAGATGTTCCCGAAGGCGCGCTCAGTCCTGTGCTGGATGTTTGAAATGTGAGGTTCATCAATGGCTTTTCGCATTGCAATGCTGGCATTCTGCGCAGCGAGTGTGTCTCTTTTTACCACCGGTTCGGCTCTGCCGGACGACGACAGGCAGAAGGCCGAAGCTGTCAGCGAAGAGGACGGCAAGTTTTTCGACAAGGACGGCGTGCCGACATTCAAGATCCAGAACGACGGCACGGTCGACTGGTACACGTTCAGCGGCTATCGCCGCTATCATTCGGACTGTCATGTCTGCCATGGACCCGACGGGGTGGGATCGAGCTATGCGCCGGCGCTTGCTGGTAGCCTGAAGACGCTGGACTATGCAGGCTTCCTGTCGATCGTCGCCGAGGGCCGCAAGAATGTCGGCGGCGGCAAGGAAAACGTCATGCCGGCCTTCGGCGAAAACAAGAACGTCTACTGCTACCTCGACGACATCTATGTCTACCTGCGGGCCCGGGCCGTTGGGGCCGCTCCCCGGGGTCGTCCGCCGAAAAAGGCCGACAAACCACAGGGGGCCAAGGATTACGAAGCCTCCTGCATGGGAGGCTAGGATGAGCACTTGGAGCACGAAATCCCCGAGAGGATCGGCAGCACCGTCGAATGACGTCCCCGACAGGACGGTCGGCCGAATGGCTGAGGTCGCCGCCGGAGCCATTCGTTCGGCGATGCTGACCATGACCGCTATGGCCTGTATCGTTGCAACCGCGCCGGACGCTGCGCATGCCCAGAATGCCGGTCTCGGCGCTGCCGGAGAACTCGTCGATCCGGATGTCCTGCGGGTTTGCGCCGATCCGTCGAACATGCCGTTTTCCGACGAAAGCGGTGAGGGCTTCGAGGACAAGCTTGCGAAGATGGTGGCCGAGGGAACCGGGCGGAAGTCCGTTTCCTATACCTGGTTTCCGTCGATCACCGGCTTCGTGCGCAACACGCTCGGTGCGAACCGCTGCGATATCGTCATGGGCTATGCGCAGGGCGACGAACTGGTGCAGAACACCAATGCCTATTACCGCTCGGTCTATGTCCTGGTCTATCCGAAGAACAGCCCGCTTGCCGGAGTGGTGACGCTGGCCGACCCGAAACTCTCTGGCAAGCGGATCGGGGTCGTCGAGGGTACGCCGCCGACAGCAAACATGGCCGCCGCCAAGCTTATGGGCGATGCCAAGGTCTATCCGCTGATGATCGACAGCCGCCGGGCGCCGTCGATGGCGGAACTGATGATGCGGGACATGACTGCCGGATCGATCGATGCGGCAGTCATCTGGGGTCCGATGGCCGGCTATTACGCGGCGCGTACCGGGGCCGATATGGTGCTCGTGCCGCTGACGCACGAGAAGGGTGGTCAGCGGATGATCTATCGGATCACCATGGGCGTGCGCCCCTCCGACCAGAACTGGAAGCGGACGCTGAACACCTTCATCAAGGACAACCAGCCGCGGATCGACGCGCTGTTGCTGGAATACGGCGTGCCTCTGCTCGACGAACAGGATCAGAGGATCGCCGAGTGACGAGCGGCTGCGGCCAAGGCCAGGGGGCGGCAGCCCTTGCAGACTGAGCGGGTTGCCGAGGCCGATGTCGGCGGTGGTCTTGGGGATGCGGGCATGACGGCGCGCCGCGGGAATGAGAGGGGTGAACGTCTGAGCCGGCGGGAGCCGGTCGAACGGCTGGCGCGGGCGGATGGATGACCGTGGCGGTCGTCTACTCCCCTCACTCTGAGGGCGGTGGTTCGTAGAGCCTGCGACGCCGACCGTCCGGCAAAATGGGCGGCGGGACTCTACAGAGAGGCCGGCAGGAAGCGGCTTCCGGAACAACCGTCATGGCCCAAGGGCCAGATGTAACAGATCGAAACGGAGTTGAGCAAAACATGGATGTCCGCGCCGCCGTTGCCGTTCAGGCTGGCAAGCCGCTCGAAGTGATGACCGTGCAGCTCGAGGGCCTGCGGGCCGGCGAGGTGCTGGTCGAGGTCAAGGCCACCGGCATCTGCCACACGGATGATTTCACGCTGTCGGGCGCCGATCCGGAAGGCCTGTTTCCGGCCATCCTCGGCCACGAAGGCGCCGGCATCGTCGTCGATGTCGGCCCCGGCGTCACCTCGGTGAAGAAGGGCGACCACGTCATTCCGCTCTACACGCCGGAATGCCGCGAGTGCCCGTCCTGCCTTTCGCGCAAGACGAACCTCTGCACCGCCATCCGCTCGACGCAAGGCCAGGGCCTGATGCCCGACGGCACCTCGCGGTTTTCGATCGGCAAGGACAAGATCCACCACTACATGGGCTGCTCGACCTTCGCCAACTACACGGTGCTGCCGGAGATCGCGGTCGCCAAGGTCAATCCCGACGCGCCGTTCGACAAGATCTGCTACATCGGCTGCGGCGTGACGACCGGCATCGGCGCGGTGATCAACACGGCAAAGGTGGAGATCGGCGCCACCGCCATCGTCTTTGGGCTCGGCGGTATCGGCCTCAACGTCATCCAGGGCCTCCGGCTTGCCGGCGCCGACATGATCATTGGCGTCGACCTGAACAACGACAAGAAGGAATGGGGCGAACGTTTCGGGATGACGCATTTCGTCAACCCGAAGGAAGTCGGCGACGACATCGTGCCCTACCTCGTCAACATGACCAAGCGCGGGGCCGACCAGATCGGCGGCGCCGACTACACCTTCGACTGCACCGGCAACACGAAGGTCATGCGCCAGGCGCTCGAGGCCTCGCATCGCGGCTGGGGCAAGTCGGTGGTGATCGGCGTTGCGGGCGCCGGCCAGGAAATCTCGACGCGACCATTCCAGTTGGTCACCGGTCGCACCTGGATGGGCACAGCCTTCGGCGGCGCGCGCGGTCGCACCGACGTGCCGAAGATCGTCGACTGGTACATGGACGGCAAGATCGAGATCGACCCGATGATCACCCACACCATGCCGCTCGAGGACATCAACAAGGGCTTCGAACTCATGCATTCGGGCGAGAGCATTCGCAGTGTCGTCATCTACTGACGGTGATCCCGATCGCGGACAAGCGGAGGGGCCGCGGCGAAAGTTAAGTGGATTCGAGTGGAGGTGAGGCAGCCGCCGGCAACCGGGACGGACCTCGGATAACAGGAGGAGACTTGCAATGGATAGCGCAGTTCACATCCGTATTCATCCTGCCGTGGATGGCGGCCTTCAGCCCGCAGATCCCGGCTTTTCCGGCGGCACGCTGGTCTGCGCCTGCACCGACCGGCCGGTGAAGGTGAAGATCGAGGGGCAGGTGGCACATAACCACGCCTGCGGCTGCACCAAGTGCTGGAAGCCGGCCGGCACCGTATTCTCCGTCGTGGCGGTCGTTCCGCATGACAAGGTGACCGTGCTGGAAAACGGCGACAAGCTCGCCGTCGTTGATCCGTCGGCGCTGATCCAGCGGCACGCCTGCAAGGAATGCGGCGTCCATATGTATGGCCCCGTGGAGCGGGAGCATGCATTCCAAGGCCTCGATTTCATCCATCCCGAGCGGTTCCAGGAGCAGGGCTGGGCGCCTCCCGGTTTTGCCGCCTTCGTCTCATCGATCATCGAGGCGGGTGTCGATCCGGGCCGGATGGACGGCATTCGGGCGCAACTGAAGGAGCTCGGACTGGAGCCTTATGATTGCCTGTCGCCGGCGTTGATGGACTACGTCGCGACCTGGGTCGCCAAGAAGTCCGGCGCGCTACCCAGCTGACGGGTTGATCCACCTGGCTCAGCCGCAGGTCTGTCGTTGGCAGGCGACGTAGGTCTAGTGCGGTTTCGGTGGTCGGACGGCTGAGCCGGGCTCTCCGCACCGGAGCCTACGGTGCGTAGTCGGCATGCGGGTGTCGCCCCTGGGGTTCCGTGACGCAGGGGACATGGAGATGACTGGAGCCGGTCGCTGAGGCGCAGGACGGATTGAAAACGTGTGCCCGTAACGGCTGGTCTGGACGTCGTGGCCGGTTGGCGGAGCAGGCCCGCAGACGCTTGCCATCGGGGCAGCGAGGCTGCGCAGATCGACCGGGGGCTCACGAGATCCGCTGGGCAGTCTCCGGCTCCCGGCTCCCGACTGCCAGCGGAAACCACTCAGGGCTGCGGAGCGGTGCCGGTATCCTGCCGGGTAATCCGGCTCTGCAGCAGTTCGCCCTGCCGCTCGAGAACCGGATAGGCCGTGGCGGCAACCAGGTGCGAGTTGATCTGCTTGAAGTCGCGCAGCAGATCGAGATGCATCGAGCTGCTTTCCGCCGCTTCCAGCTCGCCGGCCCGCAGACGCGCAAAGTGATCGTTGGTGCCGTCCCGCTCGGCCTTGCGGAAGGCTATCTTCTCGTCGGCAAGAAGGCGTGCGACACGCTCGTCCTGCGACATGAACAGGGCCGCGGCGGTGCGGGCGTTGGTCGACAGCCGGTCGAGCAGGTGGACGAGGTCCCGTTGCTCATCCTTTGACAGCTTGATTCCGCGGCGCAGGCGCTTGGCCAGGCGCGGCAGCACGTTCTGGTCCAGCACGTCGCCGGCATGCTCGAGGCCCGTGGAAAACAACAGGATCTCGTTCAGTCGGCGCCGGTCGCTGCCGCTCAGTTCTTCCGGGTCGATGGAGGTCAGGTAACGCTTCACAGCCGTATTCAACCGGTCGAGGATGGTGTCCTTCTGGCGCAGAGCCGACAGCGCGCGGCGGTCGTTGCTGGTCAGTGCCGCCTTGGTTCCTTCGAGCATCTCACCAAGAATGTCGACGAGCCGCAGCACTTCGCGGGCTGCTGCCTGCAGCGCCACCACGGGCGTCTCGGTGGCGGACGGATCGAGATAGCGCGGCTGGCCGGGATCTGTCTCGTCGATCTTCTGCGGCATCAGTTTCACCAGCATGCTGGCGAACGGCGTCAGGAACGGCATGAAGGCGATGGCGACCAGGAGATTGAAGGCGGTGTGGAAATTGGCCACCGCGCGGGCGCCGTCGGTGCTGAAGGAGGTCAGCAGGTCGGTGATCGGCGACAGGAGCGCCATGGCGATCGCCACGCCGACGATCCGGGTGGCAAGATTGCCGAGCGGAACGCGGCGCGATGCGAGGTCGCGGCCCGCCTGGCCCTCGAGCAGGGGGTTGATGGCGGTGCCGAGATTGGCGCCGAGCGTCAGCGCGAAGGCCTGGTAGGGGTCGATCAGCCCCTTGCTGGCAAGCGACATGATCAGCAGCACGACCGCAACGCTCGAATGGGCGGCCCAGGTGACGACCGCAGCCAGCAGCAGGCTCAGCAGCGGCGTCGATGAGACTGCTGCCAGGACAGCACCGAAGGCCGTCGTGCCGGCATATTCGGCCAGCGCATCGAGCAACTGGTGCAGGGCAAGCAGCATGAAGCCGAGGCCGATGAAGACGCGGCCGAGGTCATGGATCTGCGGGTTCTGCACCCGCCGGAACATCAGCACGCCGAGCAGGATCAGCGCCGGTGAGGCGGCCGCGACGTCGAAGGACAGCACCTGGACGATCAGCGTGCTGCCGACATTGGCGCCGAGCATCACGGCAAGTGCGGGTACCAGATCCACCCATCCGCCAGCGGCAAACCCGGACGCCATCAGGCCGGTCGCGGTGCTGCTCTGAAGGATCGCCGTGACCCCCATGCCCGCGAGGAACGACTTGAACCGGTTGCTCAGCGCCCGGCCGAGAAATGATCGCAGCGACGGACCGAAGGCCCGCTGGATGCCCGTCTGAACCATGCGAGAGCCCCACAGCAGAAGCGCGATGTGGCCAGCGAGAGCGATGAGAGCAAAAATGAACGACATGATATTCTCATCCGGTGGAAGTCATGAGCGACGCTCGGCAGTCTGCCGAACACGGCAGTTCGGTAGCCGGCAAATAGAATCGGCGATTTGCCGGCCGGCACGCAAGCCGCTCTGCAGCGGCTTGCTGTTCCAAATCCGACACATCGGCGGAAACCGGAGCCGATCCGCGAAGTCGGATCGATCGGCAGGCACGTTTTCCGTCTCCCGCCGGCCCGCCGGCCCGCCCGCCCGCCGGTCCGTCTAGAGCCGCTTACCGCCTGCGTCGAAGAAGTGGATGCGGCTTGGATCGGCGGTCAGCATCAGCGGCTCGCCGATTGCGATCGCTGAGCGTCCCGGTACGCGGAAGACGATCGTGCTGCCATCCGGCAGTGTGCCGTAGACGTAGCTTTCAGCACCCACCAGCTCGACCGCCGTGACGTTCACGGGGGTCTGGAAGGAACTGCCCTCCATGCCGCTCGCAATGAGGATGTCTTCCGGCCGCATGCCGATGGTCGCAGTGCCCTGCGGTGTCGGCATGGTGCCCGATGACGCCCAGCCCGACCCGTCGCCGAACGGAATGAGGTTCATCGACGGCGAGCCGATGAAGGTGGCGACGAAGGTGGTCGCCGGCTTCTCGTAGAGCTCGATCGGCGTGCCGACCTGCTCGATCTTGCCACCATTCAGCACCACCAGCCGGTCGCCCAGCGTCATTGCCTCCATCTGGTCATGGGTGACGTAGATGCTGGTCGTTGCAAGCGACCGCTGCAGGCGCCGGATTTCCACCCGCATCTGCACGCGCAGCTTGGCATCGAGGTTGGACAGCGGCTCGTCGAACAGGAAGACCGCCGGCTTGCGGACGATCGCTCGACCCATGGCGACGCGCTGGCGCTGGCCGCCGGAGAGCTGCCGCGGCTTGCGATCCAGGAACTGCTCGATTTCCAGCGCCCGCGCCGCTTCGGTGATGCGCCGGTCGATCTCGTCCTTCGGTGTGTTGCGGTTCTTCAGACCGTAGGAGAGGTTCTGCCGGACGCTCATATGCGGATAGAGCGCATAGTTCTGGAAGACCATGGCGATGTCGCGCTCGGCCGGCTCCAGATTGTTAACGACCTTGTCGCCGATGCGGATCTCGCCGCCCGAGATGCTCTCGAGCCCCGCCACCATGCGCAGCAGCGTCGATTTTCCGCAGCCGGACGGCCCGACAAGGACGATCATCTCGCCGTCGTCGATCGGCAGCGAGACGCCCTTGATTGCCTCGACGTTGCCGGCATAGACCTTGCGGACGTCCCTGAGTTCGATTGTTGCCATTACTTTTCAGTCTCCACCAAGCCTTTGACGAACCAGCGCTGCATGAACACGACGACGAGCACCGGCGGAATGATGGCCAGGATCGCAGTGACCATGACGTAGTTCCACGGGGTCGACGCGTCGGTGAAATCCACCATGCGACGCAGGCCAATAATGATTGTGTTCATCTCGGCCCTGTCGGTGACGAGCAGCGGCCACAGGTACTGGGTCCAGCCGTAGATGAACAAGATGACGAACAGGGCCGCGATGTTGGTCGCGGACAGCGGCAGCAGGATGTCGCGCATGAAGCGGAACGGTCCTGCATTGTCGATGCGTGCCGCCTCGACCATCTCGCCCGGTATGGTCAGGAAGAATTGCCGGAACAGGAAGGTCGCCGTGGCAGAGGCCATCAGCGGCAGGGTCAGGCCGGCATAGGTGTTCAGGAGGCCGAGATCGACGATCACCTTGTAGGTGGGCAGGATGCGCACCTCGACCGGCAGCATCAGGGTGACGAAGATCAGCCAGAAGAAGCCCATGCGGAACGGGAAGCGGAAAAAGACGATCGCGAATGCCGACAGGAAGGAGATGATGATCTTGCCGACGGCGATTGCCACGGCAACGACGAAGCTGTTGAACAGCAGTCTTTCCAGGCTCACGCCGACGACGCGTTCGACGCCGCCGTTGAGGGCCTCTCCGTAGTTCTCGAGGAAATGTCCGCCGGGCAGCAGCGACAGCGGCGGACGGATGATGGCACCCGACGTCGCGGTCGAGGCGATGAACGTATAGTAGATCGGGAACGCGACGATCACGATGCCGAGGATCAGCATCAGATGCGCCATGAGCTTGGCGATGGGGCGATTTTCAATCATGACGCGGCCTCAACCATAATGAACACGCCGCTCGACGAAGCGGAACTGGAATGCGGTCAACGCGATGACGATGACCATCAGGACGACCGATTGTGCTGCCGAGGAGCCGAGATTGAGGTTCACGAAGCCGTCGTTGTAGACCTTGTAGACAAGCGTTTCGGTCGCCTTTGCCGGGCCGCCGCCGGTCACCGCATGGATGATGCCGAAGGTGTCGAAGAAGGCGTAGACGGTGTTGACCACAAGCAGGAAAAAGGTCGTCGGCGCCAGCAGCGGGAAGACGATCGTCCAGAACCGCCGTGATCCACGGGCGCCGTCGATCGATGCGGCTTCCAGCAACGACTTCGGGATGGCCTGCAGTCCGGCGACGAAGAACAGGAAATTGTAGCTGATCTGCTTCCAGGCGGCGGCAACGATGACCAGCGCCATAGCCTGGTTGCCGTCGAGCAGCGGATCCCAGTTCACGCCGGCGCGGCGAACCAGATAGGCAAGCGTGCCCATCGCCGGGTTGAACATGAACAGCCATAGCATGCCGGCGACGGCCGGTGCGACCGCGTAAGGGATGATCATCATGGTGCGGTAAAAGCCTTTGCCGCGCACCACAAGATCGGCAGCGCAGGCGAGCGCCAGCGCGACGGCCATGGCCAGAAGCGCCGTTGCGATGCTGAAGATCGCCGTCACCTTGAGGGCGTTCAGATAGCTTTCATCCGCAAGGATGGCCGAGAAATTGGCAAGCCCGACGAATGTGCTCTGGAGCCCGAAGGGATCCTCGCGCATGGCGGACTGATAGAGTGCCTGGCTTGCCGGCCAGAAGAAAAACACGACCGTCAGGATGATCTGCGGCGCGACCAGGAAGTACGGCAAGATCCTGTTCGGAAAGACGACGCTTTGCAACGTGGAGCTCCTTGTCTGCGAGTTGGCCGCCCACCGTCAGCGACGACGGGCGGCCAGGAGGATCACTTGCCGATGGCTTGCTTGATCGCTGCATTGCCACGGGTAACGGCCTTGTCGAGAGCAGCCTTGGCGTCCTGCTTTCCGGCCAGCATCGACTCGAACTCCTCGTTCATGATGTCGCGGACCTGCGGCAGGTTGACGAGCCGGACACCCTTGGAGTTTTCCGTCGGCGCCTTGCCCATCATCTGCTGGATCGGCGTCTCGCGGCCGGGGTTCTTGTCGTAGAAGCCCGACTTCTTGGTCTCCTCGTAGGCTGCCGTGGTGACCGGCAGGTAGCCCGAGACCTGGTGCAGGCGCGCCTGGATCTTGGTCTGCGAGAGGAAGTTGAAGAACTCGGCAACACCCTTGTATTCGGCGTCGGTCTTGCCGCCGAAGACCCAGAGGCTGGCGCCGCCGGGGATGGTGTTCTGCGGGCCGCCCGCACCATCCGCATAGGGAAGCTGGCCGATGCCGTAGTTCATGCCGCTCTTGACGATATCGCCGAGGCCGCCGGAGCTTTCGGTCAGAATGGCGCATTCGCCGGAAGTGAACAGCTGCTTGGCCTCGGACGTGCGCCCGCCGTAGCGGAAGGTGCCGTCCTTGGCCAGATCGGCGATCGCCTGAAAATGCTTGACGAACGGCTCGGCATTGAACTTCAGCGTGACATCGGTGCCGCCAAGCCCGTTCTCGTTGGTGCCGTAAGAGAGGTTGTTCCAGGCGGCGAAGTTTTCAGTCTGGATCCAGGTCAGCCAGGTCGACGTGAAGCCGCAATTGGCGGCACCGCTCGCCTTGATCTTCTTGGCCGCTTCGAACACTTCGCCCCACGTTTTCGGCGGCGCATCGGCATACAGGCCAGCCTTCGTGAAGATGTCCTTGTTGTAGTAGAGGATCGGTGAGGACGAGTTGTAGGGGAAGGACAGCATCGTGCCGTCCGGCTTCGAGTAGTAGGAAACGATGCCCGGCAGATAGGCCCCCTTGTCGAACTTGAAGCCGCCCTTGGTAAGGACGTCGGCGACAGGAACCACGGCACCCTGGGCGCCCATCATCACGCCGGTTCCCACGTCGAAGACCTGGATGATCGCCGGCGGCTGCTTGGCGCGGAAGGCGGCGATGCCGGCGTTCAGCGTTTCGGGATAGGTGCCCTTGAACACCGGCATGATCTTGTAGTCCGGATGGGCTTCGTTGAATTCCTTGGCGAGCTGCTCGACGACCTCGTTGTTGGCGCCGGTCATCGCATGCCACCAGGCGATCTCGGTCGCCGCCAGAGCGCTCGACGCCATCAGCATCGAAGCGCCAGCCGCGATCACAGATTTGACGATAGTTTTCATGGTGATATTCCTCCCTTTCCATGAACCTTCGGATCTTGTCGATCCCTTCGCAGCTGCATCTCACTGCCGTGCAGCCTGCGTTTCCTCGACCGGTCGGCTGTCAGGCCACCCCGGCAATCTCCTTCAGATCTCCCATGCCACCCGGACCGGCGGCCAGCACCGGCGCCCCCCTGGTCAGCCGCTCTCCCTCGGTGGGGAAGGGCAGGTACCATCCGCCGGCTTCCTTGACCAAGCAATATCCCGCCAGGCAATCCCAAGCGTGCATGTGCGGTTCGAAGTAGCCGACCAGGCGTCCCGCAGCGACATAGGCAAGCATCAGCGCGCCGGATCCCAGCCGGATGAAGTTGCCGCCGCGCGACAGGAGATCGGTGACGATCCGGCCTACGGCTTCCGGAGAAGCGTGATGATTGGCGCCGATGCCGGTGACCGCATTGCGCACCGTCTTCCGGTCGTCGAGCAGCAGCACGCGGCCGTTCAGGCGGGCACCGTGACCCTCTGCGGCGGAGTACAGCTCTTCATGGCACGGCACGTAGATGACGCCGATCACCGGCCGGCCGTCGTAGAGAACGGCAACCGAGATGCACCAGTTCGGCATTCCGTGGACGAACGGGCTCGTGCCGTCGATCGGGTCGACCACCCAGGTAAAGCCTGAACTTCCTTCGGCCAGGCCAGTTTCCTCGCCAAGGAAGCCGTCTTCGGCAAACCGTTCGGCGATGCGGTCGCGCAGCAGCGCTTCGACATCGAGATCGGCGATCGACACGACGTCATGAGGGTCGGCCTTGATCTCGATCTCCAGGCTTTCGCGCCGATTAAAGTAGTCGAGCGCCAGCGCACCCGCAGCGCGGGCGACCTCTTCGGCAAGCTGGTGTCGATCGCTGAGCGACCGTTCGTCGAGTGTCATGGAGAAGCAATCCTTCGTAAAGCGGCGGCTATTCGTCGATGATGGCAATGCCCCGGCTCTTCAGGCCGATGGAGACCTGCGTGCCGGGCGGGAGAGGGCGTTCGACGGAGGGGTCGACGATGAATAGTGTTCCGTCGCGCGTCTCCGCTTCGTATTCGATGTGATCGCCCAGATAGGCGGTGTGGCTGATGCGACCGGGATAGGCGGCGGTCTCCGCCGGCTCGAGGGTGATGGCGCTTGGACGGACGGCGAGTTTGGCGCGTCCCGGCCTTGCGCCACGCGCCGGAACCTGATGGCGCAGGCGCTCGATGCTGATTGTCGCCTCGTTGCCGTTGATCTCAATGATGTCGCAGGGCACGACATTCGCCTCGCCGATGAAGTCGGCGATGAAGGTGGAGGCCGGCGCCTCGTAAAGCTCGCGCGGAGTTCCCTGCTGGGCAATCACGCCATCCTTCATGACGATGATGCGGTCCGAGACAGCGAGTGCCTCGTCCTGATCATGCGTCACGTAGACCGCGGTGAACTGCAGCCGCTGCTGCAACTCGCGGATTTCGGTGCGCACCCGCCGCCGCAGTCGGGCATCAAGGTTGGAAAGGGGCTCGTCGAGCAGCAGCACCTGCGGCTCGAGAACCAGTGCGCGGGCGACCGCCACGCGCTGCTGCTGACCGCCCGACAGTTCCGCCGGCAGGCGCGCACCCATGCCGGCCAGCCCGACGAGTTCCAGTCCGTGCTCGGCCTTTTCGCGTGCTTCGTTGCGCTTCAGGCCCGACGACTGCAGGCCGTAGGCGACATTGTCGAGCGAGGTCATGTGGGGAAACAGCGCGTAGGACTGGAAGACCATCGATACGTCGCGCTCGTTGGCCGGCAGCATGGTGACGTCCCTGCCGCCAATCAGGATGCGGCCAGAGGTCGGATGCTCAAGGCCAGCCAGCATGCGCAATGTCGTCGTCTTGCCGCAGCCGGATGGGCCGAGCAAGGTGACGAGCGTCCCAGGCTCGACGGTGAGCGACAGATCCGGGATAGCGGTGAAGGCCCCGAAGCTCTTGCGGACGTTCTCGAAGACGACGGATCCGGCGTGTGCACTCATGCGAGGTTCTCCTTGGCCAGAGCGGCTGCAGTCGGCGCGGAAAGCCCGGCGACACGGTTTTCGCGGCGCAGGCGGCGTTCTCCGACAAGCAGCTGGAAGGCGACGATCACCGAGATCATCACGACGATCAGCATCGAGGAATAGGCGATGGCGACACCGTATTCGCCATTCTCGACGAGGCCGACGATGTAGGAGGTCGCCATGTTGTACTGGGCGCTGACGAGGAAGACGACGGCGCTGACGGAGGTGATGGCGCGCACGAACGAGTAGACGAGGGCAGCGGTGATCGCCGGCCGCAGCAGCGGCAGGATGACCTTGCGCAGCGTGCGGAAACTGTTTGCCCGCAGCGTCAGCGAGGCCTCGTCGAGGCTCTTGTCGAGCTGGCTCATGGCGGCCACGCCGC
Organism: Rhizobium sp. 0TCS1.26; assembly: GCF_050455525.1. NCBI lineage: Bacteria > Pseudomonadati > Pseudomonadota > Alphaproteobacteria > Hyphomicrobiales > Rhizobiaceae > Rhizobium > Rhizobium sp. 0TCS1.26. The sequence goes on along the minus strand of NZ_JBCIYV010000001.1, from coordinate 1,367,768 downwards.
CACGCACGCCGACCGGCATGTTGCGGAAGACGAAGCAGGCGACGAGGATCAGCGCCGTACCGGTCATCTCCAGCGGCGGCAGGTTGAAGGCCATGATGTAGCTGATGCCGATGACAGTGCCTGGAATGGCAAAGCTCATCATCAGCGCAAACTCGAAGAACTGCCGGCCTGCGAATTTCTGCCGGACGATAATGTAGGCCGTGGCGAGACCGACGATGGCCGTCAGCGGCGCTGAGATCAGGGCGATCTTCATCGTCGTCCAGAAAGAGTTCCAGGCGACGCCCGTCCAGGCAAGCCCACCATCGCGGACGGTCACCGAGAAGGCGCGGGCGTAGTGCTCGAGCGTCAGGGTGTTGTCGAGGCCCCAGGTTTTCACGAAGCCGCCGATGAGGATCATGCCGTAGACGACGAGCGTGAAGATGATCCACGGGATGACCATGGCATGGACCGCAATCGACAGCGACTTCGGCAGCGCGATATGGGCGCCGCTGTCGCCCTTGCCGGTCACCGTCGCGTAGTTCTTGCCCGACAGCCAGAGCCGCTGGGCAAGGAAGGCGGACAGCGTGAAGGTGAGTAGGATCATGGCCAGAACCGCCGCGCGCGTCGGATCGTTCTGGGCGCCGACGACGGCAAAGAAGATCTCGGTCGACAGCACGCCGTGGCTGCCCCCCAGCACCAGCGGATTGCCGAAGTCGGCCATGCTTTCGATGAAGCCGATCAGGAAGGCATTGGCGAGGCCAGGCTTCATCAGCGGCAGAGAGATGTGCCAGAACGTCCGCCAGCGGTTGGCCTGCAAGGTTTGAGACGCTTCTTCCATCGACGGGCTGACGCCTTCGACGACGCCGATCAGCACCAGGAACGAGATCGGCGTGAACGATAGAACCTGCGCGATCCAGATACCGGTGAGGCCGTAGAGCCAGCGGCTGGGCTCCATGCCGAAGAGGGTGGAGAGCGTCTGGGTGACGACGCCGGAGCGGCCGAACAGCAGGGTCAGCGCCAGGCCGATGACGAAGGGCGGCGTGATGATCGGCAGCACGGTCAAAAGCCGCAGGCCGCGCTTGAAGGGAAACCGCGTGCGCGTGGCCACCAGCGCGAATGCGAGGCCGAGGATGGTCGAACCGGCGGCCGTCATGATCGCCAGCCAAAGGGTGCGCCAGGCAATGCCGCAGCGCCCGCCGCCGATCACGCAATCGAGGCTCCAGATCGACGTGTTGACGAAGTTGCGGGAAAAGCCGGAGAGGTTGATCGAGCCGTCGAAGTCCTGGAAGGCGCCAGCGAACATGCTACCGATCGGGTAGAAGACGAAGACTGCGACGAGAAAGATCAGCAACGACACGGTCGAGACGACGAAGGCGTCGCCGCGCATCACGCCACGTTCCGCCAGCCCGAGTGAGAAGATCAGCACAAAGACGAAAGCCGACAACACGGCGCCGGCGCCCATCGGCGGCTGCCCGTCAGACAGCTGGCCAAACAGCGTCTCACTGATCGTCCAGTTCCAGCCGCCGATGCCGATCGCCAGTCCCTGCAGCGCCAGAAAGGCCAGACCGCAGGCGCCGGCCACCGTCAGCAGCCGCGCCCGCAGCAACGGGTCGACGATGAAGCGGGCCGCGACTGAGCAGGCCAGCGCCACGATGGCACCAAGAATCCAGGGGCGGCCGAAGAGCCCCACCTGCAGGATCGCCGGTGCCGTGGACGCGGAGGGATAGTCGGCAAGCCAGCCGAAGGCATAGAAACCCTGCTCGATCCGGTACCAGGGCAGGACGATCATCGCCAGCAGCCCGAGCGCCAGGACGATGTCGATCCTGAGGTTTCGTTTGTCTCTGATCACTGGCGCTCTCGCGGATGAGAAAGGGTGAGGGAAGGGGCCGCCGATCCCGATCCGGAGCGGCGGCCCTCAGCGTCGATCAGTTGGCGATCGCACTGATCTCCCGGTCCCAGCGCTCCAGCAGCGCCTTGCGCTTGTCAGCGGCGCCATAGGTCGCGAAGTCGTAGTCGATCATCTTGATGTCTTCGAACCGCGGCGCTTCCTTGGGAATTTCGGCGCTCTTGTTCGACGGCAGCTGGAAGGACTTGGCGTCCTTCATCTTCGACTGCACCGCGGCGGTCAGCGCCCAGTCGTACCAGGCCTTGGCACTGTCGAGATTGCGGGCGCCCTTGATGATCGACATGGAGCCGATCTCGTAACCCGTGCCTTCGCAGGGCGAGACGGATTTCACCGGAAAGCCCTCGACCGTCTGCGCGACTGCGTCGTGCAGGAAGACGACGCCGATGGCGGTCTCGCCGCGGGCTGCGGCCTTCACCGGTGCCGAGCCCGACTTGGTGTATTGCGAGATATTGGCGTTGAGCTTCTTCAGGTAGTCGAAGGCCTGATCCTCGCCCATCATCTGCACGAGTGTCGCCAGCGCCGTGTAGGCGGTGCCGGAGGAGTTGGGGTTTGCGATCTGGATCTCACCCTTGTAGGAGGCGTCCAGCAGATCCGCCCAGCACTTGGGCTCCTTGAGGCCCTTCTGTTTCAGAAGGTCGGTATTGTAACCCCAGCCGAGCGCGCCGGCGTAGACACCGACCGTTCGGTACCCGGAGGTTTCCGCCTGCTTCTTCGCCCAGTCCGTCAGTTCGTCGAGCTTCTGCGACTTGTATTCGAGCGTCAGCCCGTCGGAGGCTGCCTGTAGATGGGGATCGCCGGTGCCGGCCCACCAGATGTCGGTCTTCGGATTGCGGGCTTCGGCACGGATCTTGGCATAGGTCTCGCCTGACGACAGGCGCACCATGTTGACCTGGATGCCGGATTCCTTCTGGAAATTCTGCTGCATCTGCTCGCAGATGACGACGTCGGCCGAGCAGATGAGATTGAGCTCGCCGGCCGCATAGGTCGCCGTTGCATTCGTCGTAAGGCCGGCCGCCAATGCGGTCGCCGCCCAGAGAGCCAAGCGCATGATAATCCTCCCAGGTTATAGCGATGCCTCCACATCGCCCGCTTTGCAAGCGTGTGCAATCGTTTCATGATGGGAGTGGCTTTGTCAACCTCGCCCGCGTCACCGGGCCTTTCCGGACGCCGTGTGACTGTCATCTTGTTGTTGCACGCGTTTGCAAAACTCGTCATGTCTATGCGCAGGGGAGGACAGGATGAGCCGCAGGGTGTTCGTCAGTGCCAAGGAAGTCGCCGAGCGGGCCGGAGTATCGCGGTCTGCGGTATCGCGGACGTTTACGCCTGGCGCCAGCGTCTCGGACGATACGCGCCAGCGGGTGGTCGAAGCCGCCGAGGCGCTTGGCTACCACGTCAATCATCTGGCGCGGGGGCTGATGCGCAACGAGAGCGGCATCGTCTGCCTGATCGTGTCCGAGCTTGCCACCCCCTACCGGTCCAGCCTCATCCAGGCGCTGACCCAGCAGCTGCAGAGCGTCGGGAAGATCGCCATGCTGATCGATACGGATCGCTCCGACGGCAGCGTCGACCAGGCGCTGCGCCAGGCGATCAGCTACAGGGCGGATGCCTCGATCATCCTGTCAGGCATGCCGGACAAATCGATCACCGACCTCTGTCTGAAGAGCGGCCAGCGACTGGTGCTGATCAACCGCGACGAGGATCGGCCGGGCGCCCTGATGATCAATCTCAATGATGCTGATGCGGCGCGGCGCAGCTTCATCAGCCTGTGGCGGGCCGGCTGCCGGACCTTTGCCTTTGCCAATTCGGCGGCCATGACGCCAAGCCTGATGGCACGCGAAGAGGGCTTCGTCGAAGCAGGCCGCGAACATGGCGTCGAGGTGATCGTCGAGCGGCTTGGTTCGACATCCTATCGCAGCGGCACGCTGCTGGCGCAGCGCCTGCTGACCGGCGAGCGACGACCGGACGCGATCTTCTGCGCCACCGATCTCCTGGCCTGCGGGGTGATGGATGCCGCCCGCGACCAGTTCAACCTCACCGTTCCCGAGGAGCTCTGCATCATCGGCTTCGACGACATCGAGCAGGCATCCTGGTCTTCCTACAACCTCACCACCTTTGCACAGCCCGTCGGTCGCATCGCTGCGGAGGCGGTCTCCTGGCTCAGCCAGCCGGCACAGGTGAGAACGGATCTTCGACGCATGGAGGCCGAACTGGTCTGGCGCGGGTCCGTGCGGGGCGGCTGACGCATCAGCGCCCTTCCGTGCCCCGGAGCCCTTTGCCACCCTTCGCCTGAGGGATGATGCTGACGTGATGATCGGCAGACCCGGCAAACATTCAAACCAGGCGCGGAATGAACAAGAAGCAGACCGGAGAGACCGTTACGCAGGAGGTCAAGACCGGCGAAAGCATGATTGCCGTTCTTCGGAAAGGTGCAAAGATGCCAAACGAATTCGACCTCCCCCTCTCGCGCCGCCAGACGCTTCTGGCCGGCGTCGTCGCATCCGCAGCGATGGCCCTCCCGTCGCAGGCGTTCTCGCAAACCCAAGACCCACAGGCACAGAGCCATTCGAAAGGACTTCCGGACATGACCGACAGCTTCGTTCAGACCAAAGACGGCGTGATGATCTTCTTCAAGGACTGGGGTCCGAAGGACGCACAGCCGATCGTCTTCCATCACGGCTGGCCTCTGTCGTCCGACGACTGGGACGCGCAGATGCTGTTCTTCGTTCAGAACGGTTTTCGCGTCGTTGCGCATGACCGTCGCGGCCACGGCCGCTCGTCACAGGTGTCGGAAGGTCACGACATGGATCACTACGCGGCGGATGCTTTCGCCGTCGTCGAGCATCTCGACCTGAAGAACGCCGTGCATATCGGTCACTCGACCGGCGGCGGCGAAGTTGCCCGCTATGTTGCCAAGCACGGCGAGCCGTCCGGCCGCGTTGCAAAGGCCGTGCTGGTCAGCGCCGTGCCGCCGCTGATGCTGAAGACTGCCGCCAATCCCGAAGGCCTGCCGCTCGAGGTTTTCGACGGCTTCCGCACGGCAACGGCCGGCAACCGTGCCCAGTTCTTCCTCGACGTGGCAGGTGGGCCTTTCTATGGCTTTAACCGCGACGGTGCGAAGGTCTATCCGGGTGTCGTCCAGAATTGGTGGCGCCAGGGCATGATGGGCAGTGCCAAGGCTCACTATGAAGGCATCAAGGCGTTCTCCGAAACTGACCAGACGGAAGACCTGAAGGCCATCAGCGTTCCGACGCTGGTGATGCATGGTGACGACGACCAGATCGTACCGATCGCCGACGCGGCGATGAAGGCGATCAAGCTGCTGAAGAACGGCACCCTCAAGGTCTACAAGGGCTTCCCGCACGGCATGCTGACCACCCATGCCGACGTCATCAACCCCGACCTGCTGGCCTTTATCAAGTCCTGAGCCCGGCCACCTGCCGCCAGCCTATCGGGCGGCAGGTCTTCTCGCGTCCGCGAGTATTCTCGATGAACCTGCCAGATGTCTTGAAAGCCCGTGCGCTCCGGCGACGCGGGCTTTCGACCGTCTGTCTACGGCCAAACGGCATGATCGCCTCGATCACCGGCCGGACTGCGCCGACACGTTGTTTTCGCATGACCATCATACAAAGGTATGTCTGCCTAGGCCAGATGATTGGGCCGCACTCGATCATCGGACAATTTGCGATTGCCAGCGGACGTTGCAAGATGCGTGTGTCAGGAAGATCAAAGGAGACAGGTCATGGCGACGAGCGCAGCTGCCTACACCCAGGATGCTTTCCAATTGCAGTTTGCAGTACAACCGGCGGCCTCGAATGAGATCTCGCGCCTGCTGATGAAGGCGATCGATACCATCGAGCACGATGAGACTGTCGCGATCGACTTCATCAGGAAGGCTTCGGCACTCCTCCGGCCGGCAACGCGCGAAAGCAGGCCCGAGAGCAGGAGGCCGATCTCGCTCGGCGGGCTTGCGCCCTGGCAGGTAAACCGGGTGACCCGCCTGATCGAGGAGCGGATCGCCGGCTCGATCTCGCTCGATGAACTGGCCCAGGCGGCAAAGCTGTCGACCAGCTACTTCTCCGCCGCCTTCAAGGTCAGCTTCGGCATCTCGCCGCACAGCTATATCCTGTCGCGCCGCGTAGAACATGCCAAGCACCGGATGCTGCACAGCAACTCTCCGCTCTGCGAGATTGCGCTCGATTGCGGAATGGCAGACCAGGCGCACCTGTCGCGGGTGTTTCGGCGCGTGACGGGCACGACCCCGAGCGCCTGGCGGCGATACCGCGTCAACCCGGATGCCGCGATCGTGCAGGCTGGCTGAGGCTGTTTGCGCGCTTATCCCGAAGAACGGCGGAAAGCTGCGCTGTGCGACGGATCGCAAACGCCCCGCGAAAGAGGCAGAGGGGCGAGACCCGTTGCAGATCAGACCGTGACGACGGTGCCTGTCGTTGCCGATTTCAACGCCGCGTCGGCAAGTTTCAGAGCCGCGAGGCCATCTCCTGCCGATGGCGAAGGCACTGTGCCGTTTTCCACGCAGTCGATGAAGGCGGAGATTTCCGCCGCATAGGCTGCCGTATAGCGTGTCATGAAGAAATCATGCAGTGGCGGGCGGGTATAGCCGTCCCTGGTGGCTACTTCGATCGACACCGGTCGCTGGTTCTCCGCCGCAACCGACCCCAGCGAACCATGCACTTCGATGCGCTGGTCGTAGCCATAGGTGGCGCGGCGCGAATTGGAGATAATCGCCTGGCGGCCGCTTGCCGTCGTCAGGATCAGGCTGGCGCTATCGAAATCGCCGGCCTCGCCGATCTTCGGATCGACCAGAACGGCCGCGGACGCCATGACCGTTTTGATTTCTTCGCCGAGCAGGTAACGCGCCATGTCAAAGTCATGGATGGTCATATCGCGAAAAATGCCGCCGGAAACCTTGATATAGTCGACCGGCGGGGCGCCCGGATCGCGGCTGGTGATCGTCACCATTTCCACCTTACCAATGGTGCCATTGTCGATTTCGGCGCGCACTGCCTGGAAATGCGGATCGAAACGTCGGTTGAAGCCGAGCATCACCTTGGCGCCGGTTTCCTTCACCACGTCGATGCAGCCTTGAGCCCGGGCAACATCCAGGTCGATCGGCTTTTCGCAGAAGACCGCCTTGCCGGCGCGGGCGAAGCGCTCGATCAGATCGGCATGCGTATTGGTCGGGGTGCAGATGATGACCGCGTCGATGTCCTTATCCGCAATCACCGCGTCGATGGTGCTGACCGCGCAGCCCGCCGCGTCGGCTATCGCTGCGGCTGCATCCGCCATCGCATCCACCACAGCGACCAGTTTGGCGCGCGGGTCGGACGCGATCGCCCGGGCATGCACCTTGCCGATACGCCCTGCGCCCAGCAGAGCCAATCTCGTCACCATGGGTTTCTCCTCCCCTCATGAACTGACAGCGGGATCGGATATCTGCCGATCCATTTGGAATATCTGTTCCATTTTGCTAGTGTGCAGTCATGGTCGTGTCAAGCACCGAAAGGACCGATGGATGAACCAGGCAGGGGCGCCGGCAAGCGTCACCGAATTCGAGGAGCGGCTGCTGGATGTGTCACGGTCGCTTCCCAAGCGTCTGAAGCAGTGCGCCGAGTATGTCGCGACGAACACCGACCGCATTGCCGTCTCGACGGTGGCGGAGTTGGCAGAGGCTGCCGGCGTCCAGCCGTCGGCCTTCATGCGCTTCTGCCAGATCATGGGTTTTTCAGGCTATTCCGAGATGCAGCGGCTGTTCCGCGACAGCTATGTCGGCGGCTGGCCTGATTATGCGACGCGCCTCGATCACTTGCGCGGTATGGACGAACAGAGCGGCCCGAGGCTTCTAGCGGAATTCGTCGAAGCGGGTCGTGCATCGCTGGAGAATCTGCTGAAATCCGTTGATCCGCAGTCCCTCGAGCAGGCGGTTAAGGCGCTGGCGGCAGCGGACCTCGTCCATATCATCGGGCTTCGCCGGTCGTTTCCGGTCGCCAGTTATCTTGCCTATGCGCTGGAGAAGATGCAGGTGCCGGCCATGCTGCATGGTGCGGCCGGGCGGTTGGAGAATGCCAGTGCCATCCGTCCCGGCGACGCGCTGCTGGCCATCACCTTTTCCCCCTATTCGGCAGAGACGCTGGACCTGGTCGAGGCGGTGCGCGCGAAAAGTGTTCCCGTCGTCGCCCTGACGGACATGGCGGTCAATCCGTTGAAGAAGTCGGGAGCCACCGTCCTCAGTATCTCGGAAGTGGATTTCGGTGCCTTCCGGTCGCTGTCGGCAACGCTCTGCGTCGCCATCGCCCTGTCCACGGCGGTCGGGGCGCGGCGGCGTGCCTGAATATCCGAGTTGAAACCTGAGAAAATAGAATTTATAATCCAAAACTGAAGCCGGCACGGGAGAGCCGACGGGCGCCGTACCCGCCCATGCTGCCTGCGGCCAGAGGAGGGCCTCTTGAAGCCACTCGACCTGATCACTATCGGACGTTCGTCCGTCGATCTCTACGGCGCCCAGATCGGCGGCCGTCTGGAGGACATGTCGTCCTTCAACAAGTACATCGGCGGTTCGCCCACCAACATTGCCGCCGGGGCCGCCCGGCTGGGCCTGAAGAGCGCGCTGATCACCCGCGTCGGTGCCGAGCACATGGGACGCTTCATCCGCGAGCAGCTGGTGCGCGAAGGCGTCGACGTACGCGGCGTGGTGACCGATCCGGAGCGGCTGACGGCGCTGGTGCTGCTCGGCATCCGCGACGAGCACCAGTTTCCGCTGATCTTTTACCGCGAGAACTGCGCCGACATGGCGCTCTGCGAAGACGACATTGATCCGGCCTTCGTGGCGGAAGCGCGCTGCGTCACCGTCACCGGCACGCATCTGTCGCATCCGCGCACGGAAGCCGCCGTGCTGAAGGCGCTGCGGATTGCAAGAGAGAGCGGTGCGCAGACGGCGCTCGACATCGACTACAGGCCGAACCTCTGGGGTCTGGCGGGTCACGAGGCGGGCGAAAGCCGCTTCATCGAGTCGGCACAGGTCACGGCCAAGCTGCAGGCGACGCTGCACCTGTTCGACCTCATCGTCGGCACCGAAGAGGAGTTCCACATCGCCGGCGGCTCAACCGATACGCTGGAAGCGCTGCGCGCCGTGCGCAAGGTGTCCAACGCTGCGCTGGTCTGCAAGCGCGGGCCGATGGGCGCTTCGGTGTTCGAGGGCGAGGTCCCCGACAGCCTCGACAAGGGCCAGACGGGCCCGGGGTTCCCGATCGAGGTATTCAACGTGCTGGGCGCCGGCGACGGCTTCATGGCCGGCCTGCTGAAAGGCTGGCTGACCGGTGAAGACTGGCCGACGGCATTGAAATACGCCAATGCCTGCGGCGCCTTCGCCGTGTCGCGGCACGGCTGCACGCCGGCCTATCCGAGCCTCGAAGAGCTGCAGTATTTCTTCAGGACGGGCATAAAAAACAAGGCTCTGCGCAAGGACCAAGCGCTGGAGCAGGTTCACTGGTCGACGAACCGCAAGGGTGACTGGTCGACGATGCGGGTGTTCGCCTTCGATCATCGCATGCAGTTGGAGGCGATGGCCGAAGAGGCGGGCGTGCCGACGGAAAAGATCGGCGCGTTCAAGACGCTGTGCCTGCAGGCGGCAAGCACCGTAGCGGGAGGAGAGGGCGGCTACGGGATCCTCTGCGACGGGCGACTTGGCAGGGAGGCGCTCTATGCGGCTGCCGCCACAGGTCTCTGGATCGGCCGTCCGGCGGAATGGCCGGGTTCGCGGCCGCTGACGCTGGAGCCGGAACTCGGACTGGATTTCGGTGGGCTGAACGAGTGGCCGGCCGAGCAGGTGGTGAAGGTGCTGTGCTTCTACCATCCGGATGATGCGGCTGAGATGCGCGCGGAACAGGAGGCGACGGTGAAGCGCCTGTTCACGGCGGCGCGTCGCAACAGCCTGGAATTCCTGCTCGAGGTTATTCCGTCCAAGGTCGGGCCGGTCGATGACGAAACGGTGGCTGCGATCATCGATCGCTTCTACGAGATCGGCGTCTATCCCGACTGGTGGAAGCTTGAGCCGATGCAGACGCACGCGTCATGGGCCAATGCCTGTGCCGCCGTCGAGCGCCATGACGCCTATACGCGCGGCATTGTCGTGCTCGGTCTCGACGCGCCGCAGGCAGAGCTTCAGGAGAGTTTCGCGCTTGCCGCGGGTTTCGATCTGGTGAAGGGTTTCGCCGTCGGTCGGACGATCTTCGGGGAGGCGGCGCGCCAGTGGTTCGCCGGGCGCATGTCGGATGCCGAGGCCGTGGAGGACATGGCGGCACGGTACCGAACGCTTTGCCGCATCTGGGACCAGGCGCGCGCCAAAAAGGGAGAGGCAGCGTGAAGACGATACGGTTGACGGCAGCGCAGGCGATGATGCGATATCTCGCCAACCAGCTGAACGAGGATGGGCTCCCTTACATCGCCGGCGTCTGGGCGATCTTCGGCCATGGCAATGTCGCGGGCATCGGTGAGGCCTTGTACGGCGTGCGCGACCAGCTGCCGACCTATCGCGGCCAGAACGAGCAGTCGATGGCGCATGCGGCCATAGCCTATGCCAAGCAGCTTGGACGGCGGCGGGCGATGGCGGTCACGTCGTCGATCGGCCCCGGCGCCTTGAACATGGTGACGGCGGCGGCGCTGGCGCATGTCAACCGCCTGCCGGTGCTGTTCATTCCGGGCGACGTGTTCGCCAATCGCGGACCGGACCCGGTGCTGCAGCAGATCGAGGATTTCGGCGACGGCACGGTCTCGGTCAACGACTGCTTCAAGCCGGTCAGCCGCTATTTTGATCGCATCATGCGGCCGGAGCACCTGCTGACGGCGCTACCGCGTGCCATGCGCACGCTGACTGATCCTGCCGATTGCGGACCGGTGACGCTCGCCTTCTGCCAGGATGTGCAGGCCGAGGCCTATGATTACCCGGAGAGCTTTTTCGACAAGAAGACCTGGCGCTTCCGCCGTCCGGAGCCGGATGTTTTCGAATTCGAAGCCGCCGTTGACGCACTGAAGGCGGCAAAGAACCCGGTGATCGTTGCCGGCGGCGGCGTGCATTTCTCCGGTGCGACGGAGACGCTGAGGGCCTTCGTCGAGAAGCACAAGATCCCGGTCGTCGAAACGCAGGCCGGCAAGTCGGCTCTCGCCTGGGATCACGCCTACAACTTCGGCCCGGTCGGCGTCACCGGTTGCGAAAGCGCCAATATCGTCTCGGAGAAGGCGGATCTGGTGCTGGGCATCGGTACCCGTTTCCAGGATTTCACCACCGGCTCGTGGGCGCTGTTCAAGAACCCGGAGCGAAAGATCCTGGCGCTCAACGTGCAGGCCTATGACAGCGCCAAGCACGATGCCATTCCGCTGGTGGCTGATGCCAAGGTGGGCCTTGAAAAGCTCTCCGCAGCGCTCGGGGATCATGCCTTTGCGAGCCCGGATGCTGGCCTCAAGGCCAGCTGGTTTGCCAAGGCCGATGCGGTGACGGCAGCACCTGTCGACGCCAACACGCTGCCGACCGACATGCAGGTGATCGGCGCCGTGCAGCGCGCCTCGCGCGACAATACGGTTGTCATGTGTGCGGCCGGCACCATGCCGGGCGAGTTGCACCAGCTGTGGAAGGCCAAGCTGCCGCTCTCCTACCACATGGAGTACGGCTTCTCCTGTATGGGCTACGAGATCGCCGGAGGGCTGGGCATCAAGATGGCCGAGCCGGACCGCGATGTGATCGTCATGGTCGGTGACGGCTCCTACATGATGATGAATTCGGAGCTGGCGACGGCGGTCGGCATGGGCGTCAAGCTGACGCTCGTCATCACCGATAACAGGGGCTACGGCTGCATCAACCGGCTGCAGATGGGCACTGGCGGCGCCGAGTTCAACAATCTCTACGCCCACAGCAATGTCAGCCCGATCGGCATCGATTTCGCCGCGCATGCGGCTTCGATGGGGGCAAAATCGACCAAGGTGTCCTCGGTCGCTGAATTGGAAACCGCGCTGGATGCGGCCCGCGACGCGACCGAAACGAGCGTGATCGTCATCGATACGGATCCCTATCCGACGCCGGATGCCGGCGGCACCTGGTGGGACGTTGCGGTGCCGGAAGTTTCCGACCGCCCAGAGGTCAATACGGCGCGCGCCACCTACGAAGCCGCGCTCAAGGAAAGAAGCTGAGCATGATCCTGTTTGGTACCAACCCCATCGCCTGGTCGAACGACGACGACCGCTCTCTCGGCGCCCATATCAGCCTCGAGCAGTGCCTCGACGAGACCGCGAAGATCGGTTTCGACGGCATCGAGAAAGGCCACAAGCTGCCGACCGATCCGGCGGGCCTGAAAGCCGTGCTCGAACCGCGGGGGCTGAGATTCGTCTCCGGGTGGCATTCGCTGAACCTGCTCACCAACAGCGTCGAGGACGAGAAGGCTGCCATGCAGCCTTTCCTCAACGTGCTGAAGGCGATGGGCTCAAAGGTCATCATCGTCTGCGAGACCTCCAACGCCATCCACGGCGCCGACGACACGGCGCTTGCCGACCGCCCGAAGCTTAGCCCCGCCGACTGGGCCAAATTCGGTGCCGGCGTCGAGGCGCTGGCGGCGTTTTCCGCAAGCGAGGGCATTTCGCTGGTCTACCACCACCATATGGGAACGGTGGTCGAGAGCGAGGACGAGATCGACCTTCTGATGCAGCATACCGGCCCGCATGCCAAACTGCTGCTCGATACCGGCCACTGCTTCTTCGGTGGCGGCAATCCGGAAGCAGTTGCGGTGAAGTACATGCACCGCGTCGGGCATATCCATGCCAAGAACGTACGGCCGGCGATTGCCGACCAGGTGCGCTCGGAGAAGCTGTCCTTCCTTGAAGGCGTGCGGCGCGGCGTGTTCACCGTTCCGGGCGATGCAGAAGGCGGCGTGGATTTCGTGCCGGTTCTGAAAATTGCCGCCGAACACGGCTATGACGGCTGGGTGGTGATCGAGGCCGAACAGGATCCGGACGTGCGCAACCCGTTCGAATACCAGAGCCTCGGGTTGAAGTCGCTGAAGGCGATGGCCGCCGAAGCCGGGTTGATCAAAGCCTGACCCCGGCTTAACCAGGGGTTTCGTCCCCGGTCCCAGCCAAGGAGCTCCCGTTGAAACTTCTCGATCCGATGCACCCGTTCTTCCGGCCTCTCTGGCGGCGTATCCTGACGGCGCTGCTGCCGGCGGCGTGGGGTGCGGTCGAGCTTTACAACGGTTCGACCGGTTGGGGCATCGCCTTCATCGCGGCCGGCGCCTATGGGGCTTACGAGCTGTTGATCATGTACGATCGAACCATGGCAAAGGCTGCGGCCGAGGAGGCCGCGAGACGCGCTCGGCTGGAGACCGACAAGGGAGACGACGAATGACGGATCTTCTGCGCAAGCCGACCGGAACCACCGGAAAGGTGCACGACCTCACTCCGGAAAGCGCCGGCTGGGGCTATGTCGGCTTCGGGCTCTATCGCTTGAAACCGGGCGAGAAGGCTGCCGAACAGACGGGCGAGACGGAGGTCATTCTCGTCCTCGTCGAGGGCAAGGCCGAAATCTCCGGCGGCGGCAAGGCGTTCGGCGAACTCGGCGATCGGATGAGCGTGTTCGAAAAGACGCCGCCGCACTGCGTCTACGTGCCAGCCGGCGCCGACTGGTCGGCAACCGCAACGACCGACTGCACGCTTGCCGTCTGCACGGCGCCTGCCAAGCCCGGTCGAGAGGCAGAAGTCATCGGCCCGGCTGGGATTGCGCTCACCGAACGCGGCAAGGGTGCCAACACCCGCTACATCTTCCCGATCGCCATGGAGGACCGGGATGTGGCCGACAGCCTGCTGGTCACCGAGGTCTTCACCCCCTCCGGCAACTGGTCATCCTATCCGCCGCACCGGCACGACGAGGACAATTTTCCGGAGATGACCTATCTGGAAGAGACCTATTACCACCGGCTGAACCCGAGCCAAGGCTTCGGCTTCCAGCGCGTCTTTACGGACGACGGTTCGCTGGATCAAACGATGGCGGTCTCGGATGGCGACCTGGTTCTGGTGCCGAAAGGCCATCATCCGTGCGGGGTGCCTTACGGATATGAGATGTACTACCTAAACGTCATGGCCGGGTCGCTGCGCAAATGGCGCTTCCAGAACCACCCCGACCACGACTGGATCTTTCAGCGCGACAAGGCGTGAGTGGGTCTCAGCCGATCTGCGCGATCGCGGCGCGGCAGGCTTCTTCGCAGCGCTGGCATGCCTCGCCGCAGATGCGGCAGTGTTCGTGCATTTCGGCGTGACTGCGGCATTCTTCGCCGCACACCCGGCAGGCCTCGGCGCATGCCTGGATGACGGCGCGCATGACTTCGGTGTTCGAACCGGTGCGGCGCGAGGCGATGGCGCCGGTGGCAGCGCAGATATCGGCGCAATCGAGATTGCGGCGGATGCACTGGATGAGCATGCCGTTGTTATCTTCACCGAGGCAGGCGTCGGCGCAGCTGATACAGGTTTGCGCGCAGTCGTAGCAGGCCTCGATGCAGGCAAGCAGCGCATCATTGGTCTGGCCCTGGACATGCGGATGCGTGGAAATCATCTCGCGAACGTGCATGGATCTTCCTCCTGATGTTCCGTGCTGTTGTTTGGGGCGGCAGGAGCGAAACACGCTTTTCTCCCCGGAGTTCCACGCGCCGACGTTCCGCGACTTTTCGGCGTGCTGAGTTCTAGACGACGCTCGGCGAGGGCCGGTTGCCGACCGGTTGCTGCTGCTCCGGCGTCCGGCTGCGGGCAGCCGGCTGCTCGGCAGGCTCCATTGGCTGGCTGGTGAAGCCTTCGGTGCCGGAGGAGATTTCTTCCACGTCGCGGACGATGTTGACCGGGCTTACGGCAAACGCCGAGACGAGCTTGGCGACCGACACCAGTGCGTGCTTATGGATACGCTCGTAGCCGTGCGAGGCATCTATGCCGAAGGCGACGAGGGCCGTTCGGATGTCGTGGCCTGCCTCCAGGGCCGACGCTGAATCGGAGCGGTAATAGCGGAATACGTCCTTCTGATAGGGGATGCGGTTCTCGTCGCAAAGATCGACCAGCTTCTTCGTCAGGTGATAGTCGAAGGGACCGGTCTGATCGGCCATGGCGATCGTTACGCCAAACTCGGAGGAGTTTTGCCCAGGCGCAGTCGTGCCGTTATCCACCGTCAGCATCGAGGCGATTTCCGCGGATACGATGGACGAGGCGCCGACACCGATCTCTTCGGCGATGGTGAAAAGCCAATGGGTATCGACGGGTGTGCGGGCGCTGTTGCGCTCCAAGGCCTCGATGGCGGCGAGGCAGATAGCCACGCCGGCCTTGTCGTCCAGGTGCCGGGAATTTATGAAGCCGTTGTCGTGGAACTCGGTGCCGGTATCGATCGCCACCGTATCTCCGATGTCGATGCCGAGTGCCCGGGTTTCGGCGGCCGAGCGGGTCATCGCGTCGATCCGAAGCTCCACGTACGCCCATCCGACCGGAAGCGTATCCACCTCCTCGTTGAAGGTATGGCCGGAAGCCTTGAGCGGCAGGATCGTGCCGCGGAAGGCGCCGCTATAGGTGTAGATGGTGACCTTGGCGCCTTCGGCGAAGCGCGCCGACCAGTGGCCGATCGGCACCAGCTCCAGGCGTCCGTTCTCCTTGATTGCCTTCACCTGCGCGCCGAGCGTATCGACATGCGACACGATGGCGCGCGCTCCCTTGCGCCGGCTGCCCTGGCGCACGGTACGAATGGCGCCGCGCCGGGTGAGTTCCGGCGTCAGGCCGAGCCTCTCCAGCTCGCGCGAGCAATAGCGCACGACCTCGTCCGTATAGCCCGTCGGGCTGTCGATGGAGAGCAGCGCCTTCAACTGCGCGAGCAGGTAGCTTTCGTCGATATCGATCGTCATCGCTTACATCTTGCCGAGAGAATTGAGGGCGGCGCGGCGTCCGGACAGCGGAAACAGCAGATCGAGAAAGCGCTCGGCCGTCGGCTGCGGGTCGTGATTGGCAAGTCCCGGGCGCTCGTTGGCCTCGATAAATACGTAGTCCGGCTGCGTCGGGTTCTTGACCATGAGATCGATGCCGACCACCGGGATATCGATGGCGCGTGCGGCGCGGATGGCGGCCTCCACAAGCCGCGGATGGACGATTTCCGTCACGTCGTGGATGGAGCCGCCGGTATGCAGGTTGGCGGCCTTGCGCACCACCACCTCACGGCCATCCTCCAGCACGTCGTCCAGCTTAAGTCCGGACAGTTGGAGGCAGCGCTCCGTCTCGGCGTCGATCGGGATGGTGCTTTCACCGCCGGTGGCAGCGGCCCGGCGGCGCGACAGCGTCTCGATCAGGTCACGGACGCTGTGCCGACCGTCGCCGATCACATGCGGCGGCCGGCGGACGGCCGCGGCCACCAGCTTGAAGTCGATGACAACGAGCCGCAGGTCCTCCCCCTCGAAGCAGGATTCGATCAGCACGCGGTCGCAGACCTCACGGGCGGCGGCGATCGCCTTCCGAACGTCTTCCAGGCTGTCGAGACCGACGGCGACGGCGCGGCCCTGCTCGCCACGCGCCGGTTTCACCACCACGCGGGCGTGCTTGTCGAGAAACGCCTGCAGGGCGTCATCATCGTCGGTCGCGGTCATCTGCTCCGGAACGATGATGTCGGCCCTCTCGACCACCCGGCGGGTGACCGCCTTGTCGTCGCAGATCGACATCGCCACGCCGGACGTCAATTCCGACAGGCTTTCGCGGCAGTGCACGGAGCGGCCGCCGTTCGACAGCCGGAAGAAGCCGCCCTCGGCATCGGTGATCTCCACGTGCACGCCGCGGCGGCGCGCCTCGTCGACGATCAGCCGGGCGTAGGGGTTCAGCGCGTCATAGGCTTCGGTCGGCCGGGCAAACAGTCGCTCGTTGATGGAATTCTTGCGCTTCACCGAGAAGGCCGGGATGCGCCGGAAACCCAGCTTCTCATAGAGGCCGATCGCCTGGCTGTTGTCGTGCAGCACCGACAGGTCCATGAACGCTGCACCGCGCGCCTTGAAATGTTCGCCGAGCCGGCGCACCAGGGCCTCGCCGATGCCGGGATGCCGCGCCTGCGGGTCGACGGCGAGGCACCAGAGCGACGATCCCTGTTCCGGATCGCCGAACGCCCGGACATGATCGATGCCGGTCACCGTGCCGAGGATCTCGCCGGTGGTTTCGTCCTCCGCCACCAGATAGGTGGTCGAACGGCTGTCGCGGTTCGACCAGAAGAAGTCCGGCCGGACCTGCACCATGTTTCTGGCGCTGTAGATGCGGTTGACGGCGCGCGCATCGGCTTCCGAGGCAAGCCGGCGCACGCAGAAGCCACGCGGCTGCCTGCGGCCCGACCGGTAGGTCGGCAGATCCAGCCGGAAGGTGTGCGACGGATCGAGGAAGATCTCCTGCGGCGCCTCGGCAAGCAGCACATGCGGGTCGCTCACATAGATGGCAATGTCGCGGTGATCCGGAGCTTCCTCGCGCAGCGCCGATACCAGCCGCGTCGTGTCGTCGAAGGTCTGGGCGAAGATCAGCCGGCCCCATCCGCAGTCGAGGACCGCGGATTGTTCTCCGGACGGCTGATCACCACTGTTCTGGGTTTCGGGGCGCATAAACTCGTAACGCTTGCGCTTCAGCCGATGGGCGAGGGCCTTGGCGCTGCGGACCTTCTGCAGCCGCTCGCTCGTCTTGTCGTTCGCCATGATCTCAGACCCCCTGTGCCTGCAGCCACATTTCGAGCAGTCCGACCTGCCATAGCTCGGAACCTTGCAACGGCGTGATGTGCTCGGACGGCTTGTCGAACAGCTGCTGCAGGTAGTCGTCGCGGAAGATGCCGCGGTCGCGGGCGGCCTGCGACGTCAGCGCGTCGCGGACCATCTCTAGGTAGGGCCCGTCGACATATTTCAGCTGCGGCACCGGGAAGTAGCCCTTCTTGCGATCGATCACCTCATGCGGCACGACCAGCCGGGCGGCATCCTTGAGCACGCCCTTGCCGCCATCGTTGAGCTTGAACTCCGGCGGAATCTTTGCCGCCAGCTCTACCAGCTCGTGGTCGAGGAAGGGCACGCGGGCCTCCAGGCCCCAGGCCATGGTCATGTTGTCGACGCGCTTGACGGGATCGTCGACCAGCATCACCTGGCTGTCGAGGCGCAGCGCCGCATCGACGGGCGTCTCGGCGCCCGGCTGCGACAGATGGGCGGCCACCAGTGCACGGCTGACATCGCTGTCCGCCAGCCACTCCGGATTGAGCTGCCGGCCGAGCGTCGCATGCGTACGGTCGAAGAACACCCTGGCATAGTCGCTAACAACATCGCCGGACTGGGCCAGCGGCGGATACCAATGGTAGCCGGCGAATACCTCGTCGGCCCCCTGGCCGGACTGCACGACGCGGATGTGCTTGGAGACCTCCTTGGCAAGCAGGTAGAAGCCGACATTATCGTAGGAGACCATGGGCTCAGACATGGCGCCGATGACGCCCGGAAGGGCTTCCATGAGCTGCGCCGAGGGCACGAAGATCTTGTGATGGTCGGTGCCGAAATGCTTGGAGATCAGGTCCGAATAGACGAACTCATCGCCCTTTTCGCCGTTCGCCTCTTCGAAGCCGACGGAAAAGGTCATCAGGTCGTTCTGGCCCTGTTCGGCGAGCAGACCGGTGATGATGCTCGAATCGACGCCGCCCGACAGGAGCACGCCAACCGGCACGTCGGCGACCGTGCGGCGCTTCACGGCAAGCCGCAGCGCATCCAGCACCAGATCGCGCCAATCCTCGCGCGACAGGCCGGCCATGGAGGCGTCGCGCTGATGCGGCGGGTTCCAGTAGCGGGTGTCCTGTTCGGTGCCGTCTGCCTCGATAACGCGGATGGTCGCGGGCGGCAGCTTCTTGACGCCGTTGATGATCGTGCGTGGCGGCGGCACGACGGCGTGGAAGGTCATGTAGTGGTGGAGCGCCTCGCGGTCGATCGAGGTGTCGATGTCGCCGCCCTTCAGCAGCGCCGGAAGCGAGGAGGCGAAGCGCACGGCCTTGCCGATCTTGGCGAGATACAGCGGCTTGATGCCGAACCGGTCGCGGGCCATGACCACGCGATCCGTGTCGCGCTCATGGATGACGAAGGCGAACATGCCGTGGAAACGCTCGACGCACTTGATGCCCCAGGCGTGCCACGCCTTGAGGATGACCTCGGTGTCACCGTGGGAGAAGAAGCGGTAGCCCTTGGCCTCCAGTTCGGCCCGCAGTTCGGGATAGTTGTAGATGCAGCCGTTGAAGGCGATCGTCAGACCGAGTTCGCCATCCACCATCGGTTGGCGGGCCTTCTGCGACAGGTCAATGATCGACAGGCGCCGGTGCGACAGGGCCGTCGAACCGTGGATGACCATTCCGGAACCGTCCGGACCGCGGGGCGCGATGGCCTCCATCATCCTGGCCTGTACCATGGGGGAAGGCTGTGCGCCGTCGAACCGTATCTCTCCGCAAATCCCACACACTGTGCTGCCTTGATCCTCTCTGTTTCCCGTCAGCCGCCGCCCCTGATTGGGCAAATAGCGAGCGATGCCCGCCCTTGCGGACGTGCAGCGCCAAGGCCAAACGAGATTGTTCCGGAAAGGTTGCGAGATTTTCTGGGGAGGATAGACGGCCGCCGGAAGGCGCGGCCCGAGACAAGACCTGAGTGGCAGCCGGACAATTGGAAGGGCCTGCAGAAGCTGCAGGCCCCTCCATCAATGCATTGAAATGGTGCGATCAGGCCGCGTGCGCAGATCCCGGACGCTTCTCGCCGGTGCTGCCTTTCACGGGCGCGAAGGCGAACTGCTCCAGCGTTTCCGACTTCATCTCGATCGAAAAACCCGGCATCGAGGGCGGCATGTAGGCGGCGTTCTCGATGCGGCAGGGGTCGAGAAAATGCTCGTGCAGGTGATCGACGAACTCGATGACCCGGCCGTCCTTGGTGCCGGACACGGCGACGTAGTCGATCATCGACAGGTGCTGGACATACTCGCAGAGGCCGACGCCGCCGGCATGCGGCCAGACCGGCAGGCCATATTTGGCAGCGATCAGCAGAACGGAGAGGACCTCGTTGAGGCCGCCCATGCGGCAGCTGTCGATCTGCACCACGTCGATGGCGCCCTCGGCGATGAACTGCTTGAACATGATGCGGTTCTGGCACATCTCGCCGGTCGCGACCTTTACCGGGCCGATCGCCTGGCGGATCTTGCGGTGACCGGCCACATCGTCGGGGCTCGTCGGCTCCTCGATGAAGAAGGGTTTGGCAAAGGCAAGCTGCTTGACCCAGTCGATCGCCTGATCGACCTCCCATACCTGGTTGGCATCGATCATCAGGTAACGGTCGGGACCGATCACCTCGCGGGCGATGCGCAGGCGGCGGATATCGTCTTCCAGATCGCGGCCAACCTTCATCTTGACGTGGTTGAAGCCGGCGTCGATGGCTTCCTGGCAGAGGCGGCGGAGCTTCTCGTCGTCATAGCCGAGCCATCCGGCGGACGTCGTGTAGCAGGCATAGCCCTCGCGTTCGAGCACGGCGATACGTTCGGCCTTGCCGGCTTCCGCTTGTCTCAGGATGCCGATCGCCTCGTCGCGCGTCAGCACGTCGGTGATGTAGCGATAGTCGACGATGTCGGCGATCTCTTCCGGTGACATGTCCGCAACCAGCCGCCAGACGGGTTTGCCGGCCTGCTTGGCAAGCAGATCCCAGAAGGCGTTGACCACGGCACCCGTCGCCAGATGCATGGCGCCCTTTTCGGGGCCGATCCAGCGCAACTGGCTGTCACCCGTCAGGTGTCGCCAGAATTTTCCCGGGTGCGCCTTCACCTCGCCGAGATCCGTGCCGACGACGAGATGGCGCATGGCGTCGATCGCCATGCAGCAGATGTCGTTGCCACGGCCGATGGTGAAGGTGAGGCCGTGCCCGGCAAGTCCGGGCACGTCAGTTTCGAGAATGACATAGGCTGCCGAATAATCCGGATCCGGGTTCATCGCGTCCGAACCGTCAAGGCTCTGCGATGTGGGAAACCGCAGATCGATGATCCGCATGTCGGTGATCTTGGCCATGCTTGGTGCTCCGGCAGGTCTGTCAGTCAAAGGGGAGGGTCAGGCGTCGGCGCGGAAGGTCTGCTTCTGCGTGCCGAGCCCTTCGATGCCGAGCTCCACCACGTCTCCGTCCTTCAGGTAGCGCGGCGGCTTCATGCCCATGCCGACGCCGGGCGGCGTACCGGTGGAGATGACATCGCCCGGATGCAGCGACATGAACTGGCTGAGGTAGGAGACGAGGAAGGCGACGCCGTAGACCATGGTGGCTGTCGAGCCGTTCTGCATCGTCTGGCCATTCACCTTCAGCCACATCGGCAGGTTCTGCGGGTGGGCGATCTCGTCCTTGGTCACCAGCCACGGACCGATCGGACCAAACGTGTCGCAGGATTTGCCCTTCGTCCATTGGCCGGCGCGTTCCGTCTGGAAAGCGCGTTCGGATACGTCATGGCTGACGCAGTAGCCGGCGACGTAGTCCATGGCGTCGGCTTCCGACACGTATTTCGCGGTCTTGCCGATGACGATGCCGAGTTCGACTTCCCAGTCCGTCTTCTCCGAACCGCGCGGGATCCGCACGTCGTCATTGGGTCCGACGATGGCGGACGTCGCCTTCATGAAGATCACCGGCTCCGGCGGTACGGTGGCACCGGTTTCGGCGGCATGGTCGGAATAGTTGAGACCGATGCAGATGAACTTGCCGGTGCCGGCCACGCAGGCACCGAGCCGCTCGGAGGCGGAGACTTCCGACAGCGACGCCGGATCGATGGCCGCCAGCTCGGCAAGCGCTGAGGGGTCGAGGGCAGCGCCCGAGAGGTCCTTTATGTAGCCGGAAAGATCGCGGATCGTGCCTGTCTTATCGACCAGGGCGGGGCGTTCTGCGCCGGGGGCGCCGTAGCGAAGCAGTTTCATGGATGTTGTCCTTCGTTCAATGCGTAATCAAATGGTCCAGCCGCCATCGATGGCGATGGCTTGCCCGCTCGTATAGGTCGCGCCGGCCAGATAAACGGCAAGGTCGGCGATTTCCTCCGGCGTGCCAAGCCGTCCGATGGGCTGGCGGGCGATGAAAGCAGCCCGGGCCGCCTCGTAGTCGCCCTGGGCGCGCAGCCGATCCTGCAGCGACGGGCTTTCGACCGTGCCCGGGCAGATGGCGTTGCAGCGGATGTTGTGACCGACGTAATCTGCGGCCACCGACTTGGTGAGGCCGATGACGGCCGCCTTGCTGACGCCGTAGGCGAAGCGGTTCGGCACGCCCTTGATGCTGGAGGCTACCGACGACATGTTGACGATGGCGCCGTCCTTGCGCTCGATCATGCCCGGCAGCACCGCCCGGATGGTTCGGATCATCGCCTTGACGTTGAGGTCGATGGCGAAATCCAGATCGCTGTCCGGCATGTCGAGGATGGTCCCCCCATGCACGACGCCTGCGCAGTTGAACAGGATGTCGATCCGGCCGATCTCCGCGACGCAGGCCTTGACCGCCTCCTCGCTCAGAACGTCCAGAAGGCGGGTGTGAAGGTTTTCCCGCTTCGGCAGTTCGGCGAGCGCCTGCTCGTTGATGTCGGTGGCATGGACGATTGCACCGGCATCGGCGAAGGCGATCGCGCTGGCACGTCCGATGCCCTGTCCGGCTGCGGTGATCAGCACCGTCTTGCCCTGAAGATTTGCCATTCCGTTTCCTTCTCTTCCCTCTACCCTGGGATATTTGCCGGAGGCCGATCACTCGATCCGGGCGAGCGCAGCCTTCAGCCTGAGCTGCGGAATTGCAAGGCCAAGATCGGCGGCGCGCGTCACCATCGGCAGGAGCCGGCGCCGTTTCTTCTCGTCATGATTGGCGGCGATGTCCGACAAACGGTGGCGCAGGAACGGATTACGAAAGCGATCGCGCACGCTGTCGATGTAGAGTGCGGCCTCATCTGCCATACCGTCGGCCTTAAAGACCGGCAGCACCTCCTCATGCCAGACGGCTTCCAGTTCATCCCGCATGGCCTGATCGTCCATCGCCTCCCGCACGGTTTCCTCGGGTGCGCGGCCGTTTGTCAGCCAGTGTTCGGCAAGCATCGTGTGGCCGAGATTGAGCAGATGCAGCTTCAACATCTCGTAGCGCTCGAGGTCATCGGTGACGACGATCGCCGGATGCCGGCAAGGCAGCACCAGGCCTTCCTGTGCCTGGATGGCCCACAGAGCGTAAGGCTCGGCGACCGCACCAACGGGCGAGATCGGCTCAGCGACGATGCGGTCGACAAGGCTGTTGGCGAAGTGGCAGCCGGTGTACAGCCAGTTGCGGAACTCAACAGGAAGGTCCCACTCCATCGCCAGCTGCTCGATCAGCGTGCGCAGCCGCGAGCCGTTCTGCGGCACGAGCTCGCACGGAAAGATCGACAGCGGCGCCTGAGGGATTGCCTTGAACCGGTGGGCAAGCAGGATCGCCATCTTCGCCGGAAAGCTCTTGGGCACGCGCGTGGGGTCGCTCAGCAGGGCAGCATCGTCCGAGGGATCGAGATCATAGCCCCGGTCGCCGGTGTTGGAGATGATCGCCTGCACCGTCGCGCCGAGCTCCAGGATCTCCTGCCAGTCTTCGGCGGCCGTCAGGGCCTGGACGATGGCGCTGCCCGTCCGCTCCTCGTCGATCGTCCTGCCCTGGTCGATGCCGCGGATGCGCACCGGATAGACCGGCGACTGCCGGAGCGCCGCGATACGGTCGGCGCTCTCGGCGCTGCTGGTTGTCTGGACAACGGCGATCGGCCCCAGCGCTTCACCGCGCTCCATCGCTTCCGAGATGAACAGATCTGCATGCGCCAGCAGGAAACGGCTGGTGCCGAACTGCAGGATCGCCGGAGGTCGGAGTGGGGCGGGGTTCATGCGACCTCCACAAGAGCTTTGACAACGCCGGCTGCCGGATCGGTCAGGCCGGCAAAACTGTCCGGCACGTCGGCGAGATGCATGCGGTGCGTGACCAGTGCATCCGGTACCTTGCCGTCGCGCATCGCCTTCATCACGTGCTCGAAGTCCTCGATCGTCGCATTGCGGCTGCCGAGCAGGGTGGTCTCGCGCTTGTGGAACTCGGGATCGGAAAAACTGATGTTGCTGGCGACGATCGAGACCAGCACATAGGTGCCGGCGTGTGCGACGAAACCGAAGCCGCGCTCGATCGCCTTCGGATTGCCTGTCGCATCGAACACCGTGTCGAAGAAGTTGCCGTCAGTGATCGCCGACAACTGGTCCACGTCGCCGTCGCCGAGCAGCACGGTGGAGGTGATGCCGAGATGGCGCCTGGCAAAATCCAGCCGATCGGTGCGACTGTCGATAAGTGTCACCTCCGCGTCTTCGAGCCTGGCGAAAAGCGCCACTGCGAGGCCGATTGGTCCGGCACCGGCGATCAGCACCTTGTCGCCGGCGCGGCTGCGGGCCCGGGCCACGGCATGCGCGCCGATCGCCAGAAATTCGACCATGGCGGCCTGATCCACCGACAGACCGTCGGCCTTCAGCAGGAATTCTTCGGGAAGGCACAGATATTCGGTCATGCCGCCATCGCGGTGCACGCCGAGCACGCCGATGTTGCGGCAGCAGTTGGTGCGGCCCTTCAGGCAGGCATCGCAGTGACCGCAGGAGATGTAGGGGATGATCGAAACGGTGTCGCCGGCGGCAAGCCGACTGCCTTGCGGTGCCTCCTCGACGGTGGCGGAGAGTTCATGACCCATCACCCGCGGATAGGAAAGGTAGGGCTGGTTGCCGGTGAAGATGTGCAGGTCGGTCCCGCAGACGCCGACGCGACGGATACGCACCAGCGCCTCGCCCTCGGCCGGCACGGGTTTTGGCCGATCGATCGCCGTCAGGGTTCCGGGCGTGTCGCAGATAACTGTAAGCATAAACTTACCCTTTCAACCGGTAGAAGCTGCACGCGGTGTCGCCGAAGACGGCGTCGTGCTGCGCAGGCGGAACGATGTCGCGGCACTGGGCAAGCCAGCTGTGATAGTCGCCGGCAAGCCGAAGGACCGGC
Source organism: Rhizobium sp. 0TCS1.26 (assembly GCF_050455525.1). Classification (NCBI taxonomy): domain Bacteria; kingdom Pseudomonadati; phylum Pseudomonadota; class Alphaproteobacteria; order Hyphomicrobiales; family Rhizobiaceae; genus Rhizobium; species Rhizobium sp. 0TCS1.26. The sequence goes on along the minus strand of NZ_JBCIYV010000001.1, from coordinate 1,342,820 downwards.
CAGTCGCTGCCCCACAATACTCTTGAGGGGCCGAACAGCTCCAGCACGGTTTCCGCATAGGGCCGCACGGCGGCCGGCTTCTGATCGCCGGCTTCTGTCAGCAGGCCGGACAGCTTGCAGAACAGGTTGGGAAGCGCAGCAAGCTCCGCCATGTCCGTGCGCCAGTCGACGAAGCGGCCATCGGCAATCGGTGGCTTGGCAGCGTGGTCGATGACGATGCGCAGATCCGGGTGGCGCCTGGCAAAACGCGCCAGGTGGACGAGATGGCGCGGAAAGATGAGGGCATCGAAGGCGAGGTCGTGTGCGACCATGGCGGCGATCGCCGGTCCGAGAGCCGGATCATCGATCCAGCCGTCGTCGGTCAGGCCCTGCAGCATCGGCCTTATGCCCTTCAGCTTCGGATGCGCGGCAAGACTTGCGATCGCCTCTGCGGCATCCGGTGCCTTGAGATCCGTCCAGCCGACAACGCCGAGGATGAACGGGTTCTCATCCGCAAGCCGCAGCATGTAGGCGGTGTCGGCCTCGCGCTCCATCGTCTGCACCAGCACGGTGCCATCGATCCCGCAGCCGTCCAGAAGCGGCTTCAGATCTGCGGGCTCGAAGTCGCGATAGATGGCGCCGAGCTCTGCCGGCGGCCATTCGCCCTCGCGGTCGGCGAGACGCCAGAAATGCTGGTGGGCATCGACGCGCATTGATCAGCCTCCCTTGCCCGGAACGGCGGCACCCTCGGCAATCAGCCCGCGTTCCTTCAGTCGTGCCCAGAATGAGGCCGGGATCTGCTCCTCGAACCAGCCGACATTGGCGGTCAGCTGCTCGGCATTTCTGGCGCCGGACACGATGGTGAGTGACGCCGGATGCGCGAGTGGGAACTGCAGGGCTGCCGCCTGCAGCGTCACGCCCTCGGCCTCGCAGGCATCGCGCAAGGCATCGACGCGGGCCAGCATCTCGGCCGGCGCATCGGCATAGTTGAACTTCTTGTTGCCGGCGAGAATGCCGGAATTGAAGGCGCCGGCGATGACGATGCCGACGCCCTTGTCGGCGCAATTGTCCATGAAGGCGAGGCTCTGCTGCTCCAGCAGCGTGTAGCGGCCGGCGAGCATGCAGATGTCGATGTCGAAGACCTGCATCGCGTCGCGGATGACCTCCCACTCGTTGACGCCAAGACCGACGGCGCGAGTCGAGCCTTCGTCACGCAGCTTGCCGAGCGCGCGGAACCCGCCGCCCTCGGTCAGCTGGCTCCAGTGGTGCGGGTTCTTCTCGCCATGCGTGGCAGTGCCGATGTCGTGGATATAGAGGATGTCGGGCTTCAGGATGCCAAGCCGCTGCTGGCTTGCCTCGAACGAGCGCATCACGCCGTCATAGCTGTAGTCGTAGACCGGCCTAAACGGCAGCGGCTCGACATAGCCTTCCTCTTCGGCGCCGACCGTCTCGTCCGGCGTCATCACCCGGCCGACCTTGGTGCTGAGCACGTACTGGTCGCGGGGAAAGTCCGTCAGCATTGTGCCGAGCCGGCGCTCCGAGCGGGTAAACCCGTAATAGGGGGCCGTGTCGAAGTAGCGGATGCCGCTGTCCCACGAGGCCCCGAAGGCACCTGCGGATTCGGCGTAGGGCGTGACGCGGTAGAGGTTGCCCATCTGGGCGCAGCCGAGGCCCATGCCGGTGAGGGAGACGCCGGTTCGGGCGTGGGTGCGCTGTTCGGTGACCTTCATGACGTCCTGCCTTCTGATGGGAGTGACGCGCAGCGGCATGGCTGCGCGTCCTGTCTTGCGGTGGCGTTCAGTAGAGAACGTTTTTGGCTTCCGGCTTGTCGATATTGTCCTTGGTGACGACGACGACGCCGGTATCGACGAACTTGTCGACCTTTTCCTTCTTCAGAACCTTGCTCAGCGTCTTGATGCCGAGCTCGCCCATCTGGAAGGAACCCTGGACTGCGATCGCCGACAGCGTGCCGTCCTTGACGAAGCCCTGGAGGTCCTGGTTGCCGTCGAAGCCGACGGCAACGACCTTGCCGGCCTTGCCGGATTCCTTGATGGCGCGTCCCATGCCGATGGCGGTCGGCTCATTGGCGCCGAAAATGCCCTTTAGATCGGCATTGGCGGCCAGCACGTCGGTCGTCTGGTTAAGCGCCGTGGCCATCTGCGACTGCGAATAATAGGGGCCGACGATGGTCAGCTTAGAGTTCGCCTTGATGTAGTCGGTGAAGCCGCCGACGCGGCCGATCTCGGAGCCGGCGCCTGCGACATAGGACATCACGGCGATCTTGCCTTCGGTGCCGACCTTTTCGATCAGCGCCTTGGCCGCCAGTTCGCCGGCCTTCCGGTTATCGGTGGCGAGGAAGGATTGGTAGTACTGTTCCGATCCCTTCGACAGCATGGAGTCGACGATGATCACCGGGATGCGGGCTTCCCAGGCCTTCTTGACAGCCGGGATCAGCGCGTCCGGATCGGACGGGGCAAGCACGATGCCGGCAACGCCGCGATTTACGGCATTCTCCACCATGTTCACCTGGTCGGCGATGGCCGATTCAGAGGCCGGACCCTGGAAGGTCATGGTGTTGCCGTCGCCGACTTCCTTGATCGCCGCGTCGGCGCCCTTCTGGACGTTCTGCCAGAAGGTCGAGTTGACCGTCTTGACGATGACCGCGATTTCGGCGGCCTGGGCGCCCACCGATGCGGCGCAGACCATGAATGCGGATGTGAGCAGTGCTGCCGTAAGTTTCTTCATTTCGTCCATCCTCCTGAGGTGAAGCGGCCTGACGGCTGCTCCGCGGGAGATCCTCACTCCCGATAACGCGGAAAGGGTCCGCACCCTTCTTCAGCGGCGGTTGCGCAGCTGGTCGATCCAGACGGTGACCAGAATGACGAGGCCGATGATGATCTGCTGCGTGAAGGCGGAGACGCCGTTCATGTTGAGGCCGTTGCGCAGGATGCCGATGACGAAGGCGCCGATGGCCGTGCCGGAGATCGTCCCGACACCGCCGATCAGCGACGTGCCGCCGATGACGGCGCTGGCGATCGCATCCAGTTCGTACATGACGCCTTCGTTCGGCTGAGCGGTGACGAGGCGCGACATCAGCACGCAACCGGTGAGGCCCGCGAGCGTGCCGGACAGCACATAGGTGAAGCTGGTCACGCGGGTGACGTTGACGCCCGACAGCCGCGCCGCATCGATGTTGGAGCCGACCGCATAGATATGGCGGCCGAGCACCGAGCGGTTGAGCATGAAGGAGACGGCGACGGCGATGACGATCATCAGGATGACCGGGTAGGGGATGCCGGGGAAGACCACGGTCGGAAAGCCATCGTCACCGATGTTGACGACGCGAAACAGCGAGCCGTTGCCGAGAACGCCGAAGCTTTCCCCAAGACCGGACACGGCACGCGCGCCGGTAATCTGCAGGGCCAGGCCGCGAGCGATCAGCATCATGCCGAGCGTGGCGATGAACGGCGGCAGCTTCATGCGGGTGATGAGGATGCCGTTGACGAGACCGCAGGCCGAGCCGGTGAGGATGCCGATCATCATGCCGAGCCAGACCGGCGTGTTTAGTTCCTTGACGGCAAGCGCTGCCACGACGCCGGCAAGCGCCAGAACGGAGCCGACGGAGAGGTCGATGCCGCCGGTGATGATGACGCAGGTGGCGCCGATGCCGAGCAGCGCGATCGAGGTGACCTGCAGCGCGATCGTCATGCCGTTGTTGACGGAGAAGAAGGCGTTGCTGGTGATCGAGAAGACAACGATCAGCACGAGCAGACTGCCGAGCGCGGCGAACTTCTGGATGATGTCCTTCTGACGGTCCGTCAGTCGGCCGCTTTTCGGTTCGATCGGTAGGCTCATCGTGGTCCTCTATCCGCCGCTCTTCAGCTGCTTGTCAGTGCGCCGTCCGGCCGTAGCCGGAGGCGTAGCGCATGATCTCTTCCTGGTTGGTGCGTGCCGTATCCAGGATCCCGGTGATCGTCCCGTTGTGGAAGACGGCCACCCGGTCGGTCATGCCGAGTATTTCGGGAAGCTCGGAGCTGATCAGGATGACCCCGATGCCGTCTCGGGCCAGTTCGTCCATGATCTTGTAGATGGCAAACTTGGCGCCGACATCGATGCCACGCGTCGGTTCGTCAAAGAACAGCACGCGCGATTTGCGAAATAGCCACTTGCCGATGATGATTTTCTGCTGGTTACCGCCCGACAGCAGGCGGACCGGCTGGCGGACCGACGGCGTCTTGATGCTCAGCAGATCGACATATTTTTCCGCCGCCGACTGATGCTTGCGGAAGTCGATGAGCCCGAACCGGCTGGACACTTCTTCCATGTTGGCGAGTGTCATGTTGGCATCGACCGGCATCTTGATGGCGAGCCCCTGGGCCTTGCGATCCTCCGACAGGTAGGCGAGGCCGGCCGCGATGGCGTCACGCGGCGAGGCAATCTTCAGGGTGGATCCGGCCAGCGTCACGACACCCGTGTCCAGAGGATCGGCACCGAATATGGCGCGCGCCACTTCCGTCCGCCCGGCGCCCATCAAGCCTGCAAAGCCGAGGATCTCGCCGCGTCGAAGGGTGAAGCTGACATTGCGGAAGACGCCATGACGCGACAGGTTCTCGGCGCTGAAGATCACCTCGTCGGTCGGCGTCGACGTTCGCTCCGGGAACTTCTCCTCGAGCGACCGGCCGACCATCTTCGAGACGATCTCGTCAACATTCGTATCGCCGAACCGGGCCGTGGAGACGAAACGGCCGTCGCGCAGCACGGTGACCCGGTCGACGATTTCCGCCATCTCGTCGAGGCGATGCGAGATATAGATGATGCCGACGCCGGATGCCTTCAGGTCATGGATGACCTTGAAAAGCAGCCGCGTCTCCTGCTCGGTAAGCGATGAGGTGGGCTCATCCATGATCAGAACTTCGGCGTTCAGCGACAGCGCCTTGGCGATCTCGACCATCTGGCACTGGGCAACCGACAGCTCGCGCACCAGCCTATCCGGTGCAATGACGACGCCGAGCCGGTCGAGACAGGCCTGTGCATCGGCGCGCAGCTTGCGGCGATCGACCAGGAAGCCACGCCGAGGCTCGCGCGCCAGGTAGATGTTTTCCGCCACCGTCAGATGCGGCACCAGGTTGAGTTCCTGGTGGATGATGGCGATGCCGAGCTGTTCGGCTTCCAGAGGCGAGGAGAAGTTGCGCTCGACGCCTTTGTAGGTGATGGTCCCGGACGTCGGCGTATAGACGCCGCTGATGATTTTCATGAGGGTGGACTTGCCGGCGCCGTTCTCGCCGCAGACCGCATGGACTTCGCCGCGCTTCAAATCGAAGCTGACATCGGCCAGCGCCACGACGCTTGGAAATTCCTTGCGGATATCCTGCAGGCTGAGGAGAGCCTCGCCCATTGCGGCATCGTTCGTCATCGACGGCGGTGCCACGGACGCGCCGGGATCGATCTGGCCGCTTTGCATGATGTTCCCTCCTCGCGCAGTTGCGCCGGCCGCTCCAGCTCCACCCGGCGACCGTTGCCTATTGGTAATCGGCCTTACCAAACTGGTCAAGCCAGTTTGTTCGGTAGCGATCAATGCAGCCCCATCGGCAGGATAATTCAACGATTGCAGTTGGTTAATATTGGTCTTGCCAGTGTATCGCGTTCTTCGTATGGTAAGGCCAACTTGGGATGGAAGTGCATGAACGGGATACGCAGCACGGAGCGCAGGCTCTACCAGCAGGTCGCGGACCAGATCCGCGCGCTGATCCAGGACGGCGATTTCAAGCTGGGCCAGCGCCTGCCTGCAGAGCGCGATCTCGCACAGCAACTCGGCGTGTCGCGTCCTTCCTTGCGCGAGGCGCTGATCGCACTGGAAATCGACGGGACCGTCGAGATCCGCATGGGCTCCGGGATCTACGTCATCAACGCCTCGGAACGCCGGCAGCTGACGTCGGCTTCGATCGGCGAAAGCCCGGCGGAGCTGATGCAGGCGCGGGCAGCGGTGGAGGGTGCGGTGGTCGTGCTGGCGGCAACCCGGATGACGCCGGATGACCTGGCAGGCCTTCGCCAGACACTCGATGCAATGCGCGCGGAGATCGCTGCCGGCCGCAAGCCGATCGAGCACGACCGCCAGTTCCACACGGCGATTGCCGCCCTGTCTGCCAACAGCGTTCTGGCGCGACTGGTCTGCGATCTCTTCGACGAGCGGCATAGTCCGATCTCCACGCAGCTGCGCGAGCGGTTCGAAACGCCGGATACCTGGAGCCGGGCGCTGGAGGAGCACGAGGCGATCCTGGCGGCGCTGGAAGCACGCGATGCCTTGCTGGCGCAGTCGATGATGCATGCGCATCTGGAGGAATCCAAGCGTCGCTGGCTGGACAGCGAACCCCGTTAACCGCAGCGTGCGAGCGCTGTTGCAAAGCGAATGAACCTCCTGGGAGGAGGATAGGCATGAATGAAGCTTTCTCACCGGTCATCGTTCTCAACGCGATCGACGACGTTGCCGTGGCGCGCCGGTCGATCCCGGTCGGCAGTCCGACCGGCTACGGAAATCTCGTGGCGGCTGATCTGATCGGCCGCGGCCACAAGGTGGCGTTGCGGCCCATCGCGTCGGGCCAAGAAGTGCGCAAGTACGGGCAGATCATCGGTATCGCGACGCAGGACATCCTGCCCGGCCAGGCCGTCCATCTGCACAACCTCGCGATGCTGCCCTCCGAGCACGATCACCAGTTCTGCGTCGACATCGAGGAGAAGGGCATGCTGCCGCTCGCCGAGCGTCGCACCTTCATGGGCTTCGACCGTGGCATCGGTGGCGCCGGTACCCGCAACTATATCGGCATCATCTCGTCGGTGAACTGTTCCGCCACCGTGTCCCGCTATATCGCCGACTATTTCAACCGCATGGGAGGCCTCGACGGGTTCGGCAACATCGATGGCGTGGTGGCGCTGACGCACGGTACGGGGTGCGCGCTCAACAACAAGTCGGAGGGCTACCGGCTGCTGATCCGCACCATCCAGGGCTATGCGCGCCATCCGAATTTCGGCGGTATCCTGATGATCGGGCTTGGTTGCGAGACAAACCAGATCGGCCCGATCCTCGAGCATTACCGGATGGAGGAGGGTAGCCGCCTGCGGACCATGACGATCCAGCAATACGGCGGCACCAAGAAGACGATCGACGCGGCGATCGCCATCGTCAAGGAAATGCTGCCGACGGTGAATGCGGCCGAGCGGACGCCGCAGCCGCTGTCGAAGCTGAAGCTGGCGCTCGAATGCGGCGGGTCGGATGGCTATTCCGGCATTTCGGCCAATCCGGCGCTCGGACACGCGTCGGACCTCATCGTTCGCCATGGCGGGACGACCGTTCTTGCGGAAACGCCGGAGATCTACGGTGCCGAGCATCTGCTGACGCGGCGAGCCGTCACGCCGGCGGTCGCCCAGAAACTCCTCGACCGGATCGACTGGTGGCGAGACTATACCGCCCGCAATGGCGACGAACTCAACAACAATCCGTCGCACGGCAATAAGCTGGGCGGGCTGACGACGATCCTCGAAAAGTCCCTGGGCGCCGTGGCCAAGGGCGGTTCGATGCCGCTGAAGGCCGTCTACGAATTCGCCGAGACGGTGACCGAGCCGGGCTTCGTGTTCATGGATACGCCCGGCTACGATCCCGTGGCGGTGACCGGCCAGGTGGCCGGCGGATGCAACGTCATCTGCTTCACCACCGGCCGCGGTTCGGTCTCCGGCTTCAAGCCGTCGCCGTGCATCAAGATCGCCACCAATACCGACATGTACGAGCACATGAAGGACGACATGGATCTGAACTGCGGCGGCATCGTTACCGGCGACGAGACGATCGAGCAGTCAGGCGAACGGATCTTCGAGCACATCCTGGCGGTCGCATCCGGGCAGCAGACGCTGAGCGAGATCTACGACTACGGCGACAACGAGTTCGTGCCCTGGCAGGTCGGTGCCGTCACCTGAGACGGCGCTCGGATGCCTGCCGTCCGTCAGTCCGCGGCGCGTCTGCCCGGAATGCGGAAGACGATGCGCCGGTGCTTGATCAGGTGATGCAGCGGCCGCTCGACGCCCTCGTAGCAGACGATGCCGAGCAGCGTGCCGAGGAGGGCTCCGACCCAGACGATCGCCGCGGTCGGAAGCCCGGCGATCATGCCGGCCTTGACGACCACTGAAATCGCCAGAGTGTGCCAGAGGTAGATCGAGTAGGACGCATCACCGATATAGCTCAGGGCAGGGATGCGCGGTAGCGCACCACCTTTCTCCACCGCCAGCATCCCCGAGACGAGGCAGATGGCGAGCGGCGCGCACAGCCAGGTGTTGAAGTTGGACTGCAGCAGGTAGATGGCCGCAAATGAGAGGATGGCAAAGGCGATCAGCATCAGCCCGGTATCCGGATGCGGCGCATGCCCGGCAAGCCACAGCCTGCCGATCACCGCTCCGGCGAGAAATTCAAGCACGATCGGCCGCGTGTAGAAATCCATGATCGAGCCCGCCGGAGCGGCGAACTGGCCGACCAGGACCAGGGTGCCGAAGACCAGGGCAAGGGCAGCAATACGCAAGGGGCGCGCCAGCAGCAGGCTCGCGGCAAACACCAGGTAGAAGAACATCTCGTAATTCAGTGTCCAACCCTGGACGAGGATCGGCCACATCTCGCCGGTGCTTGGCGAGGCAACGGGTATGAACAGGTAGGAGGCGATCAGGTGCGCCGGGTCGAGCATCAGGTTGGGAAACAGGCCGGCCAGCGCACCCAAAACCATGATCGAGGTGACGATCCAGTAGCTGGGCGCGATCCGCAGCAGGCGATCCTTGAGGAAGCCGAGCGGCGTCAGGTGGCGGTTCTCGCTGATGACGATCATGATGAACCCGCTGACGACGAAGAACACGTCAACGCCGGCGGCACCGATGGCGAAGTGCTCGCCGCTGCGTTCGGCCGCGTGGAACAGCACGACGGCAAGTGCTGCGACTGCCCGTAGATACTGGATGCCGTAAAGCGTCTTCATGCGGCTCTCCATGCGTGGATCGTGAAACGGGATCTAGGCGGCATAAGGCGACATCGGACGTAGGCGAACCAGGTGCCGACGGGCAGGGGCCGGCTCCGGGTTCCTCAGCGTCAGCTTTCCGGCGGCAAAGTAGAACAGGAACGAACCGACGTGATAAGGATGCATGACGTCGATCTCGACGAATGAGCGGACCAGCAGCAGGGCAAAGACGCCGAACAGCACCAGCGATGCCGGATTGCGCCGGTCGTGCAGCACGCGCTTCAGGTGGCCGAAGAAGCCCGTCAGCAGGATGAGGCAGAGGAGCAGCGTTCCGACCACGCCGGTCTCGACCATCGTCTCGATATAGGTGTTGTGGAAGTGGAAGCCGCTGCGCGAGCCGATGTAGAATTCCTCCCACAGCCGTTCGGCCTCCGGAAAGCCCTGGACCCAGTAGCCCTGGTAGCCGAGGCCGAGCAGCGGGTGCTGGCGGGCGGCCTCGATCCCCTGTTGCCACAGATAGGTGCGGCCGGTGAGTGTCGAATCCTTGCCGAAGATGCCGAGCACCGCATCCATGGCGCCGAATGCCATTGCCGCGCTCGCACCCATCACGAGCACGATCAGGCCGCCGGCAAACAGCATCTTGCGGGCCGACGGAGCGAGCCGGCCGAGCACCTGCAGACCGGCAAGCACCGCAAGAATGACGACGGTGGTCAGTACCGAAGTCGCCGACTGCGAGGCAAACAGGCTGTAGGCGGAGAGGAGTGCGGTCGCGGCCCCGGCCAGCAGCCAGAGGCGGCGAAGGCCAAGGATCATGATGCCGGCATAGCTGAAGAACAGACCAAGCGACGCATAGAAGCCGAGCTGGTTCTTCGAGGCGAAGGCGCCGACGAAACTGTAGGTGCCATCGAGCGGATCGAAGAAATAAACGCCGAACAACAGCGAGTAGAGGAGCACGACGGCGCAGCCGATGATCGCGCCGCGCGCCAGCGTGACGACGCTCACGGTGCGCATGGCGATGAGCGCGCAGACGATGTGGGTCAGATACTGGATCGCGGTGCGCATCGAGATGCCCGGCGCCGGCGACCAGAAGACCGAGACGAAGCAGAGGATGGCGAAGGACAGGATCCACAGATAGCGCAGGTAGTTGCCGAGTACCTTGCGGTAATCGAGCAGGGCGAGCGGCAGCCAGGCACCATAGTAGGCGAGGATGGAAATCTGGCCGAGGCGGCCCGAATAGGCGAAGACGAACAGCGACAGTGCAACTGCCGCCATGCCGTACAGGGCGTTTTGTTCGGGATCGACGAAGGCAGCTTTGGCCAGCTTCATGAAAACCTCACTGCATCAGCAGTTCGGAGGTCACCTTCACCACATCGCCGGGTTCGAGAGGCGTACCCTCGTTGGCGGCGATCTCCTTCGGGCCGGTGCCATCGTCACGGACGATCGAGTAGCGCAGCGTCGTGGAACGACCGTTCGGGTCGAACTTCAACGCTTCCGCCGACTGAGCCATCGCTTCCGTCATCAGTTGGCGGCTGGTTCCGATCTGCAGGTTGAGCTTTTCCAGTTCCGCCTCGGTGTCCTGCATGTCCTTGACGCGCTGGGCTTCCCAGTCGTTCTTGAGGTTGATCTCGTCCTGTTCCGCCTGGCTGATCTGCTGCTTGGCGCGCAGGATGTTGGTATCGATGTCGAGCAGGCTCGACTGCACCTCGGCCGTGCGCTCCTCGATCGACAGCAGGCGCGAACTGAGGGCGAGACCCTGCTCGCTGAGGCCCTTGATCTTGTCGCGGTCCTGCTGGGCGATCTCCAGCTGGCGGTCCTGCGTCTCGCTCTTGCGGTTCAGCGATTCAACCTCGCTCTGCAGCAGCGCCTTGAGGTTGGCCAGGGTCTTCAGCTGAAGCTCGTAGCGGTCGCGGCGCTGCTTCATCAGAGCCGTCTCGCTGTCGATCAGCTCCTTGGCCTTCGGAACCTTCACAAGCTCCTGCGGCATGCTGATCTCGCTGCTGCCGCTCATTTCCGATGACAGCCGGGCATGGCGGGCGATCAGTCGGGCCCGCTGCGTGTCATAGACGGAGACGTCCCCTTGCGCATTGATGAAGTCGCGGGCGAAACGCTGGCCGCTTTCGGAGCGGCGCAATCCGCCGCCGAGGCTGACGGCCTTGAGTACCGTGAGGTTGGGCGAGAATGCATATTCGCCGGGCGTCTGGACATCGCCGGTGAGGAAGACGGGGCGGAACTGCGACACCTCGACCGAGGCGGACGGCAGGTTGCGCAAGGCGAACTGCTGCTGCAGCCGCTTGCCGATCTCGTCGGCCACTTCCTCGGGCGTTTTGCCGGCGGCCTTGAGGCTGCCAATGAACGGCAGCGACAGGGCCCCGGCCGGGCCGATGCTGTAGTCGCCGCTGAGAGCGTCCCAGCTCTTGAAGGATCCGTCGGTCGGTTCCCATTGCGCGATGCGCACACGGATCTTGTCCATGACGCCAAGATGGTAGCCGGAGCTTTCCGCGGCGACGGCTTGTCCTGAAAGCAGGACCAGCCCGGCCAGCAGCAGGGCCAACCGGCGGGATCGTTGGCTCGATGTATCGAGAGCCGAAATGGTGAGCATCGATGCTCCTCGGTCTGTTGAACGGCAGCGGGCGCGGAATGCAAGATCCAACGCGTTTCTGCCGTCATTGGGTGAGGTTGCGGATGAGGCGCCTGGCGCGCAGCGGCGCGACCTCATCCACCCGTTTAATAGCTGCCGCGCGACATGCAGACGGCAGGAATGGTCTTCACGATGATGGAGATGTCGCGAAGCAGCGACCAGTTCTGAACGTACTGCGTATCGAAAGCGATGCGGCTCTCGTACGAGACGTCGTTGCGGCCGCTGATCTGCCACAGTCCGGTGAGGCCTGGACGGGTCTGCAGATAGTAGACGGCAAAGCTGTCGTAGAGGGTCAGTTCCTCGTCGACGACAGGGCGCGGGCCGACAATGCTCATGTCGCCACGCAGAATGTTGATCAGCTGCGGCAGTTCATCGAGGCTGAGCTTGCGCAAGACCGTACCGATGGTGGTGACCCGTGGATCGTGCTTGAGCTTACGCGTGGCACGCCATTCCTTGGCCGCCTCCGGATCGTTCTGCAGATAGCGGCGGAGGACTTCGTCCCCATTGACCACCATCGTCCTGAATTTCAGGCACTTGAAGTACCGGCCGTTGTGGCCGACACGCTTGTGTCCGTAGAAGATCGATCCCCCGTCGGAAAACTTGACGAGGGCCATGATCATCAAAAGTAGCGGCGAGAACACGACGATCGCAATCATTGCGGTCGTCACGTCGAAAGCGCGCTTCGCGACGCCGCCTGTCGGGAAGGACAGGTGCATCTCATCGGTCGGGCTTAGCGGCGAACCTGCCGATCGTGTCGCGGACTTCATAGAGAGGACTCCATTGCTGTTGCGAGTGGTCGGTGCCATTGCGGCGCATCATGGCCGGCGAATGGGACAATAATTGTGTGTTCTGAATTTGTTGCCAGTGATTTTTTGCAGGAGGGGGAGCAAACGCACCGTTGCGAACCGATTTAGGTCGCCCGGACACATGTCAATCCTGTGACGGCTTAAATGCAAGCTTACGTTAACCACAGAACTTGTTCTGTAGTTTCCTAAAAAACTTGCGGATGATGTGCTTGTAGATTTACCAACCGGTAGTTTACAGGGGTACGGTTATTAGGACGTGACTCAGCGTAAGTCACGAGCTTCCACGTCAGGAGGGCAGTTTGCACTTGGGTATGGCGCCGATTTGTGCACTGCAATATTCCCGCTGCGCCGCAAACAGTCAATTCGCCGGTCACGTTTCTGTGTAACAAATGTTGATCGCACAGACACCAGCACTGGTGATTTTTGCCGGTCCTCAGCCTCCGGGTGCAGGCCGAAAGATGGCAAGAAGGCGGCGGTCGCATTTTTCGCCTTGCGTGAGATTACCAAATATTCATGGAGTTCTGCGCAAAAATGCGTGGTATTCTGGAACATCGCATTGCACTAATGGATCTGGTCTATCACTGCTCGGCAGAAATTCCGGGTCAACTCTTAGGAAATCGCGTTCGGGAGGATCACGATGTACGGACCGCGGGCTCTGATCAGCATGCTGGCAGTTCTCCTCGTTTTCGCGGGCGCGAGCTATGTGCTCAACGGATCCTTGGCGACGACCTTGTGGCAGACGGTGGTCTGCGCGGTTATCCTCCAGGCTGGATACTTCGTCGCCGTCCTGGTGCTGGTGCACCGGGAAAAGGTCGAGCGGGACCGAATCTCGCCGGAGCGCGTCGCCATGCTGCGCGAAGCCGAGGCTCGCCGCAGCGAGGATCTCCAGCCGGGGCCGGCACCTAAGCTCAAGATCGGCGATCACTGAGGCTGCCCGCATCGCGCAAACAGCCTTCACGGGCGCTTTTCAGGCGCTGCGTGTCCCGTGCCTTCCATATCCTCGACATCTTCCTAGTTTCTGATCCGTTGGACGGTTAATCGCAACGGAGGCGGACATGAGCGCAGACAGCGGATCCGAAGTGTGTGTCATCATCGCTGCGAAGGATGCAGCGGACACTATCGGCAAGGCGATCGCCTCGGCACTGGCTGAAACTGCGGTGAGCGAAGTCGTCGTCATCGACGACGGATCTTCCGACGGCACCGATGCGGCGGCACGTGCTGGCGACGACGGCACCGGGCGTCTGAAGGTTCTGCGCTTCGATGAGAACCAGGGGCCATCCGCTGCTCGCAATCGCGCCATCGAGGCTTCCACGGCTCCGCTCATCAGCATTCTCGATGCCGACGACTTCTTCTTCCCGCAGCGCTTCACGGCCATGCAGGCGGAGAAGGACTGGGATCTGCTCGCCGACAATATCGGCTTCATCCATCATGACCCGAGCCTGCCGGTCGAGCCGGACCGCTTCCATGCCCGCACGCGCAGCCTGTCGCTTGTCGATTTCGTTGAAGGCAACATCTCCCGTCGCGGCGTCAAGCGAGGCGAGATCGGCTTCCTGAAGCCGGTCATTCGACGGTCGTTCCTTACCGAGCACGGACTGTGCTACAACGAAGACCTGAGGCTGGGGGAGGACTACGACCTCTACCTGCGGGCACTGGCAAAGGGTGCCCGCTACAAGGTCATCGATCACTGCGGTTATGCGGCAGTGGTGCGGGCAAATTCGCTGAGCGGCCGGCACCGGACGCAGGACCTGCGCCGGCTTTACGAGGCGGAGCAGGCAATTCGCCTGACGCCCGGCCTGCTGAGCGCCGAACAGGCACAGGCGGTGCGGCGGCACGAGCGGCAGATCAAGGCACGTCACGACCTTCGCCAGGCGCTCGACGTGAAGGCGGAAGGCGGCAAGGGAGCGGCCATCCGCCATCTGCTAGCGAACCCGGCAGCGGCCCCCGCGGTCATCGGCGGGGTGCTGGGCGACAAGCTCGAGGCGATGCGCAACAAGGGCGCCGCGCCGATGCCGGTGCAGGAGGGAAAGCTTCGATATCTCCTGCCGGGCGTGCCGGTCGCTCAGAGGTAGTCGCGGCGCACCGTGTCGATGACCGCCTGGAAGCGCGCCTGGCGTTCTTCGAGACGACCGTCCGGGGATAGCTGCGGCTCGGCGCGACTTGCCTGCCACAGGGCGAGCATCGACGGAGCGGCCAGCATCTGCTTTGCCACCGTCTTCAGCCGCGATCCTTGCGAGGCCGGTGGCGAGAGCGTCGCAACGCCCGCCGGTTCGGTCGGGATCACGTCAGCGACCGGTTGCGGCTCGCCCGGCGGGATGCGGACACCCCAGAAGCGCGACTGCTTGTAGCCGGCCTCGGCACGGGTGGAGACCGGCACGTAGCGCGGCCGATACTCGGCGCCGACAGTCTGCGCCCAGTCGTTCCACTTGAAGCTGTTGATCAGGCGCGACGTCGATACGGCAACCCACGGCACGCGGAAGGCATCGGCAAGGATTGCGCCGTGCATGGATTCGGCGACGATCATCTCCGACTGGGCGATGGCGGTAATCACCGACTTCGCCTCACCGCGCGGATCCAGATAGGTCAGGCCGGCCGGTTCGCAGACATCCTTCCAGATGCCGAATTCGGCCGATTCCCAATGCGGCACGAAGGTCTTCTTGTAGCGTTTGGTGAGGTTCTGGAACTCCGGCATCCGGGTGACCATCACGGCCGGGTCGATGATCCCCATCTCGGGCGAGAGGCCGAGCTTTTCGGCCGTCAGCGGGCCACGCACGCAGCGGACGTCCCACTCGGCGGCATCGCTGACATCCGGTGGAGTGCCATAGCCGTAGCCGCTGCCGATCACCAGCTTGCGAATGCCGGAGGGCAGCAGCGTCGGATTGAGCACCGTTCCGACGCCAACCAGAAGCACCTCCGGGTGCACCTCCCGAAGGCCCGGCAGCAATGCGTCCCAGAGCCACAGATTGAGATCGTCGCCGAAATTGCCGTGGTGGGATTCCCAGTAATATGGCTTCATCTCAGGGTTCCTTGGAGGAGGGGACGGTTGATCGGGCAGGTGCAGGCAGCGTCAGCGGGATGTCTTGAATTTCCCCGTTCCGAGCTGGAAGGCAGTCATCAGCAGCGCCGGATCGCGGACGACCCAGCGCATCAGCATCCGCAGGTCAGGCACCTTGCGCCGACGCAGCAGGCCCGCCTGGCTCCAGAGTGCCTGGCGCCTGGCGGTATTCTTGTAGGAGGTGATCGACGCAACCTCGTTCGGCCGCCGGCTGAAGCGCTGCTCCAACTGGTCGAGTGCCACCCAGGTATTGAACTGCTGCTTGAGGAACTGTGGCGACTGGTTATCGGTCGCATGGAAGATATTGATGCCGCGGCCACGCTCGGCCCCCGGGTCGTCGCAGAGGAGCGCACGCCGGGCGGCGAGGATGCAGTCGCAGAAGAACAGCACGTCTTCGGCTGCCAGCCGCAGTTTCGGCTCGAAGCGGATGGTCTCGAAGATCGGCCGGCCGATCACCATGCAGGAGAGATGCAGGAAGCCCCAGTTCTTCAGCATGGCGCTCGCCAGGTCGCCAAGTTCCAGAACCAGAGGCTTTTCCATCACCCGGCGCGTGCCGGGTTCGTCGATCAGCTCGGACATGCCGAAGTGATAGTAGAAATCCTCATCCGCCTTCATCGACGCCCAGTAGCAGTCGCCGCCGAGTTCGGTCAGTGCCTTGTGGGCGTTCGCGAGATGCGTCGGCATCCAGATATCGTCGGAATCCAGGAAGGCCGCATAGGAAGTCTTTGGGGAAATGGCATCGAGGCCGGTATTGCGCGCACCTCCCGGGCCGGCATTCGGCTGGGTGATGAGCCGGATGCGCGAGCGCTCGGCGTCGCTCAAGCCCTGCAGTTCCCGTTCGGCAGGATAGGGCGAGGCATCGTCGACGATGATGATGTCGCTATCTTCGAAGGTCTGCGCAAAGATCGATCGCAGAGCGCGGGTCAGCACGCCCGGTTCTTTCTGGTAGTATGGAATGATGACTGTGAACGTCGCCATAGCTAGCCCCTCAGGTATCCGGGATGGCTCTCGTCGATGTCGACAACCCTCCATCAGCACATTTGCGGCGGTCTGCCGCCTGTTCCCGTCGTCGATACGGCGTCGACCAACGGTGTCCTTTGTAAGCCGTGACGAGAACCCTATCAGTCGAACGTGTCATTCCGGCTGAAATTTGTCCTGTTTTTGCGTTGCGGCAAGTTCTTTGCAGCGCAGCATGAGGAAGCAAGCGATTTCAGTCATATGCGGGACGATGCATCTGGAAGACGAGCGCCCCTCGGCGATCAACCTTGCGTCATCGCCTCCCATCGCGACTGCGTTTGCCTTGTTTCTGCCTCAATATCGGCAGCCGACGCCCATCTACCCCTGGTTTTCGAGGGTCATCTGAAGAAAAATACACGATCATCTGTCGGATAATTGATACGCGCGTGTGCGGCCGCTTGTCCTGGCAAAGTCGTTGGATTCGTTGACCGCAACCCTATGGAGAGGACGCCGTCGATGGTGACCGATGCCCGGCCGGATCGTCCTGAAGACGATCCTTCTCGACAGGCTGCGCTTGAGGAATTGCTGCAGCGCCACATTTTGTACGAAACAGGCCAGCATTCTTGGACCCTCACGGGCAAAGACTGCTCAGTCTGTCAATGGTTGCGAGGGGAGGCGCAGCCACACAAGGGGTGACTGATGACTGTCGATCAGAACATATCCTCCCGTATCGATCTGATGCGTATCGTCCTCATCTTCGGCATCGTGCTTGTGCATGTGCCTTACGATGCAGACGCAAGTCCGTTCGTCGAACCGAACGGCACCTTCGACTGGATCAGGGTCTATCTGGGGGAGAGCCTGTTTCGCATCGGCGTGCCGTGCCTGAGCGCGATCTCCGGCTATCTGCTGTTCCAGCGCGGCTATGAGCGCTTCGACTACCGCAAGACGCTGATGTCGAAGTCGCGCTCCGTGCTTCTCCCGTTCCTGTTGTGGAACCTGTCGCTGCTGGCCCTGGTGCTTGTCATAGAGCAGGTCGGCATGGGCATCGGTTACTTCCCGGATCTGGTGAATGCCGGCGCCGGCGACTGGCCGGACCACGCCTTCGGCCTGTCCGATTACCCCGTCAATCTGCCGCTGTATTTCCTGCGAGACCTGATCGTCTGCATCCTTCTGTCACCGTTCCTGGCTTTCCTGGTACGGCGTGCGCCGGCAATGACGCTCGGCGTGCTGTTCGCGCTTGCCGTCTTCCCGACGCTCGATGTCGGACTGGTGCTGAAGAAATCGATCCTGTTCAGCTTCACCTTCGGGATCTTTCTGGCGCTCTATCGTGTCGACCTGAAGAAGCTGGATCGCTACGCATGGCCGATGACCGCTGCCCTTGTGGCAACTTCGGCACTGCTCTCCCATGGTCTCTACATGACCGGTCCGGATTTTCCGCCGCTCCTCAACGTGCTGCGCAACGTCCTCTCGATTCTCGGCGCGACCGCCTTCTGGATGCTTTCGTCGCTGTTGATCCGCACCCGTCTCGGCCGGCGTCTGTCACGCACCGGAAGCCTCAGCTTCTGGACCTTCTGCGGACATTATCCGCTGCTCGTCGTCTTCTGGATGATCTGGAACCGATATGCCGGGGCGGAGCTCTATCCGATTTTTTACATCGGTGCCGTCCTCCTTACCTACAGCCTGCTTATTCTCAGCAATGGTCTGGTTCTGCGCTGGATGCCACGGGTCTACGCGGCCCTGACCGGCAATCGCCGACGCACGAATGCGGCGGGTGCCGTCACCCAGGGCGCCAAACTGGTGGGGAACCAGCCGTCTCCTGCCATGCAAGAACAGAGGTAAAGAATGAACATGTCGCATTCCGCACGTAAATCCCTCCTGCGCGGCTTCGGCCTCATGGCCGCCGTCATCGCCACCAGCGCCGCCGCGCAGTCCACCGGTGCGTCCTTCGTCGAGAACTTCGACAGGCTGGACAACTCCTTCTGGTATGTCTCGGACGGCTGGAACAACGGATCGCATCAGAACTGCACCTGGTCGAAGCAGCAGGTGGATATCGACGGCGGACGCCTTCAGCTGCGCTTCGAGGCGAAGCCTTTGGGTGAACGTCAGTATGCCTGCGGCGAGATCCAGACCCGCCAGCGCTACGGCTACGGAACGTTCGAGGTCCGCATGAAGGCCGCCAGCGGCTCGGGCCTGAACTCGGCATTCTTCAGCTATATCGGCCCGACCGACAAGAAGCCGCACGACGAGATCGATTTCGAGGTGCTCGGCAAGAATGCCGGCGAAGTGCAGGTCAACCAGTACATCTCGGCGAAGGGCGGCAACGAGAAGCTCGTTCCGGTGGCCGGCGGCGCTGACAAGGCGTTCAACGACTATGCCTTCATATGGGCGAAGGATCGGCTGCGCTATTACGTCAACGGCAAACTGGTTCAGGAGGTCACGGATCCGGCGAAGATCCCATCCAATCCGCAGAAGATCTTCGTCAGCCTGTGGGGGTCCGATACGCTGAAGAACTGGATGGGGGCATTTGCCTATGCCGGCGGTGCCCGCATGGAAGTCGACCGCATCGCATTCACGGCCCCGGGCGAAAAATGCCGCTTCCCGGAGTCCATCTCCTGCACGATAAACTGAGGCGTCCGCGCCTCAGTCCCTGCTTCGCATCTCGAACCATAAGAAAATGGAGCCGCACCACGTGACGTTGAACCTACTCTACCTTGCTCATGATCTTTCGGATCCTGCGATCCGCAGGCGTGTCATGATGCTGAAGGCAGGCGGTGCTCGGATCGCGGTGGCGGGCTTTCAGCGGGATGCCAACCTGCTGGCGGGCGATCCGGAGGTTCCGGTCGTGACGATCGGCCGGACCGCCGACGGTCGGCTGGGCCAGCGCCTGTCTTCGGTGTTGAAGGCGCGGCTGTCGCTGAGGCGGCAGCTCGCCGGCCTGCCGAGGCCCGACGTGATCCTCGCCCGCAATCTGGAAATGCTGGCGCTGGCCGGGCAGGCGGCGTCCGTCTTTGGCGGCGGCCGGGTGCCGATCGTCTACGAGGCGCTGGACATCCACCGCCTGATGCTGGACGACGGGATCAAGGGGCGCCTGCTGCGCGCTGCTGAAGGGTATCTCGCCCGCAATAGCCGGCTGCTGGCGACCAGTTCGCCGGCCTTCGTGCAGCACTACTTCGAACGACGCTCAAGCGTCCGGCTGCCGGTGCTGCTGCTTGAAAACAAGGTTCTCGACCTCAATCCGGATCCCGGCCTCTGGCCGCCGATCCCGCGTCCGGGCCGGCAGGGCGAGCCCTGGCGGATCGGCTGGTTCGGCGCCATCCGCTGCCGCAAGAGCTTCGACATCCTCAGCCGCTTTGCCCGGGAGATGGACGGTCAGGTGGAGATCATCATCCGCGGTCGGGTGTCGCCGCGCGAGTTTCCGAACTTCGACGCGCTGCTGGCCGATGCTCCGCATGTTTCGTTCGGCGGCAGTTACCGCAATCCGGAGGATCTCGCGACGATCTACGGCGAGGTGCAGTTCGTCTGGGCCATCGACTTCTTCGAGGAAGGCCTGAATTCCGAGTGGCTGCTGCCGAACCGGCTCTATGAAGGCGCGCTGCACGGCGCTGTGCCGATCGCCCTGTCGACGACGGAAACCGGCCATTTCCTGGCGCAGCGCAATCTTGGCTTGCTGCTTGCCTCGGTCGATCCGCAGTCGCTGCAGGAGCGCTTCAAGCAGCTCTCCTCCGACGATTACCTGCAGCTGTTTGCAAGGCTTGCCGACAGCAAGCGCAGCCAGTGGGCCATCGGCGAGGCGGAATGTCGGGCGCTCGTCGCCCGGCTTGCGGGGCTCGCCCCGCATGTCGCACCCGCTGCCGCTCTGCACATCCCGTCACCCCAGCAATCGGAAGGTTAGCGCATGTCGTCCCCGATCCAGCCTGAGATGCGAAGCCTGATCGTCATTCCGTGCCTCAATGAGGCGCGCCACATCGGAACGCTGCTGCGCGATCTGGCGGAGAGCCGCGGCAACAACGACATGCTGATCGTCGTTGCCGATGGCGGAAGCACCGATGGGACGCGCGAGATCGTCGCCGGCCTGACGCCTTCGATCGCTGATCTGGTGCTTCTCGAAAATCCGAAGCGGATCCAGAGTGCCGCCGTCAATCTGGCCGTCGAGCGGTTCGGTTATGGTCGCCAGTACCTGATCCGCATCGACGCGCATGGCGACTACCCGGAGGATTACTGCCAGATCCTGCTGCAGGAGGCAGTCGATACTGGCGCAGATTCCGTTGTCGTCGGCATGAAGACGGTCGGCACGGGCACGTTCCAGCGGGCAACCGCGCTCGCCCAGAATTCAAAGCTCGGCAATGGCGGCTCCAAGCACCGGGAAGGTGCCGAGGGCCAGTGGATCGAACACGGTCACCACGCGCTGATGCGCATCGAAGCCTTTCGTGCCGTCGGCGGATATGACGAAAGCTTCACCCACAATGAGGATGCGGAGCTCGATCACCGACTGCGCAAGGCGGGCTACCGTATCTGGATGACGGCGAAAACCTTCATGACCTATTATCCGCGGTCGGCCCCGTACCCCCTGTTCCGCCAGTATCTTGGCTATGGTCGCGGGCGGGCCCGCAACCTCCTGAAGCACCGGTCTGTCCCGAAGCTGCGACAGGCACTGCCGCTGATGGTGATGCCGGTCATCGTCGGCGCCGGGCTCGCCGTTCTGCACTGGGTCGCCGCGGTGCCGCTGCTGCTCTGGGCAGGGCTCTGCCTCGCCTACGGAGTCTGGATCGCCGTGTCGGAGCGCAATGCCTATGGGCCGCTGGCGGCGATATCGGCCATGATCATGCACGCCGCCTGGTCGGCCGGCTTCTGGCTCGAGCTGATCGGCGGGCGAAAGACGAGGGCCGCGACATGAGAATGGACCATGACCAGTCACACCTGCATGTCGACATCGGCATTTGCACCTTCCGCCGGCCGGAGCTTTCGGCGACTCTGCTGTCGCTGTTCAGCCTCGTGGTGCCGTCGGGCGTGCGGTTGAGACTGATCGTTGCCGATAACGACGAGACGCCCAGCGCCTTCGAACTGGTCGAGAGCCTGCGCGGCAGGTCGCCGTTCGAACTCAGCTACATCCATTGCCCGAAGGCCAACATCTCGATTGCCCGCAACGCCTGCCTTGCCGCAAGCGATGGCGATTATCTGGCGTTCATCGACGATGACGAGACGGCATCGCCGGAGTGGCTGGCCGAACTGCTGGAGACCGCGGCTGCAACGACTGCGGATGTCGTGCTCGGTCCTGTGCGGGCGATCTACGCGGTCGGCGCGCCGGACTGGATGACGAGCGGCGATTTCCATTCGACGATGCCGGTCTGGGTCGAAGGCGAGATCCGCACCGGATATACCTGCAACGTCCTTCTCGACATGCGCTCGCCCAGTATCCACGGTCGCCGGTTTGCCCTGTCGCTCGGCCAGAGCGGCGGCGAGGACACCGAATTCTTCACCAAAGTGACGGATGCCGGCGGGCGCATCAGCTTTGCCGAAAAGGCCTGGCTGACGGAGCCGGTGCCGGCGCGCCGGGCAAGTCTCGGCTGGCTGCTGAAGCGCAGGTTTCGCTCGGGCCAGACGCATGGCCGGATCGTCGGTGCCAGGCATTCGGCGCTCGGACGCCTTCGTCAGTTCGGCACGGCGGCCGCGAAGGCCGGATACTGCGGACTGGCCGCCCTCTTGACGCTGTTCTCGCCGACGGCGCGTAACCGCAATCTGCTGCGCGGTGCCCTGCACCTCGGCGCCATGACCGGCATCCTCGGGGTGCGAGAGATCCGCCAATACGGATCGGTGGAGGCTGCATGAACCAGACCATGATGCCGGATGTCAGTTTCGTCGTGGCTGCCTACAACGCGAGGGACACCATCGGCCGCGCGATCGACAGCGCGCTGGCGCAGGTCGGCGTCGCCGTCGAAGTGGTGGTGGTCGACGACCGCTCGACCGACGGTACTGCCGAACTGGTGCGCTACTTCGGCGATGCGCGGGTGAGGCTGGTCGAGCTGCCGGTGAATGGCGGTCCCGGTGCGGCGCGCAATGCGGGTATCGAGGCGGCCGCCGGGCGCTGGATCGCGGTGCTGGATTCCGACGACGAAGTGCTGCCGGGCCGATCCGCTGCGATGATCGCCTGCGCCGGCCGGATGGATGCGGAAATCGTCGTCGACAATCTCAAGGTGATGAAGCCGGGCGAGCCGGCTGAGACGATGTTTTCGCCGGCGGAACTGGCCAAGCTCCCGGCGCTGACGCTCGCCGATTTCATCTCGTCCAACGTGATCTTCCGGTCGACCTTCAATTTCGGCTATATGAAGCCGATGTTCCTGCGCGATCTCCTGACGCGCAAGAGCCTGCGCTTCGACGAAAGCCTGCGGATCGGCGAGGACTACATCCTGCTTGCCTCGGCGCTGGCATCCGGCGGGCGCTGCGCAATCGAACCGTCCGCCGGCTACATCTACCATATCCGGCAAGGATCGATCTCACGCGTCCTGAAGCCGGAACACGTCGAAGCGATGATGGCAGCCGATGCCCGATTCCTCAGCGACTATCCGCTCGACGGTGCTGCGCGTGCGGCACAGACGCAACGCAGCCAAAGCCTCAACGAGGCGGCGGCGTTTCTGGCGCTTGTCGATGCGATAAAGCGGCGAGCCTGGGCTGACTGCTTCAAGCTTGCTGCCGCTCACCCCGGCGCGCTGCGCCATCTGAAAATGCCAATTGCCGAACGACTGAGACGCGTTGCCCGATCGGCGACGCAGGCTCGCCGGACGTTTCCCTAATTTCCCTTCCCTCCCGGCGGGAGGGTGCGAAAGGATCTGACCCATGGATCACATCAATCTCCGCTCGACAGGCTTTGCTGCGGCGAACCGCGATCAGGATGCGTTCATAGACCTCGACCGCCTGATGACGGCGGTGATGCGGCGCGCGCGGCTGATCATCATCTGCGTGATCTGCTCGATGGTGCTTGCCGGCGTCTATCTGCTGCTGGCGTCGCCACGCTACACGGCGATGACGCAGATCCTCATCGACGAGAACCTCTCCCGCTATGCCGATGACGAGCAGACCAGCCAGAGCGCGCAGCTGATCGACAACCGGATGTCGAGCGCGGTCGAAATCGTCAAGTCCAAGGCGCTGGCGCTGCGCGTGGTGGACGACCTGAAGCTTGGTGACAACAATGCCTTCCTCAACCCGCCGGTGTCGCCGGTCGGTCTCGTCAAGGCGGGCGTCAAGAGCGTCGTCAGCCTCGTCAAGCCGGCCACCCCGCCGCCTGCCGAACAGGATGCGCAGAACGGTCGCCGGGAGAAGGCGGCGGCGATCCTGCAGCAGTCGGTCACTGCCGATCGCGTCGGCCGCAGTTCGGTCATCGCCGTGGCTCTGCAGTCGCCGGAACCGCAGCTCTCGGCCCAACTCGCCAAGGCCTATGCCGCTGCCTATGTCTCGGAACAGCTGAGCGCCAACTTCGACGCAACGGAGAAGGCATCCGGTTGGTTGCAGGAGCGTCTGAACGACCTCAACAAGCGGTCGCAGGAAGCGGCCATGGCCGTCGAACAGTACAAGATCAGCAATGACCTCATCTCGCCGCGCGGCGAACTTCTGTCGTCACAGCAGCTGGCCGACCTGACAAGCCAGCTGATCGTCGCGCAGGCCGATTCTGCCACCGCCGCGGCGCGCTACCAGCAGTACAAGGCAATCACCGACCAGGGACCGACCGTTGCCGTCGACAACGCTATCGTCTCTGTCGGTGGCGCTGAGAATTCGGTCATCCAGGATTTGCGCAAGCGTTACCAGGCCGCCGCCGAACGGGAGCGATCGGTGCTCGAGCAGTTCGGTGCCGATCACCCGCAGGCCCGCATGCTGGCAACCGAAAAGAACGCTCTTGCCCAACAGATTTTTGGCGAACTGCAGCAGCTGACGGCGGGCTTCAAGAACGAGTTCGAGGTTGCCACCTCGCGCGAGAAATCGCTGCGCGCGAGCATCGAGAAGGTTGCCGGCAGGAATTCGGATGCCAACGTCTCGCAGATCCAGCTGCGCGAACTTGAGCAGCGGGCGGCATCGCTGAAGACGCTTTACCAGTCATACCTCGACCGCTTCGAACAGGCGTCGCAGCAGCAGTCCTTCCCGATCGCCCACGCGCGGGTGATCTCCAATCCGGGCGTGCCGGTGTCGCCGTCCAGCCCGCGCAAGACGCTGACGATGGCGCTGTCGATCGTTCTCGGGCTGTTTGCCGGCGGCGGCATTGCAACGGTGCTGGAACTCAGAGAACGCGGCTTCCGTCTCGGCCAGGACGTCCGCAGTCATCTGGGGCTGCGCTTCATAGGCTACCTGGCGCTGATCAAGCGAGCCGGCGGGCAGACCGCCGCGACCGGCCAGACGCTGCCGCAGACCGCCGTCGACGAGGGGGCGACTGCCACAGATCCGTTCATCCGCAAGCTGACGCGTGTCGCCGTGGACTATCCCCGCTCTGCCTTTGCCGAGACGCTGCGCAACGTCAAGCTTGCCTGCGACCAGGCGACGCCCAACCGCAGCTGCCGGGTGATCGGCGTGGTGTCGGCGCTCCCGGGGGAGGGGAAGTCGGTGGTCGCCGCAAACCTTGCCGTCATGCTCGGGGCGATGAACAAGCGAACCCTACTTCTCGACGCGGATTCCTGCAATCGCGGCTCAAGCGGCATTCTTGGAGCCGAGCCGCCGAACGGCCTGATGGAAGTGCTGCGTGGCGAGGCGCCGTGGACCAGCGCCATCACCATCGATGCCAAGGCAAAGCTCGCCATCCTGCCGATCGCCTCGCGCAACCAGGCCATGCCGCATACTAGTGACCTCCTGGCCTCGGCCGACATGGACCGGCTGATGGAGACGGTGAACGGCCGCTTCGACTATGTAGTCGTCGATCTGGCGCCGATCGTTCCGGCAATTGATGCAAAGGCCTTCGCCCCGCATGTCGACAGCTATCTGATGGTCGTGGAATGGGGAACGACGCCGGTGAAACTGCTGCAGACCGTGCTGGAGCAGGAAACCGCAATCGCGGCCAAGACCGTCGGCGTCATCCTCAACAAGACGGACATGGATGAGCTGCCGAAATATGCCGATCCGGGCGCTCCGGAGCGCTTTCGCGGCCAGACCGGCAGCTATCGCTCGGAAGAGCCGGTGGCGGTCTGATCCGCCGCCTGCTTCAGGATCAGTTTGCTGCCGACGTCATTGCGAGGTCATCGAGCCGTAGAGCACGATGAATAGGTAAAGGCAGAAGGCTCCGGCAGCAAAGATGATGAAGAAGGTGATGATGCCGCGTCCGGCGCGCTGCTTCTGCTGGCGTTCCGGCGCGCTGTCCTCGGGACTGGCGATCGGGTCGTTGCGGATGTCCTTGATCATGCGGTCTGCCTTTTCTTCACCTTGGTCTGAGGTAACCGACGGCAGGCGCCGGCGGTTCCCGTCCGGGGTGAAGAATGCAGGCGCTCAGCGCCCGTGCCGGCGGCCCTGGCGGATCAGGTAGAGGCAAGCACCCGCCGACATCGCCGCCAGCGCATACCAGGTCAGCGCATAGACGAGATGGCTGTTGCGGAAGGCAATCACGGTCAGGCCGCCGACGGGGTAGCTGCCGGGGTTTGGCGTCGCGTCCGCGTCGATGAAATAAGGTGCAACATTCGTCAGCCCGCGACTTTGCGCGATCGCCGTGACGTCACGTGAGTACCAGCGATCACCCTCTGGATCGTTCAATCGCAGGAAGGCCCCGCCTGGCTCCGAGATGCGCAACAGGCCGCTGATCGTCACCTCGCTCTCGGCCAGCCCGTGCGAGCGGCTGGAGGGATCACGTCGATCCGGCGGTATAAAGCCGCGATTGATGAGGATGGTCGTGCCATCCGCCGTCAGCAGCGGCGTCAGCACCCAGAAGCCGGCACCGCGCTCGGTAACCGCCTGGACGAGCGTTTCCTTGTCGTTGAGCAGGCGGCCGGTGACGCTGACGCGGCGGTATTCGTCGTTCGCGGCGTCGATGCCCGGCCACGTGGACGGGCCGGGGGCCGGCACCGCTTCCGCATGCACGCGGGCATCGACGCGCTCGATCAGGTCGAGCTTCCAGAACAGCCGCTGCACCTGCCAGCTTCCTAGCCCGACGAAGACAAGAAAGAAGCCCGCCATCGCAACGGCAAATGCGACGGGTCGCCTTGCGGTGCGGGGACGGGCCTCAATGATCATCGGTATGTCCTTGACGGACGGCGCCCAAGGCGCCGCCCCATGCCGTTACGGCATGTTCTTCATCATTTCCGGGCTCATCGGCATCATGTTGGTGTTCAGATGATGCATGACCCAGAGCGAGCCGGAGAGGGCGATGGCGACGACGATGATCGTGAAGATCAGCGCCAGGATGGTCCAGCCGCCTTCGGACTTGGAGTTCATGTGCAGGAAGTAGACCATGTGGACGACGATCTGCACGGCGGCCAGAGCCATGATGATGGCGACGGTGGCGGCCTTGCTGTCGAGCACGTCGGCCATCACCAGCCAGAACGGAATGGCGGTCAGGATCACCGACAGGACGAAGCCGGTCATGTAGCTCTTCAGCGTGCCGTGAGCCGCTTCGTGACCGTGGCTGTGGCCATGATGCGTGTTGTGGGCGCTTTCCTGCGCCGGCGCGTGCGGGTTCGAACTCATCCGGTAACTCCGATCAGGTAAACGAGGGAGAAGACGCCGATCCAGACCACGTCGAGGAAGTGCCAGAACATCGACAGGCACATCAGGCGACGGCGGTTCGCTTCGATCAGCCCGTGGCGGGCGACCTGGACCATCAGCGTCACCAGCCAGATGCAGCCGAAGGTGACGTGCAGACCGTGGGTGCCCACCAGCGTGAAGAAGGCCGACAGGAAGCCGGAGCGCTGCGGGCCGGCGCCTTCGTTGATCAGGTGATGGAACTCGTACAGTTCGAGACCCAGGAAGATCAGGCCGAAGATGCCGGTGATGCCCAGCCAGAACAGCGTCTCCGCCTTGGCATTGCGCTCCATCTGCAGCATGGCGAAGCCGTAGGTGATCGACGACAGGAGCAGCATCGCAGTGTTGATCGCGACGATGTTGAGGTCGAACAGATCGGCCGGCGAGGGGCCGGCCGCGTAGTTGCGGCCGAGCACGGCGTAGGTGGCGAAGAGGACCGCGAACATCAGGCAGTCGCTCATCAGGTAGATCCAGAAGCCCAGCATGGTGCTGCTTTCCGGATGGTGGTCTTCCGTCAGGTAGAATTGCGGCTTTTCGGCCGAAACGGCGTGGCTTTCACTCATGATATCAGGCCTGTTCCGCTAGCTGCTTGGTCCGGGCGTCTTCCGTCTCGACGACGGTTTGGGCCGGGATGTAGTAGTCGCGCTTGTAGTTGAAGGTATGGGCGATCGAAACCACCAGGATGCCGAGGAATGCCAGCACCGCCAGCCACCACATGTACCAGATCATGCCGACGGCGAGCGCGACGCTGAGACCGGAGAGGATGACGCCCGTGCCGGTGTTCTTCGGCATATGGATCGGCCGAAAGCCTTCGAGCGGACGCACGTAACCGCGGCTCTTCATGTCGTACCAGCTGTCATGGTCGTGGACGACAGGCGTGAAGGCGAAGTTGTACTCCGGCGGCGGCGACGAGGTCGACCATTCCAGGGTGCGGCCGTTCCACGGGTCGCCGGTCGTATCGCGCAGCTGGTCGCGCTTCAGGAAGCTGACGATCAGCTGGATGATGAACGCACCGATGCCGACAGCAATCAGGACTGCACCGAAAGCCGCGATGACGAACCAGATCTGCAGCGACGGGTCCTCGAAGTGGTTGACGCGACGGGTGACACCCATCAGGCCGAGCACGTAGAGCGGCATGAAGGCGACATAGAAGCCGATCAGCCAGAACCAGAAGGAGATCTTGCCCCAGAACGGATCCAGGCGGTAGCCGAAGGCCTTCGGATACCAGAAGTTGATGCCGGCCAGCAGGCCGAAGACCACGCCGCCGATGATCACGTTGTGGAAGTGGGCGATCAGGAACAGCGAGTTGTGCAGCACGAAGTCGGCCGGCGGAATGGCCAGCATGACGCCGGTCATGCCGCCGATGACGAAGGTCACCATGAAGCCGATCGTCCACATCATCGGCACTTCGTAGCGAATGCGGCCGCGATACATGGTGAACAGCCAGTTGAACATCTTCGCGCCCGTCGGGATCGAGATGATCATCGTGGTGATGCCGAAGAAGGCGTTGACGCTGGCACCGGATCCCATCGTGAAGAAGTGGTGCAGCCAGACGAGGTAGGAGAGGATGGTGATGACGACCGTCGCATAGACCATCGAGGCATAGCCGAACAGGCGCTTGCCGGAGAAGGTCGAGACGATCTCGGAGAAGATGCCGAAGGCCGGCAGGATAAGGATGTAGACTTCCGGGTGACCCCAGATCCAGATGAGGTTGACGTACATCATCGGGTTGCCACCAAGGTCGTTGGTGAAGAAGTTCGTGCCGGCGTAGCGGTCGAGCGTCAGCAGTACGAGCGTGGCGGTGAGGATCGGGAAGGAAGCAACGATCAGGACGTTGGTGCAGAGCGAGGTCCAGGTGAAGATCGGCATCTTCATCATGGTCATGCCCGGCGCGCGCATCTTGACGATGGTGGCGATTAGGTTGATGCCCGACAACGTCGTTCCGACACCTGCGACCTGCAGGCCCCAGATATAGTAGTCGACCCCGACGCCCGGGCTGTAATCGGCACCCGACAGCGGCGGAT
The DNA here is from genome assembly GCF_050455525.1 of Rhizobium sp. 0TCS1.26. Taxonomy (NCBI): domain Bacteria; kingdom Pseudomonadati; phylum Pseudomonadota; class Alphaproteobacteria; order Hyphomicrobiales; family Rhizobiaceae; genus Rhizobium; species Rhizobium sp. 0TCS1.26. The sequence continues at coordinate 1,313,682 of NZ_JBCIYV010000001.1, read as the reverse complement.
AGGCAAGCCAGCCGGTCCGGGCGAATTCACCGACGAACAGCGACAGCATGATGATCGCAGCTCCAGCTGCCGTCATCCAGAACGAGAAGTTGTTGAGGAAGGGGAAGGACACGTCGCGGGCGCCGATCTGCAGCGGCACGACGTAGTTCATCACCCCCGTCACCAGCGGCATGGCGAAGAAGAAGATCATGATGACGCCGTGCGCCGTGAAGATCTGGTCGTAGTGGTTCGGGGGCAGGTAGCCCTCGTTGGCACCAAACGCGATCGCCTGCTGGGTGCGCATCATCACCGCGTCGGCAAAACCGCGCAGCAGCATGATCAGCGAGAGGATGACATACATAATGCCGATCTTCTTGTGGTCGACGCTGGTGAACCAGTCGTTCCACAGGTAGCCCCAGAGGCGGAAATAGCTGATCGCGGCGACGACGGCCAGGCCGCCGAGGATGACGGCGATGAAGGTCACCAGCAGGATCGGCTCATGGGTGAACGCCAGCGAGTCCCATGACAACCGACCGAAGATGAATTCCATCAGGTTACTGTTCGTGAACATCTGAGTTTCCAGTATGTCTCAAGCCGCCGGTTACGGCTTCGTGTTTGTGTTCAGCTGGTCAGGGGCAACGCCATGACCTTCATGGCCGCCTTCGGGAGCGGCGGGAGCATCGTTGATGCCTTCGGCTTCCTGGCCCGTCTTGGCACCGTGGCCGGTCGCCGGGTAGGTGGCGCCGGGCCCAGCCTGAGCCGACCAGCGGGTATCGTATTCCAGCCGCTCGCGGTTCTCGTGGCTTTCGACCCCTGCACCGCCCATCATGTCGATATGCATCATCTCGTTCATGCACATCTGGCCGGCGCGGACGCACAGGTTGAGGATGGCATCGTAGAGGCCGTTCTCGACATTGGCGTAGTAGGTCACCGGGACGCGACTGCTCGGCTGCTCCAGCTTCAGGTAGGCGTCGCGGTTGAGAGCCGTTCCCTGGCCCTTGACGCGCTGGACCCACTCATTGAAGCCGTCATTGCTGAGGCCGTGGAACTTGAAGCGCATGCCGGAGAAGCCGTCGCCGCTGTAGTTGGCGGAGAAGCCTTCGTAGACGCCTTCCTTGTTCATCACCGCGTGCAGCTTGGTCTGCATGCCGGGCATGGCGTAGATCTGGCCGGCGAGAGCGGGAATGTAGAAGGAGTTCATCACCGAGGCGCCGGTGATCTTGAACTCGATCGGCGTGTCGATCGGCGCGGCGATCTCGTTGACCGTGGCAATGCCCTGTTCCGGATAGAGGAACAGCCATTTCCAATCCAGCGCCACGACCTCGATGGTGATCGGCTTGGTCTCGGGCGTCACCGGGCGGGCCGCATCGATGCGGTCGAGCGGACGGTATGGGTCGAGCTTGTGGGTGCTGATCCAGGTCACGGCGCCGAGCGCGATGATGATGGCCAGCGGCGCCGACCAGATCACCACTTCAAGACGGGTCGAGTGGTGCCACTCGGGATCGTACTTGGCGTCCGTGTTGGAGCGACGGTAATGCCAGGCGAAATAGAGCGTCAGGCAGATCACCGGAATGATGATGAGCAGCATCAGCACCGTCGAGACGATGATCAGGTCACGCTGCTGCATGGCGATGTCGCCGGATGGCGACATCACGACGAGATCACAGCCCGAAAGGGCGAGGAGTAGGACTAGGGCACTAAGCCGGCGAATGAGTTGCATCAACCGTGGCATCTTTCAGTTCGAAATTTGCGTTTCGTCTACTTGCGACTAAAGCACGAGATCAAGGCTCCCTATGAGGTCTTTCGTCGCAGTGCAAAGCATTTTCGTGCACTGCAGCAGGAACTCACAGGGATGCGCCGGGTTCTAGGTGAGCGAACTGGAAAATCGGCTCACAGTTCGCAGGCCCGCAGCCTAAAGCGCATATTTCACGAAATTCGGCCTTTCGGCGACTAAAATCGGGCGCGCCGGGACCGCAAGTCGAGAAACAGACTTGAAACCCGTCAGATATGCATCATCCTCTCCTTTGGGGAGGCGACCATTCGCCGCAAAGGAGGAGTTCCCTTACATGACTACAGCAGGAAGCCCCACATCGTCCGAGTTTGAGCGCGACGCGCGCCGCATGCATGACGACAAGCCGCTCTCGGCAGGCAACATCGTCATCGGCGTCATCATCGGCCGGATGTCGGAGTTCTTCGATTTCTTCGTCTTCGGTCTCGCATCCGTCCTGGTATTTCCGCGCCTGGTGTTTTCTTTTGCCGGCGATCCGGTCACCGCAACCCTGATGGCCTTCGGCGTCTTCTCCCTGGCGTTCATCGCAAGGCCCGTCGGCTCCGTCGTCTTCATGTGGATCGACCGGACCTACGGACGGGGCACGAAGCTGACGATCGCGCTGTTCATCCTCGGCGGATCGACTGTCTCGCTCGCCTTCCTCCCCAGTTACGAATCCGCTGGCGTCTGGTCGGTCATCCTCCTGGCTCTGTTCCGGCTCGGCCAGGGCTTTGCGCTCGGCGGCGCCTGGGACGGCATGGCATCGCTTCTGGCGCTGAACGCGCCGAAGGAGCAGCGCGGCTGGTACGCGATGATCCCGCAGCTCGGTGCCCCGTTCGGTTTTGCACTGGCAAGCGCCCTCTTCGCATACTTCGTCGCCAACCTGTCGGACCAGGATTTCCTCGCCTGGGGCTGGCGTTACCCGTTCTTCGTCGCCTTCGCCATCAACGTGGTCGCGCTGTTCGCCCGGCTGCGCATTGTTGCCAGCAGCGAGTTCGGCAAGCTCTTCGAAAGCCATGAACTGCAGGCGCGGGCGATCTCCGAAACGGTGTCCGTCCACGGTCGCGACATCCTGCTCGGCGCCTTCGTGCCGCTCGCAAGCTTTGCCATGTTCCACCTGGTGACAATCTTCCCGCTCAGCTGGGTGACCCTGTTCGGCGGCCAGTCGGCCGGTGAGTTCCTGTTCGTGCAGATTATCGGCGCCGCCGTCGGCATCGTCGCGGTCATCGTCTCCGGCATGGCCGCAGACCGCATCGGCCGCCGTCGTCAGTTGATGATCGGCGCCGTCCTCATCGCCATCTTCAGCTTCACCGCACCGTTCCTGCTGGAAGCGGGTGGCAAGGGGCAGGACGCCTACATCATCATCGGCTTCGGCATTCTCGGCCTCTCCTTCGGCCAGGCGTCCGGCGCCGTATCGTCGCGGTTCGGCCTGACTTACCGCTACACCGGCTCGGCGCTCACCTCCGACCTTGCCTGGCTGGTTGGGGCCGGTTTCGCACCGCTGGTGGCGCTCGGACTTGCCAGCAAGTTCGGCATCATCTTCATCGGCGGCTACCTGATCTCGGGTGCCATCTGCACGCTGGCAGCCCTGACGCTCAGCCGCATCCTGGGCTCGGCCGAGCATCAGTCGCCAGTCGACCGCTAAGCGTTTTCACTTCGCGCCGACACTCCACCCACCGATAGCGGCGCCGGCAACCCTGCCGGCGCCGTTTCCGTTCAAGGTGCTGAGATCCGAGTTTAGCGACCGCTGCCGGGTTGAAGCGCCCTTCGCAACATGCGAATCAAGGGATCGGCGACAAACGTCTGATGGAGGAAACTGCCGATATGATGGAAGACACGGATCACCTGGCGGGATTGCTCGCCGAAGCGATCGCCACCGGTGGACTGGTCGACAAGACCAATCTCGTCGTGCCGGACGTCCAGGGCGCCTATGCCGTACAGGCGGCCATTCTCGACAAGCTCGGGGTCTCCCAGCCGCAAGGCTACAAGTTCTCGCTGCGAGACGGGCAATTGTTCGGCGCGCCGCTGATCTTCGTTGAAAGCGCCCGCGAGTTTGCCTTCGCGCCGGGCATCCGCATCGAGGTGGAACTGGCGATGACGCTCGGGCAGGACCTGCCGCCGCGCGGTACGCCCTATACCCGCGAAGAGGTCCAGGCTGCCGTCGAGAAGGTGGCGATCGGCATCGAACTTGTCCGCTCCCGCTACATCGACGGTGCGGGCGACGCCTATCCGCTGCTGCTGTCGGACATGATGAGCAATGTCGGTTACGTGCTCGGACCGGAACTGGACCGGCACGTGCTGGATGCCGGCGCCGATCTGGGCGGCCTGACGCTGACCAACGGCGCGATCGCGCTGTTCGACGGGCCTGCCAAACACCCCGACGCCGATCCGCTGGCAGCGGTGGTCGCCTGTGCCAACCGCGGACTGCCAACCTTCAACGGCGGCCTTCTGCGGAAGGGACAGGTGGTGACGACCGGAACGCTGTCCGGGGCGCCATATATCACTGCGCCATCCGAGGTCACTGCCGCGCTCGGCGGCGCCTCGCTGTCGATCACGCTGAAGGGCTGACAGCGAAGCAGATCCTGAGGAGACAAGACGCCCGCCCGACCGCGGGCGTCTTACTTATTGGTTCTGAGGCGGTTCAGGCCGCCGTCTTGCGCTTGGCCGGCGTTGCGGCGTCGGCCGTATTGGCGGCGCGGGCAGGCGAGCGACGCTTCTTCTCCGTCTCACCGGCAGCGGCGACGGGCTTGGCGGCTTTCGGCTTGGCAGGCTTTACCGGCAGAAGGGCCAGCAGTTCTGTGGCCAGCTGCCGGGAATTCTCCTGTGCCCTGTCGAGGTTGCTGACGCGCTGCGGATCCATGCCGTAGAGCGTGCCGCCGGTGACGAACATGTCGCGGTAGGCGGCCCGTTCGATCAGCGCCGTCTCCAGCACATGCACCTGCTGCTTCGCAAGCATCGCCTTCACCGCCGTCATCGCCCGGGTGGTGATGATCGAATTGATCCGCGTCAGCACCACCGAGTGCGGGATCGTGATGGCGCATTCCGCTTCCAGCGCCTTGAGGATCTGCAGAACCTGGGCACCGCCGACCGCGTCCATGGCGCAGCCCTGCACCGGGATCATCACCCGGTCCGAAAGACCGATCGCCTTGGCGAGCAGCGGCGAGAGACCGCCCGCGACGTCGATCAGGACGTGATCCATCTTCTTCTTCAACGCCTTCACTTCGGCTTCGATCGTGTCTTCCGTGACGCGCGAAACGACCGTGAAGCCGGCGGGTCGTTCGTCCAGCCCGTCCCAGCGGCTAATCCACTGCTGCGGATCGGTATCGAGAAGCGCAACGCGCAGGCCGCGCTGGGCAAGTTCGGCGGCAAGCAGCAGAGCGACGGTGGTCTTGCCGGCGCCACCTTTGGTATTCGCGAATGTAATTGTTGCCATTGTACCCTCGGAAATGACGTTAAATATTCATCTCGTGCGCGGCACGCTTTGGTCTTCTTGGGGTGTCGGCTGGCGCGAAGATGATGTGTAACATTTCAGGACAAAGCTTGCGCGGCGCTGGCCAGCCTGACTGTCCGACGGTTCCGTCGCCAACCTTCCAGCAGACCTGATCGATTTGCCCATCTGCTGTGCGGTGCAGCAACATGACGCGGCGGCGAACTGCCGGGAAACCTTTCGTCTGGGCGCGAGTTACACACGCGGTCCTCCCACATAAAAGGTTCAAACGCTTGACTGACTTCCTGTTCGGCCCTGTGCTCCAGTCCTCGTCGACGCTGTTCCGGTTCTGGTCGCCGCAATATGATCGCGTGCAGTTGAAGATCGAGGGCCAGGAGCTGCGGAATATGCAGCCCTCCAGCTCGGGATGGCACGAGCTGAGCGTCAACGGCGCCGGTGTCGGGACCCGCTATTCGTTCGTGCTGCCGGACGGGCTGACGGTTCCCGATCCGGCTTCCCGGCACCAACCGCAGGACGTCCACGGACCGAGCGAGGTGATCGATCTTCAGGCCTATAGCTGGCGTCATCCGGACTGGCGCGGTCGGCCAGTCGAGGAGCTGGTGTTCTATGAAATGCACATCGGCACCTTCACACCCGAAGGCACGTTCCTCGCGGCCATCGAGCGGCTGGACCACGTGCGCGACCTCGGCGTGACGGCGCTGCAGATCATGCCGATCGGCGACTTCCCGGGCAATTACGGCTGGGGCTACGACGGCGTCATGCCCTATGCACCGGAAAGCAGCTACGGCCGGCCTGAGGATCTGATGGCGCTAGTCGATGCCGCGCACGAACGGGGCATCTGCGTGTTCCTCGACGTCGTCTACAATCACTTCGGACCCGACGGAAACTACCTGCCGGCCTATGCGCCGATCTTCACCGAGCACCACAAGACGCCGTGGGGCAACGGCATCAACTACGATGGCGAGGATTCGATGCCGGTGCGCGAATTCGTCATCCAGAACGCCATCTACTGGACGCGGGACTTCCGCTTCGACGGGCTGCGCCTCGATGCCGTGCATGCGATCAAGGACGACAAGGAGGAGCATGTCCTACGCGAGCTTGCGCGCCGCGTCCGCGAAGCAGCCGGCGAGCGGCACGTTCACCTCGTCGTCGAGAACGAGGACAACAACAGCGACCTGCTGACGCGCGATGCAGACGGACAAGCGCCGCTGTTCACCGCACAGTGGAACGACGACATCCACCACGTGCTGCACATCGCCGCCACCGGCGAAGAATTCGGCTACTACAAGGATTATTCCGAAGAGCGCCCGGAAAAGACCGCCAAGGCGCTGGCAGAGGGTTTTGTCTTCCAGGGCGAGATGATGGAGTACCGCGGCGAGACGCGCGGTACGCCGAGCGCCCACTTGCCGCCGACCGCGTTCATCTCCTTCATCCAGAACCACGACCAGATCGGCAACCGCGCACTTGGCGATCGGATGATCGCATCGCAGCCGCTCGAACCGCTGAAGGCGGTGGCGGCCGTCTATCTGCTGGCGCCGCAGCTGCCGATGCTGTTCATGGGCGAGGAATGGGGGGCGGCGGAGCCGTTTCCGTTCTTCTGCGACTTCAACGAGGATCTCAACGAGAAGGTTCGCAAGGGGCGTCGCGAAGAACTGTCGCGTCTGCCGGGCTTCGATGCCGAGGATCTGCCGGATCCGACCAGCCGCGAGACGTTCAACAGCGCCAAGCTCGACTGGTCGAAGCTGGGCTCCGGTGCCGGTACCGCGATGCTCGACTTCTACCGGACGCTTCTCAATCTGCGCCGCGACCGGATCGTGCCGCTGATGCGCGGCGTCGGCGGCAATGTCGGTCGTTACGCCCAGCAGGGCGAGGCGCTGTTCGTCGAATGGCACCTGGCGGACAAGCGACTGCAGCTGCAGGCAAACCTGAGCGGCAAGCCGGCTCGCCTGTCTCAGCCGATCGACGGCGAGATCATCTACGATATCGGCCGCATCGATGGACAGGCGGCCGATCCCTGGTCGCTGGCCTGGAGCCTTGTCGATGGCTGATCGGAAACCGAAGGCGAAAGCGAAACGAAAGCCGGCCGATCCGCAGGCATCACGACTGGACGATCTGGCGCGCAAGCACGGCATCGCCTTCACGAGGCCGGAGCCGGACGGCACGGAGGTACCAATCTCGACGGAGACGAAGCGGCGGATCCTTGCGGCGCTTAACGTCTCAGTCGATGGAGAGACGGTGCCGGATGGACCGATCTGCTTCCTGCCGCAGGTGCTTGCCGACCGGCGCGTCTGGGGTCTGTCGCTGCAGCTTTACGAGCTGCGGTCGTCGCGCAACTGGGGGATCGGCGATTTCGCCGATCTCTGGGAGATGGCCGGGATCGCCGGTGAGATGGGCGCCGATTTCATCGGCCTCAATCCACTGCATGCGCCTTTCCTCGCGGATGCGGCCCGTTGCAGCCCCTATGAGCCGTCGAACAGACGTTGGCTGAACCCTCTCTACATCGCCGTCGATCAGGTGCCCGGCTTCCAGCCGCGCGACGCGCTGGCAAAGGAGCTTGAGCGTCTGCGCCAGACCGACCTGATCGACTACGCCGCGGTTGCCGACGTCAAGCTGCAGGAACTGCGCAGGCTGTGGCAGGCATGGCGCAGCGGCGGTGGTGCGAAGGCACCCTATGAGGCGGATGCGTTCGAAACCTTCCAGACGGATGGCGGGCGGTCGCTGCGGCTGCATGCGGTGTTCGAGACATTGTCGGCCCACAGCGCTGCGGGCAAGGGCTCGATCGGCTGGCGGCAATGGCCGGCGGAGCTGCAGTCGCCGGACAGTCCGGCTGTGCAGGATTTTGCCCAGTCGCGAACCGACGAGATCGAGTTCCACAGCTGGCTGCAATGGGTCGCCCATGTGCAACTGACCCAGTCCGCCGAGGCCTGCCGAGAGGCCGGCCTGCAGATCGGCCTCTACCTCGATCTTGCCGTCGGCGAAGCGCTGGATGGTTCCGCCACCTGGAGCGAGCCGGATATCTACGTGTCCTCGGCCAGCATTGGCGGTCCGCCGGATCCGTGGGCCGTCGATGGTCAGGACTGGCGGCTGGCGGCGTTCCTGCCGTCCGTCATCGCTGCCGGGGACCAGTCTCCCTACCGGGTGATGCTGGATGCCGCCATGCGCTATGCCGGGGCGATCCGCATCGATCATGCGGCCGCCCTCAGCCGGCTGTTCCTGGTGCCCTTCGATGCATCCCCGGCGGATGGCGCCTATGTGAACTACCCGAAGGAGGCTCTGCTGCAGGTGCTGTCGGACGCCTCGCATCATCACCACTGCCTGGTGATCGGCGAGGATCTTGGCAATCTGCCGGCGGGGCTTCGCAAGGATCTGGAAAAGGCACGGCTGCTCTCCTACCGCATCTTCTCCTACGAGCGAAGCGACAAGGGCTTCATCCCGCCGAAGAACTACCCCTCACTCGCACTTGCCTGCGTGTCGACGCATGATCACCAGACGCTCGGTGGCTGGTGGCGCGGCGCCGACATCGCCATGCGGGCCGAGCATGGATTGGTACCGCAGGCGACGGCGGACAAGGATTTGAAGGCCCGCACCGTCGAGCTCGCTGACCTGGCGAGGCTGTTGAAGGCCGAGCGGCTTCCGGCACCCGATCCCCGCAGCGAAGGCCTGGAGGATGCGGACCTGGACCGGCTGACGGTCAGCCTGCACCGGCTGCTTGCCCGCACGCCGTCGATGCTGCTGGCGGTCCGGCTGGCGGATCTGACCAAGGAGGAAAATCCGACGAATGTGCCCGGCACCAGCGCCAGCTATCCGAACTGGCGGCCGAAACTGTCGCTGACGATCGACGAGCTGAAGCAAGCCGCGCTCGTCAAGGAGGTGGCGAAAGCCTTGGCCAGCGAACGTCCCAAGCAGAGCCGACGCTAGACGCTCGACCGGCGAACGGCCTGGGCCGTCTCGGGATCGAGATCCACATAGCCGGGCTGGCGCTGCGCCTCGACGAAAGCATCGCCGATACCGATCAGCACCGGGTTCTCGTAGCCGATCCTCGCCATTGCCAGCGGCATCTCGCCAAGCGTGCCGACCCAGCGCTGTTCGTCGTCGCGGGCGATGGCGCTGACGATGACGGCAGGAGTGGCTGCCGGCATGCCATGCGCCGTCAGTCTCTCGGTGATCGCGGGAGCGGTGCGCCCGCCCATGTAGAAGACGGTGGTGACAGTCGGATCGGCGAGTGTGGACCAGTTGATGTCGGCGGGCAGTTCGCCCTTCCGTGAATGGCCTGTGACGAAGCGGACCGACTGGGCGTGGTCGCGATGGGTGAGCGAGACGCCGAGCCGCGCCGCCATGGCGGTGGCGGCCGTGACACCAGGCACCACCTCGACCGGGATGCCTTCACTGCGAAGGCTGCGGATTTCCTCGCCGGCACGACCGAAGATCATCGGGTCTCCGGATTTCAGCCGCACGACACGCTTGCCGGCCTTGGCGAGCGCGATCATCGTCGCATTGATATCTTCCTGCTTGCAGCTTTCCCGGCCGCCGCGCTTGCCGACGAGCATGCGCTTGGCTTCCCGGCGCGCAAGCTCCAGGACATCGGCGGAAACCAGATCGTCGAACAGGATGACATCGGCAGCCTGCAGCGCCCGCACCGCCTTCAAGGTCAGCAGTTCGGCATCGCCCGGTCCGGCTCCGACCAGCGTCACGCTTCCGGCTGCCTGGCCACGGGATCCTTGCGAAACACGTCCGGCATCCGCGATCAGCCGCTCGGCAACGCCGTCGACCGGCGCCTCGCGAAATACCCGATCGACAAACGCTTCCCAGAAGGTGCGGCGTTCGGTGCCCGGCTGGAGCCGGCGATTGATGGCGTCGCGGATGTTCTGGGCTATCTCGGCCCAGGTTTTCAGCGCCGGCGGAAGAAGCGTCTCGATGCGGCGGCGGATCGCCTGTGCAAGGATAGGAGCCGCACCGTCGGTCGAGATCGCGATGACCACCGGCGAGCGGTTGACGATCGAGCCGAACTGGAAGTCGCAGAAGGCCGGCTTGTCGATGACGTTGACGGGAACGCCGGCCGCCTTTGCCGCGCAGTAGAAGGCCTTGGCCTCGTCGTTCGTCTCGCAGTCGGCGAGCGCGATGGCGGCATTGTCGAAGATGCCGATATGCCAGGGGCTGTCATGATGCCGGAGAGCCGGCTCCGTCTTCTCGCCCTCGGCCGAGAGCATGTCGCGGAAGGTGTCCGAAAGCTCGTGCAGGGGAGAGTAGACCTCGACCATCGCGCCGCAGGCGACCAGCAGTTCCGCTTTCCACGCAGCGCCTTCCGAGCCGCCAGCCAATACAACGCGCCTGCCGGCAAGCGAATAGAACACCGGCAGCTTTGCCAGCGGTTCCATACGGGCCGGGTGAGCGGTGCGGCGGTCGGCCTCTTGCACCTGCGACAGGGTCATGCGTGAGCTCCATGGTCGCGATCCATGCATCGCGATCAGACGTCGGATCGGTTGCCTCAGTTGCCACTTCCGGCAGTGGGCCGGCAAGAAATATTAGTCTGGAATTCGGCTAGATGTTGAAAAGGTCGTCCGGAAGCTCGTTCGGCCGAACCCTGGGTAACGGTTCCTGCCGCTTGAAGGTGAATGCTGTGAGCAATGCCCGACGGCGGCTCGACACTCAAGAAAATTGCCGGTATCGATTAAACGATTAACCAGCCTTGGTCCCCGAATGACGCCGGAAAAGCCCAAACTGGCGCGGATTGCCGAAACGCTCGGCGTGTCCATCGCCTCCGTTTCGAATGCGCTATCCGGCAAGGGGCGCGTATCGCCGGAGCTTGCGCAGCGGATCCGCACGCTGGCCGACGAGTTGGGGTACGTGCCAAGCGTCGCCGGCCGTGCCCTCCGCACCGGTCGCAGCGGCGTGCTGGGGCTGGTGCTTCCGGATATCGCCAATCCGTTGTTTCCGCAGATCGCCCAGGCGATCGAGCGGGCTGCCTCGACGAAGGGCTACGGCGTGCTGATCGGCGATTCACGCGGCGAGACGGAGGCGCAGGCCGACGCCATCGCCCGCCTGACGGAGCGCGGTGTCGACGGCTTGGTGGTCATCCCCCGGCGCGGCACCAGCGTAACCGGCGTGAACTGCCCCGTCGCAGTCATCGATTCCCCCTCGACGCCGGGCAACACCGTTGCTGCCGATCACTTGGACGGCGGCCGACAGATGGGCGCTCATCTGGCAGCGCTCGGCCATCGTCAGGTCGTCATTCTGGCGGGAAGTCCGCTCTCCAACGTCCAGGCGGACCGTGTCGCAGGCCTGAAGCAGGGGCTCGGTGCGCAGGCGGTGGTGGATGTCGTCTGGCTCGACGGTCTCGATACGCGGAGCGAAAGCGGCACGTCGCTTGGTCTCGGCGCCTGGGTTGCGGAGGGGACGACCGCCTTTGCAGCCCTTTCGGACCTGATCGCGCTGCGGGCACTCACCGAATTGCAGGGAGCCGGGATCACGGTCCCCGACCAGGTCACGGTGACCGGTTTCGACGACCTTATCTGGTCGTCCGTCGTCACGCCGCCGCTGACGACGATGCGCATGGACATTGTGCAGATCGCCGCCATCGCGATAGGGTCGCTGACGCAAGCGATCGCGGCAACCTCCCGCACCGTCACCTCGGCGTTCGGAACGATCGTCTCCGAGCAGCCCAACGTGCCGATGACACTCGTGGTTCGCCAGTCCTGCGGACCAGTCCCGACACGTCGGCAAGCCAGTTCAACGGGAGGTCGCTGATGCCCGCACCCCATGCTGTCCGCCGCGGCGCTTCGTCCTCGTCCTGGGGATTGACCGCTGTCGCCTCGGCCAGCCCTATTTATGCCTTGGTTCGGGTATTTCATCATCTTGAAATATTCAGCTTCTCCGTCTTCCATCGTATTCTTGCCCCAGCGGGCAAATCCGCAACTCCCGGACCTGTCCCACAAGCGGCGGGACTGTTCGGGCCGTCGCGCGTGGCGATCCTGGTCTCAGGTCCTTTCCAGGACGTCGCGCGCGGCGCATTTTTCGATTGCGGGGATCGGTGATGGGCGTCTGGATCGACACCGACATGGGGTTCGACGACATCGCGGCTGTGCTCGTGGTACGGCATTGCGGCGACCCCCTCGACGGCATCTCCCTGGTCTTCGGCAATACGGATCTGGCGCAGGTCGAGCGCAACGCCGCCAGTGCCGCCAAAACCTTCGATTGGCCGTTCCCCTTGCATCGCGGTCGGTCGCTGCCAGTGCTGTGCCACCTGGAAACCGCGCAAAGCATCCTCGGTGATCTCGGAATGCCGACCGCCGGCAAGCGCCTGCCGGACGTGCCGGTGAGCCTGCACCCGCAGGATGCCTTCGCAGCGCTCTGCCGCTGGCTGGAGACCGGGCCGGACGGCCACCGCCGCATCCTCGCGCTCGGCCCGCTCACCAACATCGCTGCCCTCTGTCTCGCGCGACCCGATCTTGCCGCGCGTATCGACGAACTCGTCTGGATGGGCGGCGGCGTGACCAGCGGCAACCACACCGCCTCTGCCGAATTCAATGCGTTCGCCGATCCGGAAGCGGCAGCGATCGTCATCGCCCACGGCCTGCCGCTCAAGATGGTGGACCTCGACCTTTGTCGGAAAGTGCTGGCCGCACCTGCCGACGTGGCTCCGGTGCGCGCCGGGTCCGGACGCAATGCCGAACTGCTGGCGGACCTTCTGGCCGGTTTCATCGATATCGCCGTTCAGCGCGGCCGGCAGGCGATGTCGCTCTACGACGCGGTCGCTGCCGTCGCCTTCGTCCATCCCGATCTGGTCGTCTGGCGCCAGGCGCGCATCGACATCGAGCTGCAGGGGCAGCACACAAGGGGACGCACGGTTGTCGAGACCCGACCCCTCCGCGCCCCCTTCAACGCTTCCTATGCTGCCGACATCAAGGCCGACGCGGCGCTGAAGATCATTCTCGACGTATTCAACAACGAAGCCTGCCGATGACCCGTCCTTTCGAACTCTTCGACCTCAACCTCCCCGAACTGCGGCACCGTGCCGTGCAGGCGGCGCGCGGCGAATGTGCCTTCGACGTGCTGGTGAAGGGCGGCACCGTCGTCGATGTGGTGACGGGAGAGCTTCGGCCGGCCGATATCGGCATCGTCGGGCCGCTGATCGCCAGCGTCCATGCACCCGGCGCCCGCGCAGATGCGCGCAATGTCATCAACGCTGCCGGCGGTTTCGTCGCACCGGGGCTGATCGATACGCACATGCACATCGAAAGCTCGATGGTGACCCCCTCGGCCTATGCCCGCGCCGTGGTGCCGCGCGGCGTGACGACAGTGGTCTGGGACCCGCATGAGTTCGGCAACGTGCTGGGCACAGCCGGGGTCGACTGGGCGGCCGACGCTGTCATCGACCTGCCGCTGCGGGTGATCCTTCTGGCGCCATCATCAGTGCCCTCGGCGCCGGGCCTTGAACGTGCCGGCGCCGATTTCGGACCGCAGGAACTGGCCGAGATGCTGGCGAGACCGGATATCGCCGGGATCGCCGAGATGATGAACATGCGCGGCATCATCGAAGGCGATGGCCGCATGCAGGGCATCATCCAGGCCGGTCTCGATCAGGGCAAGCTGATCTGCGGCCACGCGCGCGGGCTTTCGGGCGCCGACCTGCAGGCCTTCGTCACCGCCGGCGTCAGTTCCGATCATGAACTGGTCTCGGCCGACGACCTGATGGAAAAACTGCGGGCTGGGCTGACGATCGAGCTGCGCGGCAGCCACGACCATCTGCTGCCGGAATTCGTCGCGGCGCTCAACACGCTCGGACATCTTCCGCAGACCGTCACGCTCTGCACCGACGACGTGTTTCCCGACGACCTGCATGCGGCGGGAGGCCTGGATGACGTGGTGCGGCGCCTGGTGCGGTATGGTCTGAGGCCCGAATGGGCGCTTCAGGCAGCGACGATCAACGGCGCGCGCCGTCTCGGCCGCCACGATCTCGGAGTGATCGCTCCGGGTCGGCGGGCGGATCTGGTGGTCTTCGAAGATCTCGAACAGTTCACCGCACGCAGGGTCCTGGTATCGGGACGCGAGGTGGCGGCCGGCGGTGCGGTCCTGTCACTGCCGACGGCGACCGATACCGCGGCACTGACGGGGACCGTGAAGCTCGATCCGTTGACACCTCAGGATTTCCAGGTCCGGGCCGACGGCCATTCGGTGCGGCTCGCGACGATCGACCGTCCGCGCTTTACCCAGTGGTCCGAGATTACCGCAGACGTCGTCGAAGGCGTCGTGGTGCCGCCCGAGGGGACGACGCTGATCGCGGTCGCGCATCGCCATGGCCTGGCGGACGGCCGTCCGCGGGTGGGGTTCCTCACCGGATGGGGGCGCTGGCGCGGCGCCTTCGCCACCACGGTCTCGCACGACAGCCACAACCTGACGGTTTTCGGCCAGGATCCGGTCGATATGGCCGCCGCCGCCAATGCCGTGATCAAGGCCGGCGGTGGGCTGGCGGTCGCGTCAGGCGGTTCGGTCCAGGCCATCCTGCCATTGCCGCTTGCCGGCCTGGTGTCGGATGGCGGCGTGGCGGAGATCGGCGCCGGCTTTGCCGAGATCCGTTCTGCGATGGACCGGATCGTCGACTGGCAGCCGCCCTATCTGGTCTTCAAGGCCTGCTTTGGCGCGACGCTCGCCTGCAATGCCGGGCCGCACCAGACGGATCTCGGGATCGCCGATGTGGTCACCGGAACGCTGATGGAAACGCCGGTCCTGGAAACCGTCTGACAGGTGGAGGCGGACCGGCAGGCGAGGCCGGCTAGCTGGTGCTGCTCGCCATCGGCGCCGTCGCATTGCCGGTAAAGATGTAACCGACGCCGCGCACCGAGCGAATGAGCGTCGGGTGGGCCGGATCGAGCTCGATCTTCTTGCGCAGGCGGGCAATCTGCGCGTCGATCGCCCGATCGAAGGCTTCCAGCTGACGGCCGCGCGTCTGGTCCATCAGCATCTCGCGGGTCAGCACCCTGCCGGAATTGCGCACCATCACCGTCAGCATGTCGAACTCGCCGGTGGTCAGCTCGACCTCCTGCTCGTCCGGGTTCATCAGCCGACGGCGGCTGAGCTCAAGACGCCAGCCATCGAAGGCCAGCACCTGCGACAGATCCTCGCGGACGGGCTCGACCGGCCGCCGGCGGCGCAGGATGCTGCGTACCCGGGCCAGCACTTCGCGCAGGTGGAATGGCTTGGGGATGTAGTCGTCGGCACCGATCTCGATGCCGATGATGCGATCGAGGACATCGTCGCGTCCGGTCAGCATGACGATCGGTACATCGGACGTGGCGCGAACCTCGCGCGCCAGCGCCAGCCCGTCCTCGCTGTTGGGCAGTACGAGGTCGAGGAGAATGAGGTCTATCGGGTGATCGGCAAGCGTCCGACGCATCGAGGCGCCATCCGAGGCGCCGTGAACGAGGAAGCCTTCCTCCTCGAAATAGCGCGTGACCATCTGGCGGATGCGGACATCATCGTCGACGACAAGAATACGATCGGGTCGTCCTTCACTTTTCGCCATGCCTGCCCCGCCGAGACATTCCTGTTACACGCCGTTACACGATCGCGCCGGCTTGTAACATGCCGGGCATCCTCCTGTCACCGCCGCTGAGGATAGTCAGCTCATCAGACAGAGGGACAGACATGCTCACGACAAGCACACAAACCCATGCCGGTTTCGCCGTGGTAGCCAACATGAAGCCGCAGCTGGCGCGACTGGAAGAGCTTTTTCAACCGCTGCCGCGCGAGATGCTGGATGTCGGGGAGGGGTTGTTCTGGCAGGGCGACAAGGCGCAGCACGTCTTCGAGATCACCGACGGACTTTTGAGGATTTTCAAGATCATAGGCGATGGAAGACGGGTCATCACCGGCTTCCTGTCGGCCGGCGACATGGTGGGGCTGTCGCTGAAGAACGTCTATCTTTACAGCGCCGAAGCGGTGACGCCGGTAAAGGTGCGCCGAATGACAAAGCGCGCCTTCCAGGAGGCCATCGAGCAGTCTCCGGAGCTCCGCCCGCAGCTCTATTCGCTGATGTGCGACGAAATGGCCGCCGCCCAGGAGCAGATGGTGCTCTTGTCGCGCAAGAGCGCCGAGGAGCGCGTCTGCAGCTTCCTGCTGCTGCTTGCCAGGCGTAAGCACGGCACCCGGCAGATCGCCCGGATCGTCGAACTGCCGATGAGCCGGCAGGACATGGCAGACTATCTGGGGCTCACTATCGAGACGGTATCTCGGACCATTACCAAGCTGGTGACGCGCGGCGTCATCACGCCGAACGGCCGCCATGCCTTCGACATCTCCAGGCCCGGAAAACTGCTTGCGCTGTGCGGGGACGACGATAGTTATGACGACGTCGGCGATA
Organism: Rhizobium sp. 0TCS1.26; assembly: GCF_050455525.1. Lineage (NCBI taxonomy): Bacteria > Pseudomonadati > Pseudomonadota > Alphaproteobacteria > Hyphomicrobiales > Rhizobiaceae > Rhizobium > Rhizobium sp. 0TCS1.26. The sequence goes on along the minus strand of NZ_JBCIYV010000001.1, from coordinate 1,297,131 downwards.
GTGCCGCAAGAACCCGCCAGGCCGTCTGGCCGCAGTAGATGTCCGCCTGCAGGGAGGCAATCGTCCAGATGGGTGACACGGCCAGCAACAGGGATCCGCTGCCCGACCTTGCGCACCTGATCTCGATCTTCGATCCGATCAACCTCATCGCCCACGGCACCGACGGCGTGATCCTGCAGTGGAGCGCCGGCAGCCAGTCGCTGTTCGGCTGGACGGCGGACGAAGCGGTGGGCCTGCACGTCATCGATCTGCTGGCGCCGGTGCCGGACATCGCCATTGCGACGATCGTCGAGACCGTTCGTCGCGAGGGCGCCTGGAAGAGCATCCTCGAATATCGCCACAGGGATGGCCATCCGATCTCCGTTCTCAGTCGCTGGCTGATGACGACCGTGGACGACCAGCCGGTGATCCTGCAGATCAACGAGGACTTTCGTGCCGCCGCCACGGTGCAGGAGGATCTGGCGGTGCGGGAAGCGCATTTCCGGTCAATCCTGCAGACCGTGCCTGAAGCCATGGTGGTTATCGACGAGACGGGCATCATCACCTCCTTCTCGTCGACTGCCGAGGCGCTGTTCGGTTACGCGTCGGCCGAAGTCGAGGGCAGCAATGTCCGCATCCTGATGCCGGCGCCCGACCGCGGCAGCCACGACCGCTACATTCACAACTACATGACGACCGGCCAGCGCCGCATCATCGGCCTCGGCCGGGTGGTCAAGGGCTTGCGCAAGGACGGCTCGACCTTCCCGATGGAGCTTGCGGTCGGCGAGGCGATCTCCAACGGCAAGCGGATCTTCACCGGCTTCATCCGCGACCTGACCAGCCGTCACAAGATCGAGGAAGAGCTGCGCCAGGCGCAGAAGATGGAGGCGATCGGCCAGCTGACCGGCGGATTGGCGCACGACTTCAACAATCTGCTGACGATCATCAGCGGCAATCTGGAAATGCTGGAGAACAAGATCAGCGATCCGAAGGCGCGCGTGCTGCTGCAGGAAGCGCAAGGCGCGACGGACGACGGCGCCAAGCTGACCGGCCAGCTGCTGGCGTTCGGGCGACGGCAGCCGCTCAACCCGCGGCTGACCGATCTTGGCCAGATGATCTCCAGCTTCTCAGAGCTTATCCGCCGCACGATCGGCGACAGGATCGAACTCGGGACTATCCTCAGAGGCGGCGGAAACATGGCGCTCGTCGACGGGCCACAATTGCAGAACGCGCTCCTCAATCTGACGCTGAATGCCCGTGACGCCATGCCGAATGGCGGACAGCTGACGATCGAGGTCAGCCGCGCGCACGTCGACTTCGATCATCTGCAGATGTACCCGCAACTGCGGGCCGGCGATTACGTGCTGATCAGCGTCTCCGACACGGGCGCCGGCATGGCCGAAGACGTCAAGCAGCGCGCCTTCGAGCCGTTCTTCACCACCAAGAGCACGGGTGCCGGAACCGGTCTCGGCCTCAGCATGGTCTACGGGTTCGTGCGCCAGTCAGGCGGCGATATCCACATCGACAGCCAGCCGGGGCAGGGCACAAGCGTACGACTTTTCCTGCCGGCTGCCGCGGACACTGTTTCGCCTCCGCTGGACGAGGAAAGCCCGATCGCGGTGCCCGATATCCCGGGCGGGCAGGAGACCATTCTTGTCGTCGAGGATGATCCGCGCGTCAGGCGCATCGCCGTCGCCCGCCTGGAAAGCGCCGGCTATCGTGTCTTCCAGGCCGCCAATGGCGCCGAGGCACTGGTGCTGATCGATACGGTGGATGACGTTGCTCTGTTGTTTACCGACGTCGCAATGCCGGGCATGTCCGGCGACCAGCTTGCTGAACGGGTTCGTCAGCGCCGGCCCGGCATCAAGATCCTGTTTACCTCCGGCTATGCCGAGCCGGAGGTCGCCGGCCAGCAGCTGGCAGCCGATGGAAGCTGGCTGAAGAAGCCGTACACGGCGCGGGAACTCGCGGTGCAGCTGCGCACGCTGCTCGATTGACGGCTGTCAGGGGAGAGGCGCGCCGAGCGGCTGGAGATGGATGGCTCGCGGGCCGATGGACAGGAAGTTTTCGGACCGCCCGATATAGATGATCGTCGTCTCGGTCATTGCATCGAGGATGGCGATCAGTTGCTTCTGCGTCTCCGGGTCGAGCGTTTCCAACGCATCGTCGATGACGATCCACTTCGGCCGGATCAACAGCGCGTGCGCGACCCGCAGGCGTGCCTGGTCCTCTTCCTCAAGCACACGGTCCCATCTGTCACGCGCGTCCAGCCGCTCAAGGAGACGGCCAAGGCCCACTGTCTCCAGAACTTGCGCCATCTGCGCGTCAGGATAGGCGGCGGCGGCATGCGGGTAGGCAATCACTTCTCGCAGAGTGGCATCCGGAAAATAGCCCTTCTGCGGAACGAACAACAGGTCCTGCGCCGGAGGCAGGAGGATCTCGCCCTTGCCCCACGGCCAGACGCCGGCAAGCGCCTGGAACAGAAGATGGCGGTTAGCGCCCGGATCGCCGTTGACCATCACCCGTTCTCCCTGGCCAATGACGAACTCGCCGTCCAGCCGCAGTCCCCGCTCGGCGCCGGAAGCTGACGGAGCCGGCGCCAGCACCAGGTCTTTCAGCACGATCGCCTGGTCGGTGCGGTTTGCCAGCTGCAGATCGGCGCCCTCCTGGTGATGATCGTCGATCTCGCACATTACACGGCGGAAGACCGAGACGCGGTAGAGTGCCGACTTCCAGTCTGCGATCGGCCGGAAGTTGTCGACATACCAGCGCAGCGCCGTGTTGACCTGGTTGAAGGCACCGACGGCCATCATCAGTCCGCCGAAGGAGAGGCTGCCGCTGAAATAGACCGGCGCGGCAATGAGGATCGGCGCGATCGTCGTCAGCCAGCCGAAGCCGGATGAGACCCAGGTGAGGTTCGTGTAGGCGCCGGCCAGTCTTCGGATGAGGATGAGGACGGCGGTGATCGCCTGTTGGATGCGGCGGCGCTCGCTTTCCTCGCCATTGGTCAGGGTGATCGCCGTCAGGTTCTCGTTGGCGTGCATCAGGGCGAAGCGCAGCTCGGCTTCCTTCGAGTAGCGCTGCGTGTTGAGCTCCGGCAGGTGGCGGCCGACGAGGTTGCTGAGGATCGAGGCGGTGGCGGCATAGACGAGAGCCGCCCACACCATGTAGCCGGGGATGGCGATGCTCCTGCCGTCGATGGTGAAGGCGAAGTCGGCCGAAATTACCCAAAGAACACCGATGAAGCTGACCAGCAGAATGGTGGAGTTGACGAGGCCGATGGCAAGCGTCGTCGTCAGTTCGGCAAAATTGCGGGCATCCTCGTGCAGGCGCTGGTCGGGATTGACGCCGATCGTGCCAAAATTGGCGAGCTTCAACGCCCGCCGCGGCTTCATCCACTGATCGACGAGGTCGCGCGAAAGACCTTCGCGCATGTAGAGGGCGGTCATCTGGTTGAGCCACGCCTGCACGACGTTCAGCACCAGCAGCGATCCGGCAATCATCGCGAAGACCCGCAGTTGCTCAAGGAAGGCCGGGAGGTTGCGCTGCTCCAGCGAGTTGTAGAAGGGTGTGTTCCAGCTGTTGAGGAGATACTGGGCGAAGACGGTGGCAAGGATGACTGCCAGCAGGGCAGACGTCAGGACCAGCACCCGGAGGCGTACCGTCGACGACCAAAATGCGCCGGCCATCATCCTGATCTGTGCGAAGAAGCCGAATCCGGCACTGCCGATGTCGTGGTCGGTGAAGTGGATTTCCGTCTGCGCCATAAGTCCATCCGAGCCTGAAATGCCGCGCGGCACGTCCGCAAGTGTCGCGCCTTACCGTTCTACACCGAAATCCTGAAGCAATGGCGCCAATTTACGGCCGCCCGGCACAGATCGCCGAGCACGACGAAGGATATCGGCAGGTAGCCCAGCGCATCTCGATGATGAGATATTACATGCTTAAAATTTCTAGCTTGCATGTCCGCCGCTCCGGTGCAATTCTTGGCTCATCAAGAGGCGGAAACAGCCTCACCGCATTCTGCAGCAAGAGAGGAACTTGCTCTGGAGTGTCTGACAAGACAGGGGAATACAGATGCTGGGACCGACCAGTCATGTGGATACATTTGCGCGCGATAACCTTCCGCCGCCGAGTGAGTGGCCGGAGCTTCTTCTCGACGGCTTTGACTATCCCGAGTATCTCAACGCGGCGGTCGAGCTGACGGACCGCATGGTCGAGAAGGGTTTCGGCGACCATACCGCGCTGATCGGCAACGGTCGGCGACGGACCTACAAGGAACTCTCCGACTGGACGAACCGCATCGCCCGCGCGCTGACCGAAGACTATGGCCTGAAGCCCGGCAACCGTGTGCTGATCCGCTCGGCCAACAACCCGGCCATGGTCGCCTGCTGGCTGGCGGCAACGAAGGCCGGCGCCGTGGTGGTCAACACCATGCCGATGCTGCGCGCCGGCGAGCTGGCAAAGACCATCGACAAGGCCGAGATCTCGATGGCGCTGTGCGACACGCGGCTGATGGACGAACTGGTGGCCGCCGCCAAGGACAGCAAGTATCTGAAGCAGGTCATCGGTTTCGACGGAACCGCCAATCACGACGCCGAGCTTGATCGTGCCGCTCTCGACAAGCCGGTCCGCTTCGAGGCCGTCAGGACCGGTCGTGACGACGTCGCGCTCCTCGGCTTCACCTCTGGTTCGACGGGCATCGCCAAGGCGACGATGCACTTTCATCGCGACCTGCTGATCATCGCCGATGCCTATGCGAAGGAAGTGCTGAACGTGACGGAGACAGACGTGTTCGTCGGGTCGCCGCCGCTCGCCTTCACCTTCGGGCTGGGCGGTTTGGCGATCTTCCCGCTGCGCTTCGGGGCGGCGGCAACGCTTCTCGAACATGCAACGCCGCCGAAGATGATGGAGATCATCCAGACCTACAAGGCGACCATCTGCTTCACCGCGCCGACCGCCTACAGGGCAATGCTGGCGGCGATGGATGCCGGCAAGGCGGACCTGTCGTCGCTGCGCATTGCGGTGTCGGCCGGGGAAACCCTGCCGGGTCCGGTGTTCGAAGAGTGGACGGAAAAGACCGGCAAGCCGATCCTCGACGGCATCGGCGCCACCGAGATGCTGCATATCTTCATCTCCAACCGCCTCGACGATGCCAGGCCCTACTGCACCGGGAAGCCGCTTGCCGGCTACCAGGCCAAGGTTGTCGACGAGGAAATGAACGAGGTGCCGCGCGGCACTGTCGGGCGGCTGGCGGTCAAGGGACCGATCGGCTGCCGCTACATGGCCGATGACCGGCAGAAAGAGTATGTGCGCGACGGCTGGAACCTGACCGGCGACAGCTTCACGCAGGACGAGGACGGATTCTTCCACTTCGCCGCCCGCTCCGACGACATGATTGTCTCCGCCGGCTACAACATCGCCGGACCGGAGGTCGAGGCAGCGGTCCTGAAGCATGAAGCGGTGCTGGAATGCGCGGTCATCGGCGTGCCCGACGAAGAGCGCGGCCATGTCGTTCAGGCGCATGTGGTGCTGGTCGATCAGAGCCAGGCCTGCGATGCACTGGCCAAGCTGCTGCAGGAGCATGTGAAGTCCATCATAGCACCCTACAAGTATCCGCGTTCGATCATCTTCACCGACAGCCTGCCGAAGACCGAGTCCGGAAAGATCCAGCGATTCCGGCTGAAGCAGGGTCGTGCCGCCTGACGAACGGGCGGCGGATGGACGGGCGTTGAAGCTGTCTGTGGATGGTTTCTTTCGACTATGAAAGTTTGGTGCCGTCCGGCTATGGTTGGCGCCGGAAATGCACGGCCTGGCCGTGACGATAATAATAAGTGGAACATCAAAAAAGAACGGGAGTGCATGACATGAAGACCATTCTGAAGGCCACGACGCTGGCTCTGGCGCTCGGTTCCTCGACGCTTGCCATGGCTGAACCGGTCAAGATCGGCCTGATCACGACGCTGTCGGGCGGTGGCGCCGGTCTCGGCGTCGATACCCGCGACGGGTTCATGCTGGCGATCAAGCAGTCCGGCAACAAGGACATCACGGTCGTCACCGAAGACGACGCGCAGAAGCCGGAACTTGCCGTGCAGATCGCCGACAAGATGATCCAGAGCGATGAAGTCGACATCCTGACCGGTATCGTCTGGTCCAACCTGCTCATGGCCGTCGTGCCGGGCGCAGTTGCCCAGGGCAAGCTCTACATCTCGACGAATGCCGCTCCGGCAGCGCTTGCCGGCGAGAAGTGCGATCCGCTCTATTTCAACGCCGCCTACCAGAACGACAATCTTCACGAAGCCATGGGCGAATACGCCAACAAGGGCTACAAGAAGATGTTCATCATGGCCCCCAACTATCCGGCGGGCAAGGATTCGCTGACCGGCTTCAAGCGCTACTTCAAGGGCGCTGTCGCCAACGAAGTCTACACGCAGGTCGGCCAGACGGACTACGCTGCCGAAATCGCCCAGATCCGCGCCTCCGGCGCCGACGGCGTCTTCGCCTTTCTTCCGGGCGGCATGGGCATCGCCTTCATGAAGCAGTATGCCCAGTCGGGCGTGAAGACGCCGGTCATGGGCCCGGGCTTCTCGTTCAGCCAGGACGTTCTGCCGGCCATCGGCGACGCGGCACTGGGTGCCAAGGCGTCCGGCCAGTGGGCGAAGGACCTCGACAACGAGGCGAACAAGAAGTTCGTGCCGGCCTTCCAGAAGGAATACAACCGCCTGCCGTCGATCTACGCGCTGCAGGCCTATGACGCAGGCCAGCTGATCGTTGCCGCTGCCTCGAAAGCCAGCGTCAAGGATACGGCGGCCTTCGCAGCAGAACTCAACAAGGCCGACATCCAGTCGCCGCGCGGCAAGTTCAAGTTCAACACCAACCGTCACCCGATCCAGGACATCTACGTGACCGAAGTGGTGAAGGACGGCGGCGTGCTGACCAACAAGATCGTCGAGAAGATCTTCACCGATCACGGCGATGCCTATGCGAAAGACTGCAAGAAGTAAGGCTGTCTTGTGACCTTTGCTCTCGCAATCGAGCAGTTGCTGAACGGCGTTCAGCTCGGCGTCATGCTGTTTCTGATGGCTGCCGGGCTGACGCTGATCTTCGGCGTCATGGGCCTGATCAATCTGGCCCATGGTTCGCTCTACATGGTCGGCGCGTTCGCCTGCGCAAGCGTCGCGGCGTGGACGGGTTCCTTCTGGCTCGGCCTCATCGCAAGCCTTGCGGCGGCGGCCGCTGCCGGGGCAATCATCGAGATCACGGTGATCCGCAGGCTCTACGATCGCGATCACCTGGACCAGGTGCTTGCGACCTTTGCGCTGATCCTGATCTTTTCGGAAGGCACGCGCTGGCTGTTCGGCTCCTTCCCGCTCTATCTCGACATTCCCGTCTTGCTGCAGGGCGCCGTCGGGCTGCCGGGCGGGGCGCAGTATCCGCTCTACCGTCTGGCGATCATCCTTGCCGGAGCTCTGGTCGCCTTCGGTCTCTATGCGCTCATCTCCAAGACCCGTCTTGGCATGCGCATCCGGGCCGGTGAAAGCGACCGCGAGATGATCGGCGCTCTGGGCGTCGACATCCGCACGCTCTATACGCTGGTGTTTGCGCTCGGCGCCGCTCTTGCAGGGCTCGCGGGCGCCATGGTCGGCGCGCTGCAATCGGTGCAGGTCGGCATGGGCGAGCCCGTTCTGATCCTTGCCTTCGTCGTCATCGTCATCGGCGGTATCGGCTCGATCAAGGGAGCCCTTGTCGGCGCGCTGCTGGTCGGCGTGGTCGATACGATGGGCCGTTTCCTGCTGCCGCAGGGTCTGGCGATGGTCGTGCCGCCGGCGCAGGCGGGCCTGATCGGCGGGGCGTTGGCCTCAATGCTCATCTATATCCTGATGGCGATCATCCTGGCGGTCAAGCCGCGCGGGTTGTTCCCGGCACAGGGGTGAGAAGATGGCCATCATGACCCGCGAAACCATCATCAACATTCTGCTTGCGGCGCTGCTGATGGCGGTGCCGTTCATCGCCCAGGCCGTCGGCCAGCCGTTCACCATCACGCTGGCCACCCGTATCGCCATCCTGGCGCTGGCGGCAGTCGGGCTCAACATCGCGCTGGGGCTCGGCGGCCTTGTCTCCTTCGGCCACGCCGCCTTCTTCGGGGTCGGCGGCTACGTCGCAGGCATCCTGTCGTCGCATGCGTTTTCGGGCGATCCGATGTTCTTCGGCTTCTCCGGCTCCAAGCAGATGCTCGTCGTCTGGCTGGTCGCCATCGTCGCCGCCGGCCTGCTGGGGCTTGCGATCGGTGCCATCAGCCTGCGCACGTCCGGCGTCTACTTCATCATGATCACGCTCGCCTTCGCGCAGATGGTCTACTACTTCGCCATCTCCTGGCCCGCCTATGGCGGCGAGGACGGGCTGTCGATCGTCGTGCGCAACCAGTTCCCCGGCGTCAACAGCATGCGGCCGATGAACTTCTTCCTCATCTGCTATGGGGTGCTGATCGTCGGCATCGCGATCTCGGCGCTGATCCGTGCCTCGCGCTTCGGCGCCGCGCTGCAGGCCGTCCGCCAGAACGACGTGCGGGTTGCCTCGATCGGCATTTCGCCGATGCCGATCCGGCTGACGGCCTTTGTCATCTCCGCCATGATCACGGCGGTCGCCGGCGCTCTCTATGCCGATCTCAACCGCTTCGTCAGCCCGTCCATGCTGTCCTGGCACATGTCGGGCGAGCTTATCGTGCTGATCATTCTCGGCGGCACGGGCAGGTTGATGGGACCGGTCGCGGGTGCAGCGCTCTACGTGATCTTCGAATACCTGCTCGGCGGCATCACCGAACGCTGGCAGTTCTTCCTCGGGCTCATCCTGCTGGCGACAGTCCTGTTTGCCCGCGGTGGACTGGTCGGGCTGCTTGCCGGAAAGGTGCGTCATGGTTGATCCGGTTCTCGTCATCGACGACCTGCGCAAGAGCTTCGGCGCGCTGAAGGCGACTGACGGCGTGTCGATCGACCTGCGGCCAGGCGAAATCCACGCGCTGATCGGGCCGAACGGCGCCGGAAAGTCGACGCTCATCCACCAGATCTGCGGCACGCTGCGCCAGGACACCGGCAGCATCCGTCTTTCGGGTGAGGAAATCGGCACGCTGACGGCAGCGCAACGCGCCCGCCGCGGTCTGGGGCGCACGTTCCAGGTCTCGTCGCTGGCTGGCGAGTTCTCGGCGCTGCGCAACGTCATGCTGGCGGTGCAGGCAGGACAGGGCTCGAGCTTCCGGTTCTTCCGGCCGGTGATGCGCGATCGGTCGCTGATCGACGAGGCGATGGCCAGGCTTGAGCGGGTGGGGCTTGCGAGCCGCGCCCAGGTGCCGGCGTCCGAACTGTCGCATGGCGAAAAGCGCCAGCTGGAGATCGCCATCGCATTGGCGCTCGACGTCAAAGCCTTCCTTCTCGACGAGCCGATGGCCGGCATGGGACCGGAAGGCTCCAAGGTGCTGACGGGCTTTCTCGACGGGCTGCGGCAGGAAGCGCCGATCCTGCTGGTAGAGCACGACATGGATGCTGTCTTCGCGCTTGCCGACCGGATCTCGGTGCTCGTTTACGGGCGGGTGATCGCAACCGGCAGCGTCGACGAGATCCGCAACGACCCGATCGTCCGCCAGGCCTATCTGGGAGATCACGCCTGATGCTTCTCGACGTGCAGGATATCACCACTTTCTACGGCGGCAGCCAGGCGCTGTTCGGCGTCGAGCTTCGCATCGGCGAAGGCGAGGTCGTGGCGCTGATGGGTCGCAACGGCATGGGCAAGTCGACGACCATCAAGTCGATCTGCAATCTCATGCCGCCGCGGTCGGGTCGCATCTTCTTCGACGGCAAGACCACCGAGCGGCAGGCACCGTTCAAGGTGGCACGGCTCGGCGTCGGGCTGGTGCCGGAAGGCCGGCGCTGCTTTCCCAATCTCTCGGTCTACGAGAACCTGGTCGCAGCCGCGCGGCCGGGTCGCTGGACGCTGGAGCGCGTCAACGAACTCTTCCCGCGCCTGCAAGAACGCCATGCGCAGATGGCAAAATCCCTGTCGGGCGGCGAGCAGCAGATGCTGGCTATCGGCCGTGCGCTGATGACCAATCCGCGGCTGTTGATCCTCGACGAGGCGACCGAGGGTCTCGCGCCGGTGATCCGCCAGGACATCTGGCGCGCGATCCGCACACTGAAGGCGGACGGGCTGTCGATTCTCGTCGTCGACAAGACACTGTCGGAACTGCTGCCCGTCGCGGACCACTGCGTCATCCTCGAAAACGGCCGCAATGCCTGGGCCGGTCGGCCCGATCAACTGACGGCCGAACTGCAGGACCGATATCTCGGTGTATAGTTGCGGCCCGGAACGTTGTCGGGCGCCACGGGTTCTTCCCTCAATCGAGAAGGAGAACACCATGCAGAACAACGGACCCGACAGCCGCGAGCAGATCCCCCTCGACAATGGCGTCGAGACAAGTGCCGGGACGGGCGAGGCAAAGACGCCGCACCAGCCGGACCCGATGACGACAGACATCCTGAAGGCAAAGAAGCTGCAGGAATCGGATCTGAAGACGGGTGAGGGAACGCAGGTTCATCCGGGCGGCCGGGTTGCCGATGCCGGCGACGCATCCGGCGGCCCTGCCATCCCCTACGACATCGAAGCACAAGCCGACAGCGTCGGCCGCCAGTCGGCCAGCGTCAAGACCGACGAGGCGGAGTGACATCCGGCACGTCCGAAACCTCTCATCGGCGCGCCGCGGTTCCGGCGCGCTGATGTTTGCTGAGCTCAGGCCTTCAGCCTATCCCCGGACTTCTGGTCTGCCGGGAGTGCCGCCAGCCGACCGGCAAGCGTTGCCATGCGGTTGACCGCCTCTTCCAGCACGTCGTCCGGGACGGTCAGCGAAATGCGGATGAAGCCGGCCGCCTGATGGCCGAAGGATGAGCCGGGCATCACTGCGACCTTTTCCGACTGCAGCAATTCCCAGGCATAATCGGCGCCGCCGAGGCCGGTGCCGGTCACGTCCACCACGACGAACATGCCGCCCTCGGGCATCATCGGCTTCAACAGGTTGCTGCCGGCCAGCGTCTTTTCGACGATCGCGGCGCGCCGCTGGTAATTCGCACGCATCACGTCGGCCGTCTCGAAAGGCTTCGACAGCGCCAGCGCCGTCATGTCGGAGATGAACGGCTGCACGCCGAACAGCATGGTTTCGGAGACAGGCAGCAGCTTGAGGCAAAATTCTTCCGGACCGGCAGCCCAGCCGCTGCGGAAGCCGGGCGCCGCATGCGACTTGGAGATGGAGGAGACGACGATCGTCCGTTCCGCAAGCTCTTCCATGTCGAACGGCGAGGCAAAATCCTCGCCGAAGATCAGCTGCTCATAGACTTCGTCACAGACGATCCACAGGTCGTGCTTGCGGCAGATCTTGCCGATGGCCGAGATCTCGGCCTCGGTCAGGACGGCGCCCGTGGGGTTGTGCGGCGTGTTGAGGAGGAGCACCCGGGCTTCAGGCGTGATCGCCCGCTCCAGGTCTTCCGCCTGCATGTGGAACCGGTTTTCCGGCCGCAACGGTACCGGAATGAAATGGGCGCCGGTCGAGGCAATCACGCCTTCATAGGTGGCATAAAGCGGATCGCCGACCAGCACGCCGTCTCCGGCCTCGACCAGGCCCATCATCACGGCATAGAGCGCGGTCTGGGTACCGGGGAAGCAGAGGAAGTTCTTTTCCGTCACGCCGGGGCGGCGCTTCGCGTACTTTTCCACCAGCGCCTTCAGCACCGGCGGTTCGCCGCGACCGTTCGAATAGCGGGTGCGGCCGGCATACATCGAGCGGGCGCACTCATCCAGCAGATCCTTGTGCGGCGGTTCGTCCGGCTCGCCGATGGTCAGCTCGATGATCGGTTCGCCGGCGGCCTTCATGCGGCGTGCCGCCAGATGCAGGGCCCAGCGGCCGGAACCGAGATCCGCCAGGCGGTCGGTGATGGATGCGTAGCGCATGAAAGCGTCTCCAGTTCAGGTGTGGTCGGCCGCCGCCAGTTCGCCGGGGGAAAGGCCCAGCAGCCGCTCGACGAAGATCAGTGCCGTATCGGACAATTCGCTTTCGCCAAACATGTCGGCGACCAGCGTCCCCTCCAGCCACAGGCCGTCGATGATGCCGTTAAGCGCAATGGCATGCCGACGGCAATCCTGCGCATCGAGCGGCGCGCCTTTTTCGCGGAAGAAATCATAGAGCACGGTCTGCAGCGACTTGAGGAATGCGAGATAATGCTCGCGGTGGATGGCGGCAAAGACCGGATCGATGCGGATATGGCCGATGAAGGCTGCCCACAGCGACAGGGTTCGCGGATCGGTGACGGGCGGCGTCAGGTTGGCGGTGATGAACGAGCGAAGTCGTGCGCGCGCATCAGGGCCATCCGTCACGGCAGCATGCGCCGGCGCGCACATATCCGTCATCAACTGACGATAGGCGGCCTGCATCATCTGGTCCTTGCCGTCGAAATAATGCCGGATCAGGCCGCCGGTGACCCCGGCGCGGGTGGCGATCTGGCGAACCGTCGCGCCCTGGATGCCGAATTCGGCGATGCAATCGAGCGTCGCGGCGATAAGGTCCTCGCGGCGCTCGGCTTCAGTGGCCCGATGATAGGTCCGGCGTGTCAAGCGGCCTGCCGGAGCACGGGACGGGTGAGGCAGGTGGGGCCGCCCTCGCAGGCGATGCACAGGGCATCGGCCTCGAAGGTCTCGACCGTGCAGCCATGAGCCTCCATGGCGGCTTTGGTCGCCGGGAAACCGTCGACCATGATCACCTTGCCGGGGCTCAACGGCAGGACGTTGAGGTTGAGGCCGTTGCTCGATGCGAAATCCGCCTCGGGGGCGTGGATCAGGGTGTAGCCGCGCTCCTTGAGCAGCATATAGAAGGCGGCCGGCATCAGCGGTGCGTGCACCAGCGCCAGCTTCTCGGCGAGCGGACTGATCACCGACATCAGGTGAAGGCACGCTTCCTCGCCGAGCCAGAGCGGCAGGTCGTAGCCGAGGACCTCGACGCCGAGCGGCGCGAGGATGGCCGAAAGCTGCTCGATGCCCGCCTGGTTGGTGCGAACGCCGCGGCCGACGGCCAGCGTCTTGTCGTCGACCCAGACGCAATCGCCGCCTTCGACGGTGCCAGGTGCCACGATCGTGCCGAGGATCGGGATCCCGGCGGCGCGGTAGGCATCCGCATGCATCTGCGGCTCGTTTTGGCGCAGCGCCTTGCCCATGCGCAGAATGACGGCACCCCTGTCGGTCATCAGCGACGGATCATGGGTAAACATGGAATCGGCCAGCCCGTCGCCCGTGTCCTCGATCCAGATGATCTCGGCACCGCCACGCTCCACGAGCTCGGCGAAGCGGGCATGCTGGACGATCGCCTTCTCGGCATCGAAGGTCGGACCATAATGCCAGTCGGCTGCCTTGGCGGCCCGCAGGCTGTCGCCCGGGCGACGCATGAGCACACGGGTCAGCGGCGTGGACATGGCCTGGGAGCCGTAGTCGTTCATGAAAAACCCTCTGAATGGTTGGATTGCAAAGCAGACTGCCGTTATTATACGCTTGAGTAATTTTCGGACAAGTGCAAAACTCGACTGCATAGTTGCGGTGCCAGCTCCGCCTGATAAAAACAATGCTGGGGGAACAGTCGGTGCAGGTGACGGGACGTTTGACGTCCCGCGGTGAAGGTAACATGACGGACACGGCGCAAGCCATCGAAGTTCGCGATCTTTATAAGCGGTTCGGACCGCTTGAAGTTCTCAAAGGCGTATCACTGACGGCACGGCAGGGCGACGTTATCGCTCTCATCGGCGGTAGCGGGTCGGGTAAATCCACCTTCCTGCGGTGCATCAACATGCTTGAGACTCCGACGGCCGGGCAGGTTTCCATCCATGGCGAAACCATCGAGATGAAGACCGACGGCTATGGCGGGCTGGTGCCGGCGAACCGTCGCCAAGTCCAGCGGATCCGCACCAAGCTCGGCATGGTTTTCCAGAGCTTCAATCTCTGGCAGCACATGACCGTTCTGCAGAACGTCATCGAGGTGCCGGTCCACGTTCTCGGCCAGCCACGCGATCAGGCGATCGAAGTAGCCGAGGGCCTTCTGCGCCGCGTCGGCCTCTACGACAAACGCGACGCCTATCCCGCATTCATGTCCGGCGGCCAGCAGCAGCGTGCGGCGATCGCCCGCGCGCTCGCCATCCAGCCGCTGGTGATGCTGTTCGACGAGCCGACCTCGGCGCTCGATCCGGAGCTCGTCGGCGAGGTACTCTCCGTAATCGCCGGCCTGGCGCAGGAAAAGCGCACGATGATCCTCGTTACCCACGAGATGAAATTCGCCCGTCAGGTGGCAAGCCATGTCGTCTTCTTGCATGACGGTGTGATCGAAGAGCAGGGTCCGCCTGCGGCGATCTTCGAAAATCCGCAATCGGAGCGGCTGAAGAAGTTCATCAGTTCCATCCACTGAACCACCAACAGAATATCGAAAAGGGGAAATCCATGAACACTCTGCTGAAGTCCGCAGCCATCGCGCTTGCAGTCTCCGTCGCCGCATTCGGCTCGGTCGCCGCCCAGGAAGTCAAGGTCGGCGTGGCCGCCGAACCCTATCCGCCGTTCACCTCGCCGGACGCCAGCGGCAAGTGGACCGGCTGGGAAGTCGAGTTCATGGATGCGGTATGCGCCGAAGCCAAGCTGAAGTGCGTGCTGACGCCGGTCGCATGGGACGGCATCATCCCGGCTTTGACGTCGAAGAAGATCGACGCGATCATGAGCTCCATGTCGATCACCGACGAGCGCAAGAAGACAATCGATTTCTCGGACAAGTACTACAACACGCCGACCGCGGTCATTGGCCCGAAGGGTGACAAGTTCGAAGCGACGCCGGATGGCCTGAAGGGCAAGATCATTGGCGTCCAGGTTTCGACCATTCACGCCGAATATGCGCAGAAGTACTTCGGCCCGGGTGCCTCCGAGATCAAGGAATACCAGACGCAGGACGAGGCCAACAACGACCTCGCAGCCGGCCGTCTCGATGCCGTGCAGGCCGACCTGATCACGCTCGATTCCTTCCTGAAGTCGGACCAGGGCAAGGCCTGCTGCGACCTGAAGGGCAATGTCCAGGATGATCCGGCCATTCTCGGCGCCGGCGTCGGCATCGGCCTGCGCAAGGAAGACACCGCGATGAAGGACAAGTTCAACGCAGCCATCAAGGCCATCCGCGCCAACGGCACCTACGACACGATCTCGAAGAAGTACTTCGATTTCAACGTCTACGGCAAGTAATCGCACCCAATCCTTGGTCGCCGGATCCTGCCTTGCGGCAGGGTCCGGCGATTGCGATCCTGCCTCCGATCAAGTCTCCCGACGAAGCCCTGAAAGCGTTTGCCGATGGACGCCACTCTCCAACTCCTGTCGCTTTCCGCTCCTGGCTGGGGCGGCGCGCTGCTGGCGGGCCTTCTCACCTCGCTGCAGGTGGCGGTCGGCGGATATCTGCTCGGCCTGATCATCGGCGTCGGCGGTGCGGCGGGCAAGCTGTGGGGCGGGCCCATCCTGCGCGATCTGCTCGAAGTCTACACGACCGTCGTGCGCGGCGTGCCGGAACTGGTGCTGATCCTCATCCTCTATTACGCCGGCACCGACGCGGTGAACCAGGTGACGATGCTTCTCGGCCTGCCGCCGGTGGACATCAGCGGACTTGCGGCGGGCATCTTCGTCATCGGCGTGGTTCAGGGCGCCTATGCGACGGAAGTGCTGCGCGGGGCCATCCTGGCCGTGCCGCCAGGCCAGCTCGAAGCGGCGAGGGCCTACGGGATGTCGCCCTTGCTGTCGCTGCGCCGCGTCACGCTGCCGGCCATGCTGCCTTACGCGCTGCCCGGCCTCTCCAATCTCTGGCTGATCACCACCAAGGACACGGCGCTGCTGGCCGTCGTCGGATTTGCCGAGCTGACGCTCGTGACGCGCCAGGCGGCCGGCACGACGAAAGCCTACCTGACGTTCTTCCTCGCAGCGGGCGCTCTCTATCTTCTTGTGACGCTGGTCTCCAGCCTGCTGATCGGCATCCTTGAGAAGCGTTCCCGCCGCGGCATGGTGCGGCCGGGAGGCACGTCATGAGCGATCCCGTCATCGTCCCGACATTCGAGATGCCAAAGGCCCGCAGCCTGCTGGAACCGCATCGGCTGTTCCTGATGGCGCTTGCCGCGCTGCTGGTTTTCTGTGTGGCCTGGTTCATGCGCTGGGACTGGCTGCCGCGTTACCAGACGCGCCTCATCTACGGCCTCGGCGAAACCATGCTGCTGCTGTTTTCGACATCCTTCGTCGGCTTTCTGATCGCCGTGCCGCTTGGCCTGGCGCAGGTCACCGGCCCGCGGCCGCTCGCATGGCTGGCACGAGGTTTTTGCACGCTGATCCGCGGAACGCCGCTGCTGCTGCAACTCTGGCTGCTCTATTACGGCCTGGGTTCGCTGTTCGCACAGTTTCCGGAAATCCGCTCTTCGTTCCTCTGGCCGTATCTGCGTCAGGCCTGGCCCTACGGCTTCGTGGCGCTGACCATCTCGTTTGCCGCCTATGAAGGCGAAGTGATGCGCGGTGCGTTTGCCGGCGTGCCGCGCGGCGAGCTGGAGGCGGCGCGGGCCTATGGCATGCGTCGGTTCACGATGTTCCGCCGCATCTGGCTGCCGCGGGCCATCCAGCGCACGCTGCCGACGCTGACCGGCGAGACGGTGCTGCAGCTGAAATCGACGCCGCTGGTCGCAACGATCACCGTTGTCGACGTCTATTCGGTGATCTCCAAGGTTCGCCAGGATACGTTCCTGACTTACGAACCGCTGCTGCTGCTGGCGCTGATCTACCTCCTCCTCACCGGTATCCTGGTGTTTGCCTTCCGGCAGCTGGAAAAGCGCGTTCCCAACCGCGGCGCCTGAAGGCCGGGCCGTCTCAGGATCAGGAGAGACGGCCGCTGCGGCGCAGGCGCAGCATCGCCCAGGCGCCGAGAAACGGGCCGGGGGCGAGAAAGACAAATGTCCACTGCCAGCTTCCAAGCCACGCCGCGAGCTGCGGCATCAGCCAGATGCTGATGCTGGTCAGCGCAAAGCCCATGCCCATCTGCAGCGACAGCGCCGTGCCGACCAGATGACGTTCCGACAGTTCGGTCGCGGCGGCGGAGAACTGGGCGGAGTCGCCGATGACGGTGATGCCCCAGACGAGTACCAGCGTCATCAGCAGCCAGAACGGGCCGTCGAAGACGAAGCCGACGATGAGCGCGCAGCTTCCCGAGATCAGCATCATGCCGGCGGTGGTCAGCGCCCGCCCAAGACGGTCGGAGAGCAGACCGCCGGCAACGCAGCCGACGATGCCCGCGGCAAGCGCCGCAAAGGTGGCGAGCGAGCCGCCGGCCGACACACTGCCGGCAAACCCCGCCGGTGAGGCGGTCAGATAGGCGAGCAGCCAGGCCCAGAGCGCATAGAGCTCCCACATGTGGCCGAGATATCCGGCATTGACGAGCATCAGGTCGCGGTTGCGGAACACCTGGCCGATCTGCCGGGGGTCGAAGATCGTCCGGGCGAAGGGATACGGCCCTTCCCGAACGGCGGCGAGGAAGATCGCCCCGCCGACCAATCCCGAGGCGGAGGCAAGTGCCACGACAATCCGCCAGTCGAGCGCCGCCGTCAGTCCACGAAACAGATGCGGCAGCGACGAGCCGGCGGTGAGGGCGCCGATGACCAGGCCGAGTGCCAGTCCGCGCCGGCGCTCGAACCACGTCGCTGCGAGCTTCATCGCCGGGGGGTAGACGCCGGCCAGCGCAAAGCCGGTCAGGAAACGGCAGGCGACCGCGCCGGCAAGGCTGGGCTCCAGCAGCAGTGCCGCATTGGCGAGCCCGGCAAGCGCTGCCGAGCACGCGGCCAGCCGGTTCATCCGCACGATGTCGGGCAGGTTGATCAGGCTTGCCAGCAGCGCGCCCGTGACGAAGCCCAGCTGTACGCCGTTGGTCAGCCAGGCCGTCGCGCCGCTGCCGAGTGCGAGGTCACGCGTCAGTTCGGCGCCGACCGCCGTGGCCGAGAACCAGGATGACAGGGACAGGACGACGGCGAGGCACAGCCAGCCGAGCATCGGCCAGCCCCTCGCCGCGTGCATCCCCGGTTGTTTCATCTGCTGGATCCGTTGGCCGCTCCGGGCCTGTAGCGTGCTGCGATGTGGCGGTCCGGCAGTCGCGGCGTGCCGGACAGTTTGTCACGCATGGTGCCCGGCCGGTAGGCGGTCTTGTAGACGCCGCGCTCCTGGAGGATCGGCACGACGAGCCCGATGATCTCGTCGAAGCATTCCGGCACAACGGTGCGCGACAGGTTGAAGCCGTCTATCCCGGCATCGATGCTCCACGCCATCAGCTGGTCGGCGATCCTCTCGGCCGAACCCACCATCGGCGGCTGGCGGCTGCCGAGCACCATCTGCTCCAGCAGCTTGCGCTTCGTCCACTGCGGCCCGGCGCTGCGGCTGATCGCCTCGACATTGGAGACGATCGCATTGCTCTGGCCAGCGTCAATCGGCTCGTCGAGATCGAATTTCGAGAAGTCGATGCCGAGCGACGACGCGGCATGCACAAGGGCCGCTTCAGAGCTGACGTAACGGCGGTAGTCCTCGAATTTCTCACGCGCCTCGTTCTCGGTCCGGCCCGTCACGATGGTCGCGCCCATGAACACCTTGATGTCGTCGGCCTGCCGGCCGTAGGCGACCGCCTTGGCGCGGATGTCCTCGACGATGGCCCGCACGCCGTCGATCTTCTGGCCGTTGACGAAGACGCATTCGGCATGGGTGGCGGCGAACTGCCGGCCGCGGGTCGAGGAGCCTGCCTGGTAGAGCACCGGCGTGCGCTGCGGCGAGGGGGCGCTCAGATGCATGGCGTCGAGACGGTACTGCTTGCCCTCGTGGCGGATCCGGTGAACCTTGGCGGGATCGGCATAGAGATGGGCTGCACGATCGAAGACGACGGCATCATCCTCCCAGCTGCCTTCCCACAGCCGGTACATGATATCCATGTATTCATCGGCCAGATCGTAGCGATCGTCGTGAGCGCTCTGCCCGTCCAGACCGATCGCCTTTGCCGCGCTGTCCAGATAGCCGGTGACGATGTTCCAGCCGATGCGGCCGCCGGTCAGGTGATCGAGAGTCGACATGCGTCGCGCAAACAGGAAGGGCGTCTCGTAGGTGAGGTTGGCAGTCACGCCGAAACCCAGATGCTCGGTCACCGCCGCCATCGCCGGCACCAGCATCAGCGGGTCGTTGACCGGAACCTGGACAGCGCCGCGCAGGGCAGCATCGGGGCTGCCGCCCAGAACGTCGTTGATGCCGACGACGTCGGCAAAGAAGATGCCGTCGAACAGGCCCTTCTCCAGCCGCTTCGCGTAGTCGGTCCAGTACGCAAGCTCGGTGTAGCGGTGCGACTGATCACGCGGATGCGCCCACAGCCCATGCTGGATATGACCGACACAGTTCATGTCGAAGGCGTTGAAGTGGATTTCGCGCATGCGGTCCTCGGGCAGGCCGAGCCATCGGTTGCACGATAGCCGGTATCTTCTATAGGATGTCGTCGTCTACCATAAGAGACGTTCGCGAAAGAAGGCAAGCATGGCATCAGCGGAAATCGTCGGCGCGCAGGAGATCGCCGCGCGCATCAGGATCGAGCGGGAGACCCGCGGCTGGTCGCTGGCCGAGCTTGCCGACCGCTCCGGCGTTTCGAAGGCGATGATCAGCAAGATCGAGCGATGCGATGCGAGCCCGACGGCCACCGTGCTCGGCAAGCTGTCGGGCGCCTTCGGCCTGCCGTTGTCGGTGCTGCTGGCGCTGGCCGAAACGCCGGACGATCGCCTGTCGCGCGCCGATCGACAGCCGATCTGGACGGATCCCGACACTAACTATACGCGGCGCGCGCTGTCACCGGCCAATGGCAACGGTCTCGAACTGATCGAGGTCGCGCTGCCTGCCGGCGTGCGTGTTCCCTATCCGGCCTCGGCTTTCGTCTTCCAGCGCCAGCAGATCCTGCTTCTTGCCGGCCGGCTCGATTTTTCCGAAGGCGAGACCGTTCACGAACTGCAGCCCGGCGATTGCCTCGAACTTGGTGCGCCGCAGCCTTGCGTGTTCTTCAATCCGGGTTCGGAGACGGCCCGCTATCTGATCGCGCTCGTGCGCCGATAGCCTCAGGCACCAAGCCACAGCTTGATGATGAGGCCGACCACGCTGACGGCAAGCACACCCGCCGCCCAGAGCGCCACGAACCAGGCGAGCTGGGATGCGATGCGGCCGCCCATCAGTGGTATCCCTCTTCCGGATCGACCTTGCCGCGGAACACCCAGTAGGCATAGGCGGTGTAGATGAGGATCAGCGGCACCAGGATGGCTGCCCCGATCAGCATGAAGATCAGGCTTTCCTCCGGAGCGGCCGCCTCCCAGATGGTGAGCGTTTCCGGGATGATGTAGGGATAGAAGCTGATGCCGATGCCGGCATAGGCGAGAACGAACAGGCCGAGCGCCGAAACGAACGGCCACGTGTCGTGCCGGATCCGCAGCGCTACAATCAGCGAGACGAAACTGGCGAGCACCAGCAGCGGCAGGACGACGCTGAAGATGGCGGTCGGATAACTGAACCAGCGGTCGAGGTATTGCGGCTTGAGGAACGGCGTCCACAGACTGACGCTGCCGATGGCGATGACCGTCAGGATCGCTGCCGGCAGGGCGATCCGTCTGGCCCGGGCAGCCAGCTCCCCCGAGGTTCGCATGACAAGCCAGGTGGCACCGAGCAGGGTGTAACCGATGATCAGCGCGATCCCGGTGCCGATCGAGAACGGCGTCAGCCAGTTCCACCAGCCGCCGGCATAGGCGCGGTTGGCGACCGGGATGCCCTGCACCAGGGCGCCGAGCGCGATGCCCTGGCAGAAGGCGGCCATTGCCGAGCCGCCGGCAAACGACCAGTCCCACAGCCGCTCGCCGCGCTTGGTTCTCCAGCGGTATTCGAATGCCACGCCGCGGAAGATCAGCGCCACCAGCATGGCGATCAGCGGCGCGTAGAGGGCAGGAAGAATGATCGCGTAGGCGAGCGGAAACACGGCCAGCAGCCCGCCGCCGCCGAGCACCAGCCACGTCTCGTTGCCGTCCCAGACCGGCGCAATGGTGTTCATCATCACGTCGCGATCGTGCTTTTCCGGGAACAGCGGAAAGAGGATGCCGACGCCGAGATCGAAGCCGTCGAGGACGACATAGGCAAGGACGGCGAAGGCGATGATTGCCGCCCAGACGACGGGAAAATCAAGCGCCATGATGCGCACCTCCATGGATTGGTTCGGCCTGCTGCTGATCGTCTCCCAGCCCGGGCGGCGGGGTGATGCCGGCGGTGCGGATAGGTCCCTGGCCCAGATGGCCGTCGGGATCGCGCGGCAGACGGCCCATCAGCCGCAGGATGTAGAAGGTGCCGGCGCCGAAGACGAGGAAGTAGACGATGATGAAGGTAACCAGCGAGGCACCGACAGCCGGCGACGAGATCGGCGAGATGGACTGGGCGGTGAGCAGGTGGCCGTACACCGTGTAGGGCTGCCGGCCGACCTCGGTGGTGATCCATCCGGCAAGCACGGCCACGAAGCCGGCCGGACCCATGGCCACTGCCAGCCGGTGCAGGCCGCGGCTCTGGTAGAGCGTTCCCTTCCAGCGGCAGTAGAGGCTCCAGAGGCCGAGCCCCAGCATCGCGAAGCCAAGCCCGACCATGACGCGGAAGGAGAAGAAGATGATCTCGACCGGCGGCTCCAACTCATCGGCTATCGTGTCGAGCCCGGCCAGTGGCGCGTTGAGGTCGTGCTTTAGAATGAGGCTCGACGCCCTGGGGATCTCGATGGCGTAATCGACGCGCTTGCGATCCTGGTCGGGTATGCCGAACAGGATGAGCGGTGCGCCGCCGGCACTGCTCTCGAAATGGCCTTCCATGCCCATCACCTTGGCCGGCTGGTGTTCGAGCGTGTTCAGCCCATGCGCGTCACCGGCGATGATCTGCAGCGGTGCCACGACGGAGATCATTCCCATCGCCATCGAGAACATCGTGCCGGCCCGCAGGGGTGCCGTGCGCCGCAGCAGGTGAAAGGCGCCGACGGCACCGACGACCAGCGCGGTCGTGAGATACGCGGCCAGCAGCATGTGCGTGAAGCGATAGGGGAACGACGGGTTGAAGATCACCGCCAACCAATCGATCGGGACGAACTGCCCCTTGTCGTTCATGGCAAAGCCGGCCGGCGTGTGCATCCACGAATTGGCGGCAAGGATCCAGATGGCGGACATCAGCGTACCCGCGGCGACCATAAGGGTGGCGAAGAAGTGCAGCGCCGGCCCGACGCGCTTGCGGCCGAACAGCATCACGCCGAGGAAGCCGGCCTCAAGGAAGAAGGCCGACAGCACTTCGTAGCCCATCAGCGGGCCGATGATCGGACCGGCCTTGTCGGAGAAGACGCTCCAGTTGGTGCCGAACTGATAGGACATGACGATCCCGGAGACGACGCCCATGCCGAAGGACATGGCGAAGATGGTCTTCCAGAAATCGAAAAGCTCGATGTAGACCGGCTTCTTCGTCCACAGGTGCAGGCCCTCGAGCACCGCCAGATAGCTGGCGAGGCCGATCGAGAAGGCCGGGAAGATGATGTGAAACGAGATCGTGAAGGCGAACTGGATCCGCGCGAGGATCGTTGCGTCGAAATTTTCCATGGCACACCCGTTATTCCGCTCCATCCCCCGACGGTGCGTCGAGTTCGGCTGGACCACAATTAGGCGAGGTTTGGCTTCGAGCGGCAACCGATCTTGTTGCCGCAGGTCAGCATGCCACACCGGGCAAATGGTCGCAAATAAAAGAGGGGCGCTTCCGGTTGGGAAGCGCCCGAGTGGGGGAGGTTCTATGACGTTGCCGCCGCGTCTGGACGCGATCGACAGGCATCGAACATGATCGCATGACGATAGTTCCAGCCGATTTCGCACTTCGCCCAACCCCGGCTGTTGCACGCTTTTGGCGGAACATCGGACGCCAGGGGAGGTTGGGTAACAGCCAACGAAAGGAGGATAATGATGAGCGAAGCCGTACAGACGACCGACCACAAGGCCATCCGTCAATGGGTGGAGGAACGCGATGGTCACCCTTCGCGGGTCAAGGGCGCCGAGGAAGGCGGCCTGCTGAGGATCGATTTCGGCAAGCCCGAAGACAATCTCGAAGCCATCGAATGGGACGACTTCTTCGCGATCTTCGACGACAACAAACTGGCCTTTCTGCATCAGGACGAAACGAAGGATGGCAAGACCAGCCGCTTCAACAAGTTCGTCAACCGCACTTGAGGCCCCAGCCACAGGAGCATCAAATGTCCACCAACCAGCATTTCAAGACGACAAAGCCGAGCGATGTCGACCTCGTACGCGATCCAGGCATCGGCCAGTCGAAGGGGCTCAGCCGCTTCGAAGGTGAAGAGCCGATCGAAGGTGAAAACAGCGTCGAGGGCGATGTGCTGAACGATACACGCGCCGATGGCGGCATCGATCCCGATCAGCGGGGCAGGGCCAACAAGTAACGGCCGAGGAGATGACAATGCAAGGCAACAAGACACACCAGCAGCAGCGCAGCATCATCCAGAAGGACGAGAACACCGCCAATGGCGGCGCCGACTTCGATGCTCGCGCCGACCTTGACCGCGATGCGGCTGCCCGTGAGGCGTTCCGCAAGGGCGAGGAATCGATCCACGCCCGTGCCGGCGACGTGTCGATGAACGACGATCCGTCCATCGTCCGCGGGGTCATTCCGGGCCGGGATGCCTCCAGGTAAGCATCTTCGCAGCTAAAGTTTGGCATGAAGGCCGGCGTCGTCAAACGCCGGCCTCTTCATATCTCGATATGCGCGAGCAGGGGCAGATGGTCGGAGGCGCGCTTTGCCAGCCCGACATCGACGGCCTCGGACGACAGAATGCGCGGTCCGTGCGCAACGAACACGTGGTCGAGCCGCAACAGCGGCCAGCGCGACGGGAAGCTCGGCGCCGCAAGCCGGCCGGTCTGCGACCTTACATCGTCGACAAGGCGGGCTAGCGTCTTGTAAGGGGCCGAGGAGGGGATGGAGTTGAAGTCGCCGATTAACACGAGCGGCTTTCCCTTGGCATCCGGGTGCGTCAGCCAGCCTTCTCCCGCAAGTTCATCCGCCTGCCTCTGGCGATCCCGCCGCAGCAGCCCGAGATGCGTGTTGAACACCTGCAGCGGACCGTCCAAGTCCACTTCGGCCCAGAGCGCGCCACGCGGCTCGCCGATCGAGGCCAGCGGTCCGGCCTTGACCAGCCGCATCGGGAAGGCCGTCATCAGCGCGTCGCCATACTGCTCCTCCTCGACGCTCAGCGCCGGGTGGAAAGCAAAATCCATCTTCAGGCGCTTGGCGATCGCCTCCGCCTGGTCGATGCCGCCGCTTCGTTTTCGACCAACGTCGAGCTCCTGCAGACCGATGATATCCGGCGCGAGTTCGGCGATGACGTCGGCGATACGGCCCGGATCGAGCCGGCGGTCGGTCCCCACGCAGCTGTGAACGTTATAACTGAGGATGCGGATGGTCCGTCGCGGGCGCGCCGACGTATCTTGCAAGGGATCAATCATGAGGCGGGGAACCCGTTATCCCTGCCTTTCGTTCCCTTCGCACGCAACAAGTGGAGCCGGTCATCGCCGGCTCTTGAGAAAAACGGGAAGGCCTTCGTGACGCGGCACATCATCAGACTTCTTCTTGCGGTCATCATCGGGGTCGCCGTGGTGCTCGTCTATCGCAGCCTCAGCCGCTACAGCCTTGAGGATATCGGCAGTTCGCTGGCGATGATCCCCGCCTGGCGGCTGGTGACAGCCACGCTGTTCGTCGTCGCATCCTACGCCTGCCTGTCCGGCTTCGATTGGCTTGCTCTCCGCTATGTCGGAAAGCCGCAGCCGTTCCGCAGGGCAGCACTGGCGTCCTTTTCGGCGCTGTCCATCGGCCATAATGTCGGTGGTGCGGCACTGTCGAGTGGCGCGGTGCGCTACCGCTTCTACACGCGCTGGGGGCTGACGACCGATGAAGTGGCCAAGGTCATCCTGTTCTGCGGGGCAACCGTGCTGCTGGGGCTCAGCATGCTGGCGGCGCTGACGCTGCTGTTCATGCCGCCGAGCGGCCAGACACTGCTGCAGCTGGATCCCTGGCCGCGGTTCTGGCTCGGCATCCTCTTTCTAAGCTACCCCGTTGCCTACTTCCTCTGCTCCATCTGGGGAAAGCCGCCGCTGAAGTTTCGGTCGTTCCGGATGGACATGCCACCCACCGGTCTCTGCGCCGCCCAGATCCTGGTCGGTACGGTCAACTTCGGCTGCGTTGCGGGAGCCCTCAACCAGCTGCTCGGCACGTTCACGGATGTCGGCTACCTGCAGGTGGCCTCGGCCTACGTCACGGCAACGCTTGCAGCGCTGCTGAGCCACGTGCCAGGCGGGCTGGGGGTTCTGGAGGCGACGATGCTGCTGCTTCTGCCGGCGAGCGCCTCGATCGGTGCGCTCGTCGCCTTCCGGGTGTTGTACTATTTCATTCCGCTGCTGATCGGCGTGCCGCTGTTCCTGCTGAGCGAAGCATATTTCCGCCGCCGTCCGCACACAGTGTCGCCCGCCGCTTCACGAGAAGCTGCGGGTCAGGCGTGAGATCGCCCAGCGGGTGCCGACCTTCATCTGCCGCACCGGCCAGAAGGGCCGCCGCGGATCGACGATCGACGTGCCGAGCAGCGACTCCGTCTCGCCGTTGGGATCGTCCACCTCGAAGCTGCGCAGACCGCGCGGCTTGACGTTGTAGCGCTCCATCGTCTGGATGAGAGAGCCGGTCTCCTGGATGGAGGCGGTGATCTCGGCCGGGCTGGCATCCAGGTGTTCGGCGATCAGGTCGTCACGCAGGGAAAGCACCGCCGCCCGGCCCTCATCGGTCACCGGCTCGAAGGCCAGATCAGATTCGGTATCCAGGCCTTCCGAGCGGTTGTTGAGGTTGGAGGAGCCGACACGGATGAAGCGGTCATCGACGATGACCAGCTTGGCGTGCACGACGATCTCCCGATCTTCGCCCTGTTCGTTGGCGTTGACGGCATAGTAGACCCGCAGGCGGTCATGGGGGTCGTAACGCTTCAGGCGGCGGATCAGGCGGGTGCGATTGTGGCCCATCATAAGCTTTTCCAGAAGGCCGTGCGATTCCCGCGTCACCAGAATGATGATCTCGGGGCCTTCGGGCTCCTGAAGCCTGTCGATGATGGTGCGGGCCACCGAAAACGATGCGAGATACTGCGATTCCAGGTAGATGTGGCGTTCGGCGGCGCGCAGGGCATCATGCGTCAGCTGTACCGCTTCGCGCCGGCCGGGCCTTCCGTTCCAGCGCAGCGGTTCGGTCAGCGCCAGGGCAACCGGGCAGTCGACAAGCGCCGGCTTAAGATCGTCCGGCCACAGGTCCTGCGTCGACGGCGGTCCGGCTACCAGCGTCTCGCGCTTGGCGCGCTTCCAGCGCTTGCGGCAGGCATCACCGACCATCCGTGCGGCATCACCCGAAACGATCGACTGGATGTCGTGCACCGGTCCGTAGCAGGTGCCGTCTGGCGAGCAGCGCAGGTCGTTGGGGATGGCGTGCCGACGGTCGTCCCAGCGCCGGGCGGTAAGGTCAATACCGCCGAGGAAGGCGACTGCGTCGTCAATGCAGACCATCTTCTGGTGGTGGCTGGCGCGCAGTGGGTGATTGAAATCGAATTCCATGTGAATGCGGGGATGGTCGTTCCAGCCGCTCTTCTGGAACAGCTTCAGGCTCTTGCCGGAATAGACGGGACCCATTCCCCAGACGAGGATATGCACGGTCAATCCGTCCCGCTCCTCGACCTTGGCGCGCAGAATGTCACCGAGCGTGGCGCTACCCGGCTCCTCCGGCTTCAGCCGGATACCCGGATTGAAGTCCCAACCGACGATGAAGATCGAATGCTGCGCCTTGCGGAGAACCTCGTCCAGCCGCCGGTAATATTCGGCCCCGTCGATGAGGAATGCGGCGCGGTCGCAGGTCGTCTGCCGCCAGACGTTGCGGCCGAGGCGAGCGATAGGCTGGCGGATTTTCGGCTGTTGAAGACGGTTGATGCTTGTGCCAACGTCCAAGATAGTCACCCCTGGTATCTCTGATGGCCAATGAAACGCGCATAGCGGCGACGGGTTCCCGTCGCCGCTCCGGCTTCTTTCAGCAAAATATGTCGCCGCTTGCCTCTATAAATGACCTCGGCTAGACCTGCTGCGGTGGCTCCCGCGTCTCGTCGGGATTTGGAACCGGATCCTCGTCCGGCAGGCGATCCGGCTCAGGCTCCATGATCGGTGGCTCGGGTGCCCAGACGGGGGAGGGCATTGGCGGCTGCTCGCTCGGTTCCCGGGGTTCGGGCATGTCGCGTCTCCTCTTCTGTTCGAGGGTCCAACTGATCGCCGCCCGGTTCGTTCCGAAAAAGCTTCCCACGCGGCCCGGAGGAACCCGAGGCCTGCAAGCCGAGTTGACTGGTTGATCCGAGACAGGGACAGGAGAATTGCGTCATGACCCATTCTGCCGACCATTTCCTTGCATGGCTGCGGGATGCGCATGCGATGGAGGTGCACGCGATTGCGCTGCTCCGCACCCAGATCGGCCGTATCGAGAATTATCCGGAGCTTCGCGCCCGGCTGGAAGACCATCTGGTGCAGACGGAAGCGCAGGCGCAGGCGTTGCAGCAGTTGCTGGACCGTCAGCCGGGTGGCGGATCGATGCTGAAGAACGTCGCCGGCCGTCTCAGCGCCACGGCGCAGGGTGTCACGAGCCTGCTGTCGGGCGACGAGGTGGTCAAGGCGGCGATGGCCGCCTACACGTTCGAGCATTCGGAGATCGCCACCTACCGGGTTCTGATCGCTGCAGCGGACGAACTCGCCGATACGGAAGCACTGGCCGTTTTCGAAAAGAACCTCGCCGAAGAGGTGGCCATGGCTACATGGCTGGAGGGCCATCTGGACGTGGTGACCCGCCTCTATCTGATGCGCGACGAGCGCAATCTCCAGGCAAAACGATAATAGCTGATGGACGCCGGTTACACCCGTCGTTCGGAGATCGAGAACGAGGTGGCAAAAATGAAGAACGGGCGCTGACGCCCGCTCTGGTGGTTCTCGGCAGATCGATGAGCGATCAGAGCCCCATGCGACTGTTCAGTTCGTGCGGATCACGAACCCCAGCCTGATAAAGCTCGATCATCTGTGCTGCGAGATGGGAGGCGACGGGATTGTCGCCATCAAGGCCGCGCTTGCGGCGTATCGTGTCAAAGCAGCCCTGGAGAAATTCCAGGTCCTGCGGCTCAAGGGTGGTTTGCGCTGGTGCAAAGTCCATCACTATGGCCTCCTCTGGAGGAGGGCGGAAGCGAATGCTTCCAGTCACCGGACGCCCTGGTCTTCAGCCGGCGATGGCTCAAGGTACTCCTCTCGGCCACGGATGCAAGGCGGGGCGCCTTCACGAAAAAGCGAAGATCCGGCGGCGCCCCGTCAGCGGATGGTTACTCGTCCGCCAGACGATTGGCATCCTGATCGTGATACTGCTCGTTCTGGATCGCCTTGCCGTCCAGGCCACGCTCGCGCGAATGCTGC
Organism: Rhizobium sp. 0TCS1.26; assembly: GCF_050455525.1. Lineage (NCBI taxonomy): Bacteria > Pseudomonadati > Pseudomonadota > Alphaproteobacteria > Hyphomicrobiales > Rhizobiaceae > Rhizobium > Rhizobium sp. 0TCS1.26. Next base: position 1,268,491 of record NZ_JBCIYV010000001.1, on the reverse strand, counting down.
GCCTTGTCGCGGTTGGAAAGCACCATGTTCTCCGGCAGCTTTTCCTTGTCGATGTCGGTCATCGCGCCGGTGCCGCTCAGCTTGCCCTGCGATGCAGATCCGATGTGCTTGGAACTGGCGTTAGCCATGGCTTCCTCCTTGCATTGTCTCTTGTTCAACAAGGATAGAACCTCAAGCGCCGGGGTTTGATCCATCGGCATCGCGAAAAGTCAGGCAGTTGCCAGCGTTCCGGATCGCGCGCCGGCAAAGCAGTTGAGCCAGATCTGAGTCGAAAGGATGCCGATGAAGGCCGCATTGTCGCGGAAGCCGGTGAGCGGACGGCTGCCGGCCTTGGCGGCCAGTCTGGCGACGGCGCGCGGGTCGAAAAGCCCGGCGTCGCCAATCGCCTGCTCGCTCAGAAAGCTTGAGGTGCAGGCGCGACCGGCTTCGCCGAGAAAGGATGCGCTGTCGGGTGCCCGGTAGGGTTGCTTGGGCCGCCTGCCGACAAGATCCGGCAACAGGTCGCCGGCGATCTGGCGCAGCACGTGCTTCTCCGTCAGGCCCTTGAGCACCTGGTTCGGCGGTAGCCGCGTCGCCCGCTCGACAAGCCGATGGTCGAGAAACGGAAAGCGGCCCTCGATACCGTGCGCCATCGCCATCCGGTCGCCCTGGCTCGACAGGATGTAGCCGGGCAGCAGGAAGCGGGTCTCCAGATATTGGGCCTGGTGCAGCGGATGCCAGTGGCGGAAGCGGTCAGGCAGCCTTGCTGCGAGGTCTTCGGCCGCATCGTAGCCGCTAAGTTCGCGGCGCAGTTCTTCCGAGAAGAACAGCTTGGCGCCGCTTGTGGTGCGCATGCGAGGCCGGTGGGAGAAAAGCGGGTCATCCAGCCGATCCTGCGCGGTGCCGAAGAAGGCCGCCAGATAATCGGCGGACTGGTTCTGCAGGCCCGGGAGATAGGGATAGAGCTTGCGCAGCAGAAGAGGCCTGCGGCGGGAAGCCGGCTGACGGGCGCAGAAGCGCCGCAACTTGGCCTCCTTGAAGATGTCGTAGCCGCCGAACACCTCGTCGGCGCCTTCGCCGGTCAGCACCACCTTCATGCCGGTCTGCCGGACGAGGCCGGCCAGCGCAAACAGCGGTGCCGGCGCCGTTCTCAGCACCGGCCGCTCGGCAAAACGGATCACCTCGGCGAACGACGCCGCGATGCCGTCTGGCGTACTGGCCGCGGATCGATGGCGAGTACCGAGCGCGTCGGCCACCTGCCGCTGGAAGGCGCTTTCGTCGTGTTCGGCGCTATCGAATGTGACCGAGAAGGTGTTGAGGCCGTCGGGTGCCATGGGTGCCGCAAGCGCGCAGATGAGCGACGAGTCGAGGCCGCCGGAGAGATAGGCGGCAACCGGCACGTCGGCCCGCATGCGCAGCCGCACCGCGTCGGTCAGCAATGCGGCGATTTCCTCTTGCGCCTCGCCTTCGTTCTGGTTGCCGCCGGTATCGCCGATGTCGGGATAGTCCAGCGTCCAGTACGGCCGGATATCGACCCTGCCGTTCTCGACGATCATCCGATGTCCCGGCTCGAGTTCGAAAATATCCTTGAAGGCCGTGCGCGGTGCGATCGGCGCCCAGAAGGTGAAAATCTGGTCCAGCGCCATCGGATCGAGATCCGCCTCGACGCCCGGCATCTCCAGCAGCGCCTTGACCTCGGAACCGAAGACCAGGCCGCCGTCTCTCGGCGTGTAGAAAAGCGGCCGCACGCCCATCCGGTCTCGGGCGAGCAGCATGCGGTGCCGGCGGCCGTCCCAGAGTGCGAAGGCGAAGTCGCCGTTCATCCGTGTCAGGCACTCGTCGCCATAGGCTGCATAGAGAGCGAGTATGACCTCTGTGTCGCTGCCGGTACGGAACATTTGGCCACGCTGCTTCAGCTCTTCGCGCAGTTCGACGTAGTTGAAGATCTCGCCGTTGAAGACGATCGTCAGCGCGCCGTCGGTGCTGTGCATCGGCTGCTGGCCGTCGCTCAGCCCGACGATCGACAGGCGGACATGCGCCAACCCGACATCGTCCTTGTGCCAGGTGCCGGATCCATCCGGTCCGCGATGGGCAATGGAGGCAGCCATGGCGGTCAGGACCGGCGGCGCCCGAGCGGGATCCAGGGCAATGTTGCAGAAACCGGCAAAGCCACACATGGTGAAGTCCTGAACCGACGGGAGGTTCTGTCATAATTCAAACCGGTGTGCGGCAGCTAAACGCCGGCCTTTCCCGCTGCAGCATTGGCGAACGCGGTTAACCGAGTGTTGCGGGCCAAAGGCCGCAGGACTTGAGTTCGGCTGCCGGATACTGTGATATCGGTGAGCAGCCGGGGAGGGCTCGAAGGTGAGGACACGCTACCTGTCGGCGATTGCCGGCTTTGCTGCTCTGGCGATCCTGTTTGCGTTGTTCGGCGGCGAGGTCGTCGTGCGCCGCTATCTGAACGAGGCTCAGGCTCAAGGGGGAACGACGCTGCGGCTGGCGGTGGCCGCACTCGACGGGCATCTGCGGCGCTATGAGGCGCTGCCGGCGCTGATCGCCGACCAGCCGGATATCGAAGCGCTGATCAGGGCGCCCGGCGATGCCGTCCGCAGACACGCCACCAACCTCTATCTCAGCCAGATCAACGCGCTGCTGAAATCCTCCGACATCTACATGCTGACGATGGACGGCGAGACGATCGCCGCCAGCAATTTCGACCAGCCGACCAGCTTCGTCGGCCAGAACTTCAGCTACCGCCCATATTTCCAGGAGGCGGCGCGCGGCGCGCAGGCACGCTTCTATGCGCTCGGCACGACATCGGCGAAGCGCGGCTACTACTTTTCCTCCCCCATCGAGATCGGCGGCGAGATCCTCGGTGTCATTGTCTTCAAGGTCGACATCGACAGCATCGAAAGCTCCTGGGTCGGCGGCGATGCGCGGATCTTCGTGTCGGATCCGGAAGGCATCATCTTCATGACCGGGACGCCTGAATGGCTCTACAGTGCCGTCCTGCCGCTGACGCCGGAGCGCCGATCGCGGACCGAAGCCTCGCGACGCTACGCCGATGCGGTGCTTACCGAACTGCCGATGACGGAGCGGCAGGATGACGGCCATCGGCTGATGACGCTGACGACGGACAACGGGACGCGCGAATATCTGGTTTCGGCGCAGGAGATGCCGGAAGCCGGTTGGACGGTCAATGTGCTGACCGACACGGCCTCGGCGCGAGCTCAGGCCCAGACGGTGGTCGTCGCCGGCCTGCTGCTGCTGTGCATGACCGGCCTCGGCGTCGCCTTCGTCATGCAGCGGCGGGCGCGGCTGGCGGAGCGTCTGCAGATGCAGGAACAGGCGCACAACGAACTGGAGCGGCGAGTGGAGGAACGCACCGCCGATCTTGCCCGGGTCAACAGCCGGATCGAAGACGAGATTGCCGAGCGGCGACAGACCGAGCAGCAGTTGCGGCAGACCCAATCGGACCTCATCCAGGCCGGCAAGCTTGCCGGCCTCGGGCAGATGTCGGCGGCCCTGTCGCACGAGTTCAACCAGCCGCTGGCGGCGGCCAAGACCTATACCGACAGCGCCGCCGTGCTGATCGAGCGGGGACGGCTGGAGGAGGCGAGCGACAATATCCGCCGCATTTCGGCGCTGATCGACCGGATGGCGTCGATCTCGCGGCATCTGCGCAATTTCGCCCGCAAGCCGAACGAGAAGCTGGGCGCCGTTGCGCTGGACGAGGTGATCCGCGAGACGCTGGAGATCGTCGCCGCGCGACTGAAGGCGGCGCAGGCGGAACTGACGATCGAGCTGCCGTCGCCGCCGCCGATGGTCCAGGCAGGCTTCGTGCGCCTGCAGCAGGTGCTCGTCAACATTCTCACCAATGCAGCCGATGCCGTCGAGGGGCGCGAGGACCGCACCATCACGCTCAGCGTTGAGCGGCAGATGGCGCCTCACGTGGTGGCGGGCGGCCCAGTTGCCGAGCGCGTGACGATCTCCATCCGCGACCACGGACCGGGTGTCGGCTCGGCGATCCGCGAGCGGATATTCGACCCCTTCTTCACCACCAAGGGCATCGGCAAGGGCCTGGGGCTGGGCTTGTCGATCTCTTATAACATCGTCAAGGATTTCGGCGGCAGCCTCAGTGTCGAGGATCACCCCGACGGCGGAGCGATCTTCATCATCGAGCTGCCGGTCGCGGAGCAAACGATGGGTCAGGCGGCGGAGTGAGCATGCAGCGCGTATTGTTGGTCGATGACGAGGAGGAGTTGCGCCGCTCGACGGCGCAGGCGCTGGAGCTTGCCGGTCTGTCGGTGCAGACGCTGTCGAGCGGCGATCAGTTGCTCGAACTGATCGGCTATTCCTTCGACGGCGTCGTGGTCAGCGATATCCGCATGCCCGGCCTCGACGGCATGACGCTCCTGCACCGGGTGCGGGAACTCGATCCGGAAATCCCGGTGATCCTGGTGACCGGCCACGGCGACGTGCAGCTTGCGGTCAAGGCAATGCGCGACGGCGCCTATGATTTCATCGAAAAGCCGTTCACCACGCCGCATCTGGCGGGTGTCATCCGCCGGGCCATCGACCGGCGCGGGCTGGTGCTGGAAAACCGCCGGCTGCGGGCAGTGGCCGGCAAGCGAGACGACCTGGAGACGCGGCTGCCCGGCCGCACCCAGGTGATGGTCGATCTGCGCTACCAGATCCGCGCCATTGGCGCTGCGGATGCCGATACGCTGATTATCGGTGATACCGGTGCCGGCAAGGAAGTGGTGGCGCGCGCCCTGCACGATGTCAGCCCGCGGGCGAACAAGCCCTTCATTGCCATCAACTGTGCTGCGCTTCCCGAAACGCTGATCGAGAGTGAGCTTTTCGGCCATGAAGCCGGCGCTTTTCCGGGCGCTCTTCGGCCGCGCTACGGCAAGTTCGAGCATGGCCGCGGCGGCACCATCCTGCTCGACGAGATCGGCTCGATGCCGTTCGACCTGCAGGCGAAGTTCCTGCGGGTGCTGCAGGAGCGCGTCATCACCCGGCTCGGCTCGAACGAGACGGTGGGTCTCGACGTGCGGTTCATCGCCACCAGCAAGGTGGATCTGGAGGCGGAGGTGGTGGCCGGTCGGTTTCGCGCAGACCTCTTCTACCGGCTGAACGTCGCGACGATCCGGGTACCTTCGCTTGCCCAGCGCCGGCCGGATATTCCGCTGCTGTTCCTGCAGCTGGTGCGGGAAGCCTGCGCTCGCTACGGCCGCGACGACATGGATGTGCCGCAGGAGGTGGTCGCCTCAGTCGCCCAGCGAGACTGGCCGGGAAATGTGCGTGAACTGCGCAACGCTGCCGACCGGCTGGTGCTCGGGCTCGACATGCGGCCCGGCGATGGCGGAGCGCTGGTGAAGCCGGAGAGCGGGCGGCTGGCGGATCGCGTGTCGGCCTTCGAGCGCAACATCCTGGCAAGCGCCATTGCGGCGCATGGCGGGGCGCTGAAACCGGTCTATGAGCAGCTCGGAATCAGCCGCAAGACGCTCTACGAGAAGATGCAGAAATACGGCCTCGACAAGAAACTGCTGCTGCCCGACGCGCTGGGCGAGCTGGAGGAGTAGGCGCCCGATCTGCCGGTCTCGCCGTATTGGGTGGATTTCCGCCCGTCAGCGGGCGTCGATGGGGCGAAATCCACCCAAGCAGGTGCGGCTCGCCGTTGTTCTTTCGTCGCGGGCGATCGCGCCGATTGCAGGATGCAAGCATCTGACGGCAGATGGGTTACCATGCCGTTGCGGGAGGAGCCGTCGACGGCTGGACTGATTTCATCTGAGGAGGATGTCGATGAAAATCTTCAAGGCGCTGGCCTGCGCAACCGCTTTCGCTGCCGTTTCCCTGTCTTCCACGCTTGCTGCCGCTGCCGGCTATCCCGAGCGCTCGATCACCATGATCGTGCCGTTCTCGGCCGGAGGGCCGACCGACACCGTCGCGCGTCTGGTGGCTGAATCGATGTCGAAGGACCTCGGCCAGCAGATCATCATTGAAAACGTCGGCGGCGCCGGCGGCACGCTCGGAGCCGGACGCGTGGCGAATGCCGATGCCGACGGTTACACGCTGCTGCTGCACCATATCGGCATGGCCACCAGCGCGACGCTCTATCGCAAGCTTGCCTACGACACGCTGAACGCGTTCGAGTATGTCGGCCTCGTCACTGACGTGCCGATGACGATCGTCGCCCGCAAGGACATGGAAGCCCAGGACCTCAAGGGTCTGGTGGAATATGCCAAGACCAACAAGGACAAGGTGACGGTCGCCAATGCCGGCATCGGCGCCGCATCGCACCTGTGCGGCATGCTGTTCATGAGCGCCATCGAGACGCCGCTCGTCACCGTTCCCTACAAGGGCACCGGTCCCGCGATGACCGACCTTCTCGGCGGCCAGGTTGACATCATGTGCGACCAGACGACCAACACCACCAAGCAGATCCAGGGCGGCACGATCAAGGCCTATGCGGTCACCTCGCCAAAGCGCCTCGACGTGCTGAAGGACGTGCCGACGGCCGTCGAAGCCGGGCTCTCGGGCTTCGAGGTCGGCATCTGGCACGGCATCTATGCGCCCAAGGGCACGCCGGCCGAGGCAACCGAGCGGCTGTCAAAGGCTCTCCAGGTCGCGCTCAAGGATCCCAATGTCGCCGCCCGCTTCGCCGAGCTCGGCACCGCGCCGTCGCCGGATGCGGATGCGACCCCGGCAGCTCTGAAGACCAAGCTGGAAGGCGAGATCACCCGGTGGAAGCCGGTCATCGAAGCCGCCGGCCAGTATGCCGACTGAGGATCAGCCGAAATTGGACAGCATCTGAGCGATCTTGCCCCCTCTGGCTTGCCGGAGGGGGCAGTTCGGCTCGAATGTCCTGTCTTGATCCTCCACGTCATCGGGAGACATTATGAAATCCGTTCGCTTTGACCGAACCAATGCGCTCTGCGGCGCGCTCTTCATCCTGCTCGGGCTGTTCTTCGTCGTGCAGTCGCTCGATCTCGAGCTCGGCACGGCGTTCCGCATGGGACCGGGCTATTTTCCGCTGGTGCTCGCCTGCGTGCTGGTGCTGTTCGGGCTGATCATCGTCGTCCAGTCGGCTCGCGTCGAACATGAAGGCGTCGGTCCGATCGCATGGCGGGGGCTGATGTTCATCCTGCCGGCGCCGATCGTCTTCGGCATGACAGTGCGCGGCCTTGGCTTCGTGCCGGCGTTGTTCCTAGCGGCAATGATCGCCTCCTTCGCCTCGTCACGGATGACACCGCTGCTGTCGGTGCTGCTGTCGGCGGTCCTCACGCTGTTTTCGGTGCTCGTGTTCAGCTACGGCCTTGGTCTGCCTTTCCGCAGCTTCGGCCCCTGGCTCGGTTTCTAGGAAGGCTGACAGATGGAACTGTTCGACAATCTCGCGCTTGGCTTCATGACGGCCGGAACGCCAGCCAACCTCTTCTTCTGCCTCATCGGCGTGCTTCTGGGAACGCTGATCGGCGTGCTGCCCGGCATCGGCGCCACGGCCACCATTGCCATGCTGCTGCCGATCACCTTTCAGCTGGAGCCGGTGTCGTCTCTGATCATGCTCGCCGGCATCTATTACGGCGCCCAGTACGGCGGCTCGACGACGGCTATCCTCATCAACATGCCAGGCGAAAGCTCGTCCGCCGTTACGGCCATCGACGGGTACCAGATGGCGCGCAAGGGCAGGGCGGGCGCTGCGCTGGCAATCGCTGCTCTCGGTTCGTTCTTTGCCGGCACGGTGTCGACATTTCTGGTGGCGATCTTCGCGCCGCCGCTCACCTCGATCGCGCTTGAATTCGGCGCTGCCGAATACTTCTCCCTGATGGTCGTCGGCCTCGTCTCGTCGATTGCACTGGCCTCCGGCTCGGTCATCAAGGCGCTTGCCATGGTCGTGCTCGGCCTTTTGCTCGGGCTTGTCGGCACCGACATCTACTCGGGCACGCCGCGCTTCACGCTCGGCATCCGGGAATATGCGGACGGGTTGAACTTCGTGGCGGTCGCGGTCGGTGTCTTCGGCATCGCCGAGATCCTGCGCAATCTTGAAGGCGAAAAGACCCGCACCGTATTGATGGCCAAGGTCACCGGCCTGATGCCGACCCGCGACGACTTCCGCCAGATGGTCGGACCGGTGCTGCGCGGCACGGCGATCGGTTCGGCGCTCGGCATCCTGCCGGGCGGCGGAGCGATCCTCGCGTCCTTCGCCTCCTACACGGTCGAAAAGCGCGTCTCGAAGAACCCGAAGGAGTTCGGGCAGGGTGCGATTGCCGGCGTTGCCGGGCCGGAATCGGCGAACAATGCCGGCGCCCAGACCTCGTTCATTCCGCTGTTGACGCTCGGAATTCCGGCAAACCCGGTGATGGCGCTGATGATCGGCGCGATGATCATCCAGGGTATCGTGCCGGGGCCGAATGTCGCAACGGAACAGCCGGCGCTGTTCTGGGGCATCATCGCCTCCATGTGGATCGGCAACCTGATGCTGGTGGTCCTCAACCTGCCGCTGATCGGGCTGTGGGTGAAGCTGCTGACGATCCCTTACTACGTGCTGTTCCCGATCATCATGGCCTTCTGCTCGATCGGGGTCTACAGCGTCAACTCGAACGTCTACGACCTCTATGCCGTCGCGTTTTTCGGGCTGATCGGCTACGTGCTGGTGAAGCTTCGTTGCGAGCCGGCGCCGCTGCTGCTCGGCTTCGTGCTCGGGCCGCTCTTGGAGGAAAACCTGCGGCGGGCGATGATCCTGTCGCGCGGTGATCCATCGACATTCCTCACCCGTCCAATCAGCGCAACGCTGCTCGGCATCGCGCTGCTGGTGCTGATCGTCGTCTTCCTGCCGAGCGTGCGGGCCAAGCGCGACGTGGTGTTCCAGGACGAGGAATGAGCATTTCGCGGTAGGCTAGAAGTCGGTCACGGTCTGCAGGTGTTGCAGGTCCGTGACCGGCGTGTCGCCGGCGATGCGCTGGAGGAGGACCTTGCCCATCAGCCGGCCAGCCTCCGACAGGTCTTCGTAGATCGTCGGGATGCGCGGTCGCACCTGATCGAACAGGCCCGACGTCTGCTTGGTGACGATGTGAACGTCCTCGCCGGGTTTCAGCGCGCGGTCGTAGGCGGCCGCCATTACCGCCATCGCCACCACTTCGCCACCACAGATCACTCCGTCGATCCGGTCCGCCTCACCGAAGCGGTCGTAGAAACAGGCACGCAACGCATCCGACTTGCTGTCGAGCGTGACCGAGTCGGGGATGTCGTATGCGAGGCCTTCCTCGCGGATCGCCGTCATGAAGCCGTGCCGCATGTGACTGGCGAAGGTGAACTGGCCGGGCGGCAGGATGATTGCCAGCTTGCGGCAGCCGGCTTCGATCAACCTGCGCGCTGCCTGATAGGCGAAGGTGTAGTTGTCGTAGTCGACAAACGGATGCGGCGTCGCAAGTTCGGTGCGCCCATGACAGACGAACGGGAAATCGTTCTCCAGGAGCATTTTTGCCCTCTCGTCCTGCGGTTCGGTGCGCGTGAAGATCAGCCCATCGGCCATGCGGTTGCGCATGATGTGGCGAACCGGCTCGATCTGCGGCCGGTCCGAGAAATGCGGCGTGATGACGAGGTGGTAGCTGGTGTCGCGCAGTGCCTCGGTCAGGCCCTTGATCATCGACGTCGCATAGCCGAGGATTTCCTCGTGCGGGTAGAGGATGAGGCTGATGACGCTGGTCTTGCCGGTGCGCAGACGCTGAGCCGCCCGGTCCGGCAGGTAGCCGATCTCGGCGGCAACCTGTGACACGCGCATCCGTGTATCGAGGGCGATCTGCACATCGCCTGCCAGCGCCCGCGACACCGTCGTCACCGCAAGCCCTGTCATCTCGGCAATCGTCTTCAAGGTTGGCTTGCCGCCCGAGACCATGGGCTTCGGTGCCCCGTCGCTCGACGTGCGTCTACGCCGCCTGACTTTGTCGATCGTCATGCCGAAAGTCCTCCTCCACGCATAAACTCGGTCCTCCGAAAACGATACAAATCATACTTTTCGGGGAACCGGAAAGAGATTTTTTCATTTTTGCGCTGCGAAGTCAGAGGATTAGCGGCAGATGGCGGTGCCGACGAATTTCGCCGTCGCCGCTTGACACCAGCGCCTTTTATATCGTTATAAATCACTAATCCGGAGAGGAGCCCGGATACAACGGGAGATTTCAAAATGAAAATTCGCTCTATGAAGATGCTTGCCGCAGGCGTGGCGATCATCGGTCTTGCTGCCGGTGCGGCAAAGGCTCAGGAAAGCGTTGAGGTTCTGCACTGGTGGACCGCGGGTGGCGAAGCCGCCGCGCTCAACGTGCTGAAGGAAAACCTCCAGAAGGAAGGCGTGTCCTGGACGGACATGCCGGTCGCCGGCGGTTCCGGCGTCCAGGCGATGACGGCACTGCGCGCTCGCGTCACCTCCGGCAACCCGCCGACTGCCGTGCAGATGCTCGGCTTCGACATCCGCGACTGGGCCGAAATGGGCGTCGTCGGCAACCTCAACGAGCTTGCCGAAAAGCAGGGCTGGGAGAAGGTCATCCCCGCCGCGCTGCAGGATTTCGCCAAGTATGACGGCAACTGGATCGCAGCGCCGGTCAACATCCACTCCACCAACTGGCTGTGGATCAACAAGGCAGCGCTCGACAAGGCCGGCGGCAAGGCCCCGGAGAATTTCGACCAGTTCATCGCCATGCTCGACAGCTTCAAGTCGCAGGGCATCGTGCCGCTCGCACATGGCGGTCAGCCATGGCAGGACGGAACGCTTTGGGAAGCCGTCGTGCTGTCCGTTGGCGGCGCCGATTTCTACAAGAAGGCGGTAATCGAACTCGATACCGCGTCGCTGAGTGGCGACACGATGCGCAAGGTGTTCGACAACATGTCGAAGCTGAAGACCTATTTCGACCCGAACTTCTCGGGCCGCGACTGGAACCTGTCGTCCGCCCTGGTCATCGAGGGCAAGGCCGGCGCCCAGGAAATGGGTGATTGGGCGAAGGGCGAATTCCTGCGCGCCAACAAGAAGCCGGGCACCGACTTCGTCTGCATCCGCTTCCCCGGTACGCAGGGCAACGTGCTGTTCAACGCCGACCAGTTCGTCATGTTCGACGTCGGCGAGAAGCAGCGTGACGCGCAGCTGAAGATGGCGGCAGCCGTCGAGGATCCGGCCTTCCAGATCGCCTTCAACACGGTCAAGGGCTCGGTTCCGGCACGCACGGACGTTCCCGGCGACCAGTTCGACGATTGCGGCAAGAAGGGCATCAAGGACGTTGCCGAAGCGGCCGAAAAGGGCACGCTGATGGGCTCGCTCGCCCACGGCTACGCTCAGCCGTCGGCCGTCAAGGAAGCCGTCTTCGACGTCGTGACCCAGCACCTCAACGGTCAGATCTCGACTGACGACGCGCTGAAGCGCCTGCCGGAAGCGGTTGCTGCGGCGAAGTAGTCAAAAAGACCCCGCCCCAAACCCCTCCCCACACGGGGGAGGGGCTTAACCCAGCCGCACTGTCTGGGCCTGATTTGCTCGGTGGGTGCTCCGCAGGTTTTCTCCCCCCTTGTGGGGGAGATGGCCGGCAGGCCAGAGGGGGCTTTTTTGTTGGCGCACCTTCAAACGTCTCTATTCCCATCCGGAGATCCCCCATGACGACAATCGAACCGGTCCCGATGGTGACACCGACAAGGCCGCGACGCTCTTTCGCCGACCGCGCCCGCGACGTGCTGCCGAAGGTCGTGCTGGCGCCGTCCTTCGCCATCACGCTCGTCTTCGTCTATGGCTTCATCCTGTGGACCGTCTACCTGTCGTTCACCAACTCGCGCATCCTGCCGGTCTACAAGCTGGTCGGCTTCGACGCCTATGAACGTCTCTGGTCGCAGCCGAACTGGTACATGGCGATGAAGAACCTCGCCATCTTCGGCTCGCTCTACATCGGCATCTGCATCGTCATCGGCCTGGCGCTCGCCATCCTCCTCGACCAGCGCATCCGCGGCGAGGGCGTGCTGCGGCCGATCTTCCTCTATCCGATGGCGCTGTCCTTCGTCGTTACCGGCACCGCCTGGAAGTGGTTTCTCAATCCGGGCCTCGGGCTGGAGCACACGATGCGCAGCCTCGGCTGGGAGAGCTTCCGCTTCGACTGGCTGGTCAATCCCGACATGGCCATCTACACGGTCGTCATCGCCGGCGTCTGGCAGGCGTCCGGCTTCGTCATGGCGATGTTCCTTGCCGGCTTGCGCGGCATCGACGGCGAGATCATCAAGGCCGCCCAGATCGACGGCGCGCCGATGACCTCCATCTACCGCCGGATCATCATCCCGATGCTGCGCCCGGTGTTCCTGTCGGCCTTCATCGTGCTCGCGCACATGGCGATCAAGTCCTACGACCTGGTCATTGCACTGACCGGCGGCGGTCCTGGCAATGCCACCGAGCTGCCGTCGACCTTCATGTATTCCTATACCTTCACCCGCAACCAGATGGCCGTCGGGTCCGCGAGCGCGGTGATGATGCTGATGGGGATCACCGCGATCATCGTGCCTTACCTCTATTCCGAACTGCGGGAGCGCAACTGATGAGCGGCGCAAGCGAAACGGTTACCGCGGGCTCGGCCAACACGGCCCGCTACGTCATCTACGGGCTGCTGCTGGTGCTGGCGCTCGTTTATCTCCTGCCGCTCTACGTCATGCTGACGACCTCGCTGAAATCGCTCGACGAGATCCGTGGCGGCAACATGATGGCATTGCCGACGGCACCGTCGATCGACGCCTGGGTCAAGGCGTGGGGCGAGGCCTGTATCGGCGTCACCTGCGGCGGCATCCGCGGCTACTTCTGGAACTCGATCAAGATGGTCGTGCCGGCGGTGCTGATCTCGACGCTGCTCGGTGCACTGAACGGCTACGTGCTGACCAAGTGGCGCTTTCCGGGCCACAAGCTGGTGTTCGGCATGATGCTGTTTGCCTGCTTCATCCCGTTCCAGGCGGTGCTGATCCCGATGGCGCGGGTGCTCGGCATGCTTGGCCTTGCCAACTCGACGACTGGGCTGGTCTTCGTCCACGTGATCTACGGCCTCGGCTTCACGACGCTGTTCTTCCGCAACTATTACGAGGCGTTTCCGGACGAGCTGATCAAGGCGGCGATGATGGATGGTGCGGGCTTCTTCCGCATCTTCTGGCGCATTCTGCTGCCGACATCCGGGCCGATCATCGTCGTCACCATCATCTACCAGTTCACGAATATCTGGAACGACTTCCTGTTCGGCGTCTCCTTCTCGTCCGGTGCGAATTCGCCGATGACGGTGGCGCTCAACAACCTCGTTTCGTCTTCCACGGGCGTCAAGGAATACAATGTGGACATGGCCGCGGCGGTCTTCGCAGCGCTGCCGACACTGTTCGTCTACATCGTCGCCGGACGCTACTTCGTGCGTGGCCTGATGGCCGGCGCAGTCAAGGGATAACCGCCATGAGCTTTCTTCAGATCAAGAACCTGCGCAAGAAGATCGGCCCTGTCGAGGTTCTCAAGGGCATCGACATCGAGCTGGAAAAGGGCGGCTTCCTGGTTCTGGTCGGGCCGTCCGGCTGCGGTAAGTCGACACTGCTCAACTCGATCGCCGGCCTTTTGCCGCCGACGTCGGGCGAGATCGTCATCGACGGGCAGGTGGTCAACGACCTGCATCCTTCCAAGCGCGACATTGCCATGGTCTTCCAGTCCTACGCGCTCTACCCGAACATGACGGTGGAAGAGAACATTGCGTTTGCGCTGGAAATGCGCGGCGTGCCGAAGGCGGAACGCGAGCAGGCAGTGTTGACTGCGGCGAAGACGCTGCAGATCGAACACCTGCTGAAGCGCCGCCCCAGCCAGCTTTCGGGCGGCCAGCGGCAGCGCGTCGCCATGGGCCGGGCACTGGTGCGCCAGCCGCGGGTCTTCCTTTTCGACGAGCCGCTGTCCAACCTCGATGCCAAGCTGCGCGTCGAGGTGCGGGCCGAGATCAAGTCGCTGCACCAGAACACCCACGCGACGATCGTCTACGTGACGCACGACCAGATCGAGGCGATGACGCTCGCCACCAAGATCGTCGTCCTGAAGGAAGGCGCCGTTCAGCAGGTCGGCACGCCGGCCGAGATCTACAACCTGCCGGCCAACATCTTCGTCGCCGACTTCATGGGATCGCCGGCAATGAACATGCTGAAGGGCGAAGTGGCGGGCAGCGGTGCCGATCAGCGGATCCGACTGTTCGACGATGCCGGCATCAGCGTTCCTGTGCCCTCGACCGTCGCGCCCGGCGCCCTGAAGGATGGCCAGTCTGTCATCGTCGGCCTGCGCCCGGAAACCATCAGCGATGCCAGCCTCACCGATCCGCAGGCCCGCCAGACGACGGTGATCGACGGGCATGTGACGATGGTCGAGCCGACCGGATCGGATACGTTCGTCACCGCGCAGATCAAGGGCAAGTCGTTCACCGCGCGTACCCGCGCCGACATCGTGCTGTCCGTCGGCCAGCCGTTCCAGTTCGTCATGAACCTCGACAAGGCGGTCGTCTTCGATCCGCAGACCACTGTGCGCCTCTGAGCGATCATCGATCTTCACAATGTGTCGGCCGCCGGCAGATCGCCCGGTGGCCGTTCGCCGTGAGGTCGCACGCCAATCGCGGGAACCATAATCGGCAGAGCCGGTTGACTGAGTAAGGCAGGATCTTCGTCCTGCCGGCACGGGAGACCATCTATGCGCAACGATATTCCGAAGGATAAGGGCACAGGCGCCGTCCACGGCGATGCCAAGGGCCAGTTTGCCAAGAGCGAGGGTGACCGCGAAGCCAGCGGCGTCCATTCCGCCAAACCCACCGTCATTACCGGCTCGGAGGACGCCACCGCTCACAAGGTGCCGCCCGGAAAGCATGTCGACAAGGCATGGTCGGAGAACAGGGAGGACTGACCGCCCTTCCGATTCCGCGCCAAGATCAGCAGAGCAGATTGCCCTCCAGGTGGCTTGGTTCCGCCCGCAAAGTCAGTTAGAACAAGCTAACCATTTCTGACTGTGCGAGGCGAGGGCGACAAGCGATGATGGCAGCCGTCAGGGCCGTGACTGATACCGCAGCGGCTTGAATCCCTTATGCCCAGGTTTTCGCGGATATTTCCGACTGCTTCCATCGGTGCCTATCTGATTGCGCTGACCGCGGTCATCGCACTGCCGCTGATCGCCTTCGTCATCTTCCTGATGATTCGCCTTGAGGCGCAGCAGCGCGAGATCCTCAACAGCGAGACGGAGGAAGACGCGCGCAGCATTGCGCGTTCGATCGACCGCGAGCTTGCCGATGCAGGAACGACGCTGCGTCTGATCGCCAACTCGCCGGAACTGCAGGGGGGCAATCTCCAGGCTTTCCACGGGCGCACTCAGAGGAGCCTCTCCGGCACCTCGCGCTTCATCATTCTGGCGGATGCGCAGGGCAACCAGAAGCTCAACACCCGTGTCGGGTTCGGCGAAAAGCTGTCAGCCGTTTCCGACCGACAGGGAATGAAAACGGTCTTGGAGGAGCACCGGGCGGTCGTCTCCAACATCATCTTCGGCGCCACCAGCCGGCGCTGGGTTTTCAACATCCTCCTGCCGCTGACGCCCGACTATGCGCAGGCGGGGTCCGTGCTGATCCTGACGCAGAATGCCGACGACCTGCAGCGGCTCATCAGCACCGAATCGCTTCCGGCGGGCTGGTCGGTGGCAGTTCTCGACCAGACGGGGAGCGTCGTCACCTCGACAGCCGCAAGGCCCGGCGAGCGCGGTCCTTTCGCGCCCGGCGCAGTCGAGCTGATGTCCGGGGTCAGCGGCACGATCGAAGACGTCGGCGGCAATCCACGGCAGATGTACGGCTATGCGCGGATTGCCGAGTCGTCATGGAAGGTCGTCGTCTGGGGGCCCATCTCCTCGGCCCAGGCGAACATCATCGCCACATCCCGTGATCTCATCATCGGCAGCATTGCCCTTCTCGTTTTCGGCATGGTGATCACCTACCTGGTAGGGCGGCAGCTGCGCGTTCCCATCCGCCAGATCGCCGAGATGGCCGAGCGCATCGGCCACGGCGAGATTGTTCCGCCCATCGAGACGCGCATCACCGAAGCGAACCAGATCGCGATCGCGCTCTCCAACGCCTCGTTCGACCGCAGCCAGGCGGAAGATCGCATCCACTTGATCATGCATGAACTCGTGCATCGCACGAAGAACATCATGACGCTGATCCAGGCGATGATGCGCCAGCTGGCCCGGCGGGAAACAAGCATGGCTGAGTTCCAGCGTGCCATCGGCGAGCGGCTTCAGGGGCTGGGCAAGTCGATCGAGATGCTGGCCCAGGAGCAGTGGCAGGGCGTGCCGATCCACCGGGTCGTCGCACTGCACCTAGAGACGTTCGTCGAAACCTTCAACCGGGTCGATGTCTGCGGTCCCGACATCGCTTTGCGCGCCGAAGCCGTCCAGAACCTTGGCCTGGTGCTGCACGAACTGGCGACGAACTCCGTCAAATACGGTGCCCTTTCGGTTCCTGATGGGCGGGTCGTGTTGAACTGGTCCGTCAGCGTGGACGACGATCCGCGCCTGACGATCACCTGGGAGGAGCGCGACGGGCCGGCGGTCGCTGAGCCGAAAGCCACCGGCTTCGGGACGACGATCATCAACCGCCACGCCGCTGCATCTTTTGGCGGTCACGTGCAGCTTGATTACCGGCCGCAGGGCGTTCGCTGGAGCCTGACGGGGCCGCTGCGGATGTTCGAGCGTGCGTCCGGGGACGGACCGAAGGACCGCGTGTAGGAACGAACCGCGCGCCGCCGCGTTGGGCGGCAATGGACGTCACACGCACTCTCGATCCCCTTGCCCCCTCCCTTGCCGAGATCGGCCTGACCTATGTCAGCGATGCCGAGCCCGGGATACGCCGCCTGCGCAAGGGGCGGGGCTTCTGCTACCGGATGCCCGACGGCACGCTTGTCTGCGAAGGGCCGGAGAAGCAGCGGATCACCGCGCTCGGGCTGCCGCCGGCCTACGACAACGTCTGGATATGCCTCGATCCGCGCGGCCACCTGCAGGCGACGGGTCTCGATGCGCGCGGCAGAAAGCAGTACCGCTATCATGCCGCCTGGCAGGCCTTCCGCAGCGAACTCAAATACGACCAGCTGATCCGCTTCGGCGAAGCGCTGCCGCGGATCCGCCGGCGGGTGCAGCGCGACCTCAACCTCGGGCTCGACCATCCTGAGGCGGTGCTGGCGGCGCTCGTGGCGCTGATGGATGCGACGCATCTGCGCGTCGGCAATCGCGCCTATGCCAAGGAAAACAAGACCTACGGTGCGACGACCCTGCTCAAGCGCCACATGAGCATGTCGGAGGATTCGGTGGTGCTGAAGTTTACCGCCAAGGGCGGCAAGCGCGTTCGGCACACCATTCGCCATCCGCGGCTCCAGCGGATCTTCGAAGAGATCGCCGATCTGCCGGGCCGCCAGCTGTTCTCCTGGCCGGACGAAGACGGTACGCCCCATGCGATCGATTCAGGACGCCTCAACGCCTACCTTGCCGGGGCAGCGGGCCTGTCGGTGTCGGCCAAGACTTTTCGTACCTGGGGCGGCAGCCTTGCGGCCTTCGGTGCCGCACGTCAGGCGCATGCCGACGGCGAGAAGATCAGGATCAAGATGCTGACCACGGCCGCGTCGGAGAAGCTGCAGAACACACCCACCGTCTGTCGCAACAGCTACATCCACCCGTCCATCCTTGCGTTGTCGGAGGATCCGAGCCCGCTGGAAGCGCTGGTCGGGGATCCGCTGCGGGCGCAGGCAAAGCTGACCGGGTTGCGTGCCGACGAACAACGCATGCTGTCGTTCCTGATGGATGCGGCAGATGCCACCAAGGCGGCCCTGGTGGAGGCGGTTACCGAACCGAGCTGAGAACCTCGGATCCGATTTTCCTGTCCGCTTCGAACGACACAACGAGAAAAGGCCGCGCACCGGGCGCGGCCTTTCGTCAATCTTTCCGTCGGATCAGGCAGCGCGTCGCTCGTGGCGGCCTTCCTGCACTTCCTCGACGATCTTGGCGACGAAGGCCTGCAGATCCTTCGGCGAACGCGAGGTAATGATGCCCTGATCGGTCACCACTTCCTTGTCCTCCCAGGTCGCGCCGGCATTGCGCACGTCGGTCTGGATGGACGCGAAGGACGTTGCCTTGCGGCCACGCAGCGCGTCGGCCTCAACCAGCAGCCAGGGACCATGGCAGATTGCCGCCACCGGCTTGCCGCTGCTGACGAAATCTCGGACGATCTGAACGGCCTGCTTGTCGGTGCGCAGCACGTCCGGATTGATCTGGCCGCCCGGAATAACCAGCGCGTGGTAATCTTCGATCTTGACGTCGGCGACGGTCAGATCGACGGCCACGCTGTCACCCCAGTCGGTCTCGTCCCAGCTCTTGATCTCGCCGGCCTTCAGCGAGGCGATCTTGACGTCTGCACCCTGCTTGCGCAGTTCCTCAAGCGGGACGCGAAGTTCGGAACGTTCGTAGCCGTCGGTGGCGAGGATGAGGATCTTGGCGGATTTGATGTCGGTCATATCTTATTCCTTGTCTTTATTCCGGTTTGATGGCCGCCTCAGAGGCGGCCGGTCGAGAGGTCGCGGCCATTGATCGAAGCGGGAACGCTGATCTCGTCGCGCGGCCGCCGCGGTAGCGGCAGTTCCACATGGTCGGGTACCACCACATGAAGATTGGTGATTGCCGGCGTGTCCGCCTTCCGTCGCTCGGCCTTCTGTCGATCGAGAAAGTCGGTTGCCTTGCGAATAAATTCACGCATGTCTTCCTCCCGTGTGTGACCGAGCGGCCCGCCTCCCGTGTGTGACCGAGCGGCCCGCGGCCTCTCTGTGGTGTTAACCGTCGGGGCGGCGCCTGGTTCCAAATTCGAAAAAAACGAGATCCGGCGCGGAACAAATTCAAAGTTGCGACGTTAGCGCTCGATCATATGCCGATCACTCGGCGCCGAATTTCCATCCCGAGCCGCAGGGGCACGAATGCACGATGACCGCTTGACCGGCGTATGCCGGCCAATCCGATCACCAGTCACCCGTTGGAAATCGCGTCTTTCAGCCGCCGCCTTTCTTTCCGTCAGCCTGAGCTCGTGTTCCGGGGTGCAGTCGGCGCTTGATCCTGCCGGATCGGAGGCCTCTGCGGTCGCGACGCTGTTCTGGGTCATGGTGGTCGGCGGCGGCGTGATATGGCTCGGCGTGATCGGCCTGATGATCTACGCCAGCCGCAAGTCGCGCTCTTTGATGGGCGAGGCCGGTGCGTCAAAGGTCATCTTCTTCGGCGGCGTGGCGTTCCCCGTCGTCGTCCTGGCCGGTCTGTTGAGCTATGCCGTGTGGCTAATGCCGGCGATGCGGCCCTGGTTCGGCGGCGAGGGCGAGGGGCTGCGGCGCATCGAGGTGACCGGCGAGCAGTTCTGGTGGCGGGTGCGCTATCTCGATGCATCGGGAAAGGTGATCCGCGAAAGCGCCAACGAGGTGCGGATGCCGGTGGGCGAGCGGGTGCTCTTCCGGCTCAAGGCAAGCGACGTCATCCACTCGTTCTGGATCCCGTCGATCGGCGGCAAGATGGACGCCATTCCCGGACGCATCAACGAACTGCAGCTGATGGCGACGAAGCCCGGCTCCTATCGCGGCGTCTGTGCCGAGTTCTGCGGCACCTCGCATGCGCTGATGGCATTTACCGTCCAGGCAATGCCGGCGGCCGAGCTTGACACCTGGCTGGCTGCGGCGCCGGCGCCTGCCGTTTCGCCCACCCCCGGAGGTCCGGCGCCGGCAGATCCTGCTCCCGGCCTGGCGCTCTTCCTGCGGCACGGCTGTGCGGCCTGTCATGCGATCGACGGGACAGAGGCCGAAGGCCGGATCGGTCCCGACCTGACGCGGTTCGGCCAGCGTCCGACGATCGGTGCCGGAACGCTGCCCAACACGCAGGAGAACCTCGTTCGCTTCATCCGCGCGCCGGACCAGATCAAGCCGAATGTTCGCATGCCCGCCTATGGAATGCTGCCGGAGGATGAGCTTGCTGCCATCGCCGAATATCTGAGGGGACTGGAATGACCGTCGAACTGGGACCGCTGCTGCCTCAGCAAGAGCGCGCGGCGCAGGAGACGCGGTTGCGCGACGTCTGGCGCACGCCCTCCGGCTGGCGCTACTGGACCTCCGTCAACAACAGCGAGATCGGCCTGTGGTACGGCTGCACGGCCTTCGCGTTCATGCTGTTTGCCGGCGTACTGGCGCTGATCGTCCGTCTGCAGCTCGCCGTGCCGAACAACGATCTCGTCAGCGCCGATTTCTACAACCAGGCCTTTACGCTGCACGGAACGGTGATGATGTTCCTGTTCGCCGTGCCGATCTTCGAGGCGGTGGCGATCTTCCTCTTGCCGTCGATGCTCGGCTCGCGCGAGCTGCCTTTCCCGCGGCTGTCGGCCTTCGGCTTCTGGAGCTTTGCGATTGGCGGCATCTTCGTCTGCGGCTCGATCTTCTTCGGTGCCGCGCCGAACGGTGGCTGGTTCATGTACCCGCCGCTTGCCACCGACAAGGAACAGATCGGCATCGGTGCCGACATCTGGCTGCTCGGCCTGTCGTTTATCGAGGTGGCATCGATCGCCGCTGCGGTGGAACTTATCGTCGGCATCATGAAGTGCCGGGCGCCCGGTATGCGCGTCAACATGATGCCGCTGTTTGCCTGGTACCTGCTGGTCGTGGCGGGCATGATCCTGTTTGCCTTTCCGCCGCTGATCGCCGGCGACCTGCTGTTCGAGATGCAGCGCATGTTTGACTGGCCATTCTTCGACGCGGCGCGCGGCGGCGACCCGCTCCTGTGGCAGCACCTGTTCTGGATCTTCGGCCACCCGGAGGTCTACATCATCTTCCTGCCGGCCATTGCGCTGATGGCGATGATCGTGCCGACCTTCGCGCAGCGGCCGATCGTCGGATATTCGTGGATCGTGCTGGCGGCGGTCGGCACCGGCTTCCTCAGTTTCGGCCTGTGGGTCCACCACATGTTCGCAACCGGCTTGCCGCAGATCTCGCTTGCCTTCTTCTCGGCGGCATCCGAGGCCGTCGTCATTCCGACCGGCGTGCAGATCTTCGTGTTCATCGCCACCATGCTGGCCGGGCGGGTGGTGTTCTCCGTGCCCATGTTGTTCGGTGCCGGCGGGCTCGCGATCTTCATCATCGGCGGCCTGACCGGGGTGATGGTGGCGCTCGTGCCGTTCGACTGGCAGGCGCACGACACCTATTTCGTCGTCGCCCACCTGCACTATGTGCTGATCGGCGGCATGCTGTTTCCGGTCACTGCCGGCATCTACTATTTCTACCCGTTCTTTGCGGGCAAGAAGCTCTCCGACCGGCTTGGCAAAATCTCTTTCTGGCTGATGTTCGTCGGCTTCAACGTCGCCTTCTTCCCAATGCATTTCGTCGGCCTTCGGGGAATGCCGCGACGCGTCTTCACCTATCCGGCCGACATGGGCTGGGACTGGATGAACCTGATCTCCACTGTCGGCGCCTTCATCTTTGCCGCGGGTTTCGCGCTCGTCGTGGCTGACGTGCTGCGGCCGAAGAGACGCGTGCCGTCGGCGCCCGACAATCCGTGGAACGCCGGCACGATGGAGTGGCTGAACCAGAGGGACGAGACCTGGGGCCTACGGTCGATCCCGATCGTCAACAGCCGCTATCCGCTCTGGGACCAGCCAGATCTGCGCCGCAACATCGAGGACGGGCGCTACTATCTGCCGGACGCCGAGACCGGGCACCGCGAGACGCTGGTCACCTCGGTCCTCGATGGCGAGCCTATCCAGGTGTTGCGCGTCGGCGGTTCGTCGATCGTGACGATGGTCGCTGCGGCGATGCTGGGCGGCGTGTTCATCTCGATGACCTACGAGTGGTGGTGGATCACCATTGGCTGCAGCGTCGGCACGCTCATCGCCATTCTCTACTGGCTATGGACCGGCACCGCGCAGATCCCGGAGGCCGACGATCGCGAGGTCGGACTCGGACAGAGTTTCCCCCTCTATGTCTCCGGCCCGGCATCGGTCGGCTGGTGGGCGATGTTCATCACCATGGTCGGCGACTGGACCGCCTTCGCCAGTCTGGTCTTCGGCTATTTCTTCTACTGGACGCTGCACGACGATTTTACCGCAGGCATTGCCGGGCCGGGGATGTTCTGGCCGGTCGTCGCCGGTGCGCTCTTCCTGTTCGCCTGGATCGCCATGCTGTTCGCCCGTTCCACCAACGATCATGATCGGGTGTGGGCGACACGACTGCTGCTGATCGGCTCGGCTATCCTGACCATCGGCGGGACGCTTGCGGGCTTCCAGGGACCGCTGAGCTACGACATGCAGCCGACCCAGCATGTCTATCCGGCAACGGTCTGGGTGCTAGTGATCTGGACAGCTGCACATGCGGCAGTGGCGCTGATCATGCAGCTCTATTGCCTGGCTCGTAGTTTTACCGGCAGGATGACCGGCAAGTACGATCAGGACATTCGCAACGTCGTGCTCTTCTGGCATTTCATGGCGTTCACCGCGATTGCCACCTTCGCCATCATCGGCCTCTTCCCGAGCCTGAGGTAAGCCATGAAAAGCTTCATCCCTCGCGAAGTCGAAACGCTCTGGACGCTGTTCACAGCGCCGACGGTCTGGGCGCTGCACTTCCTCGTCTGCTACGTCGTAATGGCGATCTACTGCGCCAAGCCAGGGTTCTTAGGCCTTGGCTTCAACGACTACCGATGGATCCTCGGCGCGTTCACCCTGGCATCGCTCGCCTTCATCGTGTTTGCCGGCTACCTCGCCTGGCGGCAGTGGGGTTTTGGCTCCGGCGATCCCCCACACGATGAACCGACGGAGCATGATCGCCGGCTCTTCCAGGGTTTTGCGACGCTGCTGCTGTGCGGTCTCAGCTTCGTCGCCGTCTTCTACACGTCGATCCCGCTGATCTTCCTGGCGGAGTGCCAGGCATGAAGCGAATCTGCCTGATCGCCGGTCTTGCACTTCTGGTCCTGGCCTGGATGCTGCTCGCGATCGAGAACGCTGCCTCGTTCTCAGTGCACATGATCGTCCACATGGCGGTTGTGGCCGGCGCGGCACCGCTGATCGCCATTGGTATCTCCGGAACGCGCCATGATTTTGTCGCCCGACTGCCGATGGTGACGCCGATCTCGGCCTCGATGATCGAACTGGTCGTGGTCTGGGGCTGGCATCTTCCGGCGCTGCGGGCGCTCTCGGAAACATACCCGCTGGTGCGTGCCACCGAGCAGGCATGCTTCCTGATCGGCGGCCTCGTACTCTGGCTCTCTTGCTTCGGCGGCGGCGGTGCCGGGGCAGACGCGCGGCGGCTCGCGGGCACGCTTGGCCTGCTGTTCACCTCCATGCACATGACGCTGCTCGGTGCGCTGCTGTCACTTGCGACACGGCCTCTTTACGGTGCTGGGCTGGTCACCTGCTTCGGCATGACGCTGACGGCAAGCCAGGACCAGCAGGTGGGAGGCGTGGTGATGCTGCTCGTCGGGGCGGCCGTCTACCTGGCAGGCGGAGTGGCGCTTCTTGCCCGCACGCTCGAGGCGCCGCCGGCCGCCAAACACGGGAAGGGCTGATGTTCGTTCGCTGGAAATACCTGATTGCAGCCGCCGTCGTGGCGCCCTTCGTCGGCCTCTTCGTCGCCTGGAGCGGCCTCATCGGCATCGGCGCCAGTTCCGGGCACTGGTCGATCACCGACTGGTTCCTGCACTACACGATGCGCAGTTCGATCCGGACCGCAGCACTCGGAAAGACAGTTCCGCCGCTGGACAGTCCGGAAATGCTGCCGATGGCAGCCGGTCACTACGAGCAGGGCTGTGCCATGTGCCATGGCTCGCCGGCCCGGGCGCGGCCTGCCGTTGTCTTCGGCATGCTGCCGGTGCCGCCGGAGCTTGCACCGCAGGTTCCGACCTGGACCAATGCCCAACTCTTTCAGATCGTCCAGCATGGCGTCCGCTTTACAGGCATGCCGGCCTGGGCGGCCGAGCACCGGGAGGACGAGGTGTGGGCGATGGTCGCCTTTCTGCGCCAGCTTCCGGGCATGGATGCCGCCCGCTACCGGCAGTTGGCGGGGCCTGCGCCGGGTGAACCGGCGGGCCAGGCAGCCGTACTCGGCTGTCAGTCCTGCCATGCGGAGGATCGGCTCAATGGGCGCAGCCTCATCCCAAGCCTTGCCGGCCAGTCGCCGGACTATCTGCGCGACAGCCTCGTCGCCTATCTGGAAGGTGAGCGGCACAGCGGCATTATGCAGACCGCCGTCAATGGCCTGAAGGTTGACGATGCGGGGCGTCTGGCGGCCTACTTTGCCGGACTGCCGCGCAATGGCATTGCGGCTGCAGACAGAAAACCTCGCGGTGCAGATGCTGCTGCGGGTGAACAGCTGGCGCTGCGAGGCCGGCCCGAGAACCAGATCCCCGCCTGCTCGACATGCCACGAAAAAGCTGACGGCAATCCGGCATTCCCACGGCTTTCAGGCCAGAGCGTTCCGTATCTGGCGCAGCAGCTTCGACTGTTTCGGGATGGGTATCGGGGTGGGGGACCGTTCAGCCACCTGATGACACGCGCCGCCGACAATCTGACGGACAAGGACATCGAGGATCTGGCGGCCTATTACGCCGGTCGCGAGGCTGTCCGCTGAGCGGCGTGCCGAGCCGGGCTAGCGGCCCCGGTTCGTCGAACTTGAATGCGCCAGCCCGCCAGGGCTGGCCGTCTCTTCAGACCGGTATGATCAGCATGTAGCAGGTGGCGATTGCCAGAACCAGGCTTGCAGCTTCCATCCATTCGCGCGTCATGTCCACACTCCCTTGTGTCTTGTGCTGCCGAAACGGACAATCTGCCTTTCCGGTTCCACACAATCGCCACAGGTGTGAAAAATGCGTTGAGATCCTGTCAGAATGATGACAGGCGCAGCCGATGGGGTGGCTGCGGCCGGATGCTCCGGCCGCTCAAGGGATGGTCCGTCAGGCCATCCGGCGCAGTGCTGCCGCGCGGGCGCGTGCCGCCTCAAGGATGGAACGGATCTCGTTCGCAGCCGACTGTTCGATGGCAAAGCTCGCATCGGGCATGACGCCTGGATCCTCCTCGTTATCCTTGAAAGTGGCGTCTTCCGACAGCCTGCGGGTGAACGACTGGATGCTCTCGGCGCCTCCGAGCAGTGCCGCGACAAAGTCGATCAGCAGTTCGCGATGGGCGTTCAGCCGGCCTTCCAGCGATTCAGAACTCGATAGTGCCAGGTCCATGATGTGTTCTCCTCATCCATCAGTCTCTTCAACCTAGTGCGGCATCGTCGTGAGGGAACAATGCGGCGCGGCGGAAAGTTTACCCGGCAGATAAAAGGTTCAGGAGAAACACCATGTCTGGATTAGCGACCGCTGGAACCGCGCCTCCGGGCCGCGACGTGCGCGATCGTCTCATTCTCGCGCTCTATGCCCAGCTGAAGGCCGAGCGGGCGACGCGCGAGGCGCTGGAATATGTCATCCGCAACGGCGCCATTTCGCCGGAAGTGCTGGAAGCTATCGCCGGCGATCCGGTTCCGGCAGCAAGCGAGGCAGATATCGCCGCCGTCGAGAAGGTCGTTGCCTTCGACCGCCGGAAGGCGGATCGGACGGCCGTCAAGGAGGTCAGCCGATGAAGAGGTTCCTGATCGTCGGTGCCGCCGTGGCGCTGCTGGCGGGTTGCGATTCCAGCGACAATACGCAGCAGGATCCAATCGACAATACACCGCCGCCGAGCACCACCGGCGCCAACCCTGCGCCGGCCAGCCGGGACCCGACGCCTGAATCTGGAAGAGGCGGCGACGTCCCCTCGACCTCTCCCCGGCCTTAGGCTCGTTTCCGCAACTGCGTGGGAACGAAAGCTGCGGTCGCGCTTTGTTGGGGCACGAATTTCGAAGAAGGTGCGGCATGGACAGCAGATCAACCAACTTTACCGTCGAATCCGGTTCCTGGCTCCAGCTCGGAGCCAATTATGATGGCCAGGGAACCAACTTTGCCATCTTCTCCGCGCATGCCGAACGTGTCGAACTCTGCCTTTTCGATCCGACCGGCAAGACGGAGATCGGTCGCGTCGAGCTCCCCGAATACACGCACGAGATCTGGCACGGCTATCTGCCGGGCGTGAAGCCGGGCCAGCTTTATGGCTACCGCGTGCACGGCCCGTTCGATCCGGAAAACGGTCATCGCTTCAACCCGAACAAGCTGCTCGTCGACCCTTACGCTCGCGAACTGGTCGGCAAGTTCGAGTGGAACGATGCGCATTTCGCCTATGACCTGCTGCACGAAGACAAGGACCTGACGTTCGACCAGCGCGACAGCGCCCCGTTCACGCCGAAGTGCCGGGTCATTGATCCGTACGCGTTCGACTGGAGCGGCGATAATCGCCCGAGCGTCAGCTGGCCGTCGACGGTTCTCTACGAAACCCACGTGAAGGGCTTCACCAAGCTGAACCCGGCGATCCCGGAAAACATGCGCGGCACGTTCGACGGCATGGGCCACAAGGCCACCGTCGACTACATCAAGAGCCTCGGCATCACCTCGGTCGAGCTCATGCCGGTGCACGAGTTTCCCGACGACCAGCACCTTCTGGACAGGGGGCTCCACAATTTCTGGGGCTACAACACGATCGGCTTCTTCGCGCCGTCCTCGCGTTATTACGGCCCGTCGGGCATCCAGGGCTTCCGCGACATGGTGCGGTCCTTCCACGATGCCGGCATCGAGGTCGTCCTCGATGTGGTCTACAACCACACGGCCGAAGGCAACGAGCTCGGGCCGACGCTGTCGTTCAAGGGTATCGACAACTTCTCCTACTACCGCACGCTGCCCGACAATCACCGCTACTACATCAACGACACCGGCACTGGTAACACCGTAAACACCTCGCATCCACGCGTTCTGCAGATGGTGCTGGATTCGCTGCGCTATTGGGTCGAGCACATGCATGTGGACGGCTTCCGTTTCGACCTCGGAACGATCCTCGGCCGCGAGCCCGAAGGGTTCGACGAACGCGGCGGCTTCTTCGATGCGATCACCCAGGATCCGACCCTGTCGAAGGTCAAGCTGATCGGCGAGCCCTGGGACATCGGTCCGGGCGGCTATCAGGTCGGTGGCTTCCCGCCGGGCTGGGCCGAGTGGAACGACAAGTATCGCGACACGACCCGCGAATACTGGAAGGGCGACAACGTCCCGACGGACTTTGCCGCGCGCCTGCTCGGCTCCGGCGATCTCTACGACCAGCGCGGTCGCCGTCCGTGGGCAAGCGTCAACTTCATCACCGCCCATGACGGCTTCACGCTGAACGACGTGGTCTCGTACAACGAGAAGCACAACGAGGCGAACGGCGAAGATAACAATGACGGCCACAACGACAACCGCAGCTACAACTACGGTGAAGAAGGCCCGACCGAAGACGAGAACATCATCGCAGTGCGCGACCGCCAGAAGCGCAACTTCCTCGCGACGCTGTTCTTCTCGCACGGTACGCCGATGCTGCTTGCCGGCGACGAGTTCGGTCGCAGCCAGATGGGCAACAATAACGGCTACTGCCAGGACAGCGAGATTTCCTGGGTACACTGGGAAAACCTGCCGGAAAGCTGCGAGGAGCTTCGCGACTTCACGCGCCGGCTGATCACGTTGCGCCGCGAGCAGCCGCTGCTGCGCCGCGAGAACTGGCGCGACGGCATGGACATCAAGTGGTTCAATGCCGGCGGCGGCTTCCAGACTGCGGAGCAGTGGGACGAAGGCTCGACCATCGGTCTCTATATCGGCCGCGGCGACCTCCAGGAGGAGGAAGGCGTCTGGCACGACGTGCTGCTGCTGTTCAACCCGTTCGAAGGCAATGTGCCGTTCCGCATTCCGCAGTTCGGCGAGGGCGGCTGGGTGCTGGAGCTGACGACGTCCGACGTCAACAAGCGCGGCCAGGTCATCACCCGGGAGCGGGACTTCGAACTCGAAGGCCGCAGCCTGGCGCTGTTCCGCCGCGCCTGATCTCGACTGTCATCTAAACTGCTGCGGCCGCCCATCGGGCGGCCGTTTGCGTTCGTGCTTGGAGACTGTCTTTGCGTGCCTAGATGCTCGCGGCCTGCCACATGGCAACGGTCGGATAGTCCTTGCCCGTCCAGTGGTGGAGCTTCTCGGCGTATTCGCGCTGGAAGGACAAGGGCCCGCTCTTTGCCATGTAATCCTCGTCGTAGATGGCGATGAAGATCGTCAGCGACAGGAAGAAATGGGCGCCCATCTCGAACAGCGTCACGTAGTCGTGGTTGATCAGCGCCTCGCGTTCGGCATCCGTCAGCGAATGGACGGTCGACAGTTCCGCATCGTTGAGACGCGGGCCGATCGACTGCTCCCAGCTGGCCACCAGACTGCGTGGATCTTCCTTGTAGCGGCGCAGCAGCTCCGGGTCCCGGTCGACGGTGAAGAGGAACTTGTTCACATAGTATTTGCTCATGCCGCAGCTCCTTCCGGATACCAAGTGAAGTAGGCTTCCATCGTGTGGAAGAGGTCAAGATTGTCGTGGTAGGCGGTCGGCGTGGGGCCGGCGATGCCCATCATCAGGATCAGGTCCATGAAGCCGTGCGTGGCATTGCCGCTCTTCGTCATGCTGTCGTGGGTGACGTTTTCGAGGATCGCCTCGATGTTGCCGGTGGACAGCCATTCGATCGCGTTGCGGTCGAATTCCGGGTCCGGGCCGGTCTCCTTGAACTGGCGCGGGCCGCCAAGTTCCAGCGACAGGTGGCCGCTGCCGATCGCCGCGATCCGCTTGTCGCTGGGGAAGGCGTCGATGACCTCGCGGATCGCCCGCCCGAGGTCCCAGAAACGCTTGGGCGAGGGAAGCGGCGGCGCGAAGATGTTGGTGTAGATCGGCACGACCGGAAGGTCGGCTTGCGGCCGTGTGGTGATGATCGGGCAGATGATCGAGTGATCGAGCTTCAGTTCGTGGCTGAAGGAGAAGTCGAAGCCGCGATCCATCAGGCCGCGATGCATGAATTCGGAGAGTTCCTCATGGCCTTCGAGCACGTATTTCGGCAGCCCGAACTCGCGCTCCTCGTTGTAGAAGGTCGCGTCGTAGCGGGGCGCCTTGCCGATCATGAAGGTCGGATAGTTGTCGAGGAAGAACTGGTGGAAGTGGTCCGAGCCGATCATCACCAGGATGTCCGGCTTGGCGCGGGTCAGCGTCTCGCGATAGGCCTCGATCTTGCGCTTCCATTCGGGCGCCTGCGGGATCTGCTGTTCCGGCGGCATGGTTGTCGCCTTCAGGTAAAAGGGGTGGTGCGTGGTCGCAAGGACCGCTGCCAAAGTTGCCATGTTCTCCTCCCAAGTGCTTCGTCTGTCGGACCTGATGATCAATGAGCCGGCGCGGCCGGCTGCATTTCCGGCCACTTTTGCGGATCGCTTCCCAGTGCCGAGCGGATCTGGTCGCCATGCTGGTTGACGACCGGTGCGGCGCGCACGGTGCTGGCGTGCTTGCCGTCGAACGAATAGGCCGGCCGGACCGTCTGCTCGGCGCCCTCGATGCGTCCCGCGACCGGCACGAACATGCCCAGATGCTGCGCCTGCGGATCGTTGACCACCTCGGATATGCTGTTGATCGGCGCGAAGGGCACATCGAAGCGGTCGAACCGCTCCAGCCATTCGTCGCGATTGCGGGTCGCGAAGATGGCGTTGAGTTCGGCGCTCAGCGCCTCGTAGTTGTCGATCCGCTTCAGGCGCTGCGAGAACCGTTCGTCGGCGGCAAGCGCCTGGCCGTCGACCGCCTCGACAAGCGCATCCCAGAACTTGTCGAGAGACGACAGGTGGAAGGCGAATAGCTTGTCATCCTTGCAGCGGACGATGAAGGCCTGTGCCAGGCGAGGGCGGTCGACGCCGCTCGGTTCCTCGCCGAGCGCGAAATAGCCCATGAACGGCTCGACGGCGAAATGCATCATCGCCTCGATCATCGAGATGTCGATGCGCTTGCCCTTGCCGGTCACGCCGCGCTCCACCAGTGCCGCCGATATGCCGAGCGCGGCATAGATGCCGGTGATCGCATCGGCGAGCGCTGGGCCGATGAAGCGCGGCTGCTGCGGATCGATGGCGACGCTGAGAAAACCGCTGACGGCCTGCGCGACCGAATCGTAGACCGGACGCTGCGCATAAGGACCATCCGGCCCGAAGCCGCTGATCGAGCAGTAGATCAGTTTCGGGTTGATCCGGGCGAGCGTCTCGTAATCGGCCCCGAAGCGGCCGGCGGCGCCGGGCCTGAAATTCTGGATGTAGACGTCCGCCTGGGCGATCAGCTGGTAGAAGACGTCGCGGTCCTCGTCGTTCTTGAGATCAAGGCCGATCGCCCGCTTGTTGCGGTTGTAGGCCTGGAAATGGGCGCTGTAGAAGCCTGTCTTGAAGCTGCGGTAGGGGTCCCCGTTGCCGGGAGATTCGATCTTGATGACGTCGGCGCCGAGATCGGCGAGCATCATGCCGGCGCAGGGGCCGGTGATGAAGGTGCCCTGTTCGACGATGCGGATGTGATTGAGTGCGGTCAGCATGTCCGGATCCTAGTTCTCGTTCGCGACGAAACCCGTGGGCGCGGGACCGTCGTAATCAATGGCGCCTGCTGCGGCGTGGGACATGATGAAGCCGATCGGCCGGGTCTGTTCTTCCAGCAGATGGCCGATAAGGCCGGCGGTGCGTGCCAGAAGCGGCACCCCCTTCAGTGCCAGCAGTGGGTAGCCGGCATCGAGCAGCACGCACGGAATGGCACTCGAGACATTCATGACCAGCGGTTTGCCGATGATGTCAGGAATCAGTCTTTCGATTGTTTTTGCAATCTCGCAGTGGATGCCGGAAAGCCCCAGTTCGGCGGCAATGGCGAGAAGGCGCTCGGCGCGCGGGTCGCTTCCCTTGTGCAGCGGGTGTCCGTATCCCGGCAGCGGCTTGCGCTCTTCCTTGTAACGCCGCATCAGCTTTTCGGCGGCCGCTTCGGTGGAGCTGCCGTCGGCTTCCTTCAGTTCGCGGACATCGCGGAAGAAGGCGCCGGCCGATTCCGATGCCCCGAGGATCACCGAACCGCAGCCCAGAAGGCCCGCCGCGACAGCGCCCTGGACGGCTTCCGGTGATGCGGCAAGCGTCATGCGCGCCGCCTGGACGCTCGGCACCAGCCCATGCTCGGCAATGGCGACAAGCGTCGCGTCCAGCATGCGGCGCTGCTTGTCGTCGGGCAGCGTGCCGGCCACCAGCAGCCAGGTATATTCGGTAAAGGAGATCGAGCCGACCAGGTCGTTCACCAGGTCATGGCCCCGGACGATGATCGTGTCGGGATTGGAGGTGCAGATCGCCTGGTAGGGGGCTGATTGCTTGCCGATTTTCATGCGGAAGTCCTCAGATGCTGACAAAGGTCAGGGTGTGATGTCGGTGGTGTCGGTAAGGCGGCGGACCCAGCGCTCGAACTTGTCCATGTAGCCCTGCAGAAAGATGCGGGTGTCGTCATTGGTCACGTCGCCTTCGGGCGTGATGAGGCCGGGCACCAGGTGGATGAAGGCTTCCGGCTGTCCCATGACCGCCACGTCGAGGCAGCCAAGCACGGCCCGCAGGTGCTGCTGCGCGGCGGCCGTGCCGATGCGCCCGTAGGATGCGCCGGCGATCGCTGCGGGCTTGCCCGCCCAGACGCTGGCGCCGAACGGACGGGAGGCCCAGTCTATGGCGTTCTTCAGCATCGCCGAGATCGAGCGGTTATGCTCCGGTGTCAGGATCAGCAGGCCGTGGGCCCTGCGGATCTGCTCTTTCAGTCGCTCGGCGGCATCCGGAAACCCATGATCGAGACGGTCCTGATCGAAGAGCGGCAGGTCGTGGATAGATACCCAGTCGAATTCCATCTCGTGACTGGCGAGCCGGGTCAGCGCCAGCGCCAGCAGCCTGTTGAGCGATGCCTGATGGGCGCTGCCAACGATGACGGCGATCTTCAACCGTGTCATGAGACCCTCCCAGCTCTCAAGAATATTCGCAGTGCGAACTTATATTCGTATAATGAATAGCCGCGCAGACGCCTGTCAAGACCATTGTCGCTGAAATCGGATCCGGTGACAGAGTGCCGGGTCGTTATCGCGCCGTCGGCGGAGCCGGTGCCAGCGAGTGGACGAGCGCCGGGAAACGGGCAAAAAGCTGGGATAGACGGTTGGCAGCAAGCCGCAGTTCCGGCAGGCGCTGCTCGACCAGTTCGTCGGGCGTCAGTCGCGGCGTATAGCCCGAACTGTTGATCGAGCAGACGACGCGGCCGGTCGTATCCTTGACCGGCACGGCGATTGCGGTGATGCCGTAGTCGAGCTGATCGACGGTGATCGAGTAGCCGCTCGCCCGCACTTCGACCAGCGTCTTGCGCAGTTCGGCCTCGTCCGTCACCGTGTAGTCGGTGAGCTTGACCGGGCTGTAGGCCTGGAAGTAGCGGTCAAGGTCCTCCTCCGGCAGCGCGGCGAGCAGGGTCCGGCCCATGGACGTGGCATAGGCCGGATACGTGACCCCGAGGCTGGCATTGCGACGCACACCGAGGCTTTCCGACAGATGGGCCACGTAGAGGACGTTGGTGCCGTCGAGCACCGCCATGTTGGCAGCATCGCCAAATTGTGCGGTGATCCGGTGAAGCTCGGGCGTCACCGCTTCCTCCACCTTGAAGGCGTTGAGATAGGACGAGCCGAGCGACAGGATGCGGGGCGCCAGCAGGAAGTGCTTGTTGTGGCGGCGAATGAAGCCGAGTGCCTCGAGGGTCAGGACGTTGCGCCGGACCGTGGCGATCGACATGCCGACCTTGCGGGACAGTTCGGCGAGCGTCATTTCCGGATCCGCGGCGTCGAAAGCTTCCAGGACGGACAGACCCCTCGCGAGGGCTTCGACGAAGTCGGACGACTTGCTGTCGATCATGGGATTCTCCTGCCTTTTCTTTTTCGTTCGCACAAGGGATTGACAAGCGCAAGACCTACTGCCTATCGTTATGCGAATATTTATTCGTGCAGCGAATTTTCTTGGGAGGGAAAAAGCGATGAAGACGAGACGGGATTTTCACAAGCTGATGGCTGCGACGGCCGCCGGACTGGCCGCCCCGGCGATCCTCGGCAGCAAGGCGTTTGCGCAGGACAAACCGATCCGGGTGGGGGCGAGCGTGTCGCTCACAGGTCCGCTCTCGAGCACCAAGAACGGCCTGATCGGTTACGAGCTGTGGCGCGACGACGTGAACGCCGCAGGTGGCCTGCTTGGCCGCAAGGTCGAGCTGATCACCTATGACGACCAGAGCAGCGCCGCCAACGTTCCGGCGATCTATTCCAAGCTCGTCGACGTGGATGCCTGCGACGTGCTCTTCTCGCCCTACGGTGCCAATCTCTCGGCCCCGGTCATGCCGTTCATCAAGCAGCGCGACCTGTTCATGATCGGCATGTTCGGGCTTGCCGGCAACGACGTGGCGCGGCACGACAAGTTCTTCCACAGCGGCCCCTGGGGGCCGAATTCCGGCCGCGACTGGGCCCGCGGCTTCTTCGATCTTGCCAAGGCGCAAGGGGTGAAGACGGTCGCCATCATCAATGCCGACCTGGAGTTTTCCAAGAACGCTGCCAAGGGTGGTGCAGAGGTCTGCAAGGAATACGGCATGGAGGTCGTGTTCAACCAGAGCTACCCGCCGAATACCAGCGACTTCTCGTCGATCATCCGCAACATCAATGCCGCCGATCCCGATGCGATCTTCATCGCATCCTATCCGGCCGACAGCACGGCGATCATCCGCGGCGTCAAGGAAATCGGCATTTCCGATAAGGTTAAGATCTTCGGCGGCTGCATGATCGGTCCGCAATACGGCGCGCTTCTGAGCTCACTCGGCCCGGAACTGAACGGCCTCGTCAACTCGCACACCTTTGTGCCGGAGCCGACGATGCAGACGCCGGAGATCAAGAACTTCTTCGACCGCTATACGCCGATCGCGCTGAAGCAGGGCGTCGATCCGCTCGGCTACTACATCCCGCCATTCTATTACGTCGCAGGCCAGCTGGCCGCCGCGGCGATCACCGGATCCAAATCGGTCGATCCGGCGAAGATGGCAGAATTCCTGCACGCCGATACGGTCGACACGATTGCCGGCCCGATCGCCTTCAACGAGATCGGCGACTGGAAGGAGCGGCGGGTGCTGATGGTCCAGTTGCGCGGCATCAAGGGCAATGATCTGGAACAGTTCCGCAGCCCCGGTCGCCAGGTGATCCTCGATCCGCCGTCGCTGAAGACGGGAGATCTTGCCGGTCCCTACAACGAGGCCCGCGCCGGCTGACAACCGGCCACGTCATTTTCTCCAACGATCCAGAGAGCCGGCGTGAAGCCGGCTCAGGGCCTTATCATGCTTTCATTCGACATTCTGCTGAATGCCCTGGTGACGGGGATCCTGCTGGGTAGTGTCTATGCGGCGCTGGCGCTTGGTCTGGCGATCACTTTCGGCATTCTGCACATACCCAATATCGCCCACCCGACGCTCGTCATTGCGGGGGCTTTCTTCGTCGATACGCTGGCCCAGTGGGGCGTCGATCCGATCCTCGCGGCGCTGATCGGCCTCGTTCCCTTCTACCTTCTCGGCGTTGTGCTCTACCTGTTCTACTCGCGGCTCTTCGAGCGGCGCGGCGGCGCCAATGTGCTGCAGAGCCTGACGCTGTTTTTTGGCCTGTCGCTGGTGATCGAGATCCTGCTGTCGCTGAGCTTCGGCTCCGAGCTGAAATCGGTCAACGTCTCCTATATCGGCTCCAGCCTGCGTCTCGGCATTCTCACCATTCCCTATCGGCTGCTGATCCCGGCGCTTCTCGCGCCGGTGATGATCGGCGCCGTCTGGCTCTATCTCAGCCGCACCAATACCGGCACGGCCATTCGTGCCGTGGCGCATGAGGAGCGGGCGCTGTCGATCGCCGGGCTCAACCCGGCATCGATCAAGCGACA
Source organism: Rhizobium sp. 0TCS1.26 (assembly GCF_050455525.1). Taxonomy (NCBI): domain Bacteria; kingdom Pseudomonadati; phylum Pseudomonadota; class Alphaproteobacteria; order Hyphomicrobiales; family Rhizobiaceae; genus Rhizobium; species Rhizobium sp. 0TCS1.26. The sequence continues at coordinate 1,233,558 of NZ_JBCIYV010000001.1, read as the reverse complement.
CGCCTTCGGCATCGCCACGGCGACCGCCGTGGTCGCCGGCGCCGCACTGATCATGGTCGGCCCGATCGAGCCGTTTTCCGGGCGCTTCCAGATCGGCCGTGTGTTTGCCATCGTCGTGCTGGCGGGCATGGGCTCGATCCCCGGCAGCCTGGTGATCGCCATCGTCATCGGCATCGCCGAGGCGCTCGTCTCCAGCTACCTCAATCCTTCCTGGTCTCCCGGCGTTGCCTTCGCGATCCTGCTTCTCGGCCTCGCACTCCGCCCCCAGGGCCTGTTCGGAGCAGCGCGATGACCAAGAATTCCATCCTCTTCCTCGTCGGCATCGCCATCGTCCTCGTGCTCGGTTTCCTGATGCCCTGGGTCTTGAAGAACCCGTTCTACTTCTTCGTCGGCTACGTCGTCCTGCAATATGTGACGATCGCCACCGGCTGGAATATCCTCGGCGGCTATGCCGGCTACATCAATTTCGGCGCGGCGGGCTTCTTCGGCGCGGGCGTCTATCTGTCGGCCTTCCTGTTCACGACGCTCGGCCTGCCGCTGCCGCTGTGCATCCTTGCCGCGGCCATCCTCGGCGCGGTACTCGGTCTGCTGATGGGCTATCTGACACTGCGCATCCAGGGCGTCTACTTCGCCATCGCAACGCTCGGGCTCGTGGTCGTGCTGGAAACCATCGTCCACAACATCCCGGCGCTTGGCGGCGCCAGCGGCATGGCCGTCTACGGGCCGCGTCAGCCGTTCTGGAGCCCTGGGCCGTCGCAGTATAATTTCACCGTCATGCTGATCATTGCGGCCGCTGCCGTGACGCTCGCCCGGTTCGTCGAGATCTCGTGGATCGGCCGCGGGCTGCGTGCCGTGCGGGCGAGCGAGGATGCAGCCGAATGTTCCGGCGTACCGACGCTGCGCCTGAAGCTGCTCGCCTGTGCACTCAGCGGAGCGGTGCTTGCGGCGGCCGGAGCGCCCTATCCGTTCTACACCTCCTATGTGGAGCCGGTCACCGCCTTCAGCCTGATCATCGGCCTCAATGCAATCGCCATGCCGCTGATCGGCGGCACCCGCAGCTGGGTCGGCCCGGTCCTCGGCGCATTGTTGCTCGCCTCGGTCCAACAGATCGCTACGGTCACCATATCCTCCGAGCTCAACATCCTGTTCGTCGGTCTGGTGCTGATCGCCTTCGTCGCCTTTGCGCCGGGCGGACTGGCCGAACTCTTTGGCCGAAAGCAGGGGAGGGCGCGGTCATGAGCGAGACGATCCTGTCCCTGAAGGGGCTCGAGAAGATCTTCGGATCCTTCCGGGCGCTCGGTCCGGTCGATCTCGACGTGTCGGCCGGAGAACGGCTCGGCATCATCGGTCCGAACGGCGCCGGCAAGACCACGTTGATCAACTGCATCACCGGCGTCTACGCTCCGGACAAGGGTTCGGTACATTTCCAGGGTCGCGACATTTCCAGGATCGAGGCCCACAAGCGGGCGCGGCTCGGCATCTCGCGCAGCTTCCAGATCCCGCGTCCCTTCACCGGCATGACGGTTCTCGAAAACCTTCTGGTGCCGCTCGATTACTGCCATGTCGACGGCAGCAAGGCGGAGCGGGCCCACGCCGTGCTGGCAAGCGTCGGGCTGTCGGGCCGCACGGCGGATGCCTCCGAAACCCTGTCGCAACTCGAACTGCGCAAGCTCGAGCTTGCCCGCGCCCTGGTCGGCAATCCGAAGGTGCTGATTGCCGACGAGGCGATGGCCGGACTGTCGGATGAAGAGATCGACGAGGTTCTGGAAATCCTCTTCGCGCTTAACCGTTCCGGCGTGGCGGTGATCATGATCGAGCACATCATGCACGCGGTGATGCGCTTTTCGCAGCGGATTGTCTGCTTCGAGACCGGCCGGCTGATCGCCACCGGCACCTCGGCGGAGATCGCCGACAACCCGCTCGTCCAGAAGGTGTATTTCGGTGAATAGGCTGATCATCGACAATCTGTCCGCCGGCTACGGCGCGGTCTCCGTATTGCGCAACGTCTCGCTGGAACTCAACGAGGGCGAGATGGTGGCGCTGCTCGGCATGAACGGCAACGGCAAGAGCACGCTGCTCAACTGCGTGCTCGGCTTCGTGCGCGCCAGTGCCGGGCGGATCCTCCTCGAGTGGAACGGCAAGAGCACGGATCTCACCAGGCTGCAGCCGCACGAGATCGTCCGGCTTGGCCTGTCGATCGTGCCGGAGGGCCGGCGGCTGGTGCCGAACATCTCGGTCGAGGACAATCTCAAGCTCGCCGGCAGCAATCCGGTGGTCCGCGACCGGATGAAGGAAAACCTCGCCTACTGTTTCGACACCTTTCCGCTTCTCCTGGAGCGGCGCCGGCAGATCGCCTCGACCATGAGCGGCGGCCAGCAGCAGTTGCTGGCAATCGCCCGTTCACTGATGACCTCGCCGAAGATCGTCGTCATCGACGAGCCGTCGGTCGGCCTGGCACCGATCGTGGTGCGCGACGTGCTGGCCGCCATCGAACATCTGCGCGACAAGAGCGGCATGACCATCCTGATGGCCGAGCAGAGCTTTTTCCAGGCGATCGACGTCTCGTCGCGCGCCTACGTGCTGGCGCATGGCAGCATCCGCAAGGAGTTCAAGCGTTCCGACGGCGAAATTGCCCATGACGAGTTGCGACGCGCGATGCTCGGGACGTCCCACTAGGCAGGTTGAGACGTCTCAGCCGCGCAGCAAGGGCAGCAGGGTGTCGCCCTGACGCTTGATCTCGGTGAGATAAGGCGTGTCGGAGAGGATGAAGTGGGTAATGCCGAGGTCCTGATACTTCTTCAGGGACCGAGCGACCTCCTCGGCCGAGCCGACCAGCCACGTTGTGCCGGCACCGCCGCCGCCGAACTTGCCCGGCGCCGTGTAGAGGTTATCGTCGATGACATCGCCGCGCGCCTGCAGGTCGAGCAGCCGGCGCTGGCCGACCGCGACGGGACCGCCATGGTCGTTCCAGCCGGCGCCCTTGACCCGGGCCATGTCAGCGACCTTGGCTTGCGCATCCGCCCAGGCCTCTTCGGCCGTATCTCGGACGAGGGTGGTGATCCGCAAGCCAAACTCGAGCGGCGGCAGGTCGCGATCAAGGTCGCCGCTGAGCGTCTTCAGCCGTGCGATCCGCTCGGCGACATCGTCCAGCGGCTCGCCCCAGAATAGCTGCACGTCGGCTTCCGTCGCCGCCACCGTTTCCGCAGCCTCCGATGCACCGCCGAAATAGAGCTGCGGGTGGCGCCTTGCGCCGCGCGGTTCGAGCCGCGGCGCCACGGTGGAATTCGTCACCTGGAAATACTCGCCCGCATGGCTGACGTCTTCTTCCGTCCAAAGCCGTCGCACCAGCCGCATGAACTCCTTGGTGCGCGCATAGCGCTGCGCCTGATCGCCCTCGCTGTCGCCATAGGCGGACAGGCTGTCCTGACCGGAGACGATGTTGACCTTGACGCGGCCGCCGGTCAGCTGATCGAGCGTTGCTGCCGCGGCGGCGAAGTTGGCGGGGCGCCAGTAACCGGGTCGGGTGGCAATCAGCGGCTCGAACGTCGTGGTGCGCGCGGCAAGCGCTGCTGCAACGGTGAAGGTATCGGGCCGACCCCAGCCGGTGCCGATCAGCGCGCCCTTCCAGCCGTGATCCTCGAGAGCCTTCGCCTGGGCGGTCAAGGTCTCAAGGTTGTTGGCGCTCGCGCCGCTGTTATCGCCCCGGTGGCCGGTCTTCACATCGTTCGGGATATACCAGAGAAACTCGGAATTGCTGCTCATGCGACTGCCTGCATTGGAGGGCCGACATGCGGCCATGGGTTCTGTGCTTTCGGACAAGGCGGTGGAGCAGCCTAGCGCTGCATTCCCCAGCGCCGGACCGTGACGTTTTCGACAATCCGGAAGATGATGCCTTCGACCAGCAGGCCGATGATGATGACCATCGCCAGACCGGCAAACACCTTGTCGGTGAACAGCTCGTTGCGGTTGCGGAAGATGAACCAGCCGAGCCCGCCGGCGGACGAACTGACGCCGAAGACCAGTTCGGCGGCGATCAGCGTGCGCCAGGCAAACGCCCAGGCGATCTTCATGCCGTAGAGGATCGAGGGCAGGGCGGCCGGAATGAGGATGCGCACCACATAGGATGGGCCGCGCAGCCCGTAATTGCGCCCGACCAGCCGCTGGGTTTCCGGCACGCTCTCAAAACCGGTCAGCGCGGCAAGCGCGAAAGGCCAGAGTACCGCATGCACCAGCACGACCAGCAGGCTCTTTTCGCCAAGCCCGAACCACAGCATCGCGACCGGCAAGAGCGCGATCGCCGGCAGCGGATTGAACATCGAGATCAGCGTCTGCAGCAGTTCGCGGACAAACCGGCTGACCACGGCAAGCGAGACGAAGACGAAGGCCAGCGCAATGGCGATGACGTAGCCCTTCAGAAGCACGTAGAGCGATGCCCAAGCAGACTGCAGCAGGTTCTCGGTGGTGATCGCTTCCCAAAGCGCCGTCATGGTGGCGGTGAAGGTAGGAAACAGGATCGGCTTGCCGTTGTAGCGGGCGGCCAATTCCCAGATCAGCGCCAGCAGTGCAAGGACCAGGATCTTGCGGATCGCTGACGAGTTCCAGGCGAAGTCGTGGATGCGGTCCCAACCCTGGCGTTGTCCTGTCGCGGTCCCGGGCACGCTAAAATCAGACATGCTGGAGCACCTTTGTGCTGGTGACCGGCGGGAACAGCAGGGCGTGAACCTCGCGCGACAGCGCTTCCAGCCGCGCGCTGCCCAGATCGCCGCGGCCAAAATCGCGCGTGTCGAGGCTGGTGATCGTCCGGCCGGGATGCGGGCTGAGGAGATGCAGTTTGGTGCCGATGAGGATCGCCTCCTCGATGGAATGGGTGACGAACAGCAGCGTGAAGCCGAGCTCCTCGGCGAGATCGAGAAGCTCGCCCTGCAGCTGGGTGCGGGTGAGGGCATCGAGCGCGGCGAAAGGTTCGTCCATCAAGAGCACGTCGGCATCGGTCACCAGCGCGCGGGCGATCGCTGCGCGCTGCTTCATGCCGCCGGACAGCGTGTGCGGGTAGCTGTCGAGCACGCGCTCCAGCCCGACCTTTTTCAGTGTTGCCTCGGAGCGCTCACGAACATCCGTTCTGGACAGGCTGCTTGCCCTGTGCAGCGGGAACTCGACGTTCTGGCGGACCGTCTTCCACGGCAGAAGCTGGTCGAATTCCTGGAAGACGACGATCCGGTCGGGGCCGGGCCCTGTGACCGCGCGGCCGCGCACGCGGATTTCCCCGCCGGCAGGCTTCAGGAAGCCCGCCACTGCCTTGAGGATCGACGACTTGCCGCACCCCGAAGGCCCGAGCAGCACGAGGCGCTCGCCCTCTGCTGCGCGAAAGGAAACGTCGTCGACGGCCCGAACCGTGTGCTTCGCGGTCGGGTAGTCCAGCGTAAGGCGGTCGACTTCGAAGACGGCCGGAGGATGAGGATCGCGTGCGAGCATGGCTTCAGCTTCCGTTCTCGCCGTGCAGCTCGTCGAAGGTATAGTCCTTCCAGCTCTCGGCCTTCTTCTTGATGGCACCGGTCCGGTAGAGGAAGTCGGCGAACGCGAAGGAGCGCGATGGAACGACGGTGAACTTGCTTTCCGGAGCCTCGATCAGCGACTGGATGAAGGCGGGATCAAGCTTGGATTTCTCGACCCGCACATAGGTCTCGGCCGCCGCCTTCTTGTTGGCTTCGATCCAGGCGCTCGCTTCCTTCAGCGCTTCGAAGAAGGCCTGGAACGTCTTCGGGTTTTCTTCCCGCCACTCGGTGGTGGCGTAGAGATAGGTCGGCGTCACCGGTCCACCGAGCACATCGTAGGAGGAGAAGATCTTGTGGATCTTCGGGTCCTTCAGGGCCTGCTCCTGGAACGGCGTGTTGGAGAGGTGCGAGGTGATTTCCGTGGAGCCGGAAAGCAGCGCTGCCGTCGCATCCGGATGCGGCAGGGTGATCGTGTTGTTGTCCAGCTTGCCCTGGTTGCCTTCGCCGAACTCCTTCTCCGCCGCCATTTGCAGGATGCGCGCCTGAACCGAAACGCCGACCGCCGGCAGGGCGATCTTGTCAGTCGCGGCAAAATCCTTGAGCGACTTGATGTCGGGATTGCTGCTGATCAGGTAGTTCGGCTGATTGGCGAGCCCCGCGACGATCTTCACCTCGCCGTCCGTCCGTCCCCAGAGCGTCAGGAACGGCCCGATGCCGGCAGCGGCGATGTCGATCGAGCCGGAGAGAAGCGCCGCGTTGATGGCGTCGCCGCCGGAAAGCTGTGCCCATTCCACCTTGATCTCGTCGAGGCCGAGCGCCTTGGCGTGTTTCTCGAGGAGGTTCTGGTCGCGGATCACGTGCAGCGGCAGGTAGAGCGTACCGAACTGCTGGGAGATCCGGATCAGCCCCTCGGCGGAAGCGCCCGTGGCCGGACCAAGTGTCGTCAGCGCCAAGGCCGCTGCTGCAATGAATTTCAAGGAGTGGATCATGAAGCGGCCTCGTGAGCGAAAAAGGGAGTTATAAAAAAAGCGATCGTCGTTCAGCCGGCAGCATTGGCGAGCTTTGAGCCGCCATAGTCGCCGACGGCAAATTCGTTCGCGACACTGTCGCGCAGGCCCTGACGGCGGTTGGCGTCGATGCCGAGCAGCGGGAACAGCAGTTCGGCGACGCGGTAGGCTTCCTCAAGATGCGGATAGCCGGAGCCGATGATGGTATCGATGCCCAGCGCCTGGTACTCGCGCAGCCGCTCGACAATCTGCGCCGGCGTTCCGACCAGCGCCGTGCCGACGCCGGTCCGCACAAGGCCGACGCCCGCCCAAAGGTTGGGCGCAACGAGGAGCTTGTCTCGGCGCCCGCCGTGGAGGGCCGCCTGGCGGCGCTGGCCGACGGAATCCATCTCCTTCTGAAAACGCTGCCAGGATCGCTCGATCTGATCGTCGGAGATATGGGCGATCAGCCGGTCGGCGGTGCGCCAGGCGTCGTCCTCGTCTTCGCGGACGATGAAATGGATGCGCATGCCGAAACGGATCCGGCGCCCGGTGCGGGCAGCTTTGGCCCGTACCGTCTCGACCTTCTCCTTCACCTGCTCCAGCGGCTCGCCCCAGGTGAGGTACATGTCGGTGGCGTCGACCGCGAGATCCTGTCCGGCCTCCGACGATCCGCCGAAATAGAGCGGCGGATGCGGCTGGCCGACGGTCGGAAAATCCGAGCGGGCGCCTTTGAGATTGTAGTATTTGCCGTCGAAATCGACCGTTTCGCCGGCCAGCAGCCGTTTCCAGATGTCGAGGAATTCCGCAGCCTGCTGATAACGCTCGTCATGGCTCAGAAAGATGCCGTCCCCGGCAAGCTCGGTCGGATTGCCGCCGACGACGACGTTGAGCAGCAGCCGGCCGTTGCTCAGCCGGTCGAGCGCCGCCGTCTGGCGCGCTGCAAAGGTGGGGGAGGTGACGCCGGGACGCAGCGCCACGAGGTATTTCAAGCGCTCGGTGACCACCGACAGTCCGGTCGCGGTGATCCAGCTGTCTTCGCAGGACTGCCCGGTCGGCAGGAGGACGCCTTCGAAACCGAGCTCGTCGGCGGCGATGGCAACCTGCTTGAAATAGCGGAATTCCGGCCTGCGGCTCAGATGCTCGGTGCCGAGATAGGTGCCGTCTCCATGCGTCGGGATGAACCAGAAGAAGTTCAGCGGTTCTGTTCTACCTGCAGCATTTCCAGCAGTGATCATCGACTTCTCCTACCCAAGTTGAGGGCAAGGCTAAAGTCGACCGGATCGATAGAGAAGGAAGATTATTCTGTTCTGCCGGGCCGGGCGCCACGGGAAAACTACTGCCGGGTCAGGATGGCGAACCGCATTTCGAGTTTGAACGGCGGCGCCCTACTTCACCTTGAAGCCCATCCGGCGGACCGTTTCGAGCAGCCTGTCGCGGCCCTTCAAGGCTGCGGTATCGGCGATGCGGCTGGCGGCGACGCTTGTCCAGCCGCGCGTTGCCATTGCCTGACCTGCCTGGAAGGCGCGCATCCGGTCGTCATAGGCCTGGAGATCGGCGTCGGGTGCTGCCTGCTGATAGTGCTCGCGATGCAGGACGAGGGACTGCGGCAGGCGCGGCTTGATCTCGGTCGCGACCGCCGGATCGGGGTAGCCAACGGTCATGCCGAACACCCCGAAGGCTTCCGGAGGCAGGCCGAGCATCTCCGCGACTTCGGCCGGATGGTTGCGGATGCCGCCGATATAGCATGTGCCAAGTCCGAGCGATTCCAGCGCCACGAGTGCATTCTGGGCCGCCAGCGCCGCGTCGATTGACGCCAGCAGGATGCTCTCGAAGTAATCGAGACCTTCGCCGGTGCGGCCTTCGCGGCTGGCGATGCCGCGCAGGCGGGAGAGATCGGCGAGCCAGACGAGGAACAGTGGCGCCGAAACGATCTGCGGATTGGGGCCGGCGAGCTTTTCCAGTTGGGCACGACGGTCACGATCCTCCACCGCGACGACGCTCCAGGCCTGCAGGCTGGAGGATGTCGGCGCCGACTGTGCAGCAGCGATGGCCAGTTGAAGCACGCCCTCGGGAACCGGCTTGGGCAGATAGGTGCGCACCGAGCGGTGCGACAGCATGGCGTCGAGGGCCGCGTTCCAGTCGGATGTGTCGGCCGGCTGGCTTTCGCCGTAGCGACGCTGCAGGAGTTCGTCGTGGGAACCTTGCGCGGCGGAGGCGGCTGCGAAGCGAGGGGAGGACATCTGGCGGCACCTTATCTCGGTTTCGGGTCGATCTGGCGTGTGTTTTGCCTATAGGGCGTGTTTCGCCACAGAACAACCGCGTCACCAGCCGCCGCGTGGAGCCCCAGACAGAAAAACCGGCGTCTTGCGACACCGGCTTTGGGTTTTTCCGAGTTTCGTCGATCTCGATCCTCAGGCGTCGAACGCCTGTGCATCACCGACCCTACGCCGGACCAGCTCCCGGTAGATCGCGGCGTATTTCTCGGCGCTGCGCTCCCAGGAAAATCGGGTCTTCATGCCCTGGTTCTGCAGGCGCGCCCAGTTGCGGGTATCCGAATAGGTGTCGAGTGCCCGGCGCAGGGCGAGACGCAAGCCGTCCGGGTTGACCGGGTGGAACTGGAAGCCGGTCGCGACGCGGGCGGACATGGCCGCATCATTGGCGTCGATGATGGTTTCCGATAGACCGCCGGTTCGCGAGACAACGGGCACGCAGCCGTAGCGCAGGGCGTAGAGCTGCGTCAGGCCGCAGGGTTCGAACCGCGACGGCTGAACGATGGCATCGGAGCCGGCATGGATCAGGTGGGCCGTCGGTTCGTCGTAGCCGATATGGACCGCCATGCGGCCCGGGAAGCGGGCGGCCGTCCGCTTCAACGCTTCTTCGATCTCGTGGTCGCCCTTGCCGAACACGATGATCTTGCCGCCGCGATAGAGAACCTCGTCAGCGGTATCGGCGAACATGTCCATGCCCTTCTGCCAGGTCAGGCGCGTGACGGCCGAAAAGACCGGGCCATCGTCTTCCTCCAGGCCGAAGCGCTGCAAAAGCACGTTGCGGTTCTCGCGCTTGCGCTTCAGCGTCGTGGCGCCGTAGTTGCGCGGCAGAAAAGGATCGGTCGCCGGATCCCAGACGTCGAGATCGATGCCGTTGACGATGCCGCGCAGCGACATCACCCGCTCGTTCAGGACGCCGTCGAGGCCCATGCCGAAACGCGGCGTGAGGATCTCGCGGGCATAGGTGGGGCTGACGGTGGTGATGGCGTCAGCCGTCTGCAGCCCGCCCTTCAGGTAGGAGATGTCGCCGAAATATTCGAGGCATTCGGTGGTGTAGGTGCTGTCGGGCAGGCCGATCGCGTTCAGCCGGTCGGCGCCGTACTGGCCCTGGAAGGCGAGGTTGTGGATGGTGATCACCACCGGCACCTTGCAGCCCATCTCGCGCATGTAGACGGATGTCAGCGCCGACTGCCAGTCGTGCGTGTGAACCAGATCCGGCTGCCAGTCCGGCAACAGGCCATTGGCGATTTCGGCCGCCGCCCGCGACAGCGCGGCAAAGCGTTTCCAGTTGTCCGCATGATCGTTCCCGTCGGCGTCGACATAGGGTCCGCCCGGCCGGTCGAATAGCGCCGGCGCGTCGAGGACGAACAGGTCGAGGCCGTCAAACTCGCCGCGCAGCAGCGTCGCCTGCTCACCCAGAAGATTGTCGAAATGCATGACGGGAACTGCAGTGTCGAACTGCTGCTTTACCCCCGGATATCCGGGGAGAAGCGAGGTGGTCTCCATGCCGCAGGACATGAGAGCCTTGGGCAGTGATCCGGTCACATCGGCCAGTCCGCCAGTCTTCACCAAAGGAAACAGTTCCGAAGTAACCGAAAGCACTTTCATTCGTGGCAGATCCCGCTTCCACTGGTTCGTACCGCTGAAACCGTCCCGGCTGCCGAGCCTGTTCCGGCGATCATCGAAGGTAAAGGGAGCGTTCATCATTGCGAACTTCTCCGCGCATCCATCGCGTCCTGGCAAACGTGGAGAGCAAGTCCAGCGTTCCATGCGAGTGAGGAAATCGGATCACGACCGAAGCGAGATTGCATGCCATATCCACAGAACTGTACAGAACACTTGCCGCCGCGAAGCGTTTCGCGGCGGGCCATAGAGATTGGATTGTGATTGTGCGCTAGGTTGTGGAGGCCTTGCGCGCCGGTCGCTTCTTCGCAGCTGATCCGGCATCCGGTTTGGTGATTGCTGCCGCTTTGGGCGCTATCTTCTGCTTACCGGTGGATGCCCCGGCAGGTTTCGCCGGTGCCGTGTCGATGACCGGGTCAGTCGGTGCAGGCTCCGCGGCAATGCCCTTCTTACGGTCTGAACCGTTCTTGGCGCCCGTGCCGTTCTGCGAGGAATATTCCTGTCGTGCCTGTTCCCAATGCTCTGCGTGCTTGCCGTGGGGGCGTCCTTCCTCCTCCCACAGCGCGTAGGCCCTGCTTTTAATCCACTCGTCTGAGACCGCCATCTTCCTCTCCATTCGCCCAAGCTCAACAACACCAAGCGAGCCGGAAGGTTCCGCGCCCTAATTAATTTTGTGCGCTGCAACTAAGGCTGGCAATCCCCATTTGTGCCCTTTTTTCGCCTTTATGAGGAACTTCTTTTCTTCAGCAGCGTTCGGTGCGCGAGTTAGGAGGAACTCCCATGGAAAAGCGCTTCGATATCCTTCCGCACGAAACGGGCTGGATCTACCTTGCCGATGGCCAGCCGTCGGCATCATACCCGTGCTACGATCTCGCCCTGAAGGCGGCAAAGGTCCATTCCGCCAAAGAGATGAGCGCCATGAAGCGGATCGTCTTCCGCACCCAGGCGCTGAATGGCGAGATGGTCAAGATCACGTCGCCGATCCATCCCTGAGCTGCATCGTCTGTCTGCATAGGTAACCCGCGGCCTCGACCGCGGGTTTTTTCGTTCTGGTGGAGAGATGCGGTCCGCTCGTGGAGCAGACCGCGGGGAGATCAGGCAGCCTTCTGAGCTGCGGAGTTGACGGTGCTTTCAGCAAGCTGGGTCAGCGCCTCGTCGGTCTTGGTTTCTTCGGCAAGCGTTTCTTCCAGAAGCGCGATCGCTTCCTTCATGCCGAGCTGCTTGGCCCATGCGCGCAGCGAACCGTAGCGGCTGATCTCGTAATGCTCGACGGCCTGGGCGGCAGCGAGCAGGCCAGCGTCGAGCGCCGGAGTGTCCTTGAACTCCTCCATGATCTCTTCGCTCTCTTCGATGATGCCATCGATCGCCGCACAGGTCTTGCCGCGGGCGCGCTTGCCGATCAGTTCGAAGACCTGCTGCAGACGTTCGATTTGCGTGTCGGTCTCTTCCTTGTGCTTCAGGAACGCCTGCTTCAGGGCGTCGCTCTGGGCGCCGCGCGCCATCTTCGGCAGAGCACGGGCGATCTTGCGTTCTGCGTAGTAGATGTCCTTCAACTGTTCGTAGAACAGGTCGTCAAGCGTCTTGGCAGCCATGATACTTCTCTCCTCGATTCATGGATGTGGATGATTGATGGTGCGGTGGATTAACCGACATCGGCTGATAAGGTTCCGGCGGACACCTCAGCCAGACCTCTATCAAGAGCGCGTCGTCGGCTTGTCGTAGAGGTCGGCGATCGCGGCGGTCTGCGCGTTCTTCTCACGCTCGGAGAGACGCCGGCGGCGCATCATTGCAAAGACGATGGCGCAGCCGAGCAGCACAGGCCCAACGGCGACGGCAAACAGCCAGAACTTGTCCATCAAGAGCGCTCTCCCTGTGCGCGTTCGTCGCGCTTGAGATCGTCGGTCGGGTAATCGTCGGCGGTCCGCTTCTTTTCGCCCTCGGGATCGTCCGCGAAGATGTTGGCCTCGCCCTGGACATAGCCGCTCGGGCGATTTTCCGCCGGTCCTTCCCAGCGCGGCCACTGTGAGATCTCGCCGGGCTTGCCGTTGGTTTTGGGTTCGTGTCGCATGGGGGTCCTCCTGTCGGATTTCTCTGTATGCCTGACCTGTCCAACCCTTCCGCCGGAGTTTTTGTTCCGCTTGCGTCAGGGCCACCAGGCGCGCACTTCGTCGGCAGTCTTCAGTTCGAGCTGGACCGAGAAGCGGCTGGCAAACAGCTGGAGGGAGGCGTCGTAAGTTTCATCCGAGGCGCTGCAAATAGCGTCCTTCACCAGCACCACCTTGTAGCCGAGGTCGACGGCGCCAAGGATCGCCGCAAGCACGCAGACATCAGTCTCTCCGCCCGACACGACAAGCGTATGCGCGCCTCTTTCCTGCAGATGTGCATGCAGTCGGCCATCGAGCCACGGCGAGTAGATCGGCTTGTCGAAGACCATTGCCGGCGGCACAAGTTCACGCAGTTCCGGCAGGATGTCGATCATCGCCTCTCCCTGGGCGAGACGCGTCATGTTCGACCATTTCTCGTAGTAGGACCGCCACATGCCGACCGCATCCTCCGGTCGGTCGGGCGGCACGAACCGGGTAAAGATGGTCGCCTGCGGATGTGCACGGGCGATGCCGGCCACCGGGCCGCGTACTTTCTCCATCCAATCGATGTGCCAGGGCGTGTCCTCGGCAAAAATCCGCTGCATGTCGACGCAAAGATGAATTCGGCCACTCGGCACGTCCATGATCTGCTCCTGCTTTTGTCGATGGCAGACGCAACCGAAAAGCCGTCCCGAAAGTTCCTGCCGTGGCCGGCACCGGATCGCCTCGGAATGAAGCAGATGGTGGCCGAACGCCGCACAGGATGTCGGGCCGGCAGTGTTTGCCGACTGGCCGCAGAAGAACGAGGAGATTCGATATGGAGCTGGAGTTGAAGATCTACCGCCTTGTCCCCACTGCGCCGGCAGATGATCCGCAATGGATGGACCGCCCGCCGCAGAGAGAGGTGGTGGTCCGCGCGTTGACCACTGGCGATGCACGGCTGGTGGCAAGCGAGGCGGAGCTCGATTTCACCGATACCGACGCCAAGCCGGCCGAGGGCAATTCGACGGAGATGGCCAGCTCCTTCCGGAGCGAAAAGCTCTACACCGTGATCGAGGATGACAGCGGCAGGTATGTCGCCGACGGCCCGCGCGGCGTGGTCGACGGGTCGGTCAGACGCGATACGATCGCGCCGGTCGAAAGCGGCCGAGGCCTCTAGCCGGCGTTGTTGTCGAGCTTGTCGGCAAGAGCCTTCTGCAGTTGAAGAGCAAGGTCGAGCAGCCGGTCCGGCACCGGCTCCTTCTCGATTTCCGTCAGGAGGTGAGCCACCTTGGCGCTCACCTTGTTGCCAAGCACGGCCTTCCCCCCGGTCGTCGCAGCGATCTCTTTCGTCATTCTGACCTCTCCGGACCTGTTCATTGCAAGGCTGCCGATCCAACGGGGCCTGAACGGCGCCGATATCGACACCTGCTAGAACTACTGGAAAACGCAGAATGGTCCCGCTTGTCAATCGCAACGAACAGCAAAGCAACGCCCGGAGGTGCGTTCTGCCGCCGGGCGTTGCTTATTCATCAGTGCTTGCGGGATCAGCTGGCGCTGTTTCGCCCGGGGATCGAGGTGATCGTGGCGGACACCGGGTCGCTTGCCGGGAAGGTATCTTCCAGCCCTTCGTCGAGCTGCTGCTCAAGGTCACTGTCGCTGACATTGGTATCTGAAGCGACGGTCGCGGCGCGGCCGTCCTGGTTTGCGCCGTCGATCATCTCGTCCGGCAGGTCATTGTTCTGGACCAGGCGGCTCAGCAGTTCCTTGGCTTTGCCAACGGCGTTGGTCCGGTTGACCCCCCCCGTTCCGGACCGCAGGCTGACCGATATCACGTCGCCGCTCTGGTCGATGAATTCCACCGTGTAACCGGAGGTTCCGCTTCCTTCCGCGATTACCTGCGTGCCAACAATGCTCATGGTCTGGACCTTTCACAGTTCTTAATCTTGTCGCAGCAGGAAACGGGATGGGGCGATCTTTGTTCCTTTGCCTGATCGGCCATCGGCATCTGGAACCTCAAAGGCCTGTCAGGGGTTTCCTGCTCGAAAAGAGAGGGTCCCATGGCACCGCGCGTCTTCTGGAAAGGCTATCTGAAGCTGTCGCTCGTCACCTGCCGCGTCACCATGACGCCGGCGGTCTCCGAGGGCAACAGGGTCCGCTTCCACAACCTCAACGCCAAGACCCATAACCGGGTGCTCAGCCAGTATGTCGACGCCGTCACCGGAAAGCCTGTCGATGACGACGATCAGGCAAAGGGCTACGAGCGCGGCGAGGGCGACTATGTCCTCCTGGAGGACGACGAACTGGAGGATGTCGGCCTCGAAAGCAGCCGCACCATCGATATCGAGACCTTCGTGCCGATGGGCGACATCGGCTGGATCTGGTACGACCGGCCGCATTTCCTGGCGCCGGACGACAAGGTCAGCGAGGAGGCCTTCTCGGTCATCCAGGCAGCGATGAAGGTTACCGGCACGGCAGGTATCGCGCGGCTGGTGATGTATCGCCGGGAGCGGGCGGTGCTGCTCGTGCCGCGCGACAACGGCATCGTCGTCTGGACATTGCGTTACGGCGATGAGGTGCGCGATCCGGACGCCTATTACGAGAAGGCGGATGCCGGCAGTGCCGACCGCAAGCACCTGTCGATGATGAAGAAGCTGATCGCCGAGCGCACCGAAGCCTGGGATCCGTGCATGGCGGAAGACCCGGTGCAGGACAAGCTGCTCGAGATCATCGAGAGCCGAAAGAAGAAGACCCGCAAGACGAAGAAGAAAGAAGAGCCGGCGCCGGAACGCCGCGACAACGTCATCGACATCATGAGCGCCCTGAAGAAGAGCCTCGAGAGCGAACGGAAGGGGCCGGGGCGCTCTCGCTAGGTCCAGAAGAACCAGGCGCCGCAGAGCGGCTGAATTTTCCCTCGGAACTCGGAACGGCAGATACGCATTCAGCCTGAGTTATTGCAGCTGTGTCGTCAGCTCGCCTTTCGCGGCGTCGATGCGGTGGCGCGCTTGGATCCACTTGCGGTCTTGGTTTTCGTCTTGGCAGCCGTCTTCGTCTTGGCAGCGGCCTTGGGCTTCGCACCCTTCTTCTCGACGCCGGCGCCGGCGCTCTGGCGAAGCGCCTCCATCAGGCTCGTGACGTTGGTTTCCTTCGGCTTCGGCCTTGCCGGCAGCTTGCGACCTTCGATCTTCGCCTTCACCAGTTCCTGCAGCGCAGCCTCGTAACGATCATCGAACGCGGAGGGGTCGAAACGTCCACGCTTGGTGTCGATGATATGCTTTGCCAGATCGAGCATCTCTCCCTCGATCTTCAGCTCCGAAATGTCGGCAAAGACCTCGGCGGACGAGCGCACCTCGTATTCGTAGTTAAGCGTGCTGGCGATCAGTCCGTCGTCGTAGGGGCGGATCAGCAGCGTGCGTAGCCGACGGAACAGGACGGTGCGTGCGAGCGCCGCGACCTTTCCTTCCTTTAGCCCCTGCCGGATGAGATCGAAGACCTCGGCGGCCTGGCCGTCGCTCGGCGCAAGATAATAGGGACGATCGAGATAAAGCGTGTTCACGTCACCGCAGGGAATGAAGGTTTCCAGCGCAAGCGTCTTGTCGCTCTCCGGCACTGCCGCCTTGATCTCCTCGGGATCCAGGATGACATAGTCGCCGTTCGAGGTTTCGTAGCCTTTGACGATATCGTCGTGCTCGACTTCCTTGCCCGTGTCGCTGTCGACCATTTGACGATGGACCCGGTTGCCGGTGCGGCGGTTGACGATATTGAAGCTGACGCGGTCGGACGTCGACGCCGCGGTATAGAGAGCAACCGGGCAGTTCAGCTCGCCAAGCGTCAGGTAGCCTTTCCAATTTGCGCGCGGTGCCAAGACAGTTCCCTCCAGTGGACGCGATTCAACAGAAATTGATCCCGTTTGTTCCCTCGAAAGGTGCTGTCAACAGAGGCATAACGGCTCGTCAGGACAACATAAACAAGCGGAACCAAATAGACATTGGAGACGTTTGCCAACCGTCACCCCCACCCATGGAACTGGAGAGGTTGCAACGGTGTCTGAATCACAGTTGAGTCGCGATCCTGCACGTGCAGACATTGTCAGGCTCATCCCCGCTCTGCGCGCCTTCGCCCGTACGTTTTGCCGCAACTCTTCGGATGCGGACGACCTGGTGCAGGAGACGCTGATGAAGGCTCTCGCAAACCTCGACAAGTTTGAGCCCGGGACCAAGCTGAAGTCCTGGCTGTTCACCATCATGCGGAACACCTTCTACACGCGTGCCAAGGTTCTTGGCCGCGAGGCGCCGGGTGTCGAGGAGTGCGTCTCGGGCGATTCGCCGATGGAGGCGACGCAGGAAGTCCAGGCTCGGACACGCGAGGTCCAGCGGGCGCTTGAAAAGCTGCCACCCCATTACCGCGAGGTGCTGACGCTGGTCGCCATTCTCGGCGAGAGCTACGAAGCGGCGGCGGAGATCTGCAACTGTGCCGTCGGCACGGTAAAAAGCCGGCTCAACCGGGCGCGCCACCAGATCCTCCAGGAACTCGGCGAAGATTGACTGGGTATCGCCTGTCCGGCTCCCTTCAATCAAGATAGGCACCGATGCGGTGCAGGTCTTCGACGAACCGCGCCTTCTCCCGCTCACGATCGGCGGGGTCCGGCAGCCGCAGCAGGTAGGACGGATGTATGGTCATCAGTACCTCACTGCCATCCATCGACTTCAGCACCTGACCGCGGTCGCGGGTAACCTTGGCCTTCGGTCCCAGTAGCGAATAGGCGGCGGTGGCACCGAGTGCGACCGTCAGGCGCGGCTTGATCAGCCGACGTTCGGCGTTCAGCCACCAGGCGCATGCCTTGATCTCACCGGTATTCGGCTTGGCGTGGATCCGCCGCTTGCCGCGCGGCGTGAACTTGAAGTGCTTGACGGCATTGGTGACGTAGCAGAGACCCCGATCGATCCCGGCGTCTTCCAGGCACGCGTCGAGCAGTCTCCCGGCGGGTCCGATGAACGGCCTTGCGGCCAGATCCTCCTTATCTCCCGGCTGTTCACCAACCAGAAGCACCCGCGCGTCGTCGTTTCCCTCGCCGAACACCAGGTGGGTGGCATCCTGGTAGAGGGGACATCGCCGGCAATCCTCCGCGTCCGACGCCACGTCCGCCAGCCGATCGCCGGGTGCTGAACCGGCCTGCCACTGGGCGATCTCGGACGATACGTCCATGCCTGCCTCCCTGGTCTTCGTTGCCTCTCTTCGAACCGCGAGGTGCTCCGATCGTTCCGGCTGGAACAAGTCGGCCGCCCAGCCTGGAACTAACTGCCATTGTTCCAGTTATCCCGGCCGGGGAAGGCCCCACCTTCAACTCCTCTCTGACTTGGGATTTGACACATGTCCGTTACGATCACAGCGATCCTGTTCACCTTGATCGGGATCGCGCTGGCGGCCGGCGGCGCTCAGCTATTGATGCTCGGTGGCAGCGCTTACTACATCATCACCGGCATCGCGTTTCTGGTAACCGCGCTTCTGCTGTTCCTCCGGCGCCCTTCGGCGCTGCTCGTCTACGCAATCGTCGTTATCGGCTCGCTGATCTGGGCCGTCTGGGAAGTCGGTCTCGACTGGTGGCAGCTCGGCCCGCGCGGCGGCGTTGTCATCATCCTCGGTCTCTGGATGCTGACGCCTTGGATCCGCCGACCGCTTGGCTTCCGCAGCCCGACGACCGGCTTCCGCTATGGTGCAAGCGCAGGTCCGCTTGCTGCTGCCGTCGTCGTGTCTATTGCGGTTGCGCTGCTGTCGATGTTCGTCAACAGCACGGACGTCAACGGCAATCTGCCGGAAGAGCAGGTCGCCGCAGCGCCTGTGCTCGGCGGCAACGTGCCGGCCGGCGAATGGCACCAGTATGGCCGCACGCCTTACGGCCAGCGCTACTCGCCGCTCGACCAGATCAATCTTGAGAACGTGTCGAGCCTTCAGGAAGTCTGGCGCTACCAGACCGGTGACGTGAAGCTGCCCGAGGATGTCGGCGAGACGACCTACCAGGTCACACCGCTCAAGATCGGCAACTCACTTTATCTTTGCACGCCGCACAACTGGGCGATCGCGATCGATGCGACGACCGGCAAGCAGCAGTGGAAGTATGATCCGAATGTGGGTCTCAACCCCGATCGCCAGCATCAGACCTGCCGTGGCGTCAGCTACTATGCGGAGCCCACGGCCCAGCCCGGCACGGCTTGCGCGCAGCGCGTCTACCTGCCGACCTCGGATGCTCGGCTTATCGCGCTCGATGCGACGAACGGCCAGGTCTGCACGACGTTTGCCGACAACGGCGTGCTGCACCTCGAACAGGGAATGCCGTACAATCCGGCAGGCTACTACTACTCGACCTCGCCGCCGGTCATCGTCGCCGGCAAGATCATCATCGGCGGGGCGGTCAACGACAACTACTCGACGCAGGAGCAGTCCGGCGTCATCCGTGCCTTCGACGTCAACTCCGGCGCACTTCTGTGGAACTGGGATTCGGGCAACCCGACACAGACCCAGCCGCTGCCGCCGGGCCAGACCTACACCGCCAACTCGCCCAACAGCTGGTCGGTGTTCAGCGTCGATGAGGAACTGGGACTTGTCTACATCCCGCTCGGCAACCAGGTTCCCGACCAGCTCGGCATGAACCGCTCGGAAAGCGTGGAAAAGTATTCGTCCTCGATCGTCGCGCTCGACATCAATACCGGCGCCGACCGTTGGGTTCGCCAAACCGTCCACCACGACCTGTGGGACATGGACGTGCCGGCCCAGCCGGTGCTCGTCAACCTGAACCGGGATGGCGCTGTCGTGCCGGCGCTGGTCGGTCCGACAAAGCAGGGCGACATCTACGTGCTCGACCGGCGCACCGGCGAGCCGATCATCCCGGTCACCGAACAGCCGGCTCCGGGCGGTGCCATTCCGGAAGACCGGACGGCCCCGACGCAGCCGATCTCGGCGCTCAACTTCCGTCCGCGGACGCTTGAGGGCCGTGACATGTGGGGTGTCACCATGTTCGACCAGATGGTCTGCCGCATCAGATTGGAGCAGCTGAAATACGAGGGGCAGTACACCCCGCCGTCGCTCGAGGGCAGCATCGTCTATCCGGGCAATTTCGGCACCTTCAACTGGGGCTCTGTCGCCGTCGACCCGGAACGCATGGTGATGTTCGGCATGCCGACCTACCTGGCGTTTACCTCGCAGCTCGTTCCGCGCGCCGAGGTGCCGCCGAAGGGACAGGACGAGAAGGGCTCGGAACAGGGTCTGAACCGCAATGACGGCGCTCCTTACGCCGTGCGGATGGGGCCGTTCCTCGGTCCGCTGCAGATCCCCTGCCAGGCACCGCCTTGGGGCTATGTCGCCGGCACCGATCTGCGCACCGGCAATGTCGCCTACAAGAAGAAGAACGGCACAGTCCACGACATGACGCCGCTGCCGCTGCCCTTCAAGCTCGGCGTCCCGGGTATCGGTGGGCCGATGATCACCAAGGGTGGCGTCGCCTTCCTCGGTGCGGCCGTCGACAACTACCTGCGCGCCTATAACCTCACCAATGGTGAGCAGCTGTGGGAAGCCCGTCTGCCGGCCGGCGGCCAGGCAACGCCAATGACCTATTCGGTGGATGACGGGCGCCAGTTCGTGGTGATGGTCGCGGGTGGTCACGGCTCGGTCGGCACTAAGCCGGGCGACTACGTGATCGCCTACGCCCTGCCGCGCTAGGCAAGGAGCATACTAATGACGAAAACGGCCCGGGCAGCGATGTCCGGGCCGTTGTCGTTATTCGGTCGATCGAACTGGTGACGGTAGTCGTGAGTGCGAGACTACTGCGATGCGCTGAGTTCGTTGATGGCAGCTGTCACTCCGGGGACGGAGAGTGCCACCTCTTCGGCCCGCACGCGTTCTCCCTCCTGCAGGACCGAGCCGCGCAGGGTAACCGTCGAGCCGCTTGCGATTACGGACACATCCGACGCATCAAGGCCGCCGGCGCTTGCCAGAGCTGCGGCGACCGCCGTTTCCAGCTCGGCCACCGGCGGAAACTCGGCCTCGACGGTCGGTTCTGCTTCATGAAAGGTCTGAGGTTTGTTGACCATCGTCGGTTCTCCCTGTTCTGTCCGTGGTGGAAGAACGCCGGACGCGGCACAATGGTTCACGGCTGGACGAGAACCGTCCTGATGATGTCGCGCAACTGGTTCTGCGAGAATGGTTTGGGTAGCCGCGGCAGTTGCGAGCCATCTCCGGAGGGCAGTTCGGCATAGCCGGTGGCAAGCACGACCGGCGTCTGCGGGTGGCTGTCGCGAACGCGGGAGGCGAGCTCGGCCCCCGTCATCTTCGGCATCGAGTGGTCGGTGATGATCAGGTCGATCGCCCGTCCGCTTTCGATGACCGCCAGCGCCTCTTCACCATTGTAGGCCTCGATCACCGTATGCCCGAGATCCTCCAGCATCAGCGTCGTATTCATCAGCACCAGCGCATCGTCATCGACGGCAAGCACGGTGAGAGGTCGGTCGGCGTCTGGCTGCTGGGGCGTCATCGTCACTGTTTCTTCAGGTTGCGGCAGGTTGGATTCGGAGGCGGCGGGAAGGATCAGCGTCACCGTCGTTCCAGCGCCCGGAATACTCGACAGACGCAGCGCGCCGCCTGATTGCTCCATGAAGCCCTGGACCATCGACAGTCCAAGGCCGGTTCCCTTGCCGATACCCTTGGTGGTGAAGAACGGCGTCGTGGCGCGGATCAATGTCTCCTCGTCCATGCCTTCGCCATCGTCGGCTACGGACAGCTTCACGTAGCGGCCCGGCTTCAACGTTCCGTTCTGTGTCGCAATTTCGCACATTCGCGCGCCGATACGGATAGTGCCGCCTTTCGGCATCGCGTCGCGGGCGTTGACGACGAGGTTGAGGAGCGCCGTGTCCAGCTGGTTGGCGTCCCCCATGACGTGCGGCAGATCTGCGTCGCAGTCGACCTCCACCGTGGTGTTGGCGGTCAGCGACCGTCGCACCAGTTCGAGCATGTCGTCGACCAGCAGCCGGATGTCGATCGACTGAACTTCGAGTTCCTGCCGCCGCGAAAAAGCGAGCAGGCGCTGGGTCAATGCAGCACCGCGTTCGGCGCCGCGGATCGCGTTGGTGAGCAGGGGTGTGAACTGCGGATCCGGCGGCATGCGCTTCTGCAGCATTTCCAGTGACCCGAGGACGGCCATCAGAAGGTTGTTGAAGTCGTGGGCGATGCCGCCGGTCAACTGACCGATGGCCTCCATCTTCTGCGCCTGGAAGAGTTCCTCGCGGGCCTGGGCAAGCTCGATCTGGGCGTTGCGCTTCTCGCTGATGTCGCGGGTGATCTTGGCAAATCCCAGGAGGCTGCCGTCGTCGTCGACGATGGCATCGATGACGACACTGGCCCAGAAACGGCTGCCATCCTTGCGGACGCGCCAGCCTTCCTTCTCGAAGCGGCCTTCCCGCGCGGCGTTCTCGAGCCCGCGGCCCGGATCTCCAGCCTCGCGGTCTTCCAGCGCGTAGAACTGCGAGAAGTGGTGGCCGATGATCTCGTCGGCGGCATATCCCTTGAGCCGCTCGGCACCCGGGTTCCAGCTGACGACGAAGCCATCCGGGTCCAGCATGTAGATTGCGTGATCGGTGATGGCGTTGATGAGTAATCTCAGACGGTCGCCTGTCTCAAGTTGCGCCAAGCGGCGATCAGCCATGATATTCGGTTCCCCCAACCCTGCTGCCTCGCAGCGTGCCCTAACGATCTTCGGGAGCAAAGGTTCCCGCCGAAATCGCGTGTTTCGTGGTCATTGACAAGAGCCGCCGAAATGTTATGAATGATGAAATACGAAATTCGTCAGTCATCAATTAGGCAGCCCTTATGGACGATCTCTCACAGATACCATCTGACCCGGCCCGCCTGGAAACGGTTGAGCGGATCCTCGATGCCGCCGAGCGGCTTTTCAGGCATTACGGTTACTCGAAGACGAATGTCGCCGATGTTGCCCGGGACCTGTCGATGTCGCCAGCCAACATCTATCGCTTCTTCTCTTCCAAGGCCGAGATCCATCAGGCCATCGCGCGCCGCATGCTGCGGGTGCAGTGCGAGGCGCTGAAGGCGAACGCCGCGCGTCAGGTTCCGGCGGCCGACCGCCTGCGGGATCATCTGCTGGTGCAGTACCGCATGACGGTCGAGACGATGATCGACGAGGAGAAGGTCCACGAGATGGTGGTGGTCGCGATGGACCAGCAATGGCCCGTCGTCCAGGAGCATCTCGACCAGGTGCGGGCGATCATTGCCGGCATCATCGTTGACGGCATCGCAGCCGGTGAATTCCGCGAGCAGGACCCGCTGCTGGCGGCCGAGTGCTTCATGTGCTGCGGTGTTTCGCTCTGTCATCCAATGCTCGTCGCCAAGAAGATCGCCGCAGACGAACACATCACCCCCGAGGCGCTGGCGGAATTCGCAATCCGCGCCCTGAGATAATTCAGCAGCCCCGCGGGGCGTTCTTTCACGGTAGGAGCCGCACATGTCGAACATGCGATTGGCAGTTTTCAGGTCTGTGGCTCTTGGCGCGATGCTGGTCGGTCTTGCCGCCTGCAGCGATGAGACGGTTGTCGAGCAGGCGCCGGTTCGGCCGGTGAAGGTCGTCGAGGTCAAGGCGCCGGACGATGGCCGCCTGATGCAGTATTCCGGGTCTGTGCGGGCTCGTACCGAGATCTCCCTCGGCTTCAGGGTGGACGGCAAGATCACCGAACGGCTGGTCGATGTCGGGCAGCGGGTGAAGGCGGGCGACGTGCTCGCCAAGCTCGATCCGGTCGACTACGAGCTGTCGGTGCGCCAGGCCGAAGCCCAGCTGGCATCGGCTGAAAAGCAGATGGAGATCAGCAAGCTGGCGCTCCGTCGCGCCGGCATCCTGCAGGAAAAGAGCATCACCTCGCAGTCGACGCTGGAACAGAGCCAGCTTACCTATGAGCAGGCGCTCTCTTCGCGTGACGCTGCCGCATCGGCGCTGGAGCAGGCGCGCAACCGGGTTTCCTACGCCAACCTTACGGCGACCGTCGATGGCATCGTGACCGCCGTCAATGCCGAAGCGGGCCAGGTCGTTGCCGCCGGTTCTGCAGTCCTGTCGGTCGCCGCAGACGGCGCCAAGGAAGTCGAGATCGCGGTTCCGGAGGGCGACATAGCCCAGTTCAAGCCGGGCAAGAGCGTCAAGGCGACATTCTGGTCGAACAGCGGGCTGTCGCTCGAGGGCAAGGTTCGCGAAGTGGCGGGCAGCGCCAACAGCCAGTCGCGCACCTTCCTGGTCCGGGTCAGCCTGCCGGAGAACGAAAACGTCCTGCTGGGAATGACGGCGACCGTTGTTGCCAAGGCCGATGATGCGGTGCCGGCCTTCGTCCTCCCGCTTGCAGCGCTTGCGACGCAGGAGGGCAAGTCGGTCGTCTGGCTGGTCGATCGGTCCAACCAGACGGTCCATCCGCGCGCCGTTACCGTTGCCGGCGTTTCCCTGGACGGTGTCCGGGTCAGCGATGGCATCGCCGCGGGTGATCTGGTGGTCTCGGCCGGAACGCAGTTCATGCGCAGCGACATGAAGATCCGCGTCTATGAGGGTGGCACGCAGAGTGCCGGCGAGACGAACGGCGCTGGCGCCGCGTCGCGGTCGTGATCTGAGCGCGAAGGAGAGGGACCATGAGCTTTTCGCGTCAGAACACGCCGGACAAACAGCCTTTCAACCTGTCGCGATGGGCAATCGCCCATCCGAGCATCGGCCGCTTCCTGTTCGGCCTGATCATCGTCATCGGTGGCCTCGGCATCATGAACATGGGCCAGAAAGAGGATCCCGATTTCACCTTCCGGGTAATGGTGGTGCAGGCCGTCTGGCCGGGTGCCTCGATCCAGGAGATGCAGGATCAGGTCGTCAACAAGATCGAGCGGAAGCTGCAGGAAACGCCGCATCTCGACTGGGTGAAGTCGTATACGCGGGCCGGAACGTCGATCACGACGATCCAGATCAAGGGCGACACAAACGCCCGCCAGGTGGCCGATGCCTTCTACCAGGTGCGCAAGAAGATCTCCGACATCGAACAGGAGCTGCCGAGCGGCGTGCTCGGCCCCTATTTCAACGACGAGTTCGGTGACACCTATGTCACGCTGCACGCGATCACCGGCGACGGCTATTCCTATCCGGAGCTGAAGGATTTCGCCATCCAGGCGCGCGACATGCTGCTCGCGACGAAGGGCGTCGAGAAGGTCTCGATCCTCGGCGACCAGGCGCAGAAGATCTACATCGACATCTCCTCCAAGGCGCTTTCCGAGCGAAAGCTGACGCTCAACAACATCCGGGACGCGCTGTCCGGGCAGAATAACGTCGATCCCGCCGGCAGCGTGCAGACCACTACGCGGTCGGTGCGCATCGCCGTGGAAGGTGGCCTGCGGACGCCGGAAGACATCCGCGAACTGCGCATCCGCAGCGGCGAACAGGTGTTCCGCCTCGGCGATATCGCCACCGTCTCCGCCGGGCTCGTCCAGCCTTACGACCGCAAGTTCCGCTTCAATGGCCGGGATGCCGTCGAAGTCGGCGTCGTCATGCAGAGCGGCTTCAAGGTCACCGACGTCGGCACATGGATCGACGAGACCTACCACACTTTCGAGGCCTCGCTGCCGGTCGGCGTCGGCGTCGAACAGGTCGCCAACCAGCCGGAAGTCGTGCACGAGGCGATCGGGGAGTTCACCCAGGCGCTGCTCGAGGCGCTGGTCATCGTGCTCATTGTCTCGCTGCTGTCGATCGGCTGGCGCTCCGGCATCGTCATCGCCATCTCCATCCCGCTGGTTCTCGCAGCGACCCTGGCGATCATGTACGAGCTCGGCATCGAGCTGCAGCGCATCTCGCTTGGCGCGCTCATCATCGCGCTCGGCCTGCTTGTCGACGATGCGATGATCGTCGTCGAAATGATGGAGCGCAAGCTGGAGGAGGGGCTCGAGAAACTCGATGCCGCAACCTTCGCCTACAGCTCGACGGCCTTTCCGATGCTGACCGGCACGCTGATCACCACGGCGGGCTTCATTCCGGTCGGCTTTGCCGATTCCACCGCCGGCGAATATGTCCGCTCGCTGTTCTACGTGGTCGGCATCGCGCTCGTCACCTCGTGGTTCGTCGCCGTCTATTTCACGCCCTGGCTCGGCTACATGATCCTCAAGCAGAGGCCGCATGTGGGCACCCATCACGATGCCTACGACACGCGCTTCTACCGCGGCCTTCGCTCGACGGTGACCTGGGCCGTCAGGCACCGGCTGATCGTGCTGATGCTGACCGGCGCCGTGTTCGTCACCAGTCTGTGGTCGTTCCAGTTCATCCCGCAGAGCTTCTTCCCGCAATCATCGCGGCCGGAAATCCTCGTCGACATGTGGCTGCCGGAAGGCACTGCGATCGAGGAGGTTGAGCGGCAGGCCAAGGCCCTGGAAGCGCGGGTGATGGACGATCCGGACAAGAAGTTCGTCGCCACCTTCATTGGCGAGGGTGCGCCGCGCTTCTTCCTGCCGCTCGACCAGCAATTGCTTTATCCGAACTTCGCCCAGTTGCTGGTAATGTCGAACGGGCTGGAAGAGCGCGAGCGGCTCATCGTCAAGCTGCGCAAGATCCTTGCGGAGGATTTCCCCGACGTGCGCGGCAAGGTCGACCGCCTGTTCCTCGGCCCGCCGGTCGGCTGGGCGGTGCAGATGCGTGTCGTCGGACCGGACAGGGCCGAGGTCCGTCGCATCGCCGACCAGGTCAAGGAGCGTTTCCACCAGAACCCGCTGCTCGGCACCATCCACGACGACTGGCTGGAACCGGTCACGAGCCTGAAGCTGGTGATCGACCAGGATCGCGCCCGGGCGCTCGGCGTCACCTCGCAGCGTGTGCGCCAGATGCTCTATGCAGCAGTGTCCGGTGCGGAACTCGACCAGTTCCGCGAAGGCGAGGAGACCATCTCCATCGTCGCCCGCGAACCCGATGCCAACCGCAACCTGCTGACGGCGATCGAATCCGTCTACGTCCCGAGCGACAACGGCAGCTTCGTGCCGATCTCGCAGATCGCCCGGCTGGTTCCGGTGCAGGAGAACGGCATCGAATGGCGCCGCGACCGCCTGCCGACGATCTCCATCAAGGCGACAGTGCCGGATGGCGTCGAGCCGAACGACTTGGTCATGAAGATGTACAACGGCATGGACGATCTGAAGCAGGCACTGCCGGCCGGCTACAAGCTCGAGATCCAGGGCGGCGCGGAAGATGCGACCGAAAGCCAGATGTCGATCGCCGCGAAGGCGCCGGTCATGCTGTTCGTCATCGTCGCGCTGCTGATGATCCAGCTGCAGCATTTCGGCAAGGCGATGCTGGTGCTGTCCACCGGACCGCTCGGCATCATCGGTGCGGCAGCGGCGCTGCTGATCACCGGCGCGCCGTTTGGTTTCGTGGCGATCCTCGGCGTCATCGCGCTGCTCGGCATCATCATCCGCAACTCGATCATCCTTGTCGACCAGATCGACCAGGACATCGCCAGCGGTCATCCGCGTGCCGAGGCAATCATCGGCGCTGCGGTGCGGCGTTTCCGGCCGATCATGTTGACAGCGCTGGTGGCAGTCCTGGCGCTCATCCCCATCTCGCGGGGACTGTTCTGGGGGCCGCTCGCCTATGCGATGATGGGCGGCATCCTGGTCGCCACCGTGCTCACCATCCTGGTTCTGCCGGCCGGTTACGCCCTGTTCTTCGGCCGCGAGCCGAAAACCAAAAAACCATCCTCCGGCGAAAACGATGATCAGCCGAAGGAACAGATGTCGCTCAACCTGTCCACCGCCGCTGAATGAGCGACCTGCGGGAAGCGGTTTCCCTGCCGCTTCCCGCGCCAGTTTCGGAGCCGATCCACCTGTTTCCGTAGCGTCCTGGAATGCCTGTTGCGCAATGGGCCCGGAAAGAGTGGAAATTTCTCCAGCGACGTTCCCGGCTGGTCGGCGGTTCCTCGCGTCGCGGCGCGCCTCGCTCTAGGTTTCTGTCAATCATCTTGACCGGAGTCCCCGCATGAACCGCCTTCTCATTCTCGGCACGGCGCTCGCCGCCCTCGTTGCCGTTCCGGCGCTGGCCCAGCAGCCGACCAAGCTCCTCAACGCGTCCTATGACGTCGCCCGCGAGCTGTTCGTCGCCGAGAACGAGGCGTTCCTTAAGGGGCATCCGGGCGTCAGCATCGATCAGTCGCATGCCGGCACTTCCAAGCAGGCGCGTGCCATCGTGGAAGGTCTGGAGGCCGACGTGGTCACCTTCAACCAGGTAACTGACATCGATTTCCTGGTGAAGCAGGGCTTTGTCTCGGCCGACTGGCAGAAGGATTTCCCCAACGCCTCGTCGCCCTTCTATTCCTTCCCGTCCTTCCTGGTGCGTGCCGGCAACCCGAAGAACATCAAGGACTGGAACGATCTCGTCCGCGACGACGTGAAGGTCATCTTCCCCAACCCGAAGACCTCCGGCAACGCCCGCTACACCTATCTGGCAGCGGCGGCCTACGCCAAGGAAGCCTTCGGCGGTGACGAGGAAAAGGTCGAAGCCTTCCTCAAGAAGATCTTTGACAACGTGCCGGTGTTCGACACCGGAGGCCGCGCCGCAACGACGACCTTCGTCGAGCGCGAGACGGGCGACGTGCTGATCACCTTCGAGGCAGAGACGCGCGGCATCGCCAAGCAGTACGGTGCCGACAAGGTGGAAGGCGTCATCCCCTCGGTCTCGCTGCTAGCGGAGTTCCCGGTCGCCATCGTCGACAAGGTCGCCGACAAGCGCGGCTCGCGGGAGCTTGCCAAGAGCTATCTCGACTTCCTCTACAGCGAGGAGGGCCAGCGGGTCGCCGCTCAGTTCGGCCATCGCGTCCACAACGAGAAGGTGACCGGCGAGTTCAAGAAGGATTTCCCCGAGATCCGGCTGGTCAATGTCGATCAGGTGTTCGGTGGCTGGGAGAAGATCCAGAAGGAGCACTTCGCCTCCGGCGGTACACTCGAGAAGTTGTACGGCAGCCGCTAACCGACAATACTGGTTATACCGTGGAACCCGGCGGATCCATCTCCGCCGGGTTTTGGCGTGAACAACGGGAAGCGGATCGTGAAACGCAATGTCCTGCCCGGATTGCGGCTGTCGCTCGGGATTACTCTCTTCTACGTCGGCCTGATCGTCGTGCTGCCGCTGGCGGCGCTGACGGTGAAGGCCGCGAGCCTTGGTCCCTCCGAATACTGGTCGATCGTCTCGTCGCCGCGGGCCGTGGCCAGCTACCGGGTGACGCTTCTTGCTGCCCTTGCGGCGACGCTCTTCAACCTCGTCTTCGGGCTGGCGCTCGCCTGGGTGCTGACGCGCTACCGCTTTCCCGGACGCCGGTTGATCGACGCCATGGTGGATCTGCCGTTTGCGCTGCCGACGGCGGTGGCCGGCATCTCGCTCACCGCGCTGTTTTCCAGCAACGGCTGGTTCGGCGCGCTGCTCTCAGACTTCGGCATCAAGGTGGCCTATACGCCGATCGGCATCATGATTGCCATGTGCTTCACCAGCCTGCCGTTCATCGTGCGCACGGTGCAGCCGGTTCTGGAGGATCTCGATCCGGCGCTGGAAGAGGCGGCGCAGTCGCTTGGCGGCTCCGACTGGACGATTTTCGCCAAGGTCATCCTGCCGTTGCTGATGCCCGCGCTGCTGGCCGGAACGTCGCTGTCCTTCGCCCGCTCGCTTGGCGAGTTCGGCGCCATCATCTTCATCGCCGGCAACCAGCCGATGTCGACGGAGATCACCGCATTGCTGATCTTCATCCGGCTGGAAGAGTATGACTACCAGGCGGCAGCGGCCATCGCCTCGGTGCTGCTGATTGCCGCCTTCGTCATGCTGGCAGTCACGAACTGGATGCAGGCGCGCGCCCTGCGCTACACGGTGAGGGGATAATCATGAGCCAGCCGTCTTCCCGCCGCAAACCGCCGCGCGTCGGCGACAATCCGTTCTTCCGTCGGGCGCTGATCGGCATCGTCCTGGTAATCGGCGCGCTGCTGGTTCTGGCGCCGCTGATCGTCATCGGCGTCGAAGCGCTTAGCCAGGGCTGGAAGGCCTATGTGGCGACGCTCAACCATCCCGACACGCGCCACGCGATCCTGCTGACGGTGATCACCGCGCTGATCGCCGTGCCGATCAACACGATCTTCGGGATTGCCGCGGCCTGGGCGATCACCAAGTTCGACTTCCGGGGCAAGCGCCTGCTGCTGGTGGTCATCGAGATCCCGTTTTCCGTCTCGCCCATCGTCGCCGGCGTCGCCTACCTGTTCGTCTACGGGCTGCAGGGGCTGTTCGGGCCGCTCCTCGACGCCTACGAGATCAAGATCCTGTTCGCGCTGCCGGGGATCGTGATTGCCTCGATGTTCGTCACGGCGCCGTTCGTGGCGCGCGAACTCATCCCGCTGATGCAGGCGCAGGGGCGCGATCTCGAGGAGGCGGCGACCTCGCTTGGCGCATCCGGCTGGCGCACGTTCTTCTCCGTGACGCTGCCGAACGTCAAATGGGCGCTGCTCTACGGCGTCGTGCTCTGCAACGCCAGAGTGATGGGCGAGTTCGGGGCGGTGTCGATCGTGTCGGGCAATATCCGCGGCCAGACGAACACGCTGCCGCTGCATATCGAACTGCTCTACCACGATTACCAGGCCGCCGGCGCGTTTGCCTCAGCCTCCATCCTGGCGGTCATCGCCGTCTTCACCATCATCGCCAAGGTGGCGCTGGAGCGGCAGGGCGCCGGTCGCCGCGCCAAGCCCGCCACGGCCCCCATCACGCCGGGAATACGCCCATGAAAATCCGCCTCGATACGGTCGTCAAGACCTTCGATACCTTCCGGGCCGTACACGGCGTGTCGCTGGAGATCGAAAGCGGCGAACTGGTCGCGCTGCTCGGCCCGTCTGGATCCGGCAAGACGACGATCCTGCGCATGGTCGCCGGCCTCGAATATGCGGAGGAAGGGCGGATCTTTTTCGGCGACCAGGACGCGACGGATATCCCGGTGCGCGACCGCGGCGTCGGCTTCGTCTTCCAGCATTATGCGCTCTTCCCGCACATGACGGTGGCCGAGAACATCGGCTTCGGCATGAAGGTGTCGAAGGTGAAGCGCAACCGGGCCGAGATCGAGACGCGCGTCGCGGACCTTTTGCGGCTCGTGCGGCTGGAGGGTCTGGGCGACCGCTTCCCGGCGCAGATCTCCGGCGGACAGCGTCAGCGGGTCGCGCTCGCCAGGGCGCTGGCTGTCGATCCCAAGGTGCTGCTGCTCGACGAACCGTTCGGCGCGCTGGATGCCAATGTCCGCCACGACCTGCGCCGCTGGCTGCGCGAGATCCACCGGGAACTCGGCATCACGACGATCTTCGTCACCCATGACCAGGAGGAAGCGCTGGATCTCGCCGACCGCGTGGTGATCCTCAAGGAGGGCAGGATCGTCCAGCAGGGCACGCCGCAGGAAGTGTGCCGCGATCCGAAGGATGCATTCGTGCTCAAATTCCTCGGCGACGCCAACCGCCTGACCGGCACCGTCATCGACGGACGGGCGCTTGTCGGCGAGGCAGATGTCGCGGCTTCGGACCTTGCCGACGGTCCGGCGGAAATCTTCGCCCGTCCGCGCGATCTCGACTGGTCGGCCACCGGGCCGGGTTTGGCAGCCACGGTTACCCGCGTTCTGGACCGGCCGGGCGAGCGGCGCGTTATTGCCACGGCCTCGACCGGCGAACCGCTGGAATTCGACGTGGAGCCGGAGCAGGCTGTCAGCGCAGGCGATACGGGCTTCGTGACGCTTCGGCGGGCCAAAGTGTTTTCGCTGGGGGGAACGTCGGCGTGACCCACAACGCTGTCAAGGAAAAAGGCGCCGGTTGCCCGAAGCCCTTCGAATTCAGAAAAGGTGAAAAACCTCAGTTCATCTGGCTGACGAAGCGGGTTTCCATGTAGGCTTCGACGGCTTCCGAGCCGCCTTCCGTGCCGTATCCGGAATCCTTGATACCGCCGAACGGCACTTCCGGGATCGCCAGACCATTGTGGTTGATGGTCAGCATGCCGGCTTCCAGCTTCTGGCTGAGCGCATGGGCAGTCTTCACCGAGCCGGTGAAGGCATAGGATGCGAGGCCGAAGGGCAGGCGGTTGGATTCTTCCAGTGCGTCTTCCAGCGTCGAGAAGCGGTTGACGATGGCGATCGGCCCAAACGGCTCCTCGTTCATCATCGTGGCGGAGGTCGGCACGTCGGTCAGAACCGTCGGTTCGAAGAAGTGGCCCTTGTTGCCGATCCGCTTCCCGCCGGTCTTCAGCACGGCGCCCTTCGATACGGCGTCCTGGATCATCTCTTCCATGGCCGGGATGCGGCGCTCGTTGGCGAGCGGCCCCATGGTGATGCCGTCTTCAAGCCCGTTGCCGACCTTCAGGCCTTCCGCATATTTGACGATACCGTCGATGAACTGGTCGGCGACGCCGTCCTGGATCAGGAAGCGGGTCGGGGCAACGCAGACCTGGCCGGCATTGCGGAACTTCGCCATGGCCGAGACTTCGATTGCCTTTTCCAGATCCGCATCATTGAAGACGACGACCGGCGCGTGGCCGCCGAGTTCCATCGTGGCACGCTTCATGTGCTTGCCGGCGAGGGCTGCGAGATGCTTGCCGACGGGGGTGGAGCCGGTGAACGAGATCTTGCGGATGACCGGGTGCGGGATCAGGTATTCGGAGATTTCCGCCGGGACGCCGTACACCAGGTTGACGACACCGGCCGGCACGCCGGCATCGGCGAAGGCACGGATCAGTTCGGCCGGCGAGGCCGGTGTTTCTTCCGGTGCCTTGATGATGATCGAGCAACCGACCGAGACGGCAGCCGACAGCTTGCGGACAATCTGGTTGATCGGGAAATTCCACGGCGTGAAGGCGGCAACCGGGCCGATCGGGAACTTGATCGCCATGTTGGAGACGCCGCCGAACCGGGCCGGAATGATCTGCCCGTAGGTACGGCGGGCTTCTTCGGCGAACCAATCGATGGTGTCGGCGGCGTTGATGATCTCGCCCTTCGACTGGGCGATCGGCTTGCCCTGTTCGCGGGTCATCAGCCAGGCGATCATGTCGATGCGTTCCCGCAGCAGGTCGGCGGCCTTGCGCATGATCTTCGAGCGCTCGAAGGCCGGCGTATCGCGCCAGATCTTGAAGCCCTTGTCAGCCGCTTCCAGCGCCAGGTCGAGGTCGGCCTTTCCGGCATGCGCGATCTTGCCGATGATTTCCTGCGTTGCCGGATCCTCGACCGGGATGGTCCTGCCATCGATTGCATCGCGCCATTCGCCTGCAATGAACAGCTTTACGTCGGGATAGGTGTGCATAGGAACCTCAATTCGATCTGAAAGTCATGGGAAGCCGAACCCTGTCGCAGGGCCGTGCATTCCCGGGAAAGGCTTGAGGCCCTGACGTAGGACAATTGCCTTCGACATTCAACGCTGATGGTCAAAAGTATGATTAAATAAAGATGACAGCGCATGTCGCCGTCATCGAGATCTTGTGCGATGGCGCGGGGCCCGAGCGCGCTCCGCGGACTTGTCGTGTCCAAGGCCGGACTACGGCTCCTGGTGCGAGATCTTGTCCAGGTTGCCGATCAGCCGCTTAAGGAGGTCGACCAGCAGTACCGCTTCCGCATCCGAAAAACCGGCCAGCGCCTGGCGGTTGCCATCGAAGAGCGTGGTGATTGCGGCGGGCATGCGTTGCCGGGCTGTTTCGCTGAGGACGATGCGGCTGCTGCGGCCGTCGTCCGGGTCGGGCGTCCGTTCGATCAGCCCGTCGCGTTCCATGCGCGCCAGCATCTGGGCCATCGGCGGCTGTTCGATCCGCGCGAAGCGCGCGAGGTCGCGTTGTGTGCTCGCATCGCCGTTCTGCAAAGCGACCAGCACCGGCAGATGTCCGACGCCGAAGCCGAGCGGCTTGAGGCGCTGCTCGCTGAGGCGGGCGAAGCCGCGTGCCGCCAGCGAAATCAGATGACCGGGCGTCGACAGCACGTCTCTGTCCATTGCGAACCTTCCAAATGAGTGCTTGACCGTAATTTATATATTTACGTATGTATCATGGTACAGGCGCCCGGGCAATGACGTCCGACGCACCATACACCGGCCATTCAGCGTAGCGAGAACCACAAATGCCGACAGATGTCGTTCACCTCATCAAGAGCCTATACGACCGCTTCAATGCAAGAGACATGGAGGCGGTGCTCGCGGTCCTCGCCGACGATGTTGCCTGGGCGAACGCCATGGATGGTGGTCACGCCCATGGCCGGGAGGCCGTGCGCGACTACTGGACGCGCCAGTGGGCGGTTGTCACCGCGCATGTCGAGCCGGTGACCTTCGAGACGGCCGAAGACGGCAGCGTCGTGGTCGAGGTCATCCAGTCGGTGTTCGACCTGAACGGCCGGCCGCTGCAGGGGCAGAGCCATGGCCTGCGGGACAAGACGGTGACCCACGTCTTTCGCATCCAGGGCGACAGGGTCGTTCGCTTTGATATCAGGGATCGTCAGTAGATCATCAGGGCAGGGCAGCCGGTTTCGCCTGCGCTTCGAGACGTCTGCAGTCCCGGAATAAAAGGGGCGGCGTGTATGCTTCCGCCCCTTCCAAGAATGATCAGCCTCAGAAAAACGCCTGGATTCCGGTCTGGGCGCGGCCGAGGATCAGCGCATGGACGTCATGCGTGCCTTCGTAGGTGTTGACCGTCTCCAGGTTCTGCGCGTGGCGCATCACGTGGTACTCGATCTGGATGCCGTTGCCGCCGTGCATGTCGCGCGCCTGGCGGGCGATGTCGAGCGCCTTGCCGCAGTTGTTGCGCTTGACGATGGAGATCATTTCCGGCGCCATGCGGTGCTCGTCCATCAGCCGGCCGACGCGCAAGGATGCCTGCAGGCCAAGCGCGATCTCGGTCTGCATGTCGGCGAGCTTCTTCTGGTAAAGCTGGGTGCCGGCGAGCGGCTTGCCGAACTGCTTGCGGTCGAGGCCGTACTGGCGGGCCCGCAGCCAGCAGTCTTCGGCCGCACCCATGACGCCCCAGGAGATGCCGTAGCGAGCTCGGTTGAGGCAGCCGAACGGACCCTTGAGGCCCGAAACGTTCGGCAGCAGCGCATCTTCGCCGACTTCGACGCCATCCATGACGATTTCGCCGGTGATCGAGGCGCGCAGCGACAGCTTGCCGCCGATCTTCGGGGCCGACAGACCCTTCATGCCCTTTTCCAGCACGAAGCCGCGGATCTCGTTGTTGTGGGCTTCCGACTTCGCCCAGACGACGAAGACGTCGGCGATCGGCGAGTTGGAAATCCACATCTTCGCGCCGCGCAGACGGTAGCCGCCCTCGATCTTTTCGGCGCGGGTTTTCATGCCGCCGGGATCGGACCCGGCGTCCGGCTCGGTGAGACCAAAGCAGCCGATCAGCTCGCCGGAGACGAGGCCCGGCAGGTACTTCTTCTTCTGTTCGTCCGAGCCGTAGGCGAAGATCGGATAGATGACCAGCGACGACTGGACGCTCATCATCGAGCGGTAGCCCGAGTCAATGCGCTCGACTTCGCGGGCAACCAGACCATAGGCGACGTAGCCGGCATTGGCGGCGCCGTATTCTTCCGGCAGCGTGATGCCCAGCAGGCCAGCCTGGCCCATCAGCCGGAACAGTTCCGGCTCGGTCGTTTCGCCGAGATAGGCCTCGTTGATGCGCGGCAGGAGTTCAGACTTGCCGAACGCAGCGGCGGCTTCGCGGATCATCCGCTCGTCTTCAGTCAGCTGGTCGTCGAGCAGGAAGGGGTCTTCCCAGGAAAATGCCGCGCGGTCGCTCATGTGAGCCTCCATCTAGAAAATCGTGGTCGGACTATCGGCAAAACCCGGAGGTAGGTAAAGCGCAGTTTACTCACGAAGCCATGAGCTATAGGAATGCGGGATGACCAATCTCAGCCGCCGACTCCTGCCATCGACAGCTGCTCTGGCCGCTTTCGAGTCGGTCGCGCGGCTTGGCAGCTTCTCCAGCGCCGCCGACGAGCTCTCGCTGACGCAAGGGGCGATCAGCAGACAGATTTCCGGGCTGGAAGAGCAGCTTGGCATCGTGCTGTTCGACCGCTCGTCGCGCGGCGTAGCACTCACTGAGCCCGGCCGATCCTATGCCAAGGCGATCGGCAGCGCGCTGTCGCAGATCCGCGCCGCCTCGCTGCAGGTCATGACCAAACGTCATGGCGATGCGCTGAACCTTGCCATGCTGCCGACCTTTGGCACGCGCTGGCTCTTGCCGCGCATCCCGCGTTTCGTCGCCCAGCATCCGGATATCACGCTGAACTTCGCCACCCGTATCGGCATCTTCGACTTCGAGCGCGACGGCCTCGACGTGGCGATCCATATCGGCCAGCCCAACTGGCCGGGCGCCGAATGCACCTTCCTGATGGATGAGATGGTGGCGCCCGTCTGCAGCCCCACATTCCAGGCAGACAACCCGGTCCGGTCGGCTGAAGACCTGATGCGGCTGCCGCTGCTGCACATGGCCTCCAGGCCGGGCGGCTGGGCGCATTTCTTCGAGACGCTGGGCGTTCCCGGCGCGCCGTCGCAAGGCATGCGCTTCGAGCAGTTTGCCAGTGTCGGCCAGGCCTGCAGCGCAGGCCTCGGCGTAGCGCTGATGCCGCTCTTCCTCATCGACGCCGAACTGAAGAGCGGGGCGCTGGTGCAGGCACTGCCGCAGCAGGTCCGCAGTCCCAGTTCCTACTATCTCGTGGCGCCGATCACCAAGATGGATTTTCGCCCGGTGGCGCTGTTCCGCGCCTGGCTGATCGACGAGGTCGGCCGCTACAGCAACGAACCCGACTACGCCTGAGGACCGCGCATTCATGCAGCCAAACGAGTTTCGGCCACACGATTTCTGGCAGGAGATCCATCCCGCCGGGAGTTTTTCGACCAGCGGACCCTTCGGGAGCTTCTTCCCGGCGACACTGAGGGACGAAAGACAGTTGCGGTTGCCGATCCGGCCACTGCCCGACGGGCAGCATGCGCTCTGCTCGCTGATCATCAACCAGGCAAGTTTTCCCGTCGTCGATGCGCTGGCGCAGCAGCTTGCCGAGCAGGTCGCGCCACTCGATCCGCAGGTCGTCGTCGGACTGCCGACGCTCGGCCTGACGCTTGCCGCAGCACTGGCCCAGAAGCTCGGCCATCCGCGCTACGTCGCTTGCGGCACATCCCGCAAGTTCTGGTACGACGAGGGGCTTTCCGTGCCGCTGTCGTCGATCACCACGCCGGAGCAGGCAAAGCGCCTGTATCTCGACCCGCGCATGCTGCCGCTGCTCGAGGGACGGCGGGTCGTGCTGGTCGACGACGTCATCTCCAGCGGAACGTCGATCGTCGCCGGCCTGTCGCTGATGCGGGCGGTCAACGTGCAGCCTGTCGCCATCGCTGCGGCAATGCTGCAGTCGGAACGCTGGCATGCGAGCCTCGACGCTTACGGTCCGGATTGGCGCGAACGCGTACACGGCGTGTTCCGCACGCCGCTGCTGACGCGCTCAGGCGAGGCGGGATGGCTGCCTTAAGTTCCACTTTGCGGCTTGCGGTCGGTTTCCCGATCGGCCTAGGATCAGCTTCACCTATCCTGGAATATCAATTCGGAAACTTCTGATGGAATTCGTGTTCGACGGTCACAACGACGTGCTCCTTCGGCTGTGGCGCACCTTGCGCAACGGAGCCGATCCGGTGGAGGAGTTCCTGCACGGGACGCCCGACGGCCATATCGACGGCCCTCGCGCCAAGGCCGGTGGTCTCGCCGGCGGTCTCTGCGCGATCTACATTCCGTCCGGCGACCTGATCCTCAAGGAGCCCGATGACAGCGGCCACTATCACACGCCGCTTGCCGCGCCTCTCGATCACGCGCCGTCGCTCGGCATCGCCCTGGAGAAGTTCGCGCTTGCGCTGCGGCTGGAGCGGGCAGGCGCCTGGCGGATCTGCCGGTCGACGGCAGACATCCGCTCGGCCATGGCGGACGGCATCTTCGCCGCCGTCGTGCATATGGAAGGCTGCGAGGCGATCGGCCCGGATCTTTCCGAACTGGAGGTCTTCCATGCCGCCGGACTCCGGTCTCTCGGGCCGGTGTGGAGCCGCAACAACATCTTCGGGCACGGCGTGCCATTCGCCTATCCGTTGACGCCCGACACCGGGCCAGGGCTGACCGCTGCCGGCTTCGAGCTCGTCAAGGCATGCGACCGGATGGGGATCGCCATCGATCTCGCCCACATCACCGAGCAGGGCTTCTGGGATGTCGCCAAGACCTCCGAAATGCCGCTGATCGCCAGCCACTCGAACGTCCATGCGCTCACCCAGGTGGCGCGCAATCTGACCGATCGCCAGATGGATGCAATCCGCGAGCGTCACGGCATCGTCGGCCTCAACTATGCCGTGACAATGCTGCGGCCCGACGCACGCGACGATGCGGCGACCTCGCTCGACCTGATGGTCCGGCATATCGACTACATGGTGGAGCGCATGGGAATCGATTGCGTGGCGCTTGGATCGGACTTCGACGGGGCCACCGTTCCCGAGAGTATTCGCGATGCGGCCGGCAACCAGAAACTGGTTGCAGCCCTGAAAAGCGCGGGCTACGCTCAAGACGATCTTGCCAAGCTTTGCCGGGAAAACTGGATGAGGGTTCTTGGCCAGGTCTGGCGGGAAACCCGCTGAGAGACCTGCTCGCGACTTGCTCAACATAAAAAAATGGGAACATACGACATGAAGAACGCGATTGATCGCACGCTTAGAATTCTGACGACCAGCGCCGCGCTGTCGCTCGTCATGCTGTCGGCTCCGCAGGCGTTCGCCGCCACGCCGGCAGACACGCTCGTCGAGGGCTTCGCCATCGACGACATCATCTCGCTCGATCCGGGCGAAGCGTTCGAACTTTCGGCGGCCGAAGTCACCGGCAACAGCTACAGCAAGCTCGTCACGATCGACATCAGCGACACGTCGAAGGTCATCGGTGACCTTGCCGACAGCTGGACGACCTCGGAAGACGGCCTGACCTATACGTTCAAGCTGAAGTCCGGCCTCAAGTTCGCTTCCGGCAACCCGCTGACGGCAGCCGACGTCGCCTATTCCTTCGAGCGCGCCGTCAAGCTCGACAAGTCGCCGGCCTTCCTGCTCACGCAGTTCGGCCTGAAGGGCGACAACGTGACGGAAAAGGCAAAGGCAACCGACGACGCGACCTTCGTGCTGACCGTCGACAAGCCCTATGCACCGAGCTTCGTGCTGAACGTGCTGACCTCGACCGTCGCATCGGTCGTCGACAAGAAGCTGATCGAAGAGAAGGCCAAGGCCGTCACGCCGACCGCCGACTACAAATACGAGACCGATTTCGGCAACGAATTCCTGAAGACCGGTTATGCCGGTTCCGGCCCTTACAGAGTGCTCGGCTGGAAGGCCAATGAAGCCGTCATCATGGAGGTCAACCCGAACTACTACGGCGAGAAGCCGAAGCTGAAGCGGGTCGTCTACCGTCACATGAAGGAAAGCTCCGGCCAGCGTTTGGCACTGGAGAACGGCGATATCGACATCGCCCGCAACCTCGAGCCGGGTGACGTGGAAGCCGTGTCCAAGAAGGACGGCCTCAGCACGACGTCGGCGCCGAAGGGCACGCTCTATTACTTCAGCCTCAACCAGAAGAACAAGAATCTGGCCAAGCCCGAAGTTGTTGAAGCCTTCAAGTATCTCGTCGACTACGACGCGATTGGCGAGACGCTGATCAAGGGCATCGGCGAAATCCACCAGACCTTCCTGCCGAAGGGCCAGCTCGGCGCGCTCGACGAGAAGCCTTACAAGCTCGACGTCGCCAAGGCGAAGGAACTGCTGGCCAAGGCAGGCCTGGCAGAAGGCTTCACCGTAACCATGGATGTGCGCAACACGCAGCCTGTGACCGGCATTGCCGAAAGCGTGCAACAGACGCTGGCGCAGGCCGGCATCAAGCTCGAGATCATCCCGGGCGACGGCAAGCAGACGCTGACCAAGTTCCGCGCCCGCACGCACGACATCTATATCGGCCAGTGGGGTTCGGACTATTTCGACCCGAACTCGAATGCCGAGACCTTCACCATCAACTACGACAACTCCGACGAAGGCAAGAATAAGACGCTTGCCTGGCGCAACGCCTGGGACGTTCCGGAACTGACGAAGCAGACGCAGTCGGCGCTGCTCGAGAAGGATAGCGCCAAGCGCGCGGCAATCTACGAGGACCTGCAGAAGAAGGCGCTCACCACCAGCCCGTTCGTGGTGATCTTCCAGCAGACCGAAGTTGCCGGCTATTCCGCGAAGCTGAAGGGCTTCAAGCTCGGACCGAGCTTCGACACCAACTTCGTCTACAATATCTCCAAGGATTGAACCGGTTAGGTTCCCGCTTTGAGCATCGTTGAGACACAAATGCGCGCGGGGCGCGGCAGACGCCGCGCCCACGCCCGCGGCCGGGCACTCCTCGGCTTCATCATCACCGTCATCACCACCTTCCTGGGGCTGATGGCGGTGACCTTTTTCATCGGCCGGGTCATTCCCATCGATCCGGCACTGGCGATCGTCGGCGACCGGGCGCCGGCGCATGTCGTGGAGCGCGTCCGCGAACAGCTGGGCCTCAATCTGCCGCTATGGCAGCAGTTCTTCCTCTACATGAAGCAGGCGCTGTCGGGTGATTTCGGCATCTCGGTGCTGACCACCAATCCGGTGATGACCGACATCAAGCGCGTCTTTCCGGCGACCATCGAACTTGCGACGCTCGGCACGCTCATCGGCTCGGTGCTCGGCATTCCGCTGGGCGTCCTGGCGGCCGTCAAGCGCGGCAGCATCGCGGACCAGATCGTCCGGATCATCGGGCTGATCGGCTATTCGGTACCGATCTTCTGGCTGGGCCTTCTGGCGCTGCTGGTGTTTTACGCCCGGCTGAACTGGGTGGCCTATCCCGGCCGCATGGATCTGGTGTTCGAATTCACCTTCACTCCGCAGACCGGCTTCTATCTGATCGATGCCCTGTGGCAGCGGCAATGGGACGTGCTGTGGGACCTGTTCCGCCACATCATCCTGCCGGCCGGCCTGCTCGGCTATTTCTCGCTTGCCTATATCAGCCGGATGACGCGGTCCTTCATGCTGAACGAACTCAGCCAGGAATACATCGTCGCGGCGCGCGCCAAGGGGCTTTCGGAGACCCGCATCATCTGGTTTCACGCCCTGCGCAATGCCGCGGTGCCGCTGGTGACGGTGATTGCTCTTTCGTATGCCGGTCTGCTCGAAGGCTCCGTGCTCACCGAGACGATCTTCGCCTGGCCTGGACTTGGCCTCTACATCACCAATTCGCTGCAGAACGCAGACATGAACGCCGTGCTCGGCGGCACGATCGTCATCGGTGCCGTGTTCATCGGCATCAACCTGTTCTCCGACCTGCTTTACCGGACGCTCGATCCAAGGACACGCAGCCGATGAGCGCCGCGACCGACCTCAAACCCTACAGCCGCGATTGGCTGCTCTCCGACCGGCCAACATCGCGCCGGCAGGCTAAGCTCGGACGCGCCTATGTCATCTGGCAGCGCTTTTCGGAAAACCGGCTGGCGCTTGTCGGGCTCGGCATCATCCTGGCGCTGCTGTTCATCGCGGCCTTCGCCGATATTCTGGCGCCGTACAATCCGGTGCAGGGCGATCTGCGCAATGCTCGCCTGCTGCCGCCCGGCACCGCCGGCTACTGGCTCGGCACCGACGACCAGGGTCGCGACATCCTCTCGCGCCTGCTGCACGGCTCGCGGCTGACGCTGTTCGTGGTGGTGCTGGTGGCGATCATCGCCGCGCCGATCGGGCTGATCGTCGGCACCGTGTCCGGCTATGCGGGCGGATGGGTCGATGCCATCCTGATGCGCATCACCGACATCTTCCTGGCGTTCCCGAAGCTGGTCCTGGCACTGGCGCTGGTTGCGGCACTCGGTCCCGGCATCGAGAACGCAGTGCTGGCGATCGCCGTCACCTCCTGGCCGCCCTATGCGCGCATCGCCCGGGCCGAGACGCTGACCTTCCGCAACTCAGAATTCATTTCGGCAGTCCAGTTGATGGGCGCGTCGCCGTTCCGCATCGTGTTGCGCCACGTCATGCCGCTCTGCACCTCGTCGCTGATCGTGCGCGTCACGCTCGACATGGCCGGCATCATCCTGACCGCTGCCGGGCTCGGCTTCCTCGGTCTCGGTGCCCAGCCGCCGCTGCCCGAATGGGGCGCGATGATCGCGTCGGGTCGCCGCTTCATTCTCGATCAGTGGTGGGTCGCGGCCATGCCGGGCTTTGCCATCCTCATCGTCAGCCTCGGCTTCAACCTGTTGGGCGATGGTCTGCGCGATGCGCTTGATCCGAAGGAGGCCGGCCAATGAGCACGCTTCTGACAGTCGACAACCTGCGGGTATCCTTCCCGACGCGCACCGGCGTTATTGATGCGGTGCGCGGCGTATCGTTCACGCTCGGCAAGGAGCGGCTGGGCATCGTCGGCGAAAGCGGCTCCGGCAAGTCGCAGACCGGCCGGGCGATCATGGGGCTCACCCCAGGCCACGCGAAGATCACCGCCGACAGGCTGAACTTCGACGGCATCGACCTCCTGTCGGCTTCGGCCCGCCAGCGACGCGATCTGCGTGGCAAGCGGGTGGCGATGATCCTGCAGGACCCGAAATACTCGCTCAACCCGGTCATGCCGATCGGCAAGCAGATCATCGAGACGCTGCGCACCCACGAGCGCGTCTCGGCCAAGGAGGGCAGGGCGCGGGCGCTGGCGATGCTGGAGGCGGTGCAGATCCGCGATCCGGACCGGGTCTTCGATCTCTATCCGCACGAAGTCTCCGGCGGCATGGGCCAGCGGGTGATGATCGCCATGATGCTGATCTGCGGCCCGGAACTGCTGATCGCCGACGAGCCGACCTCGGCGCTCGACGTGACGGTGCAGCTCGACGTGCTCGGCATTCTCGACAAGCTCGTGGCAGAACGCGGCATGGGGCTGATCTTCATCAGCCACGACCTGCGGCTGGTCTCCTCGTTCTGCGACCGGGTACTGGTGATGTATGCCGGCCGGGTGGTGGAGGAACTATCCTCGGCCAATCTTTCCGAAGCAAGGCATCCTTATACGCAGGGATTGCTGAACTGCCTGCCGACGATCGGTTCCGACCGGCATCCTCTGCCGGTCCTGGAGCGTAAGCCGGAGTGGGCGGCATGACGGCGAGTGCAGTTTCCATCCGTGACATGGTCGTCGCCTTCGACGAGTTCGTGGCGATCGACGGCGTCAGTCTCGACGTGGCCGAGGGGGAATCGTTCGGCATCGTCGGCGAATCCGGCTCCGGCAAGTCGACGCTTCTGCGGGCGGTGGCCGGCCTCAACGCCTTCGAATCCGGAACGCTGTCGGTCTCCGGCCACAACTATACCGGCCGCAAGCGCGACAAGAGCTTCTATCGCACCGTGCAGATGGTGTTCCAAGATCCCTACGGCTCGCTGCATCCGCGCCAGACGGTCGACCGGCTGCTGCTGGAGCCGCTCGAGATCCACGGCTTCACGGATGTGGATACGCGCATCGCCCGGGCACTGGACGAGGTCGGCTTGGGCGCCGGCTTCCGGTTCCGCTACTCGCACCAGCTCTCGGGCGGTCAGCGGCAGCGCATCGCGATTGCCCGGGCTCTGATCCTCGAGCCGAAAATCCTGCTGCTCGACGAGCCGACCTCGGCTCTCGACGCCTCGATCCAGGCGGAAATCCTCAACCTGCTCGAACAGGCGCGCAGGGATCGCGGCCTGACCTTCATCATGGTCAGCCACGATCTCGGCGTCATCAGCCACATGTGCGAGCGACTTGCGGTGATGCGCAAGGGCAAGGTCGTCGAGACGGTGTCGGTCGAGGCGCTGGAGCAGCGGGAATTCTCCGCCGATTATACGCGCCAGTTGCTGGTCGCCAGCGAAGGCTTCCGCCGGACCTGAGCGAGGTCCGGCGTCGGGAACATGTCATTGCGGCGGGCGGACCCTCCATGCAGCTTCGTGCCCTCATGTATTTCGACGAGCTGGTGCGCACCAGTTCCATGCGCGCGGCCGCCGAGAACCTCAACGTCGCACCGACTGCCGTCAGCCGGCAGATCGAGAACCTCGAGCACTATTTCGGAACGACGCTGGTCGAGCGCTCCAATCGCGGCATCCGGCTGACCGCAGCCGGGGAGCTTCTGGCGGCGCGGGCAGGGCGGACGCTGCGCGAGCTGGAACATGTCCACCAGCTGATCGACGACCTGCAGGGGCTGCAGCGCGGCAAGGTCACCATCTATGCCAACGGCGCGACGGTCGCCAATCTGCTGGCGCCGGTGCTGGCACAGTTCAGCCTGCGCTACCCGAAGCTGCGGTTCGAGGTGGCGATCACCAGCGCCCGCCAAGCAATCGAGGCGCTCGCCAGTGCCGAGGCGGATCTGGTGGTGACCCTGTTTGCGCAGAAGATGGCCGGCGTGAAGGTGCGGCTGCGCTCGGAGATCACCTACGAGCTGATCACCTGGGGCAACCATCCGGCCGCCGGCCGCCCGGAGATCACGCTGAAGGAGATTGCTACCCTGCCGCTGGCCCTGCCGGACAAGACTTTTGGCGCTCGCCAGGCGTTCGAGGAGCAGTTCGCCAAACTTGGCATCGAGCTTGATCCGGTCTTCGTCACCGGCTCTCTGGAAATGCTGAAGGAACTGGTGCTGCGCGAGGCGGCGGTGACGCTGCTGCCGGCGCTGACCGTGCAGCGCGAGGTCGATCTCGGCTTGCTGGCCGCCATCCCGATTTCGGCCGGCAAGGGCGTGCGCACGGCCATCGACCTCTGCGTAGCGCCGGA
This sequence comes from Rhizobium sp. 0TCS1.26, assembly GCF_050455525.1. Taxonomy (NCBI): domain Bacteria; kingdom Pseudomonadati; phylum Pseudomonadota; class Alphaproteobacteria; order Hyphomicrobiales; family Rhizobiaceae; genus Rhizobium; species Rhizobium sp. 0TCS1.26. The sequence goes on along the minus strand of NZ_JBCIYV010000001.1, from coordinate 1,189,287 downwards.
CCGCCAGCTGTCCTATGCCGCCGGCAAGCTCGTCGATTTCATCGAGGCATTCATGCACGGTGCGGAGCATGCGAAGACCGGTTCGAGATCGAAGAAACCGGTGTAGCGATTACCGCTACACGCAGCACACAAAAATGCTAATTGTGTGTGCGCATGCGAAGTGCCACTCTCTTCGCATAAATGTCCGCCGGCCGGTCATCGACGTTCGGCAGGACGAGAAACAAGGGGATTTCGACGCATGGCCAGCAGGTTCCGCTCCAACTCGACGGCCTTGACACGCCGCGCCCTTTTCAGCCTCTCGATCACCGCCGGGCTGCTGCTATCCACCGGCGTCGCGGTGCAGGCGGCACCGAAGACCGGGTTGACGCTGGGCATGGCGGTTGAGCCGGCAGGCCTGGACCCGACGATTGCCGCTCCAGTGGCGATCGGTCAGGTCACCTGGCAGAATATCTTCGAGGGGCTGACCGCGATCGATCGCCAGGGCAAGGTGCAGCCGCAGCTTGCCGAGAGCTGGACCATCGCGCCGGACGGTCTGACCTATACGTTCAAGCTGCGCTCGGGCGTCAAATTCCACGACGGCGAGGTCTTCGATGCCTCCGTCGCCAAGTTTTCCATCGACAGGGCGCGGGGCGCGGATTCCGTCAATCCGCAGAAGCGCTACTTCGCCTCGATCGATACCGTCGAGGCGCCCGACGCTGCCACGCTGGTGCTGAAGCTGAAGCAGCCGGCCGGAAGCCTGCTCTACTGGCTCGGCTGGCCGTCCTCGGTGATGGTGGCGCCGAAGTCGGCAGACAACAACAAGACGACGCCGGTCGGGACCGGTCCCTTCAAGTTTGCCGGCTGGGCCAAGGGCTCCAAGGTCGATCTCGCAAAGAACGGCGACTACTGGAATGCGGCGGCCGCCGCGAAGCTGGAGAAGGCAACGTTCCGCTTCATCGCCGATCCGCAGGCGCAGGCGGCCGCCCTGAAGGCCGGCGATGTGGACGCGTTTCCGGAATTCGGGGCGCCGGAACTCATCGAAAGCTTCAAGGACGATCCCCGGCTGGCGACGGTGATCGGCAATACCGAGTTGAAGGTGGTTGCCGGCATGAACAATGCCAGGAAGCCGTTCGACGACAAGCGGGTCCGGCAGGCGCTGATGATGGCTATCGACCGCCCGTCTGTAGTGGAAGGCGCATGGTCGGGCTTCGGCACGCCGATCGGCAGCCACTATACGCCCAATGACCGCGGCTATATCGACCTGACCGGCACTCAACCGTATGACGTGGACAAGGCCAAGGCACTGCTGACGGAGGCGGGATATCCCGATGGCTTCTCGTTCACGATGAAGGCGCCGCAGATGGCTTATGCGCAGCGCTCGTCGCAGATGCTGCAGGCGATGCTTGCGGAGATCGGTGTGACCATGACCATCGAGACCACAGAGTTTCCGGCGAAATGGGTGGCCGACGTGTTCAAGGGCGGCAATTTCGACATGACCATCGTCGCCCATGCCGAGCCGATGGACATCGATATCTACGCTCGTGATCCGTACTACTTCGGCTACAAGAACCCGGCCTTCAACGAGATCCTGAAGAAGGTGGAGGCGACGGCCGACGCTTCCGAGCAGGAGACACTTTACGGCGAGGCGCAGAAGATCCTTGCCGACGACGTGCCGGCGCTGTTCCTGTTCGTCATGCCGAAGCTCGGCGTGTGGGACAAGAAGGTGCAGGGTCTGTGGGAGAACGAGCCGATCCCGTCGAATGTGCTCTCCGAGGTTCATTGGGTGGAGTGATCATGACCTCCGCCGAACCGCGCGCCGGTGAAGTCCCACTCTTTCCTGCCGGCCATTTCCTCGCCAGGGGGATGGAAGATGTACGGCACCCGCGCACCTTGATCGAAGCTCGGCGGTTCGGTCCGGTTCAGCCATCCCGATTGTGGAAAGGGCGGGGAGAGGTTCTCAAGCGGTCAGCGCTGTCGAGCCAGTTTTTAGGGGCGCGGCTGCGATGATCTCACTGCTTGCCCGCCGGCTCGCGGGTCTCATCGTCACGCTGATAGTCGTGTCACTGCTGATCTTTACGGTCATGGACCTGCTGCCGGGCGATCCGGCCTCCGTCATTCTGGGCACGTCGGCAAGCCCGGATACGCTGGCGGCCCTGCAGAAGGAGATGGGGCTCGACCGGCCGCTCGCCGTTCGCTACCTCGCCTGGCTTTTTGGCGTCCTGCAGGGCGATCTCGGGCAGTCCTACACCTACGGCGTCCCGGTCGCCGGACTGATTGCCGAACGGCTGGTGGTAACGATCCCGCTCGCGCTGATCGCCGTTCTTCTGTCGGTGGCCATCGCCGTGCCGCTCGGCGTGCAGGCGGCGCGCCACCAGAACGGCCTGATGGATGCGGTGGCCGGGCTGTTCTCGCATCTCAGTATCGCGGTGCCGGCATTCTGGGTCGGGCTGCTGCTGATCATCCTGTTCTCGACGATCCTCGGCTGGATGCCGGCGGGCGGATTTCCCGGTTGGAGCGCCGATCCGTTTGCCGCTCTGAAGGCGCTTGTGCTTCCGGCCGTGGCACTGGCCCTGCCGCAGGCGGGGGTACTCACCCGCGTCACGCGCTCGGCCGTGCTGGAGGTGATGAACGAGGATTTTGTTCGCACCGCTCGCTCGAAGGGCCTGTCGGAGGGGCTTGCTCTCTGGCGCCATGCCGTGCCGAACGCCCTGATCCCGGTCGTCACCATGCTCGGGCTGCAGTTCACCTTCCTGATCGCGGGGGCGGTGCTGGTCGAGAACGTCTTCAACCTTCCCGGCGTCGGCAGGCTCGCCTTCCAGGCGCTGGCCCAGCGCGACGTCGTCGTCATGCAGGACGTGGTGCTGTTCTTCGCGGCGCTGGTGATCGTCATGAACTTCATCGTCGATGTCGCCTATCTGGTGATCGACCCGAGACTGCGGGCAGGCGCATGAGAAGGCTTTCGGTTCTGCGCCGCCCGACCTTCGTCATCGGGCTTGTCGTGACGCTGTTGCTGGTGGCCGTTGCACTCCTGTCGCTGGTCTGGACGCCGATGTCGCCGACGAAGATGCAGATCGTCCACAAGCTGAAGCCGCCTCTGGCGCAGGGACTGCTGGGCACCGACCAGTTCGGCCGCGACGTGGCGTCGATGCTGATGGTCGGCGCCTGGAACTCGCTCTCCACCTCGGTGCTCGCGGTCGCGCTTGGTGCTACGCTCGGCACCGCGCTCGGCGTTTCCGTCGCCGCGCTACGGGGCTTTTTCGAAACCGTCGTCATGCGCGGCTGCGACATCGTGTTTGCCGTGCCGCCGATCCTCTCGGCCATGCTGCTCGGCGCCTTCATCGGCTCCGGGCGGTTCACGGCAATCATCGCCATTGCCGTGTTCATGGTACCGGTTTTCGCCCGCCTGACGCTGGGTGCCGCGCGACAGATCTGGGCTCGCGACTACGTGACGGCCGCTATCGGCATGGGCCGCAACCGGACGAAGATCACGCTGACGCATATCCTGCCAAACATCTCCAACCAGATCATCGTGCAGGTGACGATCCAGCTTGGCCTCGCCATCCTCACCGAGGCCGGCCTCAGCTTCCTCGGGCTTGGCATGCCGCCGCCGACGCCCACCTGGGGGCGAATGCTGGCCGATGCCCAGACCTACCTCGGTCAGGCCCCCTGGCTCGCCCTTCTTCCCGGCCTTGCCATCGCGCTTGCGGTGCTCGGCCTTAACATGCTGGGCGACGGCCTGCGCGACCTGCTCGATCCCCGTGACCAAAGCTGACCTCGAGACGAAGACATCGCCATGAACGAACTGCTGACGTTGACCATCCGGCAGGTCCGGGACCTGTTTGCTGAGAAAAAGCTGTCTCCCGTCGAGTACTGGCAGGCGGTGGAGGAGCGCGTGGCAGCCTTCGAGCCGCACGTGCAGGCGCTCTATCTGTACGATCCGGAAAGCGCACGGGCGCAGGCGGCGGCCTCGAGCCATCGCTGGATGCACGGCGAAACGCTCGGCGTACTCGACGGGATCCCGGTGACGCTGAAGGAGCTGATCGCCACCAAAGGCCAGCCGGTGCCGCTCGGGACGAGGGCGGTCGAACTCGTTCCCGCCGCAGAAGATGCGCCGATCGCCGCACGCTGCCGTGAAGACGGGGCGGTGATTTTTGCCAAGACCACCTGTCCGGACTACGGCATGCTGTCGTCCGGTCTTTCAAGCTTCCACAAGCTGAGCCGCAATCCGTGGGACCTCAGCCAGAACCCCGGCGGATCGAGCGCCGGTGCCTCGGCGGCGGCGGCTGCCGGCTTCGGCCCTCTGCATATCGGCACGGATATCGGCGGATCAATACGGCTGCCGGCGGGTTGGACCGGGATTTTCGGCTTCAAGCCGAGCCATGGCCGCATCCCGGTCGATCCCTATTACGTCGGCCGCTGCGCCGGCCCGATGACGCGTACCGTCGAGGATGCAGCTCTGTCGATGGCAACGCTGTCGCGCCCCGACTGGCGCGACGGGACATCGCTGCCGCCCAATGACTTCGACTGGCTGGACCTCGACATCGACGTGCGCGGCTTGAAGATCGGCCTGATGATGGACGCCGGCGTCGGCCTTGCCGTGGAGGCAGAGGTCGCTGATGCGGTGCTTGCCGCCGCCCGCCTGTTCGAGCAGGCGGGCGCCGAGGTGATCCCCGTTGGACCGGTCATGACGCGTGGCATGCTGGACGGCCTCGACAATTTCTGGCGGTCGCGGTTCTGGGGAGACATCGAGGCGATGAGCGATGAACGCCGCCAGATGATTCTCCCCTACATCTACGAATGGGCGAAAGGCGGCGCGGACGTCTCGGGAGCCGATGCGGTGCGCGGCTTCAACCAGACAATCGAGATGCGCAAGAGCTGCGGCAGGCTGTTTTCCGGGCTCGACGCGGTCATCTCGCCGACCAATCCGATCGTTTCCTACCCGGCGGAGTGGGCATCGCCGACCAATGATCCCGCACTGCCCTTCGAGCACATTGGCTTCACCGTCCCGTGGAACATGTCCGAACAGCCGGCGGCCTCGATCGATTGCGGATTTTCGCGATCCGGCATGCCGATCGGGCTGCAGATCGTCGGCCCGCGCTATGCGGACCAGTTCGTGCTGCGCCTATCGAAAGCGTTTGAAACATGGAGCGGCGGGGTGGCGGCATGGCCGGAGCCACCGTCGTCTACGGTCGGTGCGGCAGATGGAACAAAATCGGCCGATCGTCGTTGACGGGGCGAAACGGCCGACTGCGGACTTCTTCCGCGCGGGCGAGAGATGATGGGAGCAACTGTTCCGGTCGTCTAAGCTTCAGTTCCTTGAGGAGAACGATATGTCCATGAATTCGCCGAACGACTTTTCGCGTGCTGGCTCGCAGGCAGACATCGAGAAGCAGTTGCACCAGCTGCGCGAAGATATTGCCGGCCTGGCCCGCGCAGTCGCCGCGGCCGGCAATTCGAAGGCGGATGATCTCAAGGTCAAGGCACGCCGGGCTTCCAACGAAGCGATGGGCGCCTCTGCGCAGATGATGGATGCCGCGCGCGCCCAGGCAATGTCGATGGAAAAGGACTTGGAACGCCAGATCCGCACCAAGCCGCTGCAGTCGGTGGCGATCGCCGCCGGCCTCGGCTTCCTCTTCGCGCTGCTGTCGCGTCGCTGATATGGGCGGATTAGCGCCTCTTCTGGCGTCGCTTCTGGCGGTGGACATGCGTGCCACCGTCGGACGCCTGCGACGTACAGCCGTCTTTTATGCGATTGCCGGGCTGTTCATCCTGACGGCTTATGGTGCAGGTGTTGCCGCGCTGGCGATCTACCTGTCGACGATGATGCATCCGGCGGCAGCGTTCGGTCTGATCGCCCTTGTGTCACTGATCATCGCGCTGATCGTCGTCGGGATCCTCGCTCTCAAGAACAAGGCGGAGGAACGCCATCGGCGCGAAGCTGCCGCGGGCAATCGCACGCTGATGGTGACGGCGGCTCTTTCGGCGCTTCCGATCATGATGAAGTCGCGCCCGCTGATGGCTGCCGCCGTCACTGGCGGCGTCGGTCTCGTAGTGCTCCGTATGCTGGGCGGTTCTGCCCGCAACACGCCGGGCGAATAGGCCGGTTCCGCTCTCATAGAGTATGTGTTGCGTGCCTGCGAGAGATTGACGTCCACCGCTACAAACTGCGCTCGGTCAGATGAACGGGCGCAGTTTTTCGTTAGCCGGTCGCCAGCCTGCAATATCCATCAGCTTTTCCCGCTCCAGAACCTCGCAGCCGCGATCCAGCCACCGAATGGTGCCGAGATCGGCAAGTTTGCGGAGCGTCTTGTTGGTATGCACCAGCGATAGGCCCAGCGTATCGGCGACGTGCTGCTGGGTCAGCGGCAGGATCTTCGGGCCATCCTCGCCGAACACGCCAACCACGTGCGCACGGTTGTCGAGGAACGACAGCAGATAGGCCGCCCGCTCGATTGCCGTGCGCCGGCCGATGCTCAGCAGGTGCTCGTCGAGCATGGATTCCTCGCGCGACGCGATCCAGGTGAGGTCATAGGCCAGCGACGGATGATTGCGGAACAGCGATGTCAGCCGGTCGCGCTCGAAAATGCACAGCGTCATGCGCGTCAGCGCTTCGACCGAATGCAGCATCTCCGTCATCAGGGTTCCCTGCAGACCGATCAGGTCTCCCGGCAGGATATAGTTGAGGATCTGCCGGCGGCCGTCCTCGAGGATCTTGTAGCGGAAGCCCCAGCCGGCCATCGCCGTGTAAAGCTGCGGGTGCATCTCGCCCTCGACGATGATCGTCGCACCGGGATCGGTCGCCAGTTCGCCGATCTTGAAGGACGAAACGAAGGCCAGTTCTTCGGCGGTGAAATCGCGAAAGCTCTCGCGCCGACGCAAGGGACAGAGTTCGCAGGGAATTCGTGAGGGGCTTAGCGGCTTGGTCTGTGCCATCTACGACTCGGAAATACGGGATGTTGATCGACCTTAGATGAACAATCCCGATTCCGATGTGTCTTTTTTAAATGACCGGCATCGAATTAGTTGGTCTACGCCACTTGTCCTCGTGACAAGGGAATAACCGTGTGCACGTCCTTATCATCGACGTTGAATTTCTTGTAGCCCTCGAATCGGAACAGGTTCTGGGCGATTCATTGGGATGTTCGACTGAAATCGTCGTTCCGCGCGATGCTGCAGCGTCGATCGAGACGTCGCATGCCGACGTCATCCTCATCGATACGGAACTGCTGTCGGATCCGGTTGTGGCGCTGCTTCAACGGCGCCGCCGGAGCGGAACCGGACTGGTATTCTCGTCCGTCGACAAGCGCGAGCGGCTCGGACTTGCGGATTTTCCCGGCGTAGCCGTGATTGCCAAACCATTCGACGACGAAAAGCTGGTGGAAGCCGTGCTCGCCGCCTCGCAGGGTGAGATGGCTTGAACGGCTTCCACCGGCTCTAACGTCTTTTAGCTGCCGAAAGCGCGCGATGTGATCGCTGCATCCCCCGGATCAGGACCGTAGTCGCCTTCACCCGCGACGCCCAGAAGTTCCTGGAGACGGGTGCGGGCGCGGCTGACACGGCTCTTGATGGTGCCCACGGCGCAGCCGCAGATCGATGCGGCTTCCTCGTAGGCAAAGCCTGCGGCGCCGACCAGGATGATCGCTTCGCGCTGGTCGTCCGGAAGCGTGTCGAGCGCCTTGCGGAAATCCTGCAGATCGAGGCGGCCATACTGTTCCGGATGCACGGAAAAGCGTTCGCTGAACAGGCCATCGCTGTCCTGAACTTCGCGACCGCGCTTACGCATCTGGCTGTAGAATTCGTTGCGCAGGATCGTAAACAGCCAGGCACGCATGTTTGTGCCAGGCGTAAAGCTGGTCTGGTTGGCCCAGGCCTTCATGATGGTGTCCTGCACCAGGTCGTCGGCCTTGTCGTGCCGGCCGGTCAAAGAAACTGCAAAGGCGCGCAAATTCGGCAGGGATGCCAAAAGGTCGCGCTTAAAAGCGCGGTCGACGTCCTCGTCCTTGTTTGTCATTTCGCAGTCACCGACTTGGCGTTCTTTTCGGCCTCGTCGAGACGCTCGAGAAGCTCCAAAAACCGATCCGGGATGCCCTCTTCCTGGACAGCGTCGTAGAACTCCCGCAGCTTGCGCGAAATCGAGGCGTTCGGCTGCGGAGCGCCTGCCCGGATGCTATTCGATTGTGCTGTCGTCATCTTTTCTTGTTTTCTGGTTTCGTCGTCACTCATCACGCAGGCAGCCTATTGCGGTATCGTCGGATGGGAATGGATGGAATTAAAAATAGTTCCCCACAGACGGAACTATTTTGTCTAGATGTCCGTTGATACCACGTAAATTGCCCATTGGGCATCAGGGGAGATTCTGTATGTCACTCACCACACGCGTTGCGTCCCACCTTCCTTATCTGCGCCGTTACGCTCGTGCCGTAACCGGCTCGCAGACGTCGGGAGACGCATATGTCGCTGCGGTCCTGGAAGCGTTGATCGCCGATGTTTCCATTTTTCCGGAGACGTCCAAGGACCGCGTTTCGCTTTACAAACTCTTCGTCAAGATCTTTGGTTCCACCGCCATCGAGATCCGCCCGATCGAATCTCCCTTCGCCTGGGAGCAGCGCGCGGTTGCCAATCTTGCCAATCTTCCCTCCCAGTCCCGGCATGCTTTTCTGCTGATCTCGGTCGAAGGCTTCACGCTTGAAGAGACGGCCGAAATCCTCGAAGTCGACATGGAAGAAGTCACCCGCCTCCTGGATGAGGCATCGCGCGAAATCTCGCGTCAGGTTGCGACCGACATCATGATCATCGAGGACGAGCCGCTGATCGCGCTCGACATCGAGCAGATGGTTCAGGACCTGGGTCACCGCGTCACCGGCATCGCCCGCACCCACAAGGAAGCCGTTGCTCTGTTCCAGAGCTCGCATCCGAAGATGGTACTGGCCGATATCCAGCTTGCCGATGGCAGCTCGGGCATTGATGCCGTCAACGAGATCCTCAAGGCCACCACCGTGCCGGTCATCTTCATCACCGCATTCCCGGAGCGCCTGCTGACCGGCGAACGTCCGGAGCCGGCCTTCCTGGTCACCAAGCCGTTCAACCCGGACATGGTGAAGGCTCTGATCAGCCAGGCACTCTTCTTCAACGAGGCGGTCAAGGCAGCCGCCTGAACCCAGCCTCGTACTCCATCCTGCGGAACCTTCTCAGCAACCGGACGTTTTTGGCTGCGGAAGGCTCTGCGGGATGTCTCTCAAAGAGCTTTTGTCGCATCAGGCGGCTCGACAATCGTCGAGGCGGAGCTGAATTTCGTGGGCTGACAGGGGCTTTCCGATAGCTGTCGCCTTGCCACAATTTCACCTTTCGTCGGGTTGTTCTGACGTGGTGAAACTCATATAACCGGCGTGTTGTCCGATCAGGTTGCGCCTCCTGCAACTTCGAACGCACGGGCCAAAAAAGAGGCGGAGTGGAATTCTTGTCGCATCAGCTGACATGGAAACAGGCTGGTGAGAGTGACGACAAGTTGCGTGAATTCTTCATGCCGGCACTTGTCGACCTCGGTGCCAGCGTCATCATCCAGGATCTCCAGCGCGACTACCTGTTTGTTACCAACCTTCCGCCCGTCTGGTCGGCCGGTCTTGGTAACGCTCCGAGCGACCTCAGCCTGTTTGGCGAGGACATCGCTGAAAAGCTGCGGTTGCTGAAGGACGGCATCGCCGAGACCGGCGAAAAGAGCCATCTCGAAGTCACCGTGAACGCTGACCTCGTCTATGAATTCCGCGTCCAGGCCATCAACCTCACGGGCGGCGGCCGGCATCTTGTCACCACAATCGTCGACCGCTCCGAGGAGCGCCACCGTGAGCGCCTGCTGCGGGCGCTGCTGCGCGAAGTCAGTCACCGGTCGAAGAACCTGCTGGCGATCATCCAGAGCATTGCGCTGCAGACGGCGCGGTATTCGGTAACGCTCGACATGTTCCTCAACAAGTTCCGCGGCCGGCTGTATTCGCTGTCGCAGTCCCAGGACCTGATCACCGATTCAAGCTGGCGTGGCGCTTATTTCTACGAGCTCGTTCAACAACAGACCGAGAAATACCTTCCAGAGAATGCTCATCTGGTGAGAGTGAGCGGCGACAATGTCCTGCTGACGCCGAATGCATCGCTGCACTTGGGGCTGGCGCTTCATGAGCTGATCGTCAATGCCGTGTCGCACGGATCACTGGTCAAGAACGGTCGGGCGATCATGGTCAACTGCCACCGGGTGCAGGCCAATGGTCAGGATTCCCTCGAGATCCGCTGGGAAGAGGGCCTGGTATCGCCGGCGAGAGGGCTGACTGGCCATGAGGACGAGACGCTGAAGGCGCATTTCGGCAGTACCGTCCTCGAACGCGTTGTCCCAGCCTCGGTCAATGGCAAGGCGCGCTACCAGATCTCGCACGACCGGATCACCTACAGCCTGGTGTTCCCGATGGACCACGCTTCCGAATAGCACCTAAGACAGACATGCATTCGCGTCGCCTTTGCTAAAGAGCATTGGCGAGCGCCTGAGACGTAGTGTCCTGAGTAAAACGAAAAACGGTCTCGGTTTCCAGGGAAACCGAGACCGTTGGCCTCTTCGAGGGGGATGAAGAGTCATCTGGAAGCTTGAAGGGCGGGGGACGGGGGCGCTTCCAGATGTGTTAATAACGAGCGTCAGGATGCTTGGTTCCCGAAGGTCCAAGAATTTTTCGAAAAAAGTGGATTTGCCAGTTTTACGCGGCTGGGCGTCCCGCTTCGATCGAAGCGGAACGCCATGGCCGATCAGCGCGAAAGCGTGCGCGGGTCGAGTGCATCTCGCACCGCATCGCCGACATAATTGACGCTGAGCACCGTCAACGAGATGGCAAGCCCCGGCCAGATCACGCGCGATGGGGTGATCTGCAGGAAGTTCGCCCCATCGAACAGCAGCCGACCCCAGGTGGGAAAATCGGACGGGAAACCCAGTCCAAGGAAGCTCAGTGCCGACTCTGTGATGATGGCGGAGGCGATGCCGAGCGTCGCAGACACCATGATCGATGACAGGACGTTCGGCAGGATGTGCCTCAGGACAATCCGGTACTCGCGCATGCCACTGCTTTTTGCCGCGACGATGTACTCCTGGCTCTTCACAGACAGCACGTCGCCACGGACGATGCGCGCGGTGTGCATCCAGCTGGTGATGCCGATGACGAAGACGATCAGGATGAAGATACCCGTCTCGGGACCAAAAGCCGCCCGCAGCGTATCGCGAAACAGCATGATGATGACCAGCAGCAGCGGCAGCAGCGGCAGGGCTAGAAACAGGTCCGTCAGACGCATCAGCGGCCCGTCGAGCCTGCGGAAGTAGCCGGACACGACGCCGACCAGAGTGCCGAGCAGCAGCGACAGGAGCATGGCCGTCATGCCGACGGCGAGCGAAATCTGCCCGCCGGCCATCACCTGCGCCAGCATGTCGTGGCCGAGATTGTCGGTGCCGAACGGGTGCAGCAGCGACGGTCCCTGGTTCTTGGCGCGGATGTCGATCTTGTTAGGGTCGACCGTGTGGACCAGCGGGCCCAGATAGACGACGACCAGGATGGCGACGAAGACGATCAGCCCCGCGACGCCGCCCTTGTGAGCGGAAAACTTGCGGCGGAAGACCTTCATCGGCGTGTCGGTGTCGGCCTTGGCGAGGACCGGCGTGGTCACGATGGTCGCGTCAGTCATAGCGGATCCTCGGATCAAGGATGCCGTACAGAACGTCGGCGATCAGGTTGAACAGCACGATCAGCACCGCGAAGATGAAGGTCAGCGTCTGGACGAGCGGGATATCGGCGCCCTGCACGGCGGTGATCAGCAACTGGCCGAGCCCGTTCACGCGAAAGATCTGCTCGGTGATGATGGCGCCGGAGAAGATCGTTGGCACGCCGAGCGCGATGACGGTGACGACCGGGATCAGGCTGTTGCGCAGCACATGCACCAGCAGCACAGCCTTTTCCTTGACGCCCTTGGCGCGGGCGGTTCGCACATAGTCCTGCGTCAGATTGTCGAGCATCGAGGCCCGCACGAAGCGGGTGATCTGCGAGGCGTTGTAAAGCGACAGAACCGTCACCGGCAGAACCATCTGCTTTACCTGGGCGACGAAGCTCGACCAGTCGTTCACCTGCAGGTTCGTGTCGTAGATCGACGGAAACCACTGCAGGTAGGAGGAGAAGATGACGATCAGCAGCACACCCGTGAAGAAGGTCGGCACCGAATAGCCGACCATGGTGACGAAGGTGCCGACCTGGTCGAAGACCGAATACTGTCGGTAGGCGGAGATGACGCCGACGGGAATGGCGATCAGGATGCCGAACACATAGGCCATTCCGACGACCCATAGCGTCTGCGGCAGGCGCTGGACAATCAGATCGACGACCGGGCTGCGGGTCGCCCAGGACAGCACCCGCATGCGCTCACCCGAGCCGATGGTCAGGCCGGTCAAGCGCTCGAAGATGTTGAGGGGCTCGTTGATGAAGAACTGCTGCAGCCATTTCAGGTAGCGGATCAGGAAGGGCTGATCCAGCCCCATCGCGGCACGGATCTGCTCGCGGACTTCCGGCGGAATGGTGAGCGGCAGGTCGCCTAGCGGATCGTTCGGCGCAAGATCCAGCAGTGCGAAGATGACGAAACTTATGACAAGCAGCGTCGGTACGGCGAACATCAATCGCCGGATCGTAAAGGTGAACATCAGTCGGTCTCCAGACGGTCTCGGAGAAGCAATTACCGGCCCCGCCCTTTGAGGGAGCGGAGCCGGCGCATCATCGATTACTTCTTGCGAGACCAGTCAGCGACGTTCCACAGTTCGCTGTCCCAGGCATTCATTCTTACGCCTTCCAGCGTGACCGCATGCGAAGAGATCTGGCCGCGGTGGATGAGCGGGATGTGCGCTCCTTCGGCGGTCAGCATGTCGTTGGCCTTCTTGGCGATCTCGGCACGCTTGCCGAGATCCGCCGTCTTCGACAGTTCGGCGACGACCTTGTCGTAGTCCGGGTTGCAGTAGCGCGGCATGTTCTGGCCCTGCCAGCCGTTGGACGGTGCGGGGATCTTGTCGCACAGCCATTCCGTCAGATACTTTTCCGGGTCCGTGCCATCGAAGTTGTTGGTGTACATTTCGACGTCGGCATAGAACTTCTGGAAGGTGTCCGGGCTTGCCGGGTCGCCGCCGAAGAAGACCGAGGCGGAAACGTTGCGCAGTTCCGCTCCGACGCCAATCTGCGACCACATGTCCTTCACCAGCGCCTGGGTGCCCTGGCGGACGGAGTTGGTCGAGGTCTGGTAGAGGTAGGAGAGCTTGACGCCGTCCTTGGCGCGGATGCCGTCGCCGCCCATCTTCCAGCCAGCTTCGTCGAGCAGCTTGTTGGCGCCTTCGATGTCCTGCTTCAGGCACCAGTCATTGGCGCTCGACACATAGGCATCGGGAGCCGGCACGATGTTGCAGGTCGGTTTGCCGGCTTCGCCGTAACCGGCTTCGTCGATGATGTCGCGATCGATCGCCATGGACAGGGCCTTGCGCACGGCCGGGTCCGAGAGCGACGGATGCTTGCCGCCTTCCTTCGTCGAGCGCTTGTCGCCAAGCGCCGGGTCGGGGTTGGTCCAGTTAAGGTTGATACGCTCGACCTGGGTGCCGAATGCGGTCACCAGTGTGCCCTTGCCGGCCTTCATCATGGTTTCGAGCACTTCCGGCTCGACCTGCATGTTCCAGCCGTAGTCGTATTCGCCGGTTTCCAGAACCGCGCGTGCTGCCGATGCCGCGTCGCCGCCGCCCTTCAGCGTCACCGTGGCGAAGGCAGGCTTCGAGGCATCGCGGAAGTTGGGGTTGGCGGTAAAGGTGATCACGTCGTTTGGCTTGAATTCCTTGACGACGAACGGACCGGTGCCGACCGGGCCAAAATTGGCTGCGGTGCAGCCCGGAGCCTTGGCACCGAGGCAATCCTTGAACTGCGCCTTCTGGATGATCGGCGACTGGGCGCCGACAAAGGCGCTGTAGGGGTAGTATTTGGGCTCGGTGAAGGACACCTTGACGGTCGCCGGATCGATCGCTTCAACCGACTTGATGCCCTGGTACTGGGCTTTCTGGGCGCAGCCGCCATCCGGAGCCGTGCAGTACTGCCAGGTGAAGACGACGTCTTCGGCGGTAAAGGCGGAGCCGTCCGACCACTTGACGCCGGGCTTCAGCTTCCAGGTGACGCTCAGCATGTCCTTGGCGACGCCGCCATTGTCGACGGTCGGGATCTCGCTGACAAGGAACGGCACCAGCTTGCCGGTTTCGTCGTAACGGGCGAGCGGCTCGATGACCATCGACGAGCTGTAGATTTCCTTGGTGCCGCCCGACAGGTACGGATTGAGCGTCGAGACCGCCTGCCAGAACAGGATCTTCAGGTCTCCGTCGGTTCCACGCTCGGCATGGGCCGATCCGGCGAGCGCCAATGCCGCCACGGTCCCTGCGAGCAGGATGTTTGTTCTCTTCATCGTTTTCCCCTTGATGATATTTATCGTTGCGGCCGTTGTGGCCACGGTCGCCAGACCACATCCCCAGCCGACTGTTTCCTCCCAGTCGGTGGTGAATTCTGCGTATCGTCTCCTTCGAGATCCCGGGCTGCACGTCCACGTTTTCGCGGTTCCGGCGCCAAATTGACCAAATTTTAAGCCATCTAAGCACAAGCCTATTTTCCGTTCAAGAACGAAAATTGAGGCTTGCTAAATCGGCCGATCCAGTCCCATTATCCCCGCCAACAAGCAGGGAAACAGCTGAAAAATAACGGGGTTGCCGCAATGCCAGTTCTCAATCGTGCCGCAGAAATGCAGGAAGAAGTTGCCGGGTGGAGGCGTCACCTTCACGAAAATCCGGAGCTTCTCTACGACGTTTTCCTGACGTCTGCGTTCGTGGCCGACAAGCTGAAAGCCTTCGGTTGCGACGTGGTGGAAACCGGCATCGGCCGGACCGGCGTCGTCGGGATCATCAAGGGAACGCTCGGCGACGGACCGGTGATCGGCATGCGCGCCGACATGGATGCCCTGCCGATCGTCGAAGACACCGGCATGCCGTGGGCCTCGAAGACCCCCGGAAAGGCGCATTCCTGCGGCCATGACGGTCACACCGCCATGCTGCTCGGGGCGGCTCAGTATCTGTGCGAGACGCGCCGCTTCGCCGGCTCGGTCGCGGTCATCTTCCAGCCTGCCGAAGAGGGTGGCGCCGGCGGTCTGGCGATGGTCGAGGACGGCATGATGGACAAGTTCGGCATCAAGGAAGTCTACGGCATGCACAATTCGCCGGGTCTGCCGCTCGGCGATTTCTCGCTGCGCAAGGGCGGCCTGATGGCGGCCGCCGACAGCTTCGAGATCGTCGTCAAGGGCAAGGGCAGCCACGCCGCGCAGCCGCATTTTTCCATCGATCCGGTTCTGACATCGGCGCATATCATCATCGCCCTCCAGTCGATCGCCTCGCGCGGCGTCGATCCGCTGAAGTCGGTGGTCGTGTCCGTCACCACAACGCACGGCGGCGACGCCTTCAACGTCATCCCGATGGAGGTGAAGCTGACCGGCACGGTGCGGACGCTCGATCCGGCGGTGCGGGATTTTGCGGCAAAGCGGCTGGTCGAGGTGGCCGAGAGCACGGCGCTCGCGCATGGGGCGATTGCCGAGGTGACCTATCACCGGGGTTATCCGGTCACCGTCAACCATCCCGAGCAGACGGATTTTGCCGCCTCCGTGGCCGCCAATGTGTCGGGCGAGAAGCGCGTCGAGACCAATGCGCCGCCGAAGATGGGTGCCGAGGACTTTTCCTACATGCTGGAGGCGCGTCCGGGTGCCTTCATCTTCCTCGGCGTCGGCGAGACCGCAAACCTTCACCATCCGGCCTACGACTTCAACGACGAGGCGATCCCCTACGGCATCAGCTACTGGGTAACGCTTGCCGAAACCGCGCTAGCCGCCTGATCCGTCAGCGAAACCGAGGAGAAACCGGTGCTTCTTTCCGCGACACTTTCGGAGCAGACGGGGGGCGCGGTGACCCCGGTCCTCTCCGTCGAAAACCTGACGACCTCGTTCCGCGTCAATGACGAGTGGCGGTCGGTCGTCCGCAACATGAGCTTCTCGGTTGCGCCGCGGGAAACCGTCGCCATCGTCGGCGAAAGCGGCTCCGGCAAGAGCGTCACCTCGCTGTCGATCATGCGGTTGCTGCCGAAGAATTCGAGCCGCATCGAGGGCAAGGTCATGCTCGGCGGCAAGGAGTTGTTGTCGCTGCCCGAAGAGCAGATGCGCCAGGTGCGCGGCAACGACATCTCGATGATCTTCCAGGAGCCGATGACGAGCCTCAATCCGATCTTCCCGATCGGCAAGCAGATCGCCGAGGCGCTGACCGTCCACCAGAACATCTCCGGCGCGGCTGCCAAGGCCGAGGTGATCCGGCTGCTCGAGAAGGTCCGCATCCCGAATGCCAAGGGCCGGTACGATGAATATCCGCATCAGTTTTCCGGTGGCATGCGGCAGCGCGTGATGATCGCCATGGCGCTCGCCTCGAAGCCGAGGCTGCTGATCGCCGACGAGCCGACAACGGCGCTGGACGTTACCATCCAGGGGCAGATCCTCGACCTGATCAAGGATCTGCAGCAGGAGGAGGGGATGTCCGTCCTGTTCATCACGCATGACATGGGCGTTGTGGCGGAAATCGCCGACCGCACCATCGTCATGTTTCGCGGCGAGCAGGTGGAGACAGGCCTCACCGACGACATCTTCCACCGTGGCCAGCATCCCTATACGCGAGCGCTGCTGGCAGCCGTACCGCGTCTCGGCTCGATGAAGGATCGCCGCCTGCCGCTCCGCTTTCCGATCATCGACGTGGCATCCGGCGATGCGCAGCCGATGCAGGACGTGACGGATACGGTGGTCAAGAGCAAGACGCCGATCCTCGACGTCAAGGACCTGACCACGCGATTTGCCATCCGTTCCGGCCTGTTCGGCCGCCAGACGGGCGCCGTGCATGCGGTGGAGAAGGTGTCGTTCCAGCTGTTCGAAGGCGAGACCCTGTCGCTGGTCGGCGAAAGCGGCTGCGGCAAGTCGACGACCGGTCGTTCCGTGACACGGCTCGTCGAACCGGACAGCGGCGAGGTGACGCTCGACGGCTACAACGTGATGAACCTCGACCGTACGACGCTGCGCATCATGCGCCGCTCCGTGCAGATGGTATTCCAGGACCCGTTCGCTTCGCTCAACCCGCGCATGTCGGTCGGCTCGGCGGTCATGGAGCCGTTCATCGAGCACAACCTCGGCACGAAGAAGCAGGCGAAGGAGAAGGCCGCCGACCTGCTGGCCAAGGTCGGTCTGTCGCCTGACATGATGCGCCGCTACCCGCACGAGTTTTCTGGCGGCCAGCGTCAGCGTGTGGCCATCGCCCGGGCGCTGATGCTCGATCCGAAGGTGATCATCGCAGACGAGGCCGTCTCGGCTCTTGACGTGTCGATCAAGGCGCAGGTGTGCAATTTGCTGCTCGACCTGCAGCAGAGCCTGAAGCTTGCCTACCTGTTCATCAGCCACGACATGGCGGTGGTCGAGCGCGTCAGCCACCGCGTCGCGGTGATGTATCTCGGCGAAATCGTCGAAATCGGGCCCCGTGCCGCCGTCTTTGAGAACCCGCAGCACCCCTACACGAAGAAGTTGATGGCGGCGGTGCCGGTGCCGGATCCCTCGCGCCGCACCATCAAGCGCAACCTGGCGGCAGACGAGATCAAGAGCCCGGTCCGCGCCGCCGGTTATGTGCCGCCGGTTCGGCAGTATCGCGAGATATCCGAGGGGCATCTGGTGCAGGTGGAGTAGCGTTCTCGGTCGCCGCGCGACGTCGTCGAATTGCCTGGTGCCCAGATTCC
This sequence comes from Rhizobium sp. 0TCS1.26, assembly GCF_050455525.1. Lineage (NCBI taxonomy): Bacteria > Pseudomonadati > Pseudomonadota > Alphaproteobacteria > Hyphomicrobiales > Rhizobiaceae > Rhizobium > Rhizobium sp. 0TCS1.26. Next base: position 1,171,429 of record NZ_JBCIYV010000001.1, on the reverse strand, counting down.
TGGTAGATTTTAGTCACTCGAAATCGGGTACCGGCAGTTGGCGGAGGGCAGGTCTTCCATGAGCGACAGGGACACGATCCGGCAGCGCACGCTTGAGGCCGCGCATCTGCAGGCGATAGAGAACAACCCGCTTAGCCCCGAGCAGGTTGAGATGTTCGCGATGTTTGACCGTCAGGGATGGTCGGCAGAAAAGCAGCGAGCGTACATTCTTGAGCGAGCCAAGGTCGCAGGCGCATCTCAAGCGGCGGAATGACCGACGATCCCTACGTTTACCCGGGAACGGCAGTCCTTCGGAACAAGCTGGGCATTACCGACCCCGCGACGCTTGACTACCATGAGCGAGAGATCGTCGTCATGCGAGCGCGCGAAGGCATCCCTACCGGCAATTTCGACCTCAAGCACTTGCGGTCGATCCACCGCCATCTGTTCCAGGACGTTTATGACTGGGCCGGCGAAGTGCGCACCGTCGAGATCTCCAAAGGGGACAGCCAGTTCCAGCTCCGCCAGTACATAGAGACCGGCATGGCCGACGTGCACCGTCGCTTGTCGCGCTCGAACTTTTTGCAAGAGCTTGAGCGCACGACATTTGCCGCGAGGGCCGCGGCAATCATCGGCGATGTCAATTACGTGCACCCATTCCGGGACGGCAATGGCCGCACCCAGCTTCAGTATCTGAAGCAGTTGTCGATCCGTGCCGGCCATCCGATCGACCTTACGAAGATCGATGCAACAGGCTGGATCGAGGCGTCGAAGCAGGCGCAGCTTGCGCGCTATGATCGGATGGAGACAGTGATTGGCCTGGCACTTGGCACCTGACGGCAGTTACGCACGTTCCCCCCACGGCGTTTTCCAAGCTTATACCTGGCGGGGCGCTGGGAGCGCTATGGTGACACCCGTATTTGACAGCGACGCGGAAAGCATGCCAGCAAAAGCCGAGGAGAACTGAAGGGCGGGGCATGGCGAAGAGGTCGGATACCCAGGGTCGATTGGATGATGCCGCGCGTGCCGGCTGGCTCTACTACGTTGCCGGGCGGACGCAGGACGAGATCGCCGCAGCGATGAGCATCTCCCGGCAATCGGCCCAGCGCCTCGTGTCGCTGGCGGTGGCCGAGCGCCTGATCAAGGTGCGCCTTGATCACCCGATCGCCGCCTGCCTGGAACTCGGAGAGGCGCTGAAGGACAGGTTCGGCCTCGTCCATGTGGAGGTCGTGCCGTCCGATCCGGCCGGGAGTTCGTCGACCGTCGGCATCGCCGAGGCGGCGGCGGCGGAAATCGAACGCTGGCTCAGGCGCCCCGATCCGATCGTGCTGGCGATCGGCACCGGCCGTACGCTGAAAGCGGCTGTCGACCAGTTGCCGCCGATGGATTGCCCGCAGCACCGCATCGTCTCGCTGACCGGCAATATCGGGCCGGACGGCTCGGCCGCCTATTACAACGTCATTTTCTCGATGGCAGACGCGATCAAGGCGCGGCATTTCCCGATGCCCCTGCCGGTGCTCTGTTCGTCGGCGGAAGAGCGTGATGCGCTGCACATGCAGTCGATCGTGCAATCGACGCTCAAGCTCGGCGCTACCGCGGATGTCACCTTCGTCGGTGTCGGCGAACTGGGTGTCGAAGCGCCGCTTTGCGTCGACGGGTTCCTGGCACCCGACGAGATGACCAGCCTGATGAAATGCGGTGCCGTCGGCGAGATCTGCGGCTGGATGTTCGACCGCGACGGGCAGCTGCTGGCCGAGCCGATTAACGACCGCGTGGCGAGTGTTCCCATTCCTCCACGCAGCAGTGGATCGGTGATCGGGGTGGCCCTCGGCAAGCGCAAGCAGGCAGCGATTCACGGAGCGTTGACGGGCGGCCTGCTTAACGGAATCATCACCGACGAGGCGACGGCTGAGCATCTGCTCAAGCTGTGAGTAAAATTTTTCTATTTCAAAACAGTGAGTTATGCATCGAGCGCTGCTGTGCAGCGACGAATGTCGCTTGACAATGATCCAGATAAAATGAGTAATTGCCCATGGGCAAAGCGAATGCCCGTAATATTTCTTCTGGGAGGAAGATATGACATTGAAGACAATTCTGCTCGGCGCATGCTCTGCGCTGGCCTTCGTCGGCATCGCGTCCGCCGAAACCCTGACCATTGCCACCGTCAACAATGGCGACATGGTGCGCATGCAGGGACTGACGTCCGAATTCACCAAGGCAAACCCGGACATCCAGGTCGAGTGGGTCACCCTCGAAGAAAACGTCCTGCGCGAGCGCGTGACGACCGACATCGCTGCCGGTGGCGGCCAGTACGACATCGTCACCATCGGCAACTATGAAGTGCCGATCTGGGCCAAGCAGAAGTGGCTGCTGCCGCTCGACGGCCTTGGTGACAAGTACGACATGGACGACCTGCTGCCGGCGATCCGTGGTGGCCTGTCGATGGACGGCAAGCTCTATGCCGCTCCGTTCTACGGCGAATCCGCCATGATCATGTATCGCAAGGACCTGTTCGAAAAGGCCGGCCTGAAGATGCCGGACATGCCGACCTGGGAATTCATCGCCGACGCAGCCCGCAAGATCACCGACCGCAAGGCCGATGTCAGCGGCATGTGCCTGCGTGGCAAGGCCGGCTGGGGCGAGAACATGGCGTTCGTTTCGGCGCTCAACAACTCGTTTGGCGGCCGCTGGTTCGACGAACAGTGGAAGCCGCAGTTCGATCAGCCGGAATGGAAGTCGTCGCTGCAGTTCTACGCCGACCTGATGAAGGATACCGGTCCTGCCGGTGCCTCGTCGAACGGCTTCAACGAAAACCTGACGCTGTTCCAGCAGGGCAAGTGCGGCATGTGGATCGACGCGACGGTTGCCGCATCGTTCGTGTCGAACCCGAAGGACTCGAAGGTCGCCGACAAGGTCGGCTACGCGATGTTCCCGAACAAGGAAGGCGTAGACAATCACGGCAAGTGGCTGTGGTCGTGGAACCTTGCCGTTCCGGCTTCCTCGAAGAAGGCTGAATCGGCTCAGAAGTTCATTGCCTGGGCAACCAGCAAGGAATACACGACGCTCGTTGCTTCCAAGGAAGGCTGGGCCAACGTTCCTCCGGGCACGCGCACCTCGCTCTACAAGAACCCGGAATACACGAAGGCTGCCGCCTTCGCTGCTCCGACACTTGCCGCCATGGATGCCGCCGATATCACCAAGCCGACCGTCAAGCCGGTTCCCTATACGGGCGGCCAGTTCGTCGCGATCCCGGAATTCCAGGCTCTCGGCACCACGGTTGGTCAGCTGTTCTCGGCTGTCATCGCCGGCCAGTCTACGGTCGACGAAGCGCTTGCCGCCGCTCAGGCAACGGCAACCCGCGACATGACCCGCGCCGGCTACATCAAGTAAGGTCCTCCCAAGGACAGTGTCTGCCCGGCCTCAGCGCCGGGCAGACACCACCGCGCCCCCGGTTGCGGGCAAATCCATAACAAGAAGATGCGACCATGCGAGCGCCTCCGCCGGGGCGGAACGCGTGGCCACTCAAGGGAGGGTCGCTCGAATGGCAACGCAAAATACCAAGACGTTGGCGCGGCTGATGATGGCCCCCTCCGTTATTGCGCTTCTCGTCTGGATGGTCGTGCCGCTGTCGATGACGCTGTACTACTCGTTCCAGAACTACAATCTGCTGACGCCGCAGAGCGTCAGCTTCGGTGGGTTCTTCAACTACGTGTATTTCTACACGGACCCGGCCTTCTTCCAGGCGATCTGGAATACGCTGGTGCTGGTTCTCGGCGTGCTGGCGATCACCGTCATCGGCGGCATCGCCATCGCGCTTCTGCTCGACCAGCCGATCTTCGGCCAAGGCATCGTGCGCATCCTGGTGATCTCGCCGTTCTTCGTCATGCCGCCGGTTGCCGCACTGATCTGGAAGAACATGATCATGCATCCGAGTTACGGGGTGCTGGCGGACCTGGCGCGGTTCTTCGGGTTGCAGCCGATCGACTGGTTTGCCCAGTACCCGCTGTTTTCGGTGATCATTATCGTTGCCTGGCAGTGGCTGCCCTTCGCGACACTGATCCTTTTGACTGCGCTGCAGTCGCTTGACGGCGAGCAGAAGGAAGCCGCCGAAATGGACGGCGCCAACTTCGTCAACCGTTTCATCTATCTGACGCTTCCGCATCTTTCCCGCGCCATCACGGTCGTCATCCTCATCCAGACGATCTTCCTGCTCGGCATCTATGCGGAGATCCTGGTCACCACCAATGGCGGCCCGGGCTACGCATCGACCAACCTGACCTTCCTGATCTACCGCACCGCGCGTCTCGGCTATGACGTCGGGGGCGGTGCCGCAGGCGGCATCATCGCAGTCGTGCTCGCCAACTTCGTCGCCTTCTTCCTGATGCGCGCCGTCGGCAAGAACCTCGATCGATAGGAGACGAAGATGGCTCGCACAGTCACCACGCAAAGCAAGATCGCCTGGACCATCCTTGCCTGGATCGTCGCCCTGCTGATCTTCTTTCCGATCCTCTACGCCTTCATCACCAGCCTGAAGACCGAGACCGAGGCCATCGATGGCTTCAGCCTCATTCCGTCGGGCACGTTCGAGAACTACATCACGGTTCAGACGCAGCGCGACTATCTGAAGCCGTTCATGAACTCGGTCATCCTGTCTCTCGGCTCGACCGTGCTTGCCCTGATCTTCGCCATCCCGGCGGCCTGGGCCATGGCGTTCGCTCCGACCCGGCGGACCAAGGACGTGCTGATGTGGATGCTGTCGACCAAGATGATGCCGGCTGTTGCGGTGCTGCTGCCGATCTTCATCCTGTTCCGCAACTTCGGCCTGCTCGACACCCGCATCGGCCTGACGATCATGCTGACGCTGATCAACCTGCCGATCGTGGTGTGGATGCTCTACACATACTTCCGCGAAATTCCGGGCGAGATCCTGGAAGCGGCGCGCATGGACGGTGCCAACCTGTGGAAGGAAATCGTCTACGTGCTGACGCCGATGGCGGTTCCCGGCATCGCCTCAACGCTGCTCCTCAACATCATCCTTGCCTGGAACGAAGCGTTCTGGACGATCCAGCTGTCGACCACCAATGCGGCGCCGCTGACGGCCTTCATCGCCTCGTTCTCGTCACCGCAGGGCCTGTTCTGGGCAAAGCTTTCGGCGGCCTCCACCATGGCAATCGCGCCGATCCTCATCCTCGGCTGGTTCAGCCAGAAGCAACTCGTTCGCGGCCTCACGTTTGGCGCGGTTAAATAAGGACACGGGTATCATGGGCAGCATTACCCTTCGCAACGTCTCCAAGCTGTTTGGGGAAGCGCAAGTCATCCCTTCGATCGATCTTGAGATCAACGACGGCGAATTCGTGGTCTTCGTCGGACCGTCCGGTTGCGGCAAGTCGACCCTGCTGCGGCTGATCGCCGGGCTGGAAGACGTCTCTGGCGGCCAGATCCTGATCGATGGCAAGGATGTCACCCAGAATGCCCCGGCACAGCGGGGGCTGGCCATGGTGTTCCAGTCCTACGCTCTCTATCCGCACATGAGCGTGCGCAAGAACATCGCCTTCCCGCTGAAGATGGCGAAGATGGACCAGTCGGCGATCGACAAGAAGGTCGACGATGCGGCGAAGGTTCTGAACCTCACCGACTATCTGGAGCGTCGTCCCGGCCAGCTGTCGGGCGGCCAGCGCCAGCGCGTCGCGATCGGCCGTGCCATCGTCCGCGAGCCGAAGGCCTTCTTGTTCGACGAACCGCTGTCCAACCTCGACGCGGCGCTGCGCGGCACGATGCGCCTGGAAATCAGCGAGCTTCATCAGCATCTGAAGACGACGATGGTCTACGTGACCCACGACCAGGTCGAAGCGATGACCATGGCCGACAAGATCGTCGTGCTGAACCGAGGCAATATCGAGCAGGTCGGCTCGCCGCTCGATCTCTACAACAGCCCTGCCAACATCTTCGTCGCCGGCTTCATCGGCTCGCCGCGCATGAACCTCATCGACGGTGCCTATGCGCAGTCGAAGGGTGCCAAGACGGCGGGCATTCGCCCGGAGCACATCGGCATCTCGCGCGACAGCGGCCTCTGGACGGGAAAGATCACGGTCGCCGAACATCTCGGCTCCGACACTTTCCTGCACATCAACAGCGAAGTGGGCACGCTCAACGTCCGCACCAATGGCGAGCTTGGTTACCACCACGGCGACGAGGTGTTCCTGACGCCGGACGAGAGCAAGCTGCACCGCTTCGACGACAAGGGCCTGCGCATCCAGGCCTGAGAACATGGGCCTGGCAATCGGGGTCCGAGAATGAGGAATGAGACTGTGACTGGCAGACTTGAAGGTAAATCGGCAATCATCACCGGCTCGGCCCGCGGCATCGGTCGCGCGTTCGCCGAGGCCTATGTGCGCGAAGGCGCAACCGTTGCCATCGCTGACATCAACCTGGAGCGCGCGACGCAGACCGCGACCGAGATCGGCGAGATGGCCTATGCGGTTGAGCTCGACGTGACCCGCCAGGAATCGATCGACGCGGCTGTGCGTGCGGTCGAGGAGAAGACCGGCGGCGTCGACATCCTGATCAACAATGCAGCGCTGTTCGACCTGGCGCCGATCGTCGAGATCACCCGGCAGAGCTACGAGACGCTGTTCTCCATCAATGTCGCCGGGTCGCTGTTCATGCTGCAGGCGGTGGCGAAATCGATGATTGCCCGCGGTAAGGGCGGCAAGATCATCAACATGGCCAGCCAGGCCGGTCGTCGCGGCGAAGCGGTGGTGGGCGTCTACTGCGCCACGAAGGCTGCCATCATCTCGCTCACCCAGTCGGCCGGTCTCGATCTCATCAAGCACGGCATCAACGTCAACGCGATCGCGCCGGGCGTGGTCGATGGCGAGCACTGGGATGGCGTCGACGCAAAATTCGCCAAATACGAGAACCGGCCGCTCGGCGAGAAGAAGCGCCTGGTCGGCGAGGCCGTACCGTTCGGCCGCATGGGCCGCGCAGAGGACCTGACCGGCATGGCCGTCTTCCTCGCCTCGAGCGATGCCGAGTACATCGTCGCGCAGACCTACAATGTCGACGGCGGCAACTGGATGAGCTGATCGCCCGGCATCGGGCGATCGCACCCTCCTTTTCAATTCGGGGACCCTCGAGGACCGCATCATGACTGTCACACTTTCTTCCGCAACTCTCCCAGAGGTCGCCAAGACGGCCGCCGTTCCCTCCTACGATCCCGCGGGGCTGACGGCCGGCATCCTGCATTTCGGCGTCGGCAATTTTCACCGCGCCCACCAGGCGGTCTATCTGGACGACCTGTTCAACGAAGGCCTGGACCTTGACTTCGCGATCCTCGGCGCCGGCGTGCTGCCGTCCGACCAGGCGATGCGCGACAAGCTGGCAGCGCAGAACTTTCTGACGACGGTGGTCGAGCAGGACAACAACAAGACGGCGGCCCGCGTGACCGCGCCGATGGTCGACATCCTGCCGGTCGGCGACAGCCAGGCGATCGTTGCGGCGCTTGCGGATCCGAAGATCCGCATCGTCTCCATGACGATCACCGAAGGCGGCTATTTCGTCGATGCCTCCGGTCACTTCAACCCGAGCCATCCGGCGATCGTCGCCGACAGCCAGAACCCGACGGACCCGAAGACGGTGTTCGGGCTGATCATCGCCGGCCTCCAGGCACGGCGCGAGAAGGGCCTGCAGCCCTTTACAGTGATGTCCTGCGACAACATCCCCGGCAATGGCCATGTGACGGAAAACACCGTCTGCGGCCTCGCACAGCTGTCCGATCCCGCGTTCGCCGAATGGATCCGGGAGAATGTCGCGTTCCCGAACTCGATGGTCGACCGGATCACGCCCGCGACCGGGCAGCGCGAGATCGACATCCTGAAGAATGATTTCGACATCGCCGACAACTGGCCGGTGTTCTGCGAAGAGTTCAAGCAGTGGGTGATGGAAGACAATTTTCCGGCCGGCCGTCCGGCGCTGGAAAAGGTCGGCGTCCAGTTCGTCCAGGACGTGGCGCCCTACGAGCTGATGAAGATCCGTATCCTCAACGGCGGTCATGCGACGATCGCCTATCCGGCAGCGCTCCTCGACATCCACTTCGTGCACGAGGCGATGGAGCATCCGCTCATCCGCGCCTTTCTCGCCAAGCTGGAGCGTGAGGAAATCATTCCGATCGTGCCGCCGGTCCCCGACACGAGCCTTCAAGACTATTACCAGTTGATCGAGCGTCGCTTCCTCAATCCGAAGATCGGCGATACCATTCCGCGCCTGGCGCAGGACGGTTCCAACCGGCAGCCGAAGTTCATCCTGCCGTCGACCGCCGACCGTCTGGCGCGCGGCGAGGACGTCGTCGGCCTGGCGCTCGTCTCGGCGCTCTGGTGCCGTTATTTCGCCGGCACCACCGACAGCGGTCAGCCGATCGTCTTCAACGATGCGAGCACCGACAAGCTGCATGCAGCGGCTCTTGCCGCCAAGGACGATCCGATGGCCTTCCTCGCCTTCGACGAGATCTTCGGACTCGTATCGGGCTCGCAGCATTTCCGTCAACGGTTTGCCCATGCCCTGGCCACGCTGTGGAAGGAGGGCACGGCAAAGACGCTGCAGTTGTATCTCGACGACCGCCTTATCGGCTGAGGCTTGCGCCATGGACCGGAGCCAATCCCCTCTGGTGATCTTCGATTGCGACGGCGTGCTGGTGGATAGCGAACCGCTGTCCATCCGCGTCCTGATCGATGCGGTGAGGGCGCATGGCGGCGAGCTGGACGAGGCGGAGGCGTATCACCGCTTTCTCGGCCGCAGCCTGGCGACGATGGTGAGCGTGCTGGATGAGGATTTTGGCATCAAGGCGGACGGTGCCTTTCTGGGCAAGATGCGCCACGATCTCTACGACCGCTTCAGGCACGGCCTGCAGCCGATCGAGGGCATGGCCGATGCGCTCGATCTCCTCGACTGGCCGCATTGCGTCGCATCGTCCAGCCAGCCGGAGCGCATCCGCCTGTCGCTGGGCCTGACCGGACTCATCGACTATTTCGAACCGCACATCTTCAGCGCGACGATGGTGGAGAACGGCAAGCCCGCGCCGGACCTCTTCCTGCATGCGGCGCGGGAAATGGGGATGCAGCCGCAGGATTGCATCGTCATAGAGGACAGCCCGGCCGGCATCCTGGCTGCCAAGCGCGCCGGCATGACGGTGTTTGCGTTCACCGGCGGCTCGCATGCCGACCGTGACGAATATCGTGCGGAGATCGCAGCACTTTCTCCGGATGTCGTATTTGACGCGATGAGCGATTTGATCCACCTTGCCGAACAGCATAGACAGAGCAAGGGCGGTTTACCCGCGCGGCCGGCGCCGTGAGCCGGCCCCGGTTTGGCCGACAATAAAAGCTTGGCAAGGGACGGGAATCGGACAGACATGCGGGACCACCTCGTCGCGGTCGACGTCGGGACGACCAGCGCGCGCGCCGGCATATTCGACCGGCAGGGACAGCTCCTGGGCAAGGCGCGGCACCCGATCCGCATGCGGCGCGGCGCCGATCAGCACGCCGAACACAGTTCCGAGGACATCTGGCGGGCGACCTGCCTTTCTGTTCGCGAAGCCCTCCATCAATCAGGCCTTCAGGCTGACAGGATCGCCGCCATCGGCTTCGACGCAACCTGCTCGCTGGTGGTTCGCGACACGGCGGGCAAGCCGCTCTCGGTGTCGGTGGAAGACGAAGGTTCCGACGCAGACGGCTGGGACACGATCGTCTGGCTCGACCACCGCGCCATCCCCCAGGCGGACCGGCTGAATGCCGGGGGCCACCCGGTGCTGGCCTCGTCGGGCGGCTCGCTGTCGCCGGAAATGCAGATCCCCAAGATCATGTGGCTGAAGGAGAACCTTCCGCAGCGATGGGCGAAGACCGGCTTCCTGTTCGATCTTGCCGATTTCCTCACCTGGCGGGCGAGCGGTTCGCCATCCCGGTCGCGCTGTACGCTGACCGCTAAGTGGACCTACTCCGCCAGGACCGAAGAGGGTTGGAACCACGATTTCCTGGCGACCGCCGGTCTTGACGATGCGCTGGAGCGCGGAAGCCTGCCGACCTCGACGCTTGCCGTCGGATCTTCCGTCGGCGCACTGTCCCCGGAGGCTGCCGCCGAACTCGGTCTCGATACGGGATGTGTGGTTGCCGCCGGTCTGATCGACGCCTATGCGGGGGCGCTGGGCGTGCTGGGGGCATCCGCCGGCAGTCCCGAACTCGAGCGAAACCTGGCGCTGATCGGCGGGACGTCTAGCTGCGTGGTCGCCTTCACCCGCCAGGCGCTGCCCGGCCACAGCCTGTGGGGACCTTATTACGAGGCCGTCTTCGGCAACCACTTCCTCGTCGAAGGCAGCCAGTCGGCAACCGGCGCGCTGCTGGACCACATGGTGCGGATGCACACAGCCGGTGGCGAGCCGGACACCGAGCTTCATCGCCGCATCGTGTCGCGGATCGCCGAGCTGCGCGAACGCGAGGGCGTACGGTTGGGAGAGGGGCTGCACATCCTGCCCGACTTCCACGGCAACCGCTCGCCGCTTGCCGATCCCCGCGCCACCGGCGTCATCAGCGGCCTGACGCTGGACACCTCGTTTGACGGATTGTGTCGGCTCTACTGGCGAACCTGCGTGTCGCTGGTGCTCGGCGTCCGGCATATCCTCGAGACGATGGAGACCTACGGCTACCGGATCGAGACGCTGCACCTGGCCGGCGGGCATGTGCACAATCCGCTGCTGGTGGAGCTTTGCGCCGACGTCACGGGTCGCGTCGTGCGGGTGCCGGATGCCGGCGATGCGGTGCTGCTGGGCACGGCGATGGCGGCCGCCGTGGCAGGTGGGCTGCACGCCGATCTCGATGTGGCCGGCAATGCCATGGACCGCGGCGGTTCGCTGCATCGTCCGCGCCCCGACCTGCGCAATGCTTACGACCGCGACTATCGACGCTTCCTCGCCATGCACCGCCACCGGGCGGAACTGGAAGCGATGGCTTGAGACCGGCCTGAGCTCGCGCGGCCGCGCGCCGACTTGTGGCACACCTCTGCATCCCCTACATCCAGCAAGCCATCATCGCATTCCGGAGCGCCCATGATCATCGACGCTGCACGTCTCTCCCTCATCAACCTGTTTGCCGCGGAGACGAGGTCGGTCTTCTGGAAGATGCTTGGGCTCACCTTGCTGGTGCTGGTCGGTCTGTGGTTCACGCTGAGGGGCGTCTTCATCGGCTACCTGTGGCCCTACGCCGCCGATCTCCTGCCGGCGGTTCCCGACTGGGCCGGATGGCTGACCTTCATCTTCGCGATCCTGGCCGGCATCGGCCTGGCGCTTGCGCTGGCACTGCTGATCGCGCCGGTGACGGCGCTCATCGCCGGCCTGTTTCTCGACGATGTGGCCGAGGTGGTGGAGAAGCGCGATTATCCTTCCGATCCTGCCGGTGTGGCCATGCCGATCGGGCGTGCGGTTATCGAGTCGCTACAATTTCTCGGGGTGGTGATCGTCGGCAACATCATCGCGCTGCTGCTGCTGCTGGTGCCCGGCGTCAATCTCATCGCCTTCTTCGTCGTCAACGGCTACCTGCTCGGGCGGGAATTCTTCGAGTTCGCGGCGATGCGGTTCCGTCCGCCTCAGGAGGCAAAGCTGTTTCGTCAGAAGCACAAGGGGGCGGTGTTCCTCGCGGGGCTGCTGATCGCCGGTTTCCTCGCCATCCCGTTCGTCAACCTGCTGACGCCGCTGTTTGCCGCCGGCCTGATGGTGCACCTGCACAAGGCGATCAGCCGGCGCGATCCGTCATTCGCCATCGCTCAGGGCGTCCGCCCCAACCATCTGCGCGGGTAGTTCATCCAGAGGCACCGGCACGTCATTGGTCTTTGCCGGATAGCGGCAGAGGTCAGCGATGATGCAGTGCTCGCATTCCGGACGCCGCGCCTTGCAGGTGTAGCGGCCGTGCAGGATCAGCCAGTGATGGGCGTGGAACAGGTAGTCTTTCGGAATGACGCGCAGCAGATTGTCTTCGACCTGATCCGGCGTCGTGCCCGGTGCCAGCTTCAGCCGGTTCGCCAGCCGGAAGACATGCGTGTCGACTGCCAGGGTCGGGATGCCGAAGGCCATCGACATCACCACATTGGCGGTCTTGCGGCCGACACCCGGCAGCCGCATCAGCTCCTCGCGCGTGCTTGGCACCTCGCTTGCGAATTCATCGATCAGCATCCGACAGAGCGCGATGACGTTCTTTGCCTTGTTGCGATAGAGGCCGATCGTCTTGATATGGTCGATGACGCCCTGTTCGCCGAGCGCCAGCATCTTTTCCGGCGTGTCGGCGATGGCAAACAGCGCCCGCGTCGCGCGGTTGACGCCGACATCCGTCGCCTGGGCCGACAGCGCCACCGCAACGACCAGCGTAAATGGATTGACGTGCTCCAGCTCGCCCTTCGGCTCCGGCCGCTGGACCGAAAAACGCCGGAAGATCTCCTCGATTTCGACCTTGTTGTAGGCCGTGCGCGCATGCCTGCGGCCTCTCGCCGCGCCGTTTGACTTTTGCGCCGTTTGCATGTGGGATTGGATCTTCGGAGTTGCCATATTGTTTCTATGACAAGCCACAGGATGGAAGGCAACGTGGGGATGATCGACGAACCACCGGTTTTTGCCGCCGAACTGACGCCGCACCGGTCGCTGGGCCGGCGAGGCTTCCGTGTCATGCTGGCGCTAAGCGGCGCCATCTGCCTGATCTACGGCATCTTCTTCCTGGCGACCGGCGCTTGGCCGATCAGCTTCTTCTTCGGTCTCGATTTCGTCCTTCTCTGGGGTGCGTTCTGGCTCAACTACCGGTCGGGCCGCGCCCGCGAGGAGGTCATGGTGTCGCGTACCAATGTCTCGATACGCAAAGTGTCGCCGGCCGGGAGGGTTGTAGAGCACCGTTTCAACCCGTTCTGGGCCCGCTTCCGGGTGCGCCGTCACCACGAATTCGGCATCACCTCCATGCATGTGACGGGCGAGGGGCGGCTGACGGATGTCGGCGCCTTTCTCAACCCGGACGATCGCGAGAGTTTTGCCAAGGCGTTTCGCGGTGCGCTGGCGACGGTCAAGCAGCGTATCTGAGAGGGCTGGCACCGGGCGGCAAGGGCGTCAGGTTTTGCATGCAAGAATCGGGTGGCATCTGCGGCCTGCTCATGGTGAACTTGTGCTCATCAAGAGGATCCATGCCATGAACGCCTTTTCGCCCGCACCCGCCACGGCCATCGACATCACGCCCGAGGGGGCCGATTACGCCGTGGTCAAGCAGGTGATCGAGCTGATCACGCTGGACTACCGCGAGCAGCCGTCGCTCGAGCGGATCGCCGGCGAAATCGGCCAGTCGCCGACGCAGTTGCAGAAGGTGTTCACCCGCTGGGCCGGGCTGTCGCCAAAGGCCTTCCTGCAGGCGGTGACGCTGGACCATGCGAAGCGGTTGCTGGGCAGCGACCAGCTGCCGCTGCTGGAAACCTCCTACGAGGTCGGTCTCTCGGGCCCCAGCCGGCTGCACGACCTGTTCGTCACCCACGAGGCGATGAGCCCCGGCGAGTGGAAGGCGAAGGGCGGCGGGCTGACGATGCGCTACGGATTTCATCCCTCGCCCTTCGGCCTGGCGCTGGTGATGGTGACGGATCGCGGTCTTGCCGGGCTTGCGTTCGCCGATGACGAAGGCGGGCGGGATTGCTGCTTCGAGGATATGGCGAAGCGCTGGCCGAACGCGACTTATCTGGCGGACCAGCAGGCGACAGCACCATATATCGGGCGTGTGTTCGATGCCGGACGCTGGGCGGCGGAAGAGCCGCTGCGGGTGGTGCTGATCGGCTCGGACTTCCAGGTGCGCGTCTGGCAGAGCCTCCTCAAGATCCCGTTCGGCAAGGCTGTAACCTATTCGGACGTCGCTCGCGATATTGGCCAGCCGACCGCCAGACGTGCGGTGGGCGCCGCCATCGGCCGCAACCCGATCTCGTTCGTCGTGCCCTGCCATCGGGCGCTCGGCAAGAGCGGCGCGCTTACCGGCTACCACTGGGGCCTCACCCGCAAGCGGGCGATCCTCGGCTGGGAGGCGGGGAAGGGGTAATTTGCCTGGTTTCGGTTTGCGCGACGGGAGATCTCATGAGAGACTGCTCGCATGAAACATCAGGTCGAGCTTTCCGAGGGTCTCAGCCGTCGCGTGGACCGCTTGGCGGAGCGAACGACGCTGACCCGCAGCCAGATCATCGAGGACGCGCTGTCGCACGGCAGGTCTCTCGCCTGGCAGGAAAAATGGGTGGCGGGAGTTCAGGCCGGCCTGGATGACGCGGAGGCGGGCAACTTCGCGTCGGAAGAAGAGATCGCCGCAGTGCTGACCAAATACAGCCAAGGATGAGCGCTGATGCGGATCGTCTGGACGAGACGATATCTCGCTGAGCTTGGTGAAATAGGCGACTATATCGGTCGGCATAATCCACGCGCTGCAGTCCGCATCGTCCAAGACATCCATAAGAAGACGGCTCTGCTGCTTTCGGCCAATGCTTATCTGGGGCGTCCTGGGCAGATTTCCGGCACGCGCGAGCTTGTACTGCCGGAACACTCCTACATTGTTGCCTACAGGGTCGATGACGGCCAGGTCGAAGTGCTGTTTGTCCAGCATGCTGCCCGGCTCTGGCCGGAGGATTGAACCTCGCCCTAACCGGCCATCTCCACCAGTCGTCTTGCCGCCGCCTCGTCGGTGATCAGCGTGTTGCAGCCGATGCGGCGGATCGTGGCGCGGATGGCATCGGCGCGGTGGGCGCCGCCGGAAGACAGGACGATGTGCTTTGCCTTCTTCAGCGTGTCGAGGTCGACCGACATCACCCGCTCGTTGATCGGATGATCGATGGTACGGCCCTCAGCGTCGAGGAAGTTGAACATCGTGTCGCAGACGCAGCCGGCATCGACCAGTTCGCGCAGCGTCGCATGGCTGATGAAGCCCTCCGACAGGGATGTGGAGTGCGGGCCGATATCGCCGCAGGAGACGATCGCCAGGTCGAGGTTTTCGGCGAGGTCGTAAATGGCCTTCAGGCCGCACTGTTCGATCAGTGCCCGCTTGGTGGCGACCGAGTTGACCAGCAGCGGCGCGAGGAACATGTAGCATTCGGCGCCTAACTGGCTTGCCAGCCGCCAGGTGTAGTCGATCGGGTTGGTCTGGTGGACCGCGACGATGCCGCCGAGCAGCGAGACGACCTTGCAGTTTTCGCGACGCGGCGGGCGGAAGCCGGCAAGCGACGCGGTCATCGTGCGGCCCCAGCCGACGCCGATCGTGGTGTTGTCGCTGACCACCTCGGTCAGAAACTGCCCGAGTGCCAGGCCGACGGCCTTGGCGATCGATGCGGCATCCTGCTTTTCCGGTGCCGGCACGACCAGCGCCTCATCCAGGCCGTAGAGCTTCTCGAGCTTGACGGCGAGCTCGACGCAGTCGTCGATGCCCTCGCTGATCCAGATCTGCACCTCAGCTCGTTTGACGGCTTCGTCGAGCATGCGGATGACGGTCGAGCGGCTGATGCCCAGACGTTCCGCCACGTCCTTCTGGGTCATTCCCTGGTTGTAGTAGAGCCATGCCGCCCGCAACCGCAGAGATGCGGCTTCGGAATAGGCAACATGGGTTTCACGCTTGAGCTTGGCCACGGGGGAAACGGTCGTCCTTCCTTCGCTTTCAAGAGTGGACTATCCGGCATCTGGAACAAATGTCAAATCGATTGCACAAATGTGCCTTGACTTTCTGGCTGTGCGGAGCAGATATGAAGGCAACGGAGGATCGGCCAGATTCTCGCGTCGCGAATTCAAAAGCGAAGGAAATCCGGATGGCGTCCAAACTTGAACAACTGCGTTCCATGACCACGGTCGTCGCCGATACCGGCGATATCGAGGCCGTCACGCGTCTGAAGCCGGTGGATTGCACCACCAATCCGACGATCGTTCTGAAGGCGCTCGGCACGCCGGCCTTTGCAGATCAGATCAAGGAAGCGATCGCCTGGGGCAAGAAGCAGGGCGGCAGCAGCGAAGCGGTGATCACGGCAGTGGCCGACCGCCTGGCGATTGACGTTGGTGCTGGTCTGGCGAAGATCGTGCCCGGCCGCGTGTCGACGGAAGTCGATGCCGACCTTTCCTTCGACACGCAGGCATCGATCGCCAAGGCGCACGGCATCATCGCCGCCTACAAGGAGCGCGGCATCGAGCGCGAGCGCGTCCTGATCAAGCTTGCCTCCACCTGGGAAGGCATCAAGGCCGCCGAAGTGCTGCAGACGGAAGGCATCGACTGCAACCTGACGCTGCTGTTCTCCAAGGCCCAGGCTATCGCCTGCGCCGATGCCAAGGTGTTCCTGATTTCGCCCTTCGTCGGCCGTATCCTCGACTGGTACAAGAAGTTCACCGGCGAAGAGTACACATCCGAAACCGATCCGGGCGTCGTGTCGGTGCGGCAGATCTACAATTACTACAAGGCGAACGGCATCGAGACGATCGTCATGGGCGCCTCGTTCCGCAATGCGGGCGAGATCGAAGCACTGGCCGGCTGCGACCGGTTGACCATCAGCCCGGCGCTGCTCGACGAGCTGGACAAGGCCGAGGGCACGCTGGAGCGCAAGCTTTCGCCGGACAACATCACCGAGGATGCCTTCCAGCCGATCGACGAGAAGTCCTTCCGCTGGATGCTGAACGAAGACCAGATGGCGACGGAAAAGCTGTCGGATGGCATCCGGATGTTTGCCAAGGATCTCGTCAGCCTGCGCGAGATGGTGAAGAAGGAACTGGCGGCCGCCTGAGTAAGATCCGGTCCGAATACTGTGATGGCTCGCCTGGAGTCAGGCGAGCCAATTTATCCTAAAGTGATGCTACGACAGCTTTGATTAGTTCGCGTGCCTGTTCATTTGTCGGCGTCGTCGGACCCAAATTGATGGCTGCGATTTTAGCTTTCAGAGCTGAACGGTGTTCTTCAGAAGCTTCTGCGAGACATTCAATGACTGCCTGCAGTAGAAGAAATGAAGCAACTGCATGCGCATCATTCATATTTTGCGTGTCTCACCTAATTGGTTCTGCGAATTAAGCTATAGAAGTAGTGTGTTTGTGTCTAGCTACGATGACTGTCTGCATGAACGCCACGATAAACACTCCCGTCATCAGCAGCACGATGGTCGGTGCCGGCGCGCTGTCGATGAAGAAGCTGAGATAGATCCCCAGGAACGAACAGCCCAGCGCCACGCCGATCGCCGTCAGCAGCATCGTGTGGAAACGGCGCGTCAGCAGGAAAGCGATGGCGCCGGGTGCCACGAGGATGGCGACCGAAAGGATGATGCCGACGGCCGTCAGCGCCCCGACGACGGTCAGCGACAGGACCGCCAGCAGCCCGTAATGCAGGAGGCGCACCGGCAGACCAATGGCGCGGGCATGCTGCGCGTCGAAGGCGTGCACCAGCAGATCCTTGCGCAGGATACCGAGGAAGAGCACGGAGGCGAGCGCGATCAGCCCGGTTTCGAGGATATCCGACGGAGCGATGCCGAGCATGTCGCCGAACAGGATGTGGTCGAGATGCACGTCGCTCTGCACGGCGACGAACATCACCAGCCCGAGCCCGAACATGCCGGAAAAGACGATGCCGAGCACCGTGTCTTCCTTGATGCGGCTGTTTTCCTTGAGGTAGCCGGCGGCCAGCGAGCAGGTCAGTCCGGCGGCGAAAGCGCCGAGCGACAGCGGCAGGGATACCATGTAGGCGAGAACCACGCCGGGAAGGATGGCGTGCGAGACCGCGTCGCCCATCAGCGACCAGCCTTTCAGCACCAGGAAGCACGACAGCATCGCCATCGGCACGGCGATCATCATGGTGACGAGGAAGGCGTACTGCATGAAGGGCAGCTGGAACGGCAGGATGGCCAGCTGAAGGGTCTCGCTCATGCGGCCTGCTCCACTGCCAGAGCCCGGCGGCGCCGGGCGGCGATCAGTCCGTGCTTCGGGGCGAACACGAAGGCTATGAGGAAGATCAGCGTCTGCAGGACGACGATGATGCCGCCGGTCGCGCCATTGAGGAAATAGCTCGCATAGGCGCCGAAAAAGCTGGTTCCAGCACCGATGGCGGCGGCCATCACCACCAACCGCTGGAAGCGGTCGGTGAGCAGGTAGGCCGTGGCGCCGGGCGTCACCACCATGGCGACCACCAGGAAGGCGCCGACCGTCTGTAAAGCGGCGACCGTGGAGGCGGCCAGCAGCGTGAAGAACAGCACGCGCAGGAGGTCCGGGCGGAGGCCGATGGTGCGGGCATGGTTCTCGTCGAAGAAGGCGACCATCAGGTCCTTCCACTTCAGCGCAAGGACAGCGAGACTGATGCCGCCGATCAGCACCAGTTGCAGCGTGTCCTCCGGCGTGATTGCCAGGATATTGCCCAGCACGATGGTCTGGATGTTCACCGAGGTCGGCGACAGCGACACCATGAACAGGCCAAGCCCGAAGAAGGACGTGAAGATGAGGCCGATGATGGCGTCTTCCTTCAGTTTGGTGCGCTGGTTGAGGAACAGCATGGCGCCTGCCGCAAGGCCGCCGGACAGGAAAGCGCCGAGCGCGAAGGGAAGCCCCAGCATGTAGGCTCCGGCAACGCCTGGAACGATGGCATGCGACAGGGCGTCGCCGATCAGCGACCAGCCCTTGAGCATCAGATAGGCTGACAGGAAGCCGCAGACGCCGCCGACCAGAGCGCTGACCCATATGGCATTCAGCATGTAGCCGTAGGTGAAAGGCTCAAGAAGCGTCTGGAACATCGACTACCTCTTTCGCCTTCGGAGCGTCTCCGGCCTTGCCCGCTGCCGTGAGCGTCGTGCGGGTGCCATTCCCATAGGTGACGTAGGGGCGTTCGTCGTCGCTGATCACCCGCACATGCCGCACGTCTTCATCGTCGTGCAGATCGCGTCCACCAAGGACGAAATGACGGAGCACGCCGCCGAACGCCTTTTCCAGATTGGCTTCGTTGAAGGTGTCTTCGGTTCTGCCATAGGCGATGACGGTTTCCTTGACGAAGACCGTATGGTCGCAGAAGTCCGGAACGCTGCCGAGATTGTGGGTGGAAACGAGCATCACCCGCCCTTCGTCGCGCAGCGATCCGAGCAGCGCAACGATCTGCTCTTCGGTGGTTACGTCGACGCCGGTAAACGGCTCGTCGAGAAGGATCACCTGTCCTTCCTGGGCCAGCGCCCGGGCGAGGAACACGCGCTTTCGCTGGCCGCCGGACAGTTCGCCGATCTGCCGCTTGCGGAAGGCTTCCATGTTCACCCGGTGCAGCGCTTCGGTGACCTTCTCCTGGTCGTGGCGCGAGGGAATGCGCAGGAAGTTCATGTGGCCGTAGCGGCCCATCATCACCACGTCCTCGACAAGCACCGGAAAATTCCAGTCGACCTCTTCCGCCTGCGGCACATAGGCGACGAGATTCTGCTTCAGTGCCTGGCGCGACGGCATGCCGAGGATCTCGACGCTGCCGCCCGACAAGGGCACGAAGCCCATGATCGCCTTGAAGAGCGTCGACTTGCCGGCGCCGTTGACGCCGACCAGCGCGGTGATCGTGCCGCGCGGAATGGTGAAGCTCGCATGCCGCAGGGCCGTATGGCCGTTGCGATAGGAGACGGTGACATCCTCGACCGCCAATCCGGCTGACTTCGATCGGCTCTTGCCCATCATCATTGCGACAGTCCCTTCACGATGGTGCCGGTCGTAACGCTCAAGAGGTCAAGATAGGTCGGCACCGGGCCGTCCGGATCGCTCAGGCTGTCGACATAGAGAACGCCGCCATATTGGGCGCCGGTCTCCCGGGCGACCTGCTTGGCCGGATCGGCCGACACCGTGCTCTCCGAAAAGATCACGCCGATGCGGTTGGCGCGGATGGCATCGATCACGCCTTTCACCTGTTGCGGCGCGCCCTGGCTGTCGGCATTGACGGGCCAGAGGTAAAGCTCCTTCAGGCCGAAGTCGCGGGCGAGGTAGGAGAAGGCGCCCTCGCTGGTCACCAGCCAGCGCCGATCCTCAGGCAGGGCCGCCAGCGCGTCACGCATCGGCGAGACGGCGGCGCGGATCTTGTCGGAATAGGCCTTGGCATTGGCGGCATAGGCATCTGCGTGCTGCGGATCGACCATCGCCAGCCCCTTGCGGATGTTCTCGACGTAGATCAGCGCGTTTTCCGGAGACATCCAGGCATGCGGGTTGGGCCGTCCCTGATAGGCGCCGCCGGCGATCGCCATCGGCTCGACTCCGTCGGAAATCGTGATGCTCGGCACGTCGCCGAGATTGGCGAGAAACTTGTCGAACCACTGCTCGAGATTGAGCCCGTTGCGCAACACGAGGTTGGCGTTGCGACCGCGCAGGATGTCCCTTGGCGTCGGCTGGTAATTGTGAATTTCGGCACCCGCCTTGGTGATGCTTTCAACCTCTGCCGTATCGCCCGCGACGTTCTTCGCCATGTCGGCAAGGATCGTGAAGGTGGTGACCACCTTGGGCTTTTCGGCGGCCAGCGCTCCGAGCGGAGCAAGGCCGAACGCGGCTGCGACTGTTATTGCCAGGAGATGCACGAACACGGGATCTACCTTCTATTGCAACTCATTTGCATTTAACCTAGTCGCTCTCCGGCACTTGTCAACGCTATTGCAAATCATTCGCAATAATTCTGCGTTCTCGTGCACGCGGAAGACGCGTCGAAAATAACCTGCCTATTACGGGTAGAATTTTTCCATGGATTAAAGCTTCCTCAAAGATTGCCCGGCAACAGTGTGCGACGCGAGATGTTGAGTTGCGTTGAGGGGGTTGCGCATGCCGGAGGTCCGGGCGTGAAGCGCGTTAAGTTACGGCTGTCACGAACCCTCTTTGCGATAATTGGCGGCCTCGTCCTGATCGGCGGGAGCGGTGCAGCAGCTCTGTTCGTCGTCGGAGATAATCTTCTCGGACCCTCGTACCAATCGGTGAACGGGCTGGAATGCACGACGCTGCAGCTCGTCAAGATCAAGCGCGACCAGCACTACTGGGTGCGGAAATATGTCTTTACCGATGGTGGAGACGGGATTTCGCGCCTGAAGACAGCCTTGCGCGTCGCCCGATCAGTGGAAGCCTCGGAGAAGGCGGATCTCGTTCAGGTGACGGTGCTCGACAAGGCCGGACCAACGCAGCGCGCCAGCATGCGCGGACGCGCAATCGGCGCACAGGTCGTCTACATTCCCGATGCAACCCGGGCGCCGGATCTCTCGGACGCGCAATATTCAGCATTCTACGTCGAGGGAGAGCCGACAAAGAGCGGTGACTTCTATGGCCAGCGCATCGACCCGACGCTGGAGAGCGTCGAAAAGATTGCCGCGTCGCTGACGGACGGCGCCGACTGTCTCTCGCCGATCATTCCGGGCGAGGCCCACGGCACTTCGACTGCCGGGGCGCATGGCGGGAAGCCGGATGCCAAAAGTGGCGGCCACGCCGAGCCAACGCACGCTGAGGCTGCCGGTCATGGTGCCGCGACGGTCGAGCACGGCGATCAGCCGGCGGACAATGCCGGTCACGCCAACGAGCCTGCCGAGTATAAGAACGGCGATGCGGCAGATAGCGGCCTCATCAGCTACCTGAAGGGAATGATCTTCGGCCCGGCACCGACAGGCGGTGAGGGTGGGCACGACGGAAACGAGGGGCAACTCGGCGCGGTCGTCATGGCCGATCCAGCCGCTCCGCCGCCGGAGCCCGACCGTGCGGAAGGCGATGCGCCGCATCACGACGGGATCGATCCGATCAAGGTCGCGGTGCCGAAGGAGCCTCCGTCCGAGCACAAGCCGGAGCACGGTGCGCCGTAGCTCGCGCTTCGCTGTCATTTTTTCTCGTGCGCACGAACGAAAAACGGCCCGCCGCGAGGCAGGCCGTTGATCGGTGATCGGGGGTCGAATGCGTTAGTCGACCTTGTTGCGGCGTGCCGGAAACAGGATGATGTCGCGGATCGACGGGGAGTTGGTCAGCAGCATGATCAGTCGGTCGACGCCGATACCGAGACCGCCGGCGGGCGGCATGCCCTGGTCGATCGCGTCTAGGAACTCGTCGTCCAGCTGCTTGTCCTTTTCGCCGCGCGCATGCGCCTGCTCCAGCTGTTCCACCATGCGGCGGCGCTGTTCTTCCGGATCATTGAGCTCGGAAAAGGCATTGCCGACTTCCCAGGCATTGCAATAGGTCTCGAAGCGTTCGACCAGGCGCGGTTCGCCCGGCACTTCCTTGGCAAACGGCGAGATGTCCTTCGGAAAATGCGTCACGTGGCTCGGCTGGATCAGCGTGCCCTCGACCTTCTCCTCGAAGATGAACGCCAGGCACTCGCCCCAGGTCCAGTCCTTCTCGACCGCGAAGCCGGCAGCCTTGGCGGCGGTGCGGGCTTCCTCGTCGGTCTTCATGGCGAGGAAATCGATGCCGGTCACCTCCTTGACGGCGTCGGGCATGGGAACCCGCGTGAACGGTCCCTTGAAGGAGATCTGCTTGTCGGCAAACGTCACCTCGGGGGAGCCGTGGATGGATACCGCCAGCTGCTCGAACAGGCGCTCGACCAGCGCCATGATGTCCTCGTAGTCAGCATAGGCCCAGTAGCACTCCATCATGGTGAACTCTGGATTATGCCGCGTCGACACGCCTTCGTTGCGGAAGTTCCGGTTGATCTCGAACACCTTGTCGGAAAGGCCAGAGACCAGCGTTCGCTTGAGGAAAAGCTCCGGCGCGATGCGCAGGTACATGTCCATCTTCAGCGTGTTGTGGAAGGTCTTGAACGGATCGGCGGTCGCGCCACCGTAGACGGTCTGCAGCATGGGCGTCTCGACTTCGAGGAAGCCCTCGGCCTCCATGAAGCGGCGGATGCCGGAGACGATCCGCGAACGCTGCTGGAAGCGCAGCTTGCTCTCTTCGTTGGTCATGATGTCCAGGTGGCGCTTGCGATAGCGGATCTCGACATCCGTGACGCCGTGCCACTTTTCCGGCATCGGCAGCAGCGCCTTGGTCAGCATGGTGATTTCTTGCGCGTTGATCGTCAGCTCGCCGCGCTTGGTACGGCGCACCACGCCGGTCACGCCGATGATGTCGCCGAGGTCGATCATCGGCAGCATGTCGCGTGCGGCTTCCGGCGTCGTGTCCTTGTGGCTGAAGATCTGGATCTTGCCCGAGGCGTCGCGGATATCCATGAACATGCCGGAATTGCGCGAGGAATAGACGCGGCCGGCAACGGTGACGACATCTGTCGTCTCGACGTCCGGCTCCAGGCCTTCATACTTCTCGGCAAGCTCGGCATTCGTCATGCTGCGGTGGAAATGCGCCGGATAGACATCACCGATCTTCTCGCGCAGCAGGGCAAGCTTCTGGCGGCGCACTTCGGTGGCGTCGGAGGAGAGGGCGGTTTCGGTCTTCTGTTCGGTCATTTTTTTATCTCGCCTACTTCGGGCATGGAATACACGGCGGTGCCGCGGGCTCTACCCCCACAAGGGGAGGGGACCCGTCGCATATGCCGCTACTTTTCGGCGCCCACCATCGAGGCCACCACCGTCGCGGCGGTCTTCAGGCGCTGGCGCACGACCGAGCGGCCGAGCAGCGCCATGCTGTCGAACAGCGGCAGCGAACGCTGGCTGCCCGACATTGCGACGAACAGCGGCGGCGTGACGACGCGCAGCTTCTTGCCAAGCTTGTCGGCAACCGCCCGCAGTTCCTGGTCGATGCTTTCGACCGTCCATTCCGGCATCTTCTCGAAATCGGCCTGGACGGTGTTGAGGATCTCCAGCGTTTCAGCCGGTGTGGTCTTCATTCCGGAGAACGAAGCAGGCGTCAGGCCGACGTCGCCGGCGAGCAGGAAGCCGGTGAGGTTCGGCAGGTCGCCGAGCTTCGAGACGCGGCTCTGAGCAAGCTTCAGGCCTTCGGTCAGGCGGCTGTTCTCCATGGCCCAGGCGAGCGTGCGGGCGGTGAATTCCTCAGGCGACAGCTTTTCGCGCAGCCAGCGGCCGTTCAGCCAGTCGAGCTTCTGGATGTCGAAGATGGCGCCGGCCTTGGACAGGGCTTCCGGGTCGAACTTCGCCGTCAGTTCATCCATCGTCAGCAGCTCTTCGCCCTCGGCGATCTGCACGAAGAACAGGCCGAGGAAGTTCATCAGCGCTTCCGGCAGGTAGCCAAGCGCCGAGTAGTAGGAGATCGATGTCGGGTTCTTGCGCTTCGACAGCTTCGACTTGTCGGCGTTGCGCATCAGCGAGAGATGCATGAACTTCGGCTCGTCCCACTCGAAGTAGCGATAGAGCAGGATGTGCTTGGGCACCGATGCCAGCCACTCCTCGCCGCGGGCGACGTGGGTGATCTTCATCAGATGGTCGTCGATGACATTGGCCATGTGATAGGTCGGCATGCCGTCGCCCTTGATCAGGACCTGCATGTCGACTGAATCCCACGGAATGGACACGTCGCCGTAGACACCGTCGTTGAAGTCGCAGGATCCCTCGGTCGGGATCTTCATGCGGATGACCGAGCTTTCGCCGGCTGCCATCTTCGAGGTGACTTCCTCGGCTGTCAGATTGAGGCAGTGACCATCGTATTTCGGCGGCTTGCCGGCGGCACGCTGGGCCTCGCGCATCTGCTCAAGCCGCTCGGGGCTGCAGAAGCAGCGGAAGGCGTGACGCTTGTCCAGCAGCTGCTGCGCGTAGGGCTGGTACATGTCCTTGCGATCGGACTGGCGGTACGGGCCATAGGGGCCGCCGACGTCCGGGCCTTCGGCCCAGGTCAGGCCTGTCCAGCGCAGCGCCTCGAGCACCTTGTCCTCGAATTCGCGCGTCGAGCGCGTCGCGTCCGTATCCTCGATGCGCAGGATGAATTCTCCGCCATGCTTCTTGGCGAAGAGATAGTTGAAAAGCGCGATATAGGCGGTGCCGACATGCGGTTCGCCGGTCGGGGAGGGTGCGATGCGGACGCGGACGCCGGAAGTGTTCATGGGTGCCTGCTCGAACTGGAAAAGCGCCATCAGGGGCGCTGGCTTCAATCTCGGGATTGGCTGGCCTTAGGACATATTCAGCCGAAAGCGTCAAGGTTTTTGCAGGATCGCGGCAGCCGGCGCGGCCGCGATCTGCGGTGCGAGGCTAGCGGACCGGCCAGAACCACATCAGCGTCGGGACGCTGACGATGACGATCAGGAAGGACAGTGGCAGGCCGAGGCGCGGGTAGTCCGAGAACTTGTAGCCGCCCGGGCCCATGACGAGCGTGTTGCACTGGTGGCCGACAGGGGTCAGGAAGTCGGAGCCGGCGCCGATCGCCACCGCCATCAGGAATGCCTCCGGCCGAAAGCCGAGCGTTGTTGCAAAGCTGACGGCGATCGGTCCCATCACCAGTACGGTCGCCGCATTGTTGAGGAACGGCGTGACGGCCATGGCGGTCACCATGATCAGGCCAAGGGCGCCGTAGGCGGGAAGGCTGTGAGCGACCTGTCCCAGCCACTGGGCGATCAGTTCGCTGCCGCCGCTGGTGCGCAGAGAGTCCGACACCGGGATCAGCGCGCCGAGCATCACCAGGATGGGGCCATCAACCGCCTTGTAGATGTCGTTGAGCGGAACGGCGCCGGCAATCGCCATTCCCAGTGCTGCGGCGAAGAAGGCCACGGCGACGGGCGTATAGCCGAATGCCGTGAGGATCATCGCCAGCGCCAGGATGCTGATCGGGATCAGCGCCTTGCGCTTGGTGCCGAGCAGGACCTCTTGCTGGGCAAGCGGCAGCAGCGCCAGATCCTGGAGCACGACCGGCAGCGTTTGACGGCCCCCCTGCAGAACGATCACGTCGCCTTCCTGAAGAACCACGTCGTGCAGCCGCTGACGCAGGCGCTCGCCGCGCCGGCTGACTGCCAGCAGGTTGACGCCGCGGGTATAGGGCAGTGCGAGGTCTTTCGCGGAACGACCGGCCAGGCCCGAATGTCGCGAGATCACCGCTTCGATCGACACCAGATCCTGCTGCGGCAGTCCGTTTTCGCGCAGCGGCTTGCCGGACAGCTGCAGTTTTGCCGAGGAGATCACCGTGTCGAGGACGGCCGAACGGCCTTCCAGCACGACGGAATCCTCTTCCCGCAGCGTCAGGTCCGGGAACGGCGACATGCGCGTCGCCCCACGCAGCACGGCGGTCGCGACGACCTCGCCTTCACCAAACTTCAGAAGCTCGCTGAGCGGCCGCCCGACCACCACCGACTGCGCCGTAACGGTGGCTTCGGAGGCGTAGTTGGAGATTTCCGTCGCCTCCTCGATCGAGCCGACCTGCTTGCGGCGCTCGGGCACCAGCCAGTAGAAGAAGACGAGGAAAATGATGCCGACGATGGTGAGGACGCCACCCACCGGCGTGAAGTCGAACATCGTGAACGGCGTGCCGGTCATCTCGCCGCGCAGGCGTGAGACGACGATGTTGGGCGAGGTGCCGATCTGCGTCATCAGGCCGCCGAGCAGGGCGGAGAACGACATCGGCATCAGGTAGCGCGACGGCGACACACCGGCGCGGCGCGAAAACTGGAAGGCGACCGGCATCATGATCGCCAGCGCGCCGATGTTCTTGATGAAGGCCGACAGGAGGGCAACGACGATCATCAGCATGATGATCTGCGGCCGGACGGTCTTCAGGTTGGGGAAGAACTTCTTGATCGCGACGTCGACGATGCCGGAACGGGCAACCCCGGCCGACACGACCAGAGCGCTGCCGACGATGATGACGATGTCATCGGAGAAGCCTGAAAACGCATGGTCGACTGGAACGACGCCGAGCGCCACGGCCACCACCAGGGCACTGCAGGCAACGACGTCGTAGCGGAAGCGGTCCCATATGAAGACGGCCATCATGCCGCCGATCACGGCGAACGCGAGTATCTGTTGGGTGGTCATGCCGCTCCGGGGGGAGGGGCGGCGATAGACGCCGCCGGGGAGGAATTCGTGGCACCTAAATACAATGGCGCCCCGAAAGTTCCAAGCCGCCCGGCGACCGTCCGTTACCGGTCAGTGCACAGTGTCGCGTTTGCGCTTGCGGGCGTTGCGCGCGTACATGTTGAGCACTTCCACCATCGCCGAAAAGGCCATGGCTGCGTAGATGTAGCCCTTCGGCACGTGGAAGCCCATGCCCTCGGCAATCAGCGTCGTGCCGATCATCAGCAGGAAGGCGAGTGCCAGCATGACGATCGTCGGGTTCCGCTCGATGAAGTTGGCCAGCGGCGTCGCGGCAACCAGCATCACGGTCACGGCGGCGATGACGGCGACGACCATGATCGGCAGATGCGGGGTCATGCCGACGGCGGTGATGATGCTGTCGATCGAGAAGACCAGGTCGAGCAGCAGGATCTGGCCGATGGCGGAGGCGAAGGTCGTCGTCACGGTCTTGCCGACCATGCTGTCCTTGTGATCTTCAAGGTCGACGCTGTGATGGATTTCCTTCGTCGCCTTCCAGACCAGGAAGAGGCCGCCGGCGATGAGGATCATGTCCTTCCAGGAGAAGGGATGGCCGAACACTTCGAACACCGGCGTCGTCAGCTGGACGATCCAGGCGACGGTGCCGAGCAGCGCAAGGCGCATGACGAGCGCCAGGCCGATACCGATCTTGCGGGCTCTCTCACGGTTTTCGGGCGGCAGCTTGTTCGTCAGGATCGAGATGAAGATCAGGTTGTCGATGCCGAGGACGACTTCCATCACCACCAGCGTCACCAGCGCCACCCAGGCGGCCGGATCTTGCACAAGCATCATTATGTCTTGCATTGATAATTCCCCTTGCCCTCCGGCGTGCCGGATGAGAGCGATATCGGCTTCCGGCCTGCCAAAGCAAGCCGCGGGGAAGTATACGCTTTGACCGCCGGTTTATTCCAACCGGTCATCATCTTTTTTTGCGTAGGCGCACAGGAACATCCGCACGGCGGACTTGACCACCCGTTCGATCTCTTCGGCCGTCGGTGGTGCGGCGAGATCGCCAAACAGGCGCAGCTTGAAGAAGGTGCCGCCGCAGAGCTCGATGAATTGGCGGGCAGCGATCGAAATGTCGTCGACCACCAGTGCGCCACGCTCGACATGCTGCTCGATGAAACGCTCCAGTACGGTGCGGACATTCAGGGATTCGTTCTGGAAGAACTTGCGCGACAGCTTCGGCATGCGTGGAACGACGGCGATCATCGTGCGCATCGCCGATATCGAGCTGTCCGACGTGATGTGCTGGCAAAAGCCGATGCCGTAGCGATAGAGGCCGTCCGTCACCTCGCCGCTGCCTTCCAGGATGTCTCGCATGGAGATCGCCAGGTTCTGGCGCTCGCGCTCCATGATCGCCTGGAACAGGTCGTCCTTGCCGTTGAAGTAGACGTAGATTGTGCCCTTCGAGACGCCGGCCTCGCGCTTGATGTCGTTCATGCTGGCGGCATCGAAGCCAAGGCTCATGAAAACGCGCTTCGCGCCGTCGAGGATCTGCTCCCGCTTTGCCGGATCTTCTCCGGCAGGAAACCGACCGGGCTGACCGGCCGTATCACAGGGCGTAGACTTCGTTTCAGGCATTCCGTTTCCTGATTGTCAACCTTTTCGAACCGGTCGGTTCGATTGGCCTTGATATGTGAGATGGAAGGGACTATGTCAACCGCCATTGAACCGATCGGTTCGATCGTTTCGGCTTTCTGTTTCATCGGTGACCTTTTATGACTACTTCCGCGAACAATGGACCGCTGCGCGTCGTTTCGGCCGATCAGGCCGCCACTGACAAGGTGGAGGCACGCTCCGATGCCCCGGTCGGTGAAAAGCCGTCCGCCGCTGCACCGGCTGCGACAGACGCCAAGCCAAACGATACGACTTCTAAGAAGAAGAAGCGTAACCCGATCATTCCGCTGCTGGTGATCGCCATCCTCGGCGGTGCCGGCTGGTACGGATACAACTGGTGGACCGATGGCCGGTTCCTGGTGTCGACCGACGACGCCTACGTCGAAGGCGATATCGCCGTCATCGCGCCGAAGGTCAGTGGCTACGTCGAGAAGGTCAATGTCGTCGAGAACCAGATCGTCAAGGCCGGCGACCCGCTGGTGACACTCGACCAGGGCGATTATCGGATCGCCTATGAGCAGGCACAGGCGAATGTTGAAAGCGCCAACCTGGCGGTTGCCCGGATGGACGCCCAGATCGCCGGCGGCGAAGCGAGCCTGCGCCAGTCCGAGGCGCAGCTCGGCGCGCTTCGCGCCATAGTTCGCGGCGCCCAGATCACCCAGAAGCGGACCGCCGAACTGGCAGCGAAATCCGTCGGTACCACCGCCGACCTCGACAATGCACAGGTAGCGCTGGAACAAGCGGACGCCAATCTGCAGGCCGGCCAGGCCGCGGTCTCCACGGCACGCGCAAACATCGATCTGCTGCGGGCGCAGCGCACAGAGGCCTTAAACACCGTGCGTCTGCAGGAACTTGCCGTCCAGCAGGCCGAACGCGATCTCAGTTTCACTGTCCTGAAGGCGCCCTATGACGGCACCATCGGCAACCTTGCCGTCCAGGTCGGCGATTTCCTCAGCTCCGGCAAGCGTCTGGCGTCCCTCGTGCCGCTCGATGCGCTCTACGTTGAGGCGAACTTCAAGGAAACCCAGCTCGGCCATATCGTGCCCGGATCCAAGGTGCGGGTGCATGTCGATGCCTTCGAAGACCGGTCGGTCGAGGGGACGGTCCAGTCCATCGCGCCGGCATCCGGCGCGGTGTTCTCGCTGCTGCCGCCGGAAAACGCCACGGGCAACTTCACCAAGGTCGTCCAGCGCGTGCCGGTGCGCATCTCGATCCCGCGCGAGGAATTGGAGCGTGGTCACCTGCGTGCCGGCCTCAGCGTCGTCGCCGAGATCGATACCCGCACCGCGCCGGACGCATCCCGTTAAGGGAATTTCCGGCGAAGGAGTTAGCCATGGCCGCCACCACCGCCACTGCGGGCGCCATACCTGCTGATCCGCCGATGGACAGGAGAAAGCTGATCGCTTTCTTCGCCATGGTGGTCGGCATGTTCATGTCGATCCTCGACATCCAGATCGTCTCGGCGTCGCTCGCGGAGATCCAGGCCGGCCTGTCGGCCGGTTCCGACGAAATCGCCTGGGTCCAGACGGCATATCTTATCGCCGAAGTCATCATGATCCCGCTGTCGGGCACGCTCGCCCGCATTCTGTCGACGCGGGTGCTGTTCACCATCTGCGCCGCCGGCTTCACGATGGCGTCGGCGCTCTGTGCCACGGCGACCAACATCGAGCAGATGATCATCTATCGCGCCATCCAGGGCTTTATCGGCGGCGGCATGATCCCATCGGTGTTCGCGGCCGCCTTCACCATCTTCCCGGCGTCGAAGCGCTCGATCGTGTCGCCGATCATCGGCCTTATCGCGACGCTGGCGCCGACCATCGGCCCCACGGTCGGCGGCTATCTCAGCAATGCCTTTTCGTGGCACTGGCTGTTCCTCGTCAACATCGTGCCGGGCATCTTCGTCACGGCGCTCGCCTGGAGCTTCATCGACTTCGACAAGCCGCAGCATTCGCTGATGAAGCGCTTCGACTGGCTTGGCCTGTTCTCCATGGCCGTGTTCCTCGGCTCACTGGAATACGTGCTCGAGGAGGGCAACAACAAGGACTGGTTCCAGGACGAGCATATCGTTCTAGGGACGCTCGCCATGGTGATCGGCGCGGTGATCTTCTTCTGGCGGGCGTTCCGGGTCGATTTCCCCGTCGTCGACCTCAAGGCTTTCGCCAACCGCAATTTCGCCTTCGGCTCGCTGTTCTCGTTCACCATGGGCGTCGGGCTCTACGGCCTCACCTACCTTTACCCGCTGTATCTCGGGCGCATCCGCGGCTACGACGCGCTGATGATCGGCGAGACGATGTTCGTCTCCGGCCTGGCGATGTTCCTCACGGCGCCGGTCGCCGGCATCCTGTCCGGCCGCCTCGACCCGCGGGTGATGATGGGCATCGGCTTCTTTGGTTTCGCCTGCGGCACCTACCTGATGACCAGCATGACCGCCGACTGGGACTTCTACGAGCTGTTGCTGCCGCAGATCCTGCGCGGCTGCTCGCTGATGCTGTGCATGGTGCCGATCAACAACGTGGCACTGGGGACCCTGCCGCCGAACCGGATTCAGAACGCCTCCGGCCTCTACAACCTGACGCGTAATCTCGGCGGTGCCGTGGGCCTTGCGATCATCAATACGATGCTGACGCAGCGTGCCGACGAGCATTATGCGCGGCTGTCCGAGCACGTGAACTACGGAAATCCGGCAGCCATGGACTGGCTGAACAGCGTCGGCGCCAATTTCAATACCTACGGCATGGATGGCGCCACGGCGGCGCTCAGCCGGCTGTCCGGCATGGTCACCCAGCAGGCGACGATCATGTCGTTCATCGACGTGTTCACCGGTCTGACCTTCCTCTTCGCCTCGCTCATCCTGCTGGTCGTGATGATTGCGAAGCCGAAAGCCGCACCACCCTCGGGCAGCGGGCACTAGACCAGCCCGCACATAGAATCCACCGCCTGAAAGGGGTCGTCGCGCAAGCGGCGGCCCCTTTCGCATGGACGCCTGCGGCTGCGCATAATTTCTGATTTACGTACCTCAAAATGCAGGCTATGTCTTCCCGCGGAGGAGACATGAAGCCGACGGTTCACGACATTGCCGCACATGCGGGCGTCAGCCTTGCGACCGTCGACCGTGTTCTCAACGGCCGCGCCGGCGTGCGGCTGGTGACGCGGGAGCGTGTCGAAGCAGCTGTTACCGCACTTGGATTCGTGCGCGACCAGGCGGCGGCAAACCTTGCCAAGAGCCGCGTCTACGCCTTCACCTTCATCCTTCCCGCCAACGACAACTCCTTCATGATCGGCCTGCGCGCCGAGGTGGCTGCCGCCGCGGCACGTGCCGCCTCCGAGCGGATCCGGCTGACGATCGTCGACGTGGCAGCCTTCGACGTTGCGGCGCTGGTCTCGGCGCTGGATGCGGCGGGGCTCGACCGGCCGGATGGCGTTGCGTTTGTCGCGGTCGACGCGGCGGAGGTTCGCGCCGCGGCGGATCGCCTGGCCGAGGCGCAGGTTCCGGTCGTGACGCTGGTGTCCGACCTTGGCGGCTCCAGCCGCACCCATTATGCGGGTATCGACAACGCTGCCGCCGGCCGGACCGCTGCGACCCTGATCGGCCGCTTCCTCGGTGGCCGGCGCGGCCCGGTGCTGCCGCTGGCCGGTTCGTTGATGGTGCGCGACCACGCCGAGCGGCTCGATGGCTTTTCGAGCGTCATGCGCGACAGGTTCCCGCAGCAGCAGATCCTGCCGGTGGTCGAGGGTCGGGATGATCCGAAGGAAACCGAGCGGCTGGTGACGCGGGCGCTGCACGATGAGCCGCAGCTTGCCGGCATCTACAGTTGCGGGGCCGGCAATCGCGGCCTGATCCGCGCCGTTTCCCGACTACCGGCGGAGCGCCGCCCCGTCGTCGTGCTGCACGAATTGACCGAGGCGACGCGGACAGCGCTCCTCGACGAGGTCGTCGATGCCGTGCTCAACCAGGATGCAGGCCACGAGGTGCGCAGTGCCATCCGGGTCCTGAAGGCGAAGGCCGACGGGTCGCCGGTGGTGACGGCGCAGGAACGCATCCGCATCGATATTTTTTTGAAAGACAACCTGCCCTGAGGGGCAGCGAAGGAGAAGACCCATGTATCTCGGATTGGATCTCGGCACGTCCGGCGTCAAGGCGATGCTGATCGACGGCGACCAGATCGTCATCGGCTCGGCGACCGCCGCAATCGACGTCTCGCGCCCGCATCCCGGCTGGTCGGAACAGGATCCGGCAGACTGGATCCGCGCGACGCAGGAGGCCGTCGGGTCGCTGAAGGCGACGCATGGCGAAGCGCTTACCGCCGTGAAGGGCATCGGCCTTTCCGGTCACATGCACGGCGCAACGCTGATTGGCGCCGACGACAGCGTCCTGCGCCCCTGCATCCTGTGGAACGATACCCGCTCGTTTGCCGAGGCCGCCGCGCTCGACGCCGATCCGCGGTTCCGGGCGATCACCGGCAACATCGTGTTTCCAGGTTTCACGGCGCCGAAGCTCGCCTGGGTGAAGAACAACGAGCCGGAGATCTTCGCCAAAGTCGCCAAGGTGCTGCTGCCGAAGGATTACCTGCGGCTCTGGCTGAGCGGCGAGCACATTTCCGAGATGTCGGATTCGGCCGGTACATCCTGGCTGGACACCGGCGCCCGCAAGTGGTCGTCAGAGCTGCTGGCGGCGACCGACCTCTCCGAGGATCAGATGCCGGCGCTGGTCGAAGGCACGCAGCAGGGCGGTACGCTGCGCGCCGAACTCGCCTCCGCCTGGGGCATGCAGCCGGGCGTGGTGATCGCCGGCGGGGCAGGCGACAATGCCGCTTCGGCCTGCGGCATGGGCACGGTCGCCGAGGGCCACGCCTTCGTCTCGCTCGGCACCTCCGGCGTGCTGTTTGCCGCCAACGGCTCCTATCTGCCGAAGCCTGAAAGCGCCGTTCACGCCTTCTGCCACGCGCTGCCCAATACCTGGCACCAGATGGGCGTCATCCTGTCGGCAACCGACGCCTTGAACTGGCATGCGCGGATCACCGGCATGACCGCCGGAGAGCTTTCGGCCGAGGTTGGCGACACGCTCCATGCGCCGTCCGGCGTCACTTTCCTGCCGTATCTGTCGGGTGAGCGCACGCCGCACAACGATGCAAAGATCCGCGGCGCCTTCATCGGCCTCGCGCACGAGACGAGCCGCGCGGCGCTGACGCAGGCGGTGATGGAAGGCGTCACGTTTGCTATTCGCGACAGCCTGGAAGCGCTGAAATCGGCTGGCACGAAGGTCGAGCGGGTGACGGCGATCGGCGGCGGATCGCGGTCGCGCTACTGGCTGGCCTCGATCGCCACGGCGCTCGACATGCCGGTCGACATTCCGGCGGACGGCGATTTCGGCGCAGCCTTTGGCGCCGCGCGGCTGGGGCTGATCGCGGCCACCGGTGCGGATCCGCTTGCCGTCTGCAGCCAGCCCGAAACGGCCGAGACGATCGAGCCGGTGCCGGCGCTGACCGCGTCCTATCACGCGGCCTATGACCGTTACCGGGCGCTCTATCCGGCGATCAGGTCCACGATGAACTGAAGTTTTCAAGTGTCACTCCCCGTTTGTCCTGCCGGACGGAGTGGGGTGAAAACCCTTGAACAAACACTGAGACACACACCAAGGAGGAGAATACCCATGTCGACAGGCTTTTTTGGAGACATCCAGAAGATCAAATACGAAGGCACGGACAGCACCAATCCGCTCGCCTTCCGCCACTACAACCCGGACGAAGTCGTCATGGGAAAGCGGATGGAAGAGCATCTGCGTTTCGCCGTTGCCTACTGGCACACGTTCGTCTGGCCAGGCACCGATCCGTTCGGCGGCAACACCTTCGAGCGTCCCTGGTTCAAGGACACGATGGATGCGGCGAAGATGAAGGCGGATGTCGCCTTCGAATTCTTCCAGCTGCTTGGCACGCCCTACTACTGCTTCCATGATGCCGACGTGCGCCCGGAAGGCGAGAGCTTTGCCGAGAACACCAAGAACCTCAACGAGATCGTCGACTATTTTGGCCAGAAGCAGGCTGACACCGGCGTGAAGCTGCTGTGGGGCACGGCGAACATGTTCTCGCACCGCCGCTACATGTCGGGCGCTGCGACAAACCCGGATCCGGACGTCTTTGCCTTTGCAGCCGCGACTGTGAAGACCTGCATGGATGCGACGCTGAAGCTCGGCGGCGAGAACTACGTGCTGTGGGGCGGCCGCGAGGGCTACGAGACGCTCTTGAACACCGACCTCAAGAAGGAACTGGACCAGATGGGCCGCTTCCTCAACCTGGTGGTCGAGTACAAGCACAAGATCGGCTTCAAGGGCGCGATCCTCATCGAGCCGAAGCCGCAGGAGCCTTCCAAGCACCAGTACGACTACGACGTCGCGACCGTCTACGGCTTCCTCAAGAACTACGGGCTGGAAAACGAGGTGAAGGTCAACATCGAGCAGGGCCACGCGATCCTTGCCGGACACACGTTCGAACACGAACTGGCGCTTGCCAACGCGCTTGGCATCTTCGGCTCGATCGACATGAACCGCAATGACTACCAGTCCGGCTGGGACACCGATCAGTTCCCCAACAACGTGCCGGAAATGGCGCTGGCCTATTACCACGTGCTGGCCGGTGGCGGCTTCACGACGGGCGGCACCAACTTCGATGCCAAGCTGCGTCGCCAGTCGATCGATCCGGCCGACCTGCTGATCGGCCATATCGGCGGCATGGATTGCTGCGCGCGTGGCCTGAAGGCAGCGGCGAAGATGATCGAGGACAAGGCCCTGTCGGGTCCGCTCGACACACGCTATGCCGGCTGGAACGATGCGTCGAACCAGAAGATGCTGCGCGGCGAGGAAAGCCTCGACCAGATCGCGGCGCGGGTCGAGTCCACCAACATCAACCCGCGGCCGAAATCCGGCCAGCAGGAGCTGCTGGAAAACGTGGTCAACCGCTACGTCTGAGCGACGGATACCGAAGAAAACGAGGGCCGGTGCCAACGCGCCGGCCCTTTTTGGTTGGCGCGCCGGCGGTTCACCCGATCTCGGTGATCTCCAGCTCCTGGTCACCGACGGTGACCAGATCGCCGACGGCCTTGCCGAGCAGGCGACTGGCAACCGGAGAGACGAAGGAGATCGAGCCGGCCTTCGGATCGGCCTCGTCCTCACCGACGATGCGGTAGGTCTGGACGCGGCCATCGTCGCGGGCAAAGGTCACCGTGCTGCCGAAGGCCACGGTATCGGCTGACGCGGGATGAGCCACCACATGCGCCGTGCGCAGCCGCTCGGCCAGATACCGAAGATCGCGCAACGGCCCGGCTGCCTGCCGGCGCCGTTCATTGACATCGTCGATGGTCATGGCGACTTCGTGCGCCTTCTGCGCCACGACCACCTGGGCTTCGAGAAGCTTCAGACCCTGTTCCGTCACGAGGTTCGGATGGGGCGAGATCGGCCGGTCCGGCAGCAGGGTTTCCGCTGCGGTTTCCGAACTTTCTTCCTTGGTAAAGGCGACGCTCACGCGGGAACTCCATGAAGACGATGACGGCGCGGAACATCGTCCCGCAGCCCTCCTGTCTATCACTGAAGCCGACCCATCGGCAATTCGGCTACCTCCGGCCAGCTGCCGGTCAGGCGCCGGCAGACGGGATGCGGGCGATCACCTTGATCTCGAAATCGAAGCCGGCAAGCCAGGTGACGCCAACCGCCGTCCATGTCGGGTAAGGCGGCTCGCCGAGAAACTGCTGCTTGACCGCCATGATCGTCTCGAACTGGTTCTGCGGATCGGTGTGGAAGGTCGTTACGTCGATGATGTCGTCGAACGTGCAGCCGGCGGCGGCGAGCGTCGCCTTCAGGTTCTCGAAGGCCTGGATCACCTGGCGCTCGAAGTCCGGCTCCGGCGTCCCGTCGGTCCGGCTGCCGACCTGGCCGGAGACGAACAGCAGTTCGCCCGCAGGCACGGCTGCCGAATAGCCGTGCTGTTCGTAGAGCGCATGGCGGCCTTCCGGAAAGATGGGCTGGCGCTTGGTCATCGTGTCGTTCCTTTGTCGCTGGATGAGGCGGCGTGCATCGGGCTGCTCGAAACCGATGCTTCAAAGCCGTCAATACATCTGATATACGAAGCGTATGTTTAATTCGAATACGTCGCGTATGTCAAACGAAATACGGTACGTATGTGAAACCTTGAGGGCGTGATGGCCAGGCGACGTGTCGAGACCATGGAGGAAAACCGGGCAAAGCTGATTGCCGCGGCGCGCAAGGCATTTGCAGAGAGAGGCTATGCTGCCGCCTCGATGGACGATCTGACAGCCGAGGCCGGGCTGACGCGCGGCGCGCTTTATCACAACTTCGGCGACAAGCGGGGGCTGCTGGCGGCGGTCGTTCACCAGATCGATTCCGACATGGCAGCCAGGGCCCAGGCGATCGGTGCGCGCCAGACGAGCGAATGGGACGCGCTGCTTGCCGAAGGCGTGGCCTATATCGAGATGGCGCTCGATCCAGAGGTGCAGCGGATCGTCCTGCTCGACGGGCCGGCGGTTCTGGGTGATCCGTCGCAGTGGCCGAGCCAGAGCGACTGTCTGAAGGAGACGCAGCGCGCCGTCGAGCGGTTGATTGCCGAGGGGATCTGCAAGCCGGTCGATGCGGAAGCCGCCGCGCGGCTGCTGAGCGGCGCGGCGCTCAATGCAGCGCTGTGGGTCGCGGCCAGCCGCGAGCCGCAGGCTGTCCTGCCGAGGGCGATCGAGGCGTTCACGGTCCTGGCGCAAGGCCTGCGTGTCCGGCCGACCTGAACCGACGCTCGCTACGCCTCAGCGTCTTCCAGGCTCGGTCACCGAGCCGCGGACGACAAGGTCCGGCATGATCAGGATCTCGCGCTTTTCGGCCGGCGGGTTGCTGAGGTTTTCGAGCAGCAGCGCCATGGCGTGGCGGCCGATCGCCGTGCGCGGCTGGCGGATGGTGGTGAGCGCCGGCTTCACATACGTCGCCTGCGGCACGTCGTCGAAGCCGATGACGGAGAACTCGCGCGGCAGGTCGTAGCCGCGTGCGGCGAGGCCTGCCAGCACGCCGAGCGCGGTCGCATCGTTCACCCCCATGAAGGCGGTGGGCAGCGTGTCGCGCATGAAAAGCTGCTCGACGCCCAGGCGGCCGCTCTCCATCGTGCCGTCGCCATCCAGCACCATTCGCTGGTTCGGCGGGATCCGGGCGGCGTCCATCGCTGCGTCATAGCCCTGGCGGCGGCGCTGATAGCCGAGCCGCGTCTTGCTGTCGCCGATGAAGGCAATCCGCCGGTGGCCGGAGGCAAGCAGGTATTCCGCAGCCTTTCGTCCGCCCGCCACATCGTCGACGCCCACGTAAGGGGTCTGGCTGCCGAAGACCGGCTCGAAGACCGCGACCGACGGCGGCAGGCGGCCGGACACGACCTGATGGCCGAACGGCGCATGGCCGGTGAAGAGCACCATGCCGGCGGCCTGGTTGGAGCTCAGGAATTTCAGATATTCGAGACCGCGTTCCGGGTCGTTCTGCGTATGACCGATCAGCACGCCGTAGCCGTGGGCGCGTGCCTCGTTCTCCAGGCCAATGAGGATCGACGAGAAGTTCGGGTCGCCGATGTCCGGGGCGAGCACCAGGATCATGTTGGAGCGGCCCATGCGCAGCGACCGCGCCATGGCATTGGTCGTATAGCCGGTGATGGCAATCGCCTGGTTGACCCGCTGCCGCGTTGATTTTGCCACCTTTTCAGGCGTGTGGATGGCGCGGCTGACAGTGGCGATCGATACCTCTGCCAGGCGGGCGACATCTTCGATGGTCGCGGCACTCGTCACTGTTGCGGCCCATCCCTTTGTGTGCTGGAATTGCTCGCGACGTTACAGTCGTGACGGCCGGGGCGGAAGCCGAGGAAGCTTCGATATCCCCAGGATGCGAAAAATGTAAACCTTTACATTTGGCATGTAAAGGTTTACACAGAGGCTGACAGCGGTTGAGGAGCCGTTTGGGAGGGTTGTCATGACAATGGGTGGAGACGAGGCGCGGGCACCCGTGCTCGTGGCGGAGCGTATCTCCAAATCCTTCGGCGAGGTGCAGGTGCTGTTTAGCGTCGATTTCG
Source organism: Rhizobium sp. 0TCS1.26 (assembly GCF_050455525.1). Classification (NCBI taxonomy): domain Bacteria; kingdom Pseudomonadati; phylum Pseudomonadota; class Alphaproteobacteria; order Hyphomicrobiales; family Rhizobiaceae; genus Rhizobium; species Rhizobium sp. 0TCS1.26. The sequence continues at coordinate 1,132,799 of NZ_JBCIYV010000001.1, read as the reverse complement.
ACGTGCGGCCCGGCGAGATCCACGCGCTGATGGGCGAGAACGGCGCCGGCAAGTCCACTCTCGTCAAGATCCTCTCCGGCTTTGAGCAGCCCACCGCCGGCCGCATCCTTCTGGATGGCGAGCCGGTCAGCCTGCCGCCGAATGGTGCGGCCGAAGCGCTGGGCATCGTCATCATCCACCAGGAATTCAACCTTGCTGATCACCTGACCGTCGCCGAGAGCCTCTTCCTTGGCCGCGAAGTCACGCGCTTCGGCGTGCTCGACCGTCGCTTCATGCGCCGCGAGACCCGGCGCGTCCTCAATGAACTCGGCTCGTCGATCGACGAGAATGCGCTGATCAGCTCGCTGTCGGTGGCCGACAAGCAGATGGTCGAGATCGCCAAGGCGATCAGCCGCGATGCCCGGATCATCTTCATGGACGAGCCGACGGCCGTGCTGTCGCGCGAAGAGACCGGCCTCCTGTTCAAGGAGGTGCGCAAGCTGCGAGCCAAGGGCACCAGCTTCGTCTTCGTCAGCCATAAGCTGGACGAGGTGATGGAACTGACCGACCGGGTGACGGTGCTGCGCGACGGCCAGTGGGTGAAGACGGCCCCGACATCGATGCTCGACGGCGAGGCGATCGCCCAGCTGATGGTCGGCCGCGAGCTGTCGAGCCTCTATCCGGCCAAGCACGAGCCGGACGTCGACGAAGAGGTGGTCCTGTCGGTCTGTGATCTGACCACCGGCTATGTGCGGGATGCAAGCTTCGAGCTTCGCAAGGGTGAGGTGCTCGGCTTTTCAGGCCTGATCGGCTCGGGTCGTACGGAGCTGATGGAGGCGGTGGCCGGCCTCAGGTCGCGCCAGTCCGGTTCCGTCGAGATCCGCGGCAAGAGCATTCCGCCGGGCGATTTTCGCGCCGCCAACGCCCATGGTCTTGCCTACATGACCAAGGATCGCAAGGGGCACGGGCTGCTGCTTGGCGAGAAGATGACGGTCAACCTGACGCTGCAGGCGCTGGAGCAGCATCTGAGGCACGGCTATCTCGATCCGGGTAGCGAGGCCAAGGCGATGGCGCGGGCGAAGCGCCGCTTCGACATCCGCGTCCGCGACGATCTCGTGCGGGTCGGGCGCATGTCGGGCGGCAACCAGCAGAAGCTGCTGCTCGCCAAGATCATGGAAATCGAGCCGAACATCGTCATCATCGACGAGCCGACGCGCGGCATCGATGTCGGCACCAAGCAGCAGATCTACCATTTCATCGCAGCGCTGGCGCGCGAAGGCCGCTCGATCATCGTCGTCTCCTCGGAAATGCCGGAGGTGATCGGCCTCTGCACGCGGGTGGCGGTGATGCGCGAGGGACGGATCGTCGGCATGCTGGAGGGCGAGGAGATCTCCGAGCAGGTGATCATGCGCTATGCCGCCGGCCTGCGGAGACAGGCGGCCGGCTGACGCCCGCAGAGACAACACGCAATACAAGCGGCCCAGCAGGTTGCCGGGATCCGCCAGGAGGACAGGGTGGACATGACGAGCGAGACGGAAACCGAGATTGGACGGCCGCGCAGCCGGCGCTGGCGCGACATCGATCTGAGGGCGGTTGCGCCGTTCGCCGCGCTGGCGCTGCTGCTGATCATCGGGGCGCTGGTCAACCCGAACTTCATCGGTCTCACCAACCTCTCCAACGTTGCCACCCGCTCGGCCTTCATCGCCATTATTGCCGTCGGCGCGACCTTCGTCATCTCGTCGGGCGACCTCGACCTGTCGGTCGGCTCGATGGTCGCCTTCGTCGCCAGCCTGATGATCCTGTTCATGAACTCCGGCGCGATCGCCGATCCGGGACTGATGCTGGCGGCCGCGATGGCGCTGACGCTCGTCATCGGCTCGCTGTGCGGGCTCGCCAACGGCCTGATCACCACCGTTGGCCGCATCGAGCCGTTCATCGCCACGCTCGGCACCATGGGCATCTATCGCGGGCTGACGACCTGGCTCAGCCAGGGCGGCGCCATCACGCTCCGCTCGGCCGAGCAGCAGGCGCTCTACCGGCCGGCCTATTTCGGCTCGGTGCTCGGCATTCCGGTGCCGATCCTGATCATCCTCGTCGTCACCGCGATTGCCGCCTTCATCCTCTACCGGACACGCTACGGACGGCACGTTACGGCCGTCGGCTCGAACCGCGACGTGGCCCGCTATTCGGGCGTCTCCGTCGATCGCGTCCGGATCATTGCCTTCGTCATCCAGGGACTGTGCGTTGCGATCGCCGTGCTGCTCTACGTGCCGCGTCTCGGCTCGACGTCCGCCACCACCGGCATCCTGTGGGAGCTGCAGGCGATCACCGCCGTGGTCGTCGGCGGAACGGCGCTCAAGGGCGGCGCCGGCCGCGTCTGGGGCACGATCTGCGGCGCCTTCATCCTCGAACTCGTCGGCAACATCATGCTGCTGTCGAACTTCATTTCCGAATATCTGATCGGCGCCATCCAGGGCACGATCATCATCATCGCCATGCTTGTCCAGCGCTCGCTGGCACGCAGGTCCTGACGCGGTCCCGGCAGCGACGCGAAGCGCCTGCCGGACGACTGATCGGGACCGGGAAACACCGGGGCGGGCCTTTGGGTCCCCCGTTCCGGCATGCCACGACCCTTGTGACACTTTGGGAGGAGAAACATGAAGAAGATCATTGGACTGGCCGTCGCCATGACGGCAGTGTTCGGCGCCGCGCAGGCGCAGGATACGAAAACCCTCGGCGTTTCGATTCCGGCGGCCGACCACGGCTGGACCGCCGGCGTCGTCTACCACGCCAACCGCGTCGCCGAGCTGCTGATGAAGGAGCATCCGGGCCTCAAGGTGGTCGTCAAGACCTCGCCGGATCCGGCAACCCAGGCGAACGCGCTGCAGGACCTGGAAGTGCAGGGCATCGACGCGCTGGTCATCCTGCCGACCGATCCCGACCCGCTGGTCAACGCCATCAAGGAGATCAAGGGCAAGGGCACCTTCGTGTCGATCGTCGACCGGGCGCCGTCGACCAACGACAACTCCGTCCGCGATCTCTACGTCGCCGGCAACAATCCGGCGCTCGGCGAAGTGGCCGGCCAGTACATCAAGGACAACACGCCGGACGCCCAGGTCGTCGTCATCCGCGGCCTGCCCATCCCGATCGACCAGCAGCGTCAGGACGGCTTCGACAAGGCGATCGCCGGCTCAGGCGTCAAGGTTCTCGACCGTCAGTTCGGCAACTGGAACCGCGATGACGCCTTCAAGGTCATGCAGGACTTCCTCACCAAGCATCCGAAGATCGACGTCGTCTGGTGCCAGGATGATGACATGGCGGTTGGCGTGCTGCAGGCCATCGACCAGGCCAAGCGCACCGACATCAAGTACGTCATCGGCGGTGCCGGCTCCAAGGACATGATCAAGAAGGTCATGGACGGCGACAAGATGATCCCGGTCGACGTGCTCTACCCGCCGTCGATGGTCGGTACGGCGATGGAACTGACGGCGGCCGCGATCTACGACCAGGTCCCGGTTCACGGCACCTACACGCTCGACGCGACGCTGATCACCAAGGACAATGCCGAGAACTACTACTTCCCGGACTCGCCCTTCTGATTTTCAGCCTTAGCTATCCAAGCAGCGGTTTCGCCCGGCTCGTCCGGGCGGAGCCGAGATCGACGGTTGTGCGGCTCGCCGAAATTGGGTAGCCCTGACTGTAACGTTGCAGGCATTCTCAGGGAGGAGAATTTCATGAAGACGATCAAGGGTCCCGCCATCTTCCTCGGCCAGTTCGCCGGTGATCAGGCTCCCTTCGACAGCTGGGACGGCATCACCAAGTGGGCTGCCGACAAGGGCTATATCGGCGTCCAGGTACCGACCTGGGCCGGGCAGCTGATCGACCTGAAGAAGGCTTCGGAATCGACGGATTACTGCGACGAGCTCGCCGGCGTGGCCCGCAACAACGGCATCGAGATCACCGAGCTTTCCACCCATCTGCAGGGCCAGCTGGTCGCCGTGCATCCGGCCTATGACGAAGCCTTCGACGGTTTTGCGGCACCCGAAGTGCGCGGCAATCCGAAGGCCCGGCAGGAATGGGCCGTCGAGCAGGTGAAGATGGCGCTGAAGGCGTCACGCCATCTGGGCATCAAGGCGCATGCGACGTTTTCCGGCGCGCTTGCCTGGCCGTTCATCTATCCCTGGCCGCAGCGGCCGGCCGGCCTGGTGGAAACGGCGTTCGACGAACTGGCGCGCCGCTGGAGCCCGATCCTCGATGTTGCCGACGAGAACGGCGTCGACGTCTGCTACGAGATCCATCCGGGCGAGGACCTGCACGACGGCGTGACCTTCGAGATGTTCCTCGAACGGGTGAACAACCATCCGCGCGCCAACATGCTTTACGATCCCTCGCACTACGTGCTGCAGTGCCTGGATTATCTCGACAACATCGACATCTACAAAGACCGCATCAAGATGTTTCACGTCAAAGATGCCGAGTTCAACCCGACCGGCCGGCAGGGCGTCTATGGCGGCTATCAGGGCTGGGTGCAGCGCGCCGGACGGTTCCGGTCGCTGGGCGACGGACAGGTGGATTTCGGCGCCGTGTTTTCCAAGCTGACGGCCAATGATTTCGACGGCTGGGCCGTCGTCGAATGGGAATGCGCGCTGAAGAACTCCGAGGACGGCGCGCGCGAGGGTGCCGAGTTCGTCAAGGCGCACATCATCAACGTCACCGAAAGAGCGTTCGACGATTTTGCCGCCGGTGGCACCGACGAGGCAGCCAACCGGCGGATGCTGGGGCTTTCATAAGACCCCTCCCCACCCTCCCCACAAGGGGGAGGGCTTGACCTGACCGCTGCCGGTGCGATCGGCGGAGACGGTCCCGCCCGGTGTCTCCCCCCTTGTGGGGGAGATGGCGGCAGCTGAGGGGGACCTAAAGTGCATTTATCGAGGAGAAATTTCATGACCATTAAAGCGAGCAAGACCGAGCAGCGGGCGGCAAAGATCCGGCTCGGCATGGTGGGCGGCGGGCAGGGGGCGTTCATCGGTGCCGTGCACCGCATGGCAGCCCGGCTCGACGACCATTACGATCTGGTTGCCGGCGCACTCTCGTCGACGCCGGACAAGTCACTTGCCTCAGGTCGCGAACTGGGTCTCGATCCGGCCCGCTGCTACGGCTCGTTCGAAGCCATGGCGGAGAAGGAAGCCGCCCGCGCAGACGGTATCGAAGCGGTCTCCATTGTGACGCCCAACCATGTGCACTTTGCCGCCGCCAAGGCCTTCCTGGAGCGCGGCATCCATGTGATCTGCGACAAGCCGCTGACCTCCAACCTTCACGACGCGAAGAAGCTGAAGGAGGTGGCCGACAAGGCCGATGCGCTGTTCATCCTCACCCACAACTACACCGGCTATCCAATGGTGCGCCAGGCGCGCGACATGGTGGCAAGCGGTGAGTTGGGCGAGATCCGTCTGGTGCAGATGGAGTATCCGCAGGACTGGCTGGCCGAACCGGTCGAGCAGACCGGCGCCAAGCAGGCCGTCTGGCGCACCGATCCGGCGCAATCGGGTGTCGGCGGTTCGACCGGCGACATCGGCACGCATGCCTACAATCTCGGCTGCTTCATCTCGGGCCTGGAACTGCAGGAGCTGGCTGCCGACGTGCACACCTTCGTCGAAGGGCGCCGTCTGGACGACAATGCCCATGTGATGCTGCGCTTTGCGGGCGGCGCCAAGGGCCTGCTGTGGTGCAGCCAGGTGGCGACCGGCAACGAAAACGGCCTGAAGGTGCGGGTCTACGGCACCAAGGCGGGCCTCGAATGGACGCAAGCGGATCCGAACTATCTCTGGTTCACCCGGCTTGGCGAGCCGAAACAGCTGATCACCCGCGGCGGGGCCGGTGCCGGTCCGTCGGCTGCCCGCGTCAGCCGCATTCCAAGCGGTCATCCGGAAGGCTACTTGGAAGCCTTTGCGACGATCTATTCGGAAGCCGCAGCGGCGATCAACGCGCGCAAATCGGGCGTCGCGGTCGATCCCGCGGTGGTCTATCCGACGGTCGATGATGGGGTGAAGGGGGTGGCGTTCGTCACCGCCTGCATCGAGAGCTCGAAGAAGAACGGCAGCTGGGTGAAGGTGTAAGTCCTTCCCCAAGTTCCCACAGGGCCGTCGCGCAAGGCGGTGGCCCTGTGGGAGAACCAATCCGTGCCAGTTCCATGGCCTTTATATAAGTAAACTGCCGCGTTGCAGTTTTTGCACTTGCCCTTCTTCACCCGGAAATCGCTTTGATCTACACCGCTGACAGATCTCGTTGGCGCAGCAAGCCTCGCCGGCGTGATCTGGCAGTGATGACCGAAGGACCCTTCCGATGATCGATCCAAAGACCCTTGCAGCCCGCTTCCCCGGCGACTTCCTGTTCGGCGTTGCGACCGCCGCCTATCAGATCGAGGGCTCTGCCAGGGCGGATGGCCGAAAGCAGTCGATCTGGGATGCTTTCTCCAAGATGCCGGGGCGGGTGCATAACGGCGACAGCGGCGACGTCGCCTGCGATCATTACAATCGACTGGACGAGGATCTCGACCTGATCAAGGAGATGGGCGTCGAGGCCTATCGGTTCTCGATCGCCTGGCCGCGGATCATCCCGGAGGGGGTCGGGCGGATCAACGAAAAGGGTCTGGATTTTTACGACCGGCTCGTCGACGGCTGCAAGGCGCGCGGCATCAAGACCTTTGCGACGCTCTACCACTGGGACCTGCCGCTCGCGCTGATGGGTGACGGCGGCTGGGCGGCGCGGTCGACGGCCTATGCCTTTCAGCGCTATGCCAAGGTGGTGATGGCGCGGATCGGCGACCGGCTGGATGCGGTCGCGACGTTCAACGAACCCTGGTGCTCCGTGTGGCTCAGCCATCTCTACGGCATCCACGCACCGGGCGAGCGCAACATGCGGGCGGCGCTTGCCGCCATGCACCACACCAATCTTGCACACGGGTTGGCGGTCGAGGCGATCCGCCACGTGACGCCGAATGTGCCGGTGGGCCTGGTGCTGAACGCGCATTCCGTCATTGCCGGATCGGACAGCGCCGGGGACAAGGCCGCCGCCGAGCGGGCCTTCGATTTCCACAACGGCGCCTTCTTCGGCCCGGTCTTCAAGGGCGAATATCCAAAGAGCCTGGTATCGGCGCTCGGAGACAAGATGCCCGCGGTCGAGGACGGCGATCTTGCCGTCATCAACCAGAAGCTCGACTGGTGGGGGCTCAACTATTATACGCCGATGCGGGTTCTGGACGATGCCAGGCAAGGCGCGGAGTTTCCGGCTACCCAGCCGGCGCCATTCGTCAATCCGGAAAAGACCGACATCGGCTGGGAGATCTTTCCGTCGGCGATGACCGATCTCGTCGTCGATCTCTACGATCGCTACGAGCTGCCGGAGATGTACATCACCGAGAACGGTGCCTGCTACAACACGGAGGTCGAGAACGGCGAGGTGAACGACCAGCCGCGCCTCGATTACATCAGCGATCACCTGGCTGCGGCGGCCGACCTGATCAGCAAGGGGCTGCCGGTGAAGGGCTATTTCGCCTGGAGCCTGATGGACAACTTCGAGTGGGCGGAAGGCTACAGCATGCGCTTCGGGCTCGTGCATGTCGATTACGAGACGCAGGTCAGGACCGTGAAGAAGAGCGGCAAATGGTATACGCAGCTGGCGGCGCAGTTCCCAAAAGGTAACCATAGAGCCGGTTAAAGCCACTCTCTCGCCTCGCCAAGGCTAAACTTTTACCGGACGCGGCCTATCTCAACCCTACGGACAAGAGGGAGAATTGAAGATGGCTGTCGGCTGCGCAGGGTGCAAGGACGGAAAGGCGTTCGAGGTTCCATTCTCGATGGCGTTCCAGCCGATCGTCGATCTCGATCGTCGCCGCGTGTTTGCCCAGGAGGCGCTGGTGCGCGGAAGCGGCGGCGAGGGGGCGGGAAGCGTCCTGTCGCGCGTCAATGACGAGAACCGCTATGCCTTCGACCAGCAGTGCCGGGTGAAGGCGATCGAGCTTGCGGCAAAGCTGTCGCCGGGCGCGACGGACGAATTGCTGTCGATCAACTTCATGCCGAATGCCGTCTACGAACCGCGCGCGTGCATCCGCCTGACGCTGGCGACCGCCGAACGGCTGGGCTTCCCGCTCGACAGGATCGTCTTCGAGTTCACCGAAAACGAGCGCGTCGATACCAGTCATCTGCTGCGCATCCTGGAAACCTACCGGACGATCGGCTTCAAGACGGCGATCGACGACTTCGGCGCCGGCCATTCGGGCCTCAACCTGCTGGCCCGCTTCCAGCCGGACATCGTCAAGCTCGACATGGAGCTCATCCGCGACATCGATACCCAGCCGGCGAAGAGGATCGTCGTCAAGCACACGCTGGCGATGCTCGCCGACTTCGGCATCACGCCGATCTGCGAGGGGATCGAGACGGAAGGCGAGTTGCAGGTGCTGCGCGATCTGGGCGTCACCCTTGTGCAGGGCTATCTGCTGGCGAGACCGTCGTTCGAGCAGTTCACCCAGCCGGTGCTCCTGGCCGCCTAAGGTGGGCCGCGCCTCATCACCGGTGGTCGACCAGGTTCTCCACGGTTATCTGGCCGTGCCCACTTGTATGCGACGAGCAGATTTTTACCTAAACAGCGTCAGCCTGTAGGACGGCCTCACCCGTCCTGCTGCACCAATGCCGAAGGTAAAATAAGCCTATGCTTCTCGAAAAACTCAACTGGCGCTACGCGACGAAGAAGATGGATCCCGCCAGGTCCGTCTCCGACGACAAGGTCGACCGCATCATCGAGGCGGCGCGTCTGGCGCCCACCTCCAGCGGACTTCAGCCGTTCGAAGTCATCCTCGTCACCAATCCCGACATCCGCCAGCAGATCCGCGCGGTCGCCTGGAACCAGGCGCAGATCACCGAGGGTTCGCATCTCCTGGTCTTCGCTGCCTGGGACAATTACACGACCGACCGGATCAATGAGATGTTCGATCGCGTCAACGACGAGCGCAAGGTGACCAACGAGGGTTGGGAAAACTACCGCAAGATGCTGCTCGACACCTACCCGGTTCGTGACCCGCAGGTGAACTTCGAGCACGCCGCCCGCCAGGCCTATATCGGCTTCGGCATGTCGGTCGCGCAGGCAGCCTTCGAGGGGGTCGACACGACGCCGATGGAAGGCTTCGAGCCGGAGAAGGTCGACGAGATCCTTGGGCTGCGGGCGCGCGGTCTGCGCTCCGTGACGCTGCTGCCGCTCGGCTACCGGGAGCCGGAAGGCGACTGGCTGGCCGGCCTGAAGAAGGTGCGGCGCCCGACGGATAGCTTCGTCACCACGGTCGCCTGAGGCTAAGGGACAACGGGAGGTGCCGTGATACCGGCGCTTCCCGCATGTATTTTTCCGGTGAGACGGTTTCTTCGGATTCGTTTTCCTCGGAAATGCGGCTGACCGATGCGATAAGCAGAGCCCTCAGATCCGGTTTGCCGGACCATTGTATTGATCGAGGATATGTCGGGATGACGAAACGGCGTAACATGCGTCGAATGTGTTGCTTGCGCTGATCCGAGCACGCTCCTGACCTTGCCGCCGCTGCGGCCACCCTGAAGAGACTACCCATGCTATCCATCAACGACACCCTGGCGCCGTCGCGCAATGGCGCGCAATCGGCTGACCGAGGCGATCCGGTCCAACCCATGGTGACCTTCGAAAAGGTCGGCAAGCGTTTCCCCGACCGCCGCGGGCAAGGCGAATTCGAAGCCCTGTCCGGCGTCGACTACGTCGTGCCGAAGGGTGCGATTGCCGGCATCATCGGCCGCTCGGGTGCCGGAAAGTCGACGCTCATCCGCCTGGTCAACGGTCTGGAAAGGCCGACGTCCGGCCGCGTGACGGTCGATGGCGTCGATGTCGCGGCCCTCGACGAGCCGGGACTTCGTCGCCTGCGCCGCGAGGTCGGCATGATCTTCCAGCACTTCAATCTCCTGGCGTCGCGCACCGTCTACGGCAACATCGGCCTGCCGCTGGAGATTGCCGGGCTCGACCGCCAGGCGATCAAGGCGCGGGTCGCACCGCTCATCGATCTGGTCGGTCTGTCGGACAAGGCCGGCCGCTATCCGGCGGAACTGTCGGGCGGCCAGAAGCAGCGCGTCGGCATCGCCCGGGCACTCGCCACCCAGCCGAAACTGCTGCTGTCGGACGAGGCGACCTCGGCGCTCGATCCGGAAACCACCCAGTCGATCCTTGAACTGCTGCGCCGGATCAACCGCGAGCTGGACCTCACGGTGCTGCTGATCACCCACGAGATGGAGGTCGTCAAATCGGTCGCCTCGCATGTGGCGGTGATCGACAAAGGTTCGATCGTCGAGAGCGGCCGCACGTTCGACGTCTTCACCCGGCCGCAGCACGAGACGACGGTAGCGCTGCTGTCCTCGTCGCTCGGGGTCAAGCTGCCGGAATGGGTGAAGTCGACGATCAAGCCGCAGCCGGCGGAAGGCGACCGCGTCTTCGTCCGTCTGGTGTTCTTCGGCGATACCGCCTTCAAGCCGCTGACCGCGCAGCTGGTGGAGCGGATCGGCTCGAACGTCAACATCATGGCCGGCACCATCGACGAGATCGCCGGCGAACCCTTCGGCTCACTGGTCGTGTCCTATCCTGCCGATCCCGCCGTCGTCGCGCGGGCGCAAGACTTCTACGCCGAAACCGGCCTGACCACGGAGGTGCTCGGCTATGGCGCCTGATATGCTCATCTCGCTCCTCTGGAAGGCGCTGGTGCAGACGCTGCAGATGGTGGCGATCGCCGGTGCCATCGGTACGCTGGTCGGCCTGCCGATCGGCGTCTTCCTCGCCAACAGCGCAAAAGGCGAGCTGTTCGCCGCGCCAATGACCAACCGCATCGTCGGGCTCATCGTCAACGCGGCCCGATCGACGCCGTTCATCATCCTCGTGGTGGCGATCATTCCCTTCACCCGGCTGGTCGCCGGCACTTCCATCGGCACCAACGCGGCGATCGTGCCGCTCACCATTGCCACCATCCCCTTCGTCGCGCGGCTCATCGAGGCGGCGATCCGCGAGGTCGACCGCGGTCTCATCGAGGCGGCCCGGGCGATGGGCGCGACGCGCTGGCAGATCGTCACCAAGGTGCTCATCGCCGAAGCCAAGCCCGGCATCACGCTCGCCCTGACGCTGACGCTGGTCAGCCTGATCGGCTACTCGGCGATGGTCGGCGCAGTCGGCGGCGGCGGGCTTGGAGACCTCGGCATCCGCTACGGCTACCAGCGCTTCATGCCGGAAGTGATGGCGGCCGTCGTCATCGTGCTGATCGTGCTCGTGCAGGTCGTCCAGAGTGCCGGCGACGTGCTGGCCCGCCGGTTCGACAAGCGCAACCGCAATTCCTGACCCGAATTCGAACCCCAAATAGCAATCCGGAGAGACATCCATGAAGACACTTCTTCTCGCAGCTTCCTTCGCCGCGCTTCTGTCGGCTGGCGCAGCCCTGGCCGAGACCATCAAGATCGGCGTGACGCCCGGCCCGCATGCGCAGATCATGGAGCAGGTGAAGAAGGTCGCGGCCGAGAAGGGCCTCGACCTCGAGGTCCTCGAATTCTCCGATTACGTCGTGCCGAACCAGGCGCTGACGGACGGCGACCTGCAGGCCAACTCGTTCCAGCACCAGCCCTACCTGGACAACCAGGTGAAGGATCGCGGCTTCGATATCGTCAGCGTCGGCCAGACGGTCAACTTCCCGATGGGCATCTATTCGAAGAAGGTGAAGAGCCTCGACGAGCTGAAGGACGGCGCTTCGGTCGCCATCCCGAATGACCCGACGAATGGCGGCCGCGCGCTGCTGATCCTCGCGGACAAGGGCCTGATCAAGATCCGCGAAGGCGCAGGCCTTAAGGTGTCTCCGGCAGATGTCGTCGAAAACCCGAAGAACATCACGTTTGCCGAGCTCGACGCTGCCCAGTTGCCGCGCGCCCTCGATGACGTCGATGCCTCGGTGATCAACACCAACTACGCGCTGGAAGCCGGTCTCGACCCGGCCAAGGACCCGATCGGCCGTGAAGGCGAGAAGGCACCCTACATCAACGTTCTGGCGGTCCGCGCCGCCGACAAGGACAAGCCATGGGTGAAGACCCTGGTCGAATCCTACCACAGTGCCGCGGTCAAGGATTACGTTGCCACGCAGTTCAAGGGCGCCGTGATCCCCGCCTGGTAAGGCCCAGAGCGGCTCATTGACAACCCAACGGAAGGCTCTCTCGCTGCGGCGAGGGAGCCTTTTTCGTATGGCTGGAACCGGCGCGCGCCGTTAAGTCTAATTGAACTGTTCCAAGGCATAATCCACGGATTGGCCAGGGCTTTGGAATGCGGTTTGTCCCCTCTCATCTGAAACAATCCGCAGCGAAACTGGACCGCCGTTCGGTGGTCCGTTCGATGCTGCTGATTTTCGCGGCCGTGATGATCTCCGTGTCGGCGATGGTTTTCACCGCGCTCGACCGGGTGGGTCACTACGCCAACCAGCTCGACGAGGAGCGTTCGCGCGAAGCCGTCACCGGCGCCCTGCAGACCTTCCGCCACCAGATCCGCGCGACGCTCCACGACTATGCCGCCTGGGATGACGCCGCCGGACATATCTACCAGCAGCGCGACATCGACTGGATCGAGCGCAATTTCGGCGAGATGAGCCTCAACAGCGATCTCTTCGACGTGGTGATCGTCCTCGATCCCGCCGGCAACAGCCTGTCTGCGCATTCCGATGGCGTGCCGATCAAAGAGCTCGATCAGTACGTGACGCCTGGCGTTCTGGCGCTGTTCGAGCCGCTCAAGCAACTGCCGGAGGATGCGCTGCCGGAAGTCACCGGCTTCGTCGAGACGGTCAAGGGCATCGCCGCCGTCGGCATCGGGGTGATCCGCAAGACCTCCGGCGAACGGATGGGCAAGCCGAGCGGCAACCACTATGTCGTCCTCATGCGGCACCTGGCCGGTGAGACGATCGAGCGGCTGTCGAGGGCCTATGTGCTTCCAGGCCTGCATCTGGTGCCGCCGTCGAGCGACCTGTCGCACCGGGTGGCAATCCTCGGCCCGAACGACCAGCCGATCGGCGGACTTGCCTGGGTGCCGCGCTCCCCCGGAGACGCCAGCCTTGCGCAGGTGCGGCCGCTGGTCTGGTGCGCCGTGGCGATGATCGCCATCTACATGCTTCTGCTCTTCGTCAGCGGCAACGAAGCCCTGTCGCGGATGAGCGCGGACGAAGCGGCGGCCGTCAAGCTGTCGCTCACCGACCGGCTGAGCGGTCTGCCGAACCGGACCGGGCTGTTCGCCGGCATGGCGGAGCTGATCAACATGGCGCAGCGTGACGGCAAGGACGTGGCGCTTCTCTATCTCGACCTCGATGGCTTCAAGGAAGTCAACGACGCCTACGGGCATGCGACCGGCGACCTTCTGATCCGCAGCGTTTCGGCCGGGTTGCGGGTGCTGGTCGGCGACGAACCTGTGCTAGCACGCCTCGGTGGCGACGAGTTCGCGGTCGCCTTCATCGGCTATGACGTGCAGAAGAACGCCGTCGAACTGGCCGAACGGGTGCTGGATTTTCTCGGCGAGCCGATCACCATCGGCGAGCGCATTGCCGTCATCGGCTGCAGCATCGGGCTTGCCTTCTCCCGGCGTGGCCTGGTGCAGGGCGAAGAACTGATCCGCCGCGCCGACATGGCGATGTATCGATCCAAGGAAGAGGGACGCGGTCGCTGGACGCTCTACGACCCGGTCATGGATGACGAGCGCGAGGAGCGCAATCTTCTGGAACTCGACTTGCGGGCGGCGCTCGAACGGCAGGAGGTCACGGTGGCCTATCAGCCGGTTGTCGATGCCTGCAGCCTGCGTGTCACAGCCGTCGAGGCGCTGGCGCGCTGGACAAGAGCTGGCCATGGGCCCGTGTCGCCGGAAGTCTTCATCCCGGTCGCCGAGAGCACCGGGCTCATCGACATGCTCGGCCTTCACGTGCTGCGCACGGCCTGCAGGACGCTGGTTGCCTGGCCGGATCTGGCGCTCTCGGTCAACGTCTCGCCCGGCCAGTTCCGTGATCCCGCTTTTGTCGGGCACGTGGCTGACGTTCTGACGCAGACCGGCATCCATGCGTCTCGCCTGACGCTGGAACTCACCGAAACCTATTTCATCCAGAACCCGTCACGGGCACGCAAGACGCTCGACCTGCTGCGCCAGACCGGAGTGAAGATCGCGCTTGACGACTTCGGATCTGGCTTTTCGAGCGTCGGCTATCTGCGCCAGTTCCGTTTCGACCGGATGAAGCTCGACAAGTCGCTGGTGGATTCCATCTGCGATGACAGCAGGGCAATCGAAATGCTGCGGGCAACGGTTGCGCTGGCGCAATCGCTCGAGATGCCGGTGACGGCAGAAGGCGTGGAGACAGAGGGACAGGCGGTGGCACTGCAGAAGGCCGGCTGCGATCTCCTGCAGGGGTTCCTGTTCGGCAAGGCGGTTCCGGCAGAGGAGATCGACCAGTTGCGCGAACGGGGACCGCTGATACGGCTCCCGATCAGCGCTTAGAAAACGCCACTTTGTTCAGGAGCCGAGGTGGCGTTCGCCGCGCTTGCGGGCAAGCTCGATCTGCAGCTGGCGCTGGCGGTAGCGGTCGCGATCAGCCTCCGAGCGCGTATCGTAGCAGTGCGGGCAGGAGACGCCCTCCTCGAACTTCGGCGACTGGCGGACCTCCGGCGTGATCGGTTCGCGGCAGGCATGGCAGAGGCGGTGATCGCCCTCCTTGAGGCCATGCGTGACCGACACCCGCTCGTCGAAGACGAAGCAGGCACCTTCCCAGAGGCTTTCCTGCTCGGGCACTTCCTCAAGGTATTTGAGGATGCCGCCCTTTAGGTGGTAGACCTCGTCAAAGCCCTGTTCCTTCATGAAGGCGGTCGCCTTCTCGCAGCGGATTCCGCCGGTGCAATACATGGCGATCTTCGGCTTGTTGTGCAGGCCGGTATTGTTCTTCACCCAGTCGGGAAATTCGCGGAACGTCTTGGTCTTCGGATCGACGGCACCCTGGAAGATGCCGATCGCCGTTTCATAGTCATTGCGGGTGTCGATGACGATGGTGTCGGGATCGGAGATCAGCGCGTTCCAGTCCTTCGGCTCGACATAGGTGCCGACGATGCGCTTGGGGTCGATGTCCTCGACGCCCATGGTGACGATCTCCTTCTTGAGACGCACCTTCATGCGCAGGAACGGCATCTTCGACGCCCGGCTCTCCTTGTGCTCCAGCCCGGCGAATTCCGGCTGCGCGCGCAGGTAGGACAGCACGGCGGCGATCCCTGCATCAGGCCCGGCAATCGTCCCGTTGATGCCCTCGCGCGCGAGCAGCAGCGTGCCTTTGACGCCGTTCTCTTCGCACAATGCCTGCAACGGCTCGCGCACGCTGTCGAAACGCTCGAAGCGGGCGAAGTGGTAGAGCGCGGCAACGCAGAAGCTGCCGGAAGGGCTGTCGGACGTGTGGTTCATGGCCCGCGAAATACTGCCTCTTCGCCTGCGACGCAACGAATTTCGGCGCAAAGGATGCCCTTTGACATTCGTCAAGCAGGCGGGCGTGCCGGTCACTGTCGGTTGAAATTCACCGGTTTCGGTTTGCCGTCTCGATCCACAGCATGGCGATGATGTCGGCCTCGCGCTCCGGATCGTCGGCGAAGACAAGCTCGGCCAGTTCCAACGCCTCGCTGCGGATCGCCTGCTGACGCAGGATGATGGCAGCGATCAGCCGCGCCAGCGTGTCGCTGTCGCCGAACAGTTCAGGGTTCTCGTTGACGGTCTGGGTAAGGACGGTGAGGTCGTGCTCGTAGCCCAGCATGTCGACCAGCCGCTTCACCTCGCGTTGCTTGGCAGCCATCGCCGTCGGCCACAGGTCGCGCAGCAGCGACAGGTGCATCCAGGTCGTCTGCCCCGATTTGCGCAACTCGTGGAAGTCACCGCCGGCATGGGTGGTGCGGCAACGGGCAAGCGCATGGCGCGCCTTTGCCTGCCGTTTGCCCCAGGCCTTCGCCAGCCGCTTGGCCGTGCGGCTGCGACCATCGGCCAGATCCAGTTCGTCGAGCGCCTCAAGCGCCGCACGGCAGGTCGCGATCGCTGCGTCGATCTTGCCGGGCAGGTCGACCTCGGCAGCCGCTATCCGGTCACGGCGCTCACTGAGCGCATTCAACGCGAACGACAGGGCAGCGCGCTCCTCGTCCGATGTGGCACAGCCCATCAGGTCGTCGACGGTCTCCACCAGGGCCGTCGCATCCCGCACCGCCGAGAGCGTGCGGCCCATGTCTCGGATGCGGACGTTCTCGCGGTGGTAGACGTCCCTGGCGTCCGGCTGGATGAGCCGGTACAGCGACCGCAGCCGCTTGAAGCGCTTGCGGGCTGCGTGGATCGCGGCATGCGGCCCGTCCGGCTGGTCGCTCAGTTCGGCAATCGCCTTGTCGAGCTGCCCGGCAGCGACCCGGCGGAACTCGTCGGTGAAGGTCTTAAAGGGCCTGATGCGATAGGCCATGGCCAAGCTCCGCCGCTAGATTTTCGGTTGCCAGTACCATGTTGGAATAGCGACGGTCGCCGGTCACTTCGACACCGATCCAGTCGGGAAGCTGCGGCTCGTCGCTTTCGGCCTGCAGTTCGACCTCGGCGACGACGAGCCCCGCATAGACGCCTTCGAAGACATCCACTTCCCAGGTGAAGCCGGCGAAGGGAACGACATGGCGGGTTTTCTCGATGATCGTGCCGACCGTCGCGCCGAGCAGTTCGCGTGCGTCGTCGGCGGGAATTTCGTATTCGTATTCGTCGCGGGTGAGGGTTCCGTCGCCGACCTTGAAGGTGAGTTTCGCCTGCACGTCATTCACCAGCCGGACGCGCAGGTTGCGATCGTCGGCGGCAACGATGTAGGCTTGCCGGAAGCTCGATGCGGAAACGGCGCTGTCGCGCCAGTCGTCGGAACGGACGAGAAACTTGCGTTCGATTTCCTTGGCCATCGCTGATCCCGGTTTTGCAACGGCTCTAACCTATTGCAGTCTATCGCATCCGACCAGTACCCGGCGGACCGGGGAGGATCGTTTTTCCTCGACAGGCCGAAGGCACCGCGCTATCTCACCCTTCGGATTTCAATCGTTTCAATGAATGCGGGAGTTTTGATGATGGCCGCCAAGACCGACAGCTTGCTTGCCACCCTGAAGCTGCAGCCGGTGGTGCCGGTGCTGATCGTCGAGGACGTGGCCTCGGCCGTGCCGCTGGCGCGGGCACTGGTTGCCGGCGGCCTGATGGCAATCGAGATCACCATGCGCACGCCGGCAGCACTGGACGCGGTTCGTGCGGTCGCCGCCGAAGTCGAAGGCGCCCGGGTCGGCGCCGGCACCATCCTCAACGCCCGTGATTTCGAAGCAGCCGTCAAGGCGGGCTCGACCTTCATCGTCAGCCCGGGCGTGGCGCCGGGCGTGCTTGCCGCCGCCAGGGATTCCGACGTGCCGCTGCTGCCGGGTGCGGCAACGGCGAGCGAAGTGATGACGCTGCGCGAAGCGGGCCACGACGTCATGAAGTTCTTCCCCGCCGAACAGGCCGGTGGCGCTGCCTATCTGAAGGCGCTGTCGTCGCCGCTCGCTGGCACGCTGTTCTGCCCGACCGGCGGCATCTCGCTCAAGAACGCCCGGGACTACCTGTCGCTGCCCAACGTCGTCTGCGTCGGCGGTTCCTGGGTGGCGCCGAAGGAAATGGTCGCGGCCGGCGACTGGGCGGGCATCACCAGGCTTGCGGCGGAAGCTGCGGCGCTGAAGGGCTGATCGCTCCA
The DNA here is from genome assembly GCF_050455525.1 of Rhizobium sp. 0TCS1.26. NCBI lineage: Bacteria > Pseudomonadati > Pseudomonadota > Alphaproteobacteria > Hyphomicrobiales > Rhizobiaceae > Rhizobium > Rhizobium sp. 0TCS1.26. Next base: position 1,115,014 of record NZ_JBCIYV010000001.1, on the reverse strand, counting down.
GGCCTCCTTCTGACAATCGCGTTATCGGCGTCGCGGAAATTTGTATTCCGCGTCACCGTGCCTATCTCCAAGTCAGCCCCAATCGACAGGAGATATGGATGTTCGACGCAAAGAAGCTTCTTGACCAGTTCCTCGGCTCGCAGATGCCCGGTCTTCCGGACAGCGTCAAAGGCCGCGCAGGTCAGTTCGGCGACATCGCGAAGAACAATCCGCTGAAGACCGCCGGCATTGCCGCCGCCCTTCTCGGCACCAAGACCGGCCGCAAGATCGCCGGCAACGTCGTCACCGTTGGTGGCATCGCTGCCGTCGCCGGTCTCGGTTATCTCGCCTACAAGAACTACAAGTCCGGCCAGTCGCCGCAGGCGGCACTGCAGCCGGCACCGGCTGCTGCCGAACCGATTGCGCTGCCGCCGCCGGATTCGGCCTTTTCCCTGCAGTCGCCGCAGCTTTCCAACGATTTTGCGCTGACGCTGGTGCGCGCGATGATTTCAGCCGCCAAGGCCGACGGCCATATCGACGCGGCCGAGCGCGCCAACATCATGGAAAAGGTGCATGATGTCGATCTCGGCGATGAGGCGGAGGCGTTCATCCGGCAGGAGCTTGCCAATCCGGTCGACATCGACGATCTCGTCGCGGCTGCCCGCACCGAGGAGCAGAAGGTAGAACTCTACACCGCGACCCGCCTGACCATCGATCCCGACACCCGGGCAGAGCGCGGCTACCTCGACCTCCTCGCCGGCCGCCTTGGCCTGCCGGATGCGCTCATCGACCATATCGATGCGACTGTCTCCTCCGCCAAGGTATCGGTCTGATCAAATCCGGCGCGCCGGCGAAAGCCTGATTGCCTTCGGCGCGCCGCTCGCCTAATCCTCTCGTCAACGACGAGGGGAGAGTGCATGCGCGATCTGAAGGACTTCAAGGGCTGCCCGCCGCCGGCACCGGTCCGGCTCGAAGGGCAGTATGTGATCGCCGAGCCCTACGAGCGTGCCGTCCACCTGCGCAGCCTCTGGGATGCGCTGGGCGGCGAAGGCACGAACGAGCTGATCCGCTACTTTCCCAATCCGCCCTATGAAGCGCCAGAGCAGTTCGCCGACTGGCTGGACGGCATGAACCGTGCGGGCAACCTCGTCACTCTGGTGTTTCGCGACAAGCCGAACGGCGACGTCGTCGGCATGGCGAGCTACATGCGGCCGGATCCTGCCAACGGCGTGGTCGAGGTCGGCTCGGTGGCGCACGGGCAGGCGATGAAGCGTTCGCCGCTGGCCACCGAAGCTCATTACCTGATGGCGCGTCACGTGTTCGACGATCTCGGCTACCGCCGCTACGAGTGGAAGTGCCACAACGAGAACGAGCCGAGCAAAGTCACCGCCATCCGCTACGGCTTCACCTTCGAGGGCGTCTTCCGCCAGCATATGGTGTCGAAGGGCGCCAACCGCGACACCGCTTGGTTCTCGATGATCGACAGCGAATGGCCGCTGATCCGACAGGCGTTCGAGGATTGGCTGGCGCCCCAGAATTTCGACGCTGACGGCCGGCAGAAACGGCGGCTGGAGGATATCCGTGCCGCTCTTCAGGAGGCTCGCCCATGAGCGGCGGCAGCGGCAAATCGTCGGCGATCGCTGCCGGCCTGATTTTCTTCGGCTTCATGCTGCTGTTCTTCGTGATGCCCGGCATCATGACCTGGCTCGCCGAATTTTCGCCGTGGCTGGCCGCCGCCTTCGGGACGCTCGCCGTCCTGTCGTTCTTCCTGATCTTCTGGCTGAGGGCGCGTCACCAGCGTCGTCGCTGATCGCTCGCCTCTCGGCAGGCTTCATCCCGCCTGCATCATGACGCCCTGCAGCGACGCGCCAAGCAGGGCAAGGCCGATCAGCAGGATGAACAGCGCGCCGCAGAGTTCGATGCCGACCGTGATGCGCCGTGCTGACTGCGAGCGCGGACCCGCAAGCCGAACGGCGATATCCTTGGCGGTGACGGCGAGCAGCGCCAGGATCGACACGGTGATGGCGGTGCCGAGCGACATGGCGAGCACAGACAACGCGCCGCCGACGTAGAGACCGTTGAGGATCGAAAAGCTCATGACCAGGATTGCGCCGGAGCAGGGGCGCAGGCCGACCGCGATGATCGCCGACCAGGCTTCGTGCAGGCTGAAGTCGCGGCTTTGGAGCGCTGCCGGATCGGGAATGTGCAGTTCACCGCAATCGGCACAGTAGCTGCCGGGTGCGAGGTCCGCATGGGTGTGGTCGACCTCGATTGCCTGGAAGCGCAGACCTGTCGGCCCTGTTCCTGGGGATGCGCCCGAAAAGATCGGCAGCGAGGATGTTCGCGGGCGGATCTCGTAAAGCTTGCGCAGCAGCAGCCAGGCGCCGAACATCGCGACCATGGCAAAGCTTGCAACTTCCATCGCCCAGGTGGCCTTGGTCATGGTGATGCCGGTGCCGCGCAGCAGCAGATAGGCGGCCGCGACCAGAACAATTGCCATGGCGCCCTGCAGCAGGGCGGAGATCAGCGAAATGGTGATGCCGCGCTTCAGCGCCGTCTCGTTGGCGATCATGTAGGACGAGATCACCGCCTTGCCGTGGCCCGGACCCGCGGCATGGAAGACGCCGTAGGCGAACGACAGGCCGACCAGTCCCTGGAGCGCCCACGGATCCTCGCGCATGGCCCTCAGTGCACCCCCCAGGGCCCTGTAGAAGGACTGCTGGTGCATGTTGATCCAGGCAAAGAACGGGCCGAGGAACCCGCCGGTATTGAAGGAGGGTTCGGCGGCTCCGACGCCGAGCGGCGACTGCGCGTGGGCGGCGAAGGCTGCAACTGCAAGGATCAGCAGACCGAGCGGTAGAGTGCGCCGATTCAGCATGTCACTTCCAGGCGGGTGGCGAACAGCTTTGTCATGTTGGTGCCGGTCGGGTCGTTGAAGAAGGCGTCGGTGAGGGTGTTCTTGTTTTCGGCGATGACCTCGTCCGGATCCGGACGCACCACCTTGTGGGCGCAGGCGGCGAATGCCTTGCCTTCCGGCTTCAGATCGCCGTCGGAGGGGAAATCCACGGCCGTATAAAGCGACGGGTCGTAGACGCCAAAGGTCAGCTTGCCCTTCAGCGGCACCGGTGCCGCCGGCTTGACGGCAAAGAACACCAGTACCTGCTGGTCCTGATAGGTGACGTGGATGGCGTCCGGCTTGCCGATCTCGACAGCTTTGCCGTCGACGGTGATCGTTGTGAAATAGTGGAATTCGGAGAGCGAGTTGCGCATCACCTCGCCGAGCTCGGCCAGTTCCGCCTCATCGAGCTTCAGGTCGGTGTTCTTGTCGAAGTCCAGGAGAACGCTGGAGGAGAACATCTCGTCGAAGCGCCAGACATTGCGCAGTTCGGAGACGTGGCCACTATCGTCGGCCAGCACCTCGAGCCGCGCATCGACGAAGATGTGCGGATGGGCGAGCGCCGGTAGCGGTGCCAGTGTCAGCGCGGCCGCAACGAGCCACTTCCTGTCGATCATGAGCTAATCCTGAAGACGTTCGTCTCGGTGTGCCGGGCAAATGGGACGGAATTTCGTCGCCCGTCAATGCTGCTCGGACTGCGCCTGGCGAAACCAGGCCGTCAGGAAATCGACAAAGCTGCGGACTTTCGCCGGCAAGTACCGTCGGTGCGGGTAGACGGCGTAGATGCCACGGTCCTTGGGGATGTAGTCGTCGAACAGCGTCACCAGTTCGCCGGACTTCAGATAGGGCAGTGCAATAAAATCCGGCACCATGGCGACGCCGAGCCCGGCGCGGGCCGCACGCAGCGTGCCCTGCGGGCTGTTGACCTCGAACGATCCGGATACCGGCACCGAAATCGTCCCGCCTTTCGGATCCTGGAAACGAATGCTGTTATGCGCGCGTACATTGGTGTCGATGATCACCGGCTTGTTGGCCAGATCCTGGGGATGCACCAGCGGACTGTAGCGTGCGACGTAATCCGCTGTCGCGCAGGCGTAGACGCGGAAATCGGAGATCTTGCGGGCGATCATGCCCGAATCCTCCAGCTTGGTGATTCGGATCGCAAGGTCGAAGCTTTCCTCGATGAGGTCGACGAATCGGTCTTCAGCGACGATCTCCAGCGAAACCTCCGGATTGCTGCAGGCGAAATCGATCAGCGACTGGCCGACCTCGGCATCCATGAAGGTGCGCGGCACCGAGATGCGCAGCCGACCCTTGAGGTCGGCATTGTTCTCGCGCACCAGATCGGCAAGGCTGTCGATCTCCTTCAGGATGTCGGCGGCTGTACGAAAATAGGTATGGCCCGCCTCAGTCAGCGAAAACTGTCGTGTCGTGCGGTTGAGCAGCAGGGCGCCGAGGTCGTCCTCGAGTTCACGCACGTATTTCGACAGAAGCGCCTTCGATCGGCCGGTGCGGCGGGCGGCGGCGGAAAAGCCCTCCGCTTCGACGACGTCTATGAAGGCCCGCATGCGGGTAAGTGTGTCCATGGCGACGTGGATGCTCCGAGGTCAGGAGCCTTCTGTCTCCGCCAGACCGAGCAGAAACACAAGCATGCCACTCAAGCGTTGCATGTCTTGCTCGGTAAGATGCCCAATTTTCCTGCCGATTTTCGTGCGCGGCACAGCGATGAGCTTGTCGGTCATGATCTGCGAGGGCAGTTGCAGTTCGTTGCTTGGTGTCGGTTCAACGGAAATGCGAAAGTCGAGATCGACGAGCGTGGATGTGATTGGGCAGGCGATGATTGATGGATAAGCATCACTGATGGTGTTCGTCTGCACCAGGACTGCCGGGCGTGGCTTTCCATAATCGCCTGACGTCGAGACTATAACGACGTCGCCTCGCTTCATTCCTGAGACATCCAGCCGGATTCGTCTTCGCCCCAGTCGGCGACTTTCTCCATCCATTCCAGAATTGCGTGTTCTTCCTCCGGATCAAGCGCTGCGATGGATGCCTTGACACGTGCCAGCACTTCCGGGTCCTTCATGTCAGGCAGCGACGCGTAGATTTCAGATCTCAAGACGTGCTTGGAAAGGTTCGCATCGATGCTTTGCGTCTTTGCCGTCGGCATTTGATCTCTCCATCCCCGCTCCCCTCGAAGGAATATAGTTCCGCGCATGCCCTTGCACAAATCCACCACAAAAGCCCTGGCAAGATTTATTCACCATGCCGAAAAAATCTCTTGATTGTGAAGGCGAATGTTCTTATCTCCCGCTCAGCCCAAAGTCGCACGTGCCCATGGGTGTCCGCTGGTCCTCTAATTGGTGAGGATACGGTAAGGTACCTGGAATTAACCCCTCCAGTCGCTATCTCGGCCTTTCGAGAAATGCGAGGACATCTGAAGCAACGACGGTGCGGGCCTTTTTGTTCTCTTCCGGCTTTCCATCAGCCGGGGTTACTGAAGAGGCACACCATCATTGCCGGAAGTGCGGTTGGGTTCATCCCCGTCCAATCCATGGCAGACAAAGCCGGATCAAAGCTCTTGGCAGGGCGTTGGTCCACATCATGCGCGTTTGAGCGCGATCGCAGCTCCGGGATTTCCACCGGCCGGGCAGCGATTCGTCGTCGTACGCGCCTTTGTCCTCCGGTTCTCCGGAGAAGCTTATAGGGATTAGGCTGATGACGACCGCTCGCATTCTTGACTTCCTGCGTACCGAACGCCCGGAAGGTCCTTGCCTCGTCGTGGACCTCGACGTCGTGCGCGACAATTACAGCGCCTTCCGTCACGCTCTGCCGGACAGCTCCATCTATTACGCCGTGAAGGCCAATCCCGAGCCCGCAGTCCTGAAGCTGCTCGCATCGCTCGGCTCGAACTTCGACTGCGCATCGGTTGCAGAAGTGCAGATGGCGCTTGCCGCCGGCGCTTCGGCTGACCGCATCTCGTTCGGCAACACGATCAAGAAGGAGCGCGATGTTCTGCGTGCCTTCGAACTCGGCGTCGGCCTGTTTGCCGTCGACAGCCACGAGGAAGTCGAAAAGGTCGCCCGTGCCGCTCCCGGCGCCAAGGTGTTCTGCCGCGTCCTGACCGATGGCGAAGGCGCCGAATGGCCGCTGTCGCGCAAGTTCGGCTGCGTACCGCAGATGGCCGTCGATGTTCTGGTCTACGCACACCAGCTGGGCCTGGAATCCTACGGCGTATCGTTCCACGTCGGTTCGCAGATGACCAAGGTCGATGCCTGGGATTCGGCCCTGTCGGATGCCAAGCGCGTCTTCGCTTCGCTCGCCAAGCAGGGCATCTACCTGCAGATGGTGAACATGGGCGGCGGCTTCCCGACCAAGTACCTGCGCGACATCCCGTCGGCCGAAGAATACGGCCAGGCGATCTTCTCTGCGCTGCGCAAGCACTTCGGCAACAACCTGCCGAAGACCATCATCGAGCCGGGTCGCGGCATGGTGGGCAATGCCGGTGTCATCAAGGCGGAAGTTGTGCTGGTGTCGAAGAAGTCGGACAATGACGAAAACCGCTGGGTCTTTCTCGACATCGGCAAGTTCGGCGGTCTCGCCGAAACCATGGACGAGGCCATCCGCTATCCGATCCGCACGACGCGCGACGACGATGCGATGGAGCCCTGCGTGATCGCCGGCCCGACCTGCGATTCGGCGGACGTGCTGTACGAGAAGAACATGTATCCGCTGCCGATCTCTCTGACGATCGGCGACGAGGTTCTGATCGAAGGCACCGGCGCCTACACGACGACCTATTCAGCCGTCGCCTTCAACGGTTTCGACCCGCTGAAGTCCTACGTCATCTGACGCGTCGCAGGCTCCGGTTCATTCCCGGAGCCTGCTCTCACCCCCTTCCTTTCGAGCCGCTTGAACGGTTTTGAGCTTCGGAGGCCACAATGGCCGCTGTTCTTGACGCTGTGCGCGCATTTCTTGCGCCGACCACCTTCGTCATTGCCGAGGAGACGTCTGCCGACGTCGTTGCCCGCGAACGCCTGCTCGATCGCGCCATGGGCGGCGACCGACGCAAGAAGTCGTCGGAAAAGCTGCGCCGTGGCCGGCTGCCGGCCGACGGCCTGGCGCTTGTTGCGCATGACCGGGACGGCAAGCTGATCGGCACCGTCCGCCTGTGGAATGTCGAGGCCGGCGTCGGCGCCGATGGCGTTGCCGTCGATGCGCTGCTGCTCGGGCCGCTGGCTGTCGATTCGGCTGAGGAAGGCAAAGGCGTCGGCTCGGCGCTGATGCGTGCCGCGATCGCCGAAGCCAAGCGGCGCGGGCACGGCGCCATCCTGCTGGTCGGCGACGCGCCCTATTACGCGCGCTTCGGCTTTGCCACCGAGCCGACGCAGCACCTGGTGATGCCGGGACCGTTCGCCCGCGAGCGCTTTCTGGCGCTTGAGCTGCGGGCAGGTTGGCTTGCCGGCGCGGCAGGCATGCTGACGGCCAGCGGCCGCAAGCTGTCGCGCCCGGCCTATCGTCGCGCTGCCTGACGGTTCCGACGCTCGATCTGCACGAGAAAGCTCCTGTCGCTGGAAACATCGACGGGAGCTTTTTTGGCGCCTATCCGCGCGGTCCCGGTGCCTCTGCGACAGAATGACCAAGGGGTAGAGGCCCTGTGCCTGATCATCGTCAAGTGCGTTTGATCGAGGTCAACCCTCTGAAGAACCTCAGTGATACTCCCTCCGATCATCGACACTCGATGACTTGAAGGAGATTGACATGATCAACAGTCGGAAAACCGGAGCGGCCGTGTGCGCAGCGGTAGCGGTCCTTTTGCCGGCACTGGCAAGTGCGGCAGACCTTGCTTCGCCGACGCCTGAACCGGCAGCCGCGGCAGCGCTCGCCGAAGCTCACAGCCCCTGGCAGATCCGCGTGCGCGCACTCGGCGTGATCCCCAACGACAAGGGTTCGGTGGACGGCGTCGCCGGCTCCGACCTTGAGTATTCCAACTCGATCACGCCGGAACTGGATATCTCCTACTTCTTCACCGACAACATCGCCGCCGAACTGATCCTCGGCACGACAAGTTCGCGGATTTCAGGTGCCGGATCGCTTGCCGGCATCGACGTCGGCAAGACCTGGATCCTGCCGCCGACGCTGACCCTCCAGTATCACTTCACCGATTTCGGCGCCTTCAAGCCGTATGTCGGCGCGGGCGTCAACTACACGTTCTTCTACAACGCATCCGAGGAGGCCGGGTTCAGCAACCTCAAGGTCGATCACCATGTGGGCGCTGCCCTGCAGGTGGGCTTCGACTACATGCTCGATGAGCACTGGGGCCTCAACGTCGACGTGAAGAAGCTTTTCCTCGAGACGGAGTGGAGCGCCACGCATTCGACGCTTGGGCCGCTTGCGGGCAAGGCGAAGCTCGATCCCTGGCTGCTTGGCGCCGGTGTGACCTACCGGTTCTGAACCTTCTACCTGACGTTCGCCGGGTGGCATCACCTCACGCCGGGCTCACTTTGGAGTGAGTCCGGCGTAGAAGGCTCTGGCATCCGCGTGCCGGTAACCTACCTTGTCGTTGATGCTCACACGCCGCCATCTTCTTTATTCCGTCCCCGTCATGCTCACGGCTTTCCGCGCCACGGCGCAGCAGCCGGCTGCCGCCCCGCCGCGGCTCGCCGACATCCTCGTCCGGGCAGAGCGGTTGAAAACCCTGCAGGCGGTGATCGTGTCGCGTCAGGGCGAGACACTGGCCGAGCGCGGCTACCACGGGTTTGCGCCGCAGGATCCGACCAACATCAAATCGGCCTCGAAGTCGATCATCTCGGCGATGGTCGGGATCGCTATCTCGAAGGGGCTGCTGGAAGGGACGGACCAGCCGATCGCGGCGATCCTCAGATCGGATCTTCCGGATGCTCCCGATCCCCGGCTTGCACGGGTGACGGTCGGCAATCTCCTGTCGATGCAGTCCGGCATGGATCCGCTCTCCGGCCCCAATTACGGTCGGTTCGTCGCCAGCCGCAACTGGGTGCGCTTTGCGCTGGACCAGGACTTCGTCGAGGATCCCGGCGGTTCAATGCTCTACTCGACGGCATCCAGCCACCTGCTCTCGGCAATCCTGACGAAGGTCGGGCGAAAGCCGACGCTGCAGCTGGCCCGCGAGTGGTTCGAGCCGGTAGAGGGTTTCCGCATCTCTTCCTGGTCGCGCGACCGGCAGGGCATTTACCTCGGCGGCAACCAGATGGCGATGACCAGCCGCTCGCTGCATGCCTTCGGCGAGCTCTACCGCCGCGGTGGCCGCACGGCCGAGGGCGTGCAGGTGGTGCCGGAAGACTGGGTGCGGACCTCGTGGCAGCAGCGCACCAACTCCCGCTATTCCGGCGACGGCTATGGCTACGGCTGGTTCCTGAAGCAGATCGGCGGCGAGGACGTCCGCTTTGCCTGGGGCTATGGCGGGCAGATGCTCTACATCGTGCCGCGGCTTGCCATGACGGTGACCATGACGTCGGACCCGGAAGCGCCCTCGGCCCGGACGGGCTACCGCGACCAGCTGCATGCGCTGCTGGCCGAGATTACCGCCTCGGCATCAGCCTGAGACGGGGACTGATCTGCGGCGATTTGTAAACCAGATCGCCTTAAGGGAGGGCTCCGTTCCTCGGAGATGCGGCGACGTGCGCGTCGACCGGCCGACCATCCTCACCTTCCAGAGTGTCCCATGAAAATCATCCGTCTCGCCCTCATCGTCGTCATCGCCGCCGTCTTCGTCATTGGTGGCCGCTGGTATATGTACATTTCCAACACAGACAGCCCCTACAACGAGGTGGGCATCGAGCTGAACAGCCGCATGCCAGCGCCCCTGCGCAAGTGGGGCTGTGACAAATTGCATGCGACCTTCGGCAATGTGCTGCCGCCCTATGGCTGCCAGGCGGGCGCCGAAAACCGCGACTGGCTCTGAGGCTCCAGTTTCAAATCTGGACGCCGGCGCGTCACGACCTATCTGTCGCTGCATGAAACACGCAATCATCACGGGTGGTGCCGGCCTTATCGGCACAGGGATCTGCCGAACGCTGATCGGGCAGGGTTGGGCAGTCGCCTCGTTCGACATGAAGGATACGGCCGCGGATCTGCAGGAGGCCGGTGTCCGGCATGTGTTCTGCGACGTGACTGACGAAGCCTCGGTTGCCGGCGCGTTCGCCGAACTCGGCTGGTCGAGACTGGACCTGCTCGTCAACAATGCCGGCATCGCAACGCCGGCGAACGGGCCGATCGCCGAGATGTCGCTCGACCAGTGGCGTGAGGTGACCGACAGCCATCTGACGGCTGCCTTCCTGATGACCCGTTCGGCGGTGCCGCTGATGGGAGAAGGCTCGGCAATCGTCAACATGGCGTCGACGCGCGCCTTCATGTCCGAGCCGCAGACGGAAGCCTATGCGGCATCCAAGGGCGGGCTGGTGGCGCTAACCCATGCGCTTGCAGTCAGTCTCGGGCCGGACATCCGCGTCAACGCCATTGCTCCCGGCTGGATCTCAGGCGACGAGGATCTCCGGCCGGAGGATCACCAACAGCATCCCGTCGGCCGCGTCGGCAGGCCCGACGATATTGCCGATGCGGTGGTTTACCTGGCGACTGCCGGCTTCATGACCGGACAGGTTCTGACGGTCGACGGCGGAATGACGCGCAAGATGATTTACGCCGAGTAGATTTCGGCTCGCCAATCCGATGCTCGGGGGAGGGTGTCAGGCCGCGATGTCGATGACGCCGCAGTCGCCGGCTTCTGAGCCGAAGGCCAGCAGCTTGCCGTTGCCGCTCCAGCTCATGGCCGTGATCGCGCCCTTGCCTGGACGGCGAAGCAGCGCCTCCTTTGCGTCGCCGACCCTGACCCCAAGGATCATGCCGTCGATGAAGCCGATCGCCAGCACTTCCTCGGCCGGGTGGAAGGCAACGCAGGTCGCCATGATGTTGGCGCGGGTGCCGAGCTCCAGCGGTGCTCGACCCATCGGGCCGTCCTTGCCGGAAAATGGCCAGACGATCGCGGCGGGTGCGCCGGACGAGGCGAGCCACTTGCCCTTTGATGACCAGGAGAGCGACTTCACCTTGGCGGGGTAGCCGGTCATGCGCATGTGACGGGCTTCGCCCGGCTTGCCGTCCAGCTTCCATCCATGCAAGGCATTTTCCTGCATCATGGTCACGAGGAACCGTCCGTCAGCCGAGAAGGTGACGCCGGTATGGGCGCCCTTCCATTCGAGATCGGCCGGCGGTGCGGTGGTGTTGACCCAGTGCAGCGACACACCGTTGTAGCGTGCGGCGGCGATCCGCAGTCCCTTGGGAGCGAAGGCCAGCGCTTCGACGGTACGCTGCTCGACGAATTCCTTCACCGTGCCGTCGGTGAGCACGACGAAGCTCGACTTGCCCTGCGCATAGGCGACGGCACCCTGAGGTCCGCCGGCAACCACGGAGATCCACTTTCGCGGCATCTCGGCGATCTGCTTCAGGCTGCCGTCAGCGGCGATCCGCAAGACCTTGCCATCCTCGCCGCCGGTGATGAGCGAATTGCTGAACGGGTCGCGGATGCAGGTCAGCAGACCGTTATGCGCCTCGGTGACCTTTTCGCCGCCATCCAGGCGGCGGATCTCGCCGCTGGCGGTTGCGAAGAACGGGGTGTCGCCGAGAAAATGCGTGGCGATCACATGGCCTTCAAGATCAAGCGGGGCAACAGTCGGCATTCAGGCAGTCTCTCTCGTCGGCGTTCCGAAGCGGGGCGTGCTGACGGCATAACGCGATCCTGGGACCGCGTCACGCCGTTCATCGTCAGGCAGTCGCCTGGCAGGCGAGGAAGCTCTGCTCGATCTTGGCGCGATCGAGGTCACGACCAATGAAGACGAGGCGGCTTTCGCGCTTCTCGCCGTCTTTCCAGGCGCGTTGGTGATCGCCTTCGACGATCATGTGAACGCCCTGCACCACATAGCGCTCGGCATCGTCCTTGAATGCGATGATACCCTTCAGCCGCAGGATGTTCGGGCCGTCCGTCTGGGTGATCTTCTGGATCCACGGGAAGAACCGTTCGGGGTTCATCTCGCCGCCGCGCAGGGAGGTCGACTTCACCGTGACGTCGTGGATCGCCGATGGCGCGGCGTGGCCATGATCATGATGATCGTGGCCGTGGTGGTCGTGATGATGGTGGTCATGATCATGGTGGTGATGGTCATGGTCGCAATCCGGGCCGCAGACGTGATCCTCGTGACCGTGCTCGAGGAAATGCGGATCGTTCTCCAGCGCCCGTTCCAGGTTGAAGGCGCCCTGGTCGAGCACGCGGGCAAGATCGACGCCGGAGCGGGTGGTCTTGTAGACGCGGGCCGTCGGATTGATGGCGCGAACGATCTCGTCGATGATCGCCAGTTCGTCCGGCGTCACGAGGTCGGTCTTGTTGATCACCACCACATCGGCGAAGGCGATCTGATCTTCGGCCTCGCGGCTGTCCTTGAGGCGCAGCGGCAGGTGCTTGGCATCGACGAGTGCGACGACAGCATCGAGCTCGGTCTTGGCACGCACGTCGTCGTCCATGAAGAAGGTCTGCGCGACGGGTACCGGATCGGCAAGACCCGTGGTCTCGACGATGATGCCGTCAAAACGGCCGGGGCGGCGCATCAGGCCCTCGACGACGCGGATCAGGTCGCCGCGCACCGTGCAGCAGACGCAGCCGTTGTTCATTTCGTAGATCTCTTCGTCCGATTCGACGATCAGGTCGTTGTCGATGCCGATCTCGCCGAACTCGTTGACGATGACGGCGTATTTCTTGCCGTGGCTTTCCGACAGGATGCGGTTCAAGAGCGTCGTCTTGCCGGCGCCGAGGTAGCCGGTGAGGACGGTCACGGGAACGGGCTTCTGGATTGCTGTATCGGCCATGGGGAACCTCCGGGGGATGGGCGCTCGCGAGATGGAGCGGCAGCGGTTGGCGACCATATAAGGCCTCGTGTTCCGCAGTTCAAAGCCTTTTGTATGTTATAAGATCACATCATGCCGACGGCAGCGCCGATCGAACATCGGTCTGGGCGAAATCGTTGCCGACGAACAGCAGCGGGCACCCGAATTCCTTGGCGGTGGCGTAGGAAAAGCAGTCGCCGAAGTTGAGGGCGGCGCGGTGAAAATTCCGGCCGTAGGCTCGATAGGCTTCGGCGGCCAGTTCGGCGCGCGCGGCGGTCAGGTCGATGATTTCGAACGGAAGCAGGTTCAGCAACTTGTCGAGTCCTGCGCGGCAGTTCTTTCCAGACGCAACGATCTGAACTTCGAGAAAGGTGCCTGCCGAGATCACAAAACGGGTGTCCGGTGCTTCCAGGACACGGCTGCATTGAGGGGCGGATGGCTCGTTGAGGAGGATGGAAATCAATGCGGACGTGTCTACTGCGATCATGCTGGAAGACCGTCCTCGTCATAGAGGTAGTCATGGGATCTGTCCGCCGTTGGTTCACCAGGCGCGCGTGGTGGCGCCTTTGCCATGACCTCGTCCAAGACCTTACGACGTTCTTCCTGTGTCATTGTGTGTTTGTCAGGGGTTGCTCCGGCTGCGACGATCCGCGCGACAATCTTGCCATCCTTCGTCAACAGCACATCCTCGCCGCCTTCGACGCGAACGAGGAGTTCCTCCAGATTGTCTTGGGCTTCCTTGACGGAAATCTGCATGGCATGAACCTCCGGTCTTCAGGAAAGGTATGCCTTCTCCGGCGGGCACGCAAGATCAGCGCAGAACCGACACATCGAACCGGTGCACGTCCTCCAGCAGTTCGATAATCCCGTTCACCGCGTGGCTCACAAGAGCCTCGCCGCGTTCGGCGGTCGCAGCACCGGCATCGCCGGCGACGCCCTGGACGTTCAGGTCCGACATCTTCCAGCCGAACGCATGCGGGCCATAGGCGCGCAGATGCGTGAAGTCGCGGGCGAAGTCCGCTTGACCCGACGGGAAGGCGGCAGCCTGCTGCATGTCCACCCTGTCCGGGTAGAGCGCCAGCATCACCGAGGTCTCGATGTCGCCGCCGTGAATGTCGAGCGCCTTGGCGTCCGGCGCAATCCAGCCATCGGGCTGACCGAAGCGCGTCCAGCTCGTTGCCACCGCCAGCATGTTCAGCCGCACGCGCGCCTCCGTTGCGACGATGGTCATCAGCGGGGCGTTGCCGCCATGGGCGTTGAGCAGCACCAGTTTGCGGATGCCGAGAGCAGAGAGGTCTTCGGCGATCCTCAGCCAGCGGTCGATGGCCTCGCCGAAGGCCAGTGTCTTCGTGCCTGCCACGTCCATGTGCTCGATCGAATAGCCGATCTCCTCCACCGGAAGGAAGGTGACGGGCAGGCAGGAAGGCATCCGGTCGATTACTCGCGCGACGAGGCCAGCGGCAATCAGGCTGTCGGTCTCGAAGGGGAGGTGCGGACCGTGCTGCTCATGAGCGCCGAGCGGCAGGACGGCAATCCAGTCTGACCGGTCGGCAGGCTGCAGCGCCCGATCATTGTCGGCAAAGCGGGGCTTTGGCAGCGGCATCTGGCGGTAACTTCCGGGTTTGGCTATGGATAGTCGTTGTAAAATCATAGACCGTTTGAACCGCTGCGGTAAACCAGGCGAGGGGCATGAGTAAGAAGAAGGGCGAAAAGCGCGAGGAGAAGCGCGGCAAGGCCGGCAAGAAGAAGAGCGCCATGCCGATCGCCGATCTTGCACCGGCGCTGACGCAGGCTGCCCGCTCGATGCGGACCCACCTGTCGCGCAACCTCGCCGAGGCCGGTCTCTATGCCGGTCAGGACAGCGTGATCCTGCAGCTTGCCGCCGATCCCGGATTGACACCGGGGCAGCTCGCGCAGCGGCTGGGCGTCAAGGCACCAACGATGACGCGCACCGTCGGGCGCATGGAGGCGCAGGGTTTTCTGGAGCGCAAGGCCGACAGCACGGACGCGCGGCTGATCAAGATCCACCTGTCGGAAACCGGGCGACAGAGCCTCGATCGCATCCACAAGGCAATCGCAGACAGCGGCGCTCAGGCGGTCCAAGGGCTTACGCTGAAGGAAACGCGGGCCCTGTTGAAATTGCTGAAAGCGGTCGATCGCAACCTCAACGGCATCGAACCGATGGTGGACGAGGAGCTCGAGTGACGGCTTTATGACGGGCATTGCCGGGTCGGCTTAAACTGTTTAAATCATTTTAAGCCGATCGCAGAAGATCTCCGGGGAGGGGCCGTGGCTCAGAAAATCAAGCTTTCCACCATCGCCGAAAGCCTCGGTCTTTCGACGGCGACCATCTCGCTTGCCTTGCGCGACAGCCCGCTGGTGGCCGTCGATACACGCGAGAAGATCAAGGAGCAGGCACGGGCTCTCGGCTATATCTACAACCGCCGGGCCGCCAGCCTCAGAACCTCGCGATCCGGCATCATCGGCGTCGTCGTGCACGACATCATGAACCCCTTCTACGGCGAAATCCTCAAGGCCATCGAGAGCGAGCTCGATCGCAGCCGGCACACCTTCATTCTCTCCAATCACTACGATTCGGTTGAAAAGCAGCGCACCTTCATCGAGACGTTGCTGCAGCTCGGCGGTGACGGTGTCATCATGTCGCCGGCCATCGGCACGCCCATCGAAGACATCAAGCTGGCGGAAGCCAACGGCATGCCGGCCATTCTCGTGGCACGCTCGATGGATGGTGTCGATCTGCCGACCTATCGCGGCGACGACAGCTATGGCATCTCGCTTGCCACCAACCACCTGATCGGCCTTGGTCACCGCACGATCGCAATGATCGGCGGCACCGACCAGACCTCGACCGGCCGCGATCGTTACCAGGGCTATGTCAACGCTCTGCGCAAGGCCGGCATCGAGGTCGATCCCGACCTGCGCATTCCCGGGCCGCGCTCCAAGCAGGGCGGTTTCGAAGCGGCCGTGCACTTCCTCTCCCTGCCGCAAAAGCCGACGGCTGCGGTCTGCTGGAACGATCTGGTTGCCATCGGCGTGATGAACGGCATCGCGCGCGCCGGCCTGTTGGCCGGGTCGGACATTTCGGTGACCGGCTATGACGATCTCGAGGAGGCATCAATTGCCACGCCGTCGCTGACGACGGTGTGGAACGGCCAGACAGAGGTCGGAAGACTTGCCGCGCGGGCGCTTCTCGATAGACTGGCGGGCAGCCATGAACCCGATGGCATCCACCTCATCAAGCCGGAGATGCGCATTCGCCAGTCCACCGGCCCGTTTCGCCCTCGTGCCTGACCGAACAGGAATCCTTGCCGATGACCGATAACAAGTCCACCGTGCTCATCCCGGGCCGCATGCATCCGCGTGCCCTGGAGCGTCTGACCGCCGCTTTCGATGTCGTGCAGACCCAGCCGGGTTCCGAGCTCGATCTGTCGCCGGAGACCAAGGCGAAGGTGAAAGGCGTGGCGACCATCAACCGCATGCCGGCCGAATGGATGGACCAGTTGCCGAACCTGCAGGTCGTTTCGAACTTCGGCGTCGGCTACGACGGCGTCGATGCCAGACATGCCGGGGAAAAGGGCGTCCTCGTCACCAACACGCCCGACGTCCTCAACGACGAGGTGGCGGACACGACGCTCGGCCTGCTGATCAACACCGTGCGCCGCCTGCCGCTGGCGGAAACCTATCTGCGGGAGAAGCGCTGGGAAAACGAAGGTCCGTTTCCGCTCACGCCGCTATCGCTGAAGAATCGCCATGTCGGTCTGTTGGGACTTGGCCGCATTGGCATGGAGATCGCCAAGCGGCTGGAACCCTTCAAGGTCAGGATCAGCTATCACACCCGCACGAAACGCACCGATGTCGCTTACGATTACGCGCCCTCCCTGCTCGATCTTGCAACGTCCGTCGACACGCTGATCTCGATTATTCCGGGCACGCCGGAGACGCACAAGATCATCAACGCGGATGTGCTGAAGGCGCTTGGGCCGAACGGCGTTTTCATCAATGTCGGGCGGGGCGCAAGCGTCGACGAGCCGGCGCTGATCGAGGCGCTGAAGACGGGGACGATCGCCGCTGCCGGGCTGGACGTCTTCTACGACGAGCCGCGGGTGCCGGACGCGATGTTCGATCTGCCGACCCTGTGCATGCTGCCGCATGTCGCTTCGGCCTCGGTTCCGACCCGCAACGACATGGCTGATCTGGTGGTCGACAATCTGATCGGCTGGTTCCGGGACGGCAGCGTGCTGACGCCGGTGCCGGAAACGCCGGTCAGGAAGTAGTCTCAGCGGGCGGCCGCATAGGCACGCACGGCATCGCCGAAGGCTTCGAAAAGGGCACGCGAGGGCGTGTCCGTTTCCGCCCAGTATTCCGGGTGCCACTGCACGCCGACAGCAAATCCCCTCGCATCGATCACCGAGACGGCTTCAATGGTGCCGTCCTCTGCGGTCGCTTCCACCTGCAGGCGTGACGCCGTCTCGCCGATCGCCTGACGATGCAGCGAATTGACCTGCACCTCGCCGGCAAGACCCAGGTACTGCGCGATGCACGAGCCTTCGCGCACGAAGACCGGCTGACGGATGGAGTACATTCCATCGCGTTCCTCCACCGGCGGCTTGCGGTGATCCCACCGGCCCGGCTGATCCTGGATCTCGCTCACCAGCGTTCCGCCCAACGCGACGTTGAGTTCCTGGATCCCGCGGCAGATGGCAAGCAGCGGAATGCCGCGATCAAGGGCGCCACGGATCAACGGCAGGCTTGTTGCATCGCGCGCGGTGTCGAAGGGTCCGTCGGCCTCCGTCGCTTCCAGTCCGTAGAGGGAGGGATGGACGTTGCTGGCGGAGCCGGAGATCAGGACGCCGTCCACCCGGTCGAGAACTGCACCGATGTCCGCTCCCCCGCTCAGTGCCGGAACGAGCAGTGGCATGACCCTGGAAACCTTCAGGGCGGCATCGACGTACTGCGTCTGCACGGCGTGCCAGTCGGCGCGGTCCAGATGGCGAATGTCTGCCGGAATGGCGATAAGCGGCAAGGGCATGCGGGGTTCTCCGGGCAAGGTAGGCGCCGGGTTCATGACCCTCCGACTGGTTCAAGTCAAGATCGACCACCATCGGCGACAGTCGGCGGTGGCGTTGGGTCTGGCAATCCACCTGGTTTCAAGTCGCCGGCAAGCGAAGGGCGCACTCCGGACGTTAGACGAAAGTATCTATCGGTTTTCCGCGTTTGCCGGCCCCCAGTATTATTGGCTTCTTGCACGCCAAAACCGGGCATGGTTACTTTGTTATGGCGCAGGCAAGGGGAACAGGATTGCCGGCTGCCATAACCCGGGGAGGTTTTTCATGGATCGTCGTGCATTCTTCAAGAAGGCGGCAGTGACCGGTATCGGCGCTGCGGCTGCAACCACGCTTGCGGCGCCGGCTCTGGCGCAGGCCATGCCGAAAATAAATTGGCGCCTGACGTCATCGTTTCCGAAGTCGCTCGACACGATCTACGGCGGTGCCGAGGATCTTGCCAAGCACGTCGCTGCCGCTACCGACGGTAATTTCGCGATCCAGACGTTCGCAGCCGGCGAAATCGTACCCGGCCTGCAGGCGGCCGACGCCGTGTCGTCGGGCACGGTCGAGATGTGCCACACCTGCTCGTATTATTATGTCGGCAAGGACCCGACATTCGCGATCGGGACGGCGATCCCCTTCGGGCTCAATGCGCGGCTGACCAATTCCTGGTTCTACGAAGGAAATGGCAACCGGCTGATGAACGAGTTCTATGCCACGCACGGCCTCTACGGCTTCATCGCCGGCAATACCGGCGCCCAGATGGGTGGCTGGTTCCGCAAGGAGATCAATACGGTCGAGGACTTCAAGGGCGTCAAGATGCGCATCGCCGGCCTTGCAGGCCGAGTCGTCGAGAAGCTCGGCGTCGTGCCGCAGCAGATCGCCGGCGGCGACATCTATCCGGCACTGGAGAAGGGCACTATCGATGCGGCCGAATGGGTCGGTCCGTATGACGATCAGAAGCTCGGCTTCTACAAGGTCGCCAAGTATTACTACTACCCGGCCTTCTGGGAGGGCGGTCCGGTTATCCATGCGTTTGCCAACAAGGAAAAGTTCGACGCCCTGCCGAAGGCTTACCAGGCAGCGCTGCAGGATGCCTGCGCCTTTGCCAATACCAGCATGATGGCCAAGTACGACAAGAAGAACCCGATCGCCATTCGCGAACTGGCGGCGCAGGGCACGGTCCTGCGGCCGTTCAGCCAGGACATCCTCTCGGCCTGCTTCGACGCTGCCAAGGAGGTGTATGCCGACATCTCCTCCAAGAACCCGACGTTCAAGAAGATCTATGACGACCAGGTGGCGTTCAAGAAGGAAGCCTATCTGTGGATGCAGCTGTCGGAATACACCTATGACACGTTCATGATGATCCAGCAGCGCAACGGCAAGCTCTGATCGCTCCGACGGACATTCTTCGACAGACGGAAAAGCCCGGTGCCTGCGCACCGGGCTTTGTCATTTCTGCCGCCATTCTGGAACATCCAGGGGCGGCCGGCTTGGTCGGCACCGGGCCGGCGCGGGCTGCCTCTACAATTTCGGCGGCTGGCTGAGATCCGGCTGCGGAGCCGGAGAGGCTGGCGAAGGTCCGGTCGCCGGCTCGCCTGGCAGTCCCTGCAAGGGCGGCAGGCCGAACGCCGGAGCCGTCGGCTGAGCCGGCTGCGTGCCTGCCGGCGGCGGGTCGCCGCCGAGGTTGAGCGGCGGCAGGCCCATCTGCGGAGCCGATCCGGAACTGCCTCCGCCGATCGGGGGAAGGCCCAGCGGGTTGGCACCGCCGTCGAGGGCACCGGGGCCGGAGCCGGGCAGCTGGATCTCCTGGGTCGACGGGTCGGGGAGCGGATTGTCCGTCTTGTAATGCATCACCAGGCCGGGGAAGGCGATGACCACCAGGATCATCACGAACTGGATGATGATGTAGGGGAAGACGCCCTTGTAGATCTCCGTCGTCCTGACGCCCGGCATGGTCTTTCCGGTGACCTTGTCGACCCAACTGCCGACCGGCGCGATGGAGCGCAGGAAGAACAGCGAGAAGCCGAACGGCGGGGTGAGGAACGACGTCTGCAGGTTGATGCCGAGGATGATGCCGAACCAGACGAGGTCGATGCCCAGCTTGTCCGCCACCGGTGCCAGCAGCGGCACCATGATGAAGGCGATCTCGAAGAAGTCCAGGAAGCAGCCGAGAATGAAGACGATGATGGTGACGACGACCAGGAAGCCGTATTCGCCGCCGGGCAGGGCGAGCAACAGCTCTTCCATCCAGACGTTGCCGTTGATGCCGTAGAAGGTGAGGCCGAAGACGCGTGCACCGATGAGGATCATCATGACGAAGGCGGAAAGGCGGGTCGTCGCATCCAGCGCATTCTTGACGATCGACAGCGACAGGCGTTGCTTGGCAAGCGCCAGGATGAGCGCGCCGGTGGCGCCCATGGCGCCGCCTTCCGTCGGCGTGGCGATGCCGAGGAAGATGGTTCCGAGCACCAGGAAGATCAGTGCCAGCGGCGGAACGAGAACGATGATCACCTGCTCGGCAAGGCGCGAGATGATCTTCTTGTCGCTGCGGCTGTTGAACAGGGCAACGCCGTAGACGGCGATTACCGCGAACGCCAGTGCCGCTACGAACCGCCACTCCTCGCTGGCGACGCCGAGGAACAGCAGGTTGATGCCGATGAAGTAGAGGCCGACGGCCAGCACCATCATCACCAGCAGCGACGTGACGCCATTGCCGAGGGTCCGGGCTTCCGGCGGAAGGGCGGGCGCCCATTCCGGCTTCAGCATCGAGACGGCGAAGATGTAGGCGCAGTAGCTGGCGATGATCAGCAGCGCCGGGTAGAGGGCGGCCACATACATGTCGCCGACCGAACGGCCGAGCTGGTCGGCCATGACGATCAGCACCAGCGACGGCGGCACGATCTGCGCCAGCGTTCCCGATGCGGCGATCGTGCCGGACACCAGCGGACGATTGTAGCCGTAGCGCATCATGATCGGCAGCGAGATGAGGCCCATGGCCATCACCGAGGCGGCAACGACGCCGGTGGTGGCGCCGAGCAGCGCGCCGACCAGGATGACCGCGTAGGCAAGTCCGCCGCGAATAGGCCCGAACAGCTGGCCGATCGTGTCCAGCAGGTCTTCCGCCATGCGCGATCGCTCAAGGATGATGCCCATGAAGGTGAAGAACGGAATCGACAGCAGCGTGTCGTTGTACATGATCCCGTAGATGCGCTCGGGATGCGATTGCAGCAGCGGCCAGAATAGCCGGATGTCGGGCGAGATCGCCGACAGCTCGACGCCGACGACGAAATAGAGAAGACCGCCGGCCGCCAGGGTGAAGGCGACAGGATAGCCGAGCAGCAGCATGCCCATCACCGTCGTGAACATGACGAGCGGCAGGTTGTGGGCGACGAGGTGAATGATGTCAGCGAGCATCTCAGACCTCCCGTGCAGCCGCTCGGGCGTCTTCGGACAGATCCTCGCGCGGATCAGCCATTCGTCCCGTGACGATGGCGAAGCGCTTGATGATCTCCGAGAAAGCCTGGGCGAGCAGCAGCCCGAAACCGACGAGCACGACGAGCTTTGCCGGCCAGATGATCAGGCCGCCGGCATTGCCGGAAATTTCGACGGAGGTGAAGGAGAGCCAGAACCACGGCCAGGCCAGATAGGTCATCAGCCCGGCGAAGGGCACGAGGAAGATCGCGTGCAGCACCAGGTCGATGATATCGCGGGTGCGCTTGCTCCAGGTCGAGGACAGGATGTCGATCCGCACATGCTCGTTCTTCAGCAGCGCATAGGCGGCCGCCAGCATGAACACCGTTCCGTAGAGGTACCACTGCACCTCCAGCCAGGCGTTGGAAGAAATGTCGAAGGACTTGCGCAAGATGGCGTTGCCGGAGCTGATCAGCACCGCCGCCAGAAGCAGCCATGAGACCCAACGGCCTATGAACCCCGTCACCGCATCAACGATGCGGCTGACAGCAATGAGAATAGCCATGCGTTCCCCCCGAACTAATGCCTTGTTGCTAATCCCATAAGTCCGAATGCCTTCCGCGCGCAACACGTCAAAAGTCGCGAAGCCCCGGCTTTCCCGCATTTTGTGTCGCCAGATGCATGAATGACGCAAGAATTTGAAAGCAGAGCTGGGGAACAGCAAGAGAGCTACAGCATGCGGTGATTTCGCTGTCGCAATTGCCACTCCGACTGATCTTGTGTAGCTTCGGGCGAAACACGGATTTGGACGAGCGCTGCCTTGCTATAGGGGCCGGCGCAGTATCGGGAGGGGACATCATGGACGATCATCACAGCGGGCCGATCGAGACGGGCGCGACGATGGATTATCGCGAGCACGAGAAGACCTACACCTCGTTTCTTGCTGGCGCGAAGTGGGGCACGATGATGGTGGTGGTGCTGATGCTGGCCATGGTCGGCGGATTTTTCGCCGGCGGCGGCCTCATCGGCGGCCTCTTGCTGTTCGTCATCCTGAACGCCGCCGGGTTCTACCTGCTGCGCTGATCGCGCACCCACTCACATTCAAGTGGTGAACGAAGAAGGCCCCAATCAGATGATCCGGGCCTTTCTTGTAACGTCATCTATCCGGCAGCAGAAGCGTCAGCCGCTGGCACCGCGGGTACGGGCAACGCCATCCTGCGCCGGCTTGTAGTTCGGGTCCAGTCGGACGGCGTGGCTGTAGGACTTGAAGGCCCGGCCGCGGTCGCTCTTGCGCTCATAGACCAGCGCCTGGTTGACCCAGGATTCGGCGAGCTTGTCGTTCAGCTCGATCGCGTGGTTGAAGTCGGCGAAGGCATTGTCGTCGTCGTTGAGCGCCAGATAGGAGACGCCGCGGCCGTTATACGGTTCCGGCGAGGACGGCGACAGCGAGAGGGCCTTGGAGAAGTCCTCGATCGCCTGGGCGTGCTGGTTCCGGACCTGATAGATCAGGCCGCGATTGTGCCAGGCCCGGCCGTCGGTGGTTTCCAGCTGGATGGCGCGGTTGAAGTCGGTGAACGCTTCATTGGTCCGGCCTGCCTGGCGGAAGATGTTGCCGCGGCCGATGAGCGCGACGTCGTAATCCGGGTTCAGCTGCAGCGCCGTGTTGTAGTCATTCACCGCTTCCGATGGCTTGCCCATGTTGCGGTAGACGAGCGCGCGGTTGGCGTAGGCCTGGTAGAACCGCGGGTTCATCTGGATCGCACGGTTGAAGTCGTCAAGCGCACGACGGAAATCGCCGGCCCGTCCATAGGCGGTGCCACGGACGTTGTAGCCTTCCGGATCCTGCGGATTGGAGCTGATCACCGACGACAGCGAAGCGATGTTCTGCTCGGAGCCCTGGGCGCTGTCCAGGCGGATCAGGTCCGTGCTCGTCGTCGACTGGCAGCCGGCGAGCGTCAGGCCGGCCAGCAACAGAGCGCTACGCGACAATCCGTTCTTTGAAAGGCGGCGAGAGTGGTCTCGGGCAACGGAAGCGGCATGCGAAATTGCGGCGGTCATGGCGGCCATCAGGCGCAGGTCCTCGTGTGACGACGAACTATAACGGTCCAGGGGAAAATCAAAAAAGCGGTGGCGAACCAGTCGCCCCCGCCTTCAATCACGAAAAAACGTCGAAAACGCGGCCGATCAGCGACCGGCGGTACGGGCAGCCGGCAGCAGGCCTTCGCGCTGCATGCGCTTGCGCGCAAGCTTGCGGACGCGGCGAACGGCTTCAGCCTTTTCGCGGGCGCGCTTCTGAGACGGCTTCTCGTAGAAATCGCGCATCTTCATTTCACGGAAAATGCCTTCGCGCTGCATCTTCTTCTTGAGAGCGCGGAGAGCCTGATCGACGTTATTGTCGCGGACAAGTACCTGCACGTGAATCCCGTTCCTTTGGTTCTTCGAGTTGACCGCCCCGAAACTGTCCAGTCCGGAACGAAGCAATAGGTTGCGCGCGGCGTTCAAGCCGGGCGATTGGTGAGGCAGATAACAGATGGCCATGGGGAAGTCTAGCCGACTTGCAACCCCCAAGGTGGAAATTCGCCTGAACCGCCTAGGCTGCAGGGCTTGTGTTGCAGGGTTGCTGCATGTCCAGGGCCTCCTTGCGAGAGGTTTGACGTGTCTGATCAGTCGCCGATGCGGCGCAGTGCCTGCGCCGATCCCGTGGAATCAGTACGGCAAGCGCCGCATGCCCCGCACAGATGTTGCGTGTGTCGAAAGCAGTGGTTGAATGCGTCGCAAAGCAGCCATTGCGGCGCATGTTGATTTGCGATCAGTATGGCTCTACCCAAGGGCCGGTTCCCATGGGTGCTAAGGAGCGACAAGCGGCATGCGCAAATATTCCGTCTTCGCGGTGGTCAGAGAAGCCATGCGCAGCCACAAGGGATGGGATCCGCACTGGGTCTCGCCGGAGCCGCGATCCGCTTATGACGTGATCATCATTGGCGGCGGCGGACATGGGCTGGGTGCTGCCTATTATCTGGCCAAGGAACATGGCATCACCAATGTCGCAGTGATCGAGAAGGGCTGGCTGGGTGGCGGCAATACCGGGCGCAACACCACTATCATCCGCTCCAATTATCTCTACGAAGAGAGCATGGACATCTATGAGCATTCCCTGAAACTGTGGGAAGGCTTGAGCCAGGAGCTCAATTACAACGTCATGTATTCGCCGCGCGGCGTGATGATGCTGTCGCACAACACCCATGACCAGCAGAGCTTCAAGCGCCACATCAACGCCAACCGGCTGTACGGCATCGACAACGAATGGCTGACGCCGGAGCAGGCGAAGAAGGTCTGTCCGCCGCTCGATATCTCCGGCACCGCTCGCTATCCGATCAACGGCGCGGCGCTGCAGAAGCGCGGTGGCACGGCCCGCCATGATGCGGTCGCCTGGGGCTATGCCCGCGCCGCATCGGATCGCGGCGTGCACATCATCCAGAACTGCGAAGTGACCGGCATCCGCCGCGGTCCGGCCGGCGAGGTGATCGGCATCGAGACCAGCCGCGGCTTCATCGGCGCCAAGAAGATCGGCGTGTCCGCCTCCGGCCACTCGTCGATGCTGATGCAGATGGCCGATGTGCGGGTGCCGCTCACCAGCAACCCGCTGCAGGCGCTCGTGTCAGAACCGTTGAAGCCGATCTTCCCCTGCGTCGTCATGTCAAACACCGTGCACGCCTACATCTCACAGTCCGACAAGGGCGAGCTGGTGATCGGTGCCGGCACCGACCAGTATCATTCCTACAGCCAGACCGGCGGGCTGCAGATTATCACCCACACGCTCGACGCCATCTGCGAGCTGTTCCCGATCTTCCGTCGGGTGAAGATGATGCGCCAGTGGGGCGGCATCACCGACAACACGCCGGACCGTTCGGCGATCCAGAGCGTCACGCCGGTGCCGAACCTGTTCGTCAACTGCGGCTGGGGGACCGGCGGCTTTAAGGCGACGCCCGGCTCGGCCAACCTGTTCGCCTGGCTGATCGCCAAGGGGGAGCCGCACCGGCTGGCCTCCGGCCTCAACCTCGACCGTTTCCGTACCGGGCGGCTGATCGACGAGGCGGCTGCGGCTGCGGTGGCGCATTGACGCGAGGAAGACCATGTTTCTGATCCACTGCCCCTATTGCGACGACGACCGCGCGGAGCTGGAATTTCGCTGGGCCGGCGAGGCGCACATCGCCCGGCCCGAGAACATCGCGGCGATCTCGGACGAGGAGTTCGCCGAGTTCTTCTTCCTGCGCGACAATACCAAGGGCGTCGCCTATGAGCGCTGGCGGCACATTCACGGCTGCGGCCGGTTCTTCAACGCCATCCGCGATACGGTGAGCGACCGGTTCCTGATGACGTACAAGGCCGGACTGCCAAAGCCGCCTTTGCCCGGAACCGCCGCGACGGAAAAGACCGTCGAGACCTATGAACAGACGGAGGGAGACGCCCGATGAGCTCTTCCCGGACCATCGGCGGTTTCCGCATCAAGGGTGCCGGTCGGCTGACGCCCGCCCGCACCGCCCGCTTCACCTTTGATGGCAAGAGCTACACCGCCCTTGAGGGCGACACGGTCGCCTCGGCGCTGCTCGCCAACGGCGTGCATCTGATGGGCCGCTCGTTCAAGTATCACCGCCCGCGCGGCGTGCTTTCGGCAGGCGCCGAAGAGCCGAACGCGCTCATGGACGTGGCGCGCGATTCCGCCCGCCGTCAGCCGAACGTGCGCGCCAGCGTCCAGGAGGTTTTCGACGGCGCGATCATCAGCTCGCAGAACCGCTGGCCGACGCTCGCCTTCGACACGGGCGCCATCAACAACCTGCTGTCGCCGCTTTTCGCCGCCGGCTTCTACTACAAGACCTTCATGTGGCCGAAGGAAGCCTGGGCAAAGCTCTACGAGCCGATCATCCGCAGGGCGGCCGGCCTTGGCGTTGCGCCGAAGGAAGCGGATCCTGACCATTACGCCAACCGGTTTGCCCACTGCGACGTGCTTGTTGCCGGCGCCGGGATCGCCGGTCTGACGGCTGCACTGTCAGCGGCAGAGACGGGCGCCGAGGTCATTCTTGTCGACGAGCGGGCGGAAGTCGGCGGTGCACTGCTGTTCGACGGTACGACCAACATCAACGGTCAGCCGGGTTTTGAGTGGGCACAGGAAGCTGCGGCCCGCCTTGAAGCGATGCCCAACGTGACGGTTCTGACCCGCACGACTGTATTCGGCTACTACAACCACAATTTCATCGGCCTCGTCGAGCGGGTGACCGATCACCTGCCGCGCCCGGGCCGCCACTTGCCGCGCGAGCGCCTCTGGCAGGTACGGGCGAAGAAGGTCGTGCTGGCGACCGGCTCCATCGAACGGCACATGGTGTTTGCCAACAACGATCGACCCGGCATCATGCTGGCGTCTGCGGCGCGCACCTACCTCAACCACTATGGCGTTTCCGTCGGCGCGAAGGTCGGCGTCTACACGGCGCACGATTCCGCCTATGAGGCAGCCATCGACCTGAAGCGGGCAGGCGTCGATATCGCCGCCATCGTCGATTGCCGCAGCGAACCGGGGGAGGCCGTCGTATCAGCAGCGCGCAGCCTCGGCATCGAGGTGCTGACCGGTCACTCGGTCGTCGATACGTCCGGGCGCCTGCGCATCTCGTCGATGACGGTTGCCCGCAACGGCTCGAAGAATACCCGCAAGATTGCCGTCGACGCGCTGCTGATGTCCGGCGGATGGACGCCATCGGTGCATCTGTTCTCGCAATCGCGCGGCAAGCTCAAGTTCGACAAGGCGAACGACCGGTTCCTGCCGGATCTGCACGTGCAGGACTGCGTATCCATCGGCGCCTGCAACGGCACGGACGACCTTTCCGCACTGCTCGCCGAGGCCTCGGCGGCCGGCGGCGGACCGATCTCGATATCCGGCACATCTGCCTATGCCTGGACCGGCGGCATGATCGGTGCGGCGGAAGGTGCGGGCAAGGACAAGACCGTCAAGGCCTTCGTCGATTTCCAGCACGACGTGACGGCGAAGGATATCCGCCTTGCCGTGCGCGAAGGCATGCACTCGATCGAGCACATCAAGCGCTTCACCACGAACGGCATGGCCTCCGACCAGGGCAAGCTCTCCAACATGCACGGACTGGCGATCGCTGCCGAGATGCTCGGCCGCGAAATCCCGCAGGTCGGTCTCACCACCTTCCGGGCGCCCTACACGCCTGTCACGTACGGAACGCTGGTCGCCCATTCACGGGGCGACCTGTTCGACCCGGCTCGCAAGACACCGCTGCATGGCGAACTGGCAAAGGCCGGCGCGGCCTTCGAGGATGTCGGCAACTGGAAGCGCGCCTGGTATTTCCCGCGGCGCGGCGAGGACATGGCAGCGGCGGTCAACCGCGAATGCCGGACGGTGCGCGCGACGGCCGGCGTGTTCGACGCCTCGACTCTCGGCAAGATCGAGGTTGTCGGTCCGGATGCGGCAAAATTCCTCAACCTTCTCTATACGAACGCCTGGGATACGCTGAAGCCCGGCAAGTGCCGCTATGGCATCATGACCCGCGAGGACGGCTTCATCTATGACGATGGCGTCGTCGGGCGGCTGGCCGAGGATCGCTTTCATGTGACCACCACGACAGGTGGTGCGCCGCGCGTGATGGCGCACATGGAGGATTACCTGCAGACCGAGTTCCCGGATCTCAAGGTCTGGCTGACCTCGACGACGGAGCAATGGGCGGTGATTGCCGTACAGGGACCGAAGGCCCGCGACATCATCGCGCCATTGGTCGACGGGCTGGACCTGTCGAACGAAGCCTTCCCGCACATGAGCGTTGCCGAGTGCACCGTGATGGGCGTGCCGGCGCGGCTTTTCCGCATGTCGTTTACGGGCGAGCTCGGCTTCGAAGTCAACGTGCCGGCTGATTACGGTGCGGCAGTCTGGAAGGCGATCTGGGAACGGGCGGAAGGCATGGGCGCCTGCCTCTACGGCACCGAAACCATGCACGTGCTGCGCGCCGAGAAGGGCTACATCATCGTCGGTCAGGATACAGACGGCACCGTTACGCCGGACGACGCGGGGCTCTCCTGGGCAGTGTCCAAGAAGAAGACGGATTTCGTCGGCATCCGGGGACTGAAGCGTCCGGACCTGATGCGCGACAACCGCAAGCAGCTGGTCGGTCTCTTGACCCGCGACCCGATCGAGGTGCTGGAGGAGGGTGGGCAGATCGTCGCCGATCCCGACCAGCCGAAGCCGATGACCATGCTCGGTCATGTCACCTCGGCCTACTGGTCCGAGAACCTCGGCCGGTCGATCGCCATCGGTCTGGTTGCCGGCGGTCGCGCGCGCATGGGAGAGACACTCTACGTGCCGATGAAGGACAAGGTGGTGGAAGTGGAAGTTGCCGACATGGTGTTCTTCGACAAGGACGGAGGCCGTATCCATGGTTGAAACTGCACTGCGCAGCCTGCCGCTGTCCGGCGCCCATGGCGGTTCTGCCGTCGTCAGCCTGTCGCCCGCTGCCCCCGCCGAGCGAGTTTCGCTACGCGTCCGCGCCGAAGACGTGGCCGCGCTGTCATCGGTGATTGGCCTTGATCTCCCCACAACGCCGAAAACGTCGACGTCCGGGAACGGCCTGACGGCACTCTGGCTCGGTCCGGACGAGTGGCTGCTGATCGGCGAGGGCGAGAGTGACCTGATGAGGACGCTCGGTGGCTCAAGCGTGCTGCATTCGGCGACCGACGTCTCCCACCGCAACACGGCGATCCTGATCTCCGGCCCTGGCGCTGCCCGAACTTTGAACGGCGGATGCCCGCTCGATCTGTCGCTGAGGGCATTTCCGGTCGGTGCCTGCGCCCGCACGCTGTTCGGCAAGATCGAGGTCGTGGTTTTCAGATCGGCAGAAGACGCGTTCCGCATGGAATGCTGGCGCTCGTTTTCCGACTACGCGTTCGGCCTGCTCCACGAGGCGGCCGAGGATGCGGCGGTCTGAAGAGGCGTCGCGGGTAAGCTGTGGCCGGCACTGCCTCGCGGTCATTCGCCAGGGTGGCGATGCTTGTGTCTGCGAGCGAAATCCCATTCATACAGCCGGACGGCTGTGTAGGCGACAACTGCAATGATCGCCGGGATGCCGAACGAGATGAAAAGCCATTCTTCCATCATGCCAGTTTCCTCAAAACGCGCCGTGCCATGGAATGCAGAAAGACGGAAATCGTAAGCCAACCCACAAGATACAATAGCACTGCAACGCTAAATCGGAAACCGATGCTTCCGATGCCGTAGATCATCGCGGCGATCGGCGTGGCGATGCCGACGGTGAAGCATGAAGTCGATGCGCGGTCCAGAGCATTCGCCAGAAGCTTTGTCAGCTCTACGTCCGCTACATTCATGCTTGCCCCCCGGTCAGGATGGCACTGGCTTCCCGCTCCCGCTCGATATACTCGCGCTGCCTGTCCGTCACGTAGTCGCGGACGATGGGTGCCGCATCGCGCGAGCGCGACAGCTGCATGTGGAAGACCAGCTGGCTTCCGGTGCGGAACATCATCTCGGCGCTGATCAGGTAGAATTCCCACATGCGCGCGAAACGTTCGTCGTAGAGCGCAATCACCTGGTCGCGGTTCTTGTCGAAGCGTTCCGTCCAGTGCCGCAGCGTCTCGGCGTAGTGGATGCGCAGGAACTCAAGATCGGTCACCCACAGGCTGTTCTGTTCGACGACCTCGAAGACTTCGGATAGGGCGGGCGAGTAGGCGCCTGGAAAAATGTATTTGCGCAGCCAGGGGCTCGCCATGCCGGGCGGGCTCATATGGCCGATCGAGTGGATGACGGCGAGCCCGTCGTCCGGCATCAGGGCGTTCAGCTTCTTGAAGAACTCGTCGTAGTGATGGACGCCGACATGCTCGAACATGCCGACCGAGACGATGCGGTCGAAGGTGTCGGTGACATCGCGGTAGTCCTTCAGCTCGAACTTGACGCGATCCGACAGCCCGGCCTTGGCCGCACGCTCGGAGGCCAGCGCCTGCTGTTCCTTCGACAGCGTGACGCCCGTCACCTGTACGTCCTCCAGTGATGCCAGGTAGAGCGCCAGATCGCCCCAGCCGCAGCCGATATCGAGGATCTTCATGGCTGGTTTCAGGCAGAGCTTTGCGGCCAGCAACCGAAGCTTGTTGCGCTGAGCCTGCTCGAGCGTCTCGTCCGGTTCGCGGAAATAGGCGCAGGAGTAGAGCATGTTGTCATCGAGGAAGAGCTTGTAGAAGTCGTTGCCCAGATCGTAGTGATGCGCGACGTTCTGCTGCGCCTCTCCCTTGCGGTTCGACTGCTGACGCTTGCGAAGCCTCATCTTGATGGCACGCAGCACCTTTTGCAGCGGGTAGGAACCGAGCGACAGGCGGTTGACCGAGAACAGCGTCAGGAAGTCGCGCAGGCTCGATCCCTCCTCGAAGCGCATGGTGCCGTCCATGTAGGCTTCGCCCGCTGCAAGCTCCGGGTTGAAGACCAGGCTGCGGTAGAGCTTCGAATCCGTGAGCCGCATGGTTACGGAGAGGCCCGGCGTCCCCTCGAAGACATGGCGGGCACCGGTTGCATCGATCACCGTGAGGCGACCCTTGCGGATGAAGGATTTCATCATGTGGGAGAGCGGGAACATCAACACCTCTGCATGGGCTGGAAGAACAGGGGCATGCGCAGTTTCCCGGAGGCGCCAGGGCGCGTTCCGTCAGTATCGAGCTCAGGCGTCGTTCGGCCGGTCCTCGGGATCGAATTGAACGATGGTCGTCCAGGTGGCGGTCAAGGCAGGCTTGCGCTCGTTCTCGATATCGACCGTCACGTCATAGGTGGTCATCAACATGCCGGCGCCGCGAAAGCGCGCTTCGGTGAGGGTGAAGCGGCCGCGGATCCGCTTGCCGGTGCGCACCGGCGAGCCGAAGCGGATCTTGTCGAAGCCGTAGTTGAGGCCCATCGTCTGCTCGCGGATATGCGGCAGCGAATCGTAGTTCATCGCCGAAAGCAGGGAAAGCGTCAGGAAGCCGTGCGCGATCGTGCCGCCGAATGCGCTTTCGGCGGCGGCACGTTCCGGATCGACGTGGATGAACTGGTGATCGTGGGTGGCCGTCGCAAAGGTGTCGATCATTGTCTGATCGACCGTGATCCAGTCCGAGACGCCGATCTCCTGGCCAACCAGATCCTTTACGTCCCGTAGCGAAATCTCACGCGGCATCGATACCTCTGATTCTGTCGCTCGACCTCTTCAAGTCTTACAGTTTTTCAGTCACTTCACTAGGGGCTCTCTGCCGTTGGCAGCGGAATGGCGAAGGTCACCGAACGTGGATCCACGACGAACTGCCGCACAGCTCTCCCGGTCATCAGATCGCGCCAGTCCTGGTCCGGGAGGGTGACCGTCGAAGCAGACCGGCCACGATTGAAGATGACGGCGAGACGGGTGTCCGATCCCGCGTCCCGATCGGCGGTGCGCAGCACCATTGTCAGATGCGTCGCATCGGCTGCCTGCCATTGCTCTGCGGTCATCGGCCGCCCATCGGCGTCCAGCCACTCCACATCGCCATCCTGCCCGGTGAAAAAGCCGGTCTCGGAGAAGACCTGGAACCGGCTGCGGATCTGCGCCAGTCTGCCCGCATGCTCGACGAGTGTATCGTCGAGGCCCTGCCAGTCGAGCCAGGTGATCGGGTTGTCCTGCGCGTAGGCGTTGTTGTTGCCCTGCTGCGAGCGTCCACCTTCGTCGCCGGCGGTCAACATGATCGTGCCGCGGGTGGCAAACAGTGTCGACAGCAGTGCCTCCACATCCGTGCGCCGTGCCATGTCGACCGCTTCGTCTGCCGTCGCGCCCTCGACCCCGTTGTTCCAGGAGTGGTTGTCGTCATGGCCATCGCGATTGTTCTCGCCGTTTGCCTCGTTGTGCTTGTGGGCGTGCGAGACGAGATCCATCAGGGTGAAGCCGTCATGGGCTGCAAGGAAGTTGACGCTGCGGGTGTGCGTCTGGCCATGTCCCGAGAAGATGTCGGAGGAGCCGGCAAGCGCGCTTGCAAGGGCTCCCGTCATACAGGCATCGCCGCGCCAGTAGCGTCGCAGGTCGTCGCGCGCTCGGTCGTTCCATTCCAGGAAGGCCGGGGGGAAGTTGCCGAGCTGGTAGCCGCCCGGACCGATGTCCCACGGTTCGGCGATCAGCACGCGGTCTTTCAGCAGGTCGTCGCCGATGATCGCTGCCAGTGTCTCGCTGTCGCGCGAAAATCCATCAAGGCTGCGGCCGAGCACCGTCGCCAGGTCGAAGCGGAAGCCGTCGATGCCTGCGTGCGAGACGAAATGGCGGAGCGTGTCAACGATCAGGCGGCGCACCTGCGGATGATCGCAGGCAACCGTGTTGCCGGTACCGGTATCGTTGATGAGGGTTCCCGGATCGCCGGGCATGTGATGGTAGTAGCTGAGGTTGTCCAGCCCGCGCATCGACAGCGTCGCGCCAAAACGGTCGCTTTCGCCCGTGTGGTTGAACACCAGGTCGAGGATGGTGCCGATTCCCTCGCGGTGGAGCGCCGCCACTGTCTCGGCAAGTTCGCTCATGCCGCCCGGCGCCAGCCGCGGATCAAGTGCCATGAAGGCCACCGGATTGTAGCCCCAGCCATTGGTCAGCCCGAGCGCCGGCAGGTGCCGCTCGTCGATCCAGGCGGTGATCGGCAGCAGTTCCACTGCCGAGACGCCGATGCGCTTCAGGTGAGCTATGACAGACGGATGCGCGAGCGCGGCGATCGTCCCACGCATCGTTTCGGGGATGTCCGGGTGCAGCATGGTGAACGGCCGGACGGCGACCTCGTAGATCAATCCGCCCCGGGTGAAGCGTGGCGGGGCCGCGGGTACGGCGACGTCCCGAGTGACGACGCATTTGGGAACCAGATCGGCGGTGTCGACGCCGAACTGCGAGAGCAGTGGATCATGGCGGAAGGCTCTGTCCAGCTCTTTGGCGTAAGGGTCGACCAGCAGCTTCTGCGGGTCGAACCACAGGCCGCGATCCGGATCATAGGGTCCGGAGGCGCGATAGCCGTAGCGGGAGCCGGGCTGCAGATCCTCGGCCTCGAGCGAGAAGACGTCACCATCTCCCCGCTGCATCGGCAGGCGGCGGATTTGGGTCCTTCCCGCCGCGTCGAAGAGGCAAAGCTCGATCCCGGTCGCATGGGCGGAGAAACAAGAGAAGCGGACACCCGTTGCGGTCGGAACGGCCCCTAGCGGCGATGCTGTCATGATGCTCCCGGATCTGCCTGTAGCGCGGTCCGCTCATTGTTAGCTGACTTGCTTGCAGCGTACAGCCAAAACTTCTTGCCATACCGCCTGGTATGTTCTTGTCTCCATACCGCCTGGTATGTTCTTGTCTCCATACCGGTTGGTATGGAGGTCTCACGCATGCAGCAGCAGAGTGTTTCGCAGTCGCGGCTTCTCGAAGCCGCCCTGTCGTTGATCCGCAGCAAGGGCTATGCGGCGACGACTGTGGATGCGATCTGCGCGACTGCAGGCGTGACCAAAGGCAGTTTCTTCCACCATTTCAGCAGCAAGGAAGATCTTGTACTGCAGGCGGTCGGCTTCTGGAACCGCCTCACCGAGGAGGTGTTTGCGCAGGCCGCCTTCGCCAAGGTGGCCGATCCGCGGGACCGCCTGCTTGGCTATGTCGACTTCCGCATCGAGATCCTCGGCATGGAGGTCGCCGAGTTCACCTGCCTGCTCGGCACGCTGGTGCAGGAGACCTACCAGACGCATCCGCAGGTGAGGACGGCCTGCGATGAGGGCATGTCGCGCCATATCGCGGTGCTGACCCGCGACATTGCGGCTGCGAAGGAAATCTATGCGCCGAACGCCGAATGGACGCCGGAGAGCCTCGGCTATTTCATCCAGGCGGTGCTGCAGGGGTCCTTCATCTTCGCCAAGGCGAAGCTCGAAGCCCAGGTTGCCCGCGACAACCTCGGTCACCTGCGGGCCTATCTGGAAACCGTTCTGCCAATCGATCGTCAACAGGAGGAGTGAAAACGATGACGCATACCATACGTCTGCACAGGGTGCTGAAGGCCGCGCCGGACAAGGTCTACCGGGCTTTCGTCGATCCGGACGCCCAATGCAAATGGGTGCCGCCCTATGGCTTCACCGCCAAGATGCACCACGCCGAGCCCGTCGTCGGCGGGACGTTCAGGATGTCGTTCACGAACTTCACGACAGAAGAGACGCACAGCTTCGGCGGCTCCTATCTGGAGCTGGAGCCCGGCAAGCGCATCCGCTATACCGACGTGTTTGACGATCCCAATCTGCCGGGTGAGTTGTTGGTAACGGTCGACTTCAAGCCGGTCTTCTGCGGAACGGAACTCAGCATCACCCAGGAGGGTGTGCCCGAGGCCATTCCGGAGGCGGCCTGCTATCTGGGCTGGCAGGAATCGCTGGTCCAACTGGCGAACCTGGTCGAGCCCGACATCCGGCAGGACTAGCCCGGATGCAAATGCGGCCCGTTCCGCAGGGACAGGGCCGCATTGAGATCATGGATGTCTGGCCTGTCGACCGCCCAAATCAGGTGATGACAGTCGGGGCGTCGCGGCCGGTGCGGGTCTTGATGCCGGCGATCTCATCGGCAACCGCAATCAGATCGGCGAGCGCTTCCTGCGTCTCGATGCCGTGGCGTCCGGCGTCCGGCTCATAACGCTCGACATAGAGGCGAAGGGTGGCGCCGGAGGTGCCTGTGCCGGAGAGCCGGAAGACGACTCGGCTGCCGCCTTCAAAGAGCACGCGAATGCCCTGGTTCTTCGACACCGACCCATCCACCGGATCGTTGTAGGCGAAGTCGTCGGCGGCAATAACCTTCAGGTTTCCGAACGACTTGCCGGGCAGGTCGGCAAGCTTGTCGCGCAGGGCAGTCATCAGACCATTGGCGGCCTCCGTCTCGACCTCCTCATAGTCGTGGCGCGAATAGTAATTGCGGCCGTATTCCGCCCAGTGGGCTGTGACAATATCCTTCACGCTCTGCTTGCGGGCCGCGACGATGTTCAGCCAGAACAGTACCGCCCACAGGCCGTCCTTCTCGCGCACGTGGCTGGAGCCGGTGCCGAAGCTTTCCTCGCCGCAGACCGTCACCTTGCCGGCGTCGAGCAGGTTGCCGAAGTATTTCCAGCCGGTCGGCGTTTCGTACATGCCGATGCCGAGCTTTTCGGCCACGCGGTCGGCGGCGGCACTGGTCGGCATCGAGCGGGCGATGCCGGCGATGCCGTCCTTGTAGCCGGGCGCGCAGGTGGCGTTGGCAGCGATCACCGCAAGACTGTCCGACGGCGTGACGAACATGCCCTTGCCGACCACCATGTTGCGGTCGCCATCGCCATCCGACGCGGCACCGAAGTCCGGGCCGTCGACGCTCATCACGTCGTCATACAGTTCCTTGGCGTGGACAAGGTTGGGATCGGGATGATGATGGCCGAAGTCCGGAAGCGGGATCTCGTTGCGGACCGATCCGGGTGCAGCGCCCAGGCGCTTTTCCAGGATCTCTACGGCATAGGGGCCGGTCACCGCGCTCATCGAATCGATCACCACGCGGAAACCCGAGCCGATCAGGCTGCGGATGGCGGGAAAATCGAACAGGCTTTCCATCAGCTCGGCATAGTCGGCAACCGGGTCGATGACCTCAACCGTCATGCCGGCAAGGTCGAAGCTGCCGACCGTATCGAGATCGACATCGGCTGCCTCAACGATCTTGTAGATCTCGATCACCTTGGTGCGGGCGTAGATGGCATCGGTGATCTTTTCCGGTGCCGGTCCGCCGTTGCCGATATTGTACTTGATGCCGAAATCCTCGGTCGGGCCGCCGGGATTGTGGCTTGCCGACAGGACGATGCCGCCGAAGGCGCCGTACTTGCGGATGATATGCGAGGCGGCCGGCGTCGACAGGATGCCGCCCTTGCCGACCATCACCTTGCCGAAGCCGCTTGCCGCTGCCATCTTCAGCGCCTTCTGGATGACCTCGCGGTTGTAGTAGCGGCCGTCGCCGCCGATCACGAGGATCTTGCCCTCGTAGCCTTCCAAACTGTCGAAGATCGCCTGGATGAAGTTCTCCGCGTAGTTTTCCTGCTGGAAGACCGGCACCTTCTTGCGGAGCCCGGAGGTTCCCGGTTTCTGGTCCTGGTACGGGGCGGTGGATACGGTCTTGATCATCAATGCGAACCTTTCGGTAGAAGGCTGGAATAGAGTTTGTGGTACAGCGCGGCGCTGTTTTCCCACGATACGTCGGAGGTCATGCCCTGCTTCTGGATGCGCGACCATGTCGGCCGGTCTCCATAGAGGCGAACGGTGCGGCGGAGCGCCCGTTTGAGGCTTTCGAGCGTCACCGGGCCGAACGAAATGCCCGTTGCGGCATCGGCCGCGAGCGCTGCCGGACTGGCATCGATGACCGTGTCGTTGAGGCCGCCGGTGCGCGATACGACCGGCACGCAACCATAGCGCAGCCCGTAGAGCTGGGTCAGGCCACAGGGCTCGAAGCGCGAGGGGATGAGGATCGCGTCGGAGCCGGCCTGCATCAGGTGCGACAGCGGCTCGTCGTAGGCGACGGAGAGGCCGACACGGCCCGGATGGCGATAGGCTGCCGACCGCAGTGCGTTGACGATGGCCTCATCGCCTGAACCCAGAACCGCAAGGCGGCCTCCCAGGGCAACGATCTCGTCGACGGCATCGGCAACCAGATCCAGCCCCTTCTGCCAGGTCAGCCGCGAGATGACGCAGAACAGCGGCCCGTCGTCCTCGATCAGGCCAAACCGAGCCTCAACGGCGCGCTTGTTCAGCGGTCGCGCCTCGAGGTCGTCGATGCCGAAGGGGTGGCTGACGGAGGGATCGGTCTGCGGGTTCCAGACGTCCGTGTCGATGCCGTTGACGATGCCATGCAGGTCGCCGATGCGACGGTTGAGCAGACCTTCCATGCCCATGCCGAACTCCGGCGTCAGGATTTCCTCGGCATAGGACGGGCTGACTGTGCTGACCGCCCAGGCGGTCTGGATGCCGGCCTTCAGGTAGCTGACCTGGCCGAAATATTCGATGCCTTCGACATCCATGGCCTGCGCCGGCAGGCCCAGTGCGCCAAAAATCTCGCCGCCGAAATTGCCCTGGAAGGCGATGTTGTGGATGGTCATCACGCTGGGCAAGGCAGGTTTGCCGGAATAGCGCATGTAAGCGGGTACGAGACCGGTCTGCCAATCGTGGACATGCACGAGATCCGGCTGCCAGCCGGGCAGCTCTCCGGCCGCGATCCGCGCACCGGCAAGCGAGAGCGCGGCGAAGCGCCGCCAGTTGTCGGGATGATCCTTGCCATGCACGTCGACATAGGGCCCGCCGGCACGATCGAAAAGGGCAGGGGCATCAAGAACAAGAAGATCGAGCCCGGCCACCTGCGCTTCCAGGACGTCGGCCCGCACGCCCAGAAGGTCGTCGAAGCTCATCCGGATTGCCACCTCGCGCAGTGCTGCCATCACCGCCGGGTAACCCGGCACCAGCGTCTTCGTCGCCACGCCGCGCTTGGCAAGCGCCAGCGGCAGAGCACCCGCGACATCCGCGAGCCCTCCGGTCTTGATCAGCGGATAGAGTTCGGAAGCGACCGAAAGAACCTTCATCCCACGCCTTTGCCCGACCCTCACAGGTCCAGTTTGTCGATCATCGCCTGGGTAATCAGGCAGATCCCGTTTTCGCTGCGGCGAAAACGCTTCATGTCGACCTCCGGATCCTCACCGACCACCAGGCCTTCGGGAATGGTGACGCCGGCATCGATGACGACATTGCGAAGCTGCGCCCGCCGCCCGATGCGCACGTTCGGCAGCACGACCGCGCCATCCAGCCTTGAGTAGGAGTTCGCCCGAACGCCGGTAAACAGCAAGCTGCGGTGCAGCGCCGAGCCGGAGATGATGCAGTCGCCCGATACGACGGAAGACACGGCCGATCCACGGCGGTCCTCGTCGTCATGGACGAATTTCGCCGGCGGATTGATCTCGGCATAGCTCCAGATCGGCCAGGACTTGTCGTAGATGTCGAGTTCCGGCGTGATGCCCGTCAGGTCGATGTTGGCCTGCCAGTAGGCGTCGATGGTACCGACGTCGCGCCAGTAGGCCTCCGTCTCGAACTCAGAGCGGACGCAGGAGCCGGTAAACCGGTGAGCGACCGCCTTGCCGTTGGTAACGATCCACGGGATGATGTCCTTGCCGAAATCGCGGCTGGAGCCGATTTGCGCGGCATCGCGTTTCAGCGCTTCCATCAGGTATTTCGTGTGAAAGACATAGATGCCCATCGAGGCGAGCGCGTGATCGGGCTTGTCGGGCATGCCTGGCGGATCGGCCGGCTTCTCGACGAAGGCGATGATCTCGTCCTTGTTGTTGACGTGCATGACGCCGAAGCCGGTCGCCTCCATGCGCGGCACTTCCAGGCAGCCGACGGTGACGTCGGCGCCTGAATCGACATGCTGCTGCAGCATGTATTCGTAGTCCATCTTGTAGACGTGGTCGCCGGCGAGGATGACCATGTATTCAGGCGCATAGGCCTCGATGATGTCGATGTTCTGGAAGACGGCGTCTGCAGTTCCCTCGTACCACTGGGTTTCCGACACGCGCTGCGAGGCGGGCAGGATGTCGAAGCTCTCGTTGCGTTCCGGCCGGAAGAAGTTCCAGCCGCGCTGCATGTGGCGGATCAGCGAATGCGCCTTGTACTGGGTTGCCACGCCGATGCGCCGGATCCCCGAGTTCAGCGCATTCGACAGGGCGAAGTCGATGATGCGGGCCTTGCCGCCGAAATACACGGCGGGCTTGGCCCGCCGGTCAGTGAGCTCCTTCAGTCGGCTTCCGCGTCCTCCCGCGAGCACGTAGGCCATGGCATCGCGCGCGAGCGGCTGGATGCGCTTTGTCGTCACGGTTAGTCCTCCCATTATGCGGTATGCATCAGTTTTCCGGTTCGAGCATGATCGTCGCGAGCGGCGGCAGTGTGACTTCGGCACTGATGGTGCCGCCGGCCGATACCGCCTGCACCTTCCCCCCATTGCCCTTGCCGCTGCCGCCGTAGATTTCTGCGTCGGTGTTGAGGATCTCGCGCCAGCGGCCGGCTACCGGCAACGGCACGCGGTAGTTTTCCCGCAGCACCGGCGTGAAGTTGGTGATGACGGCCACCGGCTTTTCGCCCGGCGCCTTGCGCAGCCAGGCATAGACCGAGTTCTCCGAGTCGTCGGCCACCAGCCATTCGAAGCCGTCCGGCTCGCAGTCACGGGCGTGCAGCGCCGGCTTCGAGCGATAGGAGAAGTTCAGGTCGCGTACCAGGCGGCGCACACCTTCGTGCGGATGATAATGAAGGAGGTTCCAGTCGAGGCTTCTCGCTTCGCTCCATTCGCTCCACTGGGCAAATTCCTGGCCCATGAACAGCAGCTTCTTGCCGGGATAGCCCCACATGAAGGCGTAGTAGGCCCGCAGGTTAGCAAATTTCTGCCAGTCGTCGCCGGCCATCTTGGCGATCAGCGAGCCCTTGCCGTGCACCACCTCGTCATGGCTGAGCGGCAGCACGAAGTTCTCCGAATAGGCGTAGACGAGGCCGAAGGTGAGCTCGTGGTGGTGATGCTTGCGGTGGACCGGCTCGCGCTTCAGGTAGCTCAGCGTGTCGTGCATGAAGCCCATGTTCCACTTGAAGCCGAAGCCGAGGCCGCCTTCGTGGACCGGATGCGAGACCTTCGGCCAGGAGGTACTTTCCTCGGCAATGGTCATGACGCCCGGATGCGCGGAATAGCTCAGCGTGTTGAGCTTCTGCAGGAAGCGGACAGACTCGAGGTTTTCGCGGCCGCCGTACTCGTTCGGCACCCACTCGCCATGCTTGCGCGAATAGTCGAGGTACAGCATCGACGCCACCGCATCGACGCGCAGACCGTCGAGGTGGAACTTCTCGGCCCAGTAGAGCGCGTTGTTGATCAGGTAGGAGAGAACCTCGACGCGGCCGAAATTGTAGATCGCGGTGTTCCAGTCCGGATGGAAACCCTGGCGCGGATCGGCATGCTCGTAGAGAGCCGTGCCGTCGAAATGCCGCAGGCCGTGCGCGTCGGTCGGGAAATGGGCCGGCACCCAGTCGAGGATGACACCGACGCCGACCTTGTGACAGCCGTTGACGAAGCGGGCAAAGCCTTCCGGCTCGCCGAAGCGGGCGGTCGGCGCATAGAGGCCGGTCGTCTGGTAGCCCCAGGACGGATCGTAGGGATGCTCGGTGACCGGCAGGAACTCGATATGGGTGAAGCCCATGTCGACGACGTAGGGGATCAGCTCAACCGCCAGCTCGTCCCAGCTGAGAAAGGTGCCGTCGCTGCGCTTGCGCCACGAGCCCGCATGCACCTCGTAGATAGAGATGGCCTGACGACGATGATCGGCCTTTTCCCAGAACGCGCGGTGTTCGGCATCTTCCCACTTCTGCACCAGTTCCGGTGCGGCGACCGACGCCGTCTGCGGACGCAGTTCGGCACGCCGTGCATAGGGATCGGCTTTCAGCGGCAGCGGTTCGCCGGTCTTGCCGATGATCTCGAACTTGTAGGTGGCGCCTGGCCGCACATCGGGGGCAAAGATTTCCCAGATGCCGGTATCGGTGCGCAGCCGCATGACATGCCGGCGGCCGTCCCAGTTGTTGAAGTCGCCGACCACCGAAACCCGCGAGGCATTCGGAGCCCAGACGGCGAAGTGGAAACCCTCGACGCCCTCATGCTTCAGCGGATGCGCGCCCATCTTGTCGAACAGCCGCAGATGCGACCCTTCGCGCACGAGGTAGTCGTCCATCGGGCCGAGAACCGGGCCGAAGCTGTAGGGATCAGTCAGCGCCCATTCGACATCGCCGCGACGCGCGCGGTAGCGCACCGCCCGCGGACCGCTGAGCGAGACGATACCCTCGAAGAAGCCGGCCTCATGGCGCCGTGTCAGTTCGCCGATCTCGCTGCCGTCGAGCGCCAGCGCCGTGACGGCGTCGGCACCCGGGATGAAACAGCGAGCGATGACGCCGCCGCCGATCTTGTGCGTGCCGAGAACGGCGAAGGGATTGCCATGTGCACCACGGATGATCGCCTCGATCTCGGGAAGTGGCAGCTGGCCGCTGGTCTGGCCGTCCTTGCCGAGCTCCTTGGGCGCGTGGTTCATCAGGCTCTCCAGATCTCCGACGCGTACTGGCGGATCGTCCGGTCCGACGAGAACCAGCCCATGCGCGCCGTGTTGCGGATCGTCTTGCCGTACCAGGCGGACGGATCCGACCAGATCTGGTCGACGTCGCGCTGCGCCTTGGCATAGGCATCGAAATCGCCGGCAACGAGGAACCAGTCGTTGTTGTAGATGCCGTCGATCAGGCCGGCAAAGCGCTGCCGGTCATCGGGGGAGAAGACGCCGGAGGCGATCGCCGACAGTGCCTGGGACAGCTCCGGGGAGGCTTCGATGACGGCGCGCGGATCGTAGGCGTCGGCGCGGGTCTGGGCGACTTCCTCGGCCGTCATGCCGAAGATCACGATGTTCTCTTCGCCGACGTGGTCGCGCATCTCGACATTGGCGCCGTCGAGGGTGCCGATGGTCAGCGCGCCATTCAGCGCGAACTTCATGTTGCCGGTGCCGGATGCTTCCATGCCGGCTGTCGAGATCTGCTCCGACAGGTCGGCGGCAGGCACCATGACTTCCGCCAGCGTGACGTTGTAGTTGGGAACGAAGACGATCTTCAGCAGGCCGCGCACCGCCGGATCGTTGTTGATGACGCGCGCCACGTCGTTCGCCAGTTTGATGATCAGCTTGGCGTTGTGGTAGCTCGGCGCCGCCTTGCCGGCGAAGAATTTTACCCTCGGCACCCAATCCAGCTCCGGATGCGAACGGATCTGGTCGTAGAGGGCGACCGCCTCGACGATGTTGAGGAGCTGGCGCTTGTATTCGTGGATGCGCTTGATCTGGATGTCGAACATCGCCGACGGATCGAGACGGATGCCCATGCGGCTGCCGACGAGGTTGGCAAGCTGCACCTTATTGGCGCGCTTCACGGCGGCGAACTTCTCCTGGAAGGAAGCGTCGTCGGCGAATGCGTCGAGCGCCTTCAGGGCTTCCGTGTCGTCTTCGAAGCTCGGTCCTATCGCCTCGCGGATGAGATCGGTAAGTCCCGGGTTGCACTGCATCAGCCAGCGGCGCGGCGTAATGCCGTTGGTCTTGTTGTTGATGCGGGTCGGGTAGAGCGCGTGGAAATCGGCAAACACCGTTTCCTTCATCAGTTCGGTGTGCAGCGCCGAGACGCCGTTGATCGAATGGGATCCGACAAAGGCCAGGTTGCCCATGCGCACGCGCCGCTCGCCACCTTCGTCAATCAGCGAGATCGACCGGATCTGCGTCTCGTCGAACGTCTTTTCCTTGCGCGCCTCGAGCAGGATCTTGGTGTTGATCGCATAGACGATCTGCATGTGGCGCGGCAGCAGGCGCTCGAACAGCGGCACCGGCCAGCTTTCCAGCGCTTCCGGCAGCAGCGTGTGGTTGGTGTAGGAGAAGGTCTTGCGGGTGATCTCCCAGGACTCGTCGAAATCCATGCCATGGACATCGACCAGCAGGCGCATCAGCTCGGCGATCGAGACGGCAGGATGCGTGTCGTTCAGCTGGATGGCGACCTTGTCGTGCAGGTTGGTGAAGTCCGGATACTGCTGCAGGTGGCGGCGCAGGATGTCCTGCAGCGAGGCGGAGGAGAAGAAGTACTCCTGGCGCAGGCGCAGCTCCTGGCCCGCCGGGTTGGCATCGGCCGGATAGAGAACGCGGGTCAGCGATTCCGCCTTGTTGCTTTCACGCAGCGCGCCGATGTGATCGCCGGCGTTGAAGGCGTCGAGCAGGATCGGGTCGATGGGCTGGGCAGACCAGAGCCGCAGCGTGTTGACGCGCTTGCCGCGCCAGCCGACGATCGGCGTATCGTAAGCCATGGCGATGACGCGTTCGGCCGGCTTCCAGACGAAGCGCGGCGGCTCGTCATAGGCGCCGACGCTTTCCACCGAGCCGCCGTAGCCGATTTCGTAAGAGCTTTCGCGGCGCTCGAATTCCCAGGGATTGCCGTGGGCAAGCCAGGTTTCCGGCAGTTCCACCTGCCAGCCGTCGGCCATCTGCTGGCGGAACAGGCCGTGCACGTATCGGATGCCGTAGCCGTAGGCCGGAATGTCGACGGTCGCCATGCTCTCCATGAAGCAGGCGGCGAGACGGCCGAGGCCCCCGTTGCCGAGCGCCGCATCCGGCTCGAGACCGGCGATCACGTCGATATCGACGCCGAGCGATGTCAGCGCGTCGCGGATTTCCGACAGCAGGCCGAGATTGCTGACGGCGTCGCGCATCAGGCGGCCGATCAGGAATTCCAGCGATAGGTAATAGACGCGCTTGTCACCGGTCTTGTAGACGCGGCGGGTGCTGTCCATCCATCGGTCGATAATGCGGTCACGCACCACCAGGATGGATGCCGTCAGCCAGTCGTGCGGCTTGGCGACCTTCGCGTCCTTGCCGATGCGATAGGTCAGGCGCTCGATGATCTCTTCCGCCATGATCTGCGGGTTTGAACTGCGGGGAGCGGGCTGGGGAATATCCACCGAAGACAGGCTGTTGTTCATCAGGTCGCCACTTTGCTTTTTGTCGTCAATCACCGCGGGGGCCGGTTCGGATAATCCGGCGCATGTCTGGCGACAGTTTATGCACCGTTGCGAGACACATGCAATCGCCCATCGCGATGTTCTTGACGCTTGGCTTCCAGCAGATGCTCTCGTTCGTCAAGTGGCTGTAGGAAAACGACAAAAGCGCCCGCCGATATCGGCAGGCGCTCGTCAGTCCGGG
The DNA here is from genome assembly GCF_050455525.1 of Rhizobium sp. 0TCS1.26. Taxonomy (NCBI): domain Bacteria; kingdom Pseudomonadati; phylum Pseudomonadota; class Alphaproteobacteria; order Hyphomicrobiales; family Rhizobiaceae; genus Rhizobium; species Rhizobium sp. 0TCS1.26. The sequence continues at coordinate 1,070,932 of NZ_JBCIYV010000001.1, read as the reverse complement.
AATGCGACCGGCATCAGTTTGTCAGGCGGGTGGCGGTCTTTGCGGCTTTGCGGCCGATGTCGCCGAAAGCGGTGACCAGCGCTGCCATGTCGTTGGACTCGTAGTAGTTGTCGATGTTGGTGGCGCAGGCCTTGAGCAGGTCCTTGCCCTTGTCCGGCGCCATAAAGGCGACCGTGAAGATGGTGATGTTGTCCTTCTTCGCATTGGCGCAGGCGGTCCGGACCTTGTCGTCGATCCCACGGTTCCAGCTGCTGGAATTCCCCGTCATCTCGCCGTCGGTCATCAGCACCATGAAGCGAGCAAAGCTTGGATTGCCCTTGGCCTTGTGCTGGGTGGCTTCGGTGGTGTTGGTCGAAATCAGATCGGCAAAGCCTACGGCCAGTGCGCCGCTCGCATCCGTGCCGCCGGTCGGGACGCTTGGAAGATCGCTGACGTACTTCGCGGCTGCCGTCGTGCCCCAGGCGGGCTTCTGTTCGTCCTGCGTCTCGTGCGTGTAAGATACAGCGCCGATGCGGATCAGCTTCTTTGCCGCCTCTTCGCGCAGCGCGGTGCCCGTGGTGTCCGGGGCGGAGGCCTTCTGCAGCTCGCCGAACATCATCGTGGCTGCCGCCTTCAGAGCTTCGATCTTGATGACGTAATTCGGCACATCGCGCGTTTTCGTCACCGTCGTCGTGCAGCTGTAGGCTCGGCCCCGCCAGTCATAGCAGGTGGAGTTGACCTGTTCCTGATAGCTCTCTGTCTTCGTCGGCTTGACCGGGTTGACCGTCGTCGTGTCCCAGGCCATCGAGCCGGAGCGGTCGAGGACCAGATACATCGATAGCGCGTTGCCTTCGCGGGCACTGGCCGCGACGCTCGAAATCGTCACCGGAATGCTGTCCGGGCCGATCAGGCGGGTCAGCGGATTGAGCGGCACGCTGTGGGTCGTCGTCATCTTGACGTCGAAGGCCTTGCTCGAGCCGCCGGTGGCGGTCACCGTCGCCTCGACGGAGGTGTTTTTCAGGAGCTCCGCCTTGGCGAGGGCAATTTCCTGTTCCGTCACACCGCTTTGGCGCATCTGCGCAAGGTACTGGCCGAGCAGGTAATTCTCGACGACGGATTTGGCCTCGTTGGCGCTGATGTCGTCCTGGGACATCTTCGAAGCGGCAGCCAGCGTCGCAGCATCGGCGACCGATTGCAGGTTAGACTTCTCCTGCATCACGTTGGTCAGATCCACCGCCATGCCTCCGACGCCGATCGTGATCGGAAGAAGCAAAGCGGTCGTCATGGCGAAATTGCCACCCCGATCCTTCAGCATTCGAGACAGTGAAACCCAGCTCATCGTCGGCCATCCAAGTTCGCTTGATTGAACACGGTCAGGCATAGAGGAAGAGGTTGGGGAAACCGCTAACGGGAAAGCTTAAATTTGAACGAAGCGCCCGAAAGCGGAGCGTTATTGCCGGATCGGAACGACATCCACCGCCTGGACGGTCTTGTGGCTTCCGTAGCTCTTCAGGATACCGATCATCGGCGCCACCTCGGAATAGTCGCGGCCGTAGCCGACGACGATATGGTCCGACCCTGCCGCAATGTTGTTCGTCGGATCGAGCTCGACATAGCCGGTGGCGGTGCCGCACCAGACGCGCACCCAGGCATGCATGGCATCTGCGCCTTCCAGCCGCTCCTTGCCGGGTGGCGGAATGGTGCGCAGGAAGCCGCTCACATAGCCGGCGGGGATGCCGAGGCTGCGGAGCGCAACGATCATGATGTGGGCGAAATCCTGGCAGACGCCGCGCTTCAGGCGGAAGGCTTCGCACGGCGTCGTATCGACCGTCGTCGCCTTCGCATCATAGGCAAATTCGCCGTGGATGCGGGCGCAGAGCGCGGTGGCGATCTCGCGCACGGTCTGGCCCGGCTTCACCGTGTCGCGGGCAAAGGCTGCGATCGCCGGCTCTTCCGGCAGCCGCGGGCTCGATCCCACCAGGTGATGGGGAGAGCCTGCATCGACCGAGCGGGTGTCGGAGAGCTCGTGTTCGAGCTTGGCCAGTTCCGGCGAAAGGTCGGCCGTCAGGGGAAGAGCATCCACCTGAACGCGTGCCTGCATGCGGATGTCCAGCCGCTCGTGCGGCGAACGGAAAAGCGCGGAGGTTGCCTGCAGGCCGAAGAAATCGACGAAGGTCGTCCGCTCGTCCGGCGTCGGCGAGACGCTGATCGAGCCGGCGACCAGACGCTGGCGGTGGGAGATCGACAGCGGCATGATGCGCAGGATATGGCGGGCGCCGGAGGCCGGTACCTCGTAGACATAGCCCATGTGCAGCGAAAGGTCGTAGAGCATCGGCTATCCAAAATAGGTCCGGGCAATGAGATCGGAGAGCCGCTCCATCTCGTCTTCCAGCTTGTCGTAGACGTCAGCCGTCATCGCCTCGGTGGTCATGACCGCCAGCCCGGAATGCAGGCGCATCGCCTCGCGGTCAAGCTCCGACATCTGGCCGGTCCCGTAGGGGTGCGGCAACTGCTCGACTTCGGTGCGGATCTCGTTCAGCTGGAAGAGGATCGAGCGCGGGTTGAGTGGGTCGAGCGCCAGGAGATCGGTCACCGTCAGGCGGGCGGTGTTGACGTTGTAGCGACGGCGGTGGGTCATGACGCTGTCGCCGATTTCCAGCAGCATGTCGAGAGAACCGTCGGGAGCCGCCGGTCCGGACATGTGCCCGAGAAGGCGGGTCATGTGCAGGCCGCGCTCCAGGTAGCGGCCGATCGACAGGAAGCGCCAGCCGGTGAAGCGATACATGTTTTCGTGCACCAGGCCGGCGAAGCCCGCGAGCTTGCGCAGGAGCACGGTCATCGCATGGGCGGCATCGTCTCCCGCCTGGACCGCATCGTGGAAACGTTTTGCGGTCTTGGCCAGGTCGTTCAGCGCCAGCCAGCCGTCCAGCGAGAAGCGGTCGCGGATGTTGCTGGCCGAGTAGATGGCGCTGTCGATGTTGCGGATCAGCGGTTCCGGCAGGGCCTCCGACATGTCCATGTCGATGCCCTTCAGGTAGCGCGTCACGTCGGCGAGCAGCGGCGCGTCCGGGTCGGCCGATTCCGCATAGCGCATGTGCCAGGCACGCAGGATGCGCAGCGCCCCTTCGGCGCGCTCGATATAGCGTCCGAGCCAGAACAGGTTATCCGCTGCACGGCTAGGCAGGCTGCCGGGCATGTTGCGAGTAAAGGTCTCCTCCGGCGTCAGCAGGCTTTGGCGCTCGACCGGCTTGTCGGAGACGATCCAGACGTCGGCGGCGGTGCCGCCCGACTGCATGGCGATTGCGGCGACGTCGTCGCCGTTGCCGATCCGGGCAAAGCCGCCCGGCATGATCTGCCAGCCGTTCTCGGTGCGGGCGGCAAAGACTCGCAGCGACATCGGCCGCGGGATGAGCCTGCCGCCGGCATAGGCCGGGGTTGTCGACAGCGTTACGAGCTCCTGTCCGACAAGCCTTCCGCCCTCGGCCGCCAGCCAGTCCGAGACGGAGGGCTTGTCCGCTCCGCGCGGCGACGAGCCAAGCACCGAGCGGCCATTATCCTCGAAGAACGGCAGCCTTGAATAGGCAGGGCCGATGACCATGCGCTCGATATTGTCGGCGACGTGCCGGCGTTCGTCCTTCTGCCCGCACCACCAGGTGGCAATCGATGGCAGCAGCAGTTCCTCGCCGAGCATCCGCCGGGAGATCGTCGGCATGAAGGCGAGCAGGGCGCGCGTTTCCAGAATGCCCGAGCCGAGGGCATTGACGATGGTGACCGATCCGGCCCGCAGCGCCTGGACCATGCCGGGCGTGCCGATATGCGAAGTCTGGTTGAGCTCCAGCGGATCCGAATAGGAAGCGTCGAGGCGTCGCCAGAGCACGCCGATCGGCTTCAGGCCGGCAACCGTGCGCACCATCACCCGGTCGTTGACGACCGCAAGGTCCTCGCCCTCCAGCAGCATGAAGCCGAGGTAGCGGGCAATGTAGGCGTGCTCGAAATAGGTCTCGTTCGCCGGGCCGGGCGTGAGGACGGCGATGCGGTCGTCCGGATAGCGCTTGTGCGCCTGCAGAGCATCGCGGAAGGCGCCGAAGAAGGAGGCCAGGCGGTGGACATGCGTCTCGCCGTAAATGTCGGAGAAGGCGCGCGTCGTTGCCACGCGATTTTCCAGCGCGAAACCGGCGCCGGAGGGCGCCTGGGTGCGGTCGGCAAGAACCCACCAGTTGCCGTCCGGGCCGCGGCCGATCTCGAATGAGACGAAGTGAAGGTAGTGGCCGTGCGCCGGCTTGACGCCCACCAGCGGCCGCAGGAATTCCGGATTGGAGCCGACCAGCGCCGGCGGAAGGATGCCTTCGCGCACCAGCATGCTGTCACCGTAGATGTCGGCGACGATTTTCTCCAGCAGGTCGGCGCGCTGGACGAGACCGGCCGACACCTTCTCCCACTCGCGACCATCGATGAGGACGGGTACGTGCGAAATCGGCCAGCTGCGTTCGCCGCTCTCCTGCGACCCGTAGGCGCGGTAGAACACGCCGGCATCGCGCAGGTAGCGGTCGGCACGGGCAAAGCGTTCGTGAAGCTCGGCTTCCGACATTCGCCCGAGCGCGCCGATCAGGTTCTGCCACACCGGCCGGATCTGGCCGTGGACGTCCAGCATCTCGTCGGGGACGCCGGGAAGCGGGCGATAGCCGAGGATCGGGTCTTCGGTAATTGCCCCGGTGCTTTTCTTGATTTCGCTCACCGGGGCACGTGCCACGTCAGACTCCTATCGGCCGACGCAGGTCGAGAGTCAGCGGAAACTCCGGCGATTCTTTTTCCGACATCAATTCATACCGGCCGGTCGTATGCCCCCAAGGCTCGAAGCGCGCAAGCCTGCGGGCCTCCGCCTCGTTGCCATTTACCGGGAAAGCCTCGTAGTTGCGGCCGCCGGGGTGCGCCACGTGGTAGATGCAGCCGCCGATCGAGCGTTGCGACCAGGTGTCGTAGATGTCGAAGGTCAGCGGCGAATTGACCGGCAGCACCGGATGCAGGCCGGCTGACGGCTGCCATGCCTTGAAGCGGACGCCGGCGACCGAAACGCCGGAGGCGCCAGTGGGTTTCAGCGGTACGGCGCGGCCGTTGCAGGCCACCGTGTAGCGGGAGGGATTGCTGGTTTCGAGGCGAACCTGCAGCCGCTCGACAGAGGAATCGACGTAACGCACAGTGCCGCCGATCGCCCCCTGTTCGCCCATGACGTGCCAAGGCTCCAGTGCCTGGCGCAGTTCCAGCTTCGTCCCCTCGTATTCGACTTCGCCGAAGAACGGGAAGCGGAATTCCAGCTGCGCTTCGAACCATTCCGGGCGCAGTTCGAAACCATGGTCTTTGAGATCGGCCAGCACGTCGAGGAAATCCGCCCAGACATAGTGCGGCAGCATGAAGCGGTCGGCCAGCGCTGTTCCCCAGCGGACGAAGGAGCCTTGCGCCGGGTTCTTCCAGAAGCGGGCGATGAGGGCCCGCACGAGCAGTTGCTGGGCAAGCGACATGCGCGCATTGGGCGGCATCTCGAAGCCGCGGAATTCGACGAGCCCAAGGCGCCCGGTCGGACCATCCGGCGAAAACAGCTTGTCGATGCAGATTTCCGAGCGATGGGTATTGCCGGTGACGTCGGTCAGCAGGTTGCGGAACAGGCGGTCCACGAGCCAGGGCAGGGGCGCAGCGCCACCCGGCGGCGGAACCTGGGCCAGCGCGATCTCCAGCTCGTACAGGCTGTCGTGGCGAGCCTCGTCGATGCGCGGCGCCTGGCTGGTCGGGCCGATGAACAGGCCGGAAAATAGATAGGAGAGCGACGGATGACGCTGCCAATGCAGCACCAGGCTTTTCAGGAGGTCGGGGCGCCGCAGGAACGGACTGTCATTGGGATTGGCGCCGCCGACCACCACATGGTTGCCGCCGCCGGTTCCGGTATGACGCCCGTCGATCATGAACTTGTCGGCACCGAGCCGTGCCTGGCGGGCTTCTTCGTAGACGGCGGTGGTGATGTCGACGCAGTCCTTCCAGTTCGAGGCGGGGTGGATGTTGACCTCGATGACACCGGGATCGGGAGCGACACGGATGACGTTGATGCGCTCGTCGTGCGGCGGAGCATAGCCCTCGATATGCACGGCGAGCTTCAGCTTTGCCGCGGCATTTTCGGCGGCGGCGACCAGTTCGAGGTAATCCTCGATCTTTTCGACCGGCGGCATGAAGACGCACAGCCGGCCATCGCGCGGCTCGACGGAGACTGCAGTGCGCACCGCGCCGCCGATCTCGCCCAAGACCTGCTCGACACGTCCGAGATTTTCCGTGTCCCCGGCCTTGAAGGAGGATTCGGGCATCGACCGGCCGGCCGGCACGATGACATCCGGCAGCGGCGCGCGGGGAATCGAAGGGTCCGCCTCGTGAATGTACGGGAACTGCGAGGGCGGCACGTAGGGAAGCTTGCCCAGCGGCAGCCGGTAGCCGACGGGGCTGTCGCCCGGCACCAGGAAGACGCGGCCGCGTCTCGTCCGCCAGCGTTCGCTGACCCAGCGCGGGCCTTCGGCGCGGGCGTTCCACGCCTGGACCGGCAGCACATAGCCGCTCGGCCGCGTCAGGCCCCGCTCGAACACGCGGGCGATACGGCTGCGCTCCTCGGCGTCCGTAAGTTTTGAATTGGACGGGTCGACATTGTCCGGCAGGTTGGCTTCGCGCAGGATCCATTCGCCGGGATCCTCGAAGGCCGGCACCACCATGTCGGGAGCCACGCCGAGCTCGCCTGCCATCTCCTGCAGCAGACGGGCGGAATCCTCGTCGCGGACGCCGTAGTCGCGGCCTTCCTCGGCAACCAGATCCGGATTGCTCCAGATCGGCTTGCCGTCACGGCGCCAGAACAGCGAGAAGGTCCAACGCGGGAGGCTTTCGCCGGGGTACCATTTACCCTGGCCGTAATGGAGGAAGCCGCCGGGCGCGAAGCGCTCCCGCAGGCGACGGATCAGGACGTCGGCACGATCCCGCTTGGTCGGGCCGACCGCGTCGGTATTCCATTCCTCGGATTCAAAATCGTCGATCGACACGAAGGTCGGCTCGCCGCCCATCGTCAGCCGGACGTCTTCGGCCTTCAGCACCTCGTCGACGCGCTCGCCCAAATCATTGAGAGCGTGCCAGCTGTCGTCGGAAAACGGCTTGGTAATGCGCGGATGCTCGGCAACGCGCGACACGGTCATGGCGAAGTCGAAGCTGGTTTCGGCCTGCCCGTAATATCCGCCGGAGATCGGCGCGGCATTGCGGTAGTGGGGCGTGGCGGCCAGCGGAATATGGCTCTCGCCCGTCAGCAGGCCGGACGTCGGATCAAAGCCGATCCAGCCCGCGCCCGGCAGATAGACCTCGGCCCAGGCATGCAGGTCGGTAAAGTCGTGCTCGGTGCCGGAGGGGCCATCGAGCGCCTTCAGGTCCGGCGTCAGCTGGATCAGGTAGCCGGAGACGAAGCGGGCGGCCAGGCCAAGGTGGCGCAGGATCTGGACGAGCAGCCAGCTTGTGTCGCGACAGGATCCCCGGCCGGTCTCGAGCGTCTGCTCCGGCGTCTGAACGCCCGGCTCCATGCGGATCACATAGCCGATCTCGCTCTGCAGGCGGGCGTTGATGGCGACGATCATATCGACGGTATGCTGGCCGGGACTGCGGTCGAGCGTCGCCAGGAACGCGTCGAGCAGTGGCCCCGTCGGCTCCGGTCTGCGGTAGATCGAGAGATCCTCGACCAGCGCCTCCGGGTAATCGAAGGGCCAGCTCGTCGCCTCTTCTTCGACAAAGAAGTCGAAGGGATTGTAGACCGACATATCTGCGATCAGGTCGACCTCGATCTTCAGCTCCGTCGCCGGCTCCGGAAAGACGAAGCGGGCGAGGTAGTTGCCGTAGGGGTCCTGCTGCAGATTGACGAAGTGATTGGCCGGCGAGACTTTCAGCGAGTGGCTGAGGACGCGGGTTCTGGAATGGGCGGCCGGCTTGAGGCGGATGATCTGGGGCCCGAGACGGACCGGTCTGTCATACTTGTAATGCGTGAGATGGTAGATGCTGGCTTTGATCGACATGGAGCTCCTTGCCGGACCATATGCGTGTGCCCGAACGCCGCGAAGAAGCCAAGTGTGTGCAATGCAAGAGAACAATGCAAGCCGGATTACCCGCCAGGAGCGCGGCGCGGCACTCGCCTGCGGAAAGCAGAAGCCAAGATCAACGGCGAGTATGATCGCCGGATGCACCGGCCATCATCTGCGGCATTACAGATCGCGCCGGCGAACGGAGCAGCTTGAGCTGACGGATGTGCCTTCGAATGAATCGGATTGCCACATTCCCGTGCGTTGGCGGCGCCTGTCAACCAAATCGATACCGGGCAAGCGCCTGCTCCTGCACACGAGACAGGCGACAGCACAACAATTGACCGCAGTCGCCTTTTATTTGGGCAAATGACGCATCAGTTCGCCTTGGGCGGCGTCGGCTCCACCAGGGCCTCCTGATGATACCAGCTTCCACCGAAAGCGAGATCGGCAAAGCGCGCCTTCTCTGCCTGAGCGTCTTGATCAAGGCGATCCGCACCGAGCGCCGCGGAGCGCATGGCGCGGGTCGGGAAGGGAATGATCTGCGCTGTCGTTCTTTCGGAAGCGGTATTCATCTGGGCTATCCTTGGTTCATTCTTCCAGTCCGCTGAGGCGTTTTTGCCTATTATATAATCAAGATGCTTTCTTTTGCATCTTCTCAGTGGTTCATTTATAACCAATATGCATATTTTGACATCATCTTGCAAGCGATTAGGCAGAGGATCGCGTGATCGATGAACGGGCGGCTGCACCCTGGCTAATCCGGTCAACGAGGCTTGTCCGGAAGGGTTCCAAAGCGCTGCCGTGCGAGCGCAATCCATCCGTGATGGGAGTCGTCGCGGCCCGAGCTGCTTCTGCCGAGAGCAACAGTAATACGGGCCGGGCGTCGTCTGGCACGCTATATGCATCTGTGGAAATAGTCCCCACGCTGGCGCCCATGAGGCGGCGTCTTCCGATTGGGATGTGCTACATCAGGCAGCATAGAAACGAGAGAGACCTATGACGAAATACAAGCTCGAGTACATCTGGCTCGACGGCTACAAGCCGGTGGCGAACCTTCGCGGCAAGACGCAGATCAAGGAATTCGACGAATTCCCGACGCTCGAACAGCTGCCGCTCTGGGGCTTCGACGGCTCCTCCACGATGCAGGCTGAAGGTCATAGCTCGGACTGCGTGCTGAAGCCTGTCGCCATCTACCCTGACCCGGCCCGTACCAACGGCGCTCTGGTCATGTGCGAAGTCATGATGCCGGACGGCGTCACGCCGCATGCCTCCAACAGCCGCGCGACGATCCTCGACGACGAAGGCGCCTGGTTCGGCTTCGAACAGGAATACTTCTTCTACGAGAACGGCCGTCCGCTCGGCTTCCCCGAGCAGGGCTATCCGGCTCCGCAGGGTCCGTACTACACGGGCGTCGGCTTCAAGAACGTCGGCTCGGTTGCCCGCGAAATCGTTGAAGAGCACCTCGACCTCTGCCTCGCCGCCGGCATCAACCACGAAGGCATCAACGCCGAAGTGGCCAAGGGCCAGTGGGAATTCCAGGTCTTCGGCAAGGGCTCCAAGAGCGCCGCCGACCAGATCTGGATCGCCCGCTACCTGCTGCTGCGCCTTTGCGAACAGTACGGCATCGACGTCGAATTCCACTGCAAGCCGCTCGGCGACACGGACTGGAACGGCTCTGGCATGCACTGCAACTTCTCGACCAAGTTCATGCGCGAGATCGGTGGCAAGGAATACTTCGAAGCGCTCATGGCTGCCTTCTCCAAGAACTGGCAGGAGCACATCGACGTTTACGGCCCGGACAACCATCTGCGCCTGACCGGCAAGCACGAGACGGCACCGTGGAACAAGTTCTCCTACGGCGTTGCCGACCGCGGCGCCTCGATCCGCGTTCCGCACTCCTTCGTCAACAACGGCTACAAGGGCTATCTCGAAGATCGCCGCCCGAACAGCCAGGGTTGCCCGTACCAGATCGCTTCCGTCGTCCTGAAGACGATCGCCGAAGTGCCGACGGCCGACTACGCGAAGAACGCTGCCTGATCCTGTCCGGCATCATCTGATTGACAGAACTACAAACGGCACCGGAGCGATCCGGTGCCGTTTTAGTTTGTGCATCGAGATTGCCATCGCCAGCCACCGGCGATCCGGGTTCGTGCGGTGCAGTCAGGCCTGCAGTTCGCCGACGGCCTCGCGCCGCTGCCGGTCGAGCTCTTCGCTGTAGCGCCGTAGCGTATGGGCTTCGCTGAGCTGGCCGACGACCCGCCGATCGATGAGATTGTTGATCACCGCCAGCGCTTCGGCGTGCGACTGGTCGAAGATCCCCGCCGCCTGCTTGGCGTTCATATTCGGCAGCAGGAAATCGTTTTGGTGGCCGATGAAATCCGCCAGCTGGGTGCGCGGCTTGGTGGCCTCGACCTCGTCCGCGTAGACGTCCGGCAGCGAGATGATCCCGGCATAGCGCTCGTCGTCGTCGAGCAGGATGACCCGCTTTGCCGACCCGAGCGGAAACGCTTCGCGAAACTCGTCGAGGGATCCGCCGAGCCGGGCGCATTTGACGTCGGCGCGCATCAGCTTGTCGACGGTGAGGGTGCGGATCCAGCCGACGTCGTGGGCGCTGCGGATGCTCTCGCCGCGCAGATGGAAGCGCCAGGTGGCAAACGAGTAGCCGAAGGTGGTGCGCACGACCACCGAGGAGGTGATGACGGCCGCCAGCACCAGGGCGGTGATCGGGAAGTCGGCGGTGATTTCCAGCGCCAGGAAGGTCATGGTCAGCGGCCCGCCGATGATGGCGACCGCAAGCGCGCTCATGCCGACCACCGCAAGCACGGTGGGCGTCAGCGAGCCGCTGGTGATGTAGTCGGCGGGGGCGGCGAAGATCATGCCGATCAGCGAGCCCATGAACAGCGAGGCGAAGAACAGCCCGCCGCGGAAGCCGGAACCGATCGAGACCGCCGAGGCAAGCGATTTCATCAGCAGGATGCCGAGGAGAAGATGCACCGGTGTTCCGCCATCGAGGTTCAGGTGCAGCGCGCCGTGGCCGGCCGAGAGGACCTGCGGGGTGACCATGGCCAGAAGCCCGACGACGATGCCGCCGATCGCCGGCCGCACAAAGGCCGGGGTTGAACTCTTGCGCGCCAGCTCCTCGACCAGCGCGACGCCTTGCATGATCAGGATGCCGGCGCCGGCGCAGATGGCGCCGAGCAGGATCGCCGGCAGGTAGTCGGCCGGCGTGATGATACCGATCTCGCCGACCTCGATCAGGAAGCTGTCACCCGACAGGGCGCGGGCGACGAAGGTGGCAATGATCGCCGAGATGACGACCGGCGCCAATGCCACCATGCTGTAGGTGCCGATGATCAGCTCAAACGCGTAGAAGGCGCCGGTCAGCGGCGCATTGAAGGCAGCGGCAATGGCGCCCGCGGCCCCGCAGCCGACCAGAATGCGCATGTCTTCGCGGCGCAGCCGCAGCTTCGTGCCGAGCTTGGAGCCGATGCCCGCCGACAGCTGCGTATAGCCGGCTTCCAGACCCACAGACGCGCCGAAGCCGTTGGAGATCAGGTTCTGGACTGCAACGATGACGCTGTCGGTCAACGAGATGCGGCCGCCGAACAGGGCATTGGCTTCGATCGGGTCGACGATCTGGCGCTTGCGCTTGCGCGACAGGATATAAAGGAAAAGCCCGAGCAGGATGCCGCCGCAGATCGGAGCCAGCAGCACCAGCAGCTTGTTGTCGATGGTCGATGAGCTCAGCCACTCCGACATGCCGATGCCGAAGATCATGCTGTGCATGCTGCGCGACACCCAGCTCATGCCGCTCACGGCGGCTCCGGCGGCAAGCCCGATGGCGATGCTCGAGAAGATCAGTCCGATCTCGCTGCCGCGGGCAAAGGCCTTTCTCTTGACGAGCTTCAGGCGGGCAACGAGGGCCTTGACGGGCGGAGCAGCGGAGACTGTCTCAATCAGACGCATTATCTTTCCGAACTTCTTTCACAGCCGGGCGCCGGCTCGAGTGCCTGGCCGACAAAGCCGCTTCCTCCGAGGCCAGTGCCGCTCGACGCGTCCGGCCTGACGGTGTCTCTGGAACCAGACTTCGGTGCGAAGCGCAAGGCAGACATGGGCCTCACCCCAAGGCTGTCAAGTCTGCCGCGCCGGTGCGGCAGATCCTGTCTTGCCTGCTCTTAGCGGATGGCGTCCGACACCATGATGAACGCCTGATTCAGCCAGCGTTCATTTGTCCGGGTGCAGCTTTCTCCTCGCCATCATCACGAGGGTTCCATCATGAAGGCCTTGATACTTGCAGCTGCTGTTGTTCTTGCCGGTGCCGCATCCGGCGTCGCACAGCCGATGCCGACCACACGTCCGGCGCCACAGTCGTCGTCAAACCATCTGGTTCAGCAGGTCGACTACGCCTGCGGCCCGGGCTGGCGTCTCAATCGCTGGGGAGATTGCGTTCCGCGCCGCGGACCGCCGCCGCGGCCCCGCTACTGGCGCGACGATGGTCCGCCACGGCATTGGGGCCCGCCGCCGCGCCACTGGCGCGATCGTGGCCCGGACCGCCACTGGGGACCACCGCCCCGCTGGTAGGCTCGCGGACAGCATTTCAAGCACGGCCGGATCCTTGTGGTCCGGCCGTCGCCGTTTCAAGAAGCCGGAGGCTAGCGGCTGATGCCGGTTGCCAGCGCCCGCTGGATGGAGCGCACATCGCTGCCCTTGCCGAGCGTCCGCTCGATCGGCGCCGGACTGCCGGACACCCAGATCCGCAGCTCCGAATCAAGATCGAAGGTGCCGGCCGTCTCGACGGAGAAGCGGGTGATCGCGCGGTAGGGGATGGTGGTGTAGTCGACCTTGCTGCCGGTCATTCCCTGGATGTCGACGAGGATCAGCCGGAACTGGGTGAAGACGAAAAAGTCGCGCACGACGCGAAAGGCAAGCTGCGCCTCCTCACCATCGATCAGCACGCCGTCGAGGCGCTTGTGCAAATCGGCCGGATCGACGCGCGATCCATGCCCGAGAAGACTGTCGAACAACCCCATGGGTCCTCCTGCACGTGATGGAAGGGACGCGGCGTCGGATCTGCTGCCGCTCTGCAGGAGATAGGGCAGGGCGCGCGCAAGTCATCCTTTCCGTAACGATGGTCCGACCGGTGCTCGTCAGACGACGTTGCTCGAACGTTGTCTGGAGGATTGGCCCTATCTGGGCATTCAGGGCGGGCTTGGTTGCGCCTGAAGCGCGCCCTTCGATCATTAGAGTTCCGCCAGCCAGGCCACCGCAGCGGCTTGCTCAAACCCCAGAAACGGAAAAATCCGCCGAAGCGGATTTTTCAACGTTTTGAAGAGGATGGTGGGCGTAACAGGGATTGAACCTGTGACCCCTACGATGTCAACGTAGTGCTCTCCCGCTGAGCTATACGCCCATCCGTGGCCGCGGTAAACCATACAAAAGGTCTGGCCGTCAACCGCTAATTTTCCGCGCCGACTGCTTTTTTTCAAGCCGCCGCGAGAAGCCCGGAAAACCGGGCTCAGGCGACCAGAAGCTTGTTCACCTCGTCGACCAGATCGCGCAGGTGGAAGGGCTTGGAGAGCACCTTGGCATCCTTGGGTGCCTTCGAATCGGAATTCAGAGCGACGGCTGCGAAGCCGGTGATGAACATCACCTTGAGGTCGGGATCGAGTTCCGTCGCACGGCGCGCCAGTTCGATGCCGTCCATTTCGGGCATGACGATATCGGTGAGCAGGAGGGAGAAGGGTTCCTCGCGCAGGCGGTCGTAGGCGCTTGCTCCGTTGTCGAAGGAGGTCACCTTGTAACCCGCCTTTTCCAGCGCCTTCACAAGGAAGCGGCGCATGTCGTTGTCATCTTCGGCGAGGAGGATTTTTTGCATCGTCAGGACCGTTTTTGGTTTTTCGTTGTTCCGGAGGCTCCGACACTAGCCTATCGGCAGTAAAAAACCAGTGAATGGCGGGTCGCGAGCATCCTTCTATGGGATGGAGATAGTATGGACTTCGCCGCATGCAACTGGCAACATATCGCTTTGATGAGTTCTGGACATGGTAAAGGCCGAATGGATTGGATGACGGGCGATTGCGATCCCTTCGAGGTGCGGGAGCCCGAAACGCAGACCATTCCCTTCGTCTTCAACTCTCCGCATAGCGGCCGTGACTATCCGGCAGGCTTCCTGGATGCCGCGCGTCTCGACGAGACGGCCATCCGCCGCTCAGAGGATCATTTCGTCGACGAGCTGTTTGCCGACGCTCCGCTGTTCGGGGCGCCGATGCTGGTGGCGAACTTTCCGCGCGCCTACCTCGACGTCAACCGCGAGCCCTACGAGCTCGACCCGCGGATGTTCGACGGGCCACTGCCGTCGTTCGCCAATATCGGCTCGATGCGGGTGGCCGGCGGTCTCGGCACCATTCCACGCATCGTCGCCGAGAACATGGAGATCTATCGCCACCGGCTTCCGGTCGGCGAGGCGCTGGCGCGCATCGACGCGCTCTACAAACCCTATCATGCCTGCCTGCGTCGGCTGATCGCCCGGACGCATGCCCGCTTTGGGCTGTCGATCCTCATCGATTGCCATTCTATGCCGGGCAACATTCGCCTTGCCGGCTCGGACATCCGGCCGGATTTCATTATTGGCGATCGCTACGGCACCAGCGCATCGGCAGAACTGTCACGCGTCGCGCTGCATATTCTCGAAGACATGGGCTTTCACGCGGTGCGCAACAAGCCTTATGCCGGCGGCTTCATCACCGAGCATTACGGTCGGCCGGTGCGCGGCCTGCATGCGCTGCAGATCGAGGTCAACCGGGCGCTCTATGTCGACGAGGCGACGCTTGAGAAAAAGCCGGAATTCGATCTGGTGGCTGCGGCGCTGTCGACCTTCATGCGCCAGATGGTGGATTTCGCCGCCGGCTTCAGCATCGACGGCGCGCTTGCGGCCGAATAGAAGGCCGATTTTCTCCCCCCACAGTTCGAAGGCATCCGGCGCGGCAGACGCCGGGCAAAAAAAACCGCGCCTTGAGGCGCGGCTTGAGTCTAGGGAGGAAACACCCAAGGAGGGTATTTACAGTCAAAGACTGTGATCTGACGCTAGGTGGCATTTGCTCAATTGTCAAGCAATTATTGGCGGTGATTATTCTGCAGGCAATGCCTCACGCGCTGCGGTCTCTTGTCGATCCGCCATGATCGTCTAGAAAGAGGCGTCCCTCATCAGCTCCGGAACCCGCCATGCTTCCCGACCGCGCTTTCTTCGACAGCCTTGCCGACGCCGCCCGGCGTGAGACACTGCCGCGTTTCCGATCCGGCACGTCCGTCAGCAACAAGCTCGCCTCGGGGTTCGACCCGGTCACCGAGGCGGATCAGGCAGCCGAAGCGGCCATCCGCGAGCTGGTCACCGCCTGGTATCCGGAACACGGCATGCTCGGCGAAGAGCACGAATCCTTCGGCCTCGACCGCGAGCATGTCTGGGTCATCGATCCGATCGACGGAACGCGGGCCTTCATCTCCGGCGTGCCGGTCTGGGGAACGCTCATCGGTTTCTATTCAGGCGGCCGCGCGCGGCTCGGCATGATGGACCAGCCATTCACCGGCGAACGCTATTTTGCAGACGGCGAACGCTCCTGGTATCGCGGGCCCGACGGCGAGCGGCAGATCCGGACGCGCGACTGCGGGTCGCTGTCGCAGGCGACGCTGTTCACCACGTCCCCGCACATCTTCAACGCCGCAGAGATTGAGCGCTATCGGTCGGTCGAGGCCAAGGTGCAGCTGTTCCGCTACGGCGTCGATTGCTACGCCTACGCGCTGCTGGCGGCCGGCCATGTCGACCTTGTGATCGAGAACAACCTCAAGCCCTATGACGTGGGGGCATTGATCCCGCTCATCGAGCAGGCTGGCGGCATCATCACCACCTGGGATGGCGGGCGGCCGGAAAACGGTGGAAACATCATCGCTGCCGGCTGCCGCAGCGTCTACGATGAGGCGCGCGCGCTGCTGGCGTGACCTGGAGAATAACCGGTCTTCAGGCTTCGGAGTCGGAAAAATCGGCCACCTGCTCGCTGCCCGGCATGAAGGCCTCGATCGCCGCCATGGCCTGTCGCCTGTAGATGTCGCGTTCGTGGAACACTTCATGGCGGGCGCCGGTGATGGTCACCAGCTGGGCGGCGCGAAAATTCCGCGACAGGGTTTCCTGCGCCCCATACGGCACCACGCCGTCGCGCATAGGGGCGATCAGCAGGGTGGGCGTGGTGATGCGGGTCAGGTGCGCCTGTTGCGTCGCGCGACTTGCGGCAACAAGCGTCTCATGCAGCCATCGCGCCGTCGGCGCACCAATCGTTAGCTCGGGATGCGCGGCGATGATTGCCGCATTGCGATCGAAGCGAGCGAGATCCGATGTCAGCGGATTGCCGGGAAAGGGACGGTTGCTCTGGTCCTTGCCCATCGACCGGCTGCCGAGCCCCAGTCGTGACAACGTCGCCGATAGCAGCCGCACCCAGCGCTCCGGCATCGCCTGGTTGGTCAGCGCAATGAACGGCGCGGCAAGCGCCATGCGGTCGATCCGATTCGCCAGCCGCGGCGCCGCCGACAGCGCGATCAAGGCGCCGGTGGAATGGGCGATCAGGAAGAACGGCAGACGCGCGTCCGGCAGGACGATCTTTTCGAGAAACAGGTCGAGGTCGCGTTCATAATCGGAAAACCGCCGGACATGGCCCTTGCGGAGCGCCTTCAGCAGTCGCGCCGAGCCCCCCTGGCCGCGCAGGTCGAAGGTCGCGACCCACAGGCCCATGGCGTTGAGCTCTCGGATGGTCTCGTAATATTTCTCGATGAATTCATTGCGGCCCTGCAGCAGCACGACCGTGCCGCGTGCCGGCGACATCTCCGAGCGGAAGATCGCGTAGCGCAGCCGGGCCCCGCGAACACCCTCGAAATAGCCCGCCGTATGGTTGGGCGGGGTCGGATTGTCCGGCGTGGAGAAGAGGATGTCGTCCATGGCTGCACCGTTCTGCATCGATGTCTGGAGGGATAGGGGGTGCCCCGGTTGACGTCAAAGAAAAAAGCCGGCGCGGGAAAGGACACCCGACGCCGGCTGAAAAAATGACTGAAGCGAAGGGACGTGCCTTCAGTCGCCGGAGGCAGATACTTCCGGTTGCCGCAGTTCTAGTGCGGCGCCGATGAACGGCTGCGGAACCCTCCGTTCATGGGCCATTCAGCGGCATCCGCCGGCGCGCGGAAGCGGCTCCGATTTTTTCGCGGCAAAAGGTCTTGAAGCCGAATTTTGCGCTTCCCATCTGTTTGTCACGGACGCCGAAAGGGTCCGTGACAGCGGTCGGGGCAGCCATTCGGGGCGCCGGCCGGACCATTGAAAACCGCAAACGTCGCTTCCAGGAGGACACCATGCGTCACGTCGATTTTTCGCCGCTCTATCGCTCCACCGTCGGCTTCGACCGTCTCTTTTCCATGCTCGACGGCGTCAGCCAGCCCGAGCAGGCACAGACCTACCCGCCCTACAACATCGAACGGACCGGCGAGACCACCTACCGCATCACCATGGCGGTGGCCGGATTCGATGAAAAGGAACTCAGCATCGAGGCCCATGCCCATGTGCTGAGCGTCAAGGGCGAGAAGTCTGAAGAAGATGGCGCCGAGAAGAGCGAATACCTCTATCGCGGCATCGCCAAGCGCGCCTTCGAGCGTCGCTTCCAGCTCGCCGACCATGTCGAGGTTCAGAGCGCATCGCTGAAGAACGGTCTGCTGCACATCGACCTGCTTCGCAATATTCCCGAAACACTGAAGCCGCGTCGCATCGCGATCGCAGCCGACGTCGTGGAAACCGCAAAGACGATCGATGCCCAGCCTGCACCGCAGCAGGTGAACTAAGGCTCCATACCCCTTTAGGGTTTTTGAAGGGCCTCTCCCGGCGACGGGAGGGGCCTTTTTCGTACGCTCGGAGCTGGCGTCAGACGACTTCCGACTGGACTGCCATCGGTGCCGCGGTCGCGGCCTTCCGCGTCGCATATTTCTGGGCGATCACGGCGCAGACCATCAGCTGGATCTGGTGGAAGAGCATCAATGGCAGGACGATGGCACCGATGCTCTGGCCGGCGAAGATGGCGCCCGCCATCGGTACGCCCGAGGCAAGGCTCTTCTTCGATCCGCAGAAGGTGATGGTAATCTCGTCTTGCTTGTTGAAGCCGAGGAGCCGGCTGCCGAACATCGTGATGCAGAGGACGACGGCGAGCAGGGAGATGTCGAGGCCGATCACGACGCCGATGTCGGTGATCGAGAAGGTCTGCCAGAGGCCTTCGTTGACGGATTCGCTGAAGGCGAGATAGACGACCATCAGGATCGAGCCGCGGTCGACGGGCGACAGCAGTTTCTTTTTTGAGCGGATCCACTTGCCGATCCACGGTTCAAGAACCTGTCCGAGGACGAACGGCGCCAGAAGCTGCAGCAGGATGGTTTCCAGCGCATCAAGCGAGAAGCCGGCGGTGCCGCTGGTGGTCATCATCAGGCCGACCAGAAGCGGCGTCAGGAACATACCGAAGAGGTTGGACGCCGACGCGGAGCAGATCGCGGCTGGTACATTGCCGCCGGCAATCGAGGTGAAGGCGATCGACGACTGGACGGTGGACGGCAGCACGCAGAGAAACAGAATGCCGACATACAGTTCCGGCTTCAGGATGTCCGACGGCACGAAACTCAGGCCGAGGCCGAGCAGCGGGAAGATCGCATAGGTGACTGCAAGAATCGTCAGGTGCAGGCGCCAGTGCAGGACACCGGCGATCACCACGTCACGCGACAGGCGGGCACCGTGCAGAAAGAACAGAAGGGCGATCGCGCATTTGGTGGCGATGCCGAAATACTCGGCGAAATCGCCCTGGGCGGGCAGCAGCGAGGCGATGACGACCGTCAACACCAGCATCACGGTGAAACGGTCCGGCAGGAAACGGCTCATGATGGATCTGTCCTCAGAGAATGGACCTCAGCCCTTGCTCATCATGAAGCAGGATGCAACCACTAACAGTTATCATGGATCGTGATCGATGCTGAACCTGACCCATCTTGCGAGCTTCGTTACGCTGAACGAGACCGGCAGCTTCACGCTGGCCGCCGAGCGGCTGGGACTGGGGCAGCCGACGGTCACACAGCATATCCAGCGGCTGGAAACCGCGCTCGGGCGGCAGCTCATCGACCGCACCACGCATCAGGTACGGCTGACGACGGAGGGCGAGGCGCTGCTCGGTTACGCGCGCAGCATGCTCGACATGAACGGCAAGGTGATGTCGCTGTTCGGCGAGAGCCGGCTACGCGGTCGGCTGCGGCTCGGCGTCTCCGAGGACGTGGTCGCCAACCGGCTCACCGGCATCCTGGAAGACTTCATCCGCCTCTATCCGCTCGTTGACCTTGAGCTGACGGTGGCACTCAGTGCCAATCTCTATCAGATGCAGGAGCTCGGCGAACTCGATCTGGTGCTCGCCAAGCGGCATATCGGCGAAGCGCACGGGCGGCTGATCTATCGCGAGCCGCTGGTCTGGCTGGCGCGCGACGCCGACCTTCAGCGTCTGCGCGACGCCGAGATCCTGCCGCTGATCGCCTTTCCGGCGCCGAGCATCACCCGCAAGGCGGCACAGTTGGCGCTCGACCGGGAAAAACGTGCGTGGCGGATCGTCTGCACATGCGGCAGTCTTGCCGGGCTGACGGCGGCGGCGCGGGCTGGAATGGGTGTTCTGGTCCAGCCGCGCAGCATGGCCCCGTCCGGCCTCCGGGAGATTTCCGGAGACAGGCTGCCGGTGCTCGGTGACGTGGAATTCGTGCTTGTGCCGCGGCGTGGCGCCGATGCGGCATTGGTCGAGGCGCTCTCGAACCTCATCGTCAAACGCATCACGCCGCAGGGTGCGACGTGATGCGGGTCTCGTGGCGGTTCAGCCGGCGGCGATGACGTCGAGGAAGGCGTCCACGTCTTCCTTCTCGGTCGCAAAGCTGGTCACCAGGCGGATCAGCTGCTCATGGCCCTGGACCGGTTCGGCCATGTCGTGCGGCTCCAGCCAGTCGTAGAACTTGGCGCCCTTGTCCTGGGCGGCCTTGGCCGTGTCCTTGGGAATGACGGCGAAAACCTCGTTCGAGCTGGTCGGCCAGGCGACGCGGGCGCTGTTGGAGGCGGCAAGCCCGCCGCGCAGCCGGTCGGCCATCGAATTGGCATGGGAGGCGAGGTTCAGCCACAGATCGTCCTGCAGGTAGGCCTCGAACTGCGCGGCAATGAAGCGCGACTTCGAGAACAGTTGCGCCGAGCGCTTGCGGATGAAAGGCAGTTCCTTTGCCATTGCCGGATCGAAGAAGACGATCGCTTCGGCGCACCAGCAGCCGTTCTTGGTGCCGCCGAAGGACAGCACGTCGACGCCGCGCTTCCACGTCATCTCGGCCGGCGTCGCATCAAGCTGCACCAGGGCGTTGGCAAAGCGTGCGCCGTCCATGTGCAGCGGCAGGCCATGGTCGTGGGAGATGCGGGCGATCTGCTCGATCTCGTCGAGCGTGTAGATCGTTCCAACTTCGGTCGCCTGGGTCATCGACACCGCCGTCGCGCGGCCGTGGTGGACGGCATCCTGCGGATAGCGCGCGATGCGGCTCGTCAACTGCTTCGGGTCCATCTTGCCAAGCGCGCCATCAACCGGCGACATGCGCATGCCGCTGAAGAAATCCGGTGCGCCGCATTCATCCTCGATGACGTGGGCCTCGGCATGACAGAAGGCCACGCCGCCCGGCTTTGCCAGGCTCGCCAGAGCCAGGGAATTGGCTGCGGTGCCGGTGGCAACGAAGAAGACGGCGACGTCGCGTTCAAAGATTTCGTTGAAGCGTTTTTCGATCGCCTGATCGAGGGCGCTGGTGCCGTAGGCGGCGGCAAAGCGGGTCGATTCCCGCATCAGCCGCTCATTGATCGCGGGATGGGCGCCGGCCCAGTTATCCGAAGCAAAGAACATGGAAGATGACTTTCAGTGCAGGTGAGGGAGGAAGCCGGACATTAAGCCGATCCACTGTCGGATCAATAGGGTTTCGCCTCCGAGCGGTCAGAGGACCATTGCCACGGCAAGGATGAACAAGGCCCGGCGGAGAATGGAGCAATATTCTGTCCCAGCGGTTCGGTTTGCGGTAACTTGAGAAAAAGATCCCCTTCGGATTTTGCGCGGGCGGCCTTGCGTGGGAACGCGATCTCTGCCATAAAAATCTAGAAGTAGGGCAGTCATGCTGTCCTATTTTAAGCATTTGACCCGCAGAAATGGTTAACCCTCGCCTTCCGGTTGGCTGTATCCTGCGGTGCACACGTCGACGACAGCACAGATTGCTGGTCCCATGGACGGGCAACTCTCGCCTCAGGCGAACGACAGGAGGAATGACGATGACCAAGACAGACGCACTCGACGGACCTGCCGCAGGCAAAGCCGTAGACGCTGCCGCTTCGGTTCGCGCTTCGTTTCCAGGCCTGCCGCAGCGCCAGGGTCTCTACGACCCGCGCAACGAGCACGATGCCTGCGGCGTCGGCTTCATCGCCCACATGAAGGGCCAGAAGTCGCACCAGATCGTCAAGGACGGGCTGTTCATCCTCGAGAACCTCACCCATCGCGGTGCCGTCGGCGCCGATCCTTTGATGGGCGACGGGGCGGGCATCCTGGTGCAGATCCCCGACCGCTTCTTCCGCGAGGAGATGGCCAAGCAGGGCATTACCCTGCCGAAGGCCGGCGAATATGCGGTCGGCCATCTGTTCATGCCCCGCAAGCCTGAAGAGATCGAGCATTACAAGCAGGTCGTGAAGGACGTCATTGCCGAAGAGGGGCAGCAGTTCCTCGGCTTCCGCGACGTGCCGGTCGACAACTCGTCGCTGTCCAAGGCGCCGGAGATCGCCGCCACCGAGCCGCATCACTGTCAGGTCTTCATCGGCGCCGGTCGCGATGCCGCGACCAATCCCGACTTCGAGCGCAAGCTCTTCCTCATCCGCAAGGTCATCTCCAACCGCATCTATGATGCGTTCGGCGGCGTCGACATGGGCTTCTACCCGGTCTCGCTGTCGTCCTCGACGATCGTCTACAAGGGCATGTTCCTCGCCTACCAGGTCGGCGCCTATTACAAGGACCTGTCGGATCCGCGTTTTGAAACGGCCGTTGCGCTCGTTCACCAGCGCTTTTCCACTAACACCTTCCCGTCGTGGAAGCTCGCGCACCCGTACCGCATGGTTGCCCACAATGGCGAGATCAACACGCTGCGCGGCAACGTCAACTGGATGGCCGCCCGCCAGGCCTCGGTCTCCTCGCCGTTCTTCGGCGAAGACATCTCGAAGCTCTGGCCGATCTCCTATGAAGGCCAGTCGGATACGGCCTGCTTCGATAATGCGCTGGAGTTCCTGGTGCGCGGCGGCTACTCGCTTGCGCATGCGGTGATGATGCTGATCCCCGAAGCCTGGTCCGGCAACCAGTCGATGTCGCCGGAGCGCAAGGCGTTCTACGAATACCATGCAGCGCTGATGGAGCCTTGGGACGGCCCGGCAGCCGTCGCATTTACCGACGGCAAGCAGATCGGCGCGACGCTCGACCGCAACGGCCTGCGCCCGGCCCGCTACGTCGTCACCTCCGACGACCGCATCATCATGGCGTCCGAGGCGGGTGTCCTGCCGGTACCGGAAGAAACCATCGTCAAGAAGTGGCGCCTGCAGCCGGGCAAGATGCTGCTCATCGACATGGAGAAGGGCCGCATCATTTCCGACGAGGAAGTGAAGAGCGAGCTTGCCACCAAGCATCCCTACAAGAACTGGCTGGCGCGGACGCAGATCATCCTCGAGGAACTGAAGCCGGTGGAGCCGCGGGCGCTGCGCCGCGACGTCTCGCTGCTCGATCGCCAGCAGGCATTCGGCTACACCTCCGAAGACACCCGGATCCTGATGTCGCCGATGGCGACGACCGGTCAGGAGGCCATCGGCTCGATGGGGACCGACACGCCGATCTCGGCGATGTCGGCGAAGTCGAAGCTGCTCTACACCTACTTCAAGCAGAATTTCGCGCAGGTCACCAACCCGCCGATCGATCCAATCCGCGAAGAGCTGGTGATGAGCCTCGTCTCGTTCATCGGGCCGCGTCCGAACATTCTCGACCATGACGGCATGGCGAAGGCAAAGCGCATGGAAGTGCGCCAGCCGATCCTCACCAATGGCGACCTGGAGAAGATCCGCTCCATCGGCCACATGGAGGACCATTTCGACACCAAGACGCTCGATTTCACCTATGACATCGAACGTGGCGCCGAAGGCATGCCCGGCATGCTGGATCGCCTGTGCGAGCGCGCCGAAGCGGCGGTCAAGGGTGGCTACAACATCATCGTGCTGTCCGACCGCCAGATTGGTCCGGACCGCATCGCCATCCCGGCGCTGCTGGCGACGGCTGCCGTCCACCATCACCTGATCCGCAAGGGTCTGCGCACCTCGGTCGGCCTCGTGGTGGAATCCGGCGAACCGCGCGAGATCCATCATTTCTGCTGCCTTGCCGGCTTCGGTGCCGAGGCGATCAACCCTTACCTGGCCTTCGATACACTGATCGACATGCACAAGAGGGGCGAATTCCCGAAGGAGGTCTCGGAGGAGGAGGTCGTCTACCGCTACATCAAGGCGGTCGGCAAGGGCATCCTCAAGGTCATGTCCAAGATGGGCATCTCGACCTACCAGTCCTATTGCGGCGCGCAGATCTTCGACGCGATCGGCCTGTCTTCGGAGCTCGTCAACAAGTACTTCTTCGGCACCGCGACCACCATCGAAGGCATCGGCCTTACGGAAATCTCGGAAGAAACCGTCGCCCGCCACATGTCGGCGTTCGGCAAGGATCCGATCCTCGCGACAACGCTCGATATCGGCGGCGAGTACGCTTACCGGATGCGCGGCGAAAACCACGCATGGAGCCCGGACGCCGTTGCCTCGCTGCAGCACGCCGTGCGCGGCAACAGCCAGGAGCGTTACCGCGAGTTCGCCGGGATGGTGAATGATACGGCGCTCAGGATGAACACCATCCGCGGGCTGTTCAAGATCAAGGGCGCAGCCGACATCGGCCGCAGCCCGGTCTCGGTCGACGAGGTCGAGCCTGCCGTCGATATCGTCAAGCGCTTCTCGACCGGGGCGATGTCCTTCGGCTCGATCAGCCGCGAGGCGCACACGACGCTGGCGATTGCCATGAACCGGATCGGTGGCAAGTCGAACACTGGCGAGGGCGGCGAAGAGAGCGACCGCTACCTGCCGCTGGCCAACGGCAACCAGAACCCGGAGCGCTCGGCGATCAAGCAGATCGCCTCCGGCCGCTTCGGCGTGACGACGGAATATCTCGTCAACGCCGACATGCTGCAGATCAAGGTGGCACAGGGCGCCAAGCCCGGCGAGGGCGGCCAGTTGCCCGGCCACAAGGTCGATGCGACGGTCGCCAAGACCCGCCACTCGACCCCGGGCGTCGGCCTGATCTCGCCGCCGCCGCACCACGACATCTACTCGATCGAGGATCTGGCACAGCTGATCTTCGACCTGAAGAACGTCAACCCGGAAGCCGACGTCTCGGTGAAGCTGGTCTCCGAAGTCGGCGTCGGCACGGTTGCCGCCGGCGTCGCCAAGGCGCGCGCCGACCACATCACGGTTGCCGGCTTCGACGGCGGCACCGGCGCTTCGCCGCTGACCTCGCTGAAGCATGCCGGCAGCCCCTGGGAGATCGGCCTTGCCGAAACCCAGCAGACGCTGGTGCTGAACGGCCTGCGTTCGCGCATCGCGCTGCAGGTGGACGGCGGCCTGAAGACCGGCCGCGACGTCATCGTCGGGGCGCTGCTGGGCGCCGACGAGTTCGGCTTTGCCACGGCGCCGCTGATCGCTGCCGGCTGCATCATGATGCGCAAGTGCCACCTCAACACCTGTCCGGTCGGCGTTGCGACGCAGGACCCGGTCCTGCGCAAGCGCTTCAAGGGTACGCCGGAACACGTCATCAACTACTTCTTCTTCGTTGCCGAAGAGGTGCGCGAGATCCTCGCCTCGCTGGGCTTTACCCGGCTCGACGACATCATCGGTGCCTCCGAGCTTCTGGAGAAGGATGAGATGCTCGCCCACTGGAAGTCCAAGGGACTGGATTTTTCGAAGATCTTCCACAAGGTTGCCGTGCCGAAGAGCGCCACCTACTGGACCGAGCGGCAGAAGCACCCGATCGACGAGGTGCTCGACCGCAGGATGATCGAAAAGGCGATGCCGGCGCTGGAAAGCAAGGAGTCGGTGGTCTTCGAGGTGCCGATCAAGAACGTCGACCGGTCTGCCGGTGCGATGCTGTCCGGTGCGCTTGCCAAGCGCTGGGGCCACAAGGGGCTGAAGGACGACACCATCCACGTGACGCTGCGCGGCACGGCCGGTCAGTCGTTCGGCGCCTTCCTTGCCCGCGGCATCACCTTCGATCTGGTGGGCGACGGCAACGACTATGTCGGCAAGGGCCTGTCGGGCGGCCGGATCATCGTCCGTCCGCCGGAGAATTCAAGACTGGCGGCTGAAAACGCCATCATCGTCGGCAACACGGTGCTCTACGGTGCCATCACCGGCGAGTGCTACTTCCGCGGCGTGGCCGGCGAACGCTTCGCCGTGCGCAACTCGGGTGCGGTTGCCGTCGTCGAAGGGGTCGGCGACCACGGTTGCGAATACATGACCGGCGGCATCGTCGTCGTGCTTGGTGAAACCGGACGCAACTTTGCCGCCGGCATGTCGGGCGGCGTCGCCTACGTACTCGACGAGCAGGGCGATTTCGCCAAGCGCTGCAACATGGCGATGGTCGAACTCGAACCGGTGCCGGAAGAGGACGACATGCTGGAGAAGCTGCACCACCACGGCGGCGACATCATGCACAAGGGACGCGTCGACGTAACCGAGGACATGACCCGGCACGACGAGGAGCGGCTCTACCAGATGGTCTCCAACCATCTGCACTACACGGGCTCGCTGCGCGCCAAGGAGATCCTCGACCGCTGGACCGAGTATCGCCCCAAGTTCCGTAAGGTCATGCCGGTCGAGTATCGCCGTGCACTGGAGGAAATGGAGCGCATGCGGATGGGGGTGGCTGCGGAGTAGTTTTGCTCTCGAGCATCTTGTGATATGACATTGTCATATCACAAGATGGAGGTTACGAGATGGATGCGCGCGAAGAGCGAGAAGTGAGCATTTTTCGCAACGGACGTAGCCGGGCGGTTCGGATCCCGGCCGAGTTCGATATCCCGGCCGATAGTATGTTGATCTCCCAGGATAGGGACGGTGTGATTCACATGCGGCCAAAGCTGGAAAAGAAGTCATTGGCCGAGGTTTTCGACTGGCTTGCTGAGCAGGAGCCCCTCGATATCCCGGATGTCGAAGACTATCCGCCCGAACCGGTCGACTTGGAAAAGTGAGATGGCGTATCTTCTGGATACAAACGTCATTTCGAATGTCATGCGGCAACCGCTCGGAACCGCTGCCAATCGCATGAGAGGATGCCGATCGGGCGAGTTGCTCACCAGTGTTCTAGTGCAGGCGGAGGTTCGCTTCGGCTACACGAAGAGCGGGGTCTTGCGCCACAAGATCGCCGCGGAGGCAATTCTACAGCACCTCCGGGTCGAGGATTGGTGTGCGCCTGCGGATGTTGCCTATGCGGCACTGCGCAGCGAGCTCGAAAAGACAGGCCCCTCCATGGGGCAGATCGATATGCTGATAGCGGCGCATGCGCTGGTGCTTGATGCGATCGTCGTAACGGACGACAGGGCGTTTTCCCGCGTGCCGGGACTGAAGGTTGAAAACTGGCTGCGGTAGCAGCGGATATGAGGGTTGCAGATATGGGCAAGGTTACGGGCTTCATGGAAATTGACCGGCAGGTGGCAAAATACCAGCCGGCCTCGGACCGTATCCGCCATTTCCGCGAATTCGCCATCCCGATGTCGGATGCGGAGGTCACCAAGCAGGCGGCGCGCTGCATGGACTGCGGCATCCCTTATTGCCACGGACCGACCGGCTGTCCGGTGCACAACCAGATCCCGGACTGGAACGACCTCGTCTACAACAACAAGTGGGAGGAGGCGATCCGCAACCTCCACTCCACCAACAACTTTCCGGAATTCACCGGCCGCGTCTGCCCGGCGCCGTGCGAAGAAGCCTGCACGCTGAACCTCGAAGATGCGCCGGTCGCCATCAAGACGGTCGAGCAGGCGATTGCCGACAAGGCCTATGAGCTCGGCTTCATCGCGCCGCAGCCTGCCACCATCCATACCGGCAAGAAGGTCGCCGTCATCGGGTCCGGCCCTGCCGGCCTGGCGGCCGCCCAGCAGCTCGGCCGTGCCGGCCACGAGGTGCATGTCTTCGAGCGCGAAAGCAAGCCCGGCGGGCTGCTGCGCTACGGCATTCCCGACTTCAAGATGGAGAAGAACTTCATCGATCGCCGCGTCGAACAGATCAAGGGCGAGGGCGTCACCTTCCATTGCGGCGTCAATGTCGGCGTCGACATGACGATGCAGCAGTTGCTCGCCGATCACGATGCGGTCGTCTACTGCGGCGGCTCGGAAACCCCGCGGCCGGCAGGCATCCCGGGCGTCGACCTGCACGGCGTCTATGATGCGATGCCCTATCTGGTGCAGCAGAACCGCCGCGTCGGACGCGAGAACATCGACAGCGTCGGCTGGCCGTCGGAGCCGATCCTGGCCGGCGCCAAGCATGTCGTCGTCGTCGGCGGCGGCGATACGGCGTCCGACTGCGTCGGCACCGCGTTTCGCCAGGGCGCCGTCAAGGTGACCCAGCTCGACATCCGCCCGATGCCGCCGGAAAAGGAAGACAAGCTCGCCGTCTGGCCGTTCTGGGCGACCAAGATGCGCACTTCGTCCAGCCAGGCAGAGGGTGCCAACCGAGAATTCCAGGTCGCGACGCTGGAATTCGTCGGCGAGGAAGGCCAATTGACCGGCGTACGTTGCTGCCAGGTGGACGAGCGCCGCAAGCCGATCGCCGGCACCGACTTCATCATCAAGGCCGATCTCGCCTTCATCGCCATCGGCTTCTCCGGCCCCGCCAAGGATGGGGTGCTGACCGAGATGGACGGCGTGCTGGAGCTGAACACCGACCGCCGCGGCTCGACCAATGTCGTTGCCAACGAGCGCGACTACCGCACCTCGGTGGACAAGCTCTGGGCCGCCGGCGACGTTCGCCGCGGCCAGTCGCTGGTTGTCTGGGCGATCCGCGAAGGCCGCCAGGCGGCACGGGCCGTCGACCAGGCGCTGATGGGCAGCACCGTCCTGCCGGCCTGATCAACCTCGTCTCCCCTCAGCCCGGCCACCCGCCGGGCTGATTTCGTTTTGCCAGACCGCTGCCGGGGCCGGACATGACCGTGAAACTGTACCTTGCCGGCCCTGAAGTCTTCTTGCCGAATGCCCGCGAGATCCTCGATGCGAAGGCGGCGATGACGCGCGAATACGGTTTCGAGCCGATCTGCCCGGGAGACATCTTCATCGAGCCGGCGCCGACACGCCACGAATTCGGCCTGAAGATCAGCGCCGTCGACGAGGCGATGATGGATCGCGCCGACGGCGTGATCGCCAATCTTACTCCGTTTCGGGGCATCGCCGCCGATGTCGGAACGGCGTTCGAACTCGGCTACATGTGCGCGCAGGGCAAGCTGGTCGCCGCCTACACGAACATGACCGCCAACCATTTTGGGCGGACCCGCGACTACTATGCCGGCGATGTGCGGGAAGGATCGGACGGCCGCAAGCGCGGGCCGGACGGGCTGTCGATCGAGGATGTCGAGATGATCGACAACCTGATGCTGGATGGCGGCATCAGGCGCCGGGGTGGACATATCGCGGTTCACGACGCGGAACCGGACGCACTCTATAGCGACCTGACGGGCTTCAAGGAGTGTCTCTCGATGCTCGCCGACGCGCGCCTGCCGGAAGCCGGGCGCCGTTAGTGTACCGTCAGGGCGTGGTGCCGGTCACGGTGGCGCTGTAATAGTCGACCCGCCCGACAGGCGCTTCCGGCAGCTGGCCCCTGGTGAGCAGCAGGTTGCGGGGCGTCTCGGTGATTGACGGCTGCGGCGAGGTTCCGCCGAGGAGGTCGCTTCCGCCGTCGAGTTCCGGATCGGAGAGGCTGATCGGCTGGCTCGGCACCGCCGCTTCGGCTTCCGG
Organism: Rhizobium sp. 0TCS1.26; assembly: GCF_050455525.1. Lineage (NCBI taxonomy): Bacteria > Pseudomonadati > Pseudomonadota > Alphaproteobacteria > Hyphomicrobiales > Rhizobiaceae > Rhizobium > Rhizobium sp. 0TCS1.26. The sequence continues at coordinate 1,041,704 of NZ_JBCIYV010000001.1, read as the reverse complement.
CGGCAGGCTCGACAGGATCGGCAGATTGCCGGCATCGAGGCGAATGAGATCGCCGATACCAAGCTCGCCCAGATGACGGCGCGCGACCTTTTCCACATAGAAGGCGAGCTTGCGCTTGCCGGCTTCGGTAAAGCCGATGCCGTCGGCGCTGCGCAGCCTGACCTGCTGGCCGTTGATATCCGAGCCGGTGACGATGAACTGGCCGCTTTCGCTGACAAAGCCGTCCCAGATGTCGATGAACTCTCCGCCGGCCTTTTCGACCGCCTGCCGATAGATGCCGTTGAGGGTGACGGCGTCGGCGGTCAGCGACGGTGACTGAAATGCCGGCAGGCCGACCCACAGCAGCGGCAGCTTCTGCTGCTGAACGAGGGCGGCGACGCGCCCAACGCGCGCATCATATTCGGCAAGCCAGGCATCGGTGCGAAATTTCTCACGCGTTTCGCCGATGGTCATCGCCTGCCGGTCGTTGGCGCCGATCATCACCACAACCATCGCCGGCTTGAATTCGTTCATCAGTGCCGGCAATTCCTGCGGCCAGTCGTGGAAATCCTGGCGAACGAGACCGGAGGAACCGGATCCCTTCTCGACCACGAGGACCGAAGGATCCTCGGCAAAGGCGGCTTCCAGCCCCTTGGCGACGCCCAGCGCGGTAAAGTCGCCGACCACCAGGATCTTGCGGGCATTCTCCATCTTCTCGACCGGCGCCGGTGCCGTCTCGGCCTTCACCGCCGGCGCACGCGCGGCAGGAGCAGCAGGCCGGGAGGGAGAGACGATGGCCGGCTGGCGGCTGCGCTGGCGACGCGGCTCCCGTTCGATGATCGATGGCTGGCGACGTTGCTGCGGCGGGTCGTTGAAGATCATGTCGAACAGCGTCCGCCGCTGCTGGGCGGATGCGGGCGTCAGATCGGCAGCGGCAACGAGGAGAACCGCGCCCATGGCAATGCCGCGGCGAAGGAACAGCCTTCCGCTCAACATCTGCCTCGTCTCCTCTGTTCGCCGCGCCGGCCGTTGATGGCCGACGCCCGCCTATGTGGCGCGCGCCCGGCGGCTCGTCAATTGCGCAAAGCCTTCAGCAGGCCCTTCGACGGTTCGCCATCGCTCTGCATTCCGAGACGCGACTGGATGGCGCTGATGGCGGCCTTCGAGCCGGAACCGAAATTACCGTCGATCTCGCCGTCGTAATAGCCCATTTCCTTCAGCCGGCTCTGCAGCTCGAACTTCTCGCGAATGTCCAGCGTGCCGTTCGGACGCGGCCAGGACTGCATCATGCCGCCATGCCCGGCAATCTCGTCGGCGAGCAGGCCGACCGCGAGCGCGTAGCTATCGGCGGCGTTGTAGCGTTTGACGACGAAGAAGTTCTTCAGCATCAGGAAGGCAGGACCGTTCGATCCGCCGAGCAGCTTCAGTTCGGCGCGATCGCTGGCGCGCGGAAAGCCCTTGCCGTTCGGCCGGATAAAGCCGAGGGCTGCCCACTGCGTCAGGGTCTTCGTCTGCCCGGCATAGCGAGCGGCACCCGCCGGCATGACGGCTTCGTAGCCCCAGGTATGGCCAGACTGCCAGCCGTTCTTCGCCAACAGGTTGGCGGAGGTGGCGAGCGCATCGGGGACCGAGTTCCAGATGTCGCGGTGTCCGTCGCCATCGGCGTCGACGGCGTAGAGCAGGTAGCTCGTCGGGATGAACTGCGTGTGGCCCATGGCGCCGGCCCAGGAACCGGTCAGATGGTTTGGCGTCACGTCGCCCGACTGGAGGATCTTCAGGGCGGCGATCAGCTGGGTGCGGGCAAACTTGGCGCGCTTGGGGTCGGCCCAGGCAAGCGTCGCCAGGGCCTGCGGCACGTGATGCAGCCGGTCGCGGTTTTCGAGGACGGCACCGTAGTTCGATTCCATCGACCAGATGGCGAGCAGGATGTGCTTGTCGACGCCGAAGTGCTTTTCCAGCGCTGCAAGCGTGCGCCCGTGACGCGACAGCATCTCGCGGCCGATCTTGACCGTGTACGGATTGACGCGCGAATCCAGGTAATCCCAGATCTGCGACTTGAACTCCGGCTGGTAGCCGGCCTTGTCAAGCACGTCCTTGTCGGGCCCGCTGATGCCGGCAAACGCCTTGTTATAGGTGGAGCGGCTGATGCCGCTGGCAGCCGCGGTGCCGTAGAATTCGCTGACCCATGCCTTGAAACCTGCGTCGGCTTTGGCATCTATGCCAGTGGTCGCTAACATCAGGGCAGCGAGGGCGGAGAGCGCGAGGCGATGGGTGCTGAGAAGTTTCATCGGCAATCATGTTCCTTCATCTATCCGGTCTCAAACTGTGCCAGGATCGGGAACGACGCCCTGGCTTCGCGACAGGGTAGGATGATAGGTGTCAACAAATTCTTTACCATGTGGACACGCTTTTGTCATTCGTCGTGAAAAGGTACAGATTGACAGCTACCAGCCATGGCGTTCGACGCCGAAGGACAGCCAGCCGTGGCGCTTGACGCCATAAGATTTGCCAGTGGTGGCGCATGACGCCACATGAATTCTAAGTGCTTTAGGAGGCATGAGTGGGACAACAGAAGATCCGTAAAGCCGTATTCCCCGTCGCAGGTCTGGGAACGCGTTTTTTGCCGGCGACCAAAGCCGTCCCGAAGGAAATGCTGACGGTCGTGGACAAGCCCGTCATCCAGTACGTCGTCGATGAAGCTGCGGAAGCCGGAATCGAGCATTTCGTCTTCGTCACCGGCCGCGGCAAAGGGGTCATCGAAGACTACTTCGACATCCAGTTCGAGCTTGAGCAGATGCTGCGCGAGCGCAACAAGAACGCCGAGCTTACGCTTCTCGCCGATCTCCTGCCGACCGCCGGCACGGCGAGCTTCACCCGCCAGCAGGTTCCGCTCGGCCTCGGCCATGCCGTCTGGTGCGCCCGCGACATCGTCGGCGACGAGCCGTTCGCCGTTCTGCTTCCCGACATGATCATGTCGTCGGAGAAGAGCTGCCTCAAGGGCATGGTCGAGGTCTACGACAAGACCGGCGGCAACGTGCTCGCCGTCGAGGAATGCGATCCCGACCAGGCCCACAAGTACGGCATCGTCGGCGTCGGCGACAAGGTCGGCGACGAAGGCTTCAAGATCACCAAGATGGTCGAGAAGCCGGCCAAGGGCACGGCGCCGTCGAACTTCTTCATCAACGGCCGCTACATCCTTCAGCCGGAGATCTTCAAGATCCTCGAGACGCAGGAACGCGGTGCCGGCAACGAGATCCAGCTCACCGACGGCATGCTGGCGCTTGCCAATTCCCAGGACTTCTCGGCCTACCACTTCAAGGGCGAGACGTACGACTGTGGCGCCAAGGATGGCTTCATTCTCGCCAACCTCGCTTTCGCCCTGAAGCGCGACGACATCCGTCCGCTGATCGAGGGTCCGCTGAAGACGATCACCGGCAGGCTCTGAGCCGCTTCAGCAGCAGATAACGACGTGAAGCCCTGCGGCATGCCGCAGGGCTTTTTTCATGGGCAAATTCGATGAGGAAAGAGCGCCGTCAGCGGCGCAGGCTGATGCCGAGGCCGGCGCGCACCAGATTGCTGTCGGCGCCCGCCGCGCTGTCGGTGTGCTCGTAGCCGACATTGGCGGTGATGTCGAAATAGCGGTTGATGTTCCAGATCAGGCCGGCACCAAGCTGCCAGTTCAGCTCGTCGCGGGTGTTGCGGAAGTCCCGCAGCGTCGTCGAGGCGGTCAGGCGCCCGGTCAGGTCGTCGCGCAGCAGATGCGAAAGGCCGGAGCTCAGCTGGTAGTCGATCCAGCCGCTTTCGCCGGGCGTGGTGGAATCCTGAACGGTTGTGCGCAGGCCAAGATCGACATCGGTGCCACGGTGCGGCGACCAGATGACCGAACCATCGGCGGTCAGGGCCTCAAGCGATCTCAGCCGCGTGTCCTCGTAATCAACAACCGCGTAGCCGACGCCGAGTTCGCCGCGCAGTTTCTCGCCGAAATCGAACTGCACGCCACCGCGGCCGCCATAGCTGTCGGACGAGCGGGCGTAGCCCGACGCGTCGAGCTCGTTGTCGTAGCGCGCCTTGCCGAGCGTCGCCTCGATGAACGGGATGAGTGCCGGAGAGATCTCGTAGCCCAGCCGCAATCGGCCTTCGACGGCGGTGCGGTCGCGTTCGGCAAGCGAGAAGGTCGTGCCGTCGGTCAGCCTTGCGTTACCATAGACGGTGCGCGTGGCGGCAATTGCCGCAGTGCCGCGCAGAATGCCGAGGTCTCGCTCCAGAGAGGCGCCGCCGGTATAGCGGTTGACGCCGGCCTGCGTGGCAGCGCCCGATACCGCGTTCGGATCATTGGTGTCCTCACGCTCGAAGGCATAGCCGCCGGTTACGTGGCCGATGGTGTCGTCGGCGAAATCGAGCCGCAGGTCGCCATCGATCCGACCTTCGGGCTTCGTCGCGCCACTGCCGCTGATGTTGCGCTCATAGGTGCCCTCGCCGGTGACGGTGAGCGCGTGCCGCGCCCAGTCGGAGGTGAGGGAGAGGTTGCCGGTCGTCGCCAGATAACTGCGCCGGATGTCGGTGCCGGCGGTTTTCGTCCGCTCCGTGTTGATGCTCTCGTTGACGGTCGGGCGCAGCGTGAACGAGCCGAGCCGGACGCCCATGCCATCGTCGCGCGACAGCGGCGTATCGCCGGCTTCGATCGCCGTTTCGGCCGGATTTTGCGGTGCCTCGATCAGCTGGTTGATGTCGTCGGCGTCAAGGCTGTCGGCACCGTCGAGCGGAGCACCCTGCAGCATGCCGCCTCCGCGCAGGGCCGTGCTGCCGATCGACGATGATGTAGTGGTGTTGGTGGACGACGAGCCAGTCGCGGACCGACTGTCTGCGTCGTCTGTCGCGCCCAAGGTGTCTGTGCCGATGCCGGATGCCGAATAGGGCGGCTGGGCAGCGGCGGTCGTGCTGCGCGATGCGCCGGCGGGTCTGGATGTGTCGAAGGGGCTTGCGGCATTCGGGGCAGGGGGGGTCTGCGCCCACGGGCTCGTCGCCGGCAGAAGCACGCTGCAGGCAAGCAGGATGACCACCGGCGCTTTCGGCCGGGCGGTGAAGCCGCCGGGGACTGTCGTGGTCGTCATTGTGCCTGCCTGGCCGTGGAAATGCTTACCCAAACGTAAACCGGTCTGGTTAACGTTTGGTTGAAGAGCAGTCTTGCTCCGTCTGCGCCTCGCATGGACTTTTTCATCGGCCCGCGATAATGCTCCGCCATGACCAGCCAAGCCCTGACAAGCCCCCAAATGGATCCCGTACGATCGGCCCTGCAGACCATCGCCATCGAGAAGCGCGGTCTGGAAGCGCTGGAAGCGGCGCTGAACGGCGAGCTCGCCGAGCCCATGCGGCAGGCGGTCGAGATGATCTCGAAGATCGGCGGAAGGGTGATCGTCACGGGCGTCGGCAAGAGCGGCCATATCGGCGCAAAGCTTGCAGCGACCTTTGCCTCGACGGGCACGCCGGCGTCGTTCGTGCATGCGGCGGAAGCCAATCACGGCGATCTCGGCATGATTGCCGGCAACGACCTGGTGATCGCCCTGTCCAAAGGCGGCGAAAGTGCCGAACTGCGCAGCATCCTTGCCTATACGCGGCGCTTCTCCATCCCGCTCATTTCGCTGACGTGTTCGGCGCAATCCTCGCTGGCGCGCGCCTCGGATCTTGTGCTGTTGCTGCCCAACGAGCAGGAGGCCTGCCCGCACGGCCTGGCGCCCACCACGTCAACACTGATGCAGCTTGCCATCGGCGACGCGCTGGCGATCGCGCTGTTGGAGGCGAGAGGCTTTACCGCCACCGATTTCCACACCTTCCATCCCGGCGGCAAGCTGGGTGCGAGCCTTGCCCATGTGCGCGACATCATGCACACCGGCGAGCGTCTGCCGATCGTTTCGCGCGGCACACCGATGACGCAGGCTGTCGTCACCCTGTCGCACAAGCACTTCGGCTGCGTCATCGTGCTGGAGGAAGACGGAACGCTGGCCGGGATCGTCACGGAAGGCGATATCGCCCGTCACCTGACGCGCAATCTGGGGGCTCTCTGCGTCGACGACATCATGACCGCTGCGCCGAAGACGGTCGGGCCGGAGACGCTGGCGACTGCGGCGCTGGCGCTGATCAACAAGCACAGCATCGGCGCGCTGGTCGTCATCGACGAGACGCGCCGGCCGCTCGGGCTCGTGCATTTCCACGACCTGCTGCGGATCGGCGTCGCCTGAAGGCTGTCGCTGCGCCTCAGGCGATCGGCTCGACCAGCAGTTCGCTGCCCGTCCAATCCGCCACCCGCACCCGCATGCCGGCCGGCAGGTCCGGCCCAGAGACCGACCACCAAGTATCGTCGAGCCGGATGCGGCCGCGTCCCTCGCGGATCGGCTCGGTAAGCGTTGCGGTGCGCCCGACGAGCGAGGCACCGCGGCGATTGAGCAGCGGCTGGTCGCTGGAAGTTTCCGAGCTTGCAAAATACCGGCGGCCGGCAAGCGTAATCGCAGCCGACAGTAGCGCGAACAGGATCAGCTGCAGCTGCCAGCTCCACAGGGCGCTTTCCCAGGCGATGAGCGACACAGCGCCGACCACCAAAGCGGCAAGCCCGATCCAGACGAGAAAGACGCCAGGCGCCACGAGTTCGGCCGCCAGCAGGCAGAGGCCGACGATCCACCAGACCCACGGGCCGAGCCGAATGGCCAGATCGGCGATCATGACCGCGATGCCGGAGGCGTGCGGTCGAGCGGGTTGACGGCCGGCGTCGAGCGGGGCGGCGCCACCCGGCGCGTGGTATTGGCGGCCGCATCGCCGCCGTCGCCGAAGACCTCTCGAGCAATCGCGCCGATGCCGCCCAGCGAGCCGATGAGAGCGGACGCCTCCATCGGCATCAGCACGATCTTCGAGTTGTTGGCGGTGCCGATTGCTGCCATCGCCTCGGTATATTTCTGGGCGACGAAGTAGTTGATGGCGTTGACGTCACCGGCGGCGATCGCCTCGGAGACGACGCGGGTGGCCTTGGCTTCGGCTTCCGCCAGTCGCTCGCGCGCCTCGGCCTGCCGGTAGGCGGCTTCCCGCTCGCCCTCGGCCTGCAGCACGGCTGCCTGCTTGGAGCCTTCGGCGCGCAGGATCTGCGCGTTGCGCGAGCCTTCCGCCTCCAGCACCTGAGCGCGCTTCTCGCGCTCCGCCTTCATCTGCCGACCCATGGATTCGACCAGATCGCGCGGCGGCTGAATATCTTTGATCTCGACGCGCGTGACCTTGATGCCCCAGGGGCCGACGGCCTCGTCGACGACGCGCAGCAGCCTTTCGTTGATCACCTCGCGGTTCGACAACAGTTCGTCGAGATCCATCGAGCCCATCACCGAGCGGATGTTGGTCATCGTCAGGTTCTGGATGGCATTTTCCAGGTTGGAGATCTGGTAGGCGGCCTGCGCCGCGTTGAGGACCTGGTAGAAGGACACCGCGTCGGCGGACACGCTGGCATTGTCCTTGGTGATGACTTCCTGCGTCGGGATGTTGAGCACCTGCTCCATGACGTTCATCCGCGCGCCCGTCCGCTCGATGAAGGGAACGATCAGGTTGAGGCCCGGCTCCAGCGTGCGCGTGTAGCGGCCGAACCGCTCGACCGTATACTGATAGCCTTGCGGCACGGTCTTGATGCCGGCGAACAGGACCAGGATGACGAACACCACGAGGGCGACGACGACGATGTCGAGACCGGAAAACATCTAGGCAACACTCCCTTTGCCACCCGTCAGATGCGCGGGCGGCTTGCCCCTAACATCGGCAACCGGGGCGGGATTGGCAAGGTCTGGAGCCCGGCGGCGGCCTCTGCTGGCAGAGCTTGCATGGGCGTGGCGATCGTCTATGAGGATGGTCTGCCATACCGGTCGCAGCCTACCCGGTCAAAACAAGGACACCCATCATGAAGACACTCGTCGTCTGCTCCGGCGGACTGGATTCCGTTTCGCTTGCCTACAAGATTGCCGCGGAACAGGACCTGGTCGGCCTGATTTCCTTTGATTACGGCCAACGGCACAGCAAGGAACTGGCCTATGCGGCGCGGGCTGCCGAGTGCCTCGATGTGCCGCATCAGATCATCGACATCACCGCGATCGGAGCGCACCTCAGCGGCTCGGCACTGACCGACGACATCGACGTACCGGACGGTCACTACGCCGAGGAGACGATGAAGGTGACCGTCGTTCCCAACCGCAATGCGATGATGCTCAGCATCGCCTTCGGGGTCGCGGCCGCAAGTCAGGCGGAGGCAGTGGCCGTTGCGGTGCACGGCGGCGATCACTTCATCTATCCCGATTGCCGGCCGGGTTTCATCGACAGCTTTCAGGCGATGCAGGATCAGGCGCTGGACGGCTATGCGCAGGTTAAGCTGCAGGCGCCGTTCGTCGCCGGTTCGAAGGCCGACATCGTGACCGAAGGTGCACGGCATGGCACGCCGTTTGCCGAAACGTGGTCCTGCTACAAGGGCGGCGCGCTTCACTGCGGCCGCTGCGGCACCTGCGTAGAGCGCCGCGAAGCTTTCCATATTGCTGGCGTCGAGGATCCGACGCAGTACGAGGACGCGGATTTCTGGAAAACTGCCACCGCGGATGGCGGCAAGGGTTTTCGCGCCGAGGAGGTCTAGTCCGTTTGGCTGCGAAGGGTGCGTCTCTTTGCGGCACAGCCTACTACCGACACCGGCCCCATCTGCAGAGGTTTCGCCGGCCGGCCGGTGCATCAATGCACTTGTTAAGGCGCGCCATAAGTGGCTGATACGCCTCACGGTTGATAAGTGACTGCTAACGAAAGCGATTTGTGGAAAAGGCCCTTGGCGAACGCGGTTTTGATCGAAACCGAACGATCCGGTTAACCTTCCGTTTGCGGTCTGCGCCTAGCGTCCGTCGGCCTGAGATTTCTCAGAAGGAGATATTCGGAATGAATCCGAAACTGTTGCTGGGCACTATTCGCAATTCGCTGATGGCCCGGATTTTCGGCATGTGCTTCATTGCCATTCACCTGCCGCTGGTTGTCGCAATCCTCTATCTGGCCAGCGGATTTGCGTCGCATCCGGTATCGATCGTCACTGTCCTGCTTGTCGCGACACTGGTCGGCACAGTTGCCTGTCTCTCCGGCCTTTGGTGGTTCATCCGGCCGCTGAAGGTGCTGGTCGGCGCCATCGAGCGCTACCATGTCGACGGCACGCCGGTGCGTCTCGCGCTTCGTCGCAACGATGAGGTGGGCGTTCTTGCCCGCTCCGTCAGCAGCACCATGTCCGAACTCGACGGTTTGACGAAGAAGCTCCGGCACCAGGCGACGACAGACACACTGACGGGTCTCGGCAATCGCCGATCTCTCACCGAACGTGTCGCCAGCGAGCAGGCGCGCGCAGCCCGCGAAGGCGTGCCTGTGACCGTGGTGCTGTTCGACCTCGATCGCTTCAAGGAGATCAACGACAATTACGGACACGATGTCGGTGACAGCGTGCTGATGGCCATCGGCGAGGTGGTGCGCGACAATCTGCGCCGCTACGATGCCGGCGCCCGGATCGGCGGCGAGGAATTCTGTCTGATGCTGCCGCGGACCCGCGAAAGCGACGGCCTGGCGATTGCCGACCGTTACCGGAAGCAGTTCGAGCGGACCATCGTTCCGCCGCTGATGAAAGGGCGCATCACCGCGAGCTTCGGCGTCTACGAGGCGGCACCGGGCGAAAGCCTGCAGCAGATGCTCAGATGCGCCGACGAGGCGCTCTACCGCTCGAAGCAGGCCGGTCGCAATCGCGTCTCCCGCTACACTTCGGCCAACAGGCAGGGCGAGCCGCCGCACCTCAACCCGCGCTGATGGCGCGGCCGGTATCCGCCGGCCTGTCGCCGGGCCGGCATCTTCTCCAGCCGGAACGCAGAGCAGCGTGAGGCGCGAAGCCTCACAGCCAGCCTTGCAGTTCTCGCCGCACGACGTTTTCAAGCACGCGCATTCCGTCGGCGCTGTCGTTCAGACACGGGATGTGGGCAAACTTTTCCCCGCCATTGTGGAGGAATGTCTCGCCGGCTTCCTCGGCGATTTCCTCGAGCGTTTCGAGACAGTCGGAGACAAAGCCGGGATTGAGGATGGCGATCCGCTTTACGCCGTCCTGCGCCAGCTTCTCCACCGTCTTGTCGGTATAGGGCTGCAGCCATTCCTCCGGCCCGAAGCGCGACTGGAAGGTCACCATCAGCTTTTCCTTCGACCAGCCGAGGCGGTCGCGCAGCAGTCGTGTCGTCTTGTAGCACTGGCAGTGGTAGGGATCGCCCTTCTTGAAGTAGGACACCGGGATGCCGTGATAGGAGGTCAGGACAACCTCCGGCTCCCAGTCGAGCCCGGCCAGGTGCTGTTCGATCGAGTTGGCCAGCGCGTCGATATAGACCGGATCATCGGCATATTGCGGAACCGTCCGCAGCGCCGGCTGCCAGCGCATCTTCAGCAGTGCCTTGAACGCCTCGTCGTTCACAGTGGCCGTGGTGGCGGCCGCATATTGCGGATAGAGCGGGAAGAGCAGGATTTTTTCGCAGCCGGCCTTCTGCATCTCGTTCATCTTCGCCTGGATGGCCGGCTGACCGTAACGCATCGCCCAGTCGACATGCACATGCGGGCTGTCCCTGAAGCTCTCCGCCAGCTTTTCCGCCTGGTTGCGGGTGTAGGTGCGCAGATAGCTTTCGTCGAGATCGCGGTTCCAGATCGACTCGTAGGCCTTGCCGACCTTCTGCGGCCGCTTGTTGAGCACGATGCCGTAGAGGATCGGGTACCAGTAGAGCCGCGACCACTCGATGACGCGCTTGTCGGACAGGAACTCGGCGAGGTAGCGTCGCATCGACCAGTAGTCGGTGCCATCCGGCGTCCCGAGATTGACGAGCAGCACGCCGACCTTGCCGAAGCGGACGTCAGGATGGTCGGACGGCAGGTGGACTGCGGAAGCATTCATCATCAAGTCATTCCTGGAAAACGAAGAGGGGCAAAGCGTTCTACGGGAGAGCCTCGCCGACGGTTCTATGTAGAAACAAAAAACGGCCCGGGGAAGCCCCGAGCCGTTCTGCAGGTTGTGACATGTCGTCCATGAAGGGACGACGATTGCCAATCAGTTCGCCGGAAGCTGCAGCTCGGCGCCGATGGCGATGATGTTCGGGTTGCGCAGCGTGTTGGCGCCGGCGATCTTCGTCCACTCCTCGCCATTGCCGTAGGTCGTTTCGGCGATCTTCCACAGCGAATCGCCCTTGACCACGGTGTAGGTCTTCGGGCCGGCCGGAGCTGCGGGAGCAGCAGCGGTGGTCGCAGCCGGAGCTGGTGCTGCCGGAGCGGCAGGTGCAGGTGCCGCCGGCGCAGGGGTTGCCGGGGCAGGTGCTGCTGGAGCCGGAGCCGCCGGAGCAGGTGCGGCAGGCGCTTGAGCGGTGGTGCCGGCCGGCGGGGCGGCAGGAGCAGGCTTCGGTGCCGGCTTGTAATCGGCCGGCGTCAGGTCAGTGATGCGGCCGTCGGTGTAGGGCTTGTACGGATTGTGGGCGGCGAGGTAGTCGGCGGTCGCCTGTTCGAGGTTCGGACCGAAGTCGTAGGCGTTCTGCGAAGCAGTCGCGAAGATCTTGTAGCCGTCGCCGCCGCCGCGGACGTAGTTGTTGGTGACGACGCCGTAGGTCTTGGCCGGGTCCATGGCAACGAAGGCATCGCCTTCCTTGACCTGCACGTCGCTGATGCGGCTGCCGACCGGCTTTGACTTATCGAACGAGAACTTCATGCCGGCGACCTGCGGGAAGCGTCCGCCTCCGTCGTCGATCTGGCTGACGCCGTTCTCGAGCGCGGTGACGAGGTCGGCACCCTTGATCTGGAAGGTGGCGACGGTGTTCTGGAACGGCAGGACCGTCAGCACTTCACCCATGGTGATCTCGCCAGCATCGATCGAGGCGCGCAGGCCGCCGCCGTTCTGGATCGAGATGGTGATGCCCTGGTCCTTGACGCGGTCGAGCTGCGCATCGGCGAGCAGATTGCCCATCGTGCATTCCTTGGCGCGGCAGCTGCGGCGGTCGCCGTCGATGGCGGATTCGGCGCTGCCGACGACCTTCTTCTTCAGCTCCTCGATCGGCGCCTTCAGTTCGTTGATGCGGGTGACGGTGGCGGCATCCGGGGTGAACTTGGAATCGACCGGGATCGGCTCGCCATCGGCGGACTTCACGACGCCGGCATCATCGAACACGACCTTCAGGTCGCCCAGATAGCGCGAGTACTGGAAGGCCTGGACCACCGGAACCTTGTAGCCGCCGGGATTGTCCACCCAGGTCGGGTAGGGGCCTTCGGCGCCCTTCACCGTGTTTGACAGCAGCGTGTGGGTGTGGCCGCCGACAACGACGTCGACATCCGGGACCTTGGCGATGAAGGAGAGGTCGCGCGGATAGCCGACATGGGTGAGCGCGATGATCTTGGTTACGCCCTCGGCTTTCACCGCCTTCACGGCATCGGTAATCTTGGCGATGTCGTCTGCGATGGTGACGTTGGGACCGGGATTGGCGATGTCCGGCGTATCGTTGGTGACCGCGCCGACGATGCCGATCTTCTGGCCGCCGACGTTCAGGACGATATAGGGCTTGATGCGATCGCCGATCTTCGAGGCTGCACTGGGCACCACGTTGGCGGTGACGACCGGGAACTGGATCTTGTCGAGGAAGGTGGCCAGCACGTCGTCCGAATCGTCGAATTCATGATTGCCGACGGTCATCGCGTCGAACTTCATGGCGTTCAGCATCTCGGCTTCGGTGGCGCCCTTGTAGGTCGTGTAGAACAGCGAGCCCTGGAAATTGTCACCGGCGTTGAGCAGCAGGACGTTCTTGTTGTCGGCCTTCAGGGCGTCGCGCGTCTGGTTGATCGCCGTCAGCAGGCGAGCCGCTCCGCCGAAGCATTCGTTCTTGCCTTCTTCTTCGGCCGAGCAGGTGCTGTCGGACTTGTTGACCGACTCGATGCGCGAGTGGAAATCGTTAATGTGAAGGATGTTCAGCTCGAAATCGGCGAGCGCTCCGGTTGCGGATAATGCGATCGCCGAAGCGGTCAGCATACCCAGTCCAAGCGTCTTCTTCCTCATCGTTACTCTCCTTTTGCAGGCCGCTGTCAAAGGCCCGTTCCGCCTCAATTTAATTATTCAATGTGACAGTCTTGCTGCATGCCATGCTTTCATCAACACAAGTCGTGTTCAAGCTGAAATGTGACAGCATTTTCGTCCGTTGCAGGCGGCGAAACGAGAAAGGCCCCGCGTGAGCAGGGCCTTGCAACGATGCGCGGGAGTGCAGCGATCAGCTGCGTCGCGAAAGCGAGAATTGCGAGCCGCTGTCAGCTGTGCAGTTGAGCTGCGACTGCGAGACGAGCGCGCAGTTGACGCGCGACTGCGTCTGGCGGACGAGCGAGGTCATGTTGATCTCGACAATGCTCGGCTGCGGCTGCGTGTAGGTGCCGCTCGCCAGCAGCGCGTTGTTGTCGGTCGCGCGGGTGCTGAACGTGCCGCCCTGGAACGTCGAGACGATGCCGTTCGGATCGACCCAGGTGCCTTCGACGCCCTGCCGCTGCGGCGCGGTCTGGGCGACGGGCCTCGGCTGCGGGGATGACACACAGGCCGACAGCATTGCCGCAGCCACAAGGGCGAGGCCCACTTTGATCTTCATACTTCGTCTCCAGCGATTCGGCTGTCCGGTCTTGGTGAGCGAACCATGCCGCCCGACACCCATGTAATGCAAGATGCAGGCTTGGGAAGACCCGGCAAAAGGCGGCAGTATCCCCAAAAGAGAAAACCGCCCGCGTTTCCGGCGGACGGTTCCGGGTTATGTGTCGGTCAATGTGTCTGAAGAAGGCCCTCTCTGGCCTGCCGGCCATCTCCCCCACAAGGGGGGAGAGCACCCGGGGGTGATGCCCTGCCCAAATCGAGCCCTGCCGGGGCGGTGACCGCCTGGATGCTCCGCGGTGTCGGCCGGGTTAAGCCCTCCCCCTTGTGGGGAGGGTGGGGAGTGGCCTTTTCAGCTAAAGCAGCTCAGCGAACCAGGATGTTCTTGAACTGCCACGGATCCTTCTCGTCGAGATCTTCCGGGAACAGGCCCGGGCGGCCGTCGAGCGGCGTCCAGTCGGTGTAGTGACCCTCGACCGGGCCGAGATACGGCGACTGCACTTCGAGGCAGCGCTTGTAATCGACTTCGTCGGCTTCGACGATGCCGGCCTTCGGGTTTTCCAGCGCCCATACCATGCCGGCGAGAACTGCCGAGGTTACCTGCAGGCCGGTTGCGTTCTGGTAGGGCGCGATGCGGCGGGTTTCTTCCAGCGACAGGCGCGAACCGTACCAGTAGGCGTTCTTCTCGTGGCCGTAGAGCAGCACGCCGAGTTCATCGACGCCTTCCTCGAGTTCGTCCTCATCGAGAACGTGCAGGACCGGCTGCTGATGACCGCCATTGCCGAACATCTCATGCAGCGACAGGACCGCATCGTTGGCCGGATGGTAGGCGTAATGGCATGTCGGCCGGTAGACGACTTCGCCGTCCTTCTCGACGGTGAAATAGTCGGCGATCGAGATCGACTCGTTGTGGGTGACGAGGAAACCGTATTGCGGGCCGGGCGTCGGGCACCAGGTGCGCACGCGGGTGTTGGCGCCCGGCTGCTCCAGGTAGATCGCCGCCTTGCAGCCCTTCTTGTGCTTCTTGGCGTTCTTCGGCATCCAGTTTTCATGGGTGCCCCAGCCGAGTTCGGCCGGCTGCAGGCCTTCCGAGATGAAGCCTTCGACGGACCAGGTGTTCCAGAAGACGTTGAGCGGCTTCGGGTGCTTGGTGAGCTGCGTGTCGCGCTCGGCGATGTGGACACCCTTGACGCCGAGCTTCTTCATCAGCTTGGCCCAGCCTTCACGGTCATGCTGGTCCGGTTCGTCGAACTTCAGGCCGGTGTCGTTGGCGAGGTTGACGAGCGCCTGCTTGACGAACCAGGAGACCATGCCCGGATTGGCGCCGCAGGTGGAGACGGCCGTCGTGCCGCCGGGGTTCTTCTTCTTCTCGTGGCGCACGGTTTCGCGCAGCGCGTAGTTGGTGCGCTCGGAATTCTTCATGCTCTTGTCGAAGTAGAAGCCGAGCCAGGGCTCGACGACCGTGTCGATGTAGAGAACGTCGAGCTTGCGGCACATCTTCATCAGGTCGAGCGAGCCGGTATCGACCGACAGGTTGACGCAGAAGCCCTGGCCTTCGCCTTCCGTCAGCAGCGGCTTCAGCAGCTCCTTGTAGTTCTCCTTCGTCACATATTCCTTGATGTGACGCACGCCGTGCTTCTTGAGGATCTCCATGTCGGAGGGCTCCTCGCGCGGATCGATGACGACCATCCGGCTCTTGTCGAACTTGAAGTGGCGCTCGATCAGCGGCAGCGTGCCGCGGCCGATGGAGCCGAAGCCGATCATCACGATGGGGCCGGTGATTTCGGCATGAACCGGGTAGGTCTGGTCAGTCATGTTTCTGTCGCTCCTTCGGTCCCCCGGCCATCGAGGTAGGGCCCTGTTGTCGGCACGGTTTGCTGGCCGCCGCGCCCTTGGCGGCGGTCTAGATCACAAAAAACGGTCATAATAAAGAGGCGGAATACTACAGGATCATTGCAGATCCTGCACAATATTTCGCCGCTCCGCCTCCTGCCTCAGCATCGCGATCATCGGCCCGCGCTTGGCCAGCAGGCCCTTGTAGGCCGCCTGTTCCGGCGTCAGCGCCTCCAGCTGATCGGCCAGCGACAGCATCAGCCGGGCCGCGTCCGGCTGGCGGGCGAGGATGGTAACCGGGTCGACGTAGATGCGAATGGTGAAGAGGATGTCGCCCGACAGCGGCAGCTTGCGCAGGCTCTGGCGCTCGATGCGCAGGAAACTATCCGCGGGCGGCAGGTCGGGCACCTTCCGCTCGCTCTTCGGCTTCGGCGTGAACAGCGCGTCGTTCCAGTTGACCGACCAGTTCATCCGCCGGACCAGCCGGTCGGCCGGCAGGCGATCGAACATGCGGCTGATCAGCTCTGCGTTGCGGCTGCCGGCCTGGAAGTCCGGCACGTCGGCATGCACCTCGTCCATCGACCGTCCGAACTTCTCGTCGAGAGACCAGGACGAGGGGAAGGCGACGAAGGCGGCGGCGATCCGCCAGCCGCGATCGCTGCGACGCATGATCACCAGATCGTCCTGCACGAGGAGGCCGGCCCTCACCAGCGGTGGCAGCGACGTGTCGTCGAGGTCGACCGGATGGGCACCGGCGATCAGCATCCGGCTTCCGTCGCGGCTGTACCGGCTGCGGTGATGATCCACCAGATAGGACGACAGGAGATCCAGCACCTCCCTCTGGGCTGCCTCGGTCCCGGGCTCGGCCCGGAAGATCTCGTCCCGGTGGGCGTCCAGAAGCTCGCATTTCTGTGCGAGGTAGGCGGCGAGGTCGTCGTCCGGTTCGATCCAGTTCTCCGGTGAGAGCTGTTCGAGACCGATCGTGAACGGCGTCGAGGAGCCGTCATAGGGTGTGTAGGCAGGTTGGTGGTTCATTCGTCTTGCCGGCAGTTCTTGTGTGTCGGTTCAAGCATAGCAGCTTTCGCCCCGGCTGCGGAACCATCCACCCGAGATGCGGTTCTGCCTGCTGGCGGCGGGACCGGATTTCCACGAAGGAGAGGTTTGATGAGGCGTTTCGAAGACAAGGTGGTGATTGTCACCGGAGCCGGGTCGGGCATGGGCAAGGCGACCGCGGAACGCTTCGCTTCCGAAGGCGCCAAGGTGGTGCTGGTCGGCCGCCACGCCGACAAGCTCGAGAGCGTTGCCGCCGGCCTGCCCAGCGAACGCGTCCTCGTTCAGCAGTGCGACGTGTCGCACGAGGCGCAGGTGGATGCGATGGTGCAAAAGACAGTCGAAACGTTCGGCCGGCTGGACGTGCTGGTCAATAACGCAGGCGTGCATGCCGAAGGCGATGTCGAAAACACCTCCGCGGAAGACTGGCGCAAGGTGATGGCGACCGACGTCGACGGCGTGTTCTTCGCCAGCCGCGCAGCACTGCCGCACCTGAAGACGGCGAAAGGTTCGATCGTCAACGTGGCCTCCGTTTCCGGTACCGGCGGCGACTGGGGCATGGCAGCCTACAATGCCGCCAAGGGTGCCGTCGTCAACCTGACGCGGGCCATGGCGCTCGACCACGGCAAGGACGGCGTCCGGGTCAACTCCGTCTGCCCGAGCCTGACGCGCACCGACATGACCGAGGAGATGATGAGCGACCAGGCGCTGCTGGCCAAGTTCAACGAGCGGTTCGCGCTTCAGGGTCCGGCAGAGGCCGAAGATATCGCGCCGGTCATCGCCTTCCTCGCCAGCGACGACGCCCGCTTCGTCACCGGCGTCAACCTGCCGGTCGATGGCGGCATCTCCGCGTCGAACGGCCAGCCGGCGCAGTAAGGCGGATCACCATCATCCGGGCCGCCGCAGGTGATCGATCAGCGCCCGCAGCTTTGGCGCCATGTTCCGGCGGCTCGGATAGTAGAGGTAGAAGCCCGGGAAATAGGGGCAGTATTTCTCCAGCACCGTGACCAGTTCGCCGCGATCGATCGCTGCGCGGAAGCTGTCTTCCATGCCGAAGCTGATGCCGGCACCGGCAACCGCGAGCCGTATCATCAGGCTCATGTCGGTCGTCGTGATGGTATCCGCGACGACGACCGAAAACTCCTTGCCGTCCTCGGCGAACTCCCACCGGTAGGGCGGCACGTGCGGCGAGATCCGCCAGCCGATGCAGCGGTGGCCGGACAGCTCGCGCGGATGAGCGGGCGTGCCGAACCGCTCGAGATAGGCCGGCGCGGCGACCACGAGCTGTCGCTGCTTGGCCGAGACAGGCACGGCAATCATGTCCTGGGCGATGACTTCGCCGAGCCGAACGCCGGCATCATAGCCTTCCGCGACGATATCCAGTTCCTCGTCGGTGACGGTGATGTGCAGCTTTACCTCGGGGTTGGATTCGGCGAACGCTGCCAGCAGCGCGCCCGACAGAAAGCTCTCGGCGATCGATGACACCGCAAGGCGCAGCACGCCGCGCGGGCGGCCCTGCAGGTTGCCCGTGGACTCGATCGCGGCCTGCATGCCTGACAGAGCTGGCGCCACGTCCGCATAGAGCCGTTCGCCCGCCTCCGTCAGTGCAAGGCTGCGCGTGGTGCGACTCACAAGCGCGATGCCGAGCGTCGCCTCCAGCTTGCGGATCGTCTGGCTGACGGCCGAGCGAGTAACGCCCATCCGATCCGCGGCGCGCCGAAAGCTCTTTTCCTCGGCCACCATGGCGAACACCGAAAGGGCGTTGAAGTCGGTCTGCATTGGTTAGTTTTCCTTTCCCGTCCGGAAAACAATGGATGGCTTATCGCGACAATGGCCGAGGTCTATCTTCCGATCA
The DNA here is from genome assembly GCF_050455525.1 of Rhizobium sp. 0TCS1.26. Lineage (NCBI taxonomy): Bacteria > Pseudomonadati > Pseudomonadota > Alphaproteobacteria > Hyphomicrobiales > Rhizobiaceae > Rhizobium > Rhizobium sp. 0TCS1.26. The sequence goes on along the minus strand of NZ_JBCIYV010000001.1, from coordinate 1,023,327 downwards.
ACCGCAAAGACGCGGGACAGTGGAAGGAATACGTCATGGAAAAGATCGTTCTCATCACCGGCGCATCGAGCGGCATCGGCGCCGGGATCGCACGCGAACTGGCTGGGGCCGGCATGACCGTCGTGCTTGGCGCGCGCCGCACCGATCGGCTTGAAGCGCTGGCGGAAGAGATCCGCGCCGCAGGCGGCACGGTGCAGACCCGCAGCCTCGACGTCACGGATCACGCCGACGTCTGCGCCTTCGTCGAAGCCGCACGTCAGGAATTCGGACGCGTCGACGTGATCGTCAACAATGCCGGCGTCATGCCGCTGTCGCCGATGGCGTCGCTGAAGGTCGACGAATGGGACCGCATGGTCGACGTCAACATCAAGGGCGTGCTCTACGGCATTGCCGCCGTCCTGCCGGAGATGACCGCGCGCGGGTCCGGCCACATCATCAACATCGCATCCGTCGGCGCGCTCAGCGTCTCGCCGACCGCCGCCGTCTACTGCGCGACCAAGTACGCCGTGCGGGCGATCTCGGACGGCTTGCGGCAGGAGCGCCAGGACATCCGCGTCACCTGCATCCATCCGGGCGTCGTGGAAAGCGAACTCGCCGACACGATCACCGATCCGGCGGCTGCCGAAGGCATGAAGAGCTACCGGGCGATTGCCCTGAAGCCTGACGCCATCGGCCGCGCCGTCCGCTTTGCCATCGAGCAGCCGGACGATGTCGACGTCAGCGAGATCGTCGTTCGACCGGTGCGGTCGCAGTACTGAGGATTGAACCACACAGGAGGCTAGCATGCTCCAGCAGATCCGATCCAACCTGACAGCGGCGAGCGCCGCTGCGTTTCTCAGCCTGACGCCGGATGCGGCAGCGGCCCAGACCGTCGAAGAGCGGCGGGAACGGGGTGCTGCGGTGATCCGCAACCTCAACAACGGCATGGCGCAGCCGACCCTTGAAGGCATGCGCCGCGAGTTCCCGTTCCTGGCCGAGGCGACCGAAGCCTATGCGCTCGGCGACGTCTGGTCGCGGCCGGGCATCGACGACCGGACCCGACAGCTGGCGGCGGTCGCTGCCTTCGCGGCTATCGGCGAGACAGCCCTCATGACGGTGCATGCCGGCTACGCGCTGAACATCGGGGTGCCGCAGGAAGAGCTCAAGGAGGTCATCTACATGGTGACCGTCCCGGCCGGCTTCCCGAAGGCGATCGCCGCCTCGCAGGCGCTGTCGAAGCTGTTTGCCGAGCGGCGCGACGCCGCCGCAAATCCAGCCGAGGGGAGCGCGCCATGAGCCAGCCCCTGCTGATCATCGTCGCCGCCATCATTACCGGATCTGCGTCGCTGGGCGCAGTCTTTACCCAGCTTTCCCATGCAGAGGCACCCATGACCGCTCAAGTCCACACCGAAACCCAGGCGCCCAGCCATCCCTATGTCGGGCTGTGGGTGACCGAAGACGGGCATGTCCGTCACGACCTTCTGGCGACCGGACGCTACGACGAGGCGCGTGGCAACCGGCAGAGCGCCTACCAGGGGCGCTACGCCGTGACCGGCAACCACATCGACTACTGGGACGACACCGGCTTCACCGCCGACGGCGAGTTCATCGACGGCGTGCTGCACCACGGCGGCATGATCCTCTATCGCGAACAGTAGGGCGCCATGCGTGGTCGGTCAGTCCGGTTCGGCGAGGGCCGCCAGAATAAGACCGCGCAGCGAATTGCCGACGAAGACCTGCCGGCCGATGAGGTCGGCGGGTTTCAGCACTTCCGATCGTGCCCGGCGCTCGCGGATGAGGTCCGCCCGCAGCACGCCCGGCAGCAATCCGCAACTGAGCGGCGGCGTCAGAAGCTGTCCATCCTCGGCTTGCACGAACAGGTTGGTGATCGTGCCTTCGCAGAGTTCGCCGCGCTCGTTGAGCAGCAGGACCTCGTCGGCCTCGTCCTTGCCGAACTCGCCGCGGGCAGCGTCGTAGGGCTCGCGGCGCGTCGTCTTGTGGCGAAACAGGCTGTCGTCGGAGGCCAGCCGCTGCCGGGCGATGCGCAGCCGCCACACGCGGCCGGGCTCTTCCGCCACGAAGGGCGTTGCCGTCACCTCGACCTTCCCGCGGAAGGTCATCGTCAGGCGGACGCGCAAAGGCGTGTCGCCGCTCGCCACGATCGCTAGCTGTTCCGCCGCATCCACTGGCTGGCGGAAACCCAGCGCATCGGCCGAGCGGGCGAGCCGGCGCATATGCTGCTCCAGTCGCAGGAAACCGTCTTGCGGCTCCCAGCGCATGGTCTCGATCAGCAGGAAATCTGCCAACTGCTTGCCTGGCCTACTGCGAACCGCGCCTTGAGGAGACATTCTTCATATTCCGCCTGTGCCTTCGAATCGAAGACGATACCGCCGCCGACATTGAAAACCGCGCGACCATCGTTGAAAAGGGTCAGCGTGCGGATGGCCACCGAAAAACGCATCGGGCCGGCCGGATCGCACCAGCCTATGGCGCCGCAGTAGACGCCCCGGGGCCCGGTCTCCAACTCGCCGAGGATGCGCATCGCCCACATTTTCGGCGCGCCGGTGATCGAGCCGCAGGGGAAGAGGGCGGCAAGGATGTCCGGCAGCCCGATCTGCGGCATGAGTCTTGCCCGCACGTGGCTGACCATCTGGTGGACGGTCGGGTAAGTCTCGATCTCGAACAGTTTAGGGACGGACAGGCTGCCCACCTCGCTGATGACGGAGACGTCATTCCGCAACAGGTCGACGATCATCCGGTTCTCGGCGAGCGTCTTCTCGTCGGTCAGCATAGACGCGATGATCCCGGCGTCCTCGTCGGGACCACTGCCGCGGGCCGCCGTGCCTTTCATCGGATGGGTCTCGATGAAGCCGTCGACATCGACTGCGAAGAACAGCTCGGGCGACCGCGACAGGATAACTGGGCCGCCGAGATCGACCAGCGCGCCGTAGCGGACCGGCTGGCGGGCGACCAGGGAATGAAACAGTGCCTGAGGATCGCCCGACCAGCTTGCGGTGATCGGCATCGTCAGGTTCGCCTGGTAGCAGTCGCCGCGCCGCAGATGGTCGTGCAGCCGGTCGAACCGCTGCCGGTAGGCCTCGAAGTCCCAGGCAGGAGCGGCGTCGGTGAGACAGGCCGGATGCGCGGCATCCGCTGGAGACGGAGCGGCGAGGGGATGATCCTCGGCGGGCGGCCTCTCGAAGATCCCCATGCAGACGAGCGGCGTGTCGCGGTTGTCGACGATCAGATGCCGCAGCTTGTCTTCGTAGATATGGCCCGCCTCATAGGACAGATAGCCGGCCAGCCAGCAGCCGGAGCGGCGCGCTGCCTCCAGCCGTTCGATCGCCGGCAGCACCTCGTTAGCGGTCCGCGCAAGGACAATTTCCCGCGGTTTGTCGAAGACGAGGCTCCGGCCGCTTCGGTCGTCGCGAAAGAGCGCGTAGGGCTGGTGGTCTTGCATGGTGTTCTCGGGTTGCGGCTGCCCCTCATCCGGCTGCCGCCAGCTTCTCCCCGCCGGCGGGGAGAAGCGATCTGCCGCGGCCTTCAAGCCTCATGGCTACCGGCTATCAAGCCTTGTCGAGTGCCTCCAGCTCGTCGATCAGGCCCTCGATCATCGACAGGCCCTTGTCCCAGAAGGACGGGTCGGTGGCGTCGAGGCCGAAAGGTTTCAGAAGCTCCGAGTGATGCTTGGTGCCGCCGGCCTTCAGAAGCTCGAAATACTTCTGCTGGAAGCCGCTGTCGGCGTTCTGGTAGACGGCATAGAGCGAGTTCACCAGGCAATCGCCAAAGGCATAGGCATAGACATAGAAGGGGGAGTGGATGAAGTGGGGGATGTAGGTCCACCAGCTCTCGTAGCCTTCCGAGATGCGGATCGACGGCCCGAGGCTCTCATCCTGCACCGACAGCCACAGCTCGCCGATCTGCTCCGATGTCAGTTCGCCGTCCTTGCGGGCAGTGTGCAGCTTTCGCTCGAAATCGTAGAAAGCGATCTGGCGGACCACGGTGTTGATCATGTCCTCGACCTTCTGGGCGAGCATCGCCTTTCGCTCGCGCCGGTCGGTGGTCCTTTCCAGCAGCGCCCGGAAGGTCAGCATCTCGCCGAACACCGAGGCCGTCTCCGCCAGCGTCAGCGGAGTCTGGCACATCAACGCCCCCTGACCCCCGGCCAGCACCTGGTGCACGCCGTGGCCAAGTTCGTGGGCAAGCGTCATCACGTCGCGCGGCTTGCCGAGATAGTTCACCAGCACATAAGGGTGTGCCGAAGGCACCGTCGGATGGGCGAAGGCACCCGGTGCCTTGCCCTGACGCGCCGGCGCATCGATCCACTGCTCGTCGAAGAAGCGCCGGGCGATATCGGCCATCTCGGGTGCGAAGCCTGCATAGGCGGACAGCACGGTGTCTCTCGCCTGGTCCCAGGGAATCAGCGCCTTCGGCGTCTCCGGCAGCGGCGCGTTGCGGTCCCAGAAATTCATCTGCTCCATTCCGAGCCACTTTGCCTTCATCGCATAGTAGCGATGCGACAGCCGCGGATAGGCCTGCTTGACGGCAGCTGCCAGCGCATCCACCACCTGCCGCTCGACGCGGTTGGCGAGATGGCGTGAATCGGCGATGTCTTCGAACCCGCGCCAGCGGTCCGCGATTTCCTTGTCCTTGGCGAGCGTGTTGGTGATCAGGGTGAACACCCGGAGGTTTTCGCCGAACGTCTTGGAGAGCGCCTGCGCCGCCACCCGGCGCGTCTCTTCCTCCGGTTCCTGCAGCAGGCTCAGCGTCCGCTCCAGCGGCAGCGTTTCGCCGTTCACCTCAAAGCGCACCCCGGCCATCGTCTCGTCGAACAGCCGGTTGAAAGCCGCAGCACTGGTCATCGACTTTTCGAGGAACAGCTGCTCCAGCCTGTCGTCCAGTTGATACGGCTTGTCCTTGCGCAGGTCGAGGATCCACGGCCCGTAATGCGCGGTGCGAGGATCGGCCGAGAGGCTGGCATCGATTACGTCATCCTCGATGCGGTTGAGTTCCAGCGCGAAGAACAGCAGATGCGCCGACAGATCGGTCAGCTTCGACTGCACGTCGCCGTAGAACTTGCCGTTTGCCGGACTGGACGTGTCGGAGAAATAGGTGAGGCCGGCGAACGAGCCGATCCGGCCGACGAGGTCGTCGATCGCCTCGTAGTCGGCGATCGCTGCGCCCAGACCCTCGTCTGCGGTCTTCGATGCCGCCTCGGCAAGCCTGCCCTTCCAGCGCGTCTCGAATGCTTTCGCCAAGTCGAAGGCTTTCGATAGGTCGCTGCGGAACGTGTCGCTGTCCTTCGATGGGTAGAGATCCTCGAGCCGCCAGACGGGTAGTTGGCCAAGCGCCGCATCGGCGGTGGAGGCACTTGCCGCATCGGCGGCCGACAGTAGACGCTGACGATCGGCGCGATGGTGGAGGAGTGTGGTTGAAGCGGTCAAGATCGGTCTCCCATCGAGGTTCTGTCGTCGTCGTTGACGCAATTCGAAGCGAACAGGTTGTTTTCACGGCTAACGGTTAAAATGCAAGTGTTTCTCAGAACGGGATGTTTAACCCCATCTGAGACAACCGGTGCCATGGGTCCCGCAGTGGGACACGGTACTGAAGTACGGAGCAGACATGACGGCCCATATTCTTGTTGTCGATGACGATCCCGTCCAGCGTCGCCTGTTGAAGAATGCCGTGGAACGTCACGGCCATGTTGCGCATGTGGCCGAGAACGGCCGCATCGCGCTCGAGTTCCTCAAGCGTAACCGCCGGCAGTTCAACGTAATCGTGCTCGACCTGATGATGCCGGAACTCGACGGCCTCGGATTCCTCCAGGCGGCAGCCGAACTGGGCATCGATACGCCCGTCATCGTGCAGACCGGGCAAGGCGGTATCGAGACCGTCGTCCAAGCGATGCGCGCCGGCGCCTTCGATTTCGTCGTCAAGCCCGTGTCGCCCGAGCGTATCGCCGCCTCCATCGCCAATGCTCTGAAGCTCGACAACCGCGAGAACAAGGTGCGCTCGGTGCGCAAGACGAAAGGCGCCAGCGTCAGCTTCGGCGACATCGTCTCGGCCAGCCCCGACATGCTGCGCGTCATCGATCTTGCTCATCGCGCGGCGCAGTCCAACATTCCGGTCGTGCTCGAAGGCGAATCGGGCGTCGGCAAGGAAATGGTCGCGCGCGCCGTCCAGGCCGGCGGCGACCGCGCCAACAAGCCGTTCATCACCGTCAACTGCGGTGCCATCCCGGCAAACCTCGTCGAAAGCATCCTGTTCGGCCACGAGAAGGGCGCGTTCACCGGCGCCACCGATCGCCATACGGGCAAGTTCATGGAGGCCGACGGCGGCACGCTGTTCCTCGACGAGATCGGCGATCTGCCCCTCGACGTCCAGGTGAAGCTGCTGCGTGCCGTGCAGCAGGGCGAGATCGAGACGGTAGGCGCCGGTAAGGTGCAGAAGGTCGACGTGCGGCTGATCTCGGCCACCAACAAGGATCTGATCGAGGAAGTTCGCGCCGGTCGGTTCCGCGAAGACCTCTATTATCGGCTCAACGTGTTTCCCATCACCATCCCGGCGCTGCGTCGCCGCAAGGAAGACATCCCGCATCTGGCACGGGTGTTCACGGAACGCTTTTCCGCCGAGCAGAAGCTCGAGCGTCCGCTGCAGGTCGGTGCAGGCGCCATGGCACTGCTCACCGCCTACGACTGGCCCGGCAATATCCGCCAGTTGGAGAATGCGGTGTTCCGCGCCGTCGTGCTTGCCGAAGGTCCCGAACTGACGGAACGGGATTTCCCGCAGATCGCCGCGCAGGTTCCGGATTACCAGTCGCTCGAACTGCTGGCGACTGCGCCCGTGCCCGCCGCTTCCGAACCGCAGTCTTCCGACGAGGCGGAACAACGGGAAATGTCGGACCTGCTGCGCGCAGCACGTTCCGAATCGGCCCGCTCGCAGATGATGTTCAACGGCCCGGAAAACGTCATCGTCAGCACCAATGATGCCGGCGAGGTCCGCAAGCTTGCCGATGTCGAGGAAGAACTGATCCGATTCGCGCTGAAATTCTACCGCGGCCAGATGAGCCAGGTGGCGCGCAAGCTCGGTATCGGCCGCTCGACGCTCTATCGCAAACTCAAGGATTACGGGATTGACCCCGACGACCCTTTGAAAGAGGCGGCGTGAAGCCGACGTCGCCTCCGAACCCCTGACCTCATGTCTGTCTGTGCAATTCCCGGCGACTATGCTAGGTTACTTTCCGTCAACCTTTCAGTAGGCATTTGTTGACTATGAAAGAAGTGCTTGTGCATGTGTGGCACATTTGCCATCGTGTCACCGCAATTCACGGTCATGTGAGGCAGCACCGGATGTTGCCTGTCGGACGGGGAAAGTCTTGCTATATCAGTATGCAGATTCAACGCCTTCGGGTGACAACGGACGGCGCACGGCGAGCGGCTTCATAGCCTCGCTCGTGAAACGCGCCACGGCCGCTTTGGTTTCCCTGGCGCTATGCGCGACGATGATCGGCGTTCCTGCCGGATCGGCTTCTGCTGCCGGCGAAACGCGCAGTCTCAAGCTCTATTTCGTGCATACTGGCGAGCGCGCCCAGATCACCTTCAAGCGGAACGGCCGCTACGACCAGAAGGGTCTGCAGGAAATCAACCGCTTCCTGCGCGACTGGCGTCGCAACGAGCCGACCCGGATGGATCCGCGGCTGTTCGACCTCGTCTGGGAAGTGTATCGGCGCGTCGGCGCCAGCGACTACATCCACGTCGTCTCCGCCTATCGTTCTCCGACCACCAACGGCGCGCTTCGTTCGCGCACCAAGGGTGTCGCCAAGAATTCCCAGCACATGCTCGGCAAGGCGATGGACTTCTTCATCCCAGGCGTGAAGCTTGCAACGCTGCGCGAGACCGCCATGCGGCTGCAGGTCGGCGGCGTCGGCTTCTATCCGACCTCCGGCTCGCCCTTCGTGCATCTCGATGTCGGCAGCGTCCGCGCCTGGCCGCGGATGTCGCGCCAGGAACTGGTGCGGATCTTCCCGAACGGCAACACCATGCACCTGCCGGCCGATGGCAAGCCGCTGCCGGGCTACGAACAGGCTGTTGCCGATTACAAGCGCCGCGTCGGCGCCGATTCGATCCAGATCGCCAGCACGGCCGGAGGCGCTCCGTCGTCGAGCTCGCAGAAGAAGCCGAGCAACCTGTTTGCCATGCTCTTCGGCAACAATGGCGACGAGGACGAAGACGCCGATGCCATCGCCGCCCCGTCCAACGTGCCGCAGCGCCCGGCTACCCGCGCGCCTGTCGCCGAGGACTCGGAAGAGGCCGCAGCCCCGGTCATGGTGGCCGCCGCCGCGCCGCCCAGAGCCGAACTGACGGCCGCGCCTGAAATCGCTGCTCCGGTCCCGCAAACGCGACCTGCCTTCCGCGACGACGCTGCAACCGGCGGGCTCGCCAACGCTCTCTATTCGCCGCAGCGCAATGCCGCGCAGGAAGCCATGCAGGCTGTGATGCCGACCACACCGGTGACGCCGCTTGCCCGGCCTGTTCCCGAGGGCGAAAGCTTCGTCGATCTGGCGAGCATGAAAATTCCGGTGCCGACGCTGCTTGGTCCACGCGGGCTGAAGGGCGATGCGGAGCCATCCTCGGCGATGATCGCGTCGCTGGGTACCGAGACCACTGGAGAAGTGCTTCTCGCCAGCGTTCCGGTTCCGGCACAGCGTCCGCAGGCGGCGCTCGCGGCACCGGTCCAGGTTGCTGCCGCGGCACCCTTGGCTGAAAGACCCGCGGTCGCGCCGCATGTGGCAGTCGCCACTGCAACTCCGGCTCCCGTCACTGCCCAGCAGGATCTGACGCCCGAACTGATTGCCGAGTTGGCGCGCAGTGCCGAGCCGCAGACGGCGACCGCCTATGCGGCGACGCCTATCGCCCGGCCTCAACAGGTGGCGCTGGCATCGCCGGCAACCGTCGACAACAATGCGCGCGTCTTCAACGACGGGTTCGACATGCCCAAGCGCACCGCGCCTGCCAGCCAGCCGACGAAGGTGGTGAAGGGTGGCGCCGTCTCCAAGCTCGGCGGACGCCCGGCCAACCCGGATACCAAGGTCCTGACCGGCGACGTGCTCAGCCAGTGGGCTGTCGCGACCAACCGCACGGATACTGCGGCCTCGATGAAGGCACCGCGGCTGGTTGCGCGCGCCTTCAACAGTGAAGTGACGACTGGCTATGGCGGCGGGTTCAAGCCGGTCTCGGCCGCCGTGGCAATCGATCCGAACCGCTTCAGCGGCGCCAATCAGGTCAAGCCCTGAGGCATCCGCCACCCGGACCATGGACATGAAGAAATAAGAAACCCGCCGGAGCGATCCGGCGGGTTTTTCATTGTCGTCTTTGTCGGTCCGGTTGATCAGGCCGCTTCGTCGGCCGGTGCGGCAATCATGCCGAGCGCCTGCAGATAGGTGTCGAGGATCAGGTCCTCTTCCATCCGCTCCTGCTCGTCCTTCTTGCGCAGGGCGATGACCTTCTTGAGGATCTTGGTGTCGAAGCCCATCGATTTGGCTTCGCCGTAGACGTCCTTGATGTCGTCGGCGATGGTCTTCTTTTCTTCTTCCAGTCGTTCGATGCGCTCGACAAAAGCGCGGAGTTGATCGCGGGCGACGCCATGAGCATCAGACATCGGGGGCTCCTGTCTCTTTGGGCAAATTCAGTGGTGGTGTCACCTGCCGTGAAGCGTCGGCGAGGTCAAGGCGTTTCGCGAAAGGGAGGCCTCATTTGTGCGGGTTGTTGTCGGCGAATGCGGCTTTTTGAGCGTCGTTTGCGTCCGGCTGGTGATGGGTCTTCCACTCCTCGTAGGGCATGCCGTAGACGATTTCGCGGGATGCGTCCTTGCTCAGCGGGACGCCGGATTGCTCCGCCGCCTCGCGATACCAGTTGGACAGGCAGTTGCGGCAAAATCCGGCAAGGTTCATCAGGTCGATGTTCTGGACGTCGGTGCGCGCCTGCAGATGCTCGACGAGACGGCGGAAGGCGGCCGCTTCGAACGCCTGGCGCTGCTGCTCGGTCAGTTCGCTCATGGTCTTCTCCTTGTGTCAGTCTGCGGGAGACGGGTAGGCGCCGGTCCGCGAGGGAAAGCGGCGAACCTCGTGCAGCGCCGGATCGGCATTCAACTGCTCGAAGATGGGCGCCAGCCGGTCGGCCCAGGCCGCCACACCGTCGGCATCGCCGATCAGGTCCTGCCGCACCTCCAGAAGAGCGTGCGGAAGGCCGGTCATCATGCAATGACGGTACATGGTATCGTTCTTCAGCGCCCCGTCATAGGGTTCGTTGTCGCCGATCAGCAGATCCCCCGGTTGCCGAAGCAGGTCGAGAAGTGGCTCCACGGCGCGGGCATCGGCATCCCACAGCACCGCTGCATGCCAGGGCCGGGCAATGCCCTTCCAGGCAGGCGTATAGGAATGCAGCGACAGGACCAGTGGCGCCTTGCCGGATGCCTCGCTGACGTCGGCGATCTGATCGGCCACCGCGTGATGATAGGGGCGGTGGTAGGTGTCCAGCCGGTGCTGCCACTCCTCCTCGGTGATCGGATGATTACCGGGAATGATGGCGCCGTCGGATATCCTCATGATCAGCGTCGGGTCGTCTTCGCCGCGATTGGGGTCGATCAGCAGCCGCGAGAAGCAGGACAGGACGGCTGGAACCTTGAGACGCGCGGCGAGCTGCCGGGTGAGATCTTCGACGCCGATGTCGTAGGCGATGTGGCGACGGAAGGCGCTGTCGTCCAGCCCGAGGGATCCATAGCCCGGCGGCAGCCGGTTCATCGCGTGGTCGGCCAGCAGGACCATGCCTTTGTCATAAAGACCGGGTATCACCTCGTGTGAACTGAAAACCTGCATGCCATCCACGTGTCGGACCCCTCTGCTTGCTCGCCTGTGTTCGCATACCGAAAGGCTGGGGCGCAAGCGTGGTTCAACTGAAGTCAACCGGTCAGCAACCGATTATAATCGATTAGATTTCATTGACTTTCAGATGGCGCGGGGTCAAGACAGTGCTCATGATCTCTCATGGAGTCCCAACGGAAGCCGTGTCGAAAAGACTATTGTCCCTTCTCTCGCCGAGAGTGCTGCCATCGATCGCGTTTGCGATGGTGAGCTTTCCCGTCCTCTCCTTCGCCACCATGGCGCATGCCGATTTTCGTGTCTGCAACGGCACGCAAAACCTCGTCGGCGTGGCCATCGGCTATCGCGCCAGCGAAGGCTGGGTGTCGGAGGGCTGGTGGCAGGTGCCTGCATCCAGCTGCGCGACCCTGATCGAGGGCGAGCTGCAGTCGCGGTACTACTATCTCTATGCGGAAGACGCCGCGCGCGGCGGCCGCTGGACCGGCGACGTCAACATGTGCGTGGCCGAAAACGAGTTCAAGATCACCGGCGTCGACGACTGCTTTGCCCGCGGCCATCAGCGCATGGGTTTCAAGGAATATGACACGGGTCGTCAGGGAAGCTGGATGGTCCAGCTGTCGGACACACCCGGGACGCAAGAAGGCCAGAACTGATGAAGCGCAATCGCAAAGTGAAGATCCTCGCAACGCTCGGGCCCGCCTCGTCCGAGGAGGCGATGATCGAGAAGCTGCACCAGGCTGGCGCCGATCTCTTCCGCATCAACATGAGCCATGCAAGCCATGACGTCATGCGCATGCTGATCCAGCGCATCCGTGCGGTCGAAGCCCGCTGCGGCCGGCCGATCGGCATCCTCGCCGACCTGCAGGGCCCAAAGCTGCGGGTGGGCAAGTTTGCCGAGACCAAGGTGACGCTGCAGCCCGGCCAGACCTTCACACTCGACAACAACCAGGAGCCGGGTGACGCAAACCGCGTCTACCTGCCGCATCCGGAAATTCTCGAAGCGGTAAAGCCGGGCGACCGGCTGCTGATCGACGACGGCAAGCTGGCGCTGCGCGCCGTGCAGTGCGACGGCACGAGCATCGTCTGCACCGTCGTGTCCGGTACCTCGATCTCCGATCGCAAGGGCGTCAGCCTGCCCGACACGCTGCTCGCCGTCGGCGTGCTGACCGACAAGGACCGGCTTGATCTCGACGCCGTTCTGGCCACGGAAGAAGTCGACTGGGTGGCGCTGTCGTTCGTCCAGCGGCCGGAGGATCTGGCCGAAGTTCGCAAGATTTCCAAGGGCCGGGTCGGCCTGATGTCGAAGATCGAGAAGCCCCAGGCGATCGAGCGGATCGAGGAAATCATCGAGCTTTCCGACGCGCTGATGGTGGCGCGCGGCGATCTGGGCGTCGAGATGCCGCTCGAAGCGGTTCCCGGCCTGCAGAAGCAGCTGACGCGCGCCTGCCGCCGCGCCGGCAAGCCGGTCGTCGTTGCGACCCAGATGCTGGAATCGATGATCACCGCCGCCGTTCCGACGCGCGCCGAAGTGTCCGACGTCGCCACGGCCGTCTTTGAAGGTGCTGACGCGATCATGCTCTCGGCCGAATCGGCGTCCGGCCAGTATCCCGTGGAAGCGGTATCGACCATGGCGTCGATCGCCAGCACGGTCGAGAAGGATCCCTACTACTCCAACATCATCTACGCACAGCGTCCGCAGCCGGAAGCTACCGGCGCCGACGCCATCTCGCTTGCCGCGCGCCAGATTGCCGAAACGCTGAAGCTGTCGGCCATCGTCACCTACACTTCGTCGGGCACCACCGGCCTGCGCGCCGCCCGCGAGCGTCCGCAGGTGCCGATCATCGCGCTGTCGCCCATCGTCCAGACGGCCCGCCGTCTGTCGGTCTGTTGGGGCATGCACTGCGTCGTGGCGCAGGAGCCGACGGATATGGACGACATGGTCAACAAGGCCTGCCGCATCGTCGCCTCTGAAGGTTTCGGAAAGCCCGGCGACCGGATCATCATCTCTGCCGGTGTTCCGCTCGGCACGCCGGGCGCCACCAACATGCTGCGCATCGCCTATATCGGCCCGGACGGCCAATCGGGCGTCTGAGCCGGCGCGCAATTTTCTGCGAGATATTCAGCCGCGCCGTGGACACACGGTGCGGCTTTTCCATTCGAGCTGATGTGGTTGCTATGGCTGGACGCTGTCCGGCCCGGCCGCCGATGCGTTCTCCGCGGCCACGCGTTCGTCGACCTTGAGCGCCATCGCCTGCAGGTCGCGCTCCTTGCCGGACAGCTTCTCGATGGCTGCGATCGCAAGATCGGTCGCCACGTAGTCGGTCTTGTGACCGACGCCTTTCAGCCAGACCAATTCCGAATTTGCGATATCGCGCTTCAGGCCGACGGAATGGATCTGCGGGAGCACGATCGTGTCGCGGTCGCCGGTGATGATCACGGCGGGCGTCTCGATCTCCGTGTAGCGGGGCGAGATGCGCGTCACGTAGGCGAGCAGATTGTTCACGTCGATGGCGTTGTTACGAAACTCGTCCGGTCGCAGCACCAGGGCAGGGGCGCCGTCTTCCAGATAGGTCTTGCGGGGCAGGTTGGGCGCGAAGACGGCCTTCGTCGCCGTGTCGATCAGCGTCAGGCCGGCCGGCATCACCAGCGTGTGGCTGAACAGCCATCCGATCACCGGGGCTGCCGTCACGCTGTAATGCCAGGCGATGCCGCCCGGCCACGGATGCGTGGCGGGCGACAGGAACAGCGTGCCGATCGTCCTGTCCGGGTGGAGAAGGGCAAAGCTCGCGGCGACTGCGCCGCCGAACGAGTGGGCGACGATGATCGCCTTCGACATGCCGAGCTTGCCCATCAGCGCCGCGATCGCAGCCGCCTGTCCGTCCGGGTAGCCGTTCTCAGGCCCGCCGCGCTCCGAATAGCCGTGCCCCGGGCGATCGACGAACAGCATTTCGGCGCGACCCTTCAGCGGGTCCAGGAAGGCTGCCTGCTGGTCCCGCAGGTTGCCGCTGGCGCCATGAATGAAGACGATCGGCGGCAGGTCGGCGTCCGGGCCGGCGGGCACGTGCAGCGCGTTCAGCCGGTAGCCCCCGATATCGATCTGCGTGCCGATATTGGGGAAGCGTTCCTCGATCACATGCGCCTGCCAGGCGGTGAAGCCGAAGGCGCCGGCGAGGAGGCTTGCGAGAAGGATGAGGATGACGAGAACGTATGACAGGAAGAATGCCTCAGGTGCGGTTGCCGGCCAGTTTCTCGGAAAGCTTGGTCATGTTTTCCTGGGCGTCGCGCTCCGCCGGATAGATCGCCAGGAATCGCTCCCAGGCTTTCAGTGCCAGTTCGTCCTCGCCGCTTTCAGTAAGGATGGTGGCCATGCCGGCGATGGCGGCGAAATGGTTGGGCTCGCGCTGCAGAACCTGCTGGATGTCGGACATCGACTTGCGCGGATCGCCCATCGCATAGTGGAGGGTCGCCCGCTTGTTCCAGCCCTCGACATAATCGGGATCGAGCAGGGTGACGCGGTCGAGGAAATCGAGCGCCGCGGCGTTCTTCTTCTCGGCCACCGATTTGGCGGCCCACTGCATCAGGAGGTTGACCGTCGCGCTGCCTGAGTCGTTCCAGCCGGACAGCAACAGGCTGGCAAGGGAGCGCGCCTTGTCCGGATCACGCTCGCGTTTCAGCGAATCGAGCAGCTTTGCGGTGGTGGCCTGCGGCGATGTCGACCCTGGCGCCATGGCCTCCGAGGGCGGAGCGCTTGGCCCGGTCGTCAGATCTTGCTCCTGCGCCAGGGCGGGCAGGGCGAGCAGAGATGGGAGAATCAGACCGGCGAAACGAAAAAGGCGCATGCGGAATAGGTAATCCGCCTGCGCCGAAGATCAATCCGAAAATCACACGTTTCGAAAACGTGATCCGGTGCCGGAAGACCGGCGACCGCAATCAGCCCTGACGAGCCTTGAAGCGCGGGTTGGCCTTGTTGATGATGTAGACGCGGCCCTTGCGGCGAACCAGACGGTTATCGCGGTGACGGGCCTTGAGCGCTTTGAGCGAGTTCTTGATCTTCATTGTACTGGTCCGCGTATTTCAGGCCGTTTGCGGCCGTCGTGTCTCTGACAATCAAAAGCACGCCACGGGGCGCGCTCTTAAGGATGGGAGGCTGATACAGGTTCACCCTATGCCTGTCAACCGCGGGAGGCCCGGCTACGCAGGCATTTCACCGCAAAAGCTGCGTCACATGGCCCATCTTGCGGCCGGGGCGCGCGTCGCGCTTGCCATAGAGATGGACAAGCGTCCGCGGCTGCGCCAGCCAGTGCGGCAGGCTGTCGATATCGTCGCCGATGAGGTTGGTCATCACGCAATCGGAGTGCCTGGCAGGGTCGCCGAGCGGCAGTCCGGCGACGGCGCGGATGTGCTGCTCGAACTGCGAGATGACGCATGCGGCCTCCGTCCAGTGGCCGGAATTGTGGACACGCGGAGCGATCTCGTTGGCAATCAGCCCGCCGTCGGCCATGACGAAGAACTCCATGCCGATGACGCCGACATAGTCGAGTGCAGCAAGCAGTTTCGATGCCGCCTCGCGTGCCGTCCGGGCAGTTTCGTCGGAAATGCGGGCCGGCAGGGTGGAGGTGTGCAGGATGCCGTTGCGGTGGACGTTTTCGGCGACGTCGAAACAGACGACCGTTCCATCAATGGCGCGCGCCGCGATCACCGAGACTTCGCGCTCGAAGGCGACGAAGCTTTCGAGAATCAGCGGCACGCCGCCCATCGCGTCGAAGGCGCCGCTCGCATCCTCGTCGGCCGAGCGGAAGACCCGCTGGCCCTTGCCGTCGTAGCCCATGCGGCGGGTCTTCAGGACGCCCTTGCCGCCGAAGTCGGCGAGTGCCGCCGCAAGATCGGCCTGGCTGTCGACGGCACGGAAACCGGCGGTCTCGATGCCGCAGCCGTTGAGGAAGCGCTTTTCGGTCAACCGGTCCTGGGCCACGTTGAGCGCCTTCGGTGGCGGATAGACGGGGCGGGAGGCAGCCAGCCGCTCTGCGGCGCTCACCGGCACGTTCTCGAATTCATACGTCACGACGTCGCAGGCGGCAGCCAGTTCGTCGAGTGCGGCGGGATCGTCATAGGCCGCGACGATCTGCCGGTTGGCGACCTGGGCAGCGGGACAATCCGCCTGCGGCTCGAGGATGATGGTCCGGAAGTTGAGGCGGGCGGCTGCCATCGCCAGCATGCGGCCGAGCTGGCCGCCGCCGATGATGCCGATTGTGGGGAGCGTCATGGCGCCTCGTCGATGGGATAATCTGCAACGGATGCGGTCTGGCGGGTGCGGTACTCGTCGAGCCGGTCGGCGAGGTCGTCGTCCGACAGCGCCAGCACGGCGGCCGCGAGCAGGGCGGCATTGACGGCGCCTGCACGGCCAATCGCCAGTGTTCCGACGGGAATGCCGGCCGGCATCTGGACGATTGAATAGAGACTGTCGGTACCCGACATGGTCTTCGACTGGACCGGCACGCCGAACACCGGAAGCGGGGTCAGAGCTGCCACCATGCCCGGCAGATGGGCGGCGCCGCCGGCCCCGGCGATGATGATCTGGAAGCCTTCGTCGCGGGCGCCTTTGGCAAAGGCGAACATCCGCTCGGGCGTGCGATGGGCGGAAACGATCCGCGCCTCATAGCCGACATCCAGGGCGTCCAGCGTGTCGGCGGCGTTCTTCATGGTCTCCCAGTCGGACTGGCTTCCCATGATGATGGCTACCGGCGGTCTCTCCTGCGGCACGCTTGCGTCCTCCGTCGTCACGCGATGATGTCGGGAATGATCTGGTCTTCGATCTGGCTCATCCGGTCCTTGATGGCGAGCTTCTTCTTCTTCATGCGCTGAATGCGCAGTGCCTCGCACCCGGTGGCGATCATGGCATTGATGGCAGCGTCATAATCCTCGTGCTCCTGACGCAACCGCGCCAGCGCCAACCTGACATCCGCCTGTTCCTGATCGGCCATGTATTCTGTCCCCACTCTTCGTTCCGGTCTTTGTCGCGCCGGGGAATGCCGGTCAAGCTCCTAGCATCAAAGCTTCAAAACGACTAGACCGCCGATCGCCAAATATCCGGCGCGCCCGATCACCACAGGATTAATGCCGGCGGCGCAAGTCGCCAATGCCGTCAAGCCGGCTTCAGCCGTTCGGCGAGACGCGGGGCGGAGACGGGCAGCAGGGGGCGCTGCCCCTATATTAGCACAATCATGAATTTGCCCCCGAGAAAACACGATTTCGCCTTCGACAACGATGCGAGGCCGTGTCACACTTCCTTCGCAAACCTGATGCCATCGGCTCACGGCGAGCTGGTGGCAGGAGAACAAGGAAGGACGTGCCACATGACCATCCAGGCTCATATCGCATCGCTTGAAAAGAAGCATGGCGCTCTCGACGAGGAGCTTCAAGACATCATTGCCTCTCCCTCTTCCGACGACCACCAGATTGCCGAGGTGAAACGCCGCAAGCTCCGCCTCAAGGATGAGTTGACGCGTCTTCGCAACACGACCAGCCACTGATTTCTTTCACGAGCGCTATGAGTTTGTCATAGCACCTGGCCGTCGCCCCTGGGCAAGCGTACCGCGCCCGGCGGCGGCCACACCAGCAGATCCTGGCGTTCAGCCGACTGCTGCATAATCGATTTCCGCAAATCTCTGATGGGCCTGTTGTTCAAGACAGGCCCGGTTGTGCCGGCCGACCACGTCGCAGCCGTGCATCGGGTCCCACGACTGGCAGTGCATCCGATGTTGCGCGGTCAGCCGATGAGGCAAAACCTTCTGTTTACCAGCAGATTTTCTGACGGTTTTACAGCGGTCGGTCGCTCCGGCGCGGTGGATGACCGGCGTCCCGGATCGCCGCCGTGTGTCCCAGCGGAGCTCAAACTTACCAAGCCAGACCACCGTCATGCATCGCAAACCGTGGATATCACGAAGTCAATCGAGCGTTCGATGCGGGCCGGCGTTCGATCCCGGTCACGCGCGTCTTCCACGCTGCATTCTCGCTTACCGTCGCCAACGCAGTGCAAAGCACATCACTGCCAGAACTGGTCGATCCACAGGTTAAGCTTCCGGAAGCCTTTAGCGTTGATCGCATAGATGCGCCGGGTGCCTTCGGAGGTAACGGTCACGAGATTACTGTCCAGCAGCGCCTTGAGATGCTGCGAGACCGCCGGTCGGCTGATCGGCAGTCCTTCCGCCAACTGATTGACGGTCCGCGGCGAACGCCTCAGTTCTTCCAGCAGATGACGCCGGTTGGGATCAGAGATGGCGGCAAATGGATCAGGCGTCGACATGAGGGTTAACCTACGCGAACGTCAGAATTCCGGCAAGTTGAATTGTTGGCTTATGCTTCGGCTTCGTCAGGAATACTGTTTAGAACGGCAGCGCGTCCCACAGAAGCTTGATCGATGCCAGCAAGCCCAGCCCATAGGCAAGCGGATAGAAGGCGTCGGGCTTCATGCGCTTGACGATGAAGGCGCCGGCCATGGTGGTGACGAGGGCGACCGGAAGAAGCGTGATGGAGGTCGCGAGATTGCGGGTATCGAGAGCCCCGAGCGCCACGTAGGGGATGATCTTGATGGCGTTGACCAGTGCGAAGAAGCGGACGCTGGCGCCCGTATAGTTCTTCGGATCGAGCTTCATGGGCAGAGCGTAGATCTGGAACGGCGGCCCGCCGGCATGGGCGACGAAACTGCCGTAGCCGCACAGCGTTCCCCAGAACATCGCCGGCCCCCAGCGGTGGCCCGCTGGAACAATCGGTTCCCGGGCGCGCGGGCCATAGGTCTGGTAGAAGTAGCGGCCGGCGAAAATGATCATCGACAGGGCGATGACGAAGCGCAGCGCATCCGGCGGAACGAGCGCGGAGGTCGCCCAGCCGAGCGCCACGCCGATCATGCCGCCGGGCAGGAACATCAGCAGCAGCTTGCGGTCGTTGAACTTGCGCCAGGCATATAAAGCGACAACGTCCATGACGATGAGGATCGGCAGGAAGATCGCCGCGGCATCGATCGGGCTGACGACGAGCGCCAGAAGCGGCACGCCGATCAGTGCGAATGCGCCACCCAGTCCGCCCTTCGACAGGCCGACAAGTGCGACTGCGGGGATGGCGGCGGCAAAGAAGATCGGATCGGGGAGGGCAAAGCCAAGCATGAAACAGCAAATGTTGATCAAAATGCTTCATGGGTCTATCGAACTTCCGAGGCGAAGACGAGCCCGGATGCGGATCAACTTGCATTTCACATGCGGCGAGGATCTGATCTGCGGAGAAGCCTCTGCTATATCGTCGATCCGGAGAGAACCGGGCGACCCGACTACGGCCCCGCGGGGCACGACTGCCAGATGGGATTGAGAATGACTTATGCCGACAACCGCTGCCGACTGGTGCTGATCGTTCCCGATATCGAGGACGACGACAAGGCTGCCGAAGCCGTTGAACATGCGCTGCGCGGCGGCGATGTCGCCTCTGTGATCCTGCCGCAATACGGCATGAACGATTCGGCGTTCCAGACGCGCGCCGAACGCCTGGTGCCGCTGATCCAAGCCGCCGAAGCTGCAGCGCTGGTTGCCGGCGATACCCGCGTCGCCGGGCGAGCGAAGGCCGACGGGCTGCACATCGTCGGAACGGCCGAGGAGCTCGGCGAGGCAATCGGCAAGTTCTCGCCGAAGCTGATCGTCGGTGTCGGCGCGGTGGCCGAGCGGCACACGGCGCTGGAAATCGGCGAACTGCGGCCGGACTACGTGTTCTTCGGCAAGCTCGACGGTGACATCAAGCCTGAGGCGCATCCCAAGAACGTCGCACTTGGCGAATGGTGGGCGTCGATGGTCGAGATCCCGTGCATCGTCATGGGTGGTACCGACATCGCTTCGGTGCTCGCCGTTGCCGAGACCGGCGCCGAATTCGTTGCACTTCGGCTGGCCGTCTTCGACAGCCCTGCAGGCTGTGCCGCAGCCGTCGCAGAGGTCAACGCCATCTTGGACGAAAAAGCGCCACGGTTTGACGCTTGAAGGTCGCTATGCGTCGCTCGTCAAACCTTGTCCTTGTTTCCTCGCTCGCTCTTGCGGCGCTGGCCCTGCCGTTTTCCGGTGTGAAGCCGGCATCGGCGCAAGGCTCGCAGCGGGCGCTGACGCGACCTGTCGATCCGAATGCCGGGACCATCCGCAAGGACAACAAGCCGTCGCCAGGGACCGCAGACGACAAGGGCAGCCGGCCCGGCGAGAACGATCCTTACCCTTCGAGCGGGGTGACGCTTTACCAGCGCATGGGCTCGACGCTGCCGCCGCTGCCACCCGAAAAGCCGTATAGCGGGCCGATCGACGACGCCTACGGCGCCTATCAGCGCGGGCTCTATGTGACGGCGCTGGAAAAGGCGTTGCCGCGCGCACAGGCGGGCGACGCCGCGGCCCAGACGCTTGTCGCGGAAATGATGTCGCGCGGCCTCGGTATCGCGCACAGTTCCAAGGATGCCGCCTTCTGGTACGGCCAGGCGGCTGAACGCGGTGATCCGGCGGCGATGTTCCAGTATGCCCTGCTGCTGATGCAGGGGCGCGACGTTACGCGCGACAAGAGCAAGGCCGACGATTACATGCGGCGCGCGGCGGAAGCCGGCAACGCGTCGGCGCAATTCAACCTTGCGCAGATCCTGATTGCCGACAATCCCGGCGAGAAGGGCTTGAGGCTGTCTCTCCCCTTCTACGAAAAATCCGCCGAGCAAGGCATCTCCGACGCCCAGTATGCGGTTGCCCAGCTTTACGTCTCCATCGGCGACCTGCCGGCGGAGAAGAAGGCGAAGGCGCGCGAGTGGCTGTTGCGGGCGGCCAAGGCGGGCTTCGATACCGCCCAGCTCGACATGGGCATTTGGTACGTCAACGGCGTCGGCGGCGAACGCGACTACGAAAAGGGCTTTGAATGGCTGCGGATCGCCGCCCTGCGCGGGAATGTCGTGGCGCAGAACAAGCTCGCGCATCTCTATATCAATGCGCTCGGGACGCGACCGAACCCGGTCGAGGCCGCCAAGTGGTACGTGCTGTCACGCCGCGCCGGGCTGGCGGATCCGGCGCTCGAGGACTTCTACCTCGGCATCGAGGAAGAGCAGCAGAAGCAGGCCATCGATCTCGCCAACAAGTTTCGACGCGGCTGATCGTCCGGCAACCCGAGCGTTCTGACGGTGCCGAATGCCGCCAGACTTGAATTATCAGCGGTTTTGTGGTTGTGAACGCCGCTAATCACGAAAAACCGGAAGTACCGCGTCCCTGCTGATCGGGGACACCCGCCCTATACCCCCAAGGATCCTTCGATGGCTCGCTCCGCTCTTCTCAACGTCATGGTTCAGGCTGCGCTCAAGGCCGGCAAGTCGCTGTCGCGCGATTTCGGCGAAGTGCAGAACCTGCAGGTTTCGGTTAAGGGCCCGAGCGACTTCGTCTCGCAAGCCGATCTCAAGGCGGAAAAGATCGTCCGTGACGAGCTGCTGAAGGCGCGGCCGACCTACGGCTTCATCGGCGAGGAGGGCGGCGAGGAGAAGGGGACCGATGGCGCGCACCGCTGGATCGTCGATCCTCTCGACGGCACCACCAACTTCCTGCACGGCATTCCGCAATTTGCGGTGTCGATCGCGCTGGAGCGCAACGGCGAAGTGGTTGCAGGGGTGATCTTCAATCCGGCGACCGACGAGCTGTTCACCGCCGAAAAGGGCGGCGGGGCATTCATGAACGATCGCCGCATCCGCGTTGCTGCCCGTCGCGTGCTGTCCGATTGCGTCATCGGCTGCGGCGCGCCGCATCTCGGCCGCGGCAATCACGGCAAGTTCCTGGTGGAGCTGCGCCATGTGATGGGCGAAGTCGCCGGCATCCGTCGCTTCGGCGCCGCAGCGCTCGATCTCGCCTATGTCGCCGCCGGTCGCATCGACGGCTTCTGGGAAGTGGAGCTGTCGCCCTGGGACATGGCGGCAGGCCTCATCCTCATCCGTGAAGCCGGCGGCTTTGCCAGCGACATGAAGGGCGGCACCGACATCTTCGAGCAGGGAAGCGTCGTCGCCGGCAACGAACTCATTCACAAGCAGCTGCTCGAGGTCGCCAACCGGCCCGTGCCTTCGCGCTGAGCGGGTCTGGTCGCGGCATTTCGCGCGCCCGCTGAAAACTCTTTGTTTTCCGGGCCGCCGTCACTTCAATTCGTCTCATTTTTGAACTAGCCTCCGGCCACTTATGGTACGGAGGTTGCGTGCAACATGGCGAATGATACCCTCGGGGACGTGAACGGTTCGGAATATGCTCCCCGCAGTCTTGGGTACAAGCTTTCGAACCCCGTGCCCTTCTTGTGGACGATGGTGATCTTCCTGATCATCATCGCCTTCATCGCCGCAATCCTCTACCGGCAGGCGCATACCGCCTTCATGACCAATCCGGGCCTTAACGGCCTGATCCTCGGGGTTCTGGCGATCGGTATCATGCTGATCTTCACCCAGGTCATCAGCCTCATTCCGGAAGTCCGCTGGTTCAATTCCTTCCGGGCAGCGGGAAGCGCCGACCGGGTCGGGCGCGAACCGAAGCTGCTTGCGCCGATGCGCGCGCTGCTGGGACGCCGTCAGAAGGTGGCGCTGTCGGCCTCCGTCCTGCGGTCGATCCTCGATTCGATCGGCACGCGGCTCGACGAATCGCGCGACATCTCCCGTTACCTGATCGGCCTCCTGGTATTCCTCGGTCTGCTCGGCACCTTCTGGGGCCTCATCGGCACCATCGGCTCGATCAGCGAGGTGATCCAGGGTCTGGATCCCAATTCCGGCAATGGCAGCGACGTGCTGAACACGCTGAAAAGCGGCCTGACTGCGCCGCTCGCCGGCATGGGAACGGCTTTCTCGTCGTCGCTTCTCGGTCTCTCCGGATCTTTGATCCTCGGCTTTCTCGATCTGCAGGCGGGCCGCGCCCAGAACCGGTTCTATACCGAACTCGAGAACTGGCTGTCTTCGGTCACCGAAGTCGACGAGCAGCGGGCTGAATCGGTCGTCGAAGGCGGCAGTTCGAGCGACGAGCTGCGGCGTGTGACGGAACAGCTGCGCAAGCTGGTTGCTCTGCAGGGCAAGGCGGATGCCGGCCAGACCGAACGTTCTCTTGCAGCCATGAGCAATCTTGCGGAAGGCATCCAGGGCCTCGTCAAGAACATGCGCAACGAGCAGCAGATGCTGCGGGACTGGATCGAGGCGCAGCAGGAAGAGTCAAAGGCCATGCGCCGGACGCTCGACCGGCTTTCCGACAAGATCGGGGGCAAGTAGACCATGGCGCTCAGCCGCAATCGCCGCCGGGAGCGCAGCATCGACTACTGGCCAGGCTTCGTCGACGCGCTGTCGACGCTGCTTCTCGCCATCATGTTCCTGCTGACCGTGTTCGTGCTGGCGCAGTTCATCCTGGGCCGCGAGATCACCGGTCGGGACGAGGTGCTGAACCGGCTGAACAGCCAGATCGCCGAACTGACCGAACTGCTGGCGCTGGAGAAGGGCGGCCGGCAGGACGTCGAGGATACGCTGGCCAACCTCCAGGCATCGCTGTCGCAGTCGGAGAGCGAGCGGTCGCGGCTGCAGTCGCTCCTCGACCGTGGCGCAGGCTCGAACGATGCCGCCACCAGCCGGATAGGCAACCTCACAGAGCAGTTGAGCCAGGAACAGCAGGCAAGCGCCAGAGCGATGAGCCAGGTCGAACTGCTCAACCAGCAGATCGCCGCTCTGCGCGCCCAGATCGCGGCCGTCGAGGCGGCGCTCCAGGCTTCAGAGGCCAAGGACCAGTCGTCGCAGGCAAAGATTTCCGACCTCGGACGGCGGCTGAACGTGGCGCTTGCGCAGCGCGTGCAGGAGCTCAACCGCTACCGCTCGGACTTCTTCGGACGACTGCGCGAAATTCTGTCGGACCGCGAAAACATCCGCATCGTCGGCGACCGATTCGTCTTCCAGTCGGAAGTGCTGTTTCCGGTCGGCGGCGCCGATCTTGACCAGGCCGGCTACGCCGAGATGGACAAGCTGGCGGCGGCGATCATCGAGCTGGCGCAGGAGATCCCGCCGGAGATCAACTGGGTGCTGCGCGTCGACGGGCACACGGACAACGCGCCGCTGGCCGGTACCGGACGCTACCGCGACAACTGGGAGCTGTCCTCGGCGCGTGCGACCTCGGTGGTCAAGTACCTGATTTCCAAGGGCGTGCAGGCGAACCGTCTGGTGGCTGCGGGCTTCGGCGAATTCCAGCCATTGACGGCCGGTGACACGCCGGCGGTCCGTTCGCAGAACCGACGCATCGAGCTGAAGCTGACGGAGCGGTAGGCGCTACCGCCTTGTGCCCTGAGGCGAGCCAACAGTCTTGCAATCGTTTCGCGCCCGGCAAGATTGGTCCGTGCGCCTTATCACGAGATCGGACCTTCCCTCAGACAGGCATCAAACCGCGTCCCGGCCTCCTACTGGGCTGCAAGAAACCCCTGCGCGCCGACCTCGAACTGTAGCCGTGCCAGGCCGGCATAGAGGCCGCCCTTGGCCACCAGCTGCTGGTGCGTGCCTTCCTCGACGATGCGGCCATCCTGCATCACCAGGATGCGGTTTGCCTTGAGCACGGTCGCCAGCCGGTGGGCGATGACGATCGTCGTGCGGTCCTTCATCAGCCCATCCAGCGCCGTCTGCACCAGCGTCTCGCTTTCCGCATCCAGCGCCGACGTCGCTTCGTCGAGCAGCAGGACCGGGGCGTTCTTGAGGATCGCCCGGGCAATCGCGATGCGCTGCCGCTGGCCGCCGGAGAGGGTGATGCCGCGCTCGCCGGCCATCGTCTCGTACCCATTCTCGAGGCGGGCGATGAACTCGTCGGCCTGGGCTGCAATCGCCGCCTGGCGTACAGTTTCGCGGCTGGCATCCGGCCGGCCGAATGCGATGTTGTCATGGATCGAGGCGGCAAAGATCGTCACGTCCTGGGGCACGATCGCCAGGCGCGAACGCAGTTCGGCAAGCCTTGCCTGGCGAAGGTCAACGCCGTCGAGACGGACCGCTCCGCTCGAGGGATCATAGAAGCGCATCAAGAGCGACAGCAGTGTGCTCTTGCCGGCCCCGGACGGGCCGACGACGGCCACCATCTCGCCGGGGCTGACACGGAAGGACAGGTTGTCGACCGTGACGGTGCTGACGCGGCTCGGATAGGCGAAGGAGACCTGATCGAACTCCACTTCGCCGCGGACCGGCGAGGGGAGGGCGACCGGATGTTCCGGATCGCGGATCGCCGGGACTTCGCGCAGCAGTTCGGTCAGTCGTTCGGCGGCGCCGCCGGCCTGCGAAAGTTCACCCCAGACCTCCGAAAGCTGGCCGAGCGAGCTCGCGGCGATCACCGAATAGAGAACGAACTGGCTGAGCGTTCCAGCGCTGATCGTGCCGTTCAGCACGCTCTGGGCTCCATACCACAGCACGCAGACGATGCTGCCGAACACCATCAGGATGGCAAAGCCGGTCAGCAGTGCGCGGGAACGGATGGCCGAGCGGGCTGCGCCGTAGGTCGCTTCGACAGTCGCGCCATAGCGGTTGCCGGCGGCCGTCTCGGCGCCGAAGGCCTGTACGGTGCGCGTCGCGGCGATGGTCTCCGAGGCGAAGGCTGAGGTTGCGGCAAGCGTATCCTGTGCGGCCCGGGCGCGGCGGCGCACGGAGCGGCCGAAGCCGACGAGCGGGAAGACGATGAGCGGGATTGCCGCCAGCACCAGCGCCGACAGTTTCGGGCTGGTGAGGATCATCATGCCCATGGCGCCGAAACAGAGAATGACGTTGCGCAGCGCCTGCGAGGCGGCCGAGCCGAAGGCCGACTTGATCTGCGTCGTATCGGCCGTCAGCCGCGAAACGATCTCGCCGGACTGGTTGACGTCGAAGAAGGCCGGCGACAGCGAGGTGACGCGGTTGAAGACCTCCCGCCGCAGGTCGGCGACAACCCGTTCGCCGATGGTGATGACGTAGAAGTAGCGCATGGCACTGGAGACCGCGAGCAGCACGGCCAGAACCATCAGCATGCCGAAATAGCTGTTGATGAAGGCGCCGTCGGCTGCCACGAAGCCGTGGTCGATCATCCGCCTGACGGCGAGCGGCAACACCAGCGTCGTGCCGGCCGCCATCGCCAGGAAGAAGACGGCCGCAGCCACCATCGACTTGTAGCGCAGCACATAGGGCATCAGGCGCATCAGGGGCTGGGGAGAGCGGCGGGTGGTGGCAGGCTCGGTCTGGCTATCGGTCACGATGACCCCGTGTTCTGTCCCGCCAAGTCACGGGTGCGGGTACTTGTGCTTTGAGAGACCTTCCTGTATAGGCTCCGCATCGAATTGGGAAGCCGTGGCCGGAAGCGGTCTGCGGCTTCATGTACGGAATAGGGGCGCTCGCTGCAATTGCGGCAAATGGACCCCGCACAGCAGGAATAGAGTGTCATGAAGGCCAGCATTCATCCCGACTACCACATGATCAAAGTCGTCATGACCGACGGCACCGAGTACGAAACCTTTTCGACCTGGGGTTCGGAAGGCGCGGTCATGAACCTCGAAATCGACTCGAAGTCGCATCCGGCATGGACCGGCGGCAACCAGCAGCTGATGGACCGCGGCGGCCGCGTCTCGAAGTTCAACAAGCGGTTCGGCGGCCTCGGCCTCTAATCCGGATCTGGGACCCCATGTCCTGCGGGTCCGTCCTGTTCTACTGCAACCGTCCGAAGCAAGCGCTCCGGACGGTTTTCGTTTTGCGCCTGGCGCATCCTGCTTTTCCATCGCAGCGCGAGTTCTCCATGTCTTCGATCCTTCGCCACCTGTCCTCCCTGATGCTCACCGCCGGTCTTGTCGCCGCGACTGCGCTGCCGGCCTTGAGCGGGCAGGCGAAGCTGCTCGTCGATGCGCGCACCGGCGCGGTTCTGGAATCGGAGAACCCGCATGAGCTCAACTATCCCGCATCGCTCACCAAGATGATGACGCTCTACATGACGTTCGAGGCGTTGCACGACGGTCGCTTCACCTGGGATACGCGGCTCACCATGTCGGAGAACGCCAATGGCAAGGAGCCGTTCAAGTTCGCCATTGGCGCCGGACGGACGATTACCGTGCGCGAGGCGGTAATGGGAATGATTGTGCTGTCGACCAATGATGCAGCCGTGGCGGTGGCCGAGACGCTGGGCGGTTCGGAAGCCGGGTTCGGCGACATGATGACCGCCAAGGCGCATCAGCTGGGCATGACGCGCACGGTGTTTCGCAATCCGGCAGGCCTGCCGGATCCGAACCAGGTGACGACCGCAGAAGATCTCGCACGGCTCGGCGTGGCGCTGATGCGTGACTATCCGGAAGAATTCAAGCTGTTCTCGACGCGCACCATCGTGTTCAGGAGCATGAAGCTGCGCGGCCACAACGGCGTGCTGAATACCTATCCCGGCGCTACCGGCATGAAGACCGGCTTCACCGAGGCTTCCGGCTACAACCTGGTGACCTCCGTCGAGCGCGACGGTCACACGCTGGTCGGCGTGGTGCTCGGCGGCAGGTCGGCGCAGCTGCGCGACGAGGAGATGAAGGCGATGATGGACCGGCACCTGCCGCCGCTCGTCGAGCATTCGGTGGTTCACGCAGCACCGGGCAAGGTCACGGGGACGACGGTACAGCAATAACCGCGGCGTCGGTGACATCCGGCAGCGTAGGTCGAACCAAGACACGAAAAAGCGGGCGCTGGGCCCGCTTTTTTCATTTTAGAAATCGTCTGGATCAGTTGGTAAAGGCGGTGCGCAGCAGATCGAGCTGGGCGCGGACGCCGTTCTCGTTGTCCGGTACAATGGCTTCGTGCGGGCGGTAGATCTCGCGATCCAGAAGTGCCACGCGGTTCTGCAGGCGCAGCGAGCGCTCCACTAGGTCGCGGAAGGATTCCGGCAGGTCGCCCCAGCCGGGTGCCATGCGGTCGACGTTGAAGCCGTCCAGCCGCACCTTGTTCTTCTCGGCAAGCACCTGATCGTAGCTCATCTCGCCGTTGTTGACGGCGCGCTGCAGCAGGAGCCACGACGCCATCTGCATCAGCCGGGTCGTCAGACGCATGGACTCGGCAGCGTACAGTACCGTTGCCAGGCGCGGCAGTACCTTGGAAGCGGCACGTCCGGGACCATCCAGATAGGCGGCGGTCTCTTCGACCAGCGACATGCCTTCAGCGTACAGAGCCTTGAACTGCGGCGAGTTAGCGGCGCGGCCTGCGAAACTGACGGTATTCAATACCTGTTCTGACATCGATATTATCCTGCTAACGCATCCACTTGATCAGGCAATGACGGAGCCCAGCAAAAGGTTCCGTTAGCTCAAGTTCATACTGCGAAGATGATACGTGTATCCGAAATCCGCAAGCCAATTCTTAAAGAAGGGTTAATTCCCACAGTTTACACGCGCAGGCAAAAAAAAGAGCCGCAAAAGCGGCTCTGAAGGTAAAACAGGGAGAAATCAGACCAAAATCGCCGAGTGGAGAAACCGTCTGAGTCCGGCAGAACCGGACAGCTCCGATAATTACCGAAAATGCTTAACATGCCGTTAATCAGGCGCTCCGAAGTATAACAGGCCGCGGCCTGAAGTTGTTCTTCGGCCTCAGCTCTTGAACAGGTTCTCGGCAGCGCGCCGGCCGGCGCCCTTCTCTTCGCGGTCCGCTTCAAGGCGGGCGATCTCCTGCCTCAGGAGCGCGATGCGTCGGTCTATGTCGTCGACCGACAGCGACGAAAGGTCGCTGCCGATCTCGTGCTGCACCGGCTTCTTGGGGCGGTCGTCGTCGAACATGCTCATCCGTCGGACACTCCGTCAGTTCCAGAACGAGGGGATGGTCTCGGCCAGTCGTGGCCCGATGCGCAGCGGCGCGATCTTTTCCGCCAGTCCGCTCGTATCGGAGATCTCGACACCGACGCCGCAGATCGTCGCCGGGCCGCTTGCCGCCTCGAAGCGGCCCTTCGGCATCTTCGAGATGAACCGGTTCAGCGGTTCTTCCTTTTCCATGCCGAGCGACGAATCATAGTCTCCGCACATGCCCGCATCCGACATGTAGGCGGTGCCGCCGTTGAGGATCTGGTGGTCGGCGGTCGGCACATGCGTGTGTGTGCCGACGACGAAGCTGGCGCGTCCATCGACGAAGTGGCCGAAGCACTGCTTCTCGCTGGTTGCTTCCGCATGGAAGTCGAAGATGATGGCGTCGGCCTGTTCCTTCAGCGGGCAGGCGGCCAGAACGGCCTCGGCGCTTTTGAAGGGATCGTCGAGTTCGGGATGCATGAACACCCGGCCCATGATGTTGGCAACCATCACCCGTGCGCCATTGCGGGCATAAAAGACGCCTGAACCCTTGCCGGGCGTGCCGGCGGGATAGTTGGCGGGGCGCAGGAACTGGTCGTGACGACCGGCGAACGATACGGCTTCCTTCTGGTCCCAGACGTGGTTGCCGGTGGTCACCACGTCAGCGCCGGCATTGATCGTCTCGAGGAAGATGTCCTCGGTGATGCCGAAGCCGCCGGCAGCATTCTCGCCATTGACGATGACGAAGTCGAGTTTAAGGTCCGATACGAGGCCGGGCAGGCGGTCCCAGACGGCCGTGCGGCCCGTCTTGCCTACCATGTCGCCGAGAAACAGAAGTCGCATGCCACTCCGATCAGGGTTCGAAACGTCTCCAGCCGCTCTCCGTCAATACGGCGTGCAGGCGGACGTCGTGGGGTTCTGCGGGAACTGATGCCACCTCCTGGCAGTCAAAGGCAATGCCGACCAGCCGCGGAAACAACCCTTTTTTGTGCAATTGAGCGATCGCCCTGTCGTAGTAGCCGCCGCCATAGCCGATGCGCTGTCCGTCGGCGTCGAAGGCCGCCAGCGGCACCAGCATGACGTCGGGATCGAGCACTTCGGCGTCCGGACCGGGCCCGACGGTGCCGAAACCCATCGAGATCAGCGGCGCGCCAGGCACCAGCTCGCGGAAGACGATGGTCTGGCGGTCGAGGATCACCGGAAGGCAGAGACGCGCGCCGCGTCGCTTGAGGCATGTCATCAAAGGGCGGATGTCCGCCTCGGAGCGGATGGGCGAAAAACCCGAGACGATGGTTCCGTGCTCGATGGCGAGACCGGCGTCGCCATGCTCGGCCATTACCAGGCTCGCCTCGATCCGTGTTTCGGTCGGCAGGGCATCGCGGGCATCGAGGCGCTCGGAGCGCAGGCGGGCTTTTTCGTCCGCCGCGCTCGTCATGCCTCTTCGGACACCCGCCGCACGAGCAGCTTGTCGATCCGCCGGCCGTCGAGGTCGATGACCTCGAACACCCAGCCGTTCCATACGAAGCTTTCGCCGAGCTCGGGCAGGTGCTTCAGTGCGTCGAGGACGAAACCGGCGACCGTCTCGTAATCCAGGTCGTCCTTCATCGAGAAGCCCATCTGGTGGGCGAACTCGTCGATCGGCAGCCAGCCTGCCACCAGGAAGGAGCCGTCGTCGCGCTGAACAATGGCCGGCTCCTCGATCTCGTTCTCCTCGAAGACGCCGGTGATGGCCTCGAGGATGTCGCCGGAGGTGATGATGCCTTCGAAGTGACCGTATTCGTCGTATACCAGAACCATCTGGGCGGGCGCCCTGCGCAGCGCCTGGATGACATCCAGCGCGCCGCTGAGATCGGAGACGACGGGCGCCTCGCGCATCAGGCCGCGGATGTCGATGTCCTTGTTCTGGCCGATCGCGTCATAGGCATCCTTCATGAACAGGACGCCGATGATTTCGTCCGAGGAGCCGTTGCGGATTGGCAGGCGCGAGCGGTGGGTGGCGCGCAACTGCTGGCGGATCTTGGCCGGATCGTCTTCGATGTCGATCACTTCGACGTCGCGGCGTGGGGTCATCAGGCCGCGGGCGGCCCGGTCAGCGAGCCGCATGACGCCGGAGATCATCGCCGATTCCTGCGATTCGATGACGCCGGCGCTGTGTGCCTCGGCGAGAACGGTGCGGATCTCTTCGTCGGTCACCTTGTCGCCTGACTCGCCCTTCTGGCCAAGCAGAGCAAGGATTGCGCTGCCGGACGTGTTGAGCAGCCAGACCAGCGGAAGGGCCACCTTCGACAGAAGCAGCATGGCCGGCGCGACCCGCGAAGCAACCGATTCTGGCGCCCTGAGTGCGATCTGCTTGGGAACCAGTTCGCCGACGATCAGCGACAGGTAGGTGATGGCGACAACGACCGAGCCGACGCCGAAGCCATCGGCAAGTGCCGGCGACAGGCCCTGTTCGCTCAGCCAGCCGGACAGGCGGGCGCCGAGCGTCGCGCCGGAGAAGGCGCCTGACAGGACGCCGACCAGGGTGATG
The DNA here is from genome assembly GCF_050455525.1 of Rhizobium sp. 0TCS1.26. Taxonomy (NCBI): domain Bacteria; kingdom Pseudomonadati; phylum Pseudomonadota; class Alphaproteobacteria; order Hyphomicrobiales; family Rhizobiaceae; genus Rhizobium; species Rhizobium sp. 0TCS1.26. The sequence goes on along the minus strand of NZ_JBCIYV010000001.1, from coordinate 992,167 downwards.
CCGATCTGCACGGTGGAGAGGAAGCGGCCGGGATCTTCGGCGAGCCGGATGGCGACGCTCGAGCCCTTGTTGCCCTGCTCGGACATGACCCTCAACCGGACTGGGCGGGCGGAGACGACCGCCAGTTCCGACATGGCGAGAACGCCGTTGAGGAGAGTCAGGAGGACGACGATGAGTATTTCGGTTATCAAAAGACGCTCACTTGTTGACGTCAAGGATGGGACTGAGCCTCAGTGCCGAACAATCCCGGATCAGGCGATGGGCCGGCCGATCCTGCCGCGCCAACACCGAAAGCGAATTTAAGTTCCCTCGGCGCCGGCGACTGACGTTTCGATAATCTTAGCGGGCAGGCAGGCGCATTGCAATCGATGTTCCCGAACCGCCCCGACGATCAGAGGTCGAGTTCAAGCTCGGCGCGCGTGCCGCGTGCGACCGGCACGTAGTGGATTGTCGATCCGAGCGTCGAGGCCATGGAACGGACGATGCGGCTGCCGAGCCCGGTGCCCTTCGGATTGGATCCCTCGACAAGGCCGATGCCGTCGTCCTCGACGGCGAGCAGTGCCTGACCGTCGCCGCTGCGCCTCAGGATGACGCGGACTTCTCCTTCGGTGCCGGCCGGATAGGCATATTTGATGGCGTTGGTTAGCAGCTCCGTGACGATCATGCCGACAGACACCGCCCGGTCGGACGTCAGCGACACAGGTTCCGCCTCGAGCCGGATCGAGGGCCCCTGGCTTTCGACATTGACCGACCGTTGCACCTCCTGCACCAGCGTTTCGAGGTACTTGGCCATCTCCACATGGCGGACATCGTCCGAGGTGTAGAGACTGCGGTGCATGCCGGCTACCGCGGTGATCCGCGCCTGGGTTTCGGCCAGTGCCTCGCGCACCGATTCGTCCTTGCTGTTGGTCACCTGCAGCCGGATGAGGGCTGCGACGAGCGCCAGACTGTTGGCAACGCGATGATTGACCTCGGCCAGCAGCACTTCGGCGCGTTCCTTGCCGAGGCGGATCTCCTGGTCGGCCCGCTCCTTTTCGCGCCGCAGCTCGGCGGTGGCGATCGCCTGGTGCAGGGCGCTCTGCATCAGCGACCAGAATTCCTCGCCGACCGTCTTGATCACATAGTCGGAGGCACCGTTCTTCAGAGCATCGACGGCAATCGTCGCCTCGCTCGAGCCGGTGACGTAGATGCTCGGAAGGTTGATGCCGCGGGCGTTCAGCTGCCGCAGGATATCGAGGCCGGTCTCGCCGCGCAGGTAGTGGTCGAGCACCACTGCATCGAACCGGCCGTGCTCGAGAGCCGCCAGGCACGCTTCTCCATCGAGGACATGATGCACGTCATAGCCGAGCCGTCCGAGCGAACGCTGGGCGAGGCGACCGAGTGCGACATCGTCATCGACATAGAGAATGGTCTGCGACATCGGCTCCAGCGGCGTTCAAGGGATCTGCATGACGGAGAAGAACAGGCCCAACTGCCGGATGGCATTGGCAAAGCTGTCGTAGTCCACCGGCTTGGTGATGTAAACGTTGGCGCCGAGATCGTAACAGCGCTGGATTTCCCGCTCGTCATCGGTGGTGGTGAGGATGACCACCGGCAGGCGCTTGGCATGCGGGTTCGACTTCACCTTCTCCAGGATGTCGATGCCCGACATGTCGGGGAGGTTGAGGTCGAGCAGGATCAGCATGTAGCGACCCTGGATATTCTCGCCGGAGCGGTCGGTGCCAAGGATGTAGTCGAGCGCTGCATTGCCGCTGGTGAACGGCACGATCTCGTTGTTGACGCCGGCGCGGCGGACGTTCTTCTCGATGAGGCGGGCATGGCCTTCATCGTCCTCGACCATCACGATGGTGACTTCGCGACCTGCTGCTTTCATGACCCGGTACTCCTGACATGCTGGGAAAGATCCATCGGCAGCCGGATGATGAAGGTCGAACCGCCGCCGAGCGTCGAGGTCACGGTAATCTCGCCGCCTAAATTTCTGACTAACGAGCGGACATGTGCAAGGCCGATGCCTTCCCCCGGGCTGTCCTGCAGGCCGGAGCGGCGGAACAGCTCGAAGACGCGCTCGTGGTCTTCGGGCGCGATGCCGCGGCCATTGTCTGCGATCTCGATGCGCAGCGCGTTTCGGCCGGTGATGAAAGCCCTGACGGAGATGCTGAGCGGCCGCTCCGGGTGCTTGTACTTGACGGCGTTGTCGAACAGGTTGCCGAATATCTGTTCGAGCGAGAAGCGGTCGGTGACGAGCGCGCGGGCGGCCGCGACGGAAATGCTGATCTCGCCGCCGGCTTCTGTGACCTGGTGGTTGATGCTGTCGGAGGTGGCTTCCAGAAGCTCCTGCAGGTCGACGCGCTCCGGCTTCAATTCCCGCCTGCCGTCGCGGGAAATCTTCAGGATGGCGTTGATCAGGCCGTCCATCTTGCGGGTCGAGGAGCGGATGAAGGAGATGGCTTCGGGAAGATCTTCCTCAACGGCCAGCCGGGCGGCGCGGATTTGGTCTTCAGTCGGCTTCTGCTCGTCGGCCAGAATGACCGTGCTCACCGACTTCAGCGTTTGGTCGAGTTCGCTGGTGAAGCCCATGATGTTGACCAGCGGCGCGCGCAGGTCGTGGCTGACGATATAGGCGTAGCGCTGGATTTCGCGGTTGGCCTGGATGAGATCGTCGGTGCGTTCGTTGACCCGTTCCTCAAGGCTGGTGTTGAGTGCCTCGACCTCCCGGTGAGCCCGCGACAGTTCGCGAACGTGCTGGACGACGATGAGGATCGCGCCGCCGATGACGATCATGATGACGAGCCCGCCGCCGACGGTGAACCAGGTCAGCACTGAAGAGGTGTCGCGCAGGTCCTGCACGTCGGAATTGAGACGCTTGTCGAGATCGCGGATCAGCGTCACCAGCAGGCTGCTGATGTCGTCCATGATCTCGCGGCCGGTGGCCTTGCGGACGATGTCGATCGCCTGGTCGAACTTGCCGGCGTCGGCAAGCGCAACGGTCGATTTCAACTCGTCGAGCTTGCGTTCCAGCAGCACGTTGAACTGCTCGATGTGAAAGCTGATCACCGTCTGGTTTTCGTAGGTCTGCGTCAGGCGGCTCCGCTGCCTCTCCATCCCCTGGGTGGCTGCGATATAGGGCCTCAAAAACTGCTTGTCGCCGCTCAGCAGATAGCCGCGCTGGCCGGATTCGGCGGCCCGCAGGTAGAGGATCATGTCGGAGGAGGCGGCGCGCAGTTCCCGCAGCTTGATGACTTCATCGAAGTAGCTCTGGGTCATACGCGACAGCACGACGGAGGCAATGACGATGCCCGCCAGAACCGCAGCGCCGACCATCAGCATGAGCAGCGACGAGCGCGCAAACTTGGTATTGAAGATTGCCATCGGGTTTCCGTGACCTGTCCGTTGGACAAGGGCATCGGGCGGCTGGCCCCGGAAGTCAAGGGAGCGACAGCAGAATGAAAGTGCGATCCACGGCAACCGATGGAGGTTTACGATCCTGGGTGCCTACAAACGTAGGTGGGCGCCGTATGTCCAAGCCCACGGGCCTGGCCAGGGACAGCTCCCTTTGGATCGAGTATGGCCCCAGGGATTGTGGTTCCTGTCGAGAAGCGCAGAACGCAACGTCAATATAGGCGCGATTTCAGCCGCTCGCCAGTGGGATCTTCAAGGAAAACGCACGCGCCCGCCGAACGAGCGAAGGATCAGCTGGATTGGCTGCCGGGGCGGGCGTTCAGCTTGGCGGTGATGCCGTTCAGACGGCCCGCCAGATCGCCGATCGCGGCGACCAGCGTCGCCTCGTGCTTCTGTAGTTCCTGGCTGGCGCCGTCCTGAGTCGAGCGCAGGCCCTCGACCTCTTTCTCCAGCGCCGCGATGCGGCGGTTGGTCTCCGACAGTTCGTCCATGACCATGATGCCGGCCATGACGGTGACCCGCAGGTCACCGATCTCGCCGAACTGGCTCTTCAGGTGCCCGACATAGCGGTCGAACTGCGATGCCAGATCCTCCAGGTGACCCTGCTGACCCTCTTCGCAGGCCATGCGGTAAGCCTTGCCGTCGATCGTTACCGTTACCTGCGCCATGCGCTCCTGATCCCCTGATGGACTACCGGTCGAGAACGGCGCGGATGGTTTCCATGGCCGTCACAAGTCGCCGGGAGACCTCGCGATTGACCTCTTCGAGCCGGTTGGCGCGGAATTCCGACTGATCCAGTTCCTGGGCCAGCCGTGCGCGATCGGCATGCACGCGACGGACCTCGCCTTCGACATCGGCAGCTTCTCGCTGCCGTTCGAGGCGGGCATCCAAGGCGTTCTCGAGGCTGTTCACGGCAGCCGAGAGCTCGGATATGGCTGCGTTCAGGGTCTTGTCCAACGGCATCCTGCTGGGTCTTGAAGCCGACACGGCGAAGTTTCGAATCGTGCCGGGCGGCTTGACTGTCTGGCAAGCACCCTAAGTGGCAGACCGTGGACGGTCAATAAAGTGACAGCCGGCCGAGGAACGTCAGCTGTGGATCGCCGTTCGGGAGGCGCTGCCCGAAGGCGGAACCGGGGCATGGCGGCGGGCTTCCCGCGCGCCTTGCACAGCCTCCCGGGCGGCCCCATTTGTTGACTTGGGCGTGGCACCTGATAAGGATCGACCGCGCCTCATTTGGTCCCGCGCGGGACCGTGATTGACACTGCAAACCAGCGGGCTAGCCATGACCTCTCCTGACAAACACAACCGGATGGCAAATGCGATCCGTTTCCTCGCGATGGATGCCGTCGAGAAGGCCAATTCAGGCCATCCGGGTCTGCCGATGGGTGCCGCGGATGTCGCCACGGTCCTTTTCAGCCGCTACCTGAAGTTCGATCCGAAGAACCCGCTCTGGCCGGACCGTGACCGTTTCGTGCTGTCGGCCGGCCATGGGTCGATGCTCCTCTATTCGCTCCTCTACCTGACGGGTTACGAGGACATGACGATCGAGGACATCAAGCAGTTCCGCCAGCTGGGCTCCAAGACCGCCGGCCACCCCGAATACGGCCACGTTTCAGGCATCGAGACGACCACCGGCCCGCTCGGCCAGGGTCTTGCCAATGCCGTCGGCATGGCACTTGCCGAGAAGAAGCTCTCCAACGAGTTCGGCGGCGACCTGCAGAACCATTTCACCTACGTGCTCGTCGGCGACGGCTGCCTGATGGAAGGCATCAGCCAGGAAGCCATCGCCATGGCTGGCCACCTGAAGCTGAACAAGCTCGTGGTCTTCTGGGACAACAATTCGATCACCATCGACGGCGCCGTGTCGCTGTCGGATTCGACGGACCAGATCGCCCGCTTCAAGTCGGTGCACTGGAACACGATCGAAGTCGACGGTCATGACCAGGAGGCCATCGCCGCGGCCATCGAGGCTGCCCAGAAATCCGACCGTCCGACCTTCATCGCGGCCAAGACCATCATCGGTTTCGGCGCCCCGAACAAGCAGGGCACGCACAAGGTGCACGGCTCGCCGCTCGGCGCCGAGGAAATTGCCGCAGCCCGCAAGGCGCTGAACTGGGAATCGGAAGCCTTCGTCGTGCCGGCCGACGTGCTGGATGCCTGGCGTCTCGCCGGCCTGCGCTCCACCAAGGCCCGCAAGGAATGGGAAGAGCGGCTTGCCGCTACCCCGAGCGAGACCCGCGCTGAATTCGTCCGGCGCTTTGCCGGCGACCTGCCGGGTGGCTTCGACAGCGCGATCGACGCCTTCAAGCGCAAGATTGCCGCAAACCCGCCGACGGTCGCCACCCGCAAGGCTTCCGAGGATACGCTCGAGGTCATCAACGGCCTGCTGCCGGAAATGCTCGGTGGCTCCGCCGACCTGACGCCATCGAACAACACCAAGACCAGCCAGATGACGTCGATCACGCCGACCGACTTCTCCGGCCGCTACATGCATTACGGCATCCGCGAGCATGCGACGGCCGCAGCGCTGAACGGCATCTCGCTGCATGGCGGCCTGATCCCCTATTCGGGCGGCTTCCTGATCTTCTCCGACTACTGCCGTCCGTCGGTGCGCCTGGCTGCGCTCATGGGCATCCGCGTCGTGCATGTCTGGACGCATGATTCGATCGGCGTCGGCGAAGACGGCCCGACCCACCAGCCGGTCGAGCATCTCGCGTCGCTGCGGGCGATCCCGAACCTGCTGCTGTTCCGCCCGGCAGACGAGACCGAGACCGCTGAATGCTGGCAGTTGGCGCTGAAGGAAAAGCATCGCCCGTCCGGCCTGGCGCTGACCCGCCAGAACCTGATGCCGGTGCGCACCGAATACGAGGAAAAGAACCTCTGCGCCCAGGGCGCCTACGAGCTTGTCTCCTCGAGCGATGCCAAGGTGACGATCTTCGCCTCCGGTTCGGAAGTCGAAATCGCTGTGAAGTCGGCGCAGGCTCTGGAAGCCAAGGGTGTTGCCACGCGCGTCGTCTCGGTGCCCTGCGTCGAGCTGTTCATGGGCCAGTCGGACGATTACCGCCGCGCCATCATCGGCCGCTCGCCGGTCAAGATCGCCGTGGAAGCTGCGGTGCGCGAGGGCTGGGATACGTTCATCGGCAATGACGGCACCTTCATCGGCATGAAGTCGTTCGGTGCATCGGGTCCGGCCAAGGATCTCTACAAGCATTTCGGCATCACCGTGGAAGCCGTGGTCGCCGCAGCCGAAGCCAAGCTTTGAGCTTTGAGGGGCGCTGCAGTAACCGGCGCCCCCGCCCATTTCCAAAAAGCCCACTTCAAGGGAGTGAATGCATATGACTGTCAAGGTTGCCATCAATGGCTTCGGCCGCATCGGCCGCAACGTTCTGCGCGCCATCGTCGAATCGGGTCGCACCGATATCGAAGTCGTCGCGATCAATGATCTCGGCCCGGTCGAGACGAATGCCCACCTGCTGCGCTATGACAGCATCCACGGCAAGTTCCCGGCAGAGGTCAAGGTCGAAGGCGACACGATCATCGTTGGCGGCGGCAAGCCGATCAAGGTGACGGCTGTCAAGGATCCTGCCCAACTGCCGCATGGCGAGCTCGGCGTCGATATCGCCATGGAATGCACCGGCATCTTCACCGCCCGCGACAAGGCGGCGCTGCACCTGCAGGCCGGCGCCAAGCGCGTCATCGTGTCGGCGCCGGCCGACGGCGCCGACCTGACGGTCGTCTTCGGCGTCAACCACGACAAGCTGACCAAGGACCATCTGGTCATCTCCAACGCCTCGTGCACGACCAACTGCCTGGTGCCGGTCGTCAAGGTCCTGAACGATGCGATCGGCATCGATCACGGCTTCATGACGACGATCCATTCCTACACGGGCGACCAGCCGACGCTCGACACCATGCACAAGGACCTGTACCGCGCCCGCGCCGCAGCCCTGTCGATGATCCCGACCTCGACCGGTGCCGCAAAGGCCGTTGGCCTGGTTCTGCCGGAACTGAAGGGCAAGCTCGACGGCACCTCGATCCGCGTGCCGACGCCGAACGTCTCGGTCGTCGACTTCAAGTTCGTCGCCAAGAGGAACACCAGCGTCGAGGAAATCAACGAAGCCATCAAGTCGGCCTCGAACGGCGCTCTGAAGGGCATCCTCGGCTACACCGAAGAGCCGCTCGTTTCGCGCGACTTCAACCACGACAGCCATTCGTCGATCTTCGCGATCGATCAGACCAAGGTGCTCGAAGGCAACTTCGTCCGCATCCTCACCTGGTACGACAACGAGTGGGGCTTCTCGAACCGCATGTCCGACACGGCCGTGGCGCTCGCCAAGCTCATCTGATCCGTCGGGGTCACAAAGCATCACTTCTGGAGGCGGCCGGTTACCGGTCGCCTCTTTTCGTTCGGGGCTTTCGCAGGCGTGCGTGACACGGCTGCATCCCGACCGGCAAACCGTACGGCCGGTGCCGTTTCTGCCCTTCTCTTGCCGGATTCGATCCTGCCTAATGGTGGGGTCGTCTGATTCCCCGCCGGCGCCATCCGGATCCGTCTACAGTTCCCCATAGTCCGCCGCTCATCCAGCGGCGGTGCGGCAAGGTCATACTGGCCGGCCGGCGGGACCTTCGGACCACCCGGAGGTCCGGGAGGCGGACGCAGCTTCGCGCCGGTTGCACGAAGCCAACCGGGCTAGGCAGGAAGGGCAGGGGTCTTGGAGGCATTCTACATCATAGTGCTGGTGAGCACGATCCTGGTCCTGGTTGCCGCCTTCTCCAGTCTCCTCGCGTTCCGCTTCGGCGCGCCGCTGCTGCTCGTCTTCCTGCTGATCGGGCTTGTCGCCGGTGTCGACGGGCTCGGCATCGATTTCAGCAACTACTCGATGGCCTATGTATTGGGATCGCTGGCGCTGGCGGTCATCCTGTTCGATTCCGGCTTCGGCACATCGCTGCATGCCTTCAAGATTGCCGCCGCTCCAGCGATCACCATGGCGTCGCTGGGGGTCATCCTCACCGCGTCGATCTTTGCCTGCGCCGCATCGCTTCTTCTCGATCTCACTTGGCTGGAAGGCCTTCTGCTCGGGTCGATCGTCGCCTCCACGGACGCGGCTGCGGTATTTTTCCTGCTGCGCATCGGCGGCATCCACATCCGTGACAAGGTCCGCTCGTCGCTGGAGGTCGAATCCGGCACCAACGATCCGATGGCGGTGTTCCTGACGGTGGCTCTGGTCGAACTGATCAGCGCCGGCCACGGCTCGTCGGGCTTCAACCTCGAGCTGCTGGCGATGTTCGTCAAGCAGATGGGGCTCGGCGGCGTAGTCGGGCTGCTCGGCGGCATGATGATCGTCAACGTCCTCAACCGGCTGCCGGTCGATCGCGGCCTGGCGCCGATCTTCGTCCTGGCGCTGGCGCTGCTGGTGTTCTCGTTTACCGGCGCGATCGGCGGCAGCGGTTTCCTCGCCGTCTACGTCGCCGGCATCTATGCCGGGAACCGCAAGATCTTCGCCAAGGAAGCGATCACGCGCTTCCAGGACGGACTGACCTGGCTGGCGCAGATCATAATGTTCCTGGTGCTCGGCCTGCTCGCCACGCCGTCGGATTTTCCGCAGATCCTGCTGCCGGCAATCGGCCTTGCGCTGTTCCTGATCTTCGTCGCCAGGCCTATCGCCGTGTGGCTCAGCCTTCTGCCTTTCGATTTCACCCAGCAGGAGATCGGCTTCGTCGCCTGGGTGGGCTTGCGCGGTGCCGTATCGATCCTACTCGGCATCATGCCGATCCTCGGCGGGATCGACGCCAGCCATGTCTACTTCAACACCGCCTTCATCATCGTGCTCGTGTCGCTGCTGCTGCAGGGCTGGACGATCAAGCCCGTCGCCGAACGGCTCGGCCTGATCATTCCGCCACGGATGGGCGAGGTCGACAAGGTGGAACTCGACCTGCCGGGGCGCGCCAATCACGAACTGATCTCCTACCGGGTGATCAAGGATTCGCCTGTGCTGCGCGGCGAGCGGATCCCTCGATGGGCGATGCCGTCGCTGGTCATCCGCGACGGGCGCAGCATGCGCTATCAGTATGCCGGGCGGCTGCGGGAGAACGACCAGATCTACCTGTTCATCGCCCCCGGCTATTCGCGGCTGCTCGACCGGCTGTTTGCGAGCCGCGCGCCGGTGGACGAGGACGATGCGGACTTCTTCGGTGCCTTCGCGATCTCGCCGTCGCGGCCCGCCAAGGAGCTCGACGCGGCCTACGGTCCGGGGCTCCTGTCGGTTGCCGAGCAGGGGATGACGGTCGGCGACCTGATGACGTACCGGCTGGGCGGCAGGGCGGACTATGCGGACCGGGTGCGTCTGGGTTCGATCATCCTCATCGTCCGCGATCTCGACGAACACGAGCATATCCTTTCCGTCGGCATTTCGCTCGAACCCGTGGAGCCGGCGACGCGTCTGCCGATCTTCATCAACATGCGCGAGATCGCCCACCGGGTGCGCGATGCCATCCGCCGCAGCCGCGGAAGGCCGGTGCCGGGCTCTTCGCCGGTGGCTGCCGGGCCGGCTGCCGCAGCGCCGGCGCCACCCTCGGCAACGCCATCCGACAACCTGCCGGAAACCCTGTCGGACACACGTCCGGACGAGGGGGGAAATAGGCCGTAACCGCCTTGCGTCGCCGCTCAGGTGGGCTATGGTCCCGATCGCATTCCCATAACCTACAGTGGATTTCAGACATGCCGGCCTTCAAGACCCTTGACGATCTCACCGACATCGCGGGCAAGCGCGTTCTCGTGCGCGTCGATCTCAACGTTCCTGTATCGGGCGGCAAGGTCACCGATACGACCCGCATTGAACGTGTCGCACCGACCATCCTGGAGCTGTCGGGCAAGGGCGCCAAGGTTATCCTCCTGGCGCATTTCGGCCGCCCCAAGGGCGCCCCTGTCGCCGACATGTCGCTGAAGCTGATCGCGCCGTCGGTCGAGTCGGTCCTCGATCACTCGGTCCTGTTCGCCGACGACTGCATCGGCGAGCCAGCTGCGACAGCCGTGGCCGAGATGCAGAACGGCGACATCCTGCTGCTCGAAAACACCCGGTTCCACGCCGGCGAAGAGAAGAACGATCCGGACTTCACGACGGCGCTTGCCGCCAATGGCGACATCTACGTCAACGATGCATTCTCGGCGGCTCACCGGGCGCATGCTTCGACGGAAGGGCTTGCCCACCATCTGCCGGCCTACGCCGGCCGCACCATGCAGGCTGAACTGGAAGCGCTGGAAAAGGGGCTCGGCGAGCCGGTGAAGCCGGTCGTCGCGATCGTCGGCGGCGCCAAGGTGTCGACCAAGATCGACCTGCTGATGAACCTGGTAAAGAAGGTCGACGCGCTGGTGATCGGTGGCGGCATGGCCAACACCTTCATTGCCGCGCGTGGCACTTCGGTCGGCAAGTCGCTCTGCGAGCACGACCTGGCGGAGACCGCCAAGCAGATCATGATCGAGGCGGCGAACGCCAGATGCGCCATCGTCCTGCCGGTCGACGGTGTGGTCGCCCGGGAGTTCAAGGCGGGCGCTGCGAACGAAGTGGTCGATATCGAGGCCATTCCGGCCGACGCCATGATGCTCGACGTCGGGCCGAAGTCGGTCGAGGTGATCACCGGCTGGATCGAGCGCGCCGAAACGCTGGTGTGGAACGGGCCGCTGGGCGCGTTCGAGATCGAGCCCTTCGATGCGGCGACTGTTGCTGCGGCAAAGGTTGCCGCCGCGCAGACCACCGCCGGCAAACTGGTTTCGGTCGCCGGCGGTGGCGATACGGTGTCGGCGCTCAACCATGCCGGCGTTGCCGACGACTTCACCTATGTCTCGACGGCCGGCGGGGCCTTCCTCGAATGGATGGAAGGCAAGGAACTGCCCGGCGTCGCAGTGCTGACCCGCGGCTGAGCGATCGCGTGCAGTTAGCGCATGCGGGGCACCTGCCAAGGGCTCCGCACGCGGATGTTAACCGGTTTTAAAATAATCGGATATTTTAAACGATTGAAAGAAATTCAATCGTTTCAAGCTTTAAGCATAGGATTTCCTTGCGAAAAAACTTCTGTTATCCGCGTGTGATAGCGAACTTGATACAAGCGTAGACGCCGACTTTAAGGCACAGGAGTGTAAGCATGGGATACGCCAAGATGTTGGACAGGATGGGTTCAGCGCCCGGCTTTATCGCCGCACTGGATCAGAGTGGTGGTTCAACACCGGGAGCCCTGCGTCTCTACGGCGTGTCTGAAAACGATTATCAGGGCGACGAGGACATGTTCCGCCTGATGCACGCCATGCGCGTCCGCATCATGAGCGCCCCCGCCTTCAACGGCGACAAGGTCATCGGCGCCATTCTGTTCGAGCGGACGATGGACGGCGATGTCGATGGGCAGCCTGTGCCGTCCTACCTCTGGGAGAAGCGCGGCGTCGTGCCGTTCCTGAAAGTCGACAAGGGTCTGAACGCGGAAGAAAACGGCGTCCAGACGATGAAGTCGATGCCCGATCTCGATACGCTCCTGATCCGCGGTCGCGAAAAGGGGATGTTCGGAACCAAGATGCGGTCGGTGATCGCCCATGCAGACAAGGCCGGCATCGCCGCCGTTGTCGAGCAGCAGTTCCAGGTGGCCCGTCAGATCATCGGCCAGGGCCTCATGCCGATCATCGAGCCGGAAGTTTCCATCAACAGCCCGACGAAGCAAGAAGCCGAAGCAATCCTGCGCGACGAGATCGCTCAGCAGCTCGACAAGCTTCCGGCTGGCGAGACCGTCATGCTCAAGCTGACGATCCCGACGGTCCCCGACTTCTACGCACCGCTCGTCGCCCATCCGTCGGTGGTGCGCCTGGTCGCGCTGTCGGGCGGCTACAGCACCGCCGATGCCTGCGAAAAGCTCAGCCATAACCATGGCATGATCGCCAGCTTCTCGCGCGGCCTGACGGAAGGCCTGCACGTGACGATGAGCGATGCGGAATTCGATGCCAGGATGGCGGCGACGATCGACCAGATCTACGCCGCGAGCGTCAACAAGTCCTGACACGCGCCTGAAACGTCGCCGCGCGCTTTCTGTGGAGGAGAGAGGAGGGTCGCCCCCGGAAACGGAGCGGCCCTTCAGCGTTTCTGATGGATGGCTTCAAAAACTCTGGCTGGTCGCGCTCATCAGGCGGCGGCTAGGGTAGCGCAATCAGCAGAGGGAGCCGGTCATGGCCGAAGCCGCATTCGTTACCGTCGATGTGTTCACCGAAGAGCGGTTTGCCGGCAATCCACTCGCCGTATTCACCGACGCGCGCGGTATCGACGACGACGCGATGCAGAAGATCGCCGCCGAGTTCGGCTATTCGGAGATCACCTTCGTTCTGCCGCCCGACAATCCCGCTCACGATGCGCGGGTGCGGATCTTCACGCCGACGACCGAAGTTGGGTTCGCCGGCCATCCGAATGTCGGCACCGCCTTCGTTCTCAGCCAGCAGGCCTTGCTGTTCGGCAAGCCCGTTGGCGACATCCTGCGGTTCGAGGAGGCGGCCGGGATCGTCGAGGTACAGATCATCCGCCACGGTGGCCGGGTGACGGGTGCCGCGATCCGCGCGCCGCAGCCTTTATCGGTCGGTCGGGAGATTCCGTTGCCGCTCGTTGCCGCCTGCGCGTCGCTGCCAGAAGCAGCGATCCGCATGGGCCGCCACCCACCGCTGTTGCTGTCGGTCGGACTTTCCTTCGCGTTCGCCGAAGTTGCGGATTTGGCAGCGCTTGCGGCGGCACGGCCCGATACTGCGGCCTTCCGGGATGCGGCGGCGAGGATGACGCCGGACGGTGATTTCCCATTGTTCCTCTACGTTGTCGATCCGCAGGATCCAGCCAAGCTTCGCGCCCGGATGTTCGCGCCGCTCGACAATGTGCCGGAGGATCCGGCCACCGGAAGCGCCTCCGGGGCGCTCGCCGCCTACCTCGCCAGCCGCGACCCGTTGGTCGACGGCAGGCTCGACTACATCATCGAGCAGGGGATCGAGATGGGGCGGCCGAGCCGCATCGAGGTGTCCGTCGGGAAACGTGGCGGTGCGGTCGACGGCGTCACCATCGCCGGGCGATGTGTGGCGGTGATGCGCGGAACGATCTCGCTCTAGAGCGTCGGCTCCAGATCCACCTCAGGCCGCAGCGCCGATGCTGACGGCCTGGGCGATCTCCGATGCGACGGCCTGGGCCTGCACGCGAATGTCCGGCACAGCGGTGATCTCCCAGAAGCGTCCGGCGGTCAGCGCGCCGACGGCGAAGATGTGCGGATGCACGCGTCCATCCGCAGCGACCAGATGCGCCCGGTCGTCGACCACGACACCGAGACCCAGAGGATCGCCCTGCAGGAGGCCGCGCTGGGCCATCGTCTGAAGCAGCGGCGAGTGTCTGATCCCGGCGCGCTCCATGCCCGTGCAGTTGACGATCCAGTCGGCGCCGATCCTGTTCATCTCCGCGCTGCCGCGGCTGCGGTAGGTGACCAGGGCGCCGGCGCCGCTTGCCTCGATGCGCTGCAGGTAGCCGGCGTGCACCTTGACCGTGCCGTCGTCGATGAGCGTCTGGAATTCCCGGCCGACATCCGGCGCCAGACGATGGCGGTGTACGGTCCACCAGGCCAGCGCGTGGCGGAGAAACCGCCCTTTTTGCGCGACCGAAAGCTGCTGCCAGAGCCTCTGCGTCTGCGGTCGGAGGCCGTCAAGGACGCTGCGCCACGGTGTACCCTGCCGCACCTCACGGCGGATCGCCTGCAGGAGTGCGCTGAGTTGCGTGGTGTCCGGCAGTTGCGGGGCAACCGGCGGCGTCGGCTGGTCGAGATGCGGATGCGGCACCAGGCCGCGGCGGGAGAGGACGTCGACCGTCCCGCGATGGCCGCGCGCGCGCAGCGCCAGCACCTGGTCGACCATGGTCAGGCCGGAGCCCAGCATGCAGATCCGGTCGTCGCGCCGGACGTGGGTCAGCCAGCCCAGCCGCCACGGATTGTCGACGATTTTCGTGCGGATGGACGCAGCAATGGCATCGGCCGGAACCGGCAGCGGGGCCGTGCCGACCCCGAGGCACAGGATGGTGTGGCAGGCGGCGACTTCCTCGTTGTCGACCAGCCGGATCAGCGTTGTCGACGGCGATATGTCGACACAGCCGATCGCCCGCGACTTGATGAAATCCACCCGCGGCCGGTTGGCCCGGTCGCGCAGGAGGGCGGCAAGCCGGTCGCGCAGGTAAAGGCCGAAATCGCTGCGGCTGGCGAAGTCACCGCCGCCAACCTCGCGGCCAGCTTCCGCCAGCCAGTCGAGGAAATCCTCCGGCTGATCGGGATAGATCGACATGCGGGCGGCCGGCACGTTCAGCCGGTGCTGGTAGAATTCGCTGCGATAGGCTGTGCCGCGGCCGAAACCGGGATCGTCGCCGACGACGGCGATACGTGAAGAGGCGGGCAGCAGGCGCAGCAGGTTGATCGTGGCAGCGATGGCCGAAAACCCTGCGCCGACGACGGCGACGTCATACTTCATGGACGCTCCTCGTTTTCCGCGGGCTGCAATCTGCGCAGCGGCGGCTCCGGTTGACCGTCGGTGTAATCTCTATCAGATCCGTCGAGATTTCAATGGCTGGCCTGACGACAGGTTCCGGAACGGCTGCGAGAGGTCAGGTGAAGTCGCGCAGCAGCAGGGTCAGCGCCCACAGCGCAAATGCCACCACCGCGAGTTTCCAGAAATCGGCGCGACGCCTGAGACCAGGCACGCCGAGCGGCTTGATGATCTGCGCTATCATCGCCAGGATGAGGAGGAGGCCGATCAGTTTCGTCATGTTTTTCCTGCAGCGGGCGGCCATCAGCCACAGGCTGGACATTTTTCGCCTGCACCACAGATAGGCCGTGGGGGCGAGATTCGGAACCATTGTTTTGTTCGGGCGTGCCGGGCCTGGCTTCCCCGCGCCGTCGATCCCGTGCAACCACACGTTTACCGCAGTTGCCGGATCGACAGAGCAGCTTAACACTTGCCGTGCTAGTCGTGCGGCAGAACCTGAACCGGACTTACCAACGGTCGATGTAAATGCCTCGCAACATACTGCCCGTCCTCAGCCTACTCCTCGGCACTCTGTTTCTCTTCCTCGGCAATGGCCTGCAGGGTCTTCTCCTGCCGGTGCGCGGCACGATGGAGGGCTATTCCAACGAGGTGCTCGGCCTTCTCGGCACGACCTGGGCAGGCGGGTTCGTGCTCGGATGTTTCGTCGCGCCGCAGCTCGTCCGGCGGATAGGCCATGTACGGGCGTTTTCCGGCTTCGGGGCGATCATCTGCCTCAATGTGCTGGTGACCGGCATCGTCGTCGACGACGTCGCCTGGCTGACCCTTCGCGCCGTTACCGGCTTTTGCACCGCCGGCACCTCGATGATCATCGAAAGCTGGCTGAACGAGCGGGCGACCAACGAAAGCCGCGGGGCGATCTTCTCGTTCTACATCGCCATCACCCTGATGGGCGTGGTCGGCGGTCAGCTGCTGGTCGGGCTTGCGGACGTTTCGACGCCGCTGCTGTTCATGATCTGCGGCATTCTCTACTGCATCGCCATCCTGCCGACGACACTGTCGACCGCCGCTTCGCCGCAACCGCTGAAACGGGTGAGCCTCGACCTGCCGGCGCTCTACCGCAATTCCCCCGTGTCGTTCATCGGTATCCTG
The DNA here is from genome assembly GCF_050455525.1 of Rhizobium sp. 0TCS1.26. Classification (NCBI taxonomy): domain Bacteria; kingdom Pseudomonadati; phylum Pseudomonadota; class Alphaproteobacteria; order Hyphomicrobiales; family Rhizobiaceae; genus Rhizobium; species Rhizobium sp. 0TCS1.26. The sequence continues at coordinate 976,095 of NZ_JBCIYV010000001.1, read as the reverse complement.
ATGATCGGCACCGCCAATGGCGCCTACGGCACGCTGGTGGCAGTCTTTGCAGCACAAGCGGGTTTGCACCAGGGAACGATCGCGGTGATGGTGTCGATCACCATCTTTGCCGGCGCCATCATGCAGTTCCCGGCCGGCCGGCTGTCGGACCGGATGGACCGACGCTACGTGCTGGCGACGCTCTCCGGTGTCTCGGCGGTGGCCGGCCTGCTGCTGCTGACGCTCCAGCCGCTCAACGTCTACCTGATCATCGCGCTGGTGGCTGTGTACGGCGCAACCGCCAACGCGCTCTATCCGATCGCGGTGGCGCATGCCAACGACTTCGCCAGCCCAGAGGATTTCGTCAAGGTGTCCGGCGGCCTGCTGCTGCTGTTCGGCATCGGTACGATCATCGGGCCGACGCTTGGCGGACCGGTGATGACGCATTTCGGCCCGCATGCGCTGTTCGGCGTGACGGCGCTGGCGCATCTGGTGGTGTTTGGTCACTCGATCTTCCGCACGCGTCGCCGCGCCGGGCTGTCGAGTGCCGAGAAGGACAACTACACCACGGCCGCGACGGCCTCTCTCGCCACTCCGGAAAGCCTGATGCTCGATCCCCGGGCACCGGCCGACGGCGAGTCTCGCTGAACCGCCCGACGAATTGCCGCCGCTCTTCCCGCGGATGACGCATTTGTGAGCCCGGCCCACGCTTAAGTGGTGGACGCTTTCGCGCGCCTGTCGCATCCTTCGTCACCGGACCGGACGAGGGGGTGGCATGATGCTGCGGACTGTCGCATTCGCTCTGATACTGCTGTTCATGACGTTTGACGGTGCCGCCGCACAAGGCGCGCAGATGCCCGTCAGCCAGTGCCAGGCGATCGCCTCGGCCATTCCCAAAGTCACCTTCGCCAGCTTCAAGCCATTCGAGACTGCGCAGCTATCGAGCGCCCGCGAGGAGGTGAAGATCACCTTCGTCGGCCATTCAACCTACCAGATCGAGAGCCCGGAAGGCGTCGTTATCGCCACCGACTACAACGGCGCCTATCGTCCGCCGGTGATGCCTGACGTCGTCACCATGAACAAGGCGCATTCCACCCACTTCACGCTGGCGCCGGATCTTGGGATCGAGCATGTGCTGCATGGCTGGAGCGAGGTTCCCGGCGACAAGATCGAGCATCGGGTGATGGTGGGGGACAGCTACGTCCGCAACGTGACGACCGACATCCGCAGCTATGGCGGCTTCGAAGAAAACGGCAACTCGATCTTCATCTTCGAGATCGCCGGGCTGTGCATCGGCCATCTCGGCCACCTGCATCACGAGTTGACGGAGAGCCACTATACGGAGATCGGCCGGCTGGACATTCTGATGGTCCCGACCGATGGCGGCCTGACGATGGGTGCCGACAGCATGAGCCGCGTCGTCCAGCGCCTGCGGTCGTCGCTGATCCTGCCGATGCACCGGGGCGGATCGTCGCTGGACCGGTTTCTGTCGATGTTCGACGGCCGCTACGACATCGCGACAGCAAGGGACCGGGTGCTGACGGTGTCGATGCGCAGCCTGCCACGCAAGCCAACGATCCTCGTCCCGCAGGGCCTGTAGCCGCCGCGGGACGCTTCTGTTGCCATCAGGCGAAGGACAGGTGCTGCTTGACGCCGACCTCGGGCATCTTCTCGTCGTTCATGTTGGCCTTGGCGATTTCCCAGCCGAACTTCAGGCTGCTGTCGGTGGACGCCCAGATTTCGGCGTCGTCGACATGCAAAGCAAGAAGCGTCAACTGCGGGTCGTCCTTGCCATGCTCGTACCAGGCGGCGGTCACGGCGCTCCAGTACTCGTCGATCTTGGCGGCTTCCTTGCGAACCTCGATGACGCCGGCAAGGCAGGCGTGGTAGTCGTGGTTCTTGCCGACGACGCAGAAGTGCGCGCGGGTGCCGGGGCGGATGGCGTGGACCAGGTCGGTGTCGGTCTTTGTGAAGAACCAGATGGTGTTCGTCTTGGGATCGGCATGCGGCGCCATCGGCTGGAAATGCATCTGCGAGCCTTCAATGCCCAGCATGCCGGCATGCAGTCCATTGATCTCGTCCCACAGCTGGCGGGCCGGCGCGTCGCGTGCTTCCGAAAGACTTACCATTGAAGATCCTTTCACGATCAGGGGTCGGTTCAGAAAACGTCTTCCGTGTTGCTTTGTTCCCCGCCGGACACGCGGCTGGAAACCGCCTCCACAGGCGCTCGGAAAGGCCTGCCGGACAGGGTCGCGGCCCGCTTTTCTGTTGATCCAGACGGCGTTACTGCCTATAAGCCGGCCTTCCAGACATATTACGCGATGAAGGGGTGCCATGGCTGGCCATTCACAGTTCAAGAACATCATGCACCGCAAGGGCAAGCAGGACGGCATCCGTTCGAAGATGTTCTCCAAGCTCGCACGCGAAATCACCGTCGCCGCCAAGACTGGTCTGCCGGACCCATCGATGAACGCCGCGCTGCGTCTGGCGATCCAGAATGCCAAGGCACAGTCGATGCCGAAGGACAACATCGACCGCGCCATCAAGAAGGCCTCGGGCGCCGACAGCGAGAACTACGATGCCGTTCGCTACGAGGGCTACGGTCCGGGTGGCGTCGCCGTCATCGTCGAGGCGCTGACCGACAACCGCAACCGCACCGCGTCAAACGTCCGCTCGACCTTCACCAAGGCTGGCGGCGCTCTGGGTGAAACCGGCTCCGTGTCGTTCTCGTTCGATCATGTCGGCGAGATTGTCTACAAGGCGTCGGCCGGCGACGCGGACACGATCATGGAAGCCGCCATCGAGGCCGGCGCCGACGATGTGGTCTCCGACGAGGAAAGCCACACGATCATCTGCGCCTTCGAAAGCCTCGGCGAGGTTTCCAAGGCGCTGGAAGCGAAGCTCGGCGAAGCCGATACGGTAAAGACGATCTGGAAGCCGCAGAACACGGTGCCGGTCGACGAGGAAAAGGCCCAGTCGCTGATGAAGCTGATCGACAGCCTCGAAGACGACGACGACGTCCAGAGCGTCTATTCGAACTTCGAGGTTTCCGACGAAGTGATGGCGAAGCTTTCCGCCTGATGGGTTCTTGGGGGAGGCGTGTTGCCTCCCGGCCGACAGATCGCGCCGTCCGCAAGGGCGGCGTCTTTGTTTCTGCTTGCAGCCTGCCGCTGCGGAAAATTGCCGAGGCCGGTCTTTTCCTTCACCCGGGCGGGCCTAGCTCCTACTCTGGTTCAACGGAGACGCTGATGTGCTCGCGGAATTTTTCGACGCAGATTTCCTGATTTTCGTCCTCATCGGCTTTCTCGCCCAGCTCGTCGACGGCGCGCTCGGCATGGCGTTCGGCGTCCTCTGCACGACGGCGCTCCTTTCTGTCGGCGTGCCGCCGGCCGTCGCGAGTGCGATGACGCATGTCACCGAATGCTTTACCACCGCAGCTTCGGGCGTCTCCCACGCCTATCAGCGCAATGTCGACTGGCGGCTTGTGGCCCGCCTTGCGCCGGCCGGCATGATCGGCGGCGCGATCGGTGCCTACCTGCTCTCCAGCATTGACGGCGAGGCGATTGCGCCCTTCATTTCCGCCTATCTCATCGCCGTCGGGTTGTTCATCCTCTACAAGGCCTTCCGCCCGCGCTGGCCGCGCGACGTGCATGACTGGCTGGTTCCTTACGTCGGCGGCGCCGGCGGCCTGCTTGATGCAATGGGCGGTGGCGGCTGGGGGCCAATCGTCACGAGTTCGCTTCTCGGTCGCGGCCACGAGCCGAAGAAGGTCATCGGCTCTACCAACCTCACCGAATTCGGCGTGACGCTGGTGATCTCGCTGACGTTCATTCTGACCCTCGGCTGGTCGGAACTGAGCTCCGCCGCGGGTCTGGTGGTCGGCGGCGTACTGGCGGCTCCCATCGGAGCGCTGGTGGTCAAGCGGCTGCCGGTAAAGCCGCTGATGCTGGCGGTTGCCGTCATCATCATCGCCACGGCGGCCGTGCGGTTCTTCTGAGCCGTCAGCGGCGGCGGACGCAAGCCCCGCATAGGCCAGGGGTGAAATCGTGCCCGGCAGACGGGATCGCGGCCCCGCGATTCTTCCTGCCGCAACGCTCTTCTTCAGGAGAACAGCATGGTTTCCTCTCTCGACAGCGTGCGTCTCTGGTCGACGCAGACCGCCATCCGCATCTTCAAGGAGAACGATGCACAGGCAGCCTCGAACGACGGCGGCAGCCGCAGCATGGCGTCAAGCCTGCTCGCCGACTATGGCATCGACAGCTCAGACGACGACCTTCCCGGCTCCACCTATTCGCTCGCCGACCTGCTGGCGGGCAGCGGCGCTTCGCAGACGCCGTCGCAACCCGAGACGCCGTCGGTTTCCGACGATGTGGAAAGCGTGTCGTTCATGGCGGGGCTCAAGGCCAAGCTGCAGGAATTGGCCGCGTCGCCCTCCACCAAGGCGCAGGCGGATGCGATGCTGGAGGCGCTGGCCGCCGGTACGCTGATGGTGACCGACGCGGTCAAGGGCGAGAAGATCCTCGCCTGGGACACCGGCGACGCGGATGCCGCGCCGACCAAGGCGGCTTCGACCGGCATTGCCGAATGGAGCAGTTTCCTGCGCGACAGCCTGGTGCGGGAAGGTGGGGCAAAATATCAGCTGAAGAGCGATGGCAGCTATACCGACAAGGCGACCGGTAACAGCGCCTATTTCGGCATGATCGGCGATGCCTACTACTATCTCACCTGGTCGGCGGCTCCGGCACCGGCGAAGTAATCGCCGGCACCGGATGCCGTTATCGCAAACGAACTCAGGCGGCCTTCTGCATCAGCGGCAGGCCGGCGAACAGTTCGGCGGAACGCAGCCGTGCGCCGATGTCGTGCACCGGCATCGAGATGATCAGTTCATCGGCACCGGTTTCGGCGAGGAAGCCGGCGAGCTTGGCGTTGACCGTTTCCGGCGAGCCGACCGCCGCATAGCGCAGCGTATGTTCGACGTTGATCCGCTCCATCTCCGACCACAGCGGGTCCATCGTGTCGACGGGACGCGGGAACTGCGAACGGATGTTGCGGCGCAGGTTGACGAACTGCTGCTGCGCCGAGGTGAACAGGTGCTGCGCCTGCGCGTCGCTATCGGCAACCACGCCCATCACGCCGACCATCGCATAGGGCTCGTCGAGCGTCGCGGACGGCTGGAACCGTTCGCGGTAGATCGCCAGCGCGTCCATCAGCATGTCCGGGGCGAAATGCGAGGCGAAGGCATAGGGCAGGCCGAGGGCCGCCGCCAGATGGGCACTGTAGAGGCTGGATCCGAGCAACCAGATCGGGATGGGTGACTGTATGCCGGGCACGGCCAGGATCGGCTGGTCGTCGGTCGGGTTGCCGAGGTAATGCTGCAGCTCGACGATGTCGTGCGGGAAGTTTTCAGCGCCGGCATCGAGGTTACGGCGCAGAGCCCGGGCTGTGCGCATGTCGGTGCCCGGTGCCCGCCCAAGGCCGAGATCGACGCGACCCGGGAACAGCGCTTCCAGCGTTCCGAACTGCTCGGCGATCACCAGCGGCGAATGGTTCGGCAGCATGACGCCGCCAGAGCCGATGCGGATCCGCTTCGTCGCAGCGCCGATATGACCAATCACCACCGAGGTTGCGGCGCTGGCAATGCCCGGCATCCCGTGATGTTCGGCAAGCCAGACACGGTTATAGCCGAGTTCCTCGGCCGCCTGCGCCAGTTGTCTGGATTCGTCGAGGGCCTGCCCGACGGAATTGCCTTCGGCGACGGGAGAAAGGTCAAGAATGGAAAAGGGGATCATGGGACGCGCTTTTCATAAAGAGATCTGTTGAGGTCTCTATGTAGTTGCTCCAGATCCGATTCTAAGACCCTCCATCATTTTCTCGCCGTGCCCGCCGGCCGCCCGGGTGCGCTCAGGTAACGGAGCGCAGATGGGATTTTTCGCCCGGCAGGCGGTCGTGCTCCGGCCGCCCCGGCGCCACGAAACTGAAAAGCGACAAGCGGGTATCGATGGCGCTCGCTTCGCTCATGATGCGCACCATCGCGTTCTCGCTCGCCTGGACGATCTCATGGGTTCGGGAGAGCACGATTTCCGTTTCCCTGGCCGACATGTGTGCAAGCGAAAGCCGCTGGACTTCCAGCTCAACATTCCGCGCCAGTCGCTCGACGGGCGCCGCCACCGTCTCGATTGTTCCGGCGAGCATCACGGCGTCGCGCGTCAGGCTACGCACGTGCCGGAGGCTGTCGCTCAGTTGCTGTTCCATTTCGTGGGTGTGGATCAACAGATCCTGGGTTGTTGCCATGCCCGCATCCGCAAGCTGCCGGGCAAGCACTGCCGCTTGAGGATTTGGCGGCAAGCCGTCTAGCCCATCCTTGTCTGCGAGGACAGCTGCCAGTTCCTCCGCCTTGATCGTCAGGCTTCCGACCGAATGGACCAATTGGGTGACGCTATCGAGAGACCGGCCGGCCGCCTCGCTGGCGCTGAGCGCTTCGGTCGATGCGTTTGCGATCCCGGTGCCGTGCTCCGCGATCCCCGCGAGGCGACGTGAGATGGTGTCGGCATCCCGATGACGCGTATGCGCTGCGCGGTTCAGGACGTCGAGCGCGCCGTTTGCTTTTTGAGCGGCCGGCAAAGCACCGGCAATCCGTTCGCCGATCACCGCAAGGTCGCCCTGGCTGGCACGTCCATGCTCACGAAGCGCCGTGGTGCTGCGATGGGCGGCAGAGAGATTGACGTTCATCATCGAGGCAAGCCGGTTGAAGCGCACGCGCAGACCATCGAGCTTTTCCGGGAAGCTGACATAGAGCAGGCAGGAGAGGTCACCATTCGACAGCCGCCGGAGCGCATCCTCCAGCCGCGCAAGCGCCTCTTCCTGATCCGCCTGGAGGGTAGCCGGTTCGCGGCGCAGGCGGCTGATCTCGCGAGCCAGGGCACCGATCTCATCCGCACGCGCCGTATCTGCCACCATCTGCTGGCGGGAGAGTTGGCTGTCATCGTCGTCCTTGGCGAGCCGCCGCAGCGGCGCATCGACCTGGATCGCGATCATCGCGATCGCTGCGCAGCCGGCCAATGCCGCCGCGACGCTGAAGCCCAGGATCTCCGGTGAAAGCCGCGCCGCCTTGATGGCAACGAGGATGACAGCCACGAGGTTGAACGTGACGAAAAACATGATCGTCTCGATCGGCCGGTTCTTCAACCGGGTGAACATCATCATGATGGACCTCCTGTTTTTCCTGGGTTCAGCTTTAAGCTGATTCGAGGTGTCCGGTTGCCATCCGACTGGCATCGAAGGCCGCTTCGACCGGGTAGCTTTAATCCTTGGTTAACGGTTTCAACCCGATGTTTCGTTTTTGTTCACATTGCCGCTGGCACGCAGCCGCGGCTCGGGAGTAGACTTGCGGACATGAGCAACACGATTCGCATCATCGGCATCGATCCCGGCCTCAGGCGCACAGGCTGGGGCGTCATCGAGACACTCGGCAACAGCCTGAAGTTCGTCGGATCGGGCACCGTCACTTCCGACGGCGACATGGATCTCGCCTCCAGGCTCTGCCAGCTGCATGACGGGCTGGCGGAAGTCGTGCACGCCTACCAGCCGGACGAGGCGGCGGTCGAGCAGACCTTCGTCAACAAGGACGCCGTGGCGACCCTGAAGCTTGGCCAGGCGCGCGGCGTGGTGATGCTGGTGCCGGCCCGGGCAGGACTGCCGGTTTCCGAATATGCGCCGAATGCGGTGAAGAAGGCCGTGATCGGCGTCGGCCATGGCGAGAAGCAGCAGATCCACATGATGCTGAAGATCCTCATGCCGAAGGCCGAGTTCAAGGGCAATGACGCAGCGGATGCCTTGGCAATTGCCATCTGCCATGCCCACAATCGCGGCGGCCATCGGATGCGCCAGGCGCTTGCCGGGTAGCAGCCTGCAGCTAGTTTGTTCTTGAGTTGTTCCGCCAGATCTTCTAGGTAATACCACAGAGGTATTACCATGCGCGTCACCGAAAAAGGTCAGGTCACGATCCCCAAGCACATTCGCGACCGACTGAAGATCGGGCCGGGATCGGAGGTCGATTTTGTCGCGACGGGCGATGGTGTGCGGCTCGTCAAAGGCAATGCTGATAGCGGAGAGATCAAGGACTTCGACGCCTGGGCAGCAAGCGTCGAGGGTAGGGTAGATCTCGGCGGCATGTCGACGGACAAATTCATGGAGTGGATCCGGGGCGTGCGCGATGACCTCCACGATCGTTGATACGAATGTCCTGATCGATATGCTCGGTCAGTCATCTGTCGTGCGGGATTGGTCGCGGCACGCTTTGAAGGCTTGTGCTGCACAGGGGGAACTCATCTTGAATCCGGTGATCTGGTCTGAGCTTGGCGCATCGCCGCTGACGGAAGCGGAAGCCACCGCAGCATTCTCCTGGTTGGGGATGAAGCGGGAGACCATCACCTTCGAAGCCGCGTTCCTCGCCGGGAAAGCTCACGTCCGCTATCGCAGATCCGGAGGTTTGCGCGAACGTACCTTACCGGATTTCCTGATCGGCGCTCACGCGGCAGTGCGTCGACATCGCCTGCTGACCAGAGACCCGCAGCGATATCGCGCCTACTTTCCGACAATCGAGCTGATCAGCCCCGACACCCACTCCATTGCAGGACCCGCTTCATGATCGGCAAGCTCAAAGGCACCATCGACGAGATCGGCGACGATTACGTCCTCGTCGACGTGCATGGCGTTTGTTACGTCGCCCACTGTTCGGCCCGGACGCTGGGGCGGATCGGATCGGCGGGCGAGGCGATCGTGCTGTTCATCGAGACTTATGTCCGCGAGGATCAGCTGAAGCTGTTCGGCTTCCTCAGCGCGCTGGAGCGGGAATGGTTCAACCTGCTGCAGAGCGTGCAGGGCGTCGGCGCCAAGGTGGCGCTCGCGGTTCTCGCGACCCTTACACCGTCGGAACTTGCCAATGCCATCGCGCTGCAGGACAAGGCTGCGGTGTCGCGGGCTCCGGGCGTCGGGCCGAAGGTCGCGGTGCGCATCGTCACGGAACTGAAGAATCGCGCGCCGGCATTTGCCGGAGACGGGGGAGCCAATATCGGCCTCAAGCAGGAGTTGGGGGAGGGCGTCGCTGCCGCTCCTGTCGCCGATGCCGTCTCGGCGCTCACCAATCTCGGCTATTCGCGTGACCAAGCAGCAAATGCCGTGGCCGCTGCCTTGAAGAACGGCGGCGAGGGCGGCGACAGCGCCAAGCTTATCCGTCTCGGGTTGAAGGAACTGTCACGGTGATAGCTTGTCCCCGGCATTATTCCTTACTATCCTGAGAAAGTAAGGAGATTGGACTGCGATGAACGCCAATATGACACTTACCGCCAAGGGACAGATGACTGTGCCCAAGCACCTGCGTGACCAGCTTCAGATGAAGCCAGGCGACAAATGTTATGCCTGGATCAGAGATGGTGAATTGATCATCGTACCCCGTAACAAGCCACTTGCCGATCTTCCCGGCATCCTTGGCAGGCCGCCCAGGGAAACTGATGGCGCCTTTCCCGATGTGAAGACCGTCGTCATGGATGCGGCCGTCGAGCGGTTCGAGCACGCTGATACTGATCCCGACGGCGACAGCCGATGAGCCCGCGCCTGGGCATAGACACCAATGTCTTGTTACGCATCGCCGTTAGCGATGATGCGCAACAGTCCGAGCGCATTCGTTCGTTCATCGCGCATCTCAAGGAGGACGACGTGCTTTTCATCAACGTCTCGGTCATTGTCGAGGCGTTCTGGGTGTTGAATCGCTTCTACCAATATCCGCGCACGGCCATTCTCGATTTCCTGCAGGCGATCCTCGAACGCCGTGAATTCGAGGTGGCCGAATTCGAGGCCGTCGGCAATGCCATTCATGCCTGCCGGCATGGTAGCGTGGACTTCCCCGACGCCCTGCTGAGCGAAATGAACCGGTCCGCCGGCTGTAGCACGACATTTACCTTCGACCGAAAAGCCGCGGCACGCGTGCCCGGCATGGAACTGCTTGCATGACGCTTCCCAATCCCATCCTCTCGCCGGTCAAGAAGGGCGAGGATCTCGACGCGGCGCTGCGCCCGCAGACGCTCGACGAGTTCACCGGCCAGGCGGAAGCGCGCGCCAATCTGAAGGTCTTCATCGAAGCCGCCAAGAACCGCGGCGAGGCGCTTGACCACGTGCTGTTCGTCGGGCCGCCGGGTCTCGGCAAGACGACGCTGGCGCAGATCATGGCGAAGGAACTGGGGGTGAATTTCCGCTCGACATCCGGCCCGGTTATCGCCAAGGCCGGCGACCTTGCGGCACTCCTGACCAATCTTGAAGAGCGGGACGTGCTGTTCATCGACGAGATCCACCGTCTCAACCCGGCGGTCGAGGAAATTCTCTATCCGGCTATGGAGGATTTTCAGCTCGACCTGATCATCGGCGAGGGTCCGGCGGCGCGTTCGGTGAAGATCGATCTGTCGAAGTTCACGCTGGTCGCCGCAACCACCCGTCTCGGGCTGCTGACGACGCCCTTGCGCGACCGGTTCGGCATCCCGGTGCGCCTCAATTTCTATACGGTCGAGGAGCTGGAACTCATCGTCCGACGCGGGGCGCGGCTGATGAACCTCGGCATTACCGAGGACGGCGCACGGGAGATCGCAAGGCGGGCGCGGGGAACACCGCGCATCGCCGGTCGGCTGCTGCGGCGGGTTCGCGACTTCGCCGAGGTCGCCCGGGCAGAAGCTGTGACGCGGGAGATCGCGGACGAGGCGCTGACCCGCCTCAACGTCGACAACATGGGCCTCGACCAGTTGGACAAGCGCTACCTCAACATGATCGCCGTCAATTTCGGCGGCGGGCCGGTCGGGATCGAAACCATCGCCGCGGGGCTTTCTGAGCCGCGGGATGCGATCGAGGATATCATCGAGCCCTACATGATCCAGCAGGGCTTCATCCAGCGCACGCCGCGCGGCCGGGTGCTGACGGGAATCGCCTGGAAGCATCTCGGCCTCCAGCCGCCGAAGGATCTGGAAGCCGCGCAGTTTCGCCTGACCCTCGACGATGAATGAGTTCCAGCTACCGATGCGCATCAGACTGCATCCGGGAATTGTGTCGATCGAACTGAGCTGAGGACCAGGCATATCATGGGACATCGCATCCGGATCAAGACCAGGCCGAAGCTGACATTCCAGATGCGGGTAGCGGGCCTCGGTTTTCGCGATGGCCACGTGCTTGTCCACCGGGCGGTGCACGAGCCGTTCTGGACATTCCCCGGTGGCGGTGCGGAGATCGGCGAGACATCCGAGCAGACCCTGGCGCGCGAGATGGTGGAGGAACTGGGCGTGCAGGTGCGCGTGCGGCGGCTGTTGTGGATGGTCGAGAACTTCTTCCGCTACGAAGGGCGCGACTGGCACGAGCTTGGGCTGTACTACCTGATGGAGATCCCGCCGAGCTTCCCTTTCGCGTCGGGACCGATCATCCATCGGGGGGTCGATGGCGACAGTGAACTCGAGTTCAAGTGGGTGCCGGCAACCGTCCAGTCCCTGAAATCGCTGGATATTCCGCCGTACTTCATCGCCGACGAGATCGAGACCCTTCCCGAGGTGCCCCGCCATCTGGTGTGGGACGATCGGGACCTGGATGCCCTGCACCGCCTTTGATCCGGGAACCGCTGTCCGCGACGATCGTTCGGAGCGGACAGGAGGTGCAGCATGAAACAACCCCACAAGGGCGACGACGTCTCGTGGAAATGGGGCAAGGGGACGGCAAACGGCGAAGTCACCCAGACATTTACCGACGACGTGACCCGCACGATCAAGGGCAAGAAGATCACCCGCAAGGCGGATGACGAGGAGCCGGCCGTGCTGATCCGCCAGAAGAACGGCAACAGGGTGCTGAAGAGCGCCTCGGAAGTTCACAAAAAGAGCTAGCGCCGGGGCTGCGGTCGCGCCTTCCATTCTCCGCAAAGGGCTTGCCCGATGCCACGTCATTGCCAGCGCCCTAAAATGCCTGCCAATGGTTTGCGTCGGCCGGCGAAGCCGGTAAGGGAGAGGCTTGATCATCTAACCTGGTTTGGCCTCTACCCATGTCGGATACCCTCTCCTTTCCCTTATCCGGTGAACTCGTTGACGGCGGTCACCGCCTCGTCCAACGGGTGTATTACGAAGACACGGATTTCTCCGGCCTGGTCTACCACGCTCGTTACCTGCATTTCCTGGAGCGCGGGCGGACCGACTATCTTCGGTGCCTCGGATGCGAGCAGAGCGCGCTCGTCTCGATCGACGAGGAGGGGCTGGTGTTCGTCGTTCACCGCATGGAGATCGATTTCAAGGCGCCGGCGCGGATGGATGACATCCTGACCGTTACGACCCGAACCGAAAAGGCCGGCGGCGCCAAGATGGTGCTCGTCCAGGAGATCCGCCGCGGCGAAACGCTGTTGATCGCAGCCAGGGTCATCATCGCCGTGATCAACCGCAGCGGCCGGCCCCGTCGGTTGCCCGACAGCATCGCCAGCAGCTTCAACGGCAGCTGAGGGTGCGGGGTGCCGCCCCGCGGTAACACATTCTTAACGATAATATTGTCTTACTTGCATCCATGGAATTTGTGCGATGCACGCCTTCCTTTGACCAAATTTGAAGGCGAGAAGGCCAGCTGAAACCTCAGGTAAACGGGCATTTCAGCGCATTTGCGTCTTCATGGGAAACGCTTGCGAACCGGCCCGTATTGGTTACGTGCCGGGCGATTGGATTCGGGGTAGTGGGTAGATGGAACAAGCGGGTTTGGCTGCAGCGGCTAGCGAAGTAAGCCTCTGGTCGCTCTTCATGCAGGCTGGCATCGTCGTCAAGATCGTCATGATCGGTCTGATCGGCGCCTCGGTCTGGACCTGGGCGATCGTCATCGACAAATACGTGAACTTCACGCGCGCCAAGCGCCATTTCGACCAGTTCGAACAGGTCTTCTGGTCGGGGCAGTCGCTGGAAGAACTGTACCGGACACTCGCCGAGCGCCAGAACACCGGGCTTGCCGCGATCTTCGTCTCGGCGATGCGCGAGTGGAAGAAGAGTTTCGAACGCGGCGCGCGTTCGCCGATCGGTCTGCAGATGCGTATCGACCGGGCGATGGACGTGACGATCGCGCGCGAGAGCGAGGTTTACGAATCCCGCCTCGGATCGCTGGCCACCATCGGCTCGGCCGGTCCGTTCATCGGCCTGTTCGGCACCGTCGTCGGCATCATGACCTCTTTCCAGGCAATCGCCGGCTCGAAGTCGACCAACCTTGCGGTCGTCGCACCGGGTATCGCCGAAGCGCTGCTGGCAACGGCCATCGGCCTCGTTGCCGCTATCCCGGCGGTCATGGCCTACAACAAGTTCATGTCGGATGCCGGCAAGCTGTCGGGCCGCATGGAAGGATTTGCCGACGAGTTCTCGGCCATCCTGTCGCGCCAGATCGACGAAAAGCTTCAGCCGCGCCAGGCGGCCCAGTAAGGCTAAGGGCGCCGAGGAGGATACGTCATGGGTATGTCGGCAGGTGGTTCCAAGGCTTCGGGCGGACGGCGTGGTGGTCGACGTGGCCGCGGTCGTGGCGGCGCGATCAGCGAAATCAACGTTACGCCGCTCGTCGACGTCATGCTGGTGCTGCTCATCATCTTCATGGTGGCCGCCCCGATGATGACCGTCGGCGTGCCGATCGACCTGCCAGAAACGCAGGCGAAGGCGATGAATTCCGACACGCAGCCGATCACCATCTCGGTCAACCCGACGGGCGAGATCTACCTGCAGGAAACGCCGATCGCGATTGACGAAGTGGTGCCGAAGCTCGAGGCGATTGCCACCACCGGCTACAACGAACGTATCTATGTGCGCGGCGACACGGCTGCAGCCTATGGCGTTGTCATGAAGGTCATGGCGCGCATTTCTTCTGCAGGTTTCAAGAACATCGGTCTTGTGACGCTGCAGGAACAGGAGAAGTGATCCTCGCGCATGAAGGGTAGTCTCGGCACATCGCTGGTTCTGCATTCCATGCTGGCGGCATGGGCGCTGTTTTCCTATAGCGCTCCGGCGGCCTTCGAGGTCTCGGCTGTCGATGCCATCCCGGTGGACATGGTCCCGGTCGAATCGATCACCCAGACGCAGAAGGGTGACGAGAAGGCACCGAAGAACGAAAAGCCGGCACCGACCCCGACGACGAAGCCCAACATCGTCGAGAACGCCGAAAATGTCGGCGATCGGGATGTCGACCTGAAGACGCCCCCGACGCCGGTAAAGCGCCCGGTGCCGACCGAGACCGCGGCTGCGCCGCCGAAGGTCGAAAAGCCGCTGCCGAACCCGACCAACGAAAACAATCAGGTCAAGGAAATCGCTCCGGAAGAGACGGCGCCGAAGCCGGTAGAGACGGCGGCCTTGCCGACGCCGAAGCCCGAGGTGACGCCGCCGACGCCGAAGCCCGACCCGCAGCCGGAGCCCAAGCCCGCCGAACAGCAGGCCGAGGAAGTGCCCCTGCCGACCAGCGTGCCGGTGCCCGCCTCGCGTCCGGAGCCGCCCAAGCCGCAGGAAGCAAAGCCGGCCGAGAAGCCCACTGAGCAGACGGCGGAAAAGCCGGCCGAGAAGACGCCGGACAAGAAGATTGCCGACAAGAAGCAGGAGACCGCAAAGGCTGCCGCCTCGCAGCAGAGCGACTTCAATGCCGACCAGATCGCGGCGATGCTGAACAAGCAGGAATCCGCCGGCGGTGGCGCCAAGCGCTCGACGGAAGTCGCCTCGCGCGGCGATAAAAAGACCATCGGCACCGGCCTGAGCTCCAGCGAGGTCGACAACGTCAAGGGCCAGATCCAGGGCAACTGGTCGCTGGTTGCCGGCCTGACCTCGGTGGATCAGGTGCGTGTCACCATTCGGGTGCAGCTGGATCCGTCGGGCAACATCGTCGGTCGCCCGGAGATTTCCGCTACCGGTGGGCCTGAGGGCACGCGCCGCGCCGTGGAAAGCAGCACCTATCGCGCGCTGATGCGTTCGGCGCCTCTGAAGAACATGCCGGCCGAGAAATACGACGGCGAAAAAGGATGGAATACCCTGGTGCTGAATTTCGATCCTTCCGAATTCGCACTCTGAACGGCCGGAACTGGAACCCATGTCGGATCAAAACGCCAACTCTGTGCCAAACCCTTCGTGTAAAGCTGAAAGGCTTGTCTCTATGACCAAGTTCTCTCTTTTCCGTGCCCTGATGGTGGCTGCGGGCATGTTGACCGCCGCGGTGGCGGCCACGCCTGCCTATGCCGTCGTCGAGATCAACATCAACAAGGGCAATGTCCAGCCGCTGCCGATCGCCGTGACCGACTTCCAGTCGGGCAACGAGCTCGGTGCGCAGATTTCCGCGGTGATCGCTGCCGACCTGCAGCGCTCCGGCCTGTTTGCGCCGGTCAACAAGGCTGCCTTCATCGAGAAGATCAGCGACCCCAACCAGATGCCGCGTTTCGAGGACTGGAAGGCGATCAATGCCCAGGCGCTGGTCACCGGCCGCGTCACCCGCGAGGGCGACGGCCGCCTGCGCGCCGAATTCCGCCTGTGGGATACGTTCGGCGGCCAGCAGATGACCGGCCAGCAGTTCTTCACCCAGCCGGAAAACTGGCGCCGCGTCGCCCATATCATCGCCGACGCCATCTACAAGCAGGTGACCGGCGAAAACGGCTATTTCGACAGCCGCGTCGTGTTTGTCTCCGAAAGCGGCCCGAAGAACGCCCGCCAGCGCCAGCTTGCGATCATGGACCAGGACGGCTTCAACGTCCGCACGCTGACGGCCGGCGGAAAGGACAACATCGTCCTCACGCCGCGCTTCTCGCCGAACCGCCAGGAAGTGACGTACATGTCCTTCGAGGGCCAGCAGCCGCGGGTCTATCTCCTGCAGCTCGAGACGGGCCAGCGCGAAGTGGTCGGTAACTTCCCGGGCATGACGTTTGCGCCGCGCTTCTCGCCGGATGGCCAGAAGGTCATCATGAGCCTGCAGCAGGACGCCAACTCCAATATCTACACCATGGACCTGCGGTCGCGCACCACGACGCGGCTGACCAACACGGCTGCCATCGACACTTCGCCGTCCTATTCGCCGGATGGCGGACGGATCGTCTTCGAAAGCGACCGCGGCGGTCGCCAGCAGCTCTACGTGATGAACGCCGACGGTTCCGGCCAGACGCGCATCTCCTTCGGCGACGGCTCCTACTCGACGCCGGTCTGGTCTCCGCGTGGCGACCTGATCGCCTTCACCAAGCAGTCAGCCGGTAAGTTCTCGATCGGCGTGATGAAGCCGGACGGCTCGGGCGAGCGCATCCTGACGACCGGCTTCCACAACGAAGGCCCGACCTGGGCACCGAATGGCCGGGTGCTGATGTTCTTCCGTCAGCCGGCTGGTTCGGGCGGACCGCAGCTCTACTCGATCGACCTGACCGGCTACAACGAGCAGGCCATCAAGACGCCGGCTTACGGTTCCGACCCGGCATGGTCGCCGCTTCTCGAATAGTGGCGCCTGACGCCACCCCGTCACTACTCTGCCGCAATGACCTGAAATTGCGGCAGAAGCAGTCAGGTTACCAATCATTAACCATGACTGTTGGCTTCGGATTAACCAGGATCGGTTAGAGTCTGGCAACGTTGAATTTTCTGATCAAGGAGAGACCGGCCATGAGCCGCACCAATATCCCGGCGATGAGCCGCATGCAGACCCTGGCACGCAACCCTGCCGTCATCGCACTGACGCTGGCGCTGGCGCTGGCCGGCTGCGCGAACAAGAAGAACATGCCCAACAGCGCCGGCGATCTGGGCCTGGGTTCGGGTGCAGGCGCCGCGACGCCGGGCTCCAGCCAGGACTTCACGGTCAATGTCGGCGACCGCATCTTCTTCGACACCGACTCGACCTCGATCCGCGCCGATGCCCAGCAGACGCTCGACCGTCAGGCTCAGTGGCTGCAGCGTTACCCGAACTACGCGATCACGGTCGAAGGCCATGCCGACGAACGCGGCACCCGCGAATACAACCTGGCACTCGGCGCTCGCCGCGCAGCCTCGACGCGCGAATACCTCGCATCGCGTGGCGTACCGGCAAACCGCATGAAGACGATCTCCTACGGCAAGGAACGTCCGGTCGCAGTCTGCGACGACATTTCCTGCTGGTCGCAGAACCGTCGCGCAGTCACTGTTCTGGGTGGCGCCGGCCGTTGATCCTTCGGGGATGAGGGACGGGAAGGCGACCGCGTGGTCGCCTTTTTCCGTTCTCCTTAGTTCTGCCGAACTTGCCCCGTCATTTCGCTTTCAATGCGGTTGTTATCGACTGTAACAGGAACCACCCGCGCCCGGCCGACGGGCCGGCGTCACGAAAAGCAGGACGAACGATATGAGCAAATTTGTCTTGGCAGCGATGCTGGGGCTTGCCGCTAGCACCGCTCCGGCATCCGCGTTCACGCTGTCGAATGTCTTCCCCTCGGCCCAGCGGTCGGCGCCGACGGCGCAGCCGTCGCAGGCACCTGTCATCCAGGTGCAGAGCGCCAACGAATCCGTCCGGATCCAGCAGCTGCAGGATGAACTGCGGCAGCTGAACGGGCGTGTCGAGGAAATGAGCTTCCAGCTGCTGCAGATGCAGGAGACGATCCGCAAGGCGCAGGAAGACAACGAATTCCGCTTCCAGGAGCTCGAAAAGAGCCAGTCGGGTGGCGGGTCCGCGCCTTCGGTTGCTGCCGCTCCGGCAGCTGGCTCAAAAAAAAACGCTAACGATGAGGTAGCCCGGATCATCGGCAGCCCGGCGCCTTCCGCGCCGGCTGCCGCCGGGACTCCACCGGTTGCTCCCAACGCGGCACCCGGCCCGGCAACCCTCGGCTCCATCGAGATGGACAGCAAGGGAAGCCCCGTCGGCGGCTCGGTGAACCAGGCCGCCCGCAATTCGGCAACGCTTCCCGGCGTCGACAGCGGCGCCGCACCGACCCGTGATCCGCAGCAGACCGCGTCGCTTGGCAATGAAGGCGATGCGTATCGGGCCGCCTACAACCACGTGCTGTCCGGTGATTACAAGCTGGCCGAGACCGAGTTCTCCTCCTACCTGCAGTCGTTTCCGAAAAGCGCGCGGGCGGCCGACGCCAATTTCTGGCTGGGAGAGGCGCAGTATTCGCAAGGCAAGTACAGCGATTCTGCCAAAACCTTCCTCAACGCCCACCAGGCTTTTGGCACGTCGCCCAAGGCGCCGGAAATGCTGCTGAAGCTCGGCATGTCGCTTGCCGCTCTCGACAACCGCGAGACCGCCTGCGCGACGCTGCGCGAGGTGCCGAAGCGTTACCCCAATGCGGCGCGTCCGGTGCTTTCCAAGGTGACGAGCGAGCAGAAGCGCCTGAGCTGCTGACCGTGCCGGGCGCGGGGCAGCGTGACGCGCCACTGTCTCCCGTAGAGGCTATCGACCACCTGCTGGCTTACCTGCCGCGGCCGTCACGTCTGCTTGTCGCGGTGTCGGGCGGCAGCGACTCGATTGGTCTGCTTGTCGCTCTGAAACAGGCCATCGACCATTCACCTCCAGATACCTTTGAGATCGTTGCCGCCACCGTCGATCACGGTCTGCGGCCCGAATCCGCCGCCGAAGCCAGCAGCGTCGGCGACTTTTGTCAGCGCCTCGACATTCCGCACGTGATCCGACGCTGGGCCGGTATAAAGCCCGCAACGGGTGTCGCCGCTGCCGCCCGGACGGCCCGTTACGACCTGCTTTGCCAGGTCGCCGCCGAGCGGCAAGCTTGCGTCATCGTGACCGGCCACACCTTCGACGATCAGATCGAGACGATCGCCATGCGAGGTGCGAGAAGCGGAGGCGGCGTGGGCTCTACCGGCATGGCCTCGTCGACCATCCTCGATCGGCGATTTCCCTTGCTTCGGCCGTTCCTTGCCACCCGCCGCGATGCGATCCGTGACCTGCTGCGCAATGAAGCAATTCCGTGGGTGGAGGATCCAAGCAATATCGATCGCCGCTCCGAGCGGGCGCGTTTGCGCCAGGACCTGCCGACCGTACCCGTCGGAGACGAAGCAGAGGTTCTGCGACAGTGGCGCGAGGCGGCAGAGGGTCGCCGCCAGCTGAGCGCTGCTGCTGCAGATCTGGCGGGCGACTACCTCAGCCTCCATCACCGGGTAGCGGCAAGGCTGGACCTTGATGTGCTGACCGGCGACCAGGGGGCGCTCAGACTGTTGATCGGCGCCTTGACGGCCGTCATCGGTGGCCGCGTTCATGTGCCTTCACGCGCGGTACAGGCGCGCATCGGCCAGTTCCTCGACAATGCTTCGCCGGGTCGCATGACAGCGGGACGGGTGCTTTTCGAACGTCGCAGGGAAGCGCTCTACATGGTGCGCGAAGACAGGGACCTGCCGATCCTGCGGGTGGAGATCGGCGAGACGGTTGTCTGGGACGGACGGTTCAGGATCTCCAACCACAGCGACCAGGCACTGGATGTCCGTCCGACACTGATGACGTCTGGCCAGGGCGGCCAGAGCGGGGAGGGCGGTCCGGATGCTGCCCACCAGCAGCCGATCACCGGCGGCCTGCCGCCGCGAATTGCAAGGCTTGCCCGCCGTTCTTTGCCGATGGTGACAGAATGCCACGGCGAGACCGCCGGCCTGACGATCGAGCGGGTTCTCCTGCCGTTTGACCGCTTCCTACCGGAATTTGATTGGCAGCTTGCGAATTCGCTTGCCGCTGTCGCCGAATTGCCGTCATTTCCGCCGTCGCCATTTGACGTTTTCAGCCGGAAAACAGGATCGGCGCCCGCCGTTGCCTTGGCAAGGGGACGGCGCAATCCTATGTTAAGCGACAAGTAAGGCGGATGCCATGAGCGGGCCGTCATTGTCCGGGGAGTTCGATGAACCCAAACTTTCGTAATTTCGCCCTTTGGGCGATAATCGCCCTGCTGCTGATCGCTTTGTTCAGCATGTTCCAGACGGCGCCGACGCAGACGAGTTCGCGGGAGATCCCGTACTCGCAGTTCCTGCGCGACGTCGATTCCGGACGTGTCCGCGATGTTGTGGTGACGGGCAATCGTGTTCTCGGTACCTTCACGGAGAACGGCACCGGCTTCCAGACCTATTCGCCGGTCATCGACGACAGCCTGATCGAACGGCTGCAGTCAAAGAACGTGACGATCGTCGCGCGTCCGGAAACCGATGGTTCGTCGGGCTTCCTGAGCTATATCGGAACGCTGTTGCCGATGCTGCTGATCCTTGGCGTCTGGCTGTTCTTCATGCGCCAGATGCAGGGTGGCTCGCGCGGTGCGATGGGCTTCGGCAAGTCAAAGGCGAAGCTTCTGACGGAAGCGCATGGCCGCGTCACGTTCGATGATGTTGCCGGTGTCGACGAAGCCAAGGCCGACCTCGAGGAAATCGTCGAATTCCTGCGTGATCCGCAGAAGTTCCAGCGTCTCGGCGGTCGCATTCCGCGCGGCGTCCTGCTGGTCGGCCCTCCGGGTACGGGTAAGACGCTGCTTGCGCGTTCGGTTGCCGGTGAAGCAAACGTCCCCTTCTTCACCATTTCCGGTTCGGACTTCGTCGAAATGTTCGTCGGCGTTGGCGCAAGCCGTGTCCGCGACATGTTCGAGCAGGCCAAGAAGAACGCGCCCTGCATCATCTTCATCGACGAAATCGATGCCGTCGGCCGCCATCGTGGTGCCGGTCTTGGCGGCGGTAACGATGAACGCGAGCAGACGCTGAACCAGCTGCTGGTCGAGATGGACGGCTTCGAGGCGAACGAAGGCATCATCCTGATCGCTGCCACCAACCGTCCGGACGTTCTGGACCCGGCGCTCTTGCGTCCCGGCCGTTTCGACCGTCAGGTCGTCGTGCCGAACCCGGACATCGTCGGCCGCGAGCGGATCCTCAAGGTGCATGCCCGCAACGTGCCGCTGGCACCGAATGTCGACCTCAAGGTTCTGGCCCGCGGTACGCCCGGCTTCTCGGGTGCGGATCTGATGAACCTCGTCAACGAGGCAGCCCTCATGGCCGCACGCCGCAACAAGCGGCTGGTGACGATGGCGGAATTCGAAGACGCCAAGGACAAGATCATGATGGGTGCGGAGCGCCGCTCCTCCGCCATGACCGAAGCCGAGAAGAAGCTGACCGCCTACCACGAGGCCGGCCACGCTATCACGGCGCTCTACGTTCCTGTTGCCGATCCGCTTCACAAGGCGACCATCATTCCGCGCGGCCGTGCACTCGGCATGGTCATGCAGCTTCCCGAGGGCGATCGCTACTCGATGAGCTACAAGTGGATGGTGTCGCGTCTCGTCATCATGATGGGCGGCCGGGTTGCCGAGGAACTGACGTTCGGCAAGGAAAACATCACCTCGGGTGCTTCCTCCGATATCGAGCAGGCCACCAAGCTTGCCCGCGCCATGGTCACGCAGTGGGGCTTCTCCGACATCCTCGGTCAGGTCGCCTACGGTGAGAACCAGCAGGAAGTGTTCCTCGGTCACTCCGTGTCGCAGTCGAAGAACGTGTCGGAATCGACGGCCCAGAAGATCGACATGGAGGTCCGCCGGCTGATCGACGAGGCCTATGTCGAAGCGCGCCGCATCCTCACCGACCAGCATGACGAGTTCGTTACGCTGGCGGAAGGGCTGCTTGAATACGAAACCCTGTCGGGTGCCGAAATCAAGGCGCTGATCAAGGGCCAGAAGCCGTCGCGCGACCTGGGTGACGATACGCCGGCCCGTGGGTCTGCCGTTCCGAAGGCCGGTCCGAAGAAGGACGAGCCGAAGGGCGACGGCGAACCGGAAAGCGGGCTTGAGCCGCAGCCGCACTAACTTCGGCACATCAACTTGGGCAAAGGCCGTCGGAGCAATCCGGCGGCCTTTTGTCGTCTCGTTAAGACCCTCTTCAGGTTTCGGTAACGGGATATGATGGATTTTGACGCTAATTTATGTGCCCGGACCACCATTCTATGGCATGAGCAAGCAACACAGCCATGCGCGGCATTGTTCTGCCGGCTGAAGCTTACAACAAGACGCGCCGTTCCCAGGCGCGCAGGCACCAAGGAGCATTCATGACACGCCGTTATTTTGGCACCGATGGCATTCGCGGTCAGTCGAACGTTTTCCCGATGACGCCGGACCTGGCAATGCGGGTCGGCATTGCGGTCGGCACGCTGTTTCGCCGCGGCAGCCATCGTCACCGCGTGGTGATCGGCAAGGACACGCGCCTGTCGGGCTACATGCTGGAAAACGCGCTGGTGGCGGGCTTCACCGCAGCCGGGCTCGACGTCTTCCTGCTCGGCCCCATTCCGACGCCGGCCGTCGCCATGCTGACCCGCTCGCTGCGCGCCGACATCGGCGTGATGATCTCGGCCTCGCACAATCCGTTCGCGGACAACGGCATCAAGCTGTTCGGGCCTGACGGCTACAAGCTATCCGACGAGCTGGAGCAGGAGATCGAGGATCTGCTCGACAAGGACCTCTACTCGCAGCTCGCCAAGCCCGCCGAGATCGGCCGGGCCAAGCGCGTCGACGGCGACATCTATCGCTACATCGAATTCGTCAAGCGCACCCTGCCGCGCGACGTGACCCTGCACGGCCTGAGGATCGCCATCGATTGCGCGAATGGCGCCGCCTACAAGGTCGCGCCGGCCGCGCTCTGGGAGCTAGGCGCCGACGTGGTGACGATCGGCAACGAGCCGAACGGTACGAACATCAACCTGGACTGCGGCTCCACCAGCCCTGATGCGCTGCGCAAGAAGGTTCACGAAGTGCGTGCCGATATCGGCATCGCGCTCGATGGCGACGCCGACCGGGTGATCATCGTCGACGAGAACGGCGAGATCATCGATGGCGACCAGTTGATGGCGGTGATCGGCGAGAGCTGGGCGGAGGACGAGAAGCTGCGTGGCGGTGGCATCGTTGCGACGATCATGTCCAATCTCGGCCTCGAACGCTTCCTCAACGACAAGGGGCTGTCGCTCGCCCGCACCAAGGTCGGCGACCGCTATGTCGTCGAGCATATGCGCCACAACGATTTCAACGTCGGCGGCGAGCAGTCCGGCCATATCGTGCTGTCGGACTTCGGCACCACCGGCGACGGCCTCGTTGCCGCGCTGCAGATCCTGGCACGGGTGAAACGCCTCGGCATGCCGGTCAGCGAAGTGTGCCGGCGCTTCGAGCCTGTGCCGCAGCTGTTGCGCAACGTCCGGTTCAGCGGCGGAAAGCCATTGGAGGATATCATCGTCCGCCAGGCGATCGAGAGTGCCGAAGCGGAACTCGGCGGCCGCGGTCGTCTGGTGATCCGGCCGTCCGGCACGGAACCCTTGATCCGCGTCATGGCGGAAGGCGACGACCGGGCGCAGATCGAGCGCATCGTAAGCGACCTGGTGGGCGTGATCGGAAATGTCCGCACGGCGGCCTGATCCGTCTAGACCCATCGCTCGTCATTCGAACCCGCATCCTCTGAGATGCGGGTTTTTCTTTGTCGCAAGGCGGGTTTGCTTGCGACATCTTCCCGGCGTTCCGAAATGGTTGCAGCTCAACCTTTACGGGCCGTTATGCTTAATTGCTCCTTAACCTTTATCGTTAATGATCCTCTTCAGATTTGGACGATCTGGTCGCGTTGCGCGCCAAGACAATCGAACCTGGAGTGGGATCCATGAAGACTACCCTGACTGGCGCGCTTCTGGTCGCCTTGCTGGCGGCGACCTCGGCACTTTCCGCTGATCTTTACCAGCCGCAGCCGGAGCCGCAGTATACCGACGTTCCGGAAGTCACGGTGCAGTCGTCGACCGGCTGGTACCTGCGCGGCGATGTCGGCTACGGCTTCAACGACCTCAAGGGCGCCAACTTCAACCAGGGCGGCTTCAGTGGCGAGAGGGTCGACTTCGACCGGTCTGAACTGCGCGATGCCTTCACGCTGGGCGGCGGCGTCGGCTACCAGGTCAACAACTACCTGCGCACCGACCTGACCTTCGACTACCTGTTCAAGAGCAAGTTTGAGGGATCGACCTCCGGTGGCGGAGCCGCGTTCGGCGCCTGCGTCGGACCCTGCACCTCCACGGACCGCTCCAGCCTGCGCGCCTACAGCCTGCTTGCCAACGCCTATGTCGATCTGGGCACCTACGGCTACATCACGCCTTACGTCGGCGCCGGTATCGGCGGAACCTACGTGAAGTGGGACCGGCTGCGCAACACGTCCTGCGCCGATGACGGCAGCGGTTGCGATGGAACCTTCGAGCACGGCGGCAAGGGCAGCTGGCGCTTCACCTACGCCCTCATGGCAGGTGCGACGATCGACGTGACCTGTAACGTCAAGGCAGACATCGGCTACCGCTACCGCCACGTCAACGGCGGCGACATGTTCGGCTATGCCGAGAACGGTGGCCCGGGCTTCGACAAGGGCTTCGACGTCCACGAAGCACGCATCGGTGCCCGGTACAACTTTGGTGGTTGCGCCGAGGCCTATGTGCCCGAAGAAGCTCCCCCGCAGCCCATCGTCTACAAGTAATCATTGCCGTCAACCGGCACCATCCGATCGAAGGGCCGCTCCGCAAGGGGCGGCCCTTTGCGTTTCAGGCGGATGGACGGTCGGCGGGCAGGCATGCAAAAACGCCATTTGCGCGCGCGCAAGCGACTTGACCCGACCCGAGGCTTCGCGTACCAACGCCAGTGGGACACCCTTCCCCAACGAAGGGCTTTCTATCTGGAAGGATAGCCACATGGCGAACATCGCACAGCCGGACGTACGTCCGAACAATACCCATTTCTCTTCTGGCCCCTGCTCGAAGCGCCCCGGTTGGTCGCTCGACGCGCTCTCCGATGCCCCGCTCGGTCGTTCGCACCGTGCCAAGGTCGGCAAGGCGAAGCTGAAGCAGGCCATCGATCTCACCCGCGAAATTCTGGAAGTCCCGGCGGATTACCGCATCGGCATCGTGCCGGCTTCCGACACCGGCGCCGTCGAAATGGCGCTCTGGTCGCTGCTCGGCGAGCGCGGCGTCGACATGCTGTCCTGGGAAAGCTTTGGTGCCGGCTGGGTTACCGATGTCGTCAAGCAGCTGAAGCTCAAGGACGTGCGCAAGCTCGAGGCCGACTACGGCCTGCTGCCAGATCTCGGCCAGGTCGATTTCGACCGCGACGTCGTCTTCACCTGGAATGGCACCACCTCCGGCGTGCGCGTGCCGAACGCCGATTTCATTCCGGCCGACCGCAAGGGTCTGACGATCTGCGATGCCACTTCGGCAGCCTTCGCGCAGGGCATGGACTTCTCCAAGCTCGACGTCGTCACCTTCTCCTGGCAGAAGGTTCTGGGCGGCGAGGGCGGTCACGGCGTGATCATCCTGTCGCCGCGTGCTGTCGAGCGCCTGACCACCTATGTGCCGGCCTGGCCGCTGCCGAAAATCTTCCGCATGACCTCCGGCGGCAAGCTGATCGAGGGTATCTTCACCGGCGAGACGATCAACACGCCGTCGATGCTGTGCGTCGAGGACTATCTCGATGCGCTCAACTGGGCAAAATCGCTGGGCGGCTTGAAGGGCCTGCGTGCCCGCGCCGATGCCAACGCCCAGGTGATCTTCGACTTCGTCGAGAAGAACGACTGGATCGCCAACCTGGCGGTCGATCCGGCGACCCGTTCCAACACCTCGGTCTGCCTGAAGATCGTCGATCCCGAAGTCGTGGCGCTCGACGCCGACCAGCAGGCGGCATTCGCCAAGGGTGTCGTGGCTCTCCTCGAAAAGGAGAATGTCGCGCTCGATATCGGCGCCTACCGCGATGCCCCGTCGGGCCTGCGCATCTGGGCCGGTGCAACGATCGATACCGCCGACATGCAGGCCGTGATGCCTTGGCTGTCCTGGGCCTATGAGACCCAAAAGGCGGCATTGGCCAAGGCCTGAGAGGCCGCAGCTTCCGGTCTCGCCGCAATGGCGGGGCCGCGCATTCCCGAACAGACTGAACCCTTTTTGCTTGAACTCTTTTGAAGGAGGCCTCTCGTGGCACCTCGCGTTCTCGTATCCGACGAACTGTCGGAAACCGCCGTCCAGATCTTCCGCGACCGTGGCGTCGAAGTCGATTTCCAGCCGAAGCTCGGCAAGGACAAGGACAAGCTCGCCGAAATCATCGGCAATTATGATGGCCTCGCGATCCGTTCGGCCACCAAGGCGACCGAAAAGCTGATTGCTGCTGCGACCAACCTCAAGGTCATCGGCCGCGCCGGCATCGGCGTCGACAATGTCGATATTCCGGCGGCGTCCAAGCGCGGCATCATCGTCATGAACACGCCCTTCGGCAACTCGATCACAACGGCCGAGCACGCGATCGCATTGATGTTCGCGGTTGCCCGCCAGTTGCCGCAGGCCGATGCCTCGACCCAGGCCGGCAAGTGGGAAAAGTCGAAGTTCATGGGCGTCGAGATCACCGGCAAGACGCTGGGTGTCATCGGCGCCGGCAATATCGGCGGCATCGTCTGCAAGAAGGCGATCGGCCTTGGCATGCATGTCATCGCCTATGACCCCTTCCTGTCCGTCGAGCGGGCGCGGGAAATGGGCGTCGAAAAGGTCGAGCTGGACGAGCTCCTGTCCCGCGCCGATTTCATCACCCTGCACGTGCCGATGACCGACAAGACGCGCGGCATTCTAGGCCGCGAAAACCTCGCCAAGACCAAGAAGGGCGTGCGCATCATCAACTGCGCCCGCGGCGGTCTGGTGGATGAGGCAGCGCTTGCCGAGGCCATCAAGTCCGGCCATGTCGCCGGCGCTGGTTTCGACGTCTTCGAAGTGGAGCCGGCAACCGAAAGCCCGCTGTTCGGCCTCGACAATGTCGTCTGCACGCCGCATCTGGGTGCCTCGACCACCGAAGCCCAGGAGAATGTCGCTCTGCAGGTGGCTGAGCAGATGTCGGATTACCTGGTGAAGGGTGCCGTCTCGAACGCCATCAACATGCCGTCGATCACCGCCGAGGAAGCGCCGATCCTGAAGCCGTTCATCCGGCTGGCCGACGTTCTCGGTGCGTTTGTCGGTCAGGTGACCGAGGACCCGATCAAGCAGATCGAGATCCTGTTCGATGGCGCCACCGCCAACATGAACACCCGGGCGCTGACATCGGCCCTGCTCGCTGGCCTGATCCGCAACCAGGTGTCCGACGTCAACATGGTTTCGGCGCCGATCATGATCAAGGAAAAGGGCATCGTGCTCTCCGAGGTCAAGCGCGACAAGACGGGCGTCTATGACGGCTACATCAAGCTGACGGTCACCACCGACAAGCAGTCGCGCTCGGTCGCCGGCACCGTCTTCTCCGACGGCAAGCCGCGCTTCATCCAGATCAAGGGCATCAACATGGACGCCGATGTCGGCGCCAACATGGTCTACATCTCCAATACCGACGTTCCCGGCATGATCGGCTTCATGGGCACGACGCTCGGCAATGCCGGCGTCAACATCGCCAACTTCCAGCTCGGTCGCGAGAAGGAAAACGGCGATGCGATCGCGCTGCTCTACGTCGATGGTCCGGTGGATCAGGCCGTGCTCGACCAGCTGATTGCTAACCCGGCCATCAAGCAGGCCAAGCCGCTGTCCTTCAACGTCGACTGAGACGGGCCGACGAAACCCTCAAACAGAATGGCCCGGCCGGATTTCTTCCAGCCGGGCTTCTTCACGATTCCTGCATCGTGGGGTGGAAAACCGATCAACAATTCTCACGATCTCAAAAAATTGGCGTCGCCGGCTAACAGGCTGGCGGACGGCTCTCTATATAGAGTGCACGCTCGCAACAGCGGATCTATGAGGAGAGAGACATGTTTTCAACGCTTCGACGCTTCAGGCACGTTTTGTCGGTGCTGGCGCTCGGAATGGTGGTATCGCTGGCGGCGGTTGATTTCGCCGAGGCTCGTCGCGCCGGTGGTGGCGGTTTCGGCAGCCGCGGCACGCGCACGTATTCGGCACCCCCGTCGACCAATACCGCGCCTACGACGGCCGCGCCTATCCAACGCTCGATGACGCCGAACCAGGCGACCAACCAGGCAGCGCCTGGCGCTGCCGGTGCGCAGGCTGCAGCTCAGCCGCGTCGCGGTATGTTCGGCGGCTTCGGCG
Source organism: Rhizobium sp. 0TCS1.26 (assembly GCF_050455525.1). Taxonomy (NCBI): domain Bacteria; kingdom Pseudomonadati; phylum Pseudomonadota; class Alphaproteobacteria; order Hyphomicrobiales; family Rhizobiaceae; genus Rhizobium; species Rhizobium sp. 0TCS1.26. The sequence continues at coordinate 948,084 of NZ_JBCIYV010000001.1, read as the reverse complement.
GCGGTATCCTCGGTGGTCTGTTCCTCGGCGGCCTGTTCGGCATGATGATGGGCAATGGCTTCGGCGGTCTCGGCGGCATGTTCGGCATGCTCTTCCAGATGCTGCTGATCGGCGGCCTGATCTTCTTGGCCATGCGCATGTTCGCCCGCCGCTCGCAGCCTTCGCCGAGTGCTGCTGGCCCGAACGCCTCCAACCGCTCCAGCTATGAGCCGCCGCAGGGCAATCAGGGTGGCTTCAAGATCCCGCAGATGGGTTCGCTCGGCGGCGGTGCTGCTGGTGCGGCTCAGGCTGCCAAGCCGCGCGCCGCGTCGGCCGCAACGGACGAGATCGGCATCACCAGCCGCGACCTCAGCCAGTTCGAGAAGTTGCTGACGGACGTGCAGACCGCCTATGGCGCGGAAGACTACGCCAAGATCCGGGCGCTCTCGACGCCGGAGGCGATGTCCTATCTTGCCGAGGAACTGGGCGAGAATGCCACCAACGGCCAGCGCAACGATGTCAAGGACGTGCAGCTGATCCAGGGCGACCTGTCGGAAGCCTGGCGCGAAAACGGCCAGGAATTTGCAACGGTCGCAATGCGCTACCAGAGCATCGACGTGATGCGTGACCGCGACACCGGCAATGTCGTGTCCGGCGATCCGAACACGCCGACCGAGGCAACCGAAATCTGGACCTTCGTGCGCAAGCCCGGCCAGGAGTGGAAGCTCTCGGCGATCCAGGGCGTCAACTGAGGTCAGAGCCGGGCGAGCGTTTCGCCGTCCGGCCTGCCATCGCAGAACCGGTCAAGGGCTCGCTCGAAAGGCGAGCCCTTTTCGCTGACCGCCGCAAACAGCGTCATCGACGAGCGGAATTTCAGGTCGTCCGGCGAACCGAGGATCTCCTGCGCGGAGCGGCCCGCATGCGTAAGCATCGCCTGCGTGCATTCCAGCAGCCGCGGACCGAGCAGCGGATGTGCCGCGTAGGCCTGCGCTTCAGCGCGACCTGAAATCGCATAGTGCCGCGCGGTAGCGGACCGACCCAGCCCCTCGATCTGCGGAAAGATGAACCACATCCAGTGCGAATGCTTGCGACCGGCAATCAACTCGCGCAGCGCCTGCGAGTAGATGCTCTCCTGGGCAATGATGAAGCGCGCCAGATCGTGAGTGTCGTCCGCCCGTGCCGTTCGCTCTGTCATGTGCCGTGTCCTCCTGGCGCCATTACACGCTGCCTGATCGATGTCTTCCAACATCGGCAGCCCGCATTCCGTTTCGACAGGCCCAGAAAAATCGCCCGCTCACACCTTTGTTAGCCGGCCGGGGTTTTCTCTGCTGCATTGCACTCTAACTGCGGTGCCATGGAACAGCGCCTTGAACAGTATCTCTATCCCGTGGTCCGCTGGTTGCCCGACTGGTTCATCAGCATGGTCGTTCTGGTGGTCGCCGTCTTCGTCGGCTGGCTCATCCACCGGATCGTCTTCCGCCTGCTGACCCGCATCGTCTCCAAGCGCGACCTGTTCTGGAGGTCGCTGATCTCGCGCAACCGGCGGCCCCTGCGCATCGCCATCGTCGTCTGGATCCTGAACCCGGCCGTCGCCATCGCGCCGCTCACCGACCGGCAGGCGGACCTGATCCGCCACCTGCTGCTGCTGGCCTTCATCTCGCTCGTCGGCTGGATGGCCCGCACCGCCCTGCATATCTGGCTGACGGTGTATCTGCGGCGCTTCAAGCTGGATGCCGAAGACAATCTGCTGGCCCGCAAGCACGTGACGCAATCGCGCATCCTGGAGCGGGTGGCCGCAACGCTGATCGTCGCCTTCACGCTATCTGCAGCGTTGATGAGCTTTCCGGCAGTGCGTCAGTACGGCGTATCGCTGATGGCCTCGGCGGGCGTTGCCGGTATCGTGCTCGGCCTTGCGCTGCAGCCGGTGCTGAAGAACCTGTTTGCCGGCATCCAGCTGGCGATCACCCAGCCGATCCGCATCGATGACGCGCTGATCGTCGAGGGCGAATGGGGTAAGGTCGAGGAAATCACATCGACCTATGTGGTGGTCAAGCTGTGGGACTGGCGGCGGCTGATCCTGCCGCTCGGCTACTTCATCGAAAAGCCATTCCAGAACTGGACCCGCGAGGGCGCGGCACTGATCGGCACGGTGATGATCTACCTCGACTACACGATCCCGGTCGAAGAAGTGCGCCGCAAGGTCGAGGAGATCGCTGCGAATTCAGACCTGTGGGATCGGCAGGTGGTCAATGTCGCGGTCACCGATTTCCGCGAGAACGTCATGGAAATCCGCATCCTCGTCTCGGCATCGGACGGCGGCAGGACATTCGATCTGCGCTGCGAGGTGCGCGAGAAGCTGATCGACTATATCCGGCGCGAGTATCCGCAATCGCTGCCGAAGGTGCGCGCGCAGGCGCCGGACGGGCAGGACGTCCAGGCGGGCGCCATCTCCGAAGGCGCTGCGCGGATGATGCAGTCGTAACAGGGACGTTCTCTCACATCCAAGCCGGAGACGCGCACGACGCGCGAAAAGCGCAAACCTTGCGTTTTTGCCGCATTCTTTCTATATCCGCAGCAGACTGGACACGGCCCCAGATGTCGCCGTGGATGAGCCGCGATGCCTGCGACCGATTGCGCAGACGGGCGAGACGACCGAGAGAGTTCCTGTGAACACACTGGATTTTGACAAGAGGCCGGAGGATACGCGCGTCGTCGTGGCGATGTCCGGCGGCGTGGATTCCTCTGTCGTGGCCGGGCTCCTGAAACGCCAGGGCTACGACGTGCTCGGCATCACCCTGCAGCTTTACGATCATGGCGCCGCCGTCCACCGCGCCGGGTCCTGCTGCGCCGGTCAGGATATCGACGATGCACGCCGCGTTTCCGAAACGCTCGGCATCCCGCATTACGTGCTGGATTATGAAAAGCGGTTTCGCGAGACGGTGATCAATCCGTTTGCCGAAGCCTACGCCATGGGCGAAACGCCGGTGCCCTGCGTGGCCTGCAACCAGACGGTCAAGTTCGCCGATCTGCTGGCAACCGCAAAGGAACTCGGTGCCGACGCCCTGGCGACCGGCCACTACATCCGCTCGAGCGCCAATCCGACGCCCGGCAATCCCAATCGGCGGGCACTGTTCCGGCCGGTTGATGCCGACCGCGACCAGAGCTGGTTCCTGTTCGCCACGACGCAGGAGCAGATCGATTACCTGCGCTTTCCGCTTGGCGGCATGTCGAAGGCGGATGTGCGGGCGCTTGCCGAAGACATGGGGCTGGTCGTCGCCAAGAAGGCCGACAGCCAGGACATCTGCTTCGTTCCCGCCGGCAAGTATGCCGACATCATTGCCAAGGTTAAGCCGAATGCGGCGCTGGCCGGCGATATCGTGCACATCGACGGGCGGCGCCTCGGCCGCCACGAAGGTATCGTCCATTACACGATCGGCCAGCGCAAGGGCCTCGGTGTCGCAACCGGCGAGCCGCTCTACGTGGTCTATCTCGATGCACGCAGCCGACGGGTGATCGTCGGGCCGAAGGAGGCGCTGGAGACGCGCCGCGTCTACCTGCGCGACATGAACTGGATCGGCGATCGTCCGCTCGACGTGGACGCGCGTGAGGGCTTCGCGTGCTTCGCCAAGGTGCGCTCGACGCGTCCGCCGACGCCGGCGACGCTCTTTGCGGACGAGCGCGGCATCTACGTCGACCTGGCGATCGGCGAGGCGGGCGTCGCACCCGGTCAGGCCTGCGTTCTCTATTCGGCAGAAGGTGCCGATGCGCGCGTCTGGGGCGGCGGTTTCATCGATCGCTCGGAGCGCGCCGCGGATGCCGAAGCCTCGCTCAAGGCGCTTCTTGCGGCACCTGCCGCGGCCTGACGCTGCGCTGCCGCAAACGCTGGAAAAACCGGCCGGGATTTGAAACAAGCGCGCTTGACTTTGGTCGGAGCAACACACTATAAGCCCCCCATCGCGCCGGACGGCACGGGCTTTCAATGCTCACGGCGGCGCGGTTTTGGCGGGGTAGCTCAGGTGGTTAGAGCGTGGGATTCATAACCCCAAGGTCGGCGGTTCAAGTCCGCCCCCCGCTACCAACTTCATCACATATCTGAGTTGTCCGGAGCCGCTGCTGTAGCCTGCGACCCGCTTCGGCGTGTGGTCCGTCTCCAACGCTGCGCCATGCGCAGACAGCAGGGGCCTACCGAAGTCATCGGTATTCCAGCAGCCTTTTCAGGAGCGGATAGCAGGTCACCGCCAGGATGACCCCGCCGACGGACCAGCCGAGCGCGCCTCCGCCGATCAGCTCTTCGAATGCGATGCAGCCTGCGAGCGCAAGCGCCACTCTCCAAATGATGTCTTTGGTCATGAGGCTCTGCATGGTGTTCTCCTGAGCCAGAGAGCGCAGGATGCCCGTGATCGGTGCCGTTAACAATGGCTGCCGCTATGACAGGACGGCCCGGCGCTGACGTCAGTCCAGCCCAGTCGATCTTTGGATGGTGGAGTTCCTGCGAGCCACCCTGCAAACAGCGCCCGCCGACGAAGCAAGGCTCGCCATATTGCGGTTCCGGGACAGTAAAGATACGCCATTTGACCGAAGCTGTGCGCGTCTAACCTGATTGTTTGCAATCCATTCACCGTTGAATATTACACGCGATCGGAATATGCATGTCGTGCCACAGGAGTACTGCAATGCAGAAAGACGAAGTCATGCACGCGTTGTATGAATTGGCCGGAGTAAAGCGCGGTGCGCTGCGCCTGATGCGCGGCGCAGCCTATTTCATAGTATCCGCGCTCCTGCTGACCGTGAATACTTATGAGATAGAGCCGATCTGGACGATCGCTCTTGCGATCGGCATCCTCGGCATTTTCGATACCAGCGCCACTATTGGCCGCGTCAGTATCGCCATTCTGGCAGTCATGGCAGTCATTCCGCTGAAGGCGATCGTTGCGGTCGCAGGCGTCTTTGCGTCCTGATTGAGAGGCGTCAAGCCTCTGCCGCCACCTCAGGTTGACGGGATTAGGTTCTGGTGTCGAGGGGCATTGAGCAGTCGCGCGAATTTGAACAGCTGGCGCTCGTATAGAGACATTGGCGCGTGGCGCCGATAGCCGTCGGCCGCAACCGACATGTCGCCGACGTTCTGGAGGCGACGGCAGAGCGGGCAGAGCCCGCTCCCGTGTGTCACTCAGGTCAGATCGGCAGGGCGGGAAGGCGCAGCGCCGATGCCACCCGCTGGATGCGCAATGGATCCAGATCGCGACCGTCCTCGATGGTTTCCAGTTCCGCTATCGTCAGTCCGCAGGCGATTGCCAGGTCCTCGAAGCTGTAGCCGCTCGCTTTGCGGGCTTCGGTGATCTTCGAAGCGATGGAGACCGAATTCGCGGGATCGAATTTTGTTTGCATGATCGTCATAAAGAACTCCGTTGAGAGTGCCGACCGGAGCCGGGAATAGGGAGGTGCCGACAATGAAGAATGTCGCCAGTCTCGGAGTTTGCCGCAGCGCAGCATAGATAGACCTTAAGACGCCGAAGTCCAAGCCCCTGCGCCGCGGTTTGTCGGAGGCGACTTCAAGCGGAGCAGTAACGATGCCGAGCCAAACTGGTTGCCGGTGACCAAAGCTTTTCACAAGAACAGGATGCAGCGCCAGTGGGCAGACGCCGAGGCAGGCGGGAAGGAGCAAGGTTTTTTAACATTGACGGCTGGATTAGCGAAGTATTCTTCGACACTCCTCGTGACCTGCGGCACGGTTTGCTCATAGATTGTGGAGCATCAGGCTCATTTCATCTGGAGGGTCGACATGATTGGTGGCTTTAGCCTGTTCGGTTTCGATCTGTTCGGACTGACGCAACGGAGGCCGGCGTCCGATGAACGGGCCGACAAGGGTGGTGTGGCCGAGTACGAGGCGGACGAGCGGCCCGATCGGGACAGGGACTTGCGGCGGGAGCCGGCCGACATCTTCTTCTGGGGGATGTATCCCGTCTACTGAGGCAACTGCCACGGCACTGCGTCCCGCTTTTGATCAGGATCAAGTCTGCCGTCGCCAGCCACGCTAATCTCCACTGCATCGGAGGCGCTTTAGCCTCCAGCGTTCAGGGAGAGCGGCATGTTGTTCAAGACCTTACTTGCAGTCGTCGGAAGCGATGGTGCCGAGGCCGATATTGCGCGAGCCATCGATCTCGCCAGCAGGCTCGATGCACACCTTTCGGTGCTTGTCGTGGATCTCGCGGTGCCGCCCGGTATCGGCGACTATCCGGTCGGCGTGGTGTGGCTCGATGAACGGGTCGCCGACATGCAGGCCCTGAACACGGCCGCCGACAGGGTGCAGATCCTGTGCGAAGCTTCCGGCCTGCCGTTCGACCTCAGCCGCTATTATACCGAGCGCGCCTTCCTGGCGGACAACGTCTTCCAGCGGGCGCTCTACAGCGACCTCGTGATCGTTGGCGACAAGACCGGTGCGGACGCGCGGTTGCTGACTGAAATCGTCGATGGTGCGGTGTTCGAAGCGCAACGGCCGCTGCTGTTGCTGCCGAAGAACCATACGCCGGCCCTGCCTGTGAAGACCGTACTCGTTGCCTGGAATTCCAGGGCCGAAGCCGGGCGTGCGGTGCGCGAGGCGATCGACATCCTGACGAATGCCGAGAGCGTGCATGTGGTGCTCGTCGATCCGGATGCCTCCTACCACCACAACGGCGGCGAGCCCGGTGCCGAGGTGGCGGCGTTTCTGGATCGCCACGGCGTGAAGGTGACGATCGATCAGTTGCCGAGCGGCGGCCGACCCGTCGAGGATGTGCTTCGCGCGCATGCGGTGGAGATCGGCGCCGACCTCATCGTCATGGGCGCCTACGGGCATTCCCGCCTGCGCGAGCGGATTTTCGGCGGTGTCACGCACGCGCTGCTGGAGACGACGCCGGTGCCGGTGCTGCTCGCCCGCTGAGGGCTTCGGGATCAGCCGAGTTCGAGCGTCGTCACACCATAGACGAGGTGTCGATCGTGGCGCGGAGGGGTGCCCTTGTACATGCGGGCGGTGACGAAGCCCTCGGTAAAGGCAATCCGTTGCAGACGGGCAGAAAACACCGTCTGGTCCTCGGGCACGTCGATGTGCACCTCGTCCGCGCCCGCTCGCATGGCCAGCGCCGTAAACAGCGTTTCGGCATGCTCTTCGTCATCGGCGAACAGCGGGCCGATCTTGAACCCGTCATGGCAGCGTCGCAGTGCGCCATACCCTTTGACGGCACCATCCATGCAAATGGCCAGTGCCGTGTGCGGCGGCGAAAGCCAGGCGTCGAGGAAACCGCGACGCTGCGACGGAAAGGCTCGCGCATCGAGTGCGGCGATCTGCGGCAGGAGGTCGGGCGTCACGCTCACAAGGTCCGATGACAGCGATGTCAGCGCCGGAACGCGACCGCTCCAGCGGATCGTGCGGTAGGCGGGCACGAACCCCATGCGGGCATAATTTTCCTGCTGGGCCGGCACGCCGTCGAGGCCAATCGTGCGCGACCCGAGGGATGCCAGCGCGTGATCCCAGAGCGCCCGACCATGTCCCTGTCCGCGACAATCCGGATGGCAGATGTAGAGGCCGATGAAGGCAAAACGGTCATTGTACCGGACGGCGGAAATGCCGGCTGCCATCCGCCCATCGACGAAGCAACCGAGAAAGCCTTTCGGGTCCGCCGCGATGAACGGCGCGGCATCGTCGAGGCCCGGGTTCCAGCCTTCCGCTTTCGCCCAGCCGATCAGGTCGCCGACCTGCGAGAGGTTCAGGGTGTGGATGTCGCGGCGCGTCACGCCGACAGCGCCGTCGGTTCGAATGGCGCAAGCAGGCCCGCATAGCTCTTGGAGATAGGCGTCGCATAGGCGCCGCGCTTGGCGGTGGTCAGCCCCAGCGAAACCAGCGCCTCGGCCTGCTTGACGGCGGCGGCGACGCCATCGACGACCGGCACCCCGAACTCACGCTGCAGTTCCGCGGTCAGATCCGCCATGCCGGCACAGCCGAGAACGATAGCCTCGGCTCTGTCGTCGCGCAGTGCCAGCGCGATCTCGCCGCGCAGCCGTTCGCCGGCATCGGAGGCGGGGTCTTCGAGCGACAGCACCGGAATGTCGGCAGCCCGCACCTTCACGCGTCCGGCCATGCCGTAGCGCTGGACGAGATGCTCGATCGGCAGGCGCGAGCGCTCCATGGTGGTGACGATGGTGATGCGCTGGGCGATGAACGAGACGCTGGCAAGGGCCGCCTCGCAGATGCCGACCACCGGAATGCCGGACAACGCGCGGGCGGCATCCAGGCCGGTATCGTCGAAGCAGGCGATGATCGCTGCATCGGCGCCCTGTTTTTCGCCCCTGGCGATCTCCATGAGCAGGCCCGGCACGGCCAATGCTTCGTCGTAATAGCCTTCGATCGAGGCCGGCCCCATGGTCGAGGTGGTGGCGACGATTTCGGTGCCGACGGCGGCGACCCGCCAGGCGGCATCGGCGGCGGTCGCCGTCATGCTGGCCGTGGTGTTCGGATTGACGAGCAGGATCTTCATCAGAGCCTTGCCTGTCGGCGGTTGATCATGACGATCAGTGCCAGTGTTCCGGCAATCACCAGGAAGGAGAACAGCGTGGTCACCGTGCCCAGCGCATAGAGCACCGGCGTCGTAACATTGGTGGTCATGCCGTAGATCTCCAGCGGCAGGGTGTTGTAGGTGCCCGATGTCATCAGCGTGCGGGCGAATTCGTCGTAGGAGAGGGTGAAGCCGAACAGACCGACGCCGATCAGCGACGGAGCGATCATCGGCAGCACGACGTGGCGGAAGGTCTGCCAGGAGGTGGCGCCAAGGTCGCGGGCGGCTTCCTCGTAGGCCGGCGAGAACCGGTTGAAGACGGCGAACATGATCAGCACGCCGAACGGCAGCGTCCAGGTGAGGTGGGCGCCGAAGGCGGAGGAGTACCAGGCCGGCTGCAGGCCGAGCTGGGAGAACAGCACGCCGATGCCGAGCGAGATGATGATCGACGGCACCACGAGGCTGGCGACGGACAGGTAGAAGAGCGCGGTGGCGCCGGCAAACCGGCGGCGGAAGGCAAGGCCGGCCAGCAGCGACACCGCGACCGTCACCACCATCACCATCACGCCCAGCGCTGCCGAGCGGCGGAAGGCGCCGCCGAAATCGCCCACTGCCTGGGTCTCGAACAGGTTGGCGAACCAGCGCAGCGACACGCCGTTGAGCGGGAAGGTGAGGCCGCCGTTCGGTCCCTGGAACGAGAGGATGAGGATCGCCGAAAGCGGCCCGTAGAGGAACAGCACGAAGAGGCCGAAGACGATGGCGAGAATGTAGAATTCGCGGGAGCGCTTGTCGGAATACATGGTGTCAGAGCTCCTTGCGGATATCGACGATGCGCAGGATGCCTGCGACCATCAGAAGAACGAGGACCAGCAGCACGACGGCGTTGGCGGCGGCCGCCGGATATTGCAGCAGCGACATCTGGTTCTTCATCATCAGCGCGACGGACGCGCTCTGGCCGCCGGACATCACCTGCACAGTGGAGAAATCGGCCATCACCAGGGTGACGACGAAGATCGTGCCGATCGCCATGCCGGGCTTTGCCAGCGGAATGATGACGTTGGTCAGCACCTGCCAGCCGGACGCGCCGGCATCGCGGGCCGCCTCGACGAGGCTCTTGTCGATGCGCATCAGGGTGTTGAAGATCGGCGTCACCATGAACAGCGTGTAGAGATGCACCATGGCCAGCACCACGGCGAAATCCGAATAGAGCAGCCATTCCACCGGCTCGGCGATGAGGCCCGCATCGACAAGCGCCGAATTGATCAGCCCGTTGCGGCCGAGCACCGGGATCCACGAGATCATGCGGATGATGTTGGATGTCAGGAACGGCACGGTGCAGACGAGGAACAGCACCATCTGCATGGTAGCGGTGCGGATGTGAAAGGCGAGGAAGTAGGCGACCCAGAAGCCGAGGAAGAGGGTGATCGCCCAGACCATCGCCGCGAACTTCAAGGTGTTCAGATAGGTCTTCCAGGTAACCCAGGACCCCAGCGTCTCGACGTAGTTCATCGTCAGGAGGTCGGGATACATCTGGGCAAAATCATAGTCCCAGAAGCTGACGACGAAGATCATCACCAGCGGCAGCAGCAGGAAACAGCCGAGGATGACAGCGAGCGGCGTCGCCTGCAGGTAGGAGACCAGCCAGAGCGGCAGCCTGCGACTGGACTTTACCTTCGGCTCGCCGACGCCGAGAAATCGTACGGTGGTCATTCCTGGTCGTCTCCTTCGGGAAATTCCCGCTCTGGCCTGCCGGCCATCTCCCCCACAAGGGGGGAGACGACAAGCGGCCAAGTCCTACCCTCCGTTGGGAGGCCCACTCCGCAGCGTCCTGCGAAATGTCGTCGTTCGAGTCCCGATCCCGCTGCGGAACCGCGTAGAGGCACAGCGGCTCGGCAGGTATCCCCCCGCCAAGGGGGGAGGGTGGCCGGCAGGCCGGGTGGGGACTTCTTCACGTCATCAAGCGGCGATGAACTCGTTCCAGCGGCGAACCATGTAGCGGTCCTCGTCCATCACGGAGTTCCAGCAAGCGACCTTGCCCATGCGGTCCTCGAACGAGCCGCCATCGCGCACGGCGCCGGCCTTCTCCATGACCTTGCCTTCCGGCGAGAGCACGTCGTTTGCAGCCGCCTTGCCCTCGATCCAGTAACCCCATTCGTCGGGCGTCATGAAGCCCTTGGCGGTCTCCATGCAGGCCGAGTAGTAGCCCTGGCGGTTGAGATAGCCGCCGACCCAGCCGGACGTGTACCAGTTGATGTATTCGTAGGCGGCATCCAGCTGCGCGCCCTTGAGGTGCGAGGCGAGGCCGAGACCGCCGCCCCACGAGCGGTAGCCTTCCTTGAGCGGCTGGTACTTGCAGGCAATGCCCTTGGAACGGACGGCGGCAACGGCCGGCGACCACATGGACTGGATGACCACTTCGCCCGAAGCCATCAGGTTGACGCTCTCGTCGAAGCTCTTCCAGAAGGCGCGGAACTGGCCGTCCTGCTTGGCCTTGATCAGGAAGTCGATCGTCTTGTCGATCTCCGCCTTGGTCATGTTGCCCTTGTCGGCATACTTGATGTTGCCCATGGCTTCCATGATCATCGCGGCATCCATGATACCGATCGACGGAATGTTGAGGATGGATGCCTTGCCCTTGAACTTCGGATCCATGATGTCGGCCCAGCTGGTGATCTCGCGGCCGACGAGATCCGGGCGAATGCCCAGCGTGTCGGCATTGTAGATCGTCGGCATCATGGTGAAGTATTCGGTCTCGCCCTTGGCGAATTTCTTGTCGCCGACCTTTTCGACGTAGCCGACGGTATGCGGTGCGGTGCCCTGGGCAATGACGCTGTCCGGCTTCAGCTTGCCGTTCTTGAACAGCGGCACGACCTTGTCGTAGTACTTCAGCTTCTTGACTTCCATCGGCTGAATGACGCCGGTCGGGTAGACCTTCTTCAGGATCCAGTACTCGATATCGGCGATGTCGTAGGAGTTGGGCTGGGTGACGGCGCGCTGGGCGGCGGCGTCACTGTCGGTCGCCGTCATCTCCAGCGTGATGCCGAGGTCGGCCTTGCACTTTTCGGCAATCGCATTGATGTTCGAGACGCCGGTGCCGAACTGGCGCAGGGTGATCTTCGACTGCGCCCATATGGTCGGGAAGCCGGTGATGGCGCCGGAGCCGGCGGCGAGGCCGGCTGCTGCGGAGGCGGTCTTCAGCAGGTTACGGCGGGTCAGGCCGACTGCTGTCTTCTTGGAATTCGTCATGCCCTGATCTCCTCTGGAGGTTGTTGTTATTGCTTTTCGGTTATTGGGAGCGGCCGAGGACGATGACGTCTTCGGGGCTCCAGGACAGCTGGATGGCTTCGCCGACCCGGACCGGTTCGTCGAAGAACATCTTGTCGCTGAGGATGGCGGTGAACTCGTCGATGCCCGCGCCGGTGGCGGAGAGCTTCACGGAGGCACCGCGGTATTCGATGTTGGACACGCTACCGATGAACCCGAGGCCGGGCTGTGGTGGGGTGCCGATCTTCACCCGGTCGGTGCGGATGGCGATATCCACCGGTTCGCCGATCTCGCGGCCGTCCGAAGGTGCTGTGAACTCGCCGCCTGCCGGAACCGCAAGCGTCAGCATCTCGCCGTGGATAGCGCCGACGCGCCCGGAGATAACGTTGTGATCGCCCATGAAGCGCGCCACGAAGGCGGTCGCCGGGCGTTCGAAGACGGTGCGCGGCGGCGCCGCCTGCTCGATGCGCCCGTCGTTCATCACCACCACCAGATCGGCAAGCGCCATCGCTTCTTCCTGGCTGTGGGTGACGTGCACAAAGGTGATGCCGAGGGAGGTCTGCAGCTTCTTCAGTTCCGCGCGCATGCGGATCTTCAGGAACGGATCGAGCGCCGACAGCGGCTCGTCGAGAAGCAGCGCTTCCGGATCTGTGATCAGCGCCCGGGCAAGCGCCACGCGCTGCTGCTGGCCGCCCGACAGCTGTGCCGGCCGGCGCGTCGCATACGGCTCCAGCTGCATCAGCGTCAGCATCTCCATCGCCTTGGCGCGACGGACCTCCTTGTCGACGCCCTTCATCTTCAGTGAGAAGGCGACGTTGTCGACGAGGTCGAGATGCGGAAACAGCGCGTAGGACTGGAACATCATCGCCGTGCCGCGGCTTGCCGGCGCAAGATCGGTGACGTTCTTGTTGCCGAGCAGGACATCGCCGCTGGTGATACCCTCGTGACCGGCGATCATCCGCAGCGTCGTCGTCTTGCCACAGCCGGATGGGCCAAGGAGGCAGCAGTAGCTGCCGGCCGGTATCTGCAGGCTGATCGGGTGCACGGCGGTGGTGCTGCCGTAGACCTTCGATACCGATGCGAGCTCGATCTTTGCCGCTTTGGTCATGCATGTCTCCTGATGAGGCAAGCTTACCCATGCATCCGCCGTGCCAGTTCGAGAACGGATGCCTGACGGGCCTCGTCGGCGGACCAATGCGCGCGGGGCGCACTGCATGCACAAGGCAGGTGCAGCGGTTGCGCAAAATTGAAGCGATTGGATACGATCAACGGTGCGTTGCGTATGCAATCCTTATCGAGGGTTTGCAGAGGAGCGAGTTCGCGCTAAGCTTGGTCGTCACATGGAAGTGCCAATGACCATCAGCGACATGCTCTCCCCCTTCGACATCCCTCCCGACGATCGAGCTCTGGCCATCCGCGAAACGCTGCGGAACGCGATCGTCGATCGCCGTCTGGCGCCGGGCACGAAGCTGTCGGAAAGCGAGGTCGGCTCGCTGTTCGAGGCCAGTCGCACGGTGGTGCGCGCCGCTTTGCAGATGCTTGCCTTTGAGGGGCTGGTAAAGTCGGAGCGCAATCGCGGGGCGTTCGTCGCCAATCCGACGCCGGAGGAAGCCCGGCAGGTGTTCGCCTCGCGGCGTCTCATCGAGCCGGGCATCGTTGCCGGCGCCGTCGAACGGGTGACGGATGCGGATATTGAGGCCTTCCGCCATCAGTTGCAGGAAGAGGTCCGGTTCATGAACGAGCGGGGGCCGGCGGCGCGTCGGGCGGAGATCAAGGCGTCGGGCGATTTTCACCTGATGCTGGCGCAGCTCTCCGGCAACATCATCCTGCAGCGGTTCATGGACGAGCTCATTGCCCGCTCGTCCCTGGTCATCGCCCTCTATGGCAGCACCGGCGTCTCGCGCTGCGGCCACAACGAACATGGCGACATCCTCGAGGCGCTCGAGAAGCGCGACGTGAACCGGGCAAGCGCCCTGATGCTCCACCATATCGATCATATCGAAGCCGATCTCGATATCCGGGTGCGCGAGGGACTTGCACTGCGCGATGCGCTCGATATCTGAGCGTTGACGCGGCCGCCAGCAAGACTTCTCAGCCGCCCGTTGCCGATGCGGGTTGCGCATGTAAAGCTGGGATCCAGCCAAGACCTCCGGCTGCGAACACTTGCGGAACTTCTAACCGAAGTCAGGAAAAGAATCACTTTCGGCACAAGATATGACCGGAACAAGATGCTATGCTTTGCGTTTAGGCGAGGCAAAGTATTAGCGTGCCGGATGATCAACGGCCAAGGAGGAAATATGAAAAGATTTATCGGAGCGGTCGGTGTAGCTTTCGCGCTCACCGCGGCCGGCCTCGCCTCGACTGTGCCGGCACATGCACAAGGCGTCGAACTGCAGATCGGTCCCGATGGCGTGCGTCCGGTTGTTCGCGATCGTGACCGCGACCGGCGCCCGATGGGCTGCAGCGAGCGCGAAGCGCGCGCCGCCGCCCGCGAGTCCGGCCTGCGCGACCCGGAAGTTGTCCGCGTGACGCCCAGCCGCGTCGTCGTCGAAGGCAGGACGCGCCGCGGTCCCGACCGCATCACCTTCGCCAACGAACGCGGTTGCCCGGAACTGTAAGATCCGGTTCTTCCGAAACATAGAAGCTCGCCTCCCGGCGGGCTTTTTTTTGTTTCGGAAGGTTCTCCTGTTCTGGCCGGTACGGTGTCCAAAAGTGATGACGACAGCGTTTTCATCCGCCCGATAAGCGGCTAGGGGATCTTCCACTTCATCCCAACAAGGCGCCGAGCCCATGCCCATTTCGTTTTCGCCCGCGGCCATCTGGCCGATCATCATGCTGTTTGCTTCCAACATCTTCATGACATTTGCCTGGTACGGCCACCTGAAGCACAAGGGCACGGCGATCTGGATCGCCATCGTCGTCAGCTGGGCGATCGCCTTCTTCGAATATTGCCTTGCGGTGCCGGCCAACCGGATTGGTTCGGAGGTCTATTCGACGGCGCAGCTGAAGACCATGCAGGAAGTCATCACGCTGCTGGTGTTCTCCGGCTTCTCCGTCTTCTGGCTGGGCGAGAACCTGACCTGGAATCACGCAATCGGCTTTGCCCTGATCGCTGTCGGCGCGTCCTTCATCTTCCGCGGCTGAAAACCCTCCGGGTTCGAGATCCGGCCCCGCAGGTCCTCGTCCTGCGGGCGATTTTGCGCGCCGGCAACCGGCGCCCCTCGGTGGCAGGGGCGGGGGAACATCCGCACCGGCTATTGGTTTAACAGGCTCCCCAACAGCCAACGAGGTAGACCATGTCCGAGCAATATCCGACGCCGCCCTTCGACCAGAAGCAGATCCCGATGCCGGGCATGACGCGCGACATGACCCCGACGCCGGACCATGGCGAGACCTCCTATCGCGGCTCCGGACGGCTCGAAGGCAAGAAGGCCGTTATCACCGGCGGCGACAGCGGCATCGGACGGGCAGTCGCGATCGCCTATGCGCGCGAGGGCGCCGACGTCCTGATTTCCTATCTGGACGAATTCGAGGATGCCACGGAAACCAAGCGTCTCGTCGAGGAGGCAGGCCGCAAGGCGGTGCTCGTCGCCGGCGACCTGCAGAATTCCGAGCATTGCCGCAAGGTGATCGACACCGCCGTCAACGAACTTGGCGGCATCGATATCCTCGTCAACAATGCAGCGCACCAGGCGACCTTCTCGTCGATCGAGGAGATCCCGGACGAGGAGTGGGAACTGACCTTCAAGGTCAACATCCATGCGATGTTCTATCTGACCAAGGCGGCGGTCAAACACATGAAACCCGGCAGCGCGATCATCAACACGGCGTCGATCAATTCCGACAGCCCGAGCCCGCAGCTGCTTGCCTATGCGACCACCAAGGGCGCCATCCAGAACTTTACGGCAGGTCTGGCCCAGCTTCTGGCGGAGCAGGGTATCCGTGCCAACGCGGTCGCGCCGGGGCCGATCTGGACGCCGCTGATCCCGTCGACCATGCCGGAGGAGAAGGTCAAGAATTTCGGCATGCAGGTGCCGATGAAGCGCCCGGGCCAGCCGGCGGAACTCGCCACCGCCTATGTGATGCTCGCCGATCCCCTGTCGAGCTACGTTTCCGGCGCGACGATCGCCGTGACCGGCGGCAAGCCGATCATCTGAGCGGTCATCTTCGGCGATTGACGAGGCGGTCGGCTAGGTCGGCCGCCTTTTGCATGTCGGCTGCCCGTACGGCCTGCCGGGAAGCTTCCCGCCCCAAGTTTTAGGACTGCCACCTTCGCAGTATCTGCCGCTCCAGTTCGCGGACCGCTCTAGCTGGTTCGACCGACATGCCGGGCCAGATCCTCGAAGCTCGGTTGGCCGCCCCGTTCGGCTGCCTCGTTGGCAGTCATCAGCAGGCGGATGGGGAATGCGACTGCCTTGCGGTGCGAATCCGACTGGCCGTCAAGCGCCGAGTTCTTCATCACCGCCGCTTCCGTCTCGGCGAGCGTCTCGTGGATTTCCTCATGGGTCAGAAGCTGCTTCTCCACCATCAGTCGGTTCATGGCGGCAAGCGCCAGGTAAAGACCTTCGAGCTGCGGATTGGCAGTATTCATGTTTCACTCCTTTGCGTGGTCGACGGGACGAAGGCCGACGCGTTTTCGTCGATCAACCGGGCGCCCCGCTGGCGGGTCAGGTAGCGCCAGATCCACTGGACGGTGACGAGCAGCCGCTTCTCGAAGTTGACGAGCAGGTAGACGTGGATGAGCGCCCAGAGCAGCCAGGCGATGCGTCCCTTCATCTGCCAGGTGCCGAAATCGAAGATCGCCGCGTGGCGGCCGATGACGGCGGTGTTGCCGCGATTGTGGAAATGGAAGGGCTGCGGCTTGGTACCGACCAGCAATTCTGCCCGCACCGCGCGACCGAGATACTGGCCCTGCTGCTTGGCGACCTGTGCCAGCGCCGGCAGCGGCTTGCCGTCGTCGCCGATGCCGAGCGCTGTGTCGCCGATCGCGAAGATGGCAGGTGAGCCCTCAACCCTGAGGTCCGGCCCGACCGGCACCCGGCCACCCGCCTTGCCCTCGACACCGAGCCAGCTGGCCGCCGGCGACGCCTTGACGCCGGCGCCCCAGATGACGTTGCCGGTGCGGATCGTCTCGCCGCCGGCAATCACAGCCTCCCGGGAGACCTCTTCGACCATGCGTCCGGTCATCACCTCGACGCCCATCTTCTCAAGCTCACGGGTGGCGTAGGCGGTGAGCTTTTCCGGGAAGGCGGCAAGGATGCGCGGGCCGGCCTCCAGCAGGATGACCCGGAAATGCTCTGGCGCCAGCATGCGGAAATCGCGGGTGATCATGAAACGGCCGAGTTCGGCAATGGCGCCGGCCATCTCGACGCCGGTCGGCCCGCCGCCGATGATGACGCTGGTGAGCAGCGCCTTCTTTTCTTCCGGATCGGTCGACAGTTCGGCGCGCTCGAAGGCGAGCAGCAGCCGGTGCCGGATGAGCCGCGCCTCGTGGATTGTCTTCAGGCCGGGCGCTGCGGCGCGCCAGTCGTCATGGCCGAAATAGTTGTACTCGGATCCGGATGCGATAATCAGCCGATCGAAACTGACCGGTGCCCCGTGATCGAGCAGCACCCGGTTTTCGAGCTTGTCGATGCCGACCACCTCCGCCAGCATGACCTTGATGTTGGCGTAGCGGCCGAGCGTCCGGCGAATCGGCTCGGATATGTCGGCCGGCGAAAGGGCTGCCGTCGCGACCTGATAGAGCAGCGGCTGGAAGAGGTTGTGGTTGCGCCGGTCGATGACCGTCACCTCCAGATCGGTGCCGCCGAGTTCGCGCGCGACCGCAAGACCGCCAAACCCCGCACCGATGATGACCACGCGCTGTTTCCTGGTGATCTCCGGCTTCAGCGTCGCCCGAGCCGGCTTCGGCGTCTGCTGCAGCGAGGCGGTGTCGGGGTGAAACGACATTCGAAGTCCTTTGATCTCGCGTTAAGGCCATGCGTGGACAACTAAGACGAACCCCTTGATGCATCAAAGGTTCCAGCTACGTAGCCGGGAACCTTTTGCAGACGACCACGTTGATGGGTCGGAACAACACGGAGCTAGGGAACTATGAACAGCATCGTTTGGCTCGTTGGAGCGGTCGTCATCATCATCGCGATCCTCAATCTGGTCGGGTTCGCCTGATCCGCGCTGCAGACCTATTGATCGTAAAAGGAGAGTAACATGAACAGCATCGTCTGGCTCGTCGGAGCCGTTGTCATCGTCATTGCAGTTCTTTCGTTCGTCGGCATCGCCTGACACTCGACAGAACGCCAATATCCAAAGCGCTGGTCACACTGTGACCGGCGCTTTTTTTCATTTCGGGCGCTGAGTAGACGTTGGTCGGCGCCCTCGGATCGGAGGGCGCCGGTGCATGATCACTGGAGTTCTACTGCGAGAGCAGGACGGCGAACGGGTACTGCGCGAAAAGCTTCGATAGCTGCAGGTCGGCGCTCTCCACCGTCTGCCCGGTCAACACGTCCTTGTAGGTGCTGCCGGAAAACTGGGCAGGAAGGTCGATGCCGGTGGCCTGCCAGACATTCGGCGAGGGCATCCGGCTTCCGTCACGCAGGGCATCGAGCATCAGCCGCGGCGCCACGACCATCAGCTTGCGCCCATCGTGGTGGCGACCGAAAGCGACGATGTGCTCCGCCTTTTCGCCGGTCGCCTGCATCGGGATGTAGTCCCCGTGCAGGAAGAGATCGGCATGCTGCTGGCGCAGCGGCAGGATGCTGGCAATCAGTTGCTGCTTCAGTCGGCCGTCGGCGATCCCTTGGACAGACGCCCGATCGGCGCTCACCTCGACGCCGGAGGTTAGCTTGTCGAACGCCGGCATGCGGCGGTTGTCGGGGTCGACAAGCGACAGGTCGAGCCCCTCGCTGCCCTGGTAGATGTCCGGAATGCCGGGCGCCGTCAGCTTGATCAGCGTCTGGGTGAGGCTGTTCAGCGCCCCGGCATCGAAGACCGGCTGCATGCGCTTGACAAAATCACGTCGGAACGCTGCGCCGCCAGGCCCGAGCAGGTGGCTCGCATAGCCCATGACGGCCTTCTCGTAGCCGGCGTTCTGATCGCTCCAGTTGGTGCGCAACTTGGCTTCCCGCAGAGCCTTTTCGAGATAGCCGAGGAACCGCTCCTCAAGCGCCTTCAGAGCCTCGGCATCTTCGACGTCGATCTCCTGTGGCCAGACGCCGACCAGCGACTGGTAGATCAGCCACTCGACGGCGGGTTCCGGGGCCGGACCATCGTTAAGAGAAACGACGGCGTCGCGGTTCATCTGCCGCCAAGCGTCGAAGGAGGCGCGCCAGAGGTCCGGCGCTTCGCCGAGTGCGTAGAGCCGGGCGCGCGCATCTTCGCCGCGCTTGGTATCGTGGGTCGAGCTACCCGAGAGACCGGCCGGCTGTTCGCTCAGGCGCGCCTGCATGTCGGCATGAAAGACGTCGAGGCCGAACAGGCGCGGATGCGGCTCACTGCCGACTTCGTTCAGCGCGATCAGCAGGTTTACGCGGAAGAACAGCGTGTCCTCGACGGATTTCGCCATCAGCGGACCGGTCAGCTGCTGGAAGCGCATACGGAATTCGCTCGCCAGCCCGTCGGCGGACTGCTCGACATCGGCTGCGAGGATGCGACCGATGGACATCAGCGCCGTCTCTTCGGGCGGGTTTGGACCCTTGCGGACGGCGTCCATCACGTCGGTCAGCCGCTGGCGATCGGCAGGCTCGAGGCCCATCCGGTTGCCATAGGTGCGATAGACCGGGAAGGCAATCAAAAGCGCCCGGATCGCCGAGCGGAGCGCCTCATCGTTCGGTGCCGAGCGATCGTTCTGCTGCTCGCCGATCACTTTGGCGATGCCGACCAGCCGTGCCACTTCCCCGGCAAAATTGACGTCGGCCATCATCGCCTTGGCGTCGCGCGCCTCGGCATCGACGTCGAGCGGCGCATCCAGAAGGTCTGAATACTGGGCGGAGAAGCGCTCGAGCGCCTGCGGGTGCATCAGGACGTCCGACAGCGAGGCGATGAACTCATAGCCGGTCGTTCCGGAGATCGGCCAGTCGCCGGGCAGCTTCTCGCCATGCGCCAGGATCTTCTCGACGATCAGGTAGCAGTCGGGTCCGACTGCCTCGCGAAGGCGGGTAAGATAGGCGCGCGGATCCGCCAGGCCATCAACGTGGTCGATGCGCAGCCCGTCCACCTTGCCCGACAGCACGAGTTCCAGGATCAGCGCGTGGCTCGCCTCGAACACCTCCTCGTCCTCGACCCGCAGACCGCCGAGGCCGGTGATCTCGAAGAAGCGCCGGTAGCTGAGATCCTTCGGCGCGTCGCGCCAGGACATCAGCCGCCAGGACTGCGCATCATGAAGGGCTGCAAGCCGTTGCCGGTTGCCGGAGATTTCCTTCAGCGCCGCGTCCAGACGATCAGCGCTCTCATCGCTCGCAAGGCTGCGCATGCTGGCATGGAAATCGTCTTCGGCCTCCGGCGATGCCCGCGAGGCCAGCTGGCGGATCTGGTCGGCGAGCGGCAGGTCGATGCCGTCCAGGGCAGCCCTGTAGGTGCCCGGGTTCAGCGGGTAGTGGCTCTCGAAATAGGCAAACGCCAGGGTGCCGGCCTCACGGTCGAAGATGAGCGACAGATCGCCGGAGGAGAGCACCGCGTCGAAATCGTCGCCGAGGAAGGGCAAGGTCAGCCGGCGGGTCCAGTCAACGTCGAAGAAATGTCCGAAGCGGCTGTCGCTGCCCCATTCGACGATGCTCCGCCACCAGCGGTTTTCCAGGCTGGCGGCCATGTGGTTCGGCACGATGTCGAGAATCAGGCCGAGGCCGGCCTGCTTCAGCGCCGTCGACAGACGCTCGAAACCTTCGCGGCCGCCAAGTTCAGGCTCGAAGGCGTTGGCGTCGGCCACGTCGTACCCGTGCGTCGATCCCGGGGCGGCGGTGAACACCGGCGAGGCATAGAGATGGCTGATGCCCATCCGCTTGATGTAGGGCACGAGTTCAACGGCCCGGTCGAAGGTCATGCCGTTGCGAAACTGAATCCGGTAGGTGGATGTGGGTATGGTCAACGTTGTGCGCCTCCGACGCAGACAGGGAAGATCGTGGCTCGAAACTCGGCTGTGCCTTGGCGGTTCCGCAGCCTGTTGGGCTGCGGCGAAAAATGTCAGAGTTCAAGCAGTGCGTAGGGCCGCCCGGTGGGCTTCTCGATATGCGCCGCGACATTGTAGACCGGCGCACCACCAGGGGTTCGGCCCTGATACTGGCCGCGATGGGCATGGCCATGGACGACGGCGCTGACCGGGAAGCGATCGATGGTTTCCGCCAGCCGCGAGGAGCCGAGGAAGGGGTAGATTTCTTTAGGCTCGCCATCGACGGTCTCGGCGATCGGCGCGTAGTGGAGCA
Organism: Rhizobium sp. 0TCS1.26; assembly: GCF_050455525.1. Lineage (NCBI taxonomy): Bacteria > Pseudomonadati > Pseudomonadota > Alphaproteobacteria > Hyphomicrobiales > Rhizobiaceae > Rhizobium > Rhizobium sp. 0TCS1.26. The sequence goes on along the minus strand of NZ_JBCIYV010000001.1, from coordinate 926,903 downwards.
CGACCATCGCCCGCTCTGAGCGCACCTGGCGCAGCGCATTTTCAAGCCGCATGGTTTCCTCGACGCTCTCCGCCACCATCGCCTTGATCGCCGGTTCGCCGAAGCTGCCCAGCATGTGGCGCCCGAAGCCGCCGGCAAAGCCCTTGACGCCGGCAAAGCCGATGCCGTTGATCTCCACCGCTTGGCCCTCCAGAAGATTGACGCCGGCATCCTTCAGCACCGAGCGCACTTCGTCGACATCGCCGCACTCGTAATCGTGGTTGCCGAGCACCGCGACGACCGGGATTGAACAGGCGCGCAGGTCAGCGGCCAGCAGTTCGGCCTCCTTGCGCTTTCCGAGATCGGTCAGGTCGCCGGCCATGACCAGGATATCGGCAACTGAGGAGATCTCGGCGAACAGCTCCTTGTATGAGGCCGATCCGGTCTCCTTGACGTGCAGGTCGGCAACCGCTGCGATGCGAACCGGCTTCACGGTCGGTTCGCGCGCCGTCGACTGGTTAGCGGTCTCAGGTGTCACTGGATCGTTCACAGCAGCGCTCCTTCCTGGTCCTGTCGCATTTCGCCTTCGCCGCCGACATCGGCAAAGCCCCACTCCTTCACGTCGATGTCGAAATCGATGCGCGAGAACATCCGGCCACGGCAGATCTTCATCTGCGGCAAAGGCAATTGCCGCTGCGCCGCCAGCCGGTCGAGGAGCTCGTCCATCAGCCAGTCGGGAATCTTGTCGCGCTCGGTCGGGTAGATCCATCGGAAGTTCAGGAGGTGGATCAGCAGCACTTCCCAGTGCACTTCCATGTGTCCGAGCAATCGCTTCCAGTCGATCTGGTCGTGCGCCTTGAGGATCACGTGGACCACGTCGGCGCCATCATAGCGGTGACGGAGCTGCACAAAGCATTTTGACCAGATCAGCTCGGTCGGCGCGGTGATGCGCACCTTGTGACCATTCATCTCGACCTGCCGCGCATTTTCGAACCACTGGTCGCCAATCGGCATCGTACCGTTGGAGCCGGCAAAGATGACGTCGAAGAACAGGTTGCCCTTGATGACCTTGCCGAGCCAGCGGTCGTCTTCCACCTCGATCTGGTAGCCCTTCGACTTGAAGTGCGCGAGGATGCGGTTGAAGTCGCCGGCCTTGCAGAAGATGTCGAGATCCTTGGTCGGACGCGAAATCCCGGTATAGGCGCTGACTGCAAATGTGCCGGCCAGCAGATACGGGATGCGCGAGGCGACAAGTTCTTCCAGTGCTTCCAGCACGAAGGCTTCGGCTTCGGCGCTGGCAAGCGTCGGCGCGGCCTTCGCCTCGATATCCGGGATGGCCGGGGCGAGCTGAGGCGTCAGAAGCTCCGGTGTGTCGCCGGTCTTGGGCGTCGCATCGGCTGGGTCGTGGATCGTCATGCAGTCGTCTCCGGTTGAGGCGCAGAGGAACTGCGGAGCGGCGGAAACGGTTCCGCCGGTCGGCAGCCTGACCGGTCAGCGTTCCGGATTGTCGGCGTTCGCCATCGGGCTCGGTCGGCCATCGGGCATGTCGCCGTCGAGCCGTTCGTCGAGGTCCTCAAGATCGCTCTTCACCAGATAGGTGTCGCCGCCGCCCAGACGCGAGGCTTCCTGCACGGCCTTGATGTTGGTCTCGTCCATCTGCGCGTGCAGTGCGTCTTCCGAACGTTCGCGGCCATCCTCGGCAAAGCGGCGCGAACCTTCGTCGTCGGTCATCTTGTCACGGCTGTCCATGTTGTCTTTGGTGGCCATTGCTGGATCCTTTCGTTTGGCGGGGCCTCTTAGGCTCCTGGTCTGGAAACCCGAAGCATGGCCCAGGTGTTCCCTTGCAAATGCAGGATCCTTGCGGGAACGAACCCAAAGGCAGGTCCGTTTTACGGTTTCCGGCACTGAATGATGCCGGATCGAACGGAGGACCGAGACATGCCTGCGAAATCCAAAGCACAACAGAAGGCCGCCGGCGCGGCGCTGTCGGCCAAGCGCGGCGACACCAAGAAGAGCGATCTGAAGGGCGCCTCGAAGGGCATGGAGAAGTCCATGTCGGAGAAGGAGCTTCACGACATGGCGTCGACCAGCCGCAAGGGTAAGCCGCAGCACGCTTCCAAGGATTGAACACAGGCCCTGCCACCGACTGACGATCAACGGACCGTCGTGAACCGCCCTGTCTTGAACGGCGCCGTCGCGATCCCCACATCCGTGTCGACCCGGTGGTCCGGGCCCCTCTGGTGAAAGATCGACGCTTTCACGATGTCGGACCTCTCTTTACGACATCGCCGTCGACCTGAAGGCCAGATCATGCTCTCCGACATCGCCGCTTGGTTCATCACCATCTTCGTCCTCAATCCCGTTCAGGCGGAAGTTCAGACTCATCTCGAACGCGTCAACGCGACGAGTGAAACCGTTCAGCAGGCTCGGGAGTGCATCTCCACCCACGCTCCGAAGCTGATCCAGAGGGCGGGTGCAGAGCCGGTCTGGGCCGTCGTGACCGCTGTCGGAATGACCATCGGCTGGACATCTCCGGCAAGCCTGCTTGACCGCAACGATCCCAACTGCGCTCCCATCGCCGGTCTTCTGGAAGACGGCGAGCGTCAGGAACAGGGGTCCTGACGGGATCGGGACGTTCCGGCCGGACGCGATGATCTGCGGATCATTCAGCCCGGCGACGGCTTGCCGTCATGTCCCTCTTGGATAATCACCTCGAATCCTTCGAATTGCGGCCCCGACAGATACTCGACCTTGCCGCGGCTTTCACCGGCGCGCGCATGCGCCGCCCGGAACTGCTCGGACTTGGTCCAGGCGGTAAAGGCTTCCTGGTTTTGCCAGATCGTGTGCGACGCGTAGAGTGAATGATCGTCGTGCTTCGGCCCCTTCAGCATGCGGAATTCGAGATAGCCCGGCACTGTCGAGAGATGGCGCTCTCGGTTGCGCCACATCTCCTCGAAGGCTTCTTCGAAACCCGGAACCACCCGGAAGCGGTTCATGGCGATATACATCGGCAAATCTCCTTGCACTGGAACAGCAGCTCTTTTCAGCTCGCCTCCGGACGCGTGACGATAAAGAGAGACGAGCCGCCCATTACCGCCAGCACCAGCACGGCCCGCCAGAGCGGTGGCGATGTGCCGGCGAGAAAGATCAGGTAGCTGAGGCTCATCAGCGAGACGGCAGCAATCTTTGCCCGGCGTGAGATCGCGCCATGGCGCCGCCAGTTCCGCAGCGGCGGGCCAAAGCGCGGATGCTCCATCAGCCACGCTTCAAGACGCGGGGAGGAGCGGGTGAAGCAGGCGAGCGCCAGCAGCAGGAACGGCGTCGTCGGCAGCAGCGGCAGGAAGGCACCGATCACGCCAAGCGCCACGAACAGCCAGCCAAGCGCCAGAAACAGCAACCGCATCGAAACCTCTCATCGTCGTTCGCCCTATCCTAGCGGATGTTCATGCAAGGGGAAATCGCTCTGCCGGCATGCGTTTCCGGAACGTCGATGGCGTGCCGGCTGCACCCAACGCCTGCGGGGTGGCGTTCTCGGTTTCGCCGACTATAGTGCCGCCGACGTTCAACGGAGTTGCTGCTGTCCATGTCCCAGAAGAAGGTTCTCGTCGTCGGCGGTGCCGGCTATATCGGCTCGCACAACTGCCTGCTTCTCGCCGAACGCGGCTACCAGCCGATCGTCTTCGACAACCTCACCAATGGTCATGCGGAATTCGTCAAATGGGGGCCGCTGGAACAGGGCGATATCCGCGATCGCGCCCGCCTGGACGAAGTGTTCGCCAAGCACAAGCCGGATGCCGTCCTGCATTTCGCGGCGCTGATCGAAGTCGGCGAATCGGTGAAGAACCCGGTCGCCTTCTACGACAACAACGTCATCGGTGCCCTGACGCTGCTGTCGGCCGCCATCGATGCAGGCGTTGGTGCCTTCGTCTTCTCGTCGACCTGCGCCACCTATGGCCTGCCGCAGCAGGTGCCGATGGACGAGACCCATCCTCAGGCGCCGATCAACCCCTACGGTCGCACCAAATTCATCATTGAGCAGGCGCTGAAGGATTACGGTACCTACAAGGGACTGCGCTCGGTCATGCTGCGCTACTTCAACGCCGCCGGCGCCGATTTCGAGGGTCGCATCGGCGAATGGCATACGCCGGAAACGCACGCAATTCCGCTCGCCATCGAGGCGGCGCTGGGTCGCCGCCAGGGGTTCAAGGTGTTCGGCGACGACTACGACACCCGCGACGGCACCTGCGTGCGCGATTACATCCATGTGCTGGATCTGGCCGACGCCCATGTGCGGGCCGTGGACTACCTGCTGGCAGGCGGTGAAACGGTGGAACTCAACCTCGGCACCGGCACCGGCACCACGGTGAAGGAACTGCTGGGGGCTATCTCCGACGTGTCCGGCCGGCCGTTCCCGGTCGAATATGTCGGGCGACGGGATGGCGATTCGACAACCTTGGTCGCCAATAACGACAAGGCCAAGGCCATCCTCGGCTGGGAGCCGCAATACTCGCTGCACGACATCATCCGCTCTGCCTGGGACTGGCATTCGAAGGCAAACTTCCACCTGCAGTGAGATCAGGACGCGATAGGAGAGCGGCATGCCGGACGGCGCAATCAAGATCGAGGAAAGCTGGAAGCAGGCGCTCGGCGCCGAATTCGGCAGCCCCTACATGGGGACGCTGCGCAGTTTCCTGGTAGCCGAGAGGGAGGCCGGAAAACGGATCTTTCCGCGCGGACCGGAGTATTTCCGCGCGCTCGATCTGACGCCGCTGCCGAACGTCAAGGTGGTCATCCTCGGCCAGGATCCCTACCACGGCGAGGGCCAGGCGCATGGCCTGTGCTTCAGCGTCCGGCCAGGCGTCCGCACGCCACCGTCGCTGGTCAACATCTACAAGGAGATGCAGACGGATCTGGGCATTCCGCCGGCAAAGCACGGTTTTCTCGAACACTGGGCGAGACAGGGCGTGCTGCTTCTCAACAGCGTGCTGACGGTGGAGCAGGCGCAGGCTGCCTCACACCAGGGCAAGGGCTGGGAAAAGTTCACCGATGCCGTCATCCGCGCGGTGAACGAGCAGTGCAGCCATGTGGTGTTCATGCTCTGGGGCTCCTACGCGCAGAAGAAGGCGGCATTCGTCGACCAGCGCCGGCATCTGGTGCTGAAGGCGCCGCATCCGTCGCCGCTGTCGGCGCATAACGGCTTCTTCGGCAGCCGGCATTTCTCGCAGGCGAATGCCTATTTGATCTCCAACGGCCGTGATCCGGTGGACTGGCAGTTGCCTCCGGCCGGCGCGCTTGAGCCGTAAGGACTTCGTTGTCAGTTCAGTGAACGATCCGTTCGGATTGTTCACTCTATGCACGAGGCATGCTTGCCGCCATCTTAGCCCCAGACAAGCAAACGGCTGATCCGATTGCTTCAGAGACAAGGGGTTTCATCATGCTCGACCAGATCAAGGGCTTGCACCATGTCACATCGATGGCTGGCAATGCCCGTACCAACAACAGCTTCTTCACCGATACGCTCGGCCTTCGCCGCGTCAAGAAGACCGTCAACTTCGACGCTCCCGACGTCTATCATCTCTACTACGGTGACGAGATCGGCACGCCCGGCTCGGTGATGACCTATTTTCCGTTCCCGCATATGGCCAAGGGCCGTCCCGGCACCGGCGAAGTCGGCACCACGGTGTTTTCCGTTCCGGAAGGATCGCTCGGCTTCTGGGGCGAACGCCTGGCCGCCAAGGGCAGCCTGGAGCTGAAAACCGATGAGGCCTTCGGTGAAAAGCGGCTGCAGTTCTTCGGCCCCGATGGCGACGGTTTCGCGCTGTCGGAAGTGCGAGACGATGCGCGTCCGTCGTGGACCGGCAACGGCGTCTCCGAAGATCATGCGATCCGCGGTTTCCATTCGGCGTCGCTGCGCCTGCGGGACGAAGGGGCGACGGCTGAGCTCCTGAAGTTCATGGGCTACCAGGAAGTCGATCGCCGCGATGGCGTCGTGCGGCTTGCCGTTCCCGGCGGCAACGGCGCTGATGTCATCGATATCGAGACGATGCCGAACATCGCCAGCGCCCATCTCGGGGCCGGCTCCGTCCACCACATCGCCTTTGCCGTGGAGAACCGCGAAAAGCAGCTCGAAGTCCGCAAGGCGCTGATGGGTACCGGCTATCAGGTGACCCCGGTCATCGACCGCGACTACTTCTGGGCCATCTATTTCCGCACGCCGGGCGGCGTCCTCTTCGAAGTTGCCACCAACGAGCCCGGCTTCGACCGCGACGAGGACACGGCACACCTGGGCGAAGCCCTGAAGCTGCCCGACCAGCACGCTCATCTGCGCTCCTATCTGGAAGAGCACCTGGAAAAGCTGGAAGGCTGAAGGACAGGATCATGAGCAAGGACAGCTATGTTCACAAGGTGCGGCCCGGAAAGCCGGGCGCACCCCTCCTGGTCGTCCTGCACGGGACGGGCGGCGACGAGAACCAGTTCTTCGATTTCGGCAGCCGCCTGCTGCCCGACGCGACGGTGATCTCACCGCGCGGCGACGTTTCCGAGCACGGCGCCGCCCGCTTCTTCCGCCGCAAGGCCGAAGGCCTGTACGATCTCGACGACCTGGCCCGGGCAACCGAGCGGATGGCGGATTTCGTAGAGGCCAACCGGGCGCACTATCAGGCGGGGCCGTTGATTGGCCTCGGCTTCTCCAACGGTGCCAACATTCTCGCCAACGTGCTGGTGGAAAAGCCGGGCCTGTTCGATGCCTCGGTGCTGATGCATCCGCTGATCCCGTTCCAGCCTCGGCCGAGGCAGGGCGCGTCGCGGGTGCTGATCACGGCCGGTGAACACGACCCGATCTGCCCGGTGCCGCTCACCCAGTCGCTCGCCGACTATTTTGCCGTCAACGGCGACGAGGTGACGACCGAATGGCATTCCGGCGGTCACGAGATTCGCCCGAACGAAATCGACGCGATCAAGACGTTTTTGGCGCCCCACGGCGCGTGAGGGGAGCACTCCATTACTGTCGGTTCAGACAGTAGAGGGGTGCAGCCTTGCCCCAGACTATGATATTCTGTGGCGACATGCCTGAGCAGGTGTGCCAGCACCATCGGAGACGTGGGGATGGCAAAATGAGCGAATAGCGATTTGACGTGGAGCACGTACAGCATGACCACGGAAAATATCAGCCTCGAATTCTTGGCAAAGCAGTCAAAGCTTCAGATTGATGAAGTGCGCCTAGCTCGACAAGATTTGGCCGACATGATGAGGCTTTTGACCGCTACCTATGACCTGACCAGACGGATCGAGCGGCGCGAAACAGAGCTGCGTGATGACATCGAACTGATGGTCAAGATGGAGCTTGGCGGCTCGCTTGCCAACATGCAGAGGATCATTGAGAACTCGCTTTCTCGCGTTGAACACAGCGTCGGAGATGTGGCGCAACGCGTGGAAGCGCTCGAGAGGCAAGGCCTGACGCCTTAACTCAAGCATCGAGAAGCGTGACCTCGAAAACGATCCGCTAGATTCCGGCTGCGCATTTTCCTCATAATCCAGCCAGCTCGGCTATACTTCTCTCGATAGTCACAGAATCACGCAGGGACAGCATGGCACCAACGGCAAAGCAGGTCTTCAACCCGCCATCCGTGAGAAAGCCGTTCGGCGGCTATAATCACGGCCTGCTGGTGCCGCCCGGCGCATCACTGCTGGTAACCTCCGGGCAGCTTGGGATCGCTCCGGACGAGATGATCCCGGATGACGTGACCGGCCAGGCGCAACTCTGCTTCGAAGCGATTGGCGCCATTCTCAGAGAGGCCGGCATGAGCTTTGCCGATGTCATCCGCATCTCCGGCTTCGTTACCCGGCGTGAGGATTTCGGCCCCTACATGGCGGTCCGCGACCGCTACACGCTCGATCCGAAACCGGTCTCGACGCTGCTGATCGTCAGCGGCTTCACCCGACCGGAATTTCTGGTCGAGGTGGAGGTGACAGCCGCCAAGCTTTCCGACTGAAAATCTAGTACCCGCAGGCCCGCAATTGACGCTCGTACTGGCTGGCCATGTGTGCCGATCTCTGGGCGGCGCCTCGTATGCCGGACGTGAACTGGCCGCGCTCATAGCCCGCGTGGCCGGCATAATAGGCGAGGTAGAGCCGGTAGCCGTCGCCGAGCGAGATGCCGTTCCGCCGGTTGCTCTTGTTGTGATACCAGGCGACGAAGTGGATAGCGTCGCCGAAATCGCTGCGGCTGGCGTTCCACCGACCGGTTTCCCGCTTGTAGCTCGCCCATGTTCCGTCGAGCGCCTGAGCGTAGCCGTAGGCGGAAGAGGCACGTTTCCAGGGAATGAAGCCAAGAATGTAGGTGCGCTTGGGTCGTGCATGGGCGCGGAAGCTGGATTCGGTGTAGATCGTTGCCATCAGCACCGGTACCGGCACGCCGTACTCGCGCGATGCATGTCTAGCGTCGCGTGCCCAGTTGTTGAAGAGCCCATCACGCTGCGCAAAGATGGCGCAGGCATTGTCGATCCTGCTCGGCGCGGTTCCGCAGCCGGCAAGAACCAGAAGGGCGATGAAGAACGCAATACGCATCGCTTAACCTCTTGTTCGAAGAGATTAATAGCCGGTAAGATTTAACTAAAGGTTTAGGCGGTTTGAGCGGCCACTCCGATCAGTTCGAGAGCTGACCGCAGGCCGGCGTTCGCCTCGTCGATCTCAGGCGGCACATCGAAATGCCCACCCCGCTCAGAACCGCTCCATCTCGACGCGAACCCTGGCGAGGAAGGCGGCGCGCGTCTCCTCGGTGCAGTTGTTCATGTCGTAATGGGCGAGGAAGCGTACCGGTGCACCGATCTTGATCTGCGCACGGATGACCCGCTTGATGATCTTCTTCGGCGGGTTGCCGACCAGAAAGGCACGCATTGGCGTGCCGCCATAGGTGAGGACTGCCGCGAGCTTGCGGATATGGCGGAGCGTCGGCGTCAGCCTGCCGTCCTCCAGAGCGAAGGAGACGCCCGGCAGCCAGACACGGTCGAAATAACCCTTCAGCATGGCCGGAAAGCCGAAGTTCCAGACCGGCGTGCAGATGACCAGCCCGTCCGCTCTCTTCAGTCGCTCGACATGGGCTTCGACGCCGCCGAGGTTGTCGGGATAGTCATGATAGATGCGGCGGCCATGCGCGGAGAGCACCGGATCAAAACCTTCAGCGTAGAGATCGCAGGCGTCGACCTCGTGACCGGCTTCAGCAAGGCTTGCGCAGGTCTGCCGGAACAGCGCCTTGCCGTAGCTCTCTTCGACCGGGTGGGAATGCAGAACAAGCACGCGCATGCGTTAGGCTCCAGGTCTTTGCCGGCCTGCTGGCGAGGTCGGGGTCGAGGTCAAGATGTTCGCGTTCGGTCGTCTAAGTCCTGTCATCGCCTTTCAGGCCCGTTTCTCTCCGTCATCCTCGGGCTCGTCCCGAGGATCTGCTGCCGTCGCATCCGCGGCAAGGTGGGCAGATGGTCGGGACTGGCCCGACCATGACGAACGCTCGAAGCTACTCCCCCGCCTCGGCCAAGGCTTGCAGGCCGGGGAAGAGGTAGTTCTGGCCCGCCTTGAAATCGAAGTCCGGATCATCCCAGGCGATCATCTTGCCGGGGTTCAGCAACCCTTGCGGATCCGTCTCGCGCTTGAACGCCAGTTGTACTTCGTCCGTCTGCTTCATGCCCCCTTCCTCAAGCGTATAGCGGTGCGGGTTGAACACCGGGCAGCCATTGTCCTCGTGGATGCGGATGATCTCCTCCAACCGTTCGCGCGTGGTGTAGCGCACCAGCGGCAGGCCGGAGCACTGCATGCGACCGTCGAACTTGATGAATTCCAGATGGCCCGGCACCTCGTCGCCGAAAATCTCGACCATCCTAGCGACCTTCGCCACGTGGTCCGGGCTCGGATACTGCACCTGCAGGTATGTGAAGCCCGGATCGACCTTCAGGGCGCGCAGCGTCGTGTGGTTCCACCCGAGTTCATAGGCATGCGGGATGCCCTTCATGCTTTCGACCGTGTCGGAGCGGAAGAGAATCTCGCCCTTCATCCGCTGGGTCAGCGCGAGGAACGGTTCCAGCGAATGCGGCGCCACCATCACCACGACGATCGACTGGTCGCGGTGGCGGATGAACGGCTTGTGGCGCGGGAAGAAATCGTATGGAATGGGAGCCGCGATCGGTGCGACTTCCTTCAGGAGGATGCCGTTCTTGTGGGCGAGCGCATCGCCAAGGCGCACGGCATCCATGAAGTCGTCATAGCCGACCAGCACGTCCACCCAGTCGTAGGCGGGCGCCAGCGGCATTTCCACCTCGATGATGATGCCGTTGGTGCCATAGGCGTGTGTGACCTTCTGCAGGTCCCAGGCGGTGAGATCGAGCACGCGCGGCTCCGCCTCCATGGTGACGACGCGCAGGCGCAGGATGTTGCCGAGATCGCGCAAGCCGCCCCAGTGCACCGAGCCGACGCCGCCCGAGCCGCCGGCGATGAAGCCGCCGATGGTGGCGGTCTGGGCGGTCGACGGGTGAAAGCGCAGTTCCTGGCCGGAATGTGCCTTCGTCTGGCGATCGAGTTCGGCGATCACGATGCCCGGCTCGCAGATCACCCGGCCGGGATGGATGGATTTCACCTGGTTCATGTTGATGAGGTTCAAGACGATGCCGCCGGACAGCGGCATGGCCTGGCCGTAATTGCCGGTGCCGGCGCCGCGGGGAGTGACCGGAACGCCGTGGGCAAAGGCCACCTTCAGCGTGCGGATGACCTCTTCCTCGGTTTTCGGCGAGACCACCAGATCCGCCGTTACGTGGTCGAGTTCGGCTTTCAGGATCGGCGAATACCAGTAGAAGTCACGGCTCTTCTGGCGCACCAGCGCTGGATTGTCTTCGACCGCGATGCCGTCGAGGTCTCTCTTGATCTGTGCGTAATCGGCCATCTTATCTGTCCAGAACCGGGTCAAGGTCACGATAGTCCGGCAGGCGACGGTCGATGCCCATGCCATTCCGCACCACGATGCGGTCAGCCTGCGGACGGGAAAGGAATTCGCTCCAGCGACGTGCCGAAAACAGCACGAGGTCGGCGGGAAGGCCGGGCTTGATGCGGCCGATGTCGCGACGCCCGAGAATGTCGGCGGGGGTAGTCGTCACCACGCGGGCGGCCTCGTCCAGCGGATGGTCGAGGTGCAGGATGCGCACCGCCTCGCGAAACACTTCCACCGGATCGAGATCGCCATAGGCGTAGAAGGGGTCGCGGGTGTTGTCGGAGGACACGGCGGTCGGAACGCCGGCGGCGGCCAATTCGTGGAACAGCGTCACGCCGCGCCAGCGCGGGGTACGCCCCGCGTGGCGGTCCTGCAGGTACATGTTGCACATCGGCAGCGAGACGACCGAGATCCCGGCTTCCGCCACCAGATCGATGGTGCGCCTGGCCAGATCCTCGTCCTGGCGCGCGAGCGAACAGCAATGGCCGACGGTGACGGCGCCCTGAAAGCCGAGCCGCAGCTTTGTCTCGGCGATGGTCTTCAGCGTCAGGACCTCTCTGTCCTCCGTTTCGTCGACATGCAGGTCGATATCGAGGCCATTGTCGGCAGCCGCCTTGAACAGGGTTTCCAGGATCTTTTCGAAGTCCGGCAGGATCCGCGTCGCGCCGCCCAGCAGTCCGCCATGCGTCCTGGTGACGGCAACGATATCGCCAAACACGTTCGCATCGAGAACCTGCTCCAGCGGCAGGAGAGCCACCGCCTGCAGGGCAATCCTGTCCTTCCACGCTTCACGGAGTTCGGCGAACACCTCAAACGAGATGCGGTGCTGCGGCGGAATGCTGTCGAGATGGGTGCGGATCAGCTTCGTCCCGTGGGCGTAGGCGGTCTTCAACGAGAACTCCATGCGGGCGCGTACGTCGTCCGTCGACCAGTTGGCGGCGCGGTCGGCGCTAACATTTTCCAGCGCTCCCATGAACGAGCCGTCCGGATTGCGGCGGCGCTCCCAGATGTGCCCCTTGTCGAGATGTGTGTGCATGTCGACGAAGCAGGGCCAGACCATGCCTTCGCGCAGGTCGGCGCGGGGCAGGGCGGCGGGTGCGGTGCCCGGCGGCAGAACACTCTCGATCTTGCCGTCGGCGATGACGAGGTCGGTGCACAGCAGCCCTTCGCTGGCCGCTGCCGAATAGCCTTCGACGGTGATTGCCGGCAGCGTTGCATTGGCCAGCACGTAATGCGGTGCGTTCGGAAGCTCGACGAAGCTCATCAGTTCTCTCTCCGGATGCTGCTTTCGTGCCAGCGGTGCAGACCGAGCCAGGCAATGAAGGAGGTGATCGCGAAGATCACCACGCCGAGCAGCGACAGCAGGATCAGCGCCGCAAACAGGCGGGGAATGTTGAGCCGGTACTGGGCCTCGAGAAGGCGGAAGGCGAGGCCGGAACCGGCACCGGCCGATCCGGCGGCGAATTCGGCGACGACCGCTGCAATCAGCGACAGGCCGCCGCCGATCCTCAGGCCGGTCATGAAATAGGGGAGCGAAGCGGGAAGCTTCAGGTAGATCAGCGTCTGCCAGCGCGAGGCGCCGTAGAGATCAAAGAGGTTGAGCAGGTTGTGATCGACGCTCTTCAGCCCCTGCACCATGTTCGACAGGATCGGAAAGAAAGCGACAAGGAAGGCACAGATCAGCAGCGCCACCTGCGTCGTCGGCGCGTAGATGAGGATCAGCGGCGCGATGGCGACGATCGGCGTCACCTGCAGGATAACGGCGATCGGGTAGAACGCAGTCTCGATCCACTTCGATTGGACGAGAAAGACGGCGATGCCGACGCCGCCGACGAGCGCCAGCCCGAGTGCGGCGAGGGTGATCTTGGTGGTCACCCACAACGCCGGTGCCAGCGTTCCCCAGTCCTTGACCAGCGCCACGGCGACGGCCGGCGGACCCGGCAGAATGTACTGCGGCACGCCGGTCAGCGTCACCAACGCCTGCCAGAGCAGAACGAGCGCCAGCACCACCAGCAACGGGATGGCGATGCGCAGCGCCGTTTCGCGGTGGCGGGCAAGGAAAGCCTTGGTGGGCGGAATTTCGGCAAGGCTCATCAGTGCATCTCCATGCCGTCGGCGAGGGGAGAACCAATCGCCTCCATCAGGCTCTGCGAGACTTTTTCGCAGGTGGCGCGGTATTCCTCCGAGGTCCGATAGTGGGGGCCACGCTTAAGGCTGGTCTCGATCGGGAAATCGGCATGCACCCGGCCTGGCCGGGCCTTCATCACCACGATGCGGTTGGAGAGATAGGCGCTCTCGAACACCGAGTGTGTGACGAAAATGACCGTGATGCCGGTGTCGCGCCACAGCCGCAGCACGTCGTCGTTCAGCTTCTGGCGGGTGATCTCGTCGAGGGCGGCGAAGGGTTCATCCATCAGCAGCAGTTTCGGCTTCGTCACCAGCGCGCGAGCAATAGAGACACGCATCTTCATGCCGCCCGACAGCTCACGGGGATAGGCATCGGCAAAGTCCTTGAGGCCGACCATGTCGAGACAGGCAAGGATTTCATCCTTCGCCGCGGCCTTGGACATCCCGCGCAGTCGAAGCGGCAGGTAGACATTGCCGAACACCGTCTGCCACGGCATCAGCGTCGGTTCCTGGAAGACGAAGGAGATGTCGCCCTCCGGAAGGCCCTTCGAATTGATCCGCGAGCTTGGCCAGTCGATCGTGCCCGTCGTCGTGTCGCCGAGCCCGGCGATGATGCGCAGCGCCGTCGACTTGCCGCAGCCGGAAGGGCCGAGCAGGCTGACGAACTCGCCGCTCTCGACCGTCAGCGACATTTCCGACAGTGCCAGCGTGCCGCTCAAGAACTGCTTGGTGACCGACTGCATGACCACCAGCGGGCGCTTGCGGGAGGTGCTGGGCGGTGTGGTGGTGATGGTGTCGGTGACGATCATTGCGGGCCTTGTCAGTCTGGCATGTCGTGGTTCAGTCGGCTGAAGGACGGCGGGGAGGGAGAAGTCCCGCTCTGGCCTGCCGGCCATCTCCCCCACAAGGGGGGAGAAAACCTGCGGCTGACGTCACATAAAGTCACGCTGCGATCGTCCGGGTCTAGCCCTCCCCCTTGTGGGGAGGGTGGGGAGGCGTTCTCTCGCCCCAGGTTCAGGAGCCGTGGGGCGACGGTCTCCGTCCTGGCTACTTCTTCAGGTTCATCCCGACGCCCTTGCAGACGAACTTGGTCGAATACGCCTTCTTATAGTCGAGGTCGGCCGGCTCGACGCCGATCTTCACCATCTCGTCGAAGAAGGTCTTGTAGCGGGCGTCGGTGATGCAGCCGATGCCCTTGTCCATCGCATCGCCGGATTCGATGATGCCGTATTCCTTCATCTTGGCGATCGAGAAGGCGATCTGACCATCCGTCATTTCCGGATTGTCCTTCTTGATCAGATCGTTGGCTGCCTTGTTGTCGCCGTAGAGATAGCTGTACCAACCCTCGATCGTCGCATCGACGAAGCGCTGAACCACGTCCGGCTTGCTGTCGAGCATGGTCTGCGTCGTGGTGATCATCGTCGAGTAGGGATTATAGCCGGCATCGGCCAGCAGGAAGACCTTGGGCGCCCAGCCGGCCTGCTTCTCGATTTCATAGGGTTCAGAGGTCAGGTAGCCCTGCTGCGCCGACTTCTTGTCGGCGATGAACGGTGCCGGGTTGAAGGTGTAGGGCTTGTACTGCTCTTCCTTGAAATCCGGGGAATTCTTCTTCATCCACTCGAAGTAGGTGACGTAGCCTTCCTTGCCCATGAAGATGGTGTCGAGCTTGGCGAGGTCCGCGAATTTGTCGACGCCGGCATCCGGATGGGCGAGCAGCACCTGCGGGTCCTTCTGGAAGATCGACGCGACCGAAACCAGCGGGATGCCCTGCTTCACCGCATCCATGTCGCCGAGCGGCCCGCCCATGTAGAAGTCGACCTTGCCGGCGATCAGCAGCGACCGGTTGGCGGCATTCGGGCCACCCTGGATGATCGTCACCTTCAGGCCGTGCTTTTCATAGGTGCCGTCGGCAACGGCCTGGTAGAAGCCGCCATGTTCGGCCTGCGCCAGCCAGTTGGTGCCGTAGGACACCTCGTCGAGCGCCCAAGCCGTGCCCGTGCCGACGCTCAGCCCGAGCGCCATGACCGCTCCGCAGGCGATAGAATTCCTCAGTGCATTCATCCGTCCGTTCCCTTCGTCGCTGTCCCCGGACACCTCTCTCGGATGTCTTTCGATCATTTCAGCCATTGCAATCAGGCTTTGAAAAGCATCAAAATTCGCACGTAACGATGCCTTTACGGCATCACCTGACGTCAGGATGCACAAAGTGTGCGTCATGATCAAAACTTAAGCAATGGGTGGCCGATGCTGCATTCCCGCAAACTGCGATACATCGACGAGATCGCCCGCTCGGGGTCGATCCGCAAGGCGGCCGCCAAGCTCAACGTCGCCTCGTCGGCGATCAACCGGCAGATCCTGGCGCTGGAGGAAGAGCTCGGCGTGCCGATCTTCGAACGCTTACCGCGCGGGCTGCGGCTGACGGCCGCCGGCGAGCTGTGCATCGAGCATGTGCGTGACGTCCTGAAGTCCTATGACAGGCTGGAGACGCGGGTGCGCAGCCTCAAGACGCCGCAGGCGGGGCGGGTGTCGATGGTCTCGACCGTCGGGCTCGCGGCAGGGCCGCTACCGGAAATCGTCGCCCGCTTCGTCGAGCGGCATCCGCGCATCTGTATCCAGCTGGGGATCGACGGCGCGACGACGACCATCAATCCGGTGATGTCCGGCGAGGCGGATCTCGGCGTCGGCTTCAACATTCCGGCGACGCCGGGGCTTCGGACGCTCGCCACCTTCGACATCCCGATCGGCGTCGTGCTGCCGCCGGATCATCCGCTGGCAGCCCAGCTCGGGCCAATCGACCTCAAGAAGGTGGTGCAGGAGCCGCTCGTGCTGGCGCAATCCGGGATGAGCCTCAGGACGATGATCGACCTCATCCTTGCGCCGCTTGCCGTGTCCGTCGAACCGGTGGTCGAGACCGGCGCGCCGGAAACGCTGCGGCATCTGGTAAAGCGCGGCACCGGGCTGACATTCCTCAATCCTCTCGACGTGGTTGCCGACTGCCGCCGTGGTGAGCTGGTGTTCCGGCCACTGGTCGATCCCTACCGCCGTCATCAGCCGATGAAGCTGTTTGCCCGGGCGCGGGCGACCCTCGATACGGCGACCAGCCTGTTCCTCGAGTTCCTCCTGACGGAACTCGAGGAACTGGTCGCCGAGCTGGAGGAGAAGGGTCATGTGCCGCCGCAGCGGATGACCAGCGATGTCAGATCATGAGGTGGGCGTCGACGCTGACCCTGATGGTCGTCGCCGGTGCAGCGCCTGCTCTGTCGGCAGATGTTCCCCGCGACATCGCGGCTTTCGTCGCTGACCGGCAGCAGTGCGATCATTTTCGGAGCGAGGAGCCGTATGACGCGGCGCGGCGCCAGGAGATCGCCGCTGCTCTGGACCGCTTCTGCAGGGGTACCGATGCCCGCCTTTCGGACCTCAGAAAGACGTATCGCAAGGCTCCGGAAAAGATCCGCAGGATGCTGAGCGGCTTCGAATACCCGATCGAATGAACCGGTCTAACCGGCGTAGAGCTCGGACAGCGGGAACGCTGCAAGGTCGCGCAGCATCTGGATGAAATTGCCCACCTGATGGGTGCAGATGGCCGCACCCTTTTCCGCGGTGCCGGCCGAGGCATCGCCGACCACGCCGTTCGGATTGAGGTCGTGAGCAAGCCAGGCCAGCACATGCGGCGGTGTCGGCTGCAGATAGCGGGAACGGCTTTCGGCCTCTGAGACGAAGTTCTGCGCATTCTCCATGCGCACAAGGTCCGGCCGGAAATGCAGCATCAGCGAGGTTTCGACTTCGCCGCCGTGGATGCCGAAGGCCTGCTCGCGAGCGCTGATCATGCCGTCCGGATGGCCGAACCGCCCCCACTGTGTGGCGACCACCGCCATCTGGAAACGGACGCGCATCTCGCGGGCGACGATGTTCATGATGTCGAGATTGCCGCCATGCGAGTTGACGATGACCAGCTTGCGCAGGCCGGCTTCCGCGACCTTGCCGCCGATCGCCGTCCAGGCGGGAATGAGAATTTCCGGTCCCAAAGACAGAGTGCCCGGGCCATAGACATGCTCGTTCGCCTTGCCGATCTCCTGCGTCGGCAGCACGAGGATGTCGAGATCGTCCGGCCGCTGGCGCTTCAGCTCCGTGAGCATCCCGTTGGCGATGGCGACGTCGGTTGCGATCGGCAGGTGCGGACCGTGCTGCTCGGTGGAAGCGATCGGCAGGATGGCGATCGTCGTATCGGGCGACAGGCCGGCGAAATCGAGCGTGTTGAGTTCGTTCCAGTAAAACGGCTTGGCCATTGTTCGTCCCTCTGCAGTCCTCCTTTGGTTAGGAGATCGGCGAGGGACCGAAAAGCGCCAAATTCCGCGCGGCTCGCTGCTTTTTTGGCAACAGTCTATGCAGCCGGCTTCCACCGTTCGGCAATCGCGATGCCGCCGAGCGCCAGGACCAGTGCAATGATGTTGAAGGCGTATAGCTGCTCGCCGATGATCAGCACCGACAGCAGTGTCCCGAACACCGGGATAAGGTTGATGAACAGGCCGGCGCGATTGGCGCCGATGTGGACGATGCCCTGGATGTAGAGCACCTGGGCGATCAGCGAGGCGAAGATCGCAGTGTAGAGCGCCGCTCCCCAGCCGGCCGCATCCGGCCAGACGGCGGCGCCGCTCTGCATTTCCCAGACCACCAGCGGCAGCGTGCAGAGAAGCGCCACCAGCGACGGGATTGCCATCAGCGTGCGCCAGTCAATCGGCGGGCGCCAGCGCAGCGCGATCGTATAGGCGGCATAGGCGAGGACGGCGATCAGCATCAGCCCGTCGCCGAAATTGACCGACAGCGAGAGCAGCGTCCGCAGGTCGCCATGCGATGCGGTAAGAGCGACGCCGACCAGCGTCAGCGAGAAGCCGAGCACCTGGGCTGCCGAGATGCGGATGCGGAAGAGCAGCAGGTTGGCGAGGAAGATCAGGAACGGGATGCCGGCCTGCTCGATCGTCACGTTGATCGCCGTCGTATAGTGGACGGCCGAATACAGCAGCACGTTGAACAGCGTATAGCCGACGGCGCCGAGGAAGATCAGCACCGGCAGGTGCTTCTTCGCCACCGGCCAGTCGCGCCTTACCTGCGGCAGCGAGACCGCGAAGATGATGGCGCAGGCGAAGATCCAGCGCCACATGGTCAGCATCATCGGGCTGACATGGCCGACGGCGAGCTTGCCGACGACGGCATTGCCGCCCCAGCACAATGTCGCGATGATCAGGAAGAAATAGGCTCGAAGATGCAAGAGGTTCCTCCCGGCGGCGATCGGCGGGGCGGGCCTGCCGGTGTCGTTGCGCGGCAATAGCCGCTTGCACTGCATCCTGTCACGCAAAAACCGGCAAAAAGCTCACAGACGGGTCGCTTTCCCGTAAATGACACAGTATAGATGCGCCGGTTTGAGCGGGTGTTGAGGCCCCGCAGTACAGCAGGAAAGCTTCGAAATGACCAATGTCGTGGTAATCGGTTCGCAATGGGGTGACGAGGGCAAGGGCAAGATTGTCGACTGGCTCTCGGAACGCGCCGACATCGTCGTGCGCTTCCAGGGCGGTCATAATGCCGGCCATACCCTGGTCATCGACGGCGTGAGCTACAAGCTCTCGCTGCTGCCGTCGGGCGTCGTGCGACAGGGCAAGATGGGCGTCATCGGCAACGGCGTGGTCGTCGACCCGCATGCGCTGATCGCCGAGATCGGCCGGCTCGCGGACCAGGGCGTCACCGTCACGCCGGAGAACCTGCGGATTGCCGAGAACGCCACGCTGATCCTGTCGCTGCACCGCGAACTGGACGGCATGCGCGAAGACGCTGCCTCCAACAGCGGCACCAAGATCGGCACCACCCGCCGCGGCATCGGCCCGGCCTACGAGGACAAGGTCGGCCGTCGGGCGATCCGCGTCATGGATCTGGCCGATCTCGATGCCCTGGAGGGCAAGGTCGAGCGGATCCTCACGCATCATAACGCCCTGCGCCGCGGTTTCGGCGCGGTCGAAGTCGAGCACAAGACGATCATGGAGGAACTCACCTCCGTCGCCGATCGCGTGCTGCCGTTCATGGAATCGGTCTGGCGGATGCTCGACAAGGAGCGCCGCAAGGGTTCGCGCATCCTGTTCGAAGGTGCGCAGGGTTCGCTGCTCGACATCGACCACGGCACCTATCCGTTCGTCACCTCTTCGAACACGGTGGCCGGTCAGGCCGCTGCCGGCTCCGGCATGGGCCCGGGATCGCTCGGCTACATCCTCGGAATCACCAAGGCCTACACGACGCGCGTCGGCGAAGGCCCGTTCCCGACCGAGTTGACGGACGAGATCGGCCAGTTCCTCGGCGAGCGCGGCCATGAATTCGGCACAGTTACCGGGCGTAAGCGCCGTTGCGGCTGGTTCGACGCGGCACTGGTGCGCCAGTCGGTCGCCACCAACGGCATCACCGGCATCGCGCTCACCAAGCTCGACGTGCTGGACGGTCTGGAGGAACTGAAGATCTGCGTCGGCTACAAACTGGACGGCCAGGAAATCGATTATCTGCCGGCCGCCCAGGCGGCGCAGGCTCGCGTCGAGCCGATCTACGTGACTTTGGAAGGCTGGAAGGAATCGACGGTCGGCGCCCGCAAGTGGGCGGATCTGCCGGCTCAGGCCATCAAATACGTCCGTCAGGTCGAAGAACTGATCGGTGCGCCGGTGGCGTTGCTTTCGACCAGTCCCGAGCGCGACGACACGATACTTGTGACGGACCCGTTTGAAGACTAAAGTCTAACGCTATCTACCTTTTCACTCGGCGAGATGGCCGGTGATCAAGAGAAAGTATCAATGGCTGATTTTGTAGCGGTTATTCGCCGGGCTGTGGACGGGCTGGCGAGCAATACTCCCGAGATGCGTGTCCGGGTTTACGAGAAGGCTCGCGGCGCCGTGCAACGGCAGCTGGAGAACATGAAGCCGCGTCCATCCGACGACATGCTGCGCCGCCAGCTCGAAAAGCTGGACGCTGCAATCGCCGAAGTCGAAGCAGAACATGCCGAAGCCCTGCCGCCGCTCGATGAAGCGGCTGCAGTTCCCGTGGCGGATGTCTATGCCGCCCCGCAAGAACCGCCAGCCGCGGCGTCGCCGGAATATCGCGCCGCGGAAGAGCCGGTCGAAGAACAGCCGCTGGAAGAGCCTGTCCAGCCGGCCGCAGCTGAGCCCCTTGTGGAAAGCTACGATGCTGCCGCGGAGGCAGGCGAGGTTGAACCGCAGGCCGAACCCCAGTCCGATTTCTACGAAACCGCCCCGGCGCCAGCCGAGGACTATCCTGCCTACGAGGCTGCACCGGAACCCGTCGCTGCCGAAGAGCCCGTCTATCATGAGCCGGCCGAGGAGCCGGAGACGGCGCGCGGCGAAGAGCCTCTGCCGATCGGCGAGGATCCGTGGCAACCAAAGGCGCCCGAGCCGGCCTTCGCCGACGCACCGCACACCGATGGGTCGCCGGCGGAAGACGTCTCCGTGTTTGCAGAGCCGGGCGGTTACGAACCTGCCAGCGACGCATCGCAGTCGGATCTGACGGCCGATATCGACACACGTCGTTCGACATCCACCTACGGTGCACCCGCCTGGCCGGATGCGCCGTCGACCACGCCGGTGATGGCCGGCGATCCCTTCGCCGAAGATGACGGACGTCTCGATGACGAACCGGTCGCCGCGAATGGGCAGGGCGCCGACGACTGGTACATGCCGTCGGCCGATGTCGATCACCGCGGTCTTGATCAGCCGCACAACGATTCCGTTCCGGCCGCGGACGCTACCGCCGACGACTGGACGCTGACGAATGACCAGTACGGCGCGCCGGAAACCCGCTCGTCGAGCGACGAAGCATTTTTCGACGACCGCCTCGGCGGCCAGAACCGGGCGTCCCTCGACAGTGGTTCGAGCGCAGAACTGGTGTCCGCACATTTCGACGAAGAGCAGCATGCGGCTGCCAACGCCAAGATGCCGCCGGTATCCGATCTCCCCGATTTCGGCGTCGAGCCGTCGGTGGCGCCGGTTGCGGCGGCCGTCGGTGCGGGCGCCTACGCGCGTTCAGCGTCGCCCGAAGACGACCTGCTCGCCGATTACCTGCAGGCACCGCAGCCGACCGCAAAGATCGCGCCAACTCCTGCCGCGGCCGACGATCCGTGGAACGACCTTGAAGAACTGATCGGCTACGACCGCAATGCGGCGGCTGCCGGCGTTGTCGGTGCAAACGGCGGACACGGGGCGCCGGCTTCGGCCGTCGACGCACAGGCCGACAAGGAAGAGCTCGATGCGCTGATGGCGGCGCCGACCGCTGCCCGCGCCTACCGCGTGACGCCGAAACCGAAGCGCAACTATGCCGCTATCCTGCTGGCGATCGTCGGCCTGCTGCTGCTGGCCGGCGGCGGCTACGCGATCTGGATGAACCGCGACGCGCTGGACCAGGTGGTCGGCGAAGTCACCGGACCGTCCGGCACCGAAACCGCGACGGCACCGGCATCGAATACCGCAGCGCCGGCAACCACGACGACCGCCCCGAACACGACCCAGCCGGCAGCACAGCCGCCGGCGACCACGCCGGCTCAGACGGCCCCGGCTGCAGGCGCTGCCCCGGCCGCTGCGGCTGCGACGACGAAGTTCACCCAGCGGCTGCTGTCGAACGGCACGGAAGTCGATGACGGCGCAGGTGGTCCTTCCGCCGGTGCGCCCGGTCAGTCGGTTGCCCAGCTGAACGCACCTCCGGCCGATGGTGCTGCTGCACCTGCCGCTGGTCCGGTCACGGCTCCGGCCGCGGCTGCGACGGATGCGGCTCCGCAGCAGGTTCCGTCCGCCAATCCCGCCGATGCGGCGGCTGTCACCGGCGAAAAGATCTTCCTCTACGAAGAGCGCATCGGCCAGTCTTCGCCGACTGCTGTCGAGGGTAGCGTCTCTTGGTCGCTGCAGAAGGAGAATGGCGAGAACGGCCGTCCCGAATCGTCCGTACAGGGCCGGATCAGCATTCCCGGTCGCGGTATGACGGCGCTGGTTACCTTCAAGCGCAACACCGACGGTTCGCTGCCGGCGAGCCATCTGGTGGAGTTCGTCTTCTCGCTGCCGAAGGATTTCGAAGGCGGCGCGATCGACAGTGTCCAGCGGATCTCGATGAAGCAGACCGAGCAGGATCGCGGCGACGCACTGATCGCGGTGCCCGCCAAGATCACGCCGGACTTCCACATGATCGCGCTCAACGACTTCCCGGATGCGCGGGCGCGCAACCTGGAACTGCTGAGGACGCGCAACTGGATCGACGTGCCGCTGATCTACAACACCGGCCGCCGCGCGCTGCTGACGCTGCAGAAGGGGCCGGAAGGCACGACCGCCTTCGAAGAGGCGACCCGCGAATGGCAGGCGCTGTCGCCGCCGCAGGGCCAATAAGCCAGGCCCGCTTGCAGATCGACCAACACCAAAAATCCGCCGGAGTGTCTCCGGCGGATTTTTTTCGTTTAGGCTCTGAGCAGCGACACCACGGCAGTCAGCTGGGGGACAGGTGGCGGGCCACGAAAAAGCCCGGCTGCGGGCCGGGCTCGATCTTCCTGTCGGTGAGCGTTAAAGCTCGGTCGCAGTTGCGTGTCAGGCGTCGACGTCGACGACGCGCAGTGCTTTCGCCTGCGCCAGGGCTTCCTTCTGGACGGCCTCCTGGACCTTCTCGAAGGCGCGCACCTCGATCTGGCGGACGCGCTCGCGGCTGATGTCGAATTCCGACGACAGCTCTTCCAATGTCACCGGGTCTTCCGACAGGCGACGGGCCTGGAAGATGCGGCGTTCGCGCTCGTTCAGCACGCCCAGCGCCTTGTCCAGCATCCGGCGACGGGTATCCATCTCGTCCTGCTGGATCAGCACGGCTTCCTGGCTTTCGTGCTCGTCGACGAGCCAATCCTGCCACTGGCCGGCTTCGCCTTCGGCAGCCCGGATCGGCGCGTTCAGCGATGCGTCGCCGGAAAGGCGACGGTTCATCGATACGACCTCCTCCTCGGACACCTTCAGGGTCGTCGCGATCTCGGTCACCTGGTCGGGCTTCAGGTCGCCTTCCTCGATTGCCTGGATGCGGCCCTTCAGCCGGCGCAGGTTGAAGAACAGGCGCTTCTGGTTGGCGGTGGTGCCCATCTTGACGAGCGACCACGAGCGCAGGATGTACTCCTGGATGGAGGCCTTGATCCACCACATTGCGTAGGTCGCCAGGCGGAAGCCGCGTTCCGGATCGAACTTCTTGACTGCCTGCATCAGGCCGACATTGCCTTCGGACACGACTTCGCCGATCGGCAGGCCGTAGCCGCGATAGCCCATGGCAATCTTCGCCACGAGGCGCAAATGGCTGGTGACCAGTTGATGCGCGGCGGCGCGATCCCCATGTTCGGAATAACGCTTGGCCAGCATGTATTCCTGCTGCGGCTCCAGCATCGGAAACTTGCGGATCTCGTCGAGATAACGGTTGAGGCCGGCCTCGCCGGCGGTGATGGATGGAAGCGTATTGCGGGCCATGAAGCACCCCCTTCTGATCGTGTTCCGGCTCCCGAAGGTTACCCCTTGAGGCGAGCCGGGCGGCGCGGTTCTTCCCTCGACCCCGCACCAAGCCAAATGACAGATAAGATCGGCACGCGGGCGATTCAAGCGACGGAGCCGCTCACGTCCTCGTTATGTCATTACGTTGTCGCAACGTCTTGGATCATCCGACTGATCCCGGTTTGCGACGTTCATGATGGTCAAACTCGCAAACTTGGCAGTGGTTTCCGACAAAACACCAGGCGAAGGCGCGACGGACTTCGGATCTTTGGTTCCGGTCAGTCAGTGGCCGGGCTGGCACGCATGGCGTCGAGGAGCTTCTGGAAATCGTCGGGCACGGGTGCCTCGAAGGACATCACTTCGCCGGTGCGCGGATGTTCGAAGGCCAGCAGGTAGGCGTGCAGCGCCTGCCGGCGAAAGCGGTCGACGACCTTCTTTGCCGCGTCCGGCAGGCGGTTGGCCTTGGTCTTGAAGGCAGCGCCGTACTCCGGGTCGCCGATCAGCGGGTGGCCGATATGCGCCATGTGGACGCGGATCTGGTGCGTCCGGCCCGTTTCCAGCCGGCATTCAACCAAGCAGGCGAGGGCGGTCGAGTCAGGCTGTTCCTGGAAGCGCTCGACGACCTCGTAATGGGTGACCGCCTCGCGTGCATCGTCGCTCTCCTCGCGCTTCACCGCGCGCTTCGTGCGGTCCGAGCCGGAGCGGCCGAGCGGCGCATCGATCGTGCCGCGCAACTGGCGCGGCCGGCCCCAGACCATCGCCACATACGCGCGTTCCAGTTCGCCGGTGCGGCCATGGTCGGCAAACTGGGCAGCGAGATGCCGGTGGGCGATATCATTCTTGGCGACGACCATGACGCCGCTGGTTTCCTTGTCGAGGCGATGGACGATGCCGGGCCGCTTGACCCCGCCGATGCCCGACAGGCTGTCGCCGCAATGGTGGATGAGGGCGTTGACCAGTGTCCCGGTCCAGTTGCCGGCAGCCGGATGGACGACCAGTCCGGCAGGCTTGCTGACGACGATCAGGTCGTCATCCTCGTAGAGCACGACGAGCGGGATATCCTCGCCCTTGGGTTCGGGATCCTCCGGCTCGGGCAGGTTGAGCTCGACCATGTCGCCGACGGTGATCTTCTTCTTTGGTTCGGTGCAAATCGTGCCGTTCAGGGTAACGGCACCCTGTTCGATCAGCGCCTTCATCCGGCTGCGGGAGAACTCGCCGCCCATCTGCGCGGTGATCCAGGCATCCAGCCGGCCTTCTGCGTCGTCGCCGGCGGTCAGGACTTTCCTTGACAGCACTCCTTCGTTAAAGGGGTCGTTCATCCGTTTTCCAGTCACAATGAGAGCAAGGACGCCTGCCCGATGGCCAACCTCGAACCCGAGCTTAAGGACGACGAGCCGCTCGATCCGGTGATGGAGAACGTCCGTCGCAAGATGGTGCGCCTGCAACTCGTGTCCGGCGGCATCATGTTCGTCAGCCTTATGGCGGTGTTGATCGCCGTTGTCTACAAGGCAAAGAACTCCGGCGAGGCCGCCAACGCAGGCGTTGTCGCGCCGGTAACGGCGGGTTTTGCGGTTCCCGCCGACCAGCCTTTGCGGACGACGGCGCAGCTGCCGGCAGGCTTCGAAATCCTCTCGGTGTCGCAGTCCGGCGGCCAGCTTCTCTTCTACGGAACGCTGAACGGCGAGCGCAAGGCGCTGATCTTCGACCTCGGCGTCGGCCGCGTCATCGCCGACGTCAGCATCGCCGGCCGCTGAACTTGGCGCCTGCCGCCCGCCAGACGATCCGCATCGACGATGCCGAGGATCCGCGCATCGCGGAATTCCGCAGCATCCGCGAGCGGGATCTCGTCGGCCGGCAGGCGAGCTTCATCGCCGAGGGCACGGTGGTGCTGCGGATGCTGGCCGCCGCGCATGCCGCGGGCCAGGCATTCCGGGCGGACAAGATCCTGCTCTTGGAAAACCGGGTGGCGGGGCTCAGCGACCTGCTCGACACCTTCCCGGTCGATGTGCCGGTCTATGTCGCGGATGCCGCCGTCATCGATGCGATTGCCGGCTTTCACCTGCATCGCGGCGTGCTGGCGCTCGGCCGGCGTCTGGCCGACCCGATCGTGCCCGACCTGCTTGCCTCCATGCCGAAGCCGGCCGTCGTTGCGGTCGCCTGTGGCATTTCCAACCACGACAATATCGGCGCGATCTTCCGCAATGCAGCGGCATTCGGCGTAGCGGCCGTGCTTCTCGACGAGACCTGCTGCGATCCGCTTTACCGCAAGGCGTTGCGCGTCTCCGTTGGCTCGGTGCTCTCGGTCCCCTATGCGCGGGGCGGTACGGCGCTGCAACTGCTGACGGCCGTGGATGCGGCCGGCTTCTCGATCTGGGGCCTGTCGCCCCGCGGTGCGGTGGATATACGCGAGGTTCCGCCGGCGCCGGGCGTTGCGCTGGTCACCGGCACGGAGGGCGAGGGGCTTCCGCAGGCGGTGCTGTCGCGCTTCGGCTCGGCGCGCATTCCACAGCGGCCGGGGCTCGACAGCCTCAATGCGGCGACTGCGACAGGCATAGCGCTCTATGAGATCGCCCGGCTGCAACGCCTGATCTGAGGGTCAGTTTTCCCGATCGGCGGCAGACAGCGCGAGCAGTGAACGGCGCGAGCGGGCTGCAAGGCTTTCCCGCGCATTGTCGGCGCGCTCGGCTTCATCGGCAGCGATCAGGGCGCGGATAGGCGATGCCTCGCCTTCGCGCGCAGCGGTCAGCGCCACCATGTCGGCGGCGATGGCGGCAAGCTCGCGTCGCATGGCATCCTGGGCCTTCTTCGATTTCGACTTCGGCAGCTGCGCCACGAGGGCAGCGCTGCGGTTGCGAATGTCATCGGCAAAACGGTCGAGATCGACCACCGTCGCATCCGCATCTGCTGAACCGGCCAGCGCGACGGGGCTGAGATCGGCGGGCGGAAGCGATGCAGCTGCGTCAGCGGCGGTCTTTCCCGCCTTGCCCTGGCGCAAGCGCTCGATCTCCTGCACGCGACGCTCGACGGTCGTCTGCAGGTCGGCCTTCTCTGCAATCTCCCGCGAAATCTTGTCTTCGAGCCGCAGCGTGCGGCGTTCCTCTTCCTGCAGCCGGGTCTCGGCATCCTTGGCACGCGCCGTCAGAAGCTTCACGTCGGTGCGCAGGGTGTCGCGCTCCTCGCGAAGGTTGGCGGCGCGGAAGCGCAGGTTTTCCAGTTCGGTGTCGCGGGTCGACAGGTCGATCTGCGCATTGTCGAGGTCGCCCGCCGAGCGCGCGATCCGCCGCTTCAGAGCCTCGATCTCCTCGTCCTTGGCAAGCAGGGTGTTCTCGACCAGCTGCAGCGATTCCTTCAGTTGCTGGATGAAGCCTTCCTCGCGGCGCAGGCGGGCGCGCAGATCTGCGGCCTCGATGCTCATGTCGCTTACCTGCATCTGCAGTTCGTGCTGGCTTGCGTGCAGCGCCGCCGTTTCCTCCGACAGCTTGTCGTGGCGCAGCTGCAGGTCGATTGCCCGGTCGCGCTCCTGGAGCAGCTCCTGCTTGGTGCGGGCGTTTTCGGCCGCATAGACGGCGCGAGCCATGTCGCGCTGGGCCCGAACTTCGGCGGGGCTGATCGGCATCGTCGCCTTCAGCCGGTTCTCCGTATAGCGGACCACGCGGCGATGGATCGCCGGCGCGAGGATCATTGCCAGGAGCGTTGCGCTGAGGAAGCCCAGGCCGAACAGAAGCGCGAATTGGATCACGGGAAAGCCATCGATGAGTGTCTGTTGCTGTTGGAGCTAGCTGTCGAAGGCTCTAGAGCATCGCGTGCCGGGCGGCAACAAGAACACCGCCCGCGCCGTGTCAGAAGGGGTTCCAGGTCGGCTGCTGGGTGAACTTCAGATAGCCGACGTTGACGCCGAGGCGGGCACCGAGACCGGTGCGGATCGGCGCGATAACGACCTGCTGGTTGGTGAGCGCGGTCATGCCGACGCCGGCGACCACGAAGGCCGATCCGCTGACGCCGCCGTAGCGGGCATAGAGGCTCGGAACTGCCGGCAGGTTATAGACGAGCATCATGGTGCGCGCGCCCTGGCCGCCGTAATCGAGGCCCAGCGACGGACCCTGCCAGAAAACCGGATGCTGCCCGGCGTTCTTGGTGTAGAGCTCGCCCTCGCCATAGGTCAGGCCGGCAATGAAGGCTCCAGATCCTTCCTGGCCGAGAATGTAGCCGTTCGGCAGGCCGTACTGCTGGAAAGCCTTCTCGACGACCTTGGCAAGACCGCCAGTGGTCGAACCGAAGAATCCATGGCCGGCATCGATGATTTCCTGGAACGTGTACTGTTCGCTGGACGCCTGCTGCGCCATCGCCGGAGCTGCAAGGGGAGCAGCCAACGCGGCGAAGAAGGATAGGGCGACAAGCCGGGCCGCGGCGGAAAGTCTATCGAAGCGCATTGGCCTCTCCGTTTTTTCTAAATAGCATGTCATTAGTCACGGGCTGTGCCATCTTGCGTTTATCCTGTTAACAACCGGTTTACCAACAATGGTATCATTATGGCGGCATCCGTCGAGTTGATCGACTGCCGTCAAGTCCACGCCCGCCTGGCCATCCGATGGTCTGAGTGCCGGGCGCCACATTCAGGAAGAACCCATGTCGAAGAACCCGAACCTTACCCTCAGCGGTCCCGATCTTGCGGCACTTCTCTGCAGCCGAGTCTGCCATGACGTCATCTCTCCGGTCGGCGCGATCAACAACGGCCTCGAACTGCTCGACGAGGGCGGCACGGATGCCGACGCACTGGACCTGATCCGCACGTCTGCGCAGAATGCCTCGGTGCGCCTCAAGTTCGCCCGGCTGGCCTTCGGCGCCTCGGGCTCTGTCGGCGCGTCCATCGATACCGGCGAGGCGGAGAAGGCTGCCAAGGACTTCGCCATTGCCGAGAAGAAGACCGAGGTCAACTGGAGCGGACCGCGGGCGATCATCCCGAAGAACCGCGTCAAGCTGCTGCTCAACCTGTTCACCGTCGCCTACAGCTCGATCCCGCGCGGCGGCTCCGTCGACGTGCTGCTGGAAAATCCGGAGACCGAGGCGAAATTCACCCTGACGACGCGTGGTCGCATGCTGCGCGTGCCGCCGAAGTTCGCCGAGATCTGCGCCGGAACGCTGGAAGAGGCGATCGATGCCCATTCGATCCAGCCTTACTACACGGTGCTGCTGGCCGACGAGTGCGGCATGGAGCTTAAGCACGTCGTGTCCGACGATCGCATCGCCTTCATCGCCGAAGTGCCGGCCGCCTGACCAAAATCGCGGCGGTAACGCTTCCTTAGCGGGCCTTCTCTACCCTGCAGCGTGCTCCACCAGACGGAGCACGCCACCAGAGGCATTGGAGATCGCATGCGCCGCTTGATGATAGCCGACAGCTCCGACATCGTCCGGACGGTGGCAAAGCGCATTCTGACCGAACTGGGCTTCATGGTCGCGGAAGCTGCCGGGGCGGACGAGGCGCATGCCGGCTGCCAGGCGCAGATGCCCGACATCCTGATCGTCGACGCCAATCTCGACGGGGCGCTGGATCTCATCTCAGCCGTGCGACAGATGCAGGAGGGCAGGGGCGTTCGGATCTACTACTGCGTCATCGAGTCCGATCTCAAGAAGATGATGCTCGGCAAGCGGGCCGGCGCGGATGATTTCCTGCTGAAGCCGTTCGACCGGAAAATCCTCTCCGCCGCCTTTGCGGGTATGACCGCGGCTGCCTGAACCGCCTCCACGAGACCATAGCGTTTCACCATTATCCTGGCTGCAGTCACGGCCTCGGGACATTCGTGTGCTGATGGCCGAGGTCAAAGGCGGGACGCAGCGTCTGGTCGGTATCCATCAACGACAAAAGCCCGGACGACAGCGCCCGGGCTTTGAAGGATGTTTGCGACGGAAGGGGAGGATCAGGCGGTTTCGGCGTATTCCTGATTGTCAGGTTCACGCAGCACGTAGCCGCGGCCCCACACCGTCTCGATGTAGTTTGCGCCGCCGGCGGCATTGGCCAGCTTCTTGCGCAGCTTGCAGATGAAGACGTCGATGATCTTCAGTTCCGGTTCGTCCATCCCGCCGTAAAGGTGGTTGAGGAACATTTCCTTGGTGAGCGTCGTGCCCTTGCGCAGCGAGAGCAGCTCGAGCATCTGGTATTCCTTGCCCGTCAGATGGACGCGCTGGCCGCCGACTTCGACGGTCTTGGCGTCGAGATTGACGATCAGTTCGCCTGTCGAGATGATCGACTGGGCATGGCCCTTCGAACGACGGACGATGGCATGGATACGTGCGACCAGTTCGTCCTTGTGGAACGGCTTGGTCATGTAGTCGTCGGCTCCGAAGCCGAGACCGCGAACCTTGTCCTCGATGCCGGCCATGCCGGAGAGGATGAGGATTGGCGTCTTGACCTTCGACAGCCGCAGCGTGCGCAGAACCTCGTACCCGGACATGTCCGGCAGATTGAGATCCAGAAGGATGATGTCGTAGTCGTACAGCTTCCCGAGGTCGACGCCCTCTTCCCCGAGATCCGTGGTGTAGACGTTGAAGCTCTCGGACTTGAGCATCAGCTCGATGCTCTGGGCAGTCGCGCTGTCATCTTCGATGAGTAGAACCCGCATAATTTTCCCCTTTACCGCCGCGAAGGTATGGATTGCCCCCTACGCGAAACGGATCCAGACGTTGCCTGATTTGGAAGCTGACACCAATTGGTTAACAAACTCTGACTTGATTTGGCAAGCCGCAGGATTTCGTTAAACAAGCTTGGTAGTCACCTGATATTTCTTGGGAATCTGCCAGAGCCAATCTGAATCTTTTTGCGAAGGCTTTTCGCTAAGTGATTCATACGACAAGTCATTGTCGTCGGCCGAAATCGACCATGGCATTTACGGACCCTTAAATGATCGTCCCTATCCTTAACGATGCCCGTAAATGAAAGGTTACCGCAGCGCCCAAATAATTAACGATGCGGCAATTTTTATGTCCGACCTGTTGCAGCTCGGACTCAGGGTAGAGTGTCTAAGGAGCCGGGGTCTCGCTATCCACGGGAGTATTGCGTATGAAGACGCGTGACAGCCTTGTGCGCCTGAAAGAATTT
Source organism: Rhizobium sp. 0TCS1.26 (assembly GCF_050455525.1). Lineage (NCBI taxonomy): Bacteria > Pseudomonadati > Pseudomonadota > Alphaproteobacteria > Hyphomicrobiales > Rhizobiaceae > Rhizobium > Rhizobium sp. 0TCS1.26. Next base: position 896,200 of record NZ_JBCIYV010000001.1, on the reverse strand, counting down.
CAGGTGAACGAAAAACGCCGCCAGCTGCAGCAGTTGCAGCTCATGATGGCGGAGTTTGAACGTATGGCGAAAGAGCTGGAACACCAGATCTCGCTGGAAGAAAAGAAGTCGGGCATCTCCGATCCGAATCACTTCGCCTACCCGACCTTTGCCAAGGCTGCGCGCCAGCGCGCAGACAATCTGCAGGTGTCCATCCGCGAATTGCGGGTACAACAGGACAGCGCCGAACTGGCACTGGAAGAAGCCCAGGCAGAACATGCCAAGGCCACGGCCCTCGAGGAACGTAACGGAGATCTGCGCGCCCGCGCGTAACATCGTCCACCGTCCGACAGATCATCATACGCGGCCGCAACTTGACTTGCGTCCGCGTCTTTTTTTGCGCGGGGCTTCGAACGAATATCATGCGGTGTGATCGCCAATTCGCGATGCCCGACTGCATGTGCCTGCGCAGGTTCTCGTCCTTCAGCGACGATGAACGTCCGGTCGCCACAACGCGGGCGGGAAATTTGCCTCAGTTAGACCGCTTTGATCAATCGTCTCACCGGTGTCTGGCAGGCATCGTAATTTTTTCGCGCCTCGCGGATCGCGAACCGATTCCGCACAGACCACAGCGCCAGATCTCTCACGACAACGAGGAGGTTGCGACCCAAAGGCGTCAGGTCGTAGCTGACCCGTGACGGAACCGCCGAAATCTCGTGCCTTGTGATGAAGCCGTCGCGCACGAGGGCCTTCAATGTTGAAGACAGAACCTTGGCAGAGACCGCCTCGACAAGACGTCTCAACTCGTTGAACTGCATTGGCCGGTCCGCGAGAGCGACAATCACGAGAACCGACCACTTGTCGCCGACCCGCGAGAGGATGCCCCCGACTTCGGCGCAGTCGCCTTCGACCATCAACTCGACGTAACTCGGTTTCAAAAAGGTAACTCCTTGCCAATCCGCGATGCTTGGTACTGACTGGTAACTCAAGGTAACCATGGAACGAGTAGAAGTCATGCCCATCGCCAGCAGCCTGATGTTTTCATTTGTCGCGATCATCACCGCAATCGGCGCACATCTGGCCGATTACAGCTCGACCCATCTGTTCAACCCTGCATGGCCAGGTCACGCCAAATATCATGCAGGCCATACGACGGCACTTTCGGCGCTTCTCGGAGTGCTGACGCTTTTCTTTGCATGGCGTCCGGGTGGTGATGTCCTCAGCAATCTCATTGCTGCCGCAGGCTTTGCCTCGATCTACTGGATCAGCCAAAGCCTGGCGATAGTGTATCCGAATACTCTTTTCTTCGACCCGGAATTCGATCTGCCGAAAAACTACATTCTCGGGCTGCCAGCCCAGGCGATGTTCCAGATCGTTTTCCTGTCCATAACTCTGGTCGCCTTCCTGTGGGGCTTGCGATCCGTTTTGTGAAACAGGCTGACTGGAGGTAGTGGCTCAGCTCTTGATCACGTCCTGCCATTCCGGATGGCGCTCCACCTGCGCCTTGAAGAACGGGCAGAGCGGAATGATCTTCCAGCCGCCGGTTCTTGCGGCACCGACCGCATGTTCGGCGAGAGCCTGGCCGACGCCCTTGCCGCGCAGCGCGTCGTCGACCTGCGTGTGATCGATGATGATCAGCTGCGGCGATGCCCGCGAGTAGGTCATCTCGCCGAAGTGACCGGCGAGTTCCGCCCGATACTTGCCGCCGCTCGTGCCGTCCTGCTCGTCAATCTGCATGGGATGATCCAATCTTCTGTGAGGTCATGCGATGATGTAGGACGATGGAATGTCGAAACCAGCCGGACGTAAGACGAAGTGATGGCGATACGGCGATGGCTGCTGATCGTTGCGGCGGCAATATCGCTGACGCTCGGGCTGGCGCTGCCGATCATGCGGCTCGACCGTCTGTACTTCTTCAGCGAGACGCCGTCGATCTTAGGATTGCTTGGCGGACTGTGGTCGGCGGGGGAGTGGCCGCTTGCCGTGCTGATCGGGCTGTTCTCGGTGATCTTCCCGATCGCCAAGCTCGGGCTGATCGCCTGGCGCGAGACCGGGCGCCAAATGCCCGGCGGTCGGCTTGGCCGCGCCCTTCCGCATCTGTCGAAGTGGTCAATGATTGACGTGATGCTGGTTGCGATCGCGATCTTCGCGGCCAAGAGCAGTGGCCTGGCCTCCGCAATGGTACAGCCGGGCCTCTGGTTCTATGCAGCCTCCGCACTCATCGTCGGATGGCTTCTGCCGGCACCAGGTGCGGCCGGCACGGATCCGGGCAGCGGCGCGTAGGCCGAAAATCCCATAGCCATCAATGACGAAGGGATGCTCCGCATACGGTTGCCGACCGGCAGACGTTCCTCAGTGGCGATACTGCTGGATACGCGTCGTCCGCAGGCCAGCCAGGCCGTGATCGTTGATCGACGACTGCCAGGAGAGGAATTCTTCGACGGTAAGGGTATAACGCTCACAGGCTTCCTCGAGGCTCAGCAGGCCGCCGCGCACCGCTGCAACCACTTCCGCCTTGCGGCGGATGACCCAACGGCGCGTATTGGCCGGCGGAAGATCCGCAATGGTCAAGGGGCTGCCATCGGGGCCGATGACATATTTTACTCGAGGACGTATCATTTCGGTCATTGGACTCTCTACACTACTCACGACCACGAGCTGACCGTAGCGCCGCAGCTTTAACAATTGACTAAATGGGAACACCGTTTTTTCCGAATCATCTCCGTGGTCAAACTTGCCGGCTTGCCATGTATTGAGAGACAGGCGCGCTTTGCTGCGGCTCATCAGTGATTGCTTGGCAAGCATAGGCTACCGGTTTTGCTTGCCGGCGCGACCGTAGTGACCGCCGATGCTTCAGAGACGGGCGATCGCAAGCTCGGTTCGGCCGGCACCTTCGTCGATCGTGGCGGTGCCGGTGTGCAGCAGGCTGAGGCTGTCGCCGCCGTTCAGCTGGTAGAGCCCGCATCCCGAAATTGTCAGCGGTGCCGCGGCAGGGGCCGAGAGGGTCATCAGTGTCGTGCTGCCGTTGCGGCGCAGATCCGTCGCGTGACCGGAAGAGGCTGTGGCGCTCACCATCAGCGAGACGAAGTAGAACCCATCCACGGGGATAGAGAGCGCCTGGCCGGTGCCGGCAAGCGTCGCGCCGAGCGATACGCCGCCCTGTTCGAAGGCGAGCGTCGCAAAGCCGGTCTCGCTGCCCGACGCCGGCGTCCAGCTGCCGCTTGCGCGGTGGGCGCGGGCGGCCGGCCGGTTCGGGAAGCTCGGCCGGCCGGCGCCATCCAGCGAAAGCCCCGTTGACCAGCTGCCGCCATCGCCGCTCACCTTGACGGAGAACAGGTCGTTGCCGGCGAGCCCCATTTCGGCACGCCCGGACCAGCCGGACTGGAAGAGCACCGAGGCCGTATCGCCGGATGCCGCCTTGTTGATCTTCAACTGGTGGCCGGCGCCGGCATTGTTGAGAAGCGTGGCGGGCGAGGAGAGGGCGAGACGGTTCGTGTCGTCGGGTGTCGCGCCGATGCCGAGGCGCTGCGGCGTCAGGATGTCGGGAAGCGCCGGCCGCTGCCATGTTCCGCCTGCGAAGACCTTGATTGCGGCGGCATCCTTGAACCAGGCGAGATAGCCGGTATGCGGCACGGCAAACAGCCAGGACGCGTCCTGCCAGATGGCGATCGATCCGGCGCGGCCGGCCCAGGCGCCCGACGGGCTGCCGGCAACCGAAAAACGCTGGCCTTCCTGCGGCAGCGACGGCGGTGCCGCACCTTCATATTCGACGACGAGCTGCACCAGCCGGTCGAGCAGCAGCAGCGCCTCATTGTGCGTGACGTGCTTCTGCGCTTGCGAGGGAAGGATGTAGGGCAGGGCAAGGTTCGGCGTGGTGTCGGCCATCTGTCGCGGTCTCCAGTCGGTTTCCGTCATGGTAGCGACGACGTCGGCTGCGGGGATGCCAGGCCGGCGAAGTGGTTGATTGTGCTTTGCCGCCGATGCCGATCGTCCCCGTAAGTAGCCAAATGGGGCTCGCGGCCTTCCAGAACCTGGGGCTTTTCTTCAGGCAAGGAGATCGCATGCCGCGGCCGCTGCCGCGCTTTCCAGCTGCAACGCCTGGAAATCAGGCGGTGGAGGCGCCCGTCACAGCGCCCAACAGCGACAGTTTTCGGCAGCCACTGCTGCTTTTTTCGCTTTTCTGGTACGCTTTTATACAAAGCCGGCCGAAGTTGGGGGTTGTCCCGGACGCTTCGTCTTTTTGACTTCACATTTCGATTGAAAGCGGTATGAATTTGCCAAAACCAAAGAACCCGTAAGGGCTACACATACAAGAGGCGCGGCGGTTCTCGACAGACCGCGTCCGGGGGAAAGTTTATGGAGTACTTCGTCCAGCAGCTCCTTAACGGGCTGACTCTTGGGTCGATCTATGGCCTCGTGGCGATCGGTTATACGATGGTCTACGGCATCATCGGCATGATCAACTTCGCCCACGGCGATATCTTCATGCTCGGCGGCTTTGCCGCTCTCATCGTCTTCCTCATCCTCACCACCTTCTTTGCCGGTCTGCCAATCGCAGTCCTGCTGATCGTCATGCTGCTCGTTGGCATGCTGATGACGGGACTGTGGAACTGGACGATCGAGCGCATCGCCTACCGGCCATTGCGCGGTTCGTTCCGGCTGGCGCCGCTGATCACCGCGATCGGCATGTCGATCGTCCTGTCGAACTTCATCCAGGTCACGCAGGGACCGCGCAACAAGCCGATCCCGCCGCTGGTGACCGACGTCTATCACTTCGGTGCCGTGACGGTATCGCTGAAGCAGATCATCATCGTGCTCGTCACGGCCGTGCTGCTCACCGCCTTCTGGTACATCGTCAACAAGACGCCGCTCGGCCGCGCCCAGCGTGCGACCGAGCAGGACCGCAAGATGGCGGCATTGCTTGGCGTCGACGTCGACCGGACGATCTCGATCACCTTCATCATGGGGGCGGCGCTGGCAGCCGTCGCCGGCACGATGTACCTTGTCTACTACGGCGTCGCTTCGTTCAACGACGGCTTCATCCCCGGCGTCAAGGCGTTCACCGCAGCTGTTCTCGGCGGCATCGGCTCGCTGCCCGGCGCCGTGCTCGGCGGCCTGCTGATCGGTCTCATCGAGTCGCTGTGGTCGGCTTACTTCTCCATCGCCTACAAGGATGTCGCGACCTTCGCGATCCTCGCCTTCGTGCTGATCTTCAAGCCGACGGGCATTCTGGGACGTCCGGAAGTGGAGAAGGTGTGAGATCATGGCAATTCAAATCTCTGAACCGACCGAAGCCGCTCCTGGCCTGATGGCCACGGCGCTGAAGGAAGCGCTGTTTGCCGGCGCTGTCGCCTTCGGCATGTTCCTTCTCTATGTCGGCATCGAAACCTACCAGGACATCAACAATGCCCTGGTGTGGCGGACGCGCTGGACGCTGCTGCTGATCTTCGTGGCGATCACCGCCGTCAGCCGCTTCGTCACGGTGGCCTTCATCAAGCCGCAGATCGACCGGCGCAAGCTTGCCAAGTCGAAGGCCGGGGTTCTCGACATCTCCGAGAAGAAGGGCTTCTTCCACGCGCATTTCCTGAAGATCGCGCTGATCTTCATGCTGCTCTACCCGTTCCTGTCGATGATGATCGTCGGCAAGCAGGGCTCGCTGAAATACGTCGACAACTTCGGCATCCAGATCCTCATCTACGTGATGCTCGCCTGGGGCCTCAACATCGTCGTCGGTCTGGCCGGCCTCCTCGATCTCGGCTATGTCGCCTTCTACGCGGTCGGCGCCTATTCCTACGCGCTGCTGTCCAACTATTTCGGCCTGTCCTTCTGGGTGCTGCTGCCGCTGTCGGGCATCTTTGCCGCACTCTGGGGCATCATGCTGGGCTTTCCGGTGCTGAGGCTGCGCGGCGACTATCTTGCGATCGTCACGCTGGCGTTCGGCGAGATCATCCGGCTCGTGCTGATCAACTGGACGGACGTGACGAAGGGGACGTTCGGTATCTCGGGCATTCCGAAGGCATCGTTCTTCGGCATCTGGTCCTTCGATACCGGCGCTGCCAACAATTTCGTCAAGGCCTGGGGCCTGTCGGCCTCGTCGGTCTACTACAAGATCTTCCTGTTCTACATCATCCTGGCGCTGTGCATGCTGACCGCCTACGTGACGATCCAGCTGCGGCGCATGCCGATCGGCCGCGCCTGGGAGGCGTTGCGCGAGGACGAGATCGCCTGCCGTTCGCTCGGCATCGATACGGTGAAGACCAAGCTGACGGCATTTGCCACCGGCGCGATGTTCGGCGGTTTCGCCGGCTCGTTCTTCGCCACCCGCCAGGGCTTCGTCTCGCCGGAAAGCTTCGTGTTCCTTGAGTCGGCCGTCATCCTGGCCATCGTCGTCCTGGGTGGCATGGGCTCGCTGACCGGCATTGCCATCGCTGCGGTGGTGATGGTCGGCGGCACCGAGATCCTGCGCGAGATGTCGTTCCTGAAGGTCGTCTTCGGCCCCGATTTCACCCCTGAACTCTATCGCATGCTGCTCTTCGGTCTGGCGATGATCATCGTCATGCTGTTCAAGCCGCGCGGCTTCGTCGGCAGCCGGTCCCCGACCGCGTTCCTGAAGGAAAGACGAGCGGTTTCCGGCAGCTTCACCAAGGAGGGGCACGGCTGATGTCTCCCGTGACCCCCATGCAAACCTCGGATGTCATCCTCAAGGTCGAACATCTGTCGATGAAGTTCGGCGGCCTGATGGCCATCAACGACTTCTCCTTCGATGTCCGGCGCGGCGAGATCACCGCGCTGATCGGCCCGAACGGCGCCGGCAAGACGACCGTGTTCAACTGCATCACCGGCTTCTACAAGCCGACGATGGGCATGCTGACGCTCAACCGCAGCGACGGCAAGCACTACCTGCTCGAGCGGCTGCGCGACTTCGAGATCAACAAGGTGGGCGGCGTTGCGCGGACGTTCCAGAACATCCGGCTGTTTTCCGGCCTGACGGTTCTCGAAAACCTGCTGGTCGCCCAGCACAATGCGCTGATGAAGGCGTCCGGCTATACGATCCTCGGTCTGCTCGGCCTGCCGGCCTATCGCAAGGCGGTCGATCTGTCGATCGAGCGGGCAAAGCACTGGCTGGACATGGCCGATCTCACCGATCGCGCCGACGATCCGGCAGGCGACCTTCCCTACGGCGCTCAGCGTCGGCTGGAAATTGCCCGGGCGATGTGCACCGGCCCCGAGCTGCTGTGCCTCGACGAGCCGGCCGCCGGCCTTAATCCGCGCGAGTCTGCGGCACTCAACACGCTGCTGCATGCGATCCGCGACGAGGGCGTTTCGATCCTGCTGATCGAGCACGACATGTCGGTGGTGATGGAAATCTCCGACCATGTCGTGGTGCTCGAATACGGGCAGAAGATCTCCGATGGCACGCCGGACCACGTCAAGAACGATCCGAAGGTCATTGCGGCCTATCTCGGCGTCGAGGACGACGAGGTCGAAGAAGTCATCCATGAAGAACTCGATGGGGGCGCGCTTTGATGGCCGATCCGAACCCGACCGTTGAACCTCTGCTGAAGGTCAGCGGCGTGGAAACGTTCTACGGCAACATCCGCGCTCTGGCCGGTGTCGATATCCATGTCAACCGCGGCGAGATCGTCAGCCTGATCGGTGCCAACGGCGCCGGCAAGTCGACGCTGATGATGACCATCTGCGGCAGCCCGCAGGCCCGCACCGGCGAGATCGTGTTCGACGGCGAGGATATCACCCGCCTGCCGACGCACCTGATCGCCCGCCGCCGGATAGCCCAGTCGCCGGAGGGCCGGCGGATCTTCCCGCGCATGACGGTCTACGAGAACCTGCAGATGGGCGCCGGTCTCGACAACCTCAAATACTTCAACGAGGACGTCGAAAAGATCTTTACGCTCTTCCCGCGCCTCAAGGAGCGCCAGAGCCAGCGCGGCGGGACCCTGTCGGGCGGCGAGCAGCAGATGCTGTCGATCGGCCGGGCGCTGATGGCGCGGCCGAAACTGCTGCTGCTCGACGAGCCGTCGCTCGGTCTTGCGCCGCTGATCGTCAAGGGGATCTTCGAGGCAATCAAGACGCTCAACAAGGAAGAGGGGCTTACCGTCTTCCTCGTCGAGCAGAACGCATTCGCTGCGCTGAAGCTGTCGGACCGCGCCTATGTGATGGTCAACGGCAAGGTCACGATGAGCGGCGCCGGCCGGGAACTGTTGAAGAACCCGGAAGTGCGGGCGGCGTATCTGGAAGGTGGACGGCATTGAGCGGCGCCCAGTCGAGCGCGCGGGCCGGAGGGATTTGACATGCAGGGACTGTTTATCGAGGACGATACGGGCGTGCGCTACATGCTGCGCTTCCTGGTTCTGCTGGTCGGCTTCTGGACCGCGTGGCGGTCCGGGCGGGCGGCGGCCGAGGGCTGGAACGGCATGGTGACGGTTGTCATCTACGCGCTGCTGCTCGGCGTGGTGATGCGTTTCCTCCACTACGCCCTGTTCCAGGGGCCGTTCATCAGCGCCGCTTACTACGTCCTCGACGTAGCGCTGCTGCTGGTGTTTGCGGTCGCCGGTTTCCGGCTTCGGCGGACCCGGCAGATGGTCCAGAACTACTATTGGCTCTACGAGCCGACCTCCGCATTCTCGTGGAAGAAGAAAGATTGACAGCTGCGGTTTTCTGACCTCAGATTGACAGAAGGGCCACTATAAAGGTCCCCCGAGTGGAACAGCTTTCCGACGCAATAAAGGTGGGTATTGCGCTTGGTTTCCTTGACGAATCCTCACCTCTTAACTGGGAGTAAATCTATGAAGAAGCTTCTTCTTTCCGCTGTTGCACTGACGGCCATCTTGGCCGGCGGCAGCAGCGCGTGGGCAGATATCGTCATCGGCGTCGGCGGCCCGCTGACCGGTCCGAACGCTGCCTTCGGTGCGCAGCTGCAGAAGGGTGCCGAACAGGCTGCTGCCGACATCAATGCTGCCGGCGGCATCAACGGCGAGATGATCAAGATCACTCTCGGCGACGACGTGTCGGACCCGAAGCAGGGCATCTCGGTTGCCAACAAGTTCGCTTCCGACGGCGTGAAGTACGTGGTCGGCCACTTCAACTCGGGCGTTTCCATCCCGGCTTCGCAGGAAGTCTATGCCGAGAACGGCATGCTGGAAATCACCCCGGCTGCAACCAACCCGGTATTCACCGAGCGTGGCCTGTGGAACACCTTCCGCACCTGCGGTCGTGACGACCAGCAGGGTGGCGTTGCCGGCAAGTATCTTGCCGAAAAGTTCGCTGACGCCAAGATCGCCATCATCGACGACAAGACGCCTTACGGCCAGGGTCTCGCCGAAGAAACGATGAAGGCCTACAACGCGGCCGGCAAGAAGCAGGTCATCCGCGAAGGCGTCAACGTCGGCGACAAGGACTTCTCGGCCCTCATCTCCAAGATGAAGGAAGCCGGCGTCACGATCATCTACTGGGGCGGCCTGCACACCGAAGCCGGCCTGATCATCCGCCAGGCGAAGGACCAGGGCCTCAAGGCAACGCTCGTATCGGGTGACGGCATCGTCTCCAACGAACTGGCCTCGATCGCCGGCGACGCCGTCGAAGGCACGCTCAACACCTTCGGTCCCGACCCGACGCTGCGTCCGGAAAACAAGGACCTGGTTGCCAAGTTCAAGGCCGCCGGCTTCAACCCGGAAGCCTACACGCTCTATTCCTACGCTGCCGTTCAGGTCATCGCCGAAGGCATCAAGGCTACCGGCAAGTCGGACGACGCAGAAGCCGTAGCCGCAACGCTGAAGGCAAAGGGCCCGTTCAAGACCGTTCTCGGCGACATCGCCTTCGACGAAAAGGGCGATCCGAAGCTGCCGGGCTACGTCATGTACGAATGGAAGAAGGGCCCGGACGGCAAGTTCAGCTACTTCCAGCAGGGCATGTAATCCGCTCAGTCTCTAATCAATCTGGAAAGGCCCGGCATCGTCCGGGCCTTTTTCGTGTTCAGGTTTCTGTGCGGGAAGGTGCGATTGAAGCGGGATCAGACTTCGTGCAGCACGCGGGCGGCTTTGACCGCCGCCGAGGCACGGTTCTCGACGCCCAGCTTCACGTAGATCTGCTCCAGGTGCTTGTTCACGGTACGCGACGAAAGCCCGAGGATATCGCCGATGTCCTTGTTGGACTTACCCTTGGCGATCCACATCAGCACTTCGGATTCGCGCATCGTCAGCGGAAAGTTCTCGCGCAGCACGAGATTGTCGGCCCTGCCTCCGACGACGGTGACGCGGAACAGATACTCGTCCGGCCCGATGGCGCCGAGATAGGCGCATTGCAGGCTACCAAGCAGACCGGGCTTTCGCCCGTCGGTCAGGCCGTCACCCTCATGCCGGAATGAGAAAGCCGCATCGCGGGAAAAGCCGGGCCGGTCGCGGCCGTTCATCCAGCCTTCGATCTGCCGCACCAGAAGGTCGAGGCCGTCGTCCCGTCCGGTTGCCGAATTGATCAGCCGCGTCGCCTGCGGTGTCGACCAGTGCAGGCTGCCATTGCCCTTCACCGCCAGAAGATGCCGACCCGCGGCATCGAGCGCTACGCGGGCGCTCTGGGCGGACCGGGCATTGGTGAGATGCACGCGGATTCGGGCCCGCAACTCGTCGATGTTGATCGGCTTCGTCAGGTAATCGACGCCACCGGAGCCGAGCGCATGCACGACATGCTCCGTCTCGGTAAGACCGGTCATGAAGATCACCGGAACCTGCGCCATCCCCGGGTTCGCCTTCAGCCGCTGGCAGGTGTCAAAGCCGTCCATGCCTGGCATCACGGCGTCCATCAGGATCATGTCCGGGGTAATCCGGTCGACGATGCTGAGAGCCGACTGGCCGGACGTGGCGATCAGCACCGAAAAGCCGGAACTCTCCAGCGCCTCGGTGAGGAAGCCCAGCGCTTCCGGGCTGTCATCGACCAGAAGCACAATATCGCGGGGCATGGCCGTGTCAGACATCGTCAGCGACCCTTTCTTCGATGAACCGATCGAGGAAGGTCATGTAGCCCGCCAGATCGAAAGCTTGAACATAGGCACCTGCCTTTTGGACGAAGGGCTGATTGCCCGGCAGCCGACTGAGGTCCGCAAGCTTTGCCTCGATGCCGCGGATATAGCCGATTTCGCCGAACTGACGGAGATCTTCCAGATGCGCGCGTCCGGGACTGACGATTGGCGCCTCGGCGACCGGCGGCGGTTCGTCGCCCTCGTGGATCCAGCTCAGGCCGAGATGGACGGCGAGCTTGTCCGCCAGCTGGCGGATGTCGACCGGTTTCGCCAGCGCGTCGTTGTGTCCGTCGCCGGGGAGGAGCGCCGAGGTGCCGTCGCCGATATTGGCCGACAGCATCAGGATCGGTGCGGTCTGCCCGTCCTCGCGAAGCCGCTCGACAAGCTGGCTGCCGCTCATCCCCGGCATCAGGATGTCGACGAGGAAAAGGTCCGGCGTGACGCCTTCGATCAGCGTCAGGCATTCCGGCCCGCCGCTTGCCGTCAGCACGACGAAATCGAGCGGCGTCAGTACCTCCCGCATCAGGTCGCGGTGGTCCTCGTTGTCGTCAACGACGACGATGGTGCGGCGGGCGCCGGTGTAGGAGACGATCTTCTTTTCCGCCGGCGGCATGGTGATGGGACGATCGACGGCCGAAAGCATCAGACGCACGCGGAACTGCGAGCCTTCACCCTTGGTGCTGGTAACCGAGATTTCGCCGCCCAGCGTGTTGGTCAGCAGCCTTGTGATGGTGAGGCCGAGCCCGAGCCCCGGCATCGGACGGACATTCTCGGCCTCGCCGCGCTGGAACGGCTCGTAGATGCGGCCGAGATCGCTTTCGGCGATGCCGCGGCCGGTATCGGCAACGGTGAAGGTTGCTACCTGGCTGCGGTAGGCGACCTCGAAGCGCACGGCGCCTTCGTCGGTGAACTTGATGGCGTTTGACAAGAGGTTGACGAGGATCTGCCGCAGCCGCTTTTCGTCGCTGCGCACGTAATGGGGCAGGCTGCGGGCCCGTTCATGGACGAACTCCAGCCCCTTGGCCTGCGCCTGCGGCCGGAACATCTCGACCACCTGGTCGAGAAAGTCCTGGATGTTGATCTCGTTCGAATAGACCTGCAGGCGGCCGGCCTCGATCTTCGATATGTCGAGCAGCCCGTCGATCAGTCCGGACAGGTGGTCGGCGGACCGCTTGATCACCCGGATCGCCGGCTGGCGCGGCACCGGGATCGTCTCGTCGCGTTCCAGCAGCTGGGCATAGCCCATCACCGCATTGAGCGGCGTGCGCAGCTCATGGCTCAGTCCGACGACATAGCGGCTCTTGGCGCGATTGGCTGCCTCGGCCGTCTCCTTCGCCTTCTGCAGCGCCGCGTCGGTCTTCTTGTGGGCGGCGATCTCCTTCAGCAGCAGGGTGTTCTGCCGCGAGGATTCCTCCTCGGCCACCACCCGGCTGTCATGCGCCAGCACATAGAACCAGGATACGATGCCGGCGGTGATGGCAAAAACGAAGAAGACGATCAGTACCGTGCCGTAGATCACTTCGGCATTGGCAGGCGTCGCCTGGCCGACCTGGTAGGAGATCATCGCCAGGATGGCGCCGATCAGCGAGACCGAGATGACCGAGGTCAGCGCGTACCGGCCGAGCCGCGTCGTCAGGCGATCGACCACGGCGGCGGAGAGGAAGGACCGGGCGACGCTGCCGATCTGCGCCTTCATCTGCGCGTTCGGCTTGCACATGTCGTGGCAGCGACTGTCGAGCGAGCAGCAGAGCGAACAGATCGGCGCCGCATAGGCGGGGCACCAGGCCATGTCCTCTGGTTCGAACGGGTGCTCGCAGATGGAGCAGGTGATCGCCGTCAGATTTTTCCAGGCGTGACGCGGCTTGCGGGCGAGGTAGAAGCGTCCCCTGGTGCCCCAGGCGATCAGCGGCGAGAGGATGAAGGCGGACAGCGTCAGATAAGTCGCCAGCGAGGCGGCGAGCGGCCCGAAGGCGCCGAAATGAGCGGTCAGCGCAATGGCTGCGGCGCCGAACATCGATCCGAGCCCGACGGGATTGAGATCGTAGAGATGGGCGCGCTTGAACTCGATGCCCGGCGGCGACAGGCCAAGCGGCTTGTTGACGAAGAGATCGGCGGAGATCGTGCACAGCCAGGCCATGGCAATGATCGAAAAGACGCCGAGCGTCGCCTCCAGGAGGCGATAGATGCCGAGCTGCATCAGCAGCAGCGCGATCGCCACGTTGAACACCAGCCAGACGACGCGGCCCGGATGGCTGTGGGTGAGGCGGGAAAAGAAGTTCGACCAGGCGAGCGAGCCCGCATAGGCGTTCATGACGTTGATCTTCAGCTGCGACACGACGACGAAGGCCGCCATCAGCAGCAGTGCCGCCGTCTCGTTGGGGATCATGTAGCCGAAGGCCGCGAGGTACATGTGCGCCGGATCGCCGGCTTCGCGGGCGGGAACGGCGGTCGACAGCGTCAGTACCGCCAGAAACGAGCCGGCCAGCAGTTTCGGCACGCCGACAACCACCCAGCCGGGGCCGGCGAGGAAGACCGCCAGCCGGTGGCGCCACTTCTGCTGGCCCTCGGCCGGCAGGAAGCGCAGGAAGTCGACCTGCTCGCCGATCTGCGGCATCAGCGCCAGAATGACGGCCGAGGCGGCGCCGAATTCGAGGAGATCGAAGGGTGCAGCGCTGCCGACCTCGGGATTCGAGTGGCCGATGCCGGCGAAGGAGCGCCAGAGGTCGAACTTCTCCCAGTCCATGAAGGCGATGAAGATGAACGGCAGGATGTTGAGGATGATCCAGAAAGGCTGGGTGATCAGCTGGAAGCGCGAGATCAGCTGTACCCCGTAGATGACCAGCGGGATGACCACGGCGGCACTGATGACATAGCCGATCCACGGCGGAATGCCGAAGGCAAGGTCGAGTGCGCCGGTCATGATCGAGGCTTCGATCGCAAACAGCATGAAGGTGAAGCTCGCATAGATGAGCGAGGTGATCGTCGAGCCGATGTAGCCGAAGCTTGCGCCGCGGGTGAGGAGATCGATGTCGACGCCGTGGCGGATCGCATAGCGGCTGATCGGCAGGCCGACGACGAGCATCACCGAGGCGGCGACAAGGATGGCGAAGAAGGCGTTGGTGGTGCCATAGGAGAGGGTGATCGCCCCGCCGATCGCTTCCAGCGCCAGGAAGGAGATGGCGCCGATCGCCGTTTGCGAGATACGGCTGGAGGAGAACCGCCGGGCGCTCTTGGCCGTGAACCGCAGCGCATAATCTTCCAGCGTCTGGTTTGCCACCCAGCGATTGTATTCGCGGCGGACGGGGATAATGCGTTGCCGCGCTGCCATAAGCTGCTGGCGTCCTTTTGTGCATGATGATTGATTGTGCACTGTCAGGCGTTCAACAGTGATTTGCAAGCCGCATTTGCCTATGTCACAAATGCGCCGCATATCGCGCCTGTCCTTCAGCGCCCGTCATCAAAGGTGCACCGCATTCTGCCGCTAGGAAAGCCTGTCGTGCTTCCCTCCGGTTCCCCTCAACAATTCCTGTAGTGTGGTTATCTCCCGTGGACTCTCAAACATCGCCAGGCGTTCCCGTCGCCGAACAGACCTTCGGAACCGAGGGCATCGCGCCCATGCACCGGCCAAGCCGCGTCACCCGCTTCTTCATGGGGATCGTCGCGTGGGCGGAACGACTGAACTTCAGACATGCCAAGCTCGGCAACCCGCCGGTCTACGACAACGCCGTGTTTCCCTGGGCCGCCGAGATCGAGAAGGCGGCGCCGGCGATCCGCGCCGAACTCGACCGCATCCTGGTGCGCAAGGACGAGCTTCCGACTTTTCAGGATATCTCGACGGACGTGAAGACGATCTCCAGCGACAACGGCTGGAAGACATTCTTCCTGCTCGGCTTCGGCATGAAGTCGGAGCAGAACATCGCCGCCTGCCCGGATACGTGGACGGCGATGCAGAAGATCCCGGGCCTGACGACCGTGATGTTCTCGATCTTCGAGCCCGGCAAGCACCTGCCTGCGCATCGAGGCCCCTATAACGGCGTGCTGCGGCTGCATCTCGGCCTCATCGTGCCGGAAGCCGCCGGCGACAAGCTGGCCATCCGCGTCAAGGACCAGATCTGCCATTGGCAGGAAGGCAAGGTGCTGATCTTCGACGACGCCTTTGAACACGAGGCCTGGAACCACACCGACCAGACCCGCGTCGTGCTGTTCGTCGATTTCGTCAAGCCGCTGAACTTCCCCGCCCGCCTGGTCAACTGGATGCTGATGCACCTGGCGATCTTCACGCCGTTCATCCGCGAGGGACTGGACAACCACAAGGAGTGGGAGAAGAAGTTCTACGCCGAGGCGGAAAAGCTCCGCAACCGGCCGAACTGAACGTGTAGGTCAACCTCTGCCGAACATTCATCCGGCAGAGGCCTTTGAGCGCAGCAAGCGCCCGACTGACCCGAGAGTGGGCGCCGCTCAGACCTCCGTGCGGCGCAGCAGATAGTCCAGCCCGCCGACGCGGAACCATCGATAGCCGTAGGGGCCGAGAAGGATCCGGTGGCGGCCGTCTTCCTCCGCCTGGCTGCTGTCGCCGTCGAGGATGTCGATGAGGCTGTGGCCGAGTTCGCCGACGCCGACATCGAGCAGGATCTCCTGCGGCTGGTCGCAGAGGTTGTGCAGCGTCATCACGGCGTTGTTGCGCCAGTCGAAGCGCATCGCCATGACACCCTTGTTGCCGGTGTCGAGCATGGTGAAATCGCCCCAGCCGACCTCCGGCGCTTCCTTGCGCATGCGGATCATCCGCTCCGTCCAGTTGAGGAACGAGTTCGGATCGCGCCGCTGGCTGGCGACATTCACGTGTTCGAAGCGATACGGTCCCTCGCTGATCACCGGCAGCACCGTCTTTTCAGCACTGCTGAAGCCGGCCTGCGGCTCGTCGGACCACTGCATCGGGGTGCGGGCGCAGTTGCGCTCGGGCAGCGACAGGTCATCGCCCATGCCGATCTCGTCGCCGTAGCGCAGCACCGGCGTTGCCGGCATCGAGAACATCAGGCTGTAGGCCAGCTCCAGCCGCCGGCGGTCGCCGCCCAGCATCGGTGCCAGCCGCCGGCGGATGCCGCGGTCATAGAGCTGCATGCCCTTCTCCGGGCCAAACTCCTGGAACACCCGCGCCCGCTGCTTTTCCGTCAGCCGTCCGAGGTCAAGCTCATCGTGATTGCGCAGGAAACTGCCCCACTGGCCGGTCTCCGGGCGCATGCGGGTGTCGTTCAGCGCCTTGACCAGCGGAGCGCCGTCGCCGCTCGCCATCGCGTAGAAGAGCGACTGGTTGACGTGGAAGTTGAACATCATGTGCATGCGGTCGCCGTCCTCGCCGAAATATTCGAGGTTCTGCTTCGGCGGCACGTTGGCTTCGGCAAGAATGATGGCGTCGCCCTTGCGCCACTGGAGGAAGGCACGGAACCAGCGCAGGAGATCGAACTGCTGGCCGGGCTTCTTGATGTCCGCGCCCTTCTCGGCAATCACGAAGGGCACCGCATCCATGCGGAAACCCGAGACGCCAAGCTGGATCCAGAAGCCCATGATCTTCAGGATCTCGGCCTGCACCATCGGGTTTTCCGTGTTGAGGTCGGGCTGGAACTCGTAGAAGCGGTGGAAGAAGTACTGCTTGGCCACCTCGTCATAGGTCCAGGTGGTCTTCTGCACGCCGGGAAAGACGATGCCCTTCTCGGCATCGGCGGGCTTGGTCTGCGACCACACGTACCAGTCGCGGTATGGGGAGTTCGTGTCGTTGCGCGCCTCCTGAAACCACGGATGCTGGTCGGAGGTGTGGTTGACCACGAGGTCGATGATCACCCGGATGCCGCGCTGCTTGGCGGCATGGGTGAATTCGACGAAGTCGCCGAGCGTGCCGTAACGCGGATCGATGTCGTAGTAGTTCGACACGTCGTAGCCGTCGTCAAGTCCGGGCGACGCCTGGAACGGCATCAGCCAGATGGCATCGACGCCCATGCCCTTCAGGTAGTCGAGCCGGCGCATCAGACCGGGAAAGTCGCCGACGCCGTCGCCGTTGGAATCCATGAAGCTCTCGACCGAGAGGCAGTAGACGACGGAATTCTTGTACCAGAGATCGTTGATCATGCGGGGGCTCCTCGGGCGGATGGCGCGTCCGGGAAGGGCAAGTGCGCGTCGGGTGGAAAGGTTCCCGCACCGCAACCGGAGGGTCCGCCCGGGCCACCCACCGGAGGGTGGTTCCTTGCCCAACAAACAGGCTCTTCGCGTTTCGCCCCGGCGCCTACGTCAATCGACGTATGTGGTTTTGCGGTGCAGCGTCCGATAGTCCTCCTGCAACGTTTGAAGCCCGCTTGAGAGGCCCGTTGCAGGCGAACAAGAAGAGGGGACGGATCGATGAATTTCAAGGCCAAGCTTGGCGGCGCCATGCTCGCTGCCATCATGTCGACGACGGCATTCCATGGCGCGATTGCCGCCGACGACACCATCAAGATCGGCGTTCTGCATTCGCTTTCGGGAACGATGGCGATTTCCGAGACGACGCTGAAGGACGTCATGCTGATGCTCGTCGAGGAGCAGAACAAGAAGGGCGGCGTGCTCGGCAAGAAGCTCGAAGCCGTCGTCGTCGATCCGGCCTCCGACTGGCCACTGTTTGCCGAAAAGGCGCGCCAGCTGATTTCCCAGGACAAGGTCGCCGCCGTCTTCGGTTGCTGGACCTCGTCGTCGCGCAAGTCGGTCCTGCCGGTCTTCGAAGAGCTCAACTCGATCCTCTTCTACCCGGTCCAGTACGAGGGTGAGGAATCCTCGCGCAACATCTTCTACACGGGTGCCGCTCCGAACCAGCAGGCAATCCCGGCGGTCGATTACCTCGCCGACAACGAAGGCGTGGAGCGCTGGGTTCTGGCCGGCACCGACTACGTCTACCCGCAGACGACCAACAAGATCCTCAAGGCCTACCTGATGTCGAAGGGCGTCAAGGAAGAGGACATCATGGTCAACTACACGCCGTTCGGTCATTCCGACTGGCAGACCATCGTCACCGACATCAAGAAGTTCGGCTCGGCCGGCAAGAAGACCGCCGTCGTCTCGACCATCAACGGCGATGCCAACGTGCCGTTCTACAAGGAACTCGGCAACCAGGGCATCAAGGCCGAAGACATCCCGGTCGTCGCCTTCTCGGTCGGTGAAGAAGAACTCGCCGGCCTCGACACGAAGCCGCTGGTCGGCCATCTCGCCGCCTGGAACTACTTCCAGTCCGTCGATGCCCCGGTCAACGCCTCGTTCATCAAGGAATGGAAGACGTTCACCAAGAACGACAAGCGCGTCACCAATGACCCGATGGAAGCCGCCTATATCGGCTTCAACGCCTGGGTGAAGGCCGTCGAAGCGGCCGGTACCGTCGAGACCGACAAGGTGCTCGATTCGATCATCGGGGTCTCGGTGCCGAACCTGTCGGGCGGCACGTCCACCGTCATGCCGAACCACCACATCACCAAGCCGGTGTTGATCGGTGAGATCCAGGCCGACGGCCAGTTCGAGATCGTCCAGCAGACGCCGGCCGTCGTCGGTGACGAATGGTCCGACTACCTGCCGGACTCCAAGGACCTCATCTCCGATTGGCGCAAGCCGATGTCGTGCGGCAACTTCAACGTCGCCACCGGCAAGTGCGGCGGCAAGGGCAGCTGATTTTCAGTCGGGGCGAATACCCCTCCCAACCCTCCCCACAAGGGGGAGGGCCTAACCCAGCCGACGTGCCAGGGCGGACTTGAGCTAAGGCGGGTGCCGCGACTTCTCTCCCCCCTTGTGGGGGAGATGGCCGGCAGGCCAGAGGGGGTAGTGCCTTTCCTGCCTCATCGTAACGCTGGTTGCGTCAGGAAAAGGCGCCGGCAGGCGGGTGGTACTCCTCAGGCACTGCCGCCCGCCATCCGGGGGACAAGAGAATGCTTATCCGTTTCATCACACTCGTTTTTCTCCTTCTATCCATTGCCGCGCCATCGTCTGCGCAGTCCGATCCCAAGGCGTTGATCGATGCGCTAGGGAAGGCCGACTTCAAGCAGGCCGAAGATCTCATCGGGCAACTGGCCGCGTCCGGCGACGCCCGCGTCGTGCCGGCGCTGGAAGCGTTCGGCGAAGGCGATCTCTATACCCGCAAGTCCGACGGGGCCGTGTTCATCACCCGGCCCGCCGGCGCCAATCTCGCACTTGTCGATCCGTTGAGCGGCGAGACGGTGGGCGAGGCGCCGAAGGGCGCGGTTACCAAGATCCGCGTCAACAATTCGCTGCGCCGCGTCGTGCGCTCGGCGCTGGGTGGCCTGACGCTGCTCAGCCCCGACCGGGCCGTGCGGCTGCAGGCGGCCGATGCGGTGCTGCGCTCGCCGAGCGCCGAAAACCTTGAGCTTGTCGAGGCAGCACTCGCCAAGGAAACCGACCGCGAGGTCAAGGCGCGCATGGAAGAGGCGCGGGCTGCCTCGGTGCTGTCTTCCGATCGCTCCGTCGAAGACAAGCAGGCGGCAATCAAGACCATCGGCACGATCGGCGGTCGCGACGCAATCAGCATCCTGATGACCGTCTCTTCGACGCTCGATCCGACGCTGAAGCCCGATGTCGATGCCGCCATCGCCAAGATTGAGGGCACGCTCGCTTTCTGGGACATGGCGCAGAACGTCTGGTACGGCGTGTCGCTCGGGTCGGTGCTGCTGCTTGCCGCCATCGGTCTTGCCATCACCTTCGGCGTCATGGGCATCATCAACATGGCGCATGGCGAGATGGTGATGATCGGCGCCTACTCGACCTTCATGGTGCAGGAGGTCATCCGCACTTCTGCGCCGCAGCTGTTCGACTGGTCGCTGGCGATCGCCCTGCCGGTGGCCTTTCTGGTCACCGGTGCCGTCGGTCTCGTCATCGAGCGCGGCATCATCCGCTTCCTCTACGGCCGGCCGCTGGAAACGCTGCTCGCCACCTGGGGCATCTCGCTGATCCTGCAGCAGACCATCCGCTCGATCTTCGGACCGACCAATCGTGAGGTCGGCAATCCGTCGTGGATGTCCGGCTCGTTTCCGCTCGGCGGCATGCAGGTCACCTGGAACCGGCTGTGGATCGTCGTCTTCTCGCTGTCGATCTTCTTCGGCCTGCTGGTGCTGATGAAGCGCTCGGCCTTCGGCCTGCAGATGCGTGCCGTCACGCAGAACCGCCGGATGGCCTCGTCGATGGGCATCCGCACCCCCTGGGTCGATGCCTTCACCTTCGCGCTCGGCTCGGGGATCGCCGGGATCGCCGGTGTGGCGCTGTCGCAGATCGACAACGTCTCTCCCAATCTTGGCCAGAGCTACATCATCGACAGCTTCATGGTCGTGGTGTTCGGCGGCGTCGGCAATCTCTGGGGCACGCTGGTCGGGGCGCTTTCGCTTGGTGTCCTCAACAAGTTCCTCGAGCCCTCGGTCGGCGCCGTTCTCGGTAAGATCCTGGTGCTCGTCCTCATCATCCTCTTCATCCAGAAGCGACCGCGCGGCCTGTTCGCGCTCAAGGGAAGGGCCGTCGAGGCATGATCACGAGCTTCCTCCTGCGCGCACTCGAGGGCCGCGTCATCGCAGCCGTTGCGATCCTGCTCGCCGTCGCCGTCATCGTTCCGGCCTGCAACCTGCTGCTGCCGCAAGACAGTGCTCTGCACATTCCGACCTATGCTATGGCGCTGATGGGGAAGTATCTCTGCTACGCGCTGCTGGCGCTGGCTCTCGATCTCGTCTGGGGCTATTGCGGAATCCTGTCGCTTGGCCACGGCGCCTTCTTCGCCCTCGGCGGCTATGCGATGGGCATGTACCTGATGCGCCAGATCGGCTCGCGCGGCACCTATGGCAATCCACTGCTGCCGGATTTCATGGTCTTCCTCAACTGGAAGGAACTGCCGTGGTTCTGGCACGGCATGGACATGTTCTGGTTTGCCATGCTGATGGTGCTGGTGGTGCCGGGCCTGCTTGCCTTCGTCTTCGGCTGGTTTGCCTTCCGGTCGAGAGTGAACGGCGTCTACCTGTCGATCATCACCCAGGCGATGACCTATGCGCTGATGCTCGCCTTCTTCCGCAACGACATGGGCTTCGGCGGCAATAACGGCCTCACGGACTACAAGGACATTCTCGGCTTCTCGGTGCAGGCCGACGGCACCCGCGCCGTGCTTTTTGCGCTGTCGGCGGTCATGCTGTCGCTCTGCCTGGTGGTCGCATCGGCGATCGTCCGCTCGAAGTTCGGCAAGGTGCTGGTCGGCGTGCGCGATGCGGAAAGCCGGGTGCGCTTCCTCGGCTTCCGGGTCGAAAACATCAAGCTCTTCACCTTCGTCGTCTCGGCAATGTTTGCCGGCATCGCCGGGGCACTGTTCGTGCCGCAGGTGGGCATCATCAATCCGGGCGAGTTCGCGCCGGCGAATTCCATCGAGGTCGTCGTGTGGACCGCGGTCGGCGGTCGCGGCACGCTGGTCGGGCCGATCATCGGCGCGGTGCTGGTCAACGGCGGCAAGAGCTTCTTCACCGGCGCCTTCCCGGAATTCTGGCTCTATGCGCTCGGCGCGCTGTTCATCGGCGTCACGCTGTTCCTGCCGAAGGGCATCGTCGGCACGATCGCGCACGGCTGGAACGCGCGCAAAGGCCTGCGCGCCGCCGCCGAGGCGGAGAAGGGCCGGGATGCCGGTCCGCCGCCTTCGGCACAGCAGGTTCAGGCAGCGGAGTAGAGCGATGAAAACGGTAGCGGAAACACGGTCGAAAAGCCTGCTCTACCTGCAGGACGTGTCGGTCTCCTTCGACGGCTTCAAGGCGCTCAACGCGCTTTCCTTCGTGGTCGAGCCCGGGGAGCTGCGGGCGATCATCGGACCGAACGGCGCGGGCAAGACGACGATGATGGACATCATCACCGGCAAGACGCGGCCGGACAGCGGCATGGTGCTTTTCGAGGATGCCATCGACCTCACCCGCAAGGACGAAGCCGACATCGCCCAGCTCGGCATCGGCCGCAAGTTCCAGAAGCCGACGGTGTTCGAAAGCCATACGGTCTGGGACAATCTGGAGCTGGCGCTGAACCGCAAGCGCGGCGTCTTTGCCACGCTGTTCTACCGGCTGAGCGAGGACGACCGGCTGCGCATCGAGGAGATCCTCGCAACCGTTCGTCTCGGCCACCGCCGGCACGAGCTTGCCGCCAATCTCAGCCACGGCCAGAAGCAGTGGCTGGAAATCGGCATGCTGCTCGCCCAGGAGCCGAAGCTGCTGCTGGTCGACGAGCCGGTGGCCGGGATGACCGACGCTGAGACGGCCGAGACCGCCATCCTTTTGCGCGAGATCGCCAAGACCCGCTCGGTGGTCGTCGTCGAGCACGACATGGGCTTCATTCGCGACCTTGGCGTCAAGGTCACCTGCCTGGCGGAGGGCTCGGTGCTTGCCGAGGGATCGATCGACTTTGTGTCGAACGATCCGAAGGTCATCGAGAACTATCTGGGGCGGTGATGATTGATGTTTTGCCCGTGACACCCCCCTCTGCCCTGCCGGGCATCTCCCCCTCAAGGGGGGAGATCGAAGGAGGCGCTGGCATCCCCACCCAATCTCCCCACCTGAGGGGGAGATGTCACGAAGTGACAGAGGGGGGCGATCTGGCGCCGAGCTATCATTTCGGAGACCAACCATGCTGACAGTCGACAACGTCAATCTTCACTACGGAGCTGCGCAGGCGCTGCGCGGCGTCTCGATTGCCGCGCCAATGGGCAAGATCACATGCGTGCTCGGCCGCAACGGCGTTGGCAAGAGTTCGCTGCTGCGCGCCATCACCGGCCAGCATGCGGTGAGCGGCGGCACGGTCTCGTTCAACGGCGAGAGCCTGAACGGGCTCGCGCCCTATCGGCGGGCAAAGCACGGGATCGGCTATGTGCCGCAGGGCCGCGAGATCTTTCCGCTGCTGACGGTCCGGGAAAATCTCGAGAGCGGCTTTGCGCCGCTCGCCCGCAAGGACCGGTTCATCCCCGACGACATCTTCTCCCTGTTTCCGGTGTTGAACTCCATGCTGTCGCGTCGCGGCGGGGACCTGTCGGGCGGTCAGCAACAGCAACTCGCCATCGGCCGGGCAATGGTGACCCGACCCAGGATCCTCGTGCTCGACGAGCCCACCGAGGGCATCCAGCCATCGATCATCAAGGATATCGGCCGCGCCATACAGTATCTGCGTGATTCGACGGGCATGGCTATTCTTCTGGTCGAACAATATCTGGACTTCTGCCGCGAGCTTGCCGACCACGTCTACATCATGGATCGTGGCGAGATTGTGCACGAGGGGCCGGCGGAAACACTGGATACGGCAGAAGCAAGGCGGCATCTGACGGTGTGATGCAGTTTTATCGCATGGCTGCCATTGTTCAGAAGGGCGGTTACACAGCATCTGGCAATATGCTAATCAGATCTCGGTTTTTTCCATCGCATGGACATGATGTTCCTTTCCCGAGAGGCGATTGATGCGGCTTGGCATTTCCTTCTTCCACGCGCTTGTCCGTCTGACGGCGACTGGCGCGGTATTTCTTGGTGCGGCTGCGGTCGCCCAGGCGGCCGGTTGCGGCACGGCGCTCGATAGCGGTTATCACGATGTCAGTCTGACTGTCGGCGACCAGGTTCGCCACGGTGTTTCCTATATCCCGCCTTCCTACGACGGTGCGAAGAAGATGGCGGTCGTCTTCGACCTGCACGGCTCCAACAGCTTTCCGCGCGGCCAGATGCGCCGCAGTTCCTGGGACAAGGTGGCGGAGCGCGAAGGCTTTATCGTCTTTGCCCCGCAGGGCAGCCTCGACGGCAGCATGCCCGGCACCTTCGCCTGGAACGTTCCGGGCGTGACGTCGCGCGAAGGCGGACAGGATGAGGTCGCATTCCTTCGCGCCGCGGTCGAGAAGGTGAAGCAGGACTATTGCGTCGATCCGGCTCGCATCTTCGCTTCCGGCTATTCGGGCGGCGGACGCATGCTGTCGGCCTATCTCTGCTCCGGGGCGTCAGATTTCGCCGCGGCCGGCTTCGTCAACTCGCTGCGCGTCGGCGTTCCGGTCGAGAGCCGCGACGGCAAGTGGGCTCCGGATCCGTCGACCTGCACGCCCGCCAAGCCGGTCTCGATCATGGCATTTGCCGGCATCAAGGACGAGGCCAACCCCTATGCCGGCGGCGGCAAGCCCTACTGGCAGTATGGCTTCAAGACGGCGTTGCAGCGCTGGACACAGCTCGACGGCTGCAAGGGCAACGGCACGGCCGAGACGGCCGACGGCGTGACCTTCGGCCTCTACGACACCTGCCACAGCGGCGTTCGCATCGCCACTTACGAATTTGCCAATGGCAGCCACGACTGGCCGAGGCCGAACTCGAAGGCAGCGGTCATCGCCGCGGCATCGGACGGCAAGGCTGCCGGCGTGATGAAGGTTTCGACGGCGAAGAAGCCGGGCTTCAACCCGAATGTTGATCCGGCGCCGCGGATGTGGGACTTCTTCCGCAAAGCCGATGCGACCGATCTCGTCGCCACGGCCGCTCCGCCGGCCACCAAGGTCAATGCCTCGGTCTGCGGCGAAGGCGCTTCGGTGACCGACACAGTCGAGGGGACCACGTGCAGCAGCACCATCAGCCAGCCGACCGACCAGCGCCGCAGCGGGCTCGGGGCAAAGGGCGCCTTGTAACCAAGCAGTCGGCGGGCCGTTCGCGGCTCGCCGAGCTGTTTCAGGACGGCTGCGCCAAGATCCGCCTACCTGAAACCTTCGACGCCTCGCTCGAAGCGATCCTCATCAACAGTTCCGGCGGGCTCACCGGCGGCGACCGCATCGATTGGGAGCTGCAGGCAGGCGCCGGCACCGATGTCACCGTCACCACCCAGGCCAACGAGAAGATCTACAAGGCCGCCGCCGATACGGCGCGGCTCACCGGTCGCATTTCGGCGGGCGAGGGATCGCGCGTCTGCTGGCTGCCGCAGGAAAGCATTCTCTTCGACCGCGCATCGCTGACCCGCGAACTTTCCGTCGATCTGGCACACGATGCCGAGTTCCTGGCCGTCGAGGCGGTCATCCTCGGGCGAACCGCGATGGGCGAGGCAGCCAGGCAGGGCCTGTTCCGTGACCGCTGGCGGATCCGTCGGGCCGGGAAACTCATCCATGCGGAAGAGGTCCGGATGGAAGGGCCGATCTCCGAGATCGCAAGCCGGCCGGCGGTGCTTTCCGGGCGCGTCGCCTTCGCCACCGTCTTCTATTCCGGTCCCCAGGCGGAGGCTGTTTTGCCGCGGCTGCGTGGATTGCTCGATGACGGCTACTGCGGCGCCAGCCACTGGCAGGACAAGCTCGTTGTGCGGATCGCCGCGACCGACGGCTTCGCGCTCAGGAAAATTCTTGTTCCGGTCATTTCGCTCTTGCGAAATGGCGCGCCAGTGCCGAAAGTCTGGAACATCTGAGCATCAGAATTCGGGGAACACATGAACCTCAGCCCACGCGAAAAAGACAAGCTCCTGATCTCGATGGCGGCGATGGTTGCCCGTCGCAGGCTGGAGCGCGGCGTCAAGCTGAACCATCCGGAAGCCATCGCGCTGATCACCGATTTCGTTGTCGAGGGCGCGCGCGACGGACGCGCGGTGGCGGACCTGATGGAAGCCGGCGCGCACGTCATCAGCCGCGACCAGGTGATGGAGGGTATCGCCGAGATGATCCACGACATCCAGGTCGAGGCAACGTTCCCGGACGGCACCAAGCTCGTCACCGTCCACGAACCGATAAGGTGAGGAACGAGCCATACTGGACTTACGCCCCAACTGCGAGTGCTGCGACAAGGACCTTCCGCCGGAAAGCCGGGAGGCGATGATCTGCACCTTCGAGTGCACGTTCTGCGCCGATTGTGTGACCGACGTCCTCTCCGGTGTCTGCCCGAACTGCGGCGGAGAATTCGTGCGCCGCCCCGTCCGCCCGGCGGCCAAGCTGATCGCCAATCCAGCTTCCACGCGGCGGGTTCTGAGAGAAGGCTGTGCGCCGATCAAGGCCGCCTAGCAGCAACAGGGAGTTCGCCATGATACCCGGAGAAATCATTGCCGCCGACGGCGAGATCGAACTCAACAGCGGGGCGCCGACGGTGACGGTGAAAGTCTCCAACACCGGCGACCGGCCGGTGCAGGTGGGCAGCCACTATCATTTCTTCGAGACGAACGCGGGCCTGTCCTTCGAGCGCGACATGACGCGGGGGATGCGGCTGGATATCCCGGCCGGCACTGCCGTGCGCTTCGAGCCGGGCCAGACGCGCGAGGTGACGCTGATCCCGTTGTCGGGCAAGCGCGAGGTCTACGGCTTCCGCCAGAAGGTGATGGGCAGACTGTGAAGGGGATGTCGGGATGGGGACGCGGATGATGAAGACCGGACTTGGAATGCTGATCCTGTGCGGCTGCGTGCTGCTCATCGACGGTCCGTCCTCCGCCGAGGATCGCCCCTCGGTCGACTGCGAGGATGCGGTGACGCAGGCCGACATCAACCAGTGCGCCGACCTCGAATACCAGGAGGCAGACAAGGCGCTGAACGAGCAGTGGGCGAGGACGAAGGAGGTTCTTGCTGGCTGGGATGCCGACATCGATGCGCCGAACAGGGGCGCAGTCGATGACCTGACCAAGGCGCAGCGGGCCTGGATCACCTATCGCGACGCGCAATGCGATGCGACGGGCTACAGCGTCTGGGGTGGCAGTCTCTACCAGGCGGTCATCCTCGGCTGTCTGGCGCGCGTCACCCGCAACCGGACGACCGAGTTGAAGGAACTTGCCGAAGGCGTCGAATAGCCGACGTCTGCCATTGCCTGATGCGGCCGCGGTGTTTCTTTCCACGGCCGTAACCCGTCCTACGCTCCGCGCCCTCGGGCGACGGCCGCCGCACATTGCATTCTCCGTCTCCCAAGGAGCCTGATCGCCATGCCCTACAAGATGTCCCGCGCCGCCTATGCCTCGATGTTCGGACCAACGGTCGGCGACAAGGTGCGGCTTGCCGATACCGAACTGTTCATCGAGGTGGAGAAGGATTTCACCACCTATGGCGAAGAGGTGAAGTTTGGCGGCGGCAAGGTCATTCGCGACGGCATGGGCCAGAGCCAGGTAACGCGCGCCGACGGTGCCGTTGATACCGTCATCACCAATGCGGTGATCGTCGACCATACCGGCATCATCAAGGCCGATATCGGCCTGAAAGACGGGCGGATCGTCGCGATCGGCAAGGCCGGCAATCCGGACACCCAGCCGGGCGTCAGCATCATCGTCGGCCCGGGCACCGAGGCGATCGCCGCCGAAGGCAAGATCATCACCGCCGGCGGCATGGATGCGCACATCCATTTCATCTGCCCGCAGCAGATCGAGGAGGCGCTGATGTCGGGCCTCACCTGCATGCTGGGCGGCGGCACCGGACCTGCCCACGGCACGCTCGCCACCACCTGCACGCCGGGGCCCTGGCACCTGGCGCGGATGATCGAGGCCGCCGATGCCTTCCCGATGAACCTTGCCTTCGCCGGCAAGGGCAACGCCTCGCTTCCGGGCGCGCTCGAGGAGATGGTGCTCGGCGGTGCCACCTCGCTGAAGCTGCACGAGGATTGGGGCACGACGCCCGGCGCCATCGACTGCTGCCTGACGGTGGCCGACGAATACGATGTGCAGGTGATGATCCACACCGATACGCTGAACGAAAGCGGTTTCGTCGAAGACACGATCGGCGCCATCAGGGGACGCACGATCCATGCCTTCCACACGGAAGGGGCTGGCGGCGGCCACGCGCCGGATATCATCAAGATCTGCGGCCAGATGAACGTCATTCCGTCGTCGACAAATCCGACGAGGCCCTACACGATCAATACGCTGGCCGAACATCTCGACATGCTGATGGTCTGCCACCACCTGTCGCCGTCGATCCCGGAAGACATCGCCTTTGCCGAAAGCCGCATCCGCAAGGAAACCATCGCGGCCGAGGACATTCTGCACGATATCGGCGCCTTCTCTATCATCTCCTCCGACAGCCAGGCCATGGGCCGCGTCGGCGAGGTGGCGATCCGCACTTGGCAGACGGCCGACAAGATGAAGCGCCAGCGTGGGCGCCTGGCACAGGAAACCGGCGAGAACGACAATTTCCGCGTCCGCCGCTATATCGCCAAATACACGATCAACCCGGCCATCGCGCATGGCCTTTCCCACGAGATCGGCTCGGTGGAAGTGGGCAAGCGCGCCGACCTCGTCATGTGGAACCCGGCCTTCTTCGGCGTCAAGCCGGACATGGTGCTGCTCGGCGGCACGATCGCCGCGGCACCGATGGGCGATCCGAACGCTTCGATCCCGACGCCGCAGCCGGTGCATTACCGGCCGATGTTCGGCGCCTTCGGCAAGGCCCGCACCAATTCGTCCGTGACGTTCGTCAGCCAGGCGTCGCTCGATGCAGGGCTTGCCGGGCGCCTCGGCGTCGCCAAGCAGCTGGTGGCGGTGAAGAACACGCGCGGCGGCATCTCCAAGAAGTCGATGATCCTCAACGACCTGACGCCGCATATCGAGGTCGATCCGGAAACCTACGAGGTGCGCGCCGACGGCGAGCTTCTGACCTGCGAACCGGCGACGGTGCTACCGATGGCGCAGCGGTATTTCCTGTTCTGAGCGCCCCTTTGGCAGGCTGATGGTCTGTGATAGGATGTCGCCATGAGCATCAAAGAGACTGTCAGCATCGATGGTGATTTGAAAAAGCGTCTCGCTGCCATAGCGGAACGCGAAGGCTCGACCGTGTCTGAACTGGCTGAAGGCGTTTTGCGGCTTCATGCGGAGGATGTGGAGCGCCAGGAGGCCGAGTTTGCCGAGGATGATCGCCGATGGGCGAGATATCTGGAGACCGGCAAATGCATTTCTGGTGAGGATATGCAGGCCAAATTGCGAGCGCTTGCCGATGAAGCGGGGCGCAAGGCAAGATCAGCGTGAAGATACGCTTTCTGCCCGAAGCTGATCAGGATATCGACCGGCTTTACAGCTTTCTGGCGAGGCAGAATTCCTCAGCAGCGCGGAAGGCAATGTTGGCCATCGACAATGCTATCGACCGCCTTCAGCAAAATCCCCACATTGGCGCACTGATGCGAGAACGCACCGGAGACCGGCAGCTCTTCATCCCCTTCGGCAATAGCGCATAAGTTCTTCGCTACAGACTGGAAGAGCCGCGGGATACTCTGATCGTGGTGCGGGTATGGCATGGGCGAGAAAGCAGAGACTGAGGCGTGCAGGTCTCTTATTCCTTCTGTTGCCTGATTGTCGGCGCCGGCATTTGTTGTAGACTTGGGCTCTGACGCTCAGGGTAACGCCATGGCTGAAGACATCAACACTCTTGTCCTTGAACATGTGCTGGCTGTTCGTGCGGACCTGCGTGGCGTGCGCGACACCCTGTCGGAGCATGGTCATCGTCTGACGCGGATCGAGATCGGATTGGCGAGCCTGCGCCGGGATCATGGGGCGGACGCTGCAGGCGTGGCGGAGATGGGCCTGCGTCTGGACCGTCTCGGAGACAAGGTTCAGCAGATCGAGCGCCGGCTTGAGATCCGTGACTGAAGCGTCCCGGAGGTTTGGTTGCATTTAGGCATTGCGAGGTCTACGTCGGCCCCATGACGAAGATCTTCTGCCGACTGCTGGTGCTCGTTGCGATCCCGTTGCTCGCTGCCATCCTCGGCACGCTCGTGCCACGTCCTCTCTTTTCAACCTCCGCCAATGAGGGTCCGGCCACCCGCGAGGTGCTGGTTCTCTCCAACCCCATCCACACGGATCTGGCACTGCGGCTCGACGACGATCTGCGCCGGGAGCTTGCCGACCTCGGACCGCTCGGATTTGAGATCGACCATCCGGGTGCTGCCTATCTGATCATCGGCTGGGGCGGGCGTGCCTTCTACATCGAGACGCCGACCTGGGGCGAGCTCAAGCCCGTGCCGCTGTTCAAGGCGATGACGATCGACAGCTCGGTCATGCATGTGGATCTCGCCGGCGAGATCTCGCCCGAAGATCCGACCGTGCGCCGGCTGGAAGTGACGGAGGAGGGGTACCGCCGGCTGCTGGCTGCCATCGGCAACAGCTTTGCCCGGAAGGACGGGCGACTGCAGCGCGTGGCGGATGCGGCCTACGGAGAATACGATGCATTCTTCGAGGCCAATGGCGGCTTCAACGCTCTGCTCGGCTGCAACACGTGGACCGGTGCGATGCTGCGCACGGCCGGCATCCGTACGGGCTGGTGGACGCCGCTGCCGCCGTTGCTCGCCTGGTCGCTTGATTTGCACCAATAGAGGCTGGGCCGCCTTTCGCTGCCTCTGTTTTTGCACAGCTTCTTCATTCGCCGCTTGTCATGACCGGCGTGCTTGGCAATGATGCGGGCATCATCACAGGAATGGTTCCCATGCAGCATGTCCACAGCTATCGCCCGGCCGGCGAGATTTCCGATCCGCCCATCGACACCGTGACGCTTCCCCACGACCTTCGCCATCTGCGCCGCAAGCTCCTGCATCTGTCGAACGGCGACATGGTGATGCTCGACCTCAAGGAGGCGGTGCTGTTCCACGACGGCGACCGGCTGGTGCTCGACAATGGCGAGACGGTGGAGGTGAAGGCGGCGGCGGAAAAGCTGTTCGAGGTGCGGGCCCGCGACACGCTGCACTTGATCGAACTCGCCTGGCACCTGGGCAACCGGCATCTTCCGGCACAGATCGAGGACGACCGGATCGTCATCCTGCGCGACCACGTAATCCGCTCCATGCTGCAGGGGCTCGGCGCTACGGTGCTCGACGTCGAGGAACCATTCCAGCCGGCCCGCGGCGCCTATCATTCGCATAGCAGCCACGACCATGGCCACGCGGCACACGATCACGCGGGCCATGACCATTCCGGACATGACCATTCGGGGCATGACCACGCCCATCACAAACATGATTGAGCAGCGGTGAGCTCACCGGGCGAAACGCAGTCACTGCTGCGGCTGATGACATGGCTGTCGCCGGCCTTTCCGGTCGGCGGGTTCGCCTATTCCAGCGGCCTGGAGCGTGCGGTGCATGACCGGCTGGTGACGGATGCCGAGGGATTGCGCGGCTGGCTTTCGGCGACGCTGGAGGCGGGAACACTGTGGAACGATGCGGTGCTGCTGGCCACTGCCGCGCGCGCCGCAGATGACGGGCGCCAGCTTGCGGAACTGTCGGAACTTGGTCTGGCGCTGGCCGGATCGGCAGAACGGCATCTGGAAACGCTGTCGCTTGGCCGCGCCTTTTTGTCGGCCGCCGCCGCCTGGCCGCATGCAGTCTTCGAGCGCCTGCCGCGCGATTGTCCCTATCCGGTGGCCGTCGGTGCGGTCGCCTCCGCTCATGGCGTGTCGACCGAGCAGGCGCTCGCCGCGTTCCTGCATGCGGCGCTCTCTCAAGGGATCTCGGCTGGCATCCGTCTCGGTGTCTGCGGCCAGCAGAAGGGCGTGAAGATCCTTGCAGATCTGGAGGCGCGCGTTTCGGCTGTTGCCGAACTGGCCGCTGCCTCTACGCTCGACGATCTGGGGACATCGACCATTCAGGCGGATATCGCTTCGATGCGGCATGAGACGCAGCATTCGCGGCTGTTTCGTTCCTGAACTGCGGATTGCCGGCGATGCCGGCTTGTGCGGCGCAGCGAGACGGGTAGTCTGGCGCGACCAGAACGAAAGGCATGCAGCATGAAATCGGCAAACGGACCTCTGCGCGTCGGCATCGGCGGACCGGTCGGCTCGGGCAAGACGGCGCTGACGGAAAAGCTGTGCAAGGCGATGCGCCAAGACTATTCGGTGGCCGTCGTCACTAACGACATCTATACCAAGGAGGATGCCGAGGCGTTGGTGCGGATGCAGGCTCTCTCCTCGGACCGCATCGTCGGCGTGGAAACCGGCGGTTGCCCGCACACCGCGATCCGCGAGGATGCGACGATCAACCTGCAGGCGATTGCCGGGCTGAACGAGCGTTTTCCCGATCTCGACCTGATCTTCATCGAGTCGGGCGGTGACAATCTTGCCGCGACCTTCTCGCCGGATCTTGCCGATATCACCATCTACGTCATCTCGACCTGCCAGGGCGAGGAGATCCCGCGCAAGGGCGGTCCCGGCATCACCCGCTCTGACATGCTGGTCATCAACAAGAAGGACCTGGCACCCTATGTGGGTGCCGATCTCGACGTGATGGACCGCGATGCGGCGCGCATGCGCGACAACAAGCCGTTCATCTTCACCGATCTGAAGCGCGGCGAAGGCGTCGACCATATCGTCCGTTTTCTCGAGACCCAGGGCGGGCTGTCCGCCGCGTAAGGATCCGGCGCCTCAGATCTTGCGGAGAGCCTCGACGTCGCCGATCTGCACGATCCGGCCGCGAACGGTAACGCCGTTCGCCTTCAGGCTGGCGAAGGCCCGCGACAGGGCTTCCGGCGCCAGGCCCAACAGGCCGGCAATCAGGCTCTTCTGGTAGGGCAGGCGGATGGAGGCGGCGCCGTCGTCGCTTGGGCAGCAGGCCAGCAGGTAGTCGGCGACCCGTTGCGGCGCCGTGTAGAGACGATCATTGGCCATGCAGTCCATGATCGTCAGCAGGTGCGACGACAGAAGCGCACTGATCGCGCTCGACACCGTCGCGTCCCGGTCGGCAAGCCGGCGGACGTCGGCGATCCCGAAGCTGGCGATGGTTGCGGTTTCGGCGACTTCCGCAGAGGTGCGGTATCGCTCGCCGCCGTGGATCAGACATTCGGCGAACACGTCGCCGGGGCCGCAGATGCGCAGGTCCGCCTGACGACCGTCGCGGCCGGTGCGAAACAGTCTGACATAGCCGTAGAGCACGCAATAGAAGTCGCGGGCTCTTTCGCCTTCGTCATAGAGGGTCGAACGGGCGGGCAGGGTGGTAAACAGAGCCGTGTCGATGAGATGGGCGGCTGCCTGCGGCGATACTGACTGCAGCAGCGGACTGGCGGCGAGCAGATTACGCTCGCGACTGTGTATCTTCGCCCGACCTTCGGCCATCGTCTCCGCGTCCCTCATGCTCCACGGCGCCCAAACCGTCTTTGGCACATGGCGTAGCATGCGGGACACCAGACCGGCTTGACCAAGATCAAGCCGGTCTGGTTCTGGTCGAGCCCTGGCCTATTCCGCCGCCAGCGGCGGCAGGCGCAGAACGTTGTTGCCGCCAGACCGCGTGCCGCGATCGTCGTGATCGTTCGCCGCCTGTCCCTCGACCTGCTTCAGCCGTTCCTGCAGCGCGGCGATCTGCCGTTCGCTGTCGCGGGCGTTGCGGCTCAGCTCCTCGCTGGACAGCACGGGCTCCTCGATCTCCTTCTTGCCGACGAAGCGGCTGAAGATACGACTGAGCAGGCGAGACAGGTCGTCCATGATCAGGAAGAAGGCCGGCACGACCACCAGGCTCAGCACCGTCGAGACGATGATGCCGCCGATAACGGCGATCGCCATCGGCGCGCGGAACGAGCCGCCTTCGCCGACGCCGAGAGCCGAAGGCAGCATGCCGGCTGACATGGCGATCGATGTCATGATGATCGGCCGGGCACGCTTGCGGCCGGCTTCGACCATGGCATGCACCCGTTCCAGTCCATGGCGGCGCATCTCGATGGCGAAATCGACCAGCAGAATGGCGTTCTTGGTGACGATGCCCATCAGCATCAGAATGCCGATCAGCACGGGCATCGACAGGGCGTTGTTGGTGACGATCAGACCGACGGCGACGCCGCCGATGGCAAGCGGCAGCGAGAACAGGATGGTGAAGGGCTGGATGACGTCCTTGAACAGCAGGATCAGCACCACCAGCACCAGCAGCAGGCCGAGCAGCATGGCGTTGGCAAAACCCTGGACCATCTCGCCCTGGATCTTCGCATCGCCACTTTCGGCGAGGCGCACGGACGGCGGCAGGTTGGTTTCGGTAACGATGCGGCGGAACTCGTCGGTCGCCGTATCCAGCGCCGTCCCTTGGGGAACGTCGGAGCCGATGGACACGACGCGGTTGCGCGAGTTGCGCTTGATCGAGCTTGGGCCTTCCGAATAGTCGACATCCGCGACGCTCGACAGCGGCACGGTGGCGCCGCTTGCCGTCTTGACCCTCAGCGCACGGATGGCCTGCAGGTCGCGGCGCAGATCGAGAGAGGCCTGGACGCGGATGGGGATCAGGCGGCTGTCGAGGGCAATCTTCGGCAGCGCGGCATGGACATCGCCGATGGTCGCGACGCGCACCGTCTCGGAAATCTGCTGCGGCGTGATGCCGAGACGGGCAGCCTCGTCCTTGCGCGGACGGATCTGCAGCTCGGGACGCGGCAGCGAACCTTCCGAAGAGACGTTCGCCAGGATCGGCGAGGCGCGCAGGCGGCTTTCCAGTCTGGCGACGGCGTCGTTCAGCTCGTCATTGTTGCTGGCGAGGAAGTTGAACGACAGTTCGCGCTCGCCCCGGTCGTTGAGCTTGGTGATGCGCACATCGGGTATCGAACGAACCTTGGCGAACAGCTCCTTCTCGATCTCCCACTGGGGCCGCACGCGGCCTTCGGTCGGAAGCTTCGGAAGATGCTCGCCGATGAGGGGCAGGGAGCCGAGCCCCTTGTTGACCAGGGTCCGGACCAGCGAATGGTCGAGCGTGCCGAGAATGACGCGCACGGTTGCGAGGCGCAGTTCCAGATCGCCCTTCGGCGAGGCACCGCCCAGGACGAAGACGCTTTCAACGCCGTCGAGCCCCTTGATCGTGTCGTAGATCTTCGTCGAGGTGGCGGCGGTCTCGTCCAGCGTGGCGTTCGGCGGCAGTTCCACCGCCAGCACGATGCGCGAGGAATCTTCCGGCGGCAGGAAGCTGCCGGGCACCTGCATGAGCAGCATGATGGAGCCGATCAGGAAGACGATGGCGCCGGCAAGCGTCGCATAGCGCATGTACCAGCGTCTGGTGGTGCCGGTGACCAGGCGCGTATAGGCCTTCATCAGCCAGCCGTCATTGTCGTGGTGATCGTCCATCGCGTCTTCGGCGCGCATCAGGTAGGCCGCCATCAGCGGCGTGATGAGACGTGCCACAAGCAGCGAGAAGAATACCGAGAAGGCGACGGTCAGGCCGAACTGGATGAAGTACTGGCCGGGGATGCCGGGCATGAACGAGACCGGCACGAAGACCGCGATGATGGTAAAGCTGGTGGCGATGACCGCCAGCCCGATCTCATCGGCGGCATCCAGCGCCGCCTTGTACGGTGATTTGCCCATTTTGATGTGGCGGGCAATATTCTCCACCTCGACGATCGCGTCGTCGACGAGAATGCCGGTCGCCAGCGTCAGGGCGAGGAAGCTCACGAGGTTGAGCGAGAACCCCATGATGTCCATGACCCAGAAGGTCGGGATTGCCGACAGCGGCAGGGCGACGGCGGAAATCAGCGTGGCGCGCCAGTTGCGCAGGAACAGCATGACGACGATGACGGCGAGGATGGCGCCCTCGATCAGCGTGTGGATCGCCGCCTCGTAGTTGCCGTAGGTGAAGTAGACGGAATCGTCGACCATCTGGATGTTGACGTTCGGATGGCCTTCGCGGATCGTCGCGAGCTCGGTTTCGACCGTCTCGGCGACCGAGACTTCGCTCGAGCCCTTGGAGCGGAAGACCGCAAACGTCACCGTCGGCTCGCCGTTGAACCGCGAGAAGGATTTTGGCTCCTCATAGGTGTCGGTGATGGTGCCGAGCTCCGACAGCTTGACGAAGCGGCCGCTCGACAGCGCGATGGTGGTGTCGGCGAGATCGGAGACCCGGCGGGAATCGCCGAGCGTGCGGATCGTCTGCTCGTTGCCGGCCACCTGTCCGCGGCCGGAGCCGAGGTCGACGTTGGTCGAGCGCAGCTGAGCATTCACGTCCGGCGCGCTGATGCCGTAGGAATTCAGCTTGTCCGGATCGAGCGAGACGCGGATCTCGCGGTCGGCACCGCCGTAGCGGTCGATCCGGCCGATGCCGGGCTGGCCCTGCAGGGCGCGCTTGATGGTGTCATCGACGAACCACGACAGTTCTTCGAGCGTCATGTCGGCAGACGATACGGCAAATGTCTGGATCGCCTGGCCTTCGACATCGACCTTCGATACGATCGGCTCCTCGACGGCCGCCGGCAGGTCGCCGCGAATCCGGTCGATGGCGTCCTTGGTGTCCTGAACGGCTTCGTCGGTCGGCTTTTCGATGCGGAACAGGACGACGGTCTGCGACTGGCCGTCGCTGACGGTGGAGGTGATCTCGTCGACGCCGCTGATCGAGGCGACCGCGTCTTCGATCTCCTTCGTCACCTGCATCTCGAGCTCAGAGGGCGAGGCACCGCTCTGCGCGACGATGATCGACACCACCGGCACGTCGATGTTCGGGAAGCGGGTGATCGGCAGCTTGTTGAAGGACTGGATGCCCATGAACAGCAGCAGCGCGAAGGCCAGTAGCGGCGCGATCGGATTGCGTATCGACCAGGCGGAGAAGTTCATCGATCTGAGCCCTTCAATTGGCGGCTACGGGTTCGGCAGGCACGGGAGAGATGCGGTCGCCATCACGCACGAAGGCGCCGGCCTTGGCAACGACCAGATCCCCGGCTTCTAGCCCCTTGAGAATCTGCACGTAGCCCTGGTCCTGGATGCCGGTCTCGATTGACACCTGCTTGACGACGTTATCATCGACCCTCCGGGCAATCGCGCCGGTGCGTTCCGTGGTCACCGCCGACTGGGGCAGCGTCAGCGATGTGGTTTCCTCGATGATGATCCTGGCATTGCCGTACATGCCGGAGCGTGCGCCGCTGTTGGCGTCGACGACGATGTGCACCGAGCCGAGACGGGTCGCCGGATCGATGACCGGAGAGACAAGACGGACGGTGCCGGGCAGCGTGTCGCGGGCACCGGCGAATGTGATGCGGGCGGGCATGCCCTGGCGGATGCGCCGGATATTGCTTTCCGAGACGTCGGCGACCAGTTCCACCGCGCCATCGCGGATCATCGTGAACAGCGGCGTGCCGCTGCCGGCGGCAATCGCGCCGACCTTGGCATCACGCACCGATACGACGCCGTCGACGGGTGCCTTGACCTCGGTCCGCTCAAGCTTCAGGTCGAGATCCTTGATCTGCGCGTCGACGACCTTGATGTCGGCCTCGCCGACGGCGACCGCCTGCTTGGACGCGTTCAGCCGGGCAAGCGCGGCTTCGGCCGAGGCCGTCTGCTGCTCGACCTGCGAGGTCGAAACGGTGCCGTTCCTGCTGAGATTGACCGACCGGTCACGCTGGCGAACCGCATCATCGGCATTCGCCTGCGCCTCGATCACCTGTGCCTTGTACTGGGCAAGACCTGCTTCCGCCTTGGCGCGGTTTGCCTCCAGCTGGCTCTTCTCCAGCAGCAGCGCATCGTTGTTGAGCTCCGCCATCACGTCGCCAGCCTTGACGCGGTCGCCCACATCGACGTTCAGCGACTTGATCGACAGGCCCTCGACGAGCGGCTGCACGAAGATTTCCTGGACCGGGCGGACGGTGCCGCTCGCAACGACGCTGTCGGTCATCGGCCGGGTGACGACCTCCGTCACGACGATCGAAGGAAGCCGGCTTTCCGTGCGCTGGCCTTCCTGACCTGCTGCCGGCTGCTGGTCCTGCGCCAGGCCCGGCAACGGCGAGACCGTCGTCGCTGCAAGCGCAATCAGGGCGGTGGCGAGAGAAGGCAGTCGGGAAACCATGGGCACGTCCGATCCGGATAAAGCAAAACGCAGGCAATCGTCATCTGCGGGATGCGCTCGGATAAGGCCCGGCAGGTTCATTCGAACCGTTGCCGATGTAACGAAGCAAAAGCGGCTGCCGCTGCACTTCGTCGTCCTCCGCCCACTCCCGGCAATTTCATCTGTAACTGGTTACGCGCATTCGTGCCCGCAAGGTCGTTACACAACAAAACGTGATGACGTGTAGCGGTGCAATCAATGCCGATCAATCCCGGCACTGTTATGGCGGTGGATTGCTGCCAAGAAGGTAAAGAAGGACGCGCTTCGGATAGCGCGTCCTTCTTGTTCGTTACTTCAGCGCGGCGTTAGTGATGTCCATGGTGTAGGCGCCGGTCGGCTCCTTGGAGATCACCGGATCCGAGCCGCCGCCAAGCAGCGTCTTGACCGTGCGCTTGTAGTCGGCCTCATCCAGCGCGCCGTTGGAGCCGGCGGTGAGCTTCGCCACTTCGCCCATCATGCGCTTCTGGTGAACTTCGGTCTGGGCGCCGGAGGCATCGTTTTCGAGAACGATCCCGGCTGCCTCGTCGGCATTGCTCTCGGCATATTTCCAGCCCTTCATCGAAGCGCGGACGAACTTGACCATCTTCTCCTTGAAGGCCGGATCCTTCAACTTGTCTTCCAGCACGTAGAGACCGTCTTCCAGGGTCGCCACGCCTTCGTCCTCGTACTTGAAGGTCACCAACTGGTCGGGCTTGATGCCGGCGTCGATGACCTGCCAGTACTCGTTATAGGTCATCGTCGAGATGCAGGCGGCCTGCTTCTGCAGCAGCGGATCGACGTTGAAGCCCTGTTTCAGCACCTTCACGCCATCGGCCGAACCGTCGGTCTTGATGCCGAGCGTCGCCATCCACGAGAGGAACGGATACTCGTTGCCGAAGAACCAGACGCCGAGCGTCTTGCCCTTGAAGTCGGCCGGCTTGGTGATGCCGGTCTCCTTGAGGCAGGTCAGCATCATGCCGGACGACTTGAACGGCTGGGCGATGTTGACGAGCGGAACGCCCTTTTCGCGTGTCGCGAGCGCAGAGGGCATCCAGTCGACGATGACGTCGGCGCCGCCGCCGGCCAGAACCTGCGGCGGTGCGATGTCGGGGCCGCCCGGCTTGATCTCGACGTCGAGGCCTTCGGCCTCGTAGAAACCCTTTTCCTTGGCGACGTAGTAGCCGGCGAACTGCGCCTGCGTCACCCATTTCAGCTGCAGCGTCACCTTGTCGGCGGCGGCAGCCTGCATTGCGGTCAGCGACACGGCGGCCGCCAGTATCAGCGATGCGATCTGGATTGTCATGATTTCGTTCCCTTTTTTATCGTTACCTCCGTCCACCGCGGACGGAAGGATGCCAGAAG
Source organism: Rhizobium sp. 0TCS1.26 (assembly GCF_050455525.1). Taxonomy (NCBI): domain Bacteria; kingdom Pseudomonadati; phylum Pseudomonadota; class Alphaproteobacteria; order Hyphomicrobiales; family Rhizobiaceae; genus Rhizobium; species Rhizobium sp. 0TCS1.26. Next base: position 857,128 of record NZ_JBCIYV010000001.1, on the reverse strand, counting down.
GTGACCGCGCGTTCTGCGAGTGCCACCAATCCGTAGAAGATCGAGCCGGCGAGTGCGGCAACCGCGATCTCGGCCCAGACCATGTCGACATTGCTGCGTCCCACTTCCGTGGAAATCCGGAACCCCATGCCGACGATCGGGGTGCCGAAGAATTCTGCAACGATGGCGCCGATCAAAGCCAGCGTCGAGTTGATCTTGAGCGCGTTGAAGATGAAAGGCGAGGCCGCCGGCAGCCGCAGCTTGATGAGCGTCGGCCACCAGCCGGCCGCATAGGTGCGCATCAGGTCGCGCTCCATGTGGCTGGCCGCCGAAAGCCCCTGAACGGTGTTCACCAGCATCGGGAAGAAGGTCATGATGACGACGACGGCGACCTTGGAGGGCCAGTCGAAGCCGAACCACATGACCATGATCGGTGCGACGCCGACGACGGGAAGGGCGGCGACGAAATTGCCGATCGGCAGCAGGCCCTTCTGCAGGAAGGGCGAGCGGTCGATGAGGATGGCGACGAGGAAGCCCAGCCCGCAGCCGGCGATGTAGCCGGTGATCACCGATTTGAGGAAGGTCTGCTGGAAATCCGCCCAGAGGATCGGCAGCGAGTTGGTCAGCCGGACCCAGATCGCCGACGGTGCCGGCAGCAGGATGGGCGGGATGTTCAGCCCGCGCACGAGACATTCCCAGATGACCAGCAGCGTGGCGCCGAAGATCAGCGGCACGGCAATGCCGATCAGCCGTGAGATTGAAGCGCTCGCCGGCTTCAGCCGCACCAGGTATTCGTTGAGTCCCCAGGCGCAGATCCAGAACAGCACGGCAAATACGAGGTAGGCGCTCATGGCTTTGCCCCCATGCGCTTCAGCACCCGGGCATGTGCAAGTCCGACGATCGCGACCAGCAGGGCGGCAAGGCCGGCCGCCATGAACAGCGCTGCCCAGATCTGGATCGTCTGGCCGTAATAGGAGCCCGACAGCAGCCGCGCGCCGAGGCCGGCAACCGCACCGGTCGGCAGTTCGCCGACGATGGCGCCGACCAGCGAGATGGCGATCGCAACTTTCAGCGAGGTGAACAGGTAGGGCATCGAGGCCGGCCAGCGCAGTTTCCAGAAGGTCTGGCTCGGACTGGCGCCGTAGGTGTGCATCAGGTCGATCAGCAGCGTGTCGGGGCTGCGCAGGCCCTTCACCATGCCGACGACGATGGGGAAGAACGAGAGATAGGTGGAGATCAGCGCCTTCGGCATCAGGCCGGAAATGCCGACCGAGTTCAGCACGACGATGATCATCGGCGCGATGGCAAGGATGGGGATGGTCTGGCTGGCGATCACCCAGGGCATCAGCGAGCGGTCCATCGCCCGGTTGTGGACGATGCCGACGGCGAGCACGATGCCGAGCACGGTGCCCATGGCAAAGCCGGCCAGCGTCGCCGACAGGGTGATCCAGGCATGGTAGACGAGGCTACGCTTGGAGGTGACGGCCTTGTTGACGGTCGTATCCCACAGCTCGACGACGATCTGGTGCGGGGCGGGCAGGACCGGGCGATCCTGGGCAAAGGTGCGCTCGACGATCTGACCGAGCGTGACGGTCTCGCCTGCGCGCGCCGCCTGGTCTCTCACAAAGGGTGCGTTCAGGTAGACGACGAAGACGTGCCAGACGACGAGGATGACGGCGATCACGGTGAGCACCGGCAGGACCCGGTCGCGGAAGAGAGACGGGGTTCGGATCATGGGGCCGGCTCCGCAGTCGAGAGCCTGACCGTCGTCGCCGAACGCTGCGGCCGCTGCGCTTTCCGTGTCGGAACACTACTCCTCATAGCTGTGCCCCGCCTTCAGACCCTGGCGCACACGGTGGGCGATCTGTAAAAATTCCGGTGTCTCGCGGATGTCGAGCGGGCGGTCGCGCGGCAGCGTCGACTCGATGACGTCGATGACACGGCCGGGGCGCGGGCTCATGACGACGATTTTTGTCGACAGGTAGACCGCCTCCGGGATCGAGTGGGTGACGAAGCAGATGGTCTTGTTCGTCGCTGCCCAGAGCTTCAGCAGTTGTTCGTTCAGATGATCGCGGACGATCTCGTCGAGTGCGCCGAACGGCTCGTCCATCAACAGCAGGTCGGCGTCGAAGCCGAGCGCGCGGGCAATGGATGCCCGCTGCTGCATTCCGCCCGACAGCTGCCAGGGAAACTTCTTTCCGAACCCTCCGAGGTTGACGAGCTCCAGCGTCCGCTCGACGCGCTGTTTCTGTTCGGCGGCGCTGTAGCCCATGATCTCCAGCGGCAGCGCGATGTTCTTGTCGATTGTCCGCCACGGATAAAGCGCCGGCGCCTGGAAGACGTAGCCATAGGCGCGCGCAAGTCGTGCCTGTTCCGGTGTCATGCCGTTGATCTCTATCGATCCGGCGGTGTGTTTCTCGAGATCGGCGATGACCCGCAGGAACGTGGTCTTGCCGCAGCCGGACGGACCGATGAACGACACGAAATCGCCCTTGCGGATATCGAGGTCGACGTCTGACAGCGCATGCACCGAACCGTCGCCGGTCTCGAAGGTCAGCCCGAGGCCACGGGCGGAGACGACGGAGGCGGCGGTCATGGCCGGGCTCCGGGCTGGCAAAGGTTGGGCATTTGAGGGGCCATGTTTTCTGCTATCATCGGGTTGAGGGGCTGGCCGCCCTTGCCATCACGGCGGGTGCGGGTCGGGTCGAGGGAGGATGGTTTCCATGGACACATCAGCAAAGCCCACCTGCCGGCTGGTGAAGCCGGGCGCCACCTATGACGGAAAGCAGGGGCTGAGCTATTTTGCCGGCATCGCGGCCGAAACGGTGGGCGCCAAGGGCATCTGCATGCACATCCTGACGATCCCGCCGGGCGCGCGGGCGAAGGCCCATCTGCACGAGAACCACGAGACGGCGATCTACATGCTGTCGGGCAAGGCCGACACCTGGTACGGCGAGCGGCTGGAAAACCACGTCGTGGTCAGCGCCGGCGAGCTGTTCTACATTCCGGCCGGCGTGCCGCACCTGCCGGCCAATTCGTCCGACGAGCCGGCGACCGCGATCATCGCTCGCACCGATCCGAACGAGCAGGAAAGCGTCGTGCTGCTGCCGGAGCTGGACGGGTTGGTGAAGATCTGATGGGAGGCTCCAGCCAATCTCCCCCCTTGAGGGGGAGATGCCCGGCAGGGCAGAGGGGGGTGAGCCACGGTCACTTCGCATCGAAGTATTCCACGCCGATCGTGCGGATGATGCCTGAGCAAACTTCGTCGATATTGTTCAGGACTACGTCATTCCAGACCCGCAAGACCTTCCAGCCGACGGACTCCAGCTGCTCCGTTCGAGAGCGGTCATATTCCTGATCGGCGTCATTGCCATGTTGCGAGCCATCGACCTCGACAACCAGTCTGTGCGACGGGCATGCAAAATCGACGATATAGCCGGCGACTGGCATCTGCCGGCGGAAGCTCAGACCCATCAGTCGATGGGCTCGAAGCTCGTTCCCGAGCTTCAGCTCTGCGTCTGTCAGCGCTCGCCTCATGCGCTTGGCATTCTTTCGATTGGCCGTAGCAACTTCAAAATGCGTCATGGCCCGTCTCCAAGGCAAGATGCCCCCCTCTGTTACTTCGTGACATCTCCCCCTCAAGGGGCGAGATTGGACGCTCCGCGGCAACCCGATCTCCTCCAATGTGGGGGAGATGCCCGGCAAGGCAGAGGGGGCGGGTCCAAGCACTCCCATCATCGAATTGATCACACTCCACTCGCCGGGATGCCGGATCGCTCCACCTTGCGGGGAGCCGTCAATTCCTTCCAGGTCGACAGCGCCCGCGACACAGCCGGGTAGGGCTCGCGGGCGACGAATGCCCCATGGCCCTCGCGCGTCTTCACCATGCCGTCCTCGATCGCCACGACGCCTCTCGTCAATGTGTAGCGCGGCAGGCCGGTTACCTGCTTGCCCTCGAAGACGTTGTAGTCGATCGCCGACTGCTGGGTCCCGGCGGTGATGGTCTTCGACTTGTTCGGATCGAGGACGACGATATCGGCATCGGCGCCGACAAGGATTGCGCCCTTCCGCGGATAGAGGTTGAGGATCTTGGCAATATTGGTCGAGGTGACCCCGACAAACTCGTTCATGGTGAGGCGGCCGGTCACAACGCCGTGGGTCCACAGCATCGGCAGGCGATCCTCCAGACCGCCGGTGCCGTTCGGGATCTTGCGGAAATCACCAAGCCCGGTGCGCTTCTGCGCGGTGGTAAAGGCGCAATGGTCAGTCGCCACCACCTGCAGCGAGCCGGAGGCAAGCCCCGCCCAGAGACTGTCCTGGTGCTGCTTGTTGCGGAACGGCGGCGACATCACCCGTCGGGCGGCATGGTCCCAGTCGGGGTTGGCATATTCGCTCTCGTCGAGCGTCAGGTGCTGGATCAGCGGCTCGCCACAGACGCGCATGCCATTCTGCCGCGCCCGGCGGATCGCCTCATGCGCCTGTTCGCAGGAGGTGTGGACCACGTAGAGCGGGCTGCCGGCCATGTCGGCGATGATGATGGCGCGATTGGTCGCCTCGCCCTCGACCGAAGCCGGCCGCGAATAGGCATGCGCCTCGGGTCCGTCATTGCCTTCGTCCATGAGCTTGGCCTGCATCGCAGCGACCACGTCGCCGTTCTCCGCATGCACAAGCGGCAGCGCCCCCAGTTCGGCGCAGCGCGAGAACGAGGCGAACATCTCGTCGTCGTTCACCATCAGCGCGCCCTTGTAGGCCATGAAGTGCTTGAAGGTGTTGATGCCCTTCTCCTGAACGACGGTCTTCATGTCGTTGAAGACCTGCTCGCCCCACCAGGTGACGGCGATGTGGAAGGAATAGTCGCAGGTGGCGCGGGTCGCCTTGTTGTCCCAGCGCTTCAGCGCATCGAGCAGCGACTGGCCGGGATCGGGCAGACAGAAATCGACGACCATGGTGGTGCCGCCGGAAAGCGCCGCGCGCGTGCCGCTTTCGAAATCGTCGGCGGAATAGGTGCCCATGAACGGCATTTCGAGATGCACGTGCGGATCGATGCCGCCCGGCATGACGTAACAGTCCGTTGCGTCCAGCACCGTGTTGCCCGACAGGTTCGGGCCGATCTCGATGATCTTGCCGCCGTCGATCCTGACGTCCGCCTTGTAGGTGAGGTCGGCGGTGACGATGGTGCCGTTCTTGATGACTGTGGTCATGCTGGTCTCCCTTGGTGTCGTCATATCCGTCAGCCGTGGCCAAGTCTGGACGCTGGCCACGCGATTTGCATGCGGTCAGGCAATCCTCTCGATATCGATCGCCTCTGCCGAGCGCCTGGACGGACCATGGTAGACCGCTTCGACATTGTTGCCGTCGGGATCGAGCAGGAAAGCGCCGTAATACCGGCTATGATAGGGGCGAAGGCCGGGCGCACCATTGTCGCGCCCGCCTGCAGCAAGTCCGGCTTCCCAGAAGGCCCGGACCATCGCCTCGTCGGCGGCTTGGAAGGCAATATGGAGGCAGGATACGGGGGCTTTACGCTTCGGCGAGACGTAGAATTCGTCGCACCAGAAATCCTCGCCATCATCCTCGATCTCCATCCCCAAGGTGGCAAACACCGCCTTGTAGAACTGTTTGCTCGCGGCGATGTCCTCGACGAATATTCCGACATGGTCGATCAGGCGGCCAACTTTACTCATGAACAGGATGTCCCTTTTCGAGGTTGAACAGCGCGAATGCGGACCGCGTGCCGCGGCGTTCGCTTGCGCGCCCGATTCGTGGGTTGTGAGGGGTGGCGGGGTGCATTGCTCGACGACCTCCGCCGTCTCCAGCACGACGTGGACGAAACATCATCGGAGGGGCGAGCTTTGTTGACCGACAGGCATCGCGGCCGGCGTTGTAGACGACGTCCATGTGGCTAAGGCCGGGCCGTCTTACCGCCGGAAACTCAAACTTCGACGAGTTCGAGGCGTTTTTCAATGCGCGTGAGACGGTCGTCCAATCTGTCGAGGCGGTTGGAGAAGCCGGCGTTTTGAGAGGTGAGGCCACCAATCTGGTATTCAAGGACACCAAGACGCGCCTTGACTTCCGACATGTCGTCGGAGAGGCGGTCCATCTTGCCTCTGATAGCGCGCAGATGTTCAAGTACGAGGTTGTCGGTTGACGAGGACATGTCTGATGCTCCATCGGCCCGGATGCAGCCCAACATACAGCCGAAGTGCTCACCCCACAATCTCCGCCGTTTCCAGCACTGCGTGGAACAGCACGTCGCAGCCGTTAGCGGCCCATTCGCTGGAGATCTCCTCGGCCTCGTTGTGGCTGACGCCGTTGACGCAGGGGCAGAAGATCATCGTCGAAGGCGCAAGCCGGGCGGCCCAGCAGGCATCGTGGCCGGCGCCGGAGATGATGTCCATGTGGCTGTAGCCGAGCTTGTCGGCGGCCGAGCGGACGCGCTCCACCAGCGTCGGATCGAATGTCACCGGGTCGAAATGGCCGACCGCTTCCACCGAGCAGCCGACGCCGAGCGCTTCGCAGATGGTCCGGGCTTCCGCCTCGATCTTGGCGCGCATGCGATCGAGCTTGTCCTGGCTCGGCGTGCGCATGTCGACGGTGAACACGACCTTGCCCGGCAGCACGTTGCGCGAGTTCGGCGAGAAGAAGGCCTGGCCGACGCCGGCCACTGCACCCGGCTGCTCTTCCATCGCCACCGCCTGGACCATTTCCAGAATGCGGCCAAAGGCAAGCCCGGCATTGACCCGCATCGTCATCGGCGTCGAGCCGGTATGCGCCTCGCGGCCGGTCAGCGTGAATTCCAGCCACCAGAGGCCCTGGCAGTGCGTCACCACGCCGATCTGCCTGTTCTGCGCCTCGAGGATCGGTCCCTGCTCGATGTGGTATTCGAAATAGGCGTGCATCTTTCGGGCGCCTACCTCTTCGTCGCCCAGCCAGCCGATGCGCTTCAACTCGTCGCCATAGGTCTTGCCGTCCGGGTCCTTGCGGCCATAGGCGTAGTCGAGCGTATGGATGCCGGCGAACACGCCAGAGGCCAGCATTGCCGGTGCAAAGCGGGCGCCTTCCTCGTTCGACCAGTTGGTGACGGTGATCGGATGCTTTGTCTGGATGCCGAGATCGTTCAGCGTCCGGATCACCTCGAGGCCCGCCAGCACGCCGAGCACGCCATCATACTTGCCGCCGGTCGGCTGAGTGTCCAGGTGACTACCGACATAGATGGGCAGGGCGTCGGGATCGGTGCCGGGGCGGGTGGCAAACATCGTGCCCATTTGGTCGACGCCGGTCGTCAGACCCGCCTCGTCGCACCAGCGCTTGAACAGGTGGCGACCTTCACTATCGGCATCCGTCAGGGTCTGGCGATTGTTGCCGCCAGCAATGCCGGGGCCGATCTTCGCCATCTCCATGAGGCTGTCCCACAGCCGATCGCCATTGACGCGCAAGTTCTCGCCTGGTGCTGCCACCATTCGCTCATTCCTTCGATTGCTCAGCCTGTTGGGGTGCGATGCCCGGCTGCTGTTCCCTGCGGCCCGGCGCGCATCTTCTTGAGGGTCGGGCTGCCTTGGACTTGCCTTCGCCGAATGCGTCGCCGATAAATTGACCGGTTGGACAAAGCTTACAACGTCCCGGCTCGCACTCAAGTCGAAAAGCGTCCGGCGGCAGGAAAAATGAACAGAATTCCGGCAGCTCAAATCCGGGATCAAAAACTGTGCATCTGCGTCCATTTGGGCGCGCAGTGCACCGAGGAAGCGTCGGCATGGTGGCGAGAGCGGCAAAGACCCAGCGGCGGACGCGCATCCAGGAGGAGAAGGAGGAGAAGATCCTCGAAGCCGCGCTCGGGGTGTTCTCCGCCTATGGTTTTCGTGGCTCCACCATCGACCAGATCGCCGAGGCGGCCGGCATGTCGAAGCCCAACCTTCTCTACTACTTCCGCACAAAGGAAGCGATCCACCGGACGCTTCTCGACCGCATGCTGTTCACCTGGCTGGAGCCGCTGAGGGCCTTCGACGCAGACGGAGATCCGGAGGCCGAGATCCGCTCCTACATCCGCCGCAAGCTGGAAATGTCGCGCGACTTTCCGCGGGAGAGCCGGCTGTTCGCCAACGAGATCCTGCAGGGCGCTCCGCATATCGAAGACGAGCTGAAGGGGCCGCTGCGCGAACTGGTGGATGAGAAGGCGCGCATCATCCGCGGCTGGGCGGAGGCCGGCAAGATCGCCGCCTGCGATCCGCATCACCTGATCTTCTCGATCTGGTCGACCACCCAGCATTACGCCGATTTCGACGTGCAGGTGCGGGCGGTACTCGGTGCCGATGCCGGCAAGGAGCGCTTCGAGCAGGCCGCCCATTATCTGGAGGGGCTGTTTCTGCGTGGCTTGAGAGCGGCGGCCAAGGACACCTGACGGCCGGGGATCAAAGCCCCGTCAGCCTCACCATCAGATAGCCGAACACCGAGATGAACAGCCAGCCGAAGGCGCCGAGCGCCAGCGGCCGCAGACCCTTGGCCTTCAGTGCGCGGATGTCGGTCTGCAGGCCCATCGCGGCAAGGCCGGTCGCCAGCAGGAACGTGCTGGCGAGGGCGGCCAGTCCCTCCAAAGCCTTCGGAATGTCGACGACGCTGTTGAGCGCGGCCATGGCGATGAAGCCGAGCACGAACCACGGGAAGGGCGCTGCTCCGGCTGAATGCTCGCCGCGCGCGGTGCGGAACGCCGTCAGGCCGAGGATCATCACCAGCGGCGCCAGCAGCACGACGCGCGCCAATTTCGAGATGGTGCCGAATTCGCCGGCCGCGTGGCCCGCCTGGAATGTCGCCGCGACCACCTGCGCCACCTCGTGCACGGTCGCACCGGTCCACACACCATAGGCCATGGCGTCGAGGCCGAGCGGGGCGGCGAGGAGCGGGTAGACGAGCATCGAGATCGAGCCGAAGATCGTCACGCAGGCCACCGCATAGGCAACATCTTCCTCGCGACCGCGGATGGCGGCATTGGCGGCGATCACTGCCGAGGCGCCGCAGACGGAGGTGCCGGCCGCGATCAGGCCGGTGGTCTGGCGGTCGACCCCCAGCCACCGTCCGACCATGGTGATCGCCAGGAAGGTTGCGGCGAGCGTCGCCACGACGGTGACGAGCCCGGGGGCGCCAAGCGCAACAACCTGGCTGGCGGTGATCTGCAACCCGAGCAGCACGATACCGAGCCGCAGCAGCCGTCGCAGCGAAAAGCCGATGCCGGCTGTGGCCGCTTTGGGTACGCCGGAGAGATTGCGGACCAGCATGCCGCAGATGATGGCGAGGATCAGCGGGCTGACAGCCTGCCAGCCGGTGAGGGTCCGGAAGACAAGACAGCCGCCGGCGATCAGGCCGCAAATCAGAAGACCGGGTGCGATGCCGTCCGCCAGTCCGGAGAAGGGCTGGAATACACGTTTCGTCTGAGCAATATGCGAGAGCATGGTGTGCTGATCCTGCCGGTAACGGAGCGCTCTTATTCTCCTGCAGGCATTTCCAGCGGTCCAACAGATTGGTATGATCGGATCCATCGCTTTAGACGAACGAAATTCGATGACCCTTGAACAGCTGCGGATTTTCCTGGAAGTGGCGGAGCGCCAGCATGTGACGCGGGCGGCCGAGGTGCTGAACCTGACGCAGTCCTCGGTCAGTGCGGCGATCGCAGCGTTTGAGGCGCGCCATGCGGTGCGACTGTTCAACCGGGTGGGGCGCGGAATCGAGCTGACCGAGGCCGGTCGGCTTTTCCTGCCGGAGGCGCGCAAGCTTCTCGATCAGGCGGCCGTTGCCGCCCGCCTGCTTGCCGATCTCTCCGGCACGGCCAGCGGAAGCCTGCGCATCCACGCCAGCCAGACGGTGGCGAGCTACTGGCTGCCGCAGCGATTGATGCGCTACCACGCAGAGTATGCGCAGGTGGATCTCGGGCTGACGGTCGGCAATACCCATAGCGCTGCGGAAGCCGTGCTGGCGGGCCGGGCGGAACTGGCGGTTGTCGAGGGTGACGTCGATCTGGACGCGCTGACGGTCACCAGGGTCGGTGAGGACCAACTGGTCCTGGTCGTCGGTGGGCGTCATGCCTGGGCGGACGGGCGTTCATTGTCTGCGGCTGATTGCCTGGAAACCAGCTGGATCCAGCGAGAGCCCGGATCCGGCACGCGGGCCGCCTTCGAGACGGAGATCCGGCGTCTCGGGCTGCAGCCGGACGAGTTGCAGGTTGTGCTGGAATTGCCGTCCAACGAGGCAGTCATCGCCGCGGTCGAAGCGGGCGAAAGTGCTGCCGTCCTGTCTTCGCGCGCGGTCGAGGCGCATGTGGCGCAGGGGCGGCTGCGGGCCGCCGCCCTGCCGATGCCGAACCGGCCGTTCTTCCTTCTGCGCCACTCCGAACGGCACGTGACGCGCGCCATGCGGGCGATGATCGACGTGCTGGGCGAGGGGTAGGGCCGGCTGCGCTCGCATCCATTAGACTTCGCGCTCGCACCATTGCCCCCGTGCATCGGGAGAGCCGACGCTGTGCACGGCGAAGTGTCGTCAGTCGCAAGCGGTTGCCGGCATCGTCGCTTTCATTTCGCGCGAAGATCGCTATCTACCGGGGATGAAAATTCTCTTGAGACGGAGGGGCGCCTGATGGCTTGGACTTCGGCCATCGCTTTCCTCGTCATTGGCCTGGCGTTTCTGATCGATCGCCGGATCGGCGCCGGACTGGCAGCTCTCGCGGCCCTTGTGGCGGCCATCGTCTTCGTTCCGACGTTCTTCGGGCACGCCGAGCGGGGAGGTCGGACCGACGCCGTGATCGCCGGTGCAAGGCTGGATGCCGAGGCATGCCGCGATCCGGGCATGCCCATCCTGATCGAGTTGAAGAACGGTAACGACCGGGCCGCCGTGAAGCGCCTGTCGTTCACGCTCCTCGGCAGGCTCAAGGGGCAGACCTCCGTCGCGTATCGGGCGTTCCTGCGCGAGGACCGGGTGCTGGCGGCAGGCGAGACGTCAAAGATCTGTCACGCGCTTCTTCCGCATGCCTTCGCGCCGCCGCGGCCCGAGGAGATCATTCCCGGGAACTACGACTGGTCCGTGGATCTCTCGTTGGTGGATTTCGCCGGCGCGTGAGGATGACGATGCGCCGGGAGGGCCGCCGGCGCTGTTCCGCTCTCAGCTCCTGCGGGCTTCCAGTCGCCGCCGGTCACGTTCCAGATGCTGAACGCCGAGCGTCGTCAGGCGGATCTGTCGTTTCTGAAACTCGCCTCGGATTTCGATGAAACCCTTTTCCTCGGCTTCGCCCAGCGTCTTCAGGCTGGTGCCCTTCGGAGGAGGCTGCCAATCCGCACCGACCGTGCTGTGCAGCAAGACCATGATCTTGATAATGTGCGTATCTCCAAGCGCGGATAAAGAGAGTGGCGGCTGCACCGCGAGCCGATGAGGCTCGTGGGCCAAGCCGGTCCTGCTCTTAACGCACCGCGCGTGGTTTGTAATGACCAAAGGATAGCCGATCCGCATTCATGCCACCGAGCGCTGATTGAAGTCCGTCAGGTCGACACCACATCGACAAGTTCTTCAGCCGAAGTCCACGGCGTCGTGCCCCGATCGTCCGGCCTGTTGGCCGCACCATCGGGGGCTGGACGCACCTTCAATCCCTTGGCGATCGTTCGTTGCTGGCGTCGTACAACTTGACCTCGTTTCGCATTCGCCCAGACCAACGGGTGAAGATCGCGACGACCTCCGGCCGGGCTAGGTAAGCATCAAGCGAGGCCCTGTCGTTCCACCGTTCCAGAACCGTCACGCTTCCCTCGGCCGGATCGTCTAATGTAAACGAGAAGAACAGGTTACCTTTTGCGGCCCTGCCGATCGACAAGGTACTACGAGCGTCCGCGACAAAGGCATCGACCTCGGACGGAGCCACGAACACGTGGCCTGCAACAATCAGCATGTGCTTACTCCGGTATATGATTCAGATGGCGACGGTTCGTACGTCAGGCAACGTCACGACAATCTTCGTTGCCGTGACGCCGGCCTTCTGAGCTTCCAAAGCCGCCTGGAGCGCTTCGAGCCCGCTACCAGATATCTTTGCGGGAGGTGCTGCGACGAAGGTTCCATCAGCGAGCCCTTTTGGAAGAAACTCGCGGTAGATCATCGGTCCAACATCGTCGTCCTTCAGCATCGTTCCGAAAATGTGAGTTGCATCGACGCTCGCAGGTCGGTCTTCGGGCGGCGGAAGGGTCGCTGCGATCTTCCTCACGCCTTCGCAACGGCTGACGACGGTCATGCAGGCGGCGATGTCGCCGGTCGCATGCAGCGTGCCAGCAAGGTGCTGCCCGCTCAGCCGATGGACGAGGTCCTCAATGAGTGTATCGCTCTTGTAGTCGAATACCTCCATCGCGCCGAGCTTCTGGAGCATCTCCGCGTTCCTTTCCGACGCAACGGTTATGCACCGGTACCCTGACGCGACCGCAAGTTGGATTGCGTTACATCCGACGCTGGACGATCCTCCCCACACAAGCACCACCTCAGCGCTCGATACTGCTGCCGCCGTGGGCGGCCTTAACGCCAGTTGAGTACTTCCATACAGCCCGCTCGCGGCTGTGCCGAGGCCGAGCGGAAGCACGGCCGCTTCGACGAATGTCATTTGATCCGGGATTGGCGACGCCATGTGCTCGAGCACGATCGTATGTTCCTGGAAGGCGCCATGATCAGCCTTGTTCACCGTCGTGCCGACCGCCTGGCCGAGGACGCGATCCCCCACCTTCAGTCGCGTGACACCATCGCCGATCGCCACGATCTCGCCGGCTACGTCACTGCCCAGGATCGTCGGGTAGTCGAGCCAGGGCAGGATGGCGTTGTCCTGTAACAGCCAGTCGATAGGGTTGATCGCGATCGCTGCGTTGCGGATCAGAATTTCGTTTGTATCCGGCTGTGGCAGGGGCGCGGCCCCGACTTGCAGCGGCTCGCCTGGTGCATTCTGCCAAGCGGCTCGATTGGTGGTCGTTGCAGACATGAGGCTAACTCCGGTTGTTTCAGTTCCGAAATATGACCTCGCCTCTGTCTCATAAAGAGCATAATGTGGGATGGGTTGTTGATCTGGGAGAACTAATGTGGATGGGAGGCATTTTGCCGAGCTGACGGCTTTCATGGCTATCCATGAGACACGGAGCTTTCGAGACGCCGCCGCGAGGCTCGGCGTGACGGCCTCGGCGCTCAGTCGCACGTTGCGGCGTTTGGAAGACAGGCTCGGCCTTCGGTTGATCAACCGGACGACGCGCAGCGTGAGTTCTACCGAGGCGGGCTTGCTTCTGTACGCGAAGCTCGCTCCGGCAGTCTCGAGTGTTGAAGCCGCGGTTGAAGACGCGATCGCGCTTCGCACAGACCTCATGGGCACGGTCAAACTCAATCTTCCCCGGCTGGCAGCCGAGTTGATCATGATGCCACGACTGTCGAAGTTCAGAGCGCTCTACCCGGGCGTGCGTATCGACATGGTGATTGACGACGCGCTGACGGACATTGTCGCAAAAGGGTTTGACGCTGGCATACGGATCGGCGAGCGCCTCGCCCAAGACATGATCGCCGTTCGTCTCACGAAACCCTATCGTATTGCAGTCGTCGGCTCTCCAGCCTACTTCCTGGACCGCCCGCAACCAGAGACGCCGTACGATCTGACGGCGCATGACTGCATCAATTACAGGTGGTCCACCAACGGCCAGATTTATCGCTGGCCTTTTACGGATTCGGATTCCGCATTGGAGGTCGCCGTAGATGGCTCACTTGTGCTGAACGACACCGGTTTCATTCGTGAAGCGGCACTCGCAGGACTTGGGCTGGCCTGCCTACCGGAGGCGATCGTTGAACCTCACTTCGAAAACGGCGAGCTTGTCCGCGTACTGGATGACTGGTGCGCACCGTTCCCCGGTTTCTACCTTTATCATCCCAGTCGCCATCAAACTCCGGCGGGTTTGAAGGCACTCATATCTTTCCTTCAAACGGAAGAGCGTTAGCCCGGCTCGTTTCCGGTCATGCGCTTGCTTCGGTGAGTGCCCGCCGCAGTTTAGAGGAGGAAGCTCGGTCCCAGCCGGTCCTCGGCTTTGGACCCAAGCCTCCCGCACCGTGGCGCGGGAGGGACTTCATCGAGTTCACCCTGGTCCAGATTATCCCCGGCCAGTCGACTTGAGCTGTCGAGCGACGCCCGCCACTCGCGCCCCATAGAGACGTGCGGTTTCAAGATCGCCGACGGACATCTCCTCCGGTGCCGCGTCGGCATCCGACTGCGCCATCGGGCCGATATAGGAACCCATTCGATTTGCATCATCGCGCAGCGACGACTTCAGGTTCGCAGGCTTGATGCCCAGGCTTACCCAGAGGCCACCATGCTGGCCGGCAAGAAGAGCGAAATACTGCAGGGTGTTCAGCTTGTCGCCGTTGAGGCTGGCGCTGTTGGTGAAGCCGCCGAAGACCTTGTCCCGCCATTTTGCGGAAAACCATGGCTTGGAGGAGGCGTCGGCGAACTTCTTGAACTGCCAGCTCGGTCCGCCCATGTAGGTGGGCGCGCCGAAGATGATGGCGTCAGCGGCATCGAGTGCTGCCCATCCTTCGTCGGAAAGATTGCCCTCCGCATCGATCGCATGGAGCGTCGCTGCGGCTCCTTCGGCGACCGCCGCCGCCATGCGCTGCGTATGGCCATAGCCGGAATGATAGATGACGACGGTGTCCGGGGAGGGATTGGATGTGGTCATGACAGGCTCCTTTTGTGTCGTGGTCCTGCGCCTCGCCTGTCGAACAGGCGCGGTTCAAAGCTCAGTTGTTTTGGTGGATGAGACTGACGGTGTGCCGCCGAAGCTACGAGAACTGGACGAATGCAGCGATCAGCAACAACAGCAGGAATGCCGCTGGCGGCAGTAGGTGGCGGACGTCGCCGGCGCGGAGGATCGCAACGATCGCAGCCACCATGATGCAGCTCCCGAGCGCCACGCCAGCCGTGAATGTCGGGCGAAGGACAAGCAGAGCAGCCGTCATGAGTTCAAGCAATGCGGTGACCCAGCACCACCACCACGGAAATCCGTAGCGGACGAATTCTTCGCGGATCGGCTTGCGGGCGGAGGCGTTGGCGAAGCTGCCGGCGAGAAACGCGGCGGCCGCTGCGAGCGTCGCAGCATTGGCCAGCGAGAAGGAGATCAGGTTCGACATTCGGAGACCCCAACGGTGCAATCGCCTCGGTGACGATAGCGTCGAACATAAATCTAGCAATGCTAGTTTGTCAATCGTTGAAACGGATAATCTTAGTCGCTAGTGTCTCTGAAGAACCAAGCAGGGGCGAACCATGGGTATCAACGAGCGCAAAGAGCGGGAGCGGGCCGAGCGGGAGCAGCGCATCATCGCCGCAGCACGAAAGCTTGCCGAACGGGATGGCTGGGCCTCGGTCACCGTCCGGCGCCTTGCGCAGGAAATCGAATACAGTCAGCCGGTCCTCTACGCCCATTTCGAAAACCGCGATGCGATCGTCGGGGCGGTTGCGCTTGAGGGGTTCGGAGAACTTGCGCCGACGTTGCGCGCGTCGATCCGCCGAGATGCCCGTCCGGCAGAGGCTATGGAAGACGTCGCTACGGCCTATCTCCAGTTCGCCTTCGAAAGGCCGGCCCTTTACGAAGCCATGTTCGTTCTGCCGAGCGGCCTCCGGTTCGCAAGGTCCGACACGCCTCAGGTGCTGCGTGACACGTTCGGAGCGATGATGGCGGTCGTCGAGCCGTTTTCCGCCGAGCCTGAAATCTCGACCGAAACGTTCTGGGCGGCTTTACATGGTCTGGCGGAGCTTGAGCGCCATGGCCGCATCAGAGCAGCGTTCCGAGAGGAGCGTGTGAGGCGTATCGTCGAGATGTTTGCGACCGAGAACGGGGGCGTCCGCACGACGCCGAGGCGCAGTGCATGACGAGCACTGCCGAACGGGCCATTCGGTAAATCAGCTGGCGAAGTAGCGGGTCGGCGTCGTGCCCAGGGCCTTCTTGAACATGACGATGAAGGCGGTGGCGGATTCGTATCCCAGGTCGCTCGATACCCGCTGCACCGTCGCGCCACCGGCCAGTTCGCGCAACGCGATCACCAGGTGCAGTTGCCGCCGCCAGCGGCCGAAGGTCAGTCCGGTTTCCTCAACCATCAGCCGCTTCAGGGATCGCTCGCTCATGGCAACATGTGCGGCCCATTCCACGAGCGTGCGACGGTCGCTCGGCTCCGCCATCAGGGCAGCGGTGATCGCTGCGATCTTGGGATGGCTGGAGGCGGGCAGATCCAGCCCCTGTATCGGCATTTGCGCCAGTTCATCCAGCAAGACCCGCACCATGCGGCCGACATGCTCCTGCGGAGCGGAACTGGCCGGGACATCCGCCAGCCGCAGGATCATCTCGCGGATCATCGGCGACACCGACAGAGTGCAGCACTCCTGCGGCAGCGTCGCGGCGCCCGGTTGAACGAACAGATAGGAGAGGCGCGCGTTGGCCGTGACCTGATTGCTGTGGAGCACGCCACCCGGTATCCACACGCCGCAGTCCGGGGGGACGATCCAGAGACCGTTTTCCGTCCTGCAGGTAACCGCCCCGTGCAGCGCCAGGATGAGCTGCCCTTGCTTGTGCTGGTGCTGCGCCACTTCAGCTTCATAGTCTTTGAAATCGAGGCGGACAGCGACGGCCGGATGATCCGACCGGTCGATATCGAGGTCGTCGAAGCAGGATCGCAGCAGCTTTGCCGATTGGCCCGATTTGGAGATCATTTGGCATTATCTCCAAATTCGCGCGGCCTGCAACAGTCTACCATCGGGCGATCAACAATCGAATGGAGACTGTCATGCGGATTTCTGTCGTTGGCGCCACGGGACGCGTGGGTGCCAAGCTGACCCGGACCCTGCTGAGCGAAGGGCATCAGGTCAGAGCCTTGTCGAGAGGTGGCCCGGTGCTGGATGCATTGGTCGCGCTCGGCGCCGAGCCGTTTCTCGGAAGCTTCGACACGGGAACGGGAGACCTTGACGGGTTCTTCCAGGGTGCCGATGCGGCGTTCCTGATGGTGAAGACCGATTGGAACAACATCGAGGGACACTACCCCGCTGTTGCCCAGCGGTTTGTCGATGCGCTCGAAAAATCCTCGGTCAAGCTGGCCGTCAGCCTGACGGCCATGGGTTCGGACGTGAAGGGGAAGACCGGTCACTTCGAGTGCTTCCACGACCTGGACCAGAAGCTCAACGAACTCGGCAATATCGATCTGGTCCACCTGCGCGCCGCCTGGTTCATGGAAGATGTGGCGGCGTGGACAGCACCGGTTGCCAAATACGGACGCATTGCCGGGTTCTGCAAACCCGACTTGAAGATGCCCTGGGTGGCGACCGATGACATTGCCTGGCTGGCAGCCAGGGAACTGACCAATCCGAGGGGCAGGCACCGCATCACTCTGGAGGTGGGCTCGGAAGATGTCTCGATGAACGAATTGGCCGAGATCATCGGCAAGGAGATCGGCAGGCCGGTGGAGTACCGATACATCGAGACGACCCGCAAGGACGTGGAGGCGGAATTCCTGGCGCGCTTCGGAACGCCGGAGAAATGGCAGGACGACACCCGGAGTGCCGACGTCTTGAACAATGGCATCGTAAGGTTCCATGGGGACCACGAGGATCGCCCGAAATTGCCCACGACCATGACGATGTTCATCGGTGATGTCTGGAAGCCGCGTTACCTGGAGGCGGTGAAAGCGGGTGACCAGCGGGAGACATTTCCCCTGTGGAGCGCCCGGGACTAGCCTGATGTCATGCTGGTTCTTTGAGGCGTTCCGGCATTAAAGTCCCAACCGGATGCTGCCGCGATGATGGAATTGCGGCAGCTCATTTGGGTGTGCAGGCTTTCAGGCGGCCGCTCTTATCCTATCGCGTGATTTGGTATGTAGGCCAAGCAAAGCCTAAACTTACAGTCATGCCACCGAGACGCTGTTTTTGCGTAAGGCATCGAGCCACCGAGGGCGCATCGTTTCGTGAGTTTCGGTGGATCACGCGATCGATGACCGCAACACAGTTGCAATGACGACTGGTTCGTCTGCTTCCGGCCCGAAGCCGACATGTCGTCACATGCAGATAGCCCGAGCCAGGCGGACACCAAAGTCTGCGTCCGGATTGGTCGTTGCGTCGCCGACCCTTTCCTGGATGACGGCGACAACGAGATCACGCCGCTTTGGCAGTCGAGCTTTCTCGGCCTTCGCCAGCGCATCAGGCATCTCTTCACGGGTAAGGTCCGTGCAGTATCCGGGAGCGCCGGGCTGCTGGCGCCAGGATTCTGCGATGGTACCGGAATAGACAGCATCGAGACCTGAGTCCTCGACAAGTGCCAGCCCTACCTCGCGATCGCGGTCACGGTCAGCCGCGACAGGGATAGCAATTCTCCCGGCGCTACCTGCTGGTTTGCCCTTCCGAGCGAAGGAGTCCGAACCGATTGCGTTCCATGCCTTGACGATGGGGCGGCCAAGCTGCTCGGATACCCAGACGCTTTCAACCTTCCCCTCTTCGATCTCAGCGATCTTTTCATCGCGCATTGGATAGTAGTTCGACGTATCGATCACCACCGTGTCTTCCGGCACGGTCGCCAGCAATGGTGCGATGCGCGGTATGCGGTTCAGCGGGATAGAAAGGATGATCGCATCTGCGTCTTTTACAGCTTCCTCAGCAGTGACTGCCCGACCGCCAGAGGCAAGCACCTCGGAAGGGATTGTCTCCGGCCCGCGCGAATTCGCGACCTTCACGTCATGCCCTGCCTCGCTGAGGGTCCGAACCAGGGTCTTTCCTATGTGGCCGACGCCAAGAATTCCTATTTTCATGATCAGATATCCATTCTGTTGTTTCACGGGCTATGGCCGAGCGCACCGCCATAGCCCGTGGCAGGTCAGACAGTCACAACGATCTTGCCGATCTGCTCGTTGCTTTCCAGGAAGCGGGTTGCCTCTTGAATGGCGTCGAAGGCAAAGGTGCGTGAGATCAATGGATCAAGCGTCCCAGAGCGCAGCCCGTCATTGATGAAGGTTTTTGCGCGGGAGAGGATTGCGTCGTCGGAGACGATCTCCGTGTAGAGATAGCCCTTCAATGTCAGGCTCTTGCCTAGCACGGCGAACTGCGGGAACGGGCCTTCGTCCGGGCTGAGAGCGCCATATTCGAGCAGGATGCCGCCAACCGCCATGCAGTCTGCAAGCTGCGCAATGGCCGGGCCGCCAATGGGGTCGAACACAACGCGCGCGCCCTTGCCCCCAGTGATCTCGGTCACGCGGGCTGCCAGATCGTCTTCTTCCGTTGCGATTACGTGATGCGCACCTGCCTTGATCAAGGCTTCCACCTTCGACCTTGTCCGCGTCGTGGCAATCACAGTCGCGCCGACGCTGCGGCCGATCTGGATTGCGGCAACGCCTACGCTGCTTGATGCCGCAGAAACGATCACGAACTCATTCGTCATGAGTTTCGCCTGTTCGACCAGCGCGCCCCAGGCCGTGACATACTGCATCCACGATGCCGCCGCCTGTTCGAACGACAGGTTCTCCGGGTGCTTTACGACGTGACGTGCAGGCACGTTGATGAGCTCGCCGTAGGTGCCCCATCGCGCCATGTCTAGCGTCGGAATAACGCTGACCGCATCGCCTTCGGCGAAACCAATAACCGCGCCCCCGGTCGAAGTGATCGTACCTGACGCCTCATAACCAAGCATCGAGGGGAACTCGGCCTCTTGCAGGTATGCGTGGCGCCGAAACATCACCTCGGCGCGGTTGAGACCGATGGCCTTGACTGCGATCTGCACCTCGTCACTTGCCGGGGCGGAAACCTCGATATCGTCGATCTGGAGAACGTCGGGTTCTCCGTATTCATGAAAGGGGACAACTCTCGTCATGTTGCATGTTCCTTGTATCTCTCCTTCACGCAGTGAATGCAGCGCGAATGGTTGGATCCATTTCGCAACTGGAAGCGAAATTGAAAATACGGTAATCAAATGCACATAGTGTCCAAAAGTATACCGTCGACGAGGTCGGAATGAACAAGGATCGGAACTACGACGAGGTACCCGGCTGCACGATGTATGCGGCGCTCAATCTCATCAGCGGCAAATGGAAGGGCATGATCCTGTATCATCTCCTCAAGGGAACTCTCAGGTTTAACGCCCTGAAGCGAGAGCTGGGAGACTGCTCCCAGCGTCTCCTGATCAAGCAGCTTCGTGAGCTTGAGGACGACGGGCTGGTGGCACGGCAGGTGTTCGCGGTCATCCCGCCCAAGGTGGAGTATTCCATCACGGAGGAAGGCAGAACGCTGGCGCCTATTCTGCTCGGGCTGCGGGACTGGGGTCACGGGTGGCTTGATCGGCGCAATTTAGTAGCCCGCGATGATCATCTTGATGCGCGTAGCGAAAGAGGCGCAGTCACAGCTTGAAGAACGGCGAAGGAAAACGACCAGGCGTACGGGAAGCAATGTCCGCTTCTGCCCGCCTTCCTGCCGCCGGTCTCCGCACCACCCAGCAATCGCCAGCACCCACCTTCCCGATCACTCCGCCGCCACCCGTGACATCGGGTTGTTGGGGTGCGTCGTCCAGTTGGCGTAGGCGGGTTCCACGAGGCGGCCGGTGCGCCGGTCGAGTTCGCCGGGATTGAGCGGCACGAGCGTGATGCAGTTCTCCACCGGACAGACGTTGACGCAGAGATTGCAGCCGACGCATTCCGCCTCGATCACCTCGAAGTGGCGAACCCCGTCGATCATCCGGGTGATCGCCTGATGCGAGGTGTCCTCGCAGGCGATGTGGCAGCGGCCGCACTGGATGCAGGCGTCCTGGTCGATATGGGCCTTGGCGACATAGTTGAGGTCGAGATATTGCCAGTCGGTGACGCTGCCAACGGCGCGGCCGCAGATCTCGTCGAGGCTGCGATGGCCCTTCTCGTCCATCCAGTCGGAGAGGCCGGTGATCATTTCCTCGACGATCCGGAAGCCATAGGTCATGGCCGCCGTGCAGACCTGAACATTGCCGGCGCCAAGCGCCAGGAATTCTGCCGCATCCCGCCAGGTGGTGATGCCGCCGATGCCGGAGATCGGCAGTCCGCGGGTTTCCGGATCGCGGGCGATCTCTGCCACCATGTTGAGCGCGATCGGTTTGACCGCCGGGCCGCAATAGCCGCCATGGCTGCCCTTGCCGGCAATCGACGGGTTGGGCGAGAAGGTGTCGAGGTCGACTGAGACGATCGACGAGATGGTGTTGATCAGCGACACGGCATCGGTGCCGCCGCGTTTTGCCGCGCGGGCAGGGTGGCGGATGTCGGAGATGTTCGGCGTCAGCTTGGTGATGACCGGCATGCGGGTGTACTGCTTGCACCAGCGCACGACCATCTCGATATATTCCGGCACCTGGCCGACGGCCGAGCCCATGCCGCGCTCCGACATGCCATGCGGACAGCCGAAGTTGAGCTCGATGCCGTCGGCGGCGGTTTCCTCGACAAGCGGCAGGATCGATCGCCAGGCATTTTTCTCGCAGGGCACCATGATCGAGGCCACCAGCGCCCGCTCCGGCCAGTTCATCTTGACCTGCTTCATTTCGCGCAGGTTGGTCTGCAGGTCACGGTCGGTGATCAGCTCGATGTTGTTCAAGCCGAGAAGCCTGCGGTCGGCGCCCCAGATCGCGCCGTAGCGCGGTCCGTTGACGTTGACGATGGGCGGACCTTCTTCGCCGAGTGTCTTCCACACCACGCCGCCCCAGCCGGCCCGGAAGGCGCGCTCGACATTGTAGGCCTTGTCGGTGGGCGGCGCCGACGCCAGCCAGAAGGGGTTGGGCGACCGGATGCCGACGAAGGTGTTGCGGATGTCAGCCATGTCTCATCCTCCCCGGATCTCAGGCGACAGCCGCCGCCGGCTGACCGGCAGAGGCAAGAGCAAGATGGATGGCGTCAGCCGCATCGCGGCCATGGGCGACGGCCTGAACGGTGAGGTCCTCGCCGCGGTGGACGCAGTCGCCGCCAGCATAGACTCGGTCCATGGAGGTGCGACAGTGCTCGTCGACAACGATGCGGCCGCGCTCCATCTCCAGCGCGCCGAGGCCGCCTGGCCGAAAACGCTGACCGATCGCCGTCATCACCTGGTCGCAGGCGATCACGCCGATCTCGCCGGTGGAAACAAGCTGGCCGTCGCGTAGCGCCGTGTAGTCGAGCTCGATGCCGGCGACAGCGCCGTCGCTATCGAGGATGCGCCGCGGCAAAAGCAAGTGACGAATGACGACGCCTCTGGCGGCCGCCAGGTCCTGCTCGTAGAGGGAGGCGTTCATCTGGTCCTTGCCGCGCCGGTAGCAGATCGTCACCTCCTCGGCGCCCAGCAGTTTCGCCTGGATTGCTGCATCGATGGCGGTCATGCCGCCGCCGATCACCACCACCCGCCGGCCGATCGGCACCAGCGACCGGTCACGCGCCTGTCGCAGAGCGGCAATGAAATCCACGGCATCGTCGACACCGGCCAGATCGTCTCCCTCGATGCCGAGCTTGTTGGTGTCGGCAAGTCCCAGCCCGAGGAACACCGCGTCATAATCCGCCGTCAGATCTGAAAGAGAGAAGTCCCGGCCGAGCGCCTGGCCGTTGCGGATCTCGATGCCGCCGATCGCCAGCAGATAGTCGATCTCCTTCTGGGCGAAGTCGTCGACGGCCTTGTAGGTGGCGATGCCATATTCGTTGAGGCCGCCGGCCTTCTGGCGGGCATCGTAGATGATCGCCGAATGGCCGTTCATCGCCAGCCGGTGGGCGCAGGCAAGGCCGGCCGGGCCGGCGCCGACCACCGCGATCGTTCTTCCTGTATCAGCGGCGCGGGCAAAGAACTGCCGGCCGCTCTCCAGGGCGATATCTGTCGCATAGCGCTGCAGCCGGCCGATTTCGACGGGACGGTCCTCGGCGGTGTGACGGACGCAGGCCTCCTCGCACAGCGTTTCGGTGGGACAGACGCGGGCACACATGCCGCCAAGAATGTTCTGGCTGAAGATGGTGCGCGCCGAGCCTAGCGGATTGCCCGTGGTGATCTGCCGGATGAACATCGGGATGTCTATCGCCGTCGGACATGCCGTCATGCACGGTGCGTCATGGCAGAAATAGCAGCGATCTGCAGCAACGAGAGCCTCGTGGCTGTCGAAGCGCGGATGAAGGTCGGAGAAATTCTCTGCATAGTCTGCGGGCGTCAGCCGCGCGCCTGCGATACCGCTTTCCAGCCGGTGCATGTTGCTTCCCCCTGTTGGACGGAATTCTTGATGCAACTGACAGAGCGTAACACGCGCCGAATATTTATCAATCGGTAAAAAACGCCTGCGGCACACGCCGGCATGCGCCTTTCTCCTGCGCCACCCGTCAGCCGACTACGTACAATTTGAAGTATTGCCGCCCTCCAGGGGTCGCGTTATATGCTTAACAATTGGTAAATTCCTTATATTTCGAGTAGCTTAGATGACGTCGACGCAGAAGCCTCGCAACTATCTGTCGCAGTATTATGCCGGTATCGATCGGCAGGAAGCGCCGTTCCGCAAGGTCAATCTCGTCGCACGCGCGGTCTACTCGGTGGCGGGGGTCAAAACCTTCTCGGTCATGCAGGTCCGTATCGTCGGGCTGTCGGACACCGGCGCCATCATCCAGTCGAGCATGCTCGACTACCTGTCCGATCATTTTTACCTCTGCCTCGGCGACCGCGAAATCTTCATCACCTGCGCCAAGCGCAACGAGGTGAAGGGCGACATGGTCGTGGCGTTCGCGCAGCGGGAGAAGCCGGATTTCATCGCCGCCCTGGCGCGCATCACGTTTCCGCTCACCACGCTGAAGCGCCTGCGTGGCGCCTGCGGGCCGGTGATCGAGGGTCGAATCACGCGTCGGCACGACAACTGACGCGATCGAAGGGTGCCCCGGCCTGCGCGGCGAGGGACGGGTTGGTCGTCCTTGTGCCGGAATTTGCCAGCGGCGGCGCTGGTGAGGCCCGCGATTGTGGATCTTAACGCAGCGTTAATACTAACCGACAGCGAACATCCCCCGGCTGCCCAAACGGTCCTATTACCTCAGTATTGTCAACTGCACGACGAGGTGGACCCATGAACGGGCATGACGACAGTTTCCCGATGATCGACGGCGATGGCGACACGGCGGTGCTGCTGCCGCAGGCGCAGCCCGGAGAGCCGTTTGCGGCGCCGCTTCTGGAGCCGGCCGACGTCATCGAGCCGGCGCCTGTTCTGGACGCCGCGCCGATCCGCGAACTTCGCCAGGGCGAGGATGCGCTTGCCAGCTGGCTGGTCACGGAGCCGCCGCGCCAGCATGCAAGGCCCGGCACGCTTCAGGATATCCCGGTCGATGTTCAGGCGGTGCTCGGCCGCACGAAGATCTCCATCTCGGAACTGATGGCGGCACAGCAGGGGCACTGCTTCCTGCTCGACCGCAAGTTCGGAGAAGCGGTGGAGCTGCAGATCAACGGCCAGGTGATCGGCTATGGCGAGATCGTCTCCGACGACTATCACAACCTCATCGGCATCAAGCTTATTTCGGTCGGTCCGACAGAATAGGCGCTGGGGGTAGATTAACGTCACGGAACGAGGTCTCAGCGCTTGAGATCCAGCCCATTAAGCTACCGAATTTAATATGAGTACCGCAATCAAGTTTTAACTTTACTCCTTTTGTCATGTTATCTATGTTCGTCCCGACCGCTCCCGAGGGGGCATGACTCGGACAAAGGGATGACGAGCCGTGGCAAAGAAGGACAAGCGCAAGGCCGACAGCCGGCAGCGTACGGCTGCACAGCCTGTAACGAAGGTGGTCGAGGCCGTCAGCGTCAAGAGCTTCCTCTATGTCGGCGGGCGCGATTGCCAGGTGGCCCATCTGCGGCAGATCGCCAGCAACTTCGGCGCCGAACTCATCCATCACGACGGCGGCCTGCGCGAGGCGGTATCGCGCATCGATACGGTTTTGCCTTCCGTCGACTGCGTCTTCTGCCCCATCGACTGTATCAGCCATGATGCGTGTCTGCGCGTGAAGACCGGCTGCAAGAAGTTCGGCAAGACGTTCGTTCCGCTGCGCAACGGGTCGAAATCGAGCCTCGAGCGGGCACTGCAGACGATGAGCGACCGGAGGGCCGGTATCAATGGATGACGATAGACGCGATCCTTCCCTGCTGATCGGACTGCACAAGCTGGCGCAGCACAACGGCGACGGCCTGGTTCCGGAACTCTACGAGCTGTTGAACCGCCGGCCGGACGAACTGCCCGAAGGCGAGGGCATCGTCCGCTTCCCGATCGGCCGCACCCGTCCGCCAACCGTCGAGCCGCTTCGGCAGGCGGAGGGCAACGGCGCGACGATCCTGCCGCTGCGTCGCTCAGGCGGCTGATCGCTGATCCAACTGCCCACCCGTCCGCTGCGCGTTCGGGCCGACCCTAGGTGTGCGGCGCATAGCTGGCCTGTGGACAGCCGATCCCGTTCACCCAATCTGAACCTCTCTCTGCCTACAACCGGGGTCGTAGTCAGCGGAGACATGACCATGCGGCGAATACTCGCGCTTCTGTTTCTGGCGGGTATCGCCACGCCATCCATCGCCCAGCAGACCCCGGAGGCAGCCCTGGCCGATTTCGCCGCCTATTCGCTGCTGCTCGTTGCCAACGACAACTGTCCGGATCTGCATCTGGATCCGGCCAAGCTGAAGCTCGGCCTGGACAGCGCCGCCGACACCATGGGCTGGCTGGAATACCAGCGGCGGGAAGAAGCTGCGTCGCGCGTGGCCACCCATACGCAGCAGTTGCGCAGCGATCCGACCGCCTTCTGCGCGTCGGCGAACACTCTGATGAAGGCATATGAAGAGACCGGCATCCGCTATCGCTGACGCGATCGGGTAATCCACCGCGCGCCATCCGCCGTAGGAAACGAGCACACCTCGTTTCGCACCAATCGGCAGCGCCATGACTCCCATCCGTCACCTCATCCTGATCCTCGGCGACCAGCTGTCCACCGGCATCAGCAGCCTTGCCGATGCCGATCCGGCGCAGGATGTCGTGCTGATGTGCGAGGTGATGGCGGAAGCCACCTATGTGCGCCACCACAAGCAGAAGATCGCCTTCATCTTCTCGGCCATGCGTCACTTCGCCGAGGAACTCCGGGAGAAGGGCTTTCGCCTCCGCTACACGCGGCTCGACGACGGAGACAACGCCGGTTCGTTCGGCGCTGAGGTGCTGCGTGCGGTCGCGGATGTGGCACCGCAAACGATCGTCGTGACAGAGCCCGGCGAATGGCGGGTCCTCGACGACATGAAGCACTGGCAGGCTGAATTACGCTGTCCGGTCGAGATCCGCCCCGACAACCGTTTCCTCTGTTCGCACGCGACGTTCCGGCAGTGGGCGGCCGGCCGGCGCGATTTCACCATGGAATTCTTCTACCGCGAGATGCGCAGGCGCACCGGCCTGCTGATGGAAGGCGACGCGCCGATCGGTGGACGCTGGAATTTCGACAGCGAGAACCGCAATCCGGCACGGCCGGACCTTTTCCGCCCGCAGCGAAAGCGGTTCCCGCCCGACGCCATCAGCCGCGAGGTCATCGCGCTCGTCGCGGAACGGTTCGACGGGCATATCGGCCGGCTCAACCGCTTCGGCTTTGCCGTCACGAGGGCGCAGGCGGAGGAAGTGCAGGATGCCTTCATCGCAGACTACCTGCCGCATTTCGGCGAGACGCAGGATGCCATGCTGGCCGCCGATCCGTTCCTCAACCACGCGCTCCTGTCGTTCTACATCAATATCGGCTTTCTCGATCCGCTGGCCGTCTGCCGGGCGGCGGAGCGCGAATATCTCGAGGGAAGGGCGCCGATCGCCGCCGTCGAAGGCTTTATCCGGCAGATCATCGGCTGGCGCGAATATGTGCGCGGCGTCTACTGGCTGAAGATGCCGGGTTATGTGGAGAGCAATTTCTTCGGCAATACGCGTGGCTTGCCGGGATTCTACTGGACCGGCGAGACGGACATGCGCTGTCTAGCGACCGTGATCGGCGAGACGATCGAGCATGCCTATGCGCATCACATCCAGCGACTGATGGTGACCGGCAACTTCGCGCTGCTCGCCGGCGTCGATCCGTATGCGGTGCATGAATGGTATCTGGAGGTCTATGCCGATGCCTACGAGTGGGTCGAGGCACCGAACGTCATCGGCATGAGCCAGTTCGCCGATGGCGGGCTGCTCGGATCCAAGCCCTATGCCGCAAGCGGCAACTACATCTCGAAAATGTCCGACTATTGCGAGACGTGCCGCTACGACGTGCGCAAGAAGATCGGCGAGGATGCCTGCTCGTTCAACGCACTCTACTGGGATTTCCTCGATCGCAACGGCGAGGCTCTGTCGGGTAACCGGCGCCTGGCGCAGCCCTATGCCACGTGGCGGCGGATGAGTGACCAGAAGCGCCAGGAGTACCGCGCATCGGCGCAGGGTTTCCTCAAGCGGCTCGATGCCGGCGAGCGCGTCTGACCAGACCGGAAGCCTAGAGCACAAAGCACAGGAAGGAGCCTGACATGACCGATCCCATCCTTGCTTCGCTGCCTGCCGGATACCGGGCGCTGGTGATCGGCGCGAGCGGCGGCATAGGCCAAGCACTGGCTTCGGTGCTGGAGGAGGACGAGAATTGTGCAGAGGTCGTTGGCTTGTCGCGCCGCAAGGACGGGCTGGACATCACCTCGGACAACAGCGTCGCCGCCGCTGCATCTCGGTTGTCGGGCGAGTTTCATCTGATCGTCTGCGCCACCGGCGGGTTGACGATCGACGGCGCGGGACCTGAAAAATCGCTGAAGCAGGTGAGTGGCGAGGCGATGATGAAGCAATTCGCGCTCAACGCGGTCGGACCGGCGCTGGTGATCAAGCACTTCGCGCCGATGCTGGCGCGGCGGGAGCGGGCGCTGATGGCGTTTCTCTCGGCGCGCGTCGGTTCGATCGGCGACAACCGGCTGGGCGGATGGATCTCCTACCGGGCCTCGAAGGCAGCCCTCAACCAGATCGTCCGGACCGCTTCGATCGAGCTTGTCCGGACGCATCCGCTTGCCGTCCTGGTGCCGCTGCATCCCGGCACCGTCGCAACCTCCCTGTCGGAGGCCTATGCCGGCAGTCACCCGCGTACCAGTCCGCCGGAGAGTGCCCGGCAGATGCTCGGCGTACTCGACGGCCTCAGCCCCTCGGACAGTGGCTGCTTCTTCGCCTATGACGGCACACCCATCGTCTGGTGAAGGTCAGCCTATGACGATCCGCGTCAGGAAGAACACGCAGACGATCGCCGTGACGCGCATGCGCATCCGCCAGTACCACGGCTTTTCCGCGTGTAGCGGAGCCCGACTGCCTTCCATCGCCAGAAGCGCCAGGAACAGCACGAGCTCGACGATGAGCGTCACTCGGCCGACCGGAAAGGCGAGGCAGGTCCAGCAAGCGAGTGCCACGAAATTGCTCATCACCAGCAGCTTCGCGTCGGGCTGCGTGTCGCGCTGGACCATGCCCCACAGCGTGCCGGCCATGAAGGTGGCGATGATCGCCCCGTAGGCGGCAAACAGCGGCATCGTCGCGTCGCCGATTACCGGCAGGTCCGGCAGCAGAAACAGGGCAAACGGGATTGTGCCGGCGTAGGTAAGGGTCTGGGTCAGGGTACGCGTACTGGTGGTCATCGTCTCTCGCTTGAGATGTCTGTGCGCAGACGCTCGCCCAGTTCCAAGCCGCTCAGGAACGCCGCCTCGACCCGGTTGCCGATACACCAGTCGCCACAGGCAGCGATGCGGCGGTCGGTGTCGATCAGGAGCGGACGGCCGAGCGGCTCTGCAACATTGGCAAAGCGCCAGCGGTGAAGCTCGAGGGAAACCGCCGTGTCGGGATTAAGTTGCGGAAAAAGCTGCCGAAAGCTGGAGAAAATCAGCTGTTTGACGATCTCCGGTGGATCTTGCAGATGATCTTCAGACCAGCGGTTGTCGGCGTGCACGATGAGGCAAGTTTCCGGGTCGCGGCCGGGCTTCGTGTTGTTTGCGGCGACCCACAAGATCACCGGATGATCCACCCGGCTCGCTGCCGGTACTGGGACGGCCTCCGTGCCGAGCCGGATCATCAGCGTGAAGCAGCCGTTCATCCGCACGCCGGCGACTGCCTCGCGGTCGGTGTCCGCGAGCGGCAACAGGTCGAGCGTCTGTGGCGCGGGCGCCGCCGACACCACCCAGTCGAACGGCCCTAGCTGGCCGCCATCGGTCTCCAGATGCCAGCGGCCCGGCTCACCGGTCAGCGACAGCACACGCACGCCGAGGCGCAGGTCGAGGCTCTGCGTCATCGTCTTGGCAATCGCCGTCATCGTCGGAACGCCGACGAAACGCGGCGCGCGGTCGGCCAACCGTGCCACCGTACCGGTTTCGTCGATGCTCGACAGCGGCACGTTCCACGCCTCGATGACCCCGGCATCGAGCAGGGGATGCATGGCGGCATGGAAACGCGCGTCGCGGATGGTGAAATACTGGGCGCCGTGATCGAAGGCAGCGCCGTCGCTGCGCCGGGTGGCCATGCGTCCGCCGACGCCGCGGCTTTTCTCGATCACCGTGACAGCGGCAACGCCGCGCAGTTGTTCGGCCGCCGACAGGCCGGCAATGCCGGCGCCGATGATGGCGATGCGCGGTTCGGTCATCGGAGCTCCTTCGAATGCTCGCCCTTAACGCGACAACGGTCCGAGCAGAATTTCACCGCCTGCCAGTCGCGCTTCCATTTGCGGCGCCAGGCAAACGGCCGTCCGCAGCAGTGACAGGTTTTCGTCGGCAACTGGCTCTTCGGTATGTGCTTCGGCATTCGGTTCACGATTGTCTGTCGCACTCGCTACGCTCCGGTCTGCGAGCCGGATCAGACAAATTGACCGCGCGTCTATCTTATTTTCCTAAAATTCCATATCCGCGTTAGGACTGTGTTAACCAAGTCTGATCCAAATAGTCGCGTTGTTTTCGCTTATGAAAAGCGCTTCACCCCCGACATCTTGGACATGGCCATGACCAGTCTTCTCACGAACGCTGGCGCAATTTCTGCGCTCAGCACGCTGCGCAGCATCACGCGTTCCGCCGACCAGACACAGGCGCAGGTCGCCAGCGGCTACCGCATCGGCAACGCTGCGGACAATGCTGCCTACTGGTCCATCGCGACGACGATGCGCTCCGATCACAAGGCCATCTCGGCCGTCGGCGACGCGCTCAACCTTGCCGATGCGACGGTCGCCATCGCCTACGAGGGCATGAGCGCGACCATCGACATTCTTGCGGACTTCAAGTCGAAGCTCGTGGCATCGGCCGAGCCGGGCGTCGACCGATCGAAGATCCAGAAGGAACTGGACCAGTTGAAGGACCAGGTTTCGGCCATCGCAAGTTCGGCTAGCTTTGCCGGGCAGAACTGGCTGAGCACTGAATTTCCCGACATCTACGACGATACCCAGGCGAAGACCTCGCTGGTGGCGTCGTTCACCCGGCAGCAGTCCGGTGTCTCGCTGGACAGGATGGACGTGCAGTTGTCGAAGCTTGCACTTTTCAATTCCACCGGCGGCGGCATGCTGCAGGCGGATCCGCGCGATCCGAA
Organism: Rhizobium sp. 0TCS1.26; assembly: GCF_050455525.1. Taxonomy (NCBI): domain Bacteria; kingdom Pseudomonadati; phylum Pseudomonadota; class Alphaproteobacteria; order Hyphomicrobiales; family Rhizobiaceae; genus Rhizobium; species Rhizobium sp. 0TCS1.26. Next base: position 826,592 of record NZ_JBCIYV010000001.1, on the reverse strand, counting down.
GACGCTCGGCGGCATCCGCACGGAATACAACAACGGCAACAACCACCTGGTCCGCAGCACCTCGAACCTGCGGGCAGCGACCTATGCCTCGTTCGACTTCAACTTCAGCGGCCCCTTGTCGTTCAACGCCGGCGAGACGATCGCCTTCGACATCACGGTGGATGCCGACAATCCCGCCGACGGCCTGCCGGGCGCGCAAAATCCTGGCAAGACGACGGGTATCGTGATCGACCGCGCGCTGGTGGATACGGTGCTCGGCGTCGGTGCAAACGGTGTCATCAGCACCTATACCGATTACGCTCAGGTGCTGAACAGCGTGCTCGGTTCGAGCGGATCGGGCGCCCGCGCGACCACCTACCGCGACTACCGGAACGATCCGATCATCGACCGGATCGGCATCTGGACGCAGCAGAACTCCGGTCTCGACGGATCCTTTGTCGGGGTCACCAACATCGCCAGCACCGTCAGCTCGGGCGGCCTCGGCAATGCCTCGGATTTCTCGCAGCGCGGCCAGGAGATCGCGCTCAATTTCACGCCCTTCCGGATCTTCGACGGCGTCGAGGTCAGCTTCAATTTCGGCGTCAACAATAGCCCGACCCAGGCCTACACGTTCAACAGCGACTTCGTGAACACGACGCTTGGCAAGACGGATGGCGGCATCGACACGTCCGGCGAGATGGAGACGCTGCTGCGCGCGCTGCTGTCCACCGACTGGCCCGACGTCAACATCGACGCCACCTCCGGCAGCACGATCATGATGGAGACCGACGTCAATGCCGACCGCAAATCCGGATCCGGCACCTATATCGGTTTCACCGGCATCTCGGTGAACATCGAGCCGATCCCCACCCTCAACTTCCTCGACATCGACATTGTCGCCAATCCGCAGCTGATCGAGACCTACATCAGCTATGTCGACGTGGTGTCGGAACGCGCCATCGACGGTGCGGCTCTGCTTGGTTCTTTGCAGAGCCGGATCGGTATGCAGAGCGACTTCGCCGAGCGGCTGACGGACAGCCTGGAGCGCGGCATCGGCAAGCTGGTGGATGCCGACATGAACGAAGCCTCGACGCGGCTGAAGGCGCTGCAGACGCAGCAGCAGCTGGGCGTTCAGGCCTTGTCGATCGCCAATGCCGCCAACCAGAATATCCTGCAGCTGTTGCAGTAACGCTGCCGACGGCAGCCGGGCGAGAGCAGGGCGGGGACAAACAGGCGGTGCGATGGCGGCGCGGCCCGAGGACGGCTGCGACGCTCGCCGTCGCCGAACACTCGGTTCGGCTTGACGCCCAAGAGGCTGCCCCTAGGTTAGCGCCTGAGGGCAGTTCCTTGCCCTTCCAGACATCGAGCCGGGCGAGGGGAGAACATGGAGAGCATCACCATTGCTCTGGTCCTGCTGCTTGCGGTGGTCGTCAGCGGAACGCTGACGCGGCTTTCGCCCATCGCGATCCCGGTGCCGCTCGTGCAGATCGTGCTCGGCGCCGCAATTGCCGGCATCACGGGGTCGGGCGTCGAGCTCGATCCGGACATCTTCTTCCTGCTGTTTCTGCCGCCGCTGCTGTTTCTCGATGGCTGGCGCATTCCGAAGGAAGGCCTGTTCCGCGACAAGGCGACGATCCTCGAGCTGTCGCTGGGTCTGGTGGTGTTCACCGTCATCGGCATGGGTTTCTTCATCAACTGGATGATCCCGGCGATGCCGCTGACCGTCGCCTTCGCGCTGGCGGCGATCATTTCGCCGACCGATCCAATCGCCGTCTCGGCGATCGCCGCCCGGGTGCCGATCCCCCGTCGGCTGATGCATATCCTGGAAGGTGAATCGCTTCTCAACGATGCGTCGGGCCTCGTCTGCATGCGCTTTGCCGTCGCCGCTGCGCTCACCGGATCCTTCTCGCTCACCTCGGCGCTCGGAACCTTCCTGTGGGTGGCGTTCGGCGGCATCGCCATTGGCGCCGGCGTCACCTGGTGCACCGTCATCGCCAAGGAATACGTGTCGCGCAAGCTCGGCGAGGAGACGGGATCGCAGATCCTGATCAGCCTGCTGATCCCGTTCGGCGCCTATCTGGTGGCCGAGCATCTGGACTGTTCGGGCATTCTTGCAGCGGTAGCGGCCGGCATCACCATGAGCTACGCCGAACAGCGCGGACACGCGCTCGGTGCGACCCGCGTGCGTCGCAGTGCGGTGTGGGACACGCTGCAGTTCGCGCTGAACGGCATCATCTTCGTGCTGCTCGGCGAGCAGTTGCCGCGCATCATCACCGGTGCCGCACGGGTGGTCCAGGAGACGGGCCACCACCAGCCGATCTGGCTCATCGTCTACATCGTCGCCATCACCGTGGCGCTCGGCGTGCTGCGTTCCATCTGGGTCTGGGTGTCGCTGCGCTTCACCCTGCTGCGCGCCGTCTGGCGTGGCACGCCACGCACCCGGCCGCACTGGCGGCTGATCGCAGCAACCTCGGCCGCCGGCGTGCGCGGTGCAATCACGCTTGCCGGCGTGCTGACGCTGCCGCTGCTGCTGGACGACGGCTCGCCGTTCCCGGCGCGCGACCTCGCGATCCTGCTGGCCGCCGGCGTCATCGTCCTGTCGCTGATCGCCGCGAGCCTCGCCCTGCCGCCACTGCTGAAGGACCTCGAACTGCCGGCCGAGCCGCATCACGAGCGCGAGGAGGACAATGCCCGGATCGCCGCCGCACAGGCCGCCATCCAGGCAATCGAGAAGCTGCAGCACGAACTGGGCGAGGGACGCAGCGACGTGGACATCTATGCCGATGCGGCTGCGCGGCTGATGGAACTCTATCGCCGCCGCATCGAGGGACGGTCCGGCAGCACGGAAAATGCCGAGCAGGTGCGCGCCGTCGAAGCGGTGGAGCGCCGTATGCGGCTGGCAGCGGTGAAGGCGGAGCGCGACACGGTCTTTGCGCTCGGCCGCGCGCGGCGGATTTCCGACGAGGTGTCGCGCAAGCTGGTTCGGGAGGTGGATCTTGCCGAAGCCCGGCTGAACGCGCTTCCCTGAGGCATGACGCGCTACGTCGGTAATCTTGGCCTTGCCACCTCACATTCCGCGCGTCGCGCGTTATCTCCTCCCCAGGCCACGCGTGCCGGTCGTCTGAAGGGCGGCCGCCGTCCTGTTTCTGCCGATGAAAGGAATTCTCATGGACATCACCCGCAACGGGTCGCAGCCCTCGGCCAAGGGCCCCTCCGACTGGTTCACCGGCACCGTGCGTGTCGATCCGCTGTTTGCCGCCAATGATGCACGTCGTGCGGCGGCCTCCACCGTCACCTTCGAGCCCGGCGCCCGCACCGCCTGGCACACGCATCCGCTCGGCCAGACGCTGATCGTCACGGCGGGCAAAGGGCTGGTGCAGCGCCACGGCGGTCCCATCGAGGAAATCAATCCCGGTGACGTGGTGTGGTTCGAGCCTGGCGAGAAGCACTGGCACGGCGCCTCGCCGACCACGGCCATGACCCACATCGCCACTCACGAGCATGTGAACGGCAAGGTCGTCGACTGGATGGAGCAGGTTAGCGACGCAGAATATGCCGGCTGAGGCAGCCGCCATATTGCGTTTTTGAGCCGCGAAAGCTCTACAGAACAGGGCTTTCCGCGCATGACCCGTCTAGCCTTTACATCATCGCCGGATGCCGTGCTTGACAGGTTCCCGCCGGCTCTGCGATGCCTGATTGTATGCTTGCCGGTCTGCCCTTCGGGCATTGCTGTTCTACTTCATGGATTGGAGCGCGCGAACCACTTTGCGCCGCGGATCCTTCCAGAAAGAAGTGGACCAGACATGCAAAGCCCGTTCGAGCTTGAAATCTCCCGGCGAGGGTTACTTATCTCTTCGGCCGCGACCGTCGCGGTCACCGGAGCCGCGCCAAGCCTCGCGGCAGCTCAGTCCGCAGGAACAGACATGGCCTTGACCAGCAAGTTATCCTTTACCGTCAACGGCGAAAGCCGAAGCATCGACATAGACAACCGCACCACGCTTCTCGATGCGCTGCGCGAGCATCTGCACCTGACCGGCACCAAGAAGGGCTGCGATCATGGCCAGTGCGGCGCCTGCACGGTGATGGTCGACGGACGGCGGATCAATTCCTGTCTGTCGCTGGCGCTGATGCACGAGGGCGACGAGATCACCACGATCGAGGGACTTGGCGAACCGGGCAACCTGCACCCGATGCAGGCCGCCTTCGTCAAGCATGACGGCTTCCAGTGCGGCTACTGCACGCCGGGTCAGATCTGTTCCTCCATCGCCGTGATCGAGGAGATCAAGGCGAACATCCCGAGCCACGTCACCGGCGATCTCAATGCCACGGCGCAGATGACGCCGACCGAGATCCGCGAACGGATGAGCGGCAATATCTGTCGATGCGGGGCGTACTCCAACATCGTCGATGCGATCGTCGAAGTTGCGGGAGGCAAAGCATGAGAGCCTTTACCTTCGAACGCGCCGCCTCCGTCGAAGCGGCTGCGAAATCCGCTGCTGCCAATCCGCAGGCCAAGTTCATCGCCGGCGGCACCAATCTGCTCGACCTGATGAAGCTGGAGATCGAGACGCCGACGCATCTCATCGACGTCAACGGCCTGGGGCTGGACACGATCGAGCCGACGCCGGACGGCGGGCTGCGGATCGGGGCGCTGGTGCGCAACACCGAGCTTGCCGCCGACCAGCGGGTGCGCCGCGACTACGGACTACTGTCGCGGGCGCTGCTGGCTGGCGCTTCCGGCCAGCTTCGCAACAAGGCCACGACCGCCGGCAACCTGCTGCAGCGGACGCGCTGTCCCTACTTCTACGACACCAATCAGCCGTGCAACAAGCGGACGCCCGGAAGCGGCTGTTCCGCCATTGGCGGTTATAGCCGCCAGCACGCCGTCATCGGTGTCAGCGATGCCTGCATCGCCACCCATCCGAGCGACATGGCAATCGCCATGCGGGCGCTCGATGCCGTGGTCGAGACGACGAAGGCCGACGGCACCACGCGCTCGATCCCGATCGCCGATTTCCATCGCCTGCCGGGCGAGACGCCGCATATCGAGACGGCGCTCGAACAGGGTGAGTTCATCACTGCGGTCGTCCTGCCGCCGCCGATCGGTGGCAAGCAGATCTATCGCAAGGTTCGCGACCGGGCATCCTACGCGTTCGCGCTGATCTCGGTGGCGGCGGTCATTCAGCCGGACGGCACGGGCCGCGTCGCGGTCGGCGGCGTCGCCCACAAGCCGTGGCGTGTCGAAGACGCCGACGCGCAGCTGAAGAGCGGTGCGCGGCCAACCGCTCAGGCGCTTCTGTCGGGCGCCCGCCCGACCGAGCAGAACTCCTTCAAGGTCACGCTGGTCGAGCGCACGCTCGGCGCCGTGCTTGCCGAAGCAAAGGGTTGATCCATGCAGTTCGATACACCAGCGACCACCAACCCGATCGATCGCCTGAAGGTGGTCGGCCAGCCGATCCCGCGCATCGACGGGCAGTTGAAGACCAGCGGCCGGGCTATGTACGCCTATGAATGGCACGATCCGAACATGCGCTACGCCTATGGCTATCCGCTGGGAGCGGCGATTGCCAAGGGCCGCATCACCGCCATGGACACGTCGGCGGCGAAGGCTGCCGATGGCGTGTTGGCCGTCGTCACGACGCTCGATGCCGGAAAGCGCGAAAAGGGCAAGTTCAACACCGCCAACCTGTTTGGCGGCGATGTCGTCCAGCATTACCACCAGGCGATCGCCGTGGTGGTGGCGGAAAGCTTCGAGCAGGCGCGTGCCGCCACCGCACTGATCAAGGTGACCTATGCCGAAGAGAAGGGCGTCTTCGATCTCGAAGCGGCCAAGGGCGATGCCGTCAAGCCGTCGGAAGACAGCGAGCCGGATTCCAGCCATGGCGATTTCGCCGGGGCGTTCGCCTCGGCCGAAGTCACCCTCGACGAAGCCTACACGACGCCCGACCAGAGCCATGCGATGATGGAGCCGCATGCGTCGATCGCCGCCTGGAACGGCGACGAGCTGACGCTCTGGACGTCGAGCCAGATGATCGACTGGTGGCGGGGCGACCTTGCCACGACGCTCGGCATCGACAAGGAGAAGATCCACCTGATGTCGCCGTTCATCGGCGGCGGTTTTGGCGGGAAGCTGTTCCTGCGCGCCGATGCGGTGCTTGCCGCGCTCGGTGCCAAGGAAGTCGGTCGTCCGGTCAAGGTGGCGCTGCCGCGGCCGCTGATCATGAACAACACCACCCACCGTCCGGCAACCATCCAGCGTATCCGCATCGGTGCGGGACGCGACGGCAAGATCACCGCCATTGCCCACGAAAGCTGGTCCGGCGACCTGCCGGGCGGCGGACCGGAAACCGCCGTCATGCAGACGCGGCTGCTCTACGGCGGAGAGAACCGGATGACCGCCATGCGGCTCGCGACGCTCGACCTGCCGGAAGGCAATGCGATGCGGGCGCCCGGCGAAGCGCCGGGCCTGATGGCGCTGGAAATCGCCATCGACGAGATGGCCGAAAAGCTCGGCCTCGATCCGATCGAGTTCCGCATCCTCAACGACACGCAGGTGGATCCGGAAAACCCGGAGCGTCCGTTCTCGCACCGGGATCTGATCGGCTGCCTGAAGCTTGGTGCCGAGCGCTTCGGCTGGAGCGGTCGCACCAGCCCCGGCGCCCGTCGCGAGGGCAACTGGCTGATCGGCACCGGCGTGGCGGCCGCCTTCCGCAACAACCTGCTGCTGCCCTCCGGTGCCCGTGTCCGGCTTGGCCAGGACGGCGTGGTAACGGTCGAGACCGACATGACCGATATCGGCACCGGCAGCTACACGATCATCGCCCAGACGGCGGCCGAGATGATGGGCCTGACCGTCGACAAGGTCGGCGTGCATCTTGGCGATTCGCGCTTTCCGGTGTCTGCCGGTTCAGGCGGCCAGTTCGGCGCCAACTGCTCGACGAGCGGCGTCTATGCGGCCTGCGTCAAGCTGCGCGAAGCGGTGGCACAGAAGCTCGGCTTCAATTCGGAGGATGTCACCTTCGAGAACGGCATGGTGCGCTCCGGCAACCGTTCGGTGCCGCTTTCCGAAGCTGCCGGTCCCGAAGGACTGACTGGCGAGGACAAGGTGGAGTGGGGCGATCTCTCGAAGACCCACCAGCAGTCGACCTTCGGCGCCCATTTCGTCGAGGTCGGCGTCGATGTTGCGACTGGCGAAAGCCGGATCCGGCGCATGCTGGCAGTCTGCGCGGCCGGTCGTATCCTCAACCCCATCACCGCCCGAAGCCAGGTGATCGGCGCGATGACCATGGGCGCCGGTGGCGCGCTGTCGGAGGAACTGGCGGTCGATACCCGTCGCGGGTTCTTCGTCAACCATGATCTGGCGGGCTACGAGGTGCCGGTGCACGCCGACATCCCGCACCAGGAGGTGATCTTCCTCGACGAGACCGATCCCTATTCGTCGCCGATGAAGGCCAAGGGGATCGGCGAGCTCGGCCTTTGCGGCGTCTCGGCGGCGATCGCCAACGCCATCTACAATGCGACGGGCATCCGCGTGCGGCACTATCCGATCACGCTCGACAAGATGATCGGCGAACTGCCCGACGTCGCCTGAGCGATGTCCACACACAACAACGGCGGCGGGACATCCATCCCGCCGCCGTTTGTCGGTCTTCCTGCCGCAAGAACCGTTACCCCTTGCGCAGGGTGATGACCGTCAGTTCCGACGGCCGGCCCAGCCGCAGCGCAAAGCCTGGCCACAGCGCCGTGCCGTTGTTGACGTAGAGCGTCATGCCGCCGACCTCGTAGCGGCCGGAGACGAAGCCGTTGTTGGCGCGGGCGACCAGACGGTCGAGACCGACGACCATGCCGCCATGCGTATGGCCCGACAGCTGCAGCGCCACGCCAGCCTCGGCCGACCGAGGTGCAAGCCGCGGCTGGTGTTCGAGCAGGATGACCGGCGCATCCTGAGGGGCACCTTCGAGGGCAGCTGCAAGATCCGGTGCCGGCGAGGGGCCGCCCAGTGCCGCAAGATCGGTGACGCCGGCGACCACCAGTTTATCGTCGCCGCGCTGGATCACGGCGTGGTCGTTCAGCAGCATCCGCATGCCAAGGCTCGCGTCATGCTGCATCCAGGTCTGATAATCGAAATAGTATTCGTGGTTGCCGGGGATCGCCAGGATCCCATCCGGAGCCCGCAACCCGGCCAGCGGCGCCACGTCGGCGCGCCGGTCCTGCAGGCTGCCGTCGATGAAATCACCGGTCACGACCATCAGGTCGACCCCCAGCGCATTCGACCGCTCGACGACCTCACGCGTCCAGGAGGCTGGAAACAGCCGGCTGATATGCAGGTCCGTCAGTTGCAGCAGGCGGTAGCCTTCGAAGGCTGGCGGCAGGTTGCGGATCGCGACCTCGATGTTCTTCACCGGCGGAACGCGCACCGCCTGGGCAACACCGTACGCGGAAAGACCGAGGGCGATGGCGCCCATGGCATAGCGCAGTTCCGGCGGCACGGCCGGGAAATGTCCGAGGAACGGCGTGACAACGACGGACACGACATCGAGCGCGATCTGGAACACCGCCAGCAGGATGAGCGTGGCCATCAACAGGTTGAAGCCGATGACCAGCGGTCTTGGAAACTCCGGTGAGAACACCGAGCCGGAGGAGAGCTTGTTGAACAGGTGATACTGGGATGCGACGAGGAGGAGGCCGGCGACCAGCAGCTTGACGGACCACAGCCAGGGCAGCGGCTGGATGAAACGCAGAAGGACAACCAGCCAGGGAAGCCCGAAGATCAGATGGAACATGAAATATGCCTGCTTGCTGCACTGAGACTTGGAAGCGGTGCGCGGCGCCGCGCCGGGACCGTTTTGTGGCCGGTGCCAGAAGTGGCCCTGCACCGAGACTATTGCAAGTGGCCTCGAACCGAGCGGTCCGCCGTCGGTCCGTCGATCGACCTTCTGTACGGTTTGCGTTGAAAGCAAATGGTCCGATCTGCCCGCTGCCACTGGAAACACCGGGGCCTCGCTCCTAACTTCTGGCGGAGACCACATACGGTGTGCGCCATGGCAGACATTTCCCTCGTCGAGAAGACAGAAGCCGAGATCGAGATCATTCCCCCGACGCCGTCACGCGGCAGCGAGACGCGCATCTGCGCCTGTTGCGGAAAGCGCAAGGATACCAACCAGTTCGACGAAGACTGTTGCGGGATCTGCGAGGAATGTCTCTACGCCTGAGGTGGGCAACAGCTGAGGTCGCGCGACCTGCCAGCCGTCGATCTGCCAGCCCTTAGCGGCTCACTGCCGCGCCGTCAGTTGAAGTCGCCGGTTGTGCCCGTCCTGAAGACGATCTCGGGATCGCCTTCCTCGCCGACCACCGGGTCGCCCTGCCGCTTCCAGACCAGAACCCCGGCGTGGTCCTGCGCGAGCGCCTTCGCCTCGTCGATGGCTGCCGCTTCCGTCTCGACCTGCCGTGGATCGAAGGCACGAATGGCCTGTTGGCGTTCGTCGAGGTCGAAGGCGACGAGGAAGACACTGGTAAACGATCCTGGCATTGTTGATCCGGAAGCTCCTTGTTGCATTCTTTCAGTGCGGCATGCGGTCGATCTTGAACTGCGGTCGCGCGCACTTGCACGGCGCAGATGCGGCTGCGAGGGCCAGCGACGCGGGAGGCCCAGGCGACGACGTCAATCCTTCAGCGGATCATGGCCCCAGTTCATCAGGGAGTGCCGCCAGGTCGATCCTTCTCGATCTTCCTTCGGGCCGCCCTGTGCGAGATGGCGATGGACGTAGCCGACCACCTTTCGCATATGGGCATAATCGTCATCGGTGAGATCGGCTTTCGCCTTGTGCTTGATCTCGACGATGCGGCGGCCGGAATGATGGCCGATCGTCTCATCGGCTCCATCCTGCGTCCAACCGGCCGCTTTGCTCTCGTCGGTTGCCAGCCACCTGTCGAGGGCGGCCGGCGTCATGTTGACGGCATCGCCGAAATCCTTCCAGATCTTGTCCCGGTCGATGCCGTTGTCGCTCATACGGCGCCTCCGTCGGAGGCACTCGTGCCGCCAAGCGCGATCCGGCCGTTGTCCTCGCCGTCCCAATACTCGATGTTGCGCGCCGAGACCTTGATCAGAACGATGCCGGGCGTGTCGATGCCCTGCGGAAACCAGCGATCCAGGTCGCTCACCCAGTGTGCTTCAAACTGCGCCTTGTCGCGGATCAGGCTGGCGTTTCCGTCGACGGCAATGAAGATCCCCGGCTTGCCGAGCAGGCTCGGCGGCGCGGTAAAGGTCAGCGAAACGACGCTTTCGCTTTCGATCTCGCGCACCTTGCGGGTGTCCTCGTAGGAGAAGAACCAGGAATCGCCGTCATACTCGACGTCGCCGTTGTTGCTCATCGGGCGGCTGTTGATTGTTGCCGATCCGCCGGTGGTGTTGAACATGCAGAAATCGATCTTGCCGAGCTGCTTCGACAGCTCCTTCAAAGTCATGGTCGTCATCAATATCTCCTAAATCTCACAGGGTCAGAAACCGCCGAGGTTCGGAGTTGGTTCCGATGAAACCTCCGGAGGCCGCCGCACGCGAAGCGTCAGGATGCTGGAGCAGGTGACGGGAGCCTGTCCGGTCGTCGGACCGAATTCGGTTGCCCTCCCGGCCGGTTGCGTTCAAGGAGTGGCTCCCCGCAACGCGCATCTCAGCATTCCATCCGATGAAAACGAATATTGACGACGGCCGGCCACTTCTCGGGATTGCCCTGGCATCGGCCGGCTATGCCTGCTTTGCGCTTCAGGACGCGATCGTGAAATGGCTGGTGGCGGATTACGAGGTGCCGCAGGTGCTCTTCATGCGCAGTCTGGTGATCGTCCTGATCACCGGCGCGCTCGCCAGGCATCTTCGTCATCCGTCGATCATGAAGAGCCGCTACCGGGGCACGGTGGTGCTGCGCGCCGGGCTGATGCTCGTTGCCTGGCTTCTGTTCTACAATGCCGCCAAGCATCTGGGTCTTGCCGAGCTGACGACGCTCTACTTCTCCGCGCCGCTGATGGTGGTGTTCCTGTCGATCCTGGTTCTCAAGGAGACCGTCGGCGCCGGACGGTGGATTGCCTGCATCGGCGGCTTTCTGGGCGTGCTGATTGCTGCCAATCCCGCTCATTCGCCGAATCTTTTGCCTGCAGCGATGTGCGTCATCGCCGGCTTCTGCTGGGCCTGGAGCACGATCCTCATCCGCCTGGTCAGCCGCAGCGAAACGACCCTGACGCAGATGTGGGCAACGAGCCTGCTGTTTGCGCTCGCCTGCGCTGTGTCGTTCCCCTGGCTGTGGAAGACGCCGGACATGATGGGCTGGCTGCTGATGATCTGCCTCGGCCTCGTCGCGACGATCGGCCAGTATCTGCTCTACGAGGGCTTTCGCTACGCGCCGGCATCGGCTCTGGCGCCCGTCGAATATACGGGGCTGATCTGGGCCTTCGTCTACGGCTATCTGATCTGGGCCGAAATTCCGGCAGCCAACGTCTTCGTCGGTGCAGCGCTGATCGTCGGCGCAAGCCTGGTGCTGGTCATATGGGAAAAGCAAAAGCGGCCGGGTGGCGAGCGCGCCTCATCGACGCAATGAGGTGAGGGCCGGCGCGCATGCGCCAGCATCGCGCCGCCGCCGTTACCGAAGGAGGCCGTCGACGTCGAACTCGTCCCACCCTTTGAGCCTGGTGGGAGCCTCGGTCGAGGTGTCCTTGCTCGTTGTCTTTGCCTTGCGGGTCTTCTTCAGCGACCGGGTCAGCTTCGCCTGGTAGGCGGCTTTCAGCCTCTTCTCCGCTTTGGCCTCGGCGTCCTCGACCCGCCATTCGTCGACCGCACCCCGGTCGAGAAGGTCTTCAACCGCTCTGGGATCGTAGACATGGAAGGTGATCTGCCGGGCGCGGCCGTTCAGTCGCACGGTTCGCGTCCCGGCGCTTTGAAGGCGGCCGTCGGCAAGCCATCGATGCCGTTCGCTTGTCTTGATGGTCAGGATGTCCTCGATCTCGCGCGGAATCACCGGCAGGCTCGGCGCCTCCTCCACCGCCTTTGCGACGATGGCCTCGGCTGCCTTGAACGCCGATTTGTCGCTCGCCGGCATCGCAAGCGTCAGGTCGCTGCCTTCCAGGATGATCGACTTCTTCAAAGCCGACGGAAGCCGTGCCTGTATCTCCTGAAGAATACCCTTTGCGCGGACGAAGGACCCGAGCGTCGCCGCCGGCGAGAGCGTCCATGTCCGCAGCAGTTCTACTTCGTTCTTCTGGTGTTTCGGCATCACGCACAGTTGGGATCAGCGGCCGCCTTAGTCAACGAAGGAGCGCTATGATGGGAGAGGATATGTCGCCGCTCGATCAGCAGCATCAGAGGACCGGCAATGTGGCGCACCCGACAGGATTCGAACCTGTGACCTTTGGAATCGGAATCCAACACTCTATCCAGCTGAGCTACGGGTGCGTCTCGTTGGAACAGGCGGCGAAGCGCCGTTCCGGCCGGTGCGAGTTCATAACAAAGGTCGGCGGCGGCTTCAATCGCTAAAAGGTGGAAAAGCGCCGGCGGCCGGGAAAACCTTCGACGGTGGCTGAGGCGGCTCTGCTTCGTCGGGCAATGGGCGTGGTGGTCCATCGGAGTGCCACGGTGCGCCTTGCAATCTCTCTGCGTCGAACGGGGAGGCGCCAGGCCTAGCTGGATTTGCGGCCCGGCCTGTCGAAGAAGGCGCTCGCATGCGCGCCTCTCATTGCGCGGTCGACGGCGGCGTTGGCGAGCGTCATGCGGATCGTCGCGCGGTCGCGCAACTGCGGATGGACGCGGTCCGGATGGTTGTCGCGGGCAAAGCGCCGGCGTTTTTCGGCAAGAACCTCTGCGTCGTCCGTCGGCGAGAGACCGAGATCCTCGATCACCTGCGCCTCGGTCAGCCGCTCGAAACGGGCAGGCATTCCGGCATCCTCGGCTTCAGGACGCCCGGTCGGTTCCAGTGGGTTGAAGGGCGGACCGGCCGGCACGCGTCCTTCGTCGTCATCAAAATCCGGCACGGCGTCGGCCTGAAAGGCGCGGTAGGCGTCGCCGGCACGATGTTCACTCTCTGCCACTTCGACCGTCGCGACGAAGCCCGCCGGCAGGCCGTTCACCCGGAATGCAGGTTCGGGCGCAGTCGTCGGCTCTTCCGGCTGCTCGTGATCGAGCCGCGTCAAGATGGAGTCGAAGAGTGATCGGCCGAACAGCATGCAGGCTCCTTTTCGGGATGCCATTCAACCAGCCGGGGATGGCGCAGGGCTTGCGCGGCGGAGTTCAGGACGGATGGCAAGCTCTTCGCTCTGGGCGTGCTGGCCGGGGCTACTGCCCGGCCGCCGGGTCCTTCACACCGTCGGCGGCCTTTGCGAGCTGGCCCTGGCTCTGCGTCTGGCCATCCTGCGTCTGGGTCTGGCTCATGCCGGGCGCCTCGACGGTCAGCGATACGGTCAGTTCCTCGCCGCGCGTGCCGATGCGCATGCCCGACACCGGCGCCGCGTCACGGTAGCTGAGGCCGGTGGCGACGCGCACGTAACGCTCGTCCGGGCAGATATTGTTGGCGGCATCGAAACCGACCCAGCCGAGGCCCGGCACATGCACTTCCGCCCAGGCATGCGTCGCCACCTGTTCGGTCTGGCCTTCCATCAGCAGGTACCCGGAGACGTAGCGGGCCGGCAGGCTCATCAGCCGCGCCGTCGAGATGAAGATATGCGCGTGGTCCTGGCAGACACCGTTTTTCGCCTCGAACGCCTGTTCAGCGGTGGTCTCGGCATCCGTGGTGCCGGGCTCGTAGGCGACCGTGTCGTTGATCGCCTCCATCAGCGCGTGCATTCGGGCAAGCTCGCTGTCACCCTCGATGCCGCGGGCAAGCTCGCGCAGCAACCGCCCGGGCTTCGTCAACGGCGTGTCGCGCAGGTAGAGCCAGAGCGGCACGAAGCCGGTGTGCGGACCCACCACGCCGGTCCGGTCGATGGTATCGACCTCGCCGGAGGCGAGGATGCGGATCGTGTGCTCGCCGCCCTCAACGGACACGAGGTCGACGCGGTTGCCGAACTGGTCGGCATAGCCGGCTTCCACCTTGGCGCCCTCGACGGACAGCGCCCAGGACGACACCGTCTGCGTCGCGGCGCTCAGCGGTGTCAGCCGCAGCCGCTGCAGCGCATAGGCCACCGGCTCGTCGTAGCGATATTCTGTCGTATGCGAGATTTTCAGACGCATGCGGCTGTTCCGTTTCCCATCAATGCTCGCGCCGGTTACCGGTAGAAGCGGTAGCCTTCCGAAATATCGACGCTCAGCTGGTTGTTGCGGCTGATGAAATCCTCGAGAAATTCATGCAGGCCCTGGTCCATCACGTCGCTGATCGAGCCGCGTTTCAGCATCGACCTGATCGCACCCGCCGTCTCGTGCGCCTTGTTCCGCTCGCCGTAATCCTCCGCCAGATAGCCGAGATTGCTGACGATCTTTTCGTAGCAGTAGGCAAGAGAACGCGGCATGCGGCCGTTGAGGATGAGGAAGTCGGCGATGTTCGACGGTCGGTACTCCCCATCGTAGACCCAGCCGTATGAGCGGTGGGCCGAGACCGAGCGCAGGATCGATTCCCACTGAAAGTTGTCGAGCGACGAGCCGACCTGGCTGACTGCCGGGAGCAGCACGTAATACTTGACGTCGAGGATACGGCTGGTGTTGTCGGCGCGCTCGATGAAGGTGCCGATGCGCGAGAAGTTGTAGAGGTCGTTGCGCAGCATCGAGCCGTGGAAGGCGCCGCGGATGAGGCCGGCGCGGCGCTTGATGACGTCGATCGCCTCCGGCAGTTCGGCGGCGCGCACCTTGCGGCCGAGCAACTGCTTGAGTTCGATCCAGCACTCATTGGTGGCTTCCCATGTCTCGCGGGTGAGCGCGGTGCGCACCATGCGGGCGTTGTTGCGGCCCGAGTCGATGCACGACATGACGCTCGACGGGTTTGCCGTGTCGCGCAGCAGGTAGTCGATGGCGTTGGCCGCCGTCATCTTGTCGTGCACTTCGGCGAATTCGTCGCGCACGCCGGCGCTCTGCAGCACGCCGTCCCAGTCCTCGTCGGACGATCCGGCGCGGGTCAGCGAAACACGCATGCCGGCATCGATGAGGCGGGCGATGTTTTCGGCGCGCTCGATGTAGCGGAACATCCAGTAGAGGCCGTTGGCAGTTCTTCCCAGCATCAGGTCACGCCCTCAATCTTCCAGAACCCAGGTGTCCTTGGTGCCGCCGCCCTGGCTGGAATTGACGACCAGCGAACCCTGCTTCAGCGCCACGCGGGTCAGACCGCCCGGAATGATCTTCACCTTGTCGGAGACCAGCACGTAAGGGCGCAGGTCGACGTGCCGCGGCGCGATACCCTTGTTGACGAGGATCGGCACGGTGGACAGCGACAGCGTCGGCTGGGCGATGTAGTTGGACGGGTTCGACTTCAGCTTGTCGGCAAAATCGGCGCATTCCTTCTTCGACGCCGTCGGGCCGACCAGCATGCCGTAACCGCCGGAGCCGTGCACCTCCTTGACCACCAGTTCCTCCAGGTGCTCCAGAACATAGGCCAGGCTGTCGGCCTCGGAACAGCGCCAGGTCGGCACGTTTTCGAGCAGCGCCTTGCGACCGGTGTAGAACTCGACGATTTCCGGCATGTAGGAGTAGATCGCCTTGTCGTCGCAGATGCCGGTGCCGGGCGCATTGGCGATGGTGATGTTTCCGGACCGATACACATCCATGATGCCCGGGACGCCCAGCGCCGAATCGGCGCGAAAGGTCATCGGATCGAGAAAGTCGTCGTCGACGCGGCGGTAGAGCACGTCGATCGCCTCGTAGCCGCGCGTCGTGCGCATCTTCACCTTGCCGTCGATGACCCTGAGGTCGGAGCCCTCAACAAGCTCGACGCCCATGGTGTCGGCGAGGAAGGAATGCTCGTAATAGGCGGAATTGTAGCTGCCGGGCGTCAGCACCGCCACCCGCGGCCGACCGGTACAGCCGGGCGGCGCCAGCGAGGCGAGCGACTGGCGAAGCAGATAGGGATAATCCTCCACCCGCTGCACCTTGTTGCGGGTGAACAGTTCCGGGAACATCTGCATCATCGTCTCGCGGTTCTCCAGCATGTAGGAGACGCCGGAGGGCGTGCGGGCATTGTCTTCCAGCACGTAGAACTGGTCTTCACCGGTGCGCACGATATCGGTGCCGACGATGTGGGTATAGACGCCGCCGGGCGGCTTGAAGCCGATCATCTCCGGAAGGAAGGTGACGTTGTTCTCGATCAGCGCCCGGGGGATGCGGCCGGCGCGGATGATTTCCTGCTTGTGGTAGATGTCGTCGAGAAAGGCGTTGAGCGCCAGCACGCGCTGCTCAATGCCCTGCGCCAGCTTGCGCCACTCGCGCGCCGAGATGATGCGGGGGATGATGTCGAAGGGAATGAGCTTTTCGGAAGAATCCTCGTGGCCATAGACTGCGAAGGTGATGCCGGTCCGGCGGAAGATGTTTTCCGCGTCGCGCGATTTCTGCACCAGATGGGCCGGATCCTGGCCTTGATACCAGTCCTGGTAAGTCTTGTACGGCTCCCGCGGAAGATTTTCCGCCGTCAACATTTCATCGAATGCCAATGGTACGTTCCCTGGTTTTTGACCATAAGAATACAACGCTGATGGCAATGCAAGAAGCATGCTCGATGCTGGCCGATTAAATCGAGACGGCTCGACAGGTCGCGATTCGAGCCGGCGAATTCTTCGCCGACCCGGCTTTTTGCCGCCTTCGACGGGGGGTGGCGGGGAGCAGGATGCACGGGATTTTCTCGGGCCTGTTGTCAGCATTGCTTGAGGCAACGTTCAGAATTTCTCCTTTGACCGGAAAAACGGCGGCGGGTACCGGTTGCCTGCCCATTGTCGCGGCAGCCGCGGAGATCCCTTAGCCTCATGCTCGATCGCCTGGCCGCGGCCATCTTCGTCTTTCTCTGGTCGACCGGCTGGATCGTCGCCAAGGTGGCGGCGGCACATGCCGATCCGTTGACGTTTCTCGCCATTCGCCACGCACTGGCGGCCTCGGCTTTCGCGCTAGTGGCGCTTGCCTGCGGCGCGGCCTGGCCGCGGACCGGTCGCGAACTCCTGCATGCCTTCATTTCCGGCATTCTCCTGCACGGGCTTTATCTCGCCGGGCTGTGGTGGGCGATCGGCCAGGGCGTGCCGGCAGGGCTTTCCGGCATCATCGCCGGGCTGCAGCCGCTGCTGACGGGCCTATTCGCGCTGCTGCTCCTGAAGGAAAGGCTCGGCCGTGCCCAGATGATCGGTCTGGCGATCGGTTTTGCCGGCATCCTGATTGCGGTCTCGCCGCAGTTTGCCGATCTTGCCCGAACCGGGACGGCCGGCATTGCCTTCCCGGTGCTGGTAAACCTCGTCGCCATGCTGTCGGTGACGCTCGGCACGCTCTACCAGAAGCGCTTTCTCGCAGAGGGTGACCTGCGCAGCATTGCGGTCTTCCAGTATCTCGGCGCGCTCGCGGTGACGCTGCCGATGGCAATGCACCTGGAAGAGATGCGCTTCGACGCTACCCTTCCGGCAATTGCGGCGATGGCCTGGTCGGTGATCGGACTGTCGATGGGGGCGGTCGGATTGTTGTATTATCTCATTCGCCGCGGACAGGTGTCGCGTGCCGCTTCGCTCATCTACATGATGCCGCCGCTGGTGGCGGTCGAGGCGACACTGATCTTCGGCGAGGCGCTCAGCGCACCGATGGTGATCGGCACGGTGATCGTCGTTGCCGGCGTCTACATGGTCAACCGCAAGCGGTGAGGCCGCCGCGCGGCCGTCCTCGTTGAAATCCGTTCCGGTTGGCCTGGCATTCGTCGAGATCACCCACCCGCTGTCGTCCCGGGTCCTGCCGGGCATCCGCCGCAGTCATTCTCAGCTTCGACCCAACGGGCACGAAAAAACCCGCCTCCGTTTCCAGAGGCGGGTTGAACTTTTCAGTCCGAAGACGTGGCAGGCTTACGCGCGGTCACGGGTGCGACCACCCTGGCCGCCGGTGCCGCCTTCAGCGCCGAACTTCACCGGGCCGTCGTTGCCGGCAGGCTTGCCGGCGGGACGACCGCCATTGCGGGCCGGGCCGCTACGGGCCTGGCGCTGGGCGCCGGCTTCGTGTGCGCCGTGAGCCGCATGGCCACCCTTGCGTTCGCCGGTGCGCGGTGCGCCGCGGCCTTCGCCCGGGCGTCCACCGAACTGCTTCTTGGCAGGGCGGAAATCCGAGGTCGAGGTCAGGTCGTTGTCGGCCTCGAAGCGCGGGGCTTCCTCGCCACGACGCTGACCGCGGAAGTCCTCGTTGCGGTCGTTGCGCGGAGCGCGGTTCGGCCGATCGCCGGAGCGGGCGGCAAGTGCTTCGCCTTCCGGTGTGCGCGGACGGCGCGCCGGACGGTTTTCGGCACGACCACGGCTCGGGCCTTCACGGCCGCCTTCAGAGCGACCAGCGCCGTCACGGCCACGACCGCCGCCGTTGCGAGCAGGCTTGCCGCTGGAGCGGACCGGGCTGTTGAGCGTCGACGGACGTTCGCCGGAGGCGACGGTGATGTCGATGTTCATCAGCTTTTCGATGTCGCGCAGCAGACGCGTCTCGTCGGGTGCGCAGAATGCGATGGCGATGCCGTCGCGGCCGGCGCGGGCGGTCCGGCCGATGCGGTGGACGTAGGCGTCAGGCACTTCCGGAAGGTCGTAGTTGAAGACGTGCGTCACGCCGGGGATGTCGATGCCGCGGGCAGCGACGTCGGTCGCCACCAGTACGCGGATCTCGCCGTCGCGGAAAGCCTTCAGAGCGCGCTCGCGCTGGCCCTGGCTCTTGTTGCCATGGATCGATGCAACCTTGAAGCCAACCTGTTCGAGATGCTTGGACAGCTTCTCGGCGGTATGCTTGGTGCGCAGGAAGACCATGGCGCGGCCGTCCGGGTTTTCCTCGAGCGACTTCTTCAGGAGGTCGGTCTTGTCGTTCTTGCCGGCGACGAAGTGGACGAACTGCTCGACCTTGTCGGCAGCCTTGCCCGGAGGCGTGACCGAGACCTGGATCGGATCCTTGAGGAAGTCGGAAGCCAGATCGGCGATCGCCTTCGGCATGGTGGCCGAGAACAGCAGCGTCTGACGGTTCTTCGGAACCATCTTCGAAATCTTGCGCAGGTCGTGGATGAAGCCGAGGTCGAGCATCTGGTCGGCTTCGTCGAGCACCAGGTAGCGTACCGTGGTGAGGCCGATCGCACGACGCGAGATCAGGTCGAGCAGGCGGCCCGGCGTGGCAACGAGGATGTCGGTGCCCTTTTCGAGCTGCAGCTGCTGCTTGTTGATCGAGGCACCGCCGACGACGGCGTTGATCTTCAGCGGCGTGTTGCGGACGTAGGCCTTGAGGTTGACGGCAATCTGGTTGACCAGTTCGCGGGTCGGCGCCAGGATCAGCGTCCGGGTCGTGCGGTTGTCAGGACGCTTGGGGTCCTTCAGCAGCATTTCGATGAGCGGGAGGCCGAAGGCGGCGGTCTTGCCGGTGCCGGTCTGGGCGAGGCCGATCATATCGCGGCCTTCGAGGAGCTGGGGGATCGCCTTTTCCTGGATCGGGGTCGGCGTCTCGTAACCAAGCGCAAAGAGAGTGGCTACGAGCTGCTTGGCCAGGCCAAGCTCTTGGAAATTCGTCAAGTCGAATACCTTTTCGGGGCGCCGTGAGCGTACCGCCGAACGAGCACCATGCCGTCCGGTCTGCCTTTGGCGTCAAGAACCCCGCGTGAAGTGGGAACTTGCAAGTTGGAAAAACTTTCCAGCGCTTAAACCCTGAATGCCAGGGCGATCTATCTTTGCGCCTTATTCCTTCTTCGCGGTCATTTACTGAGGCGGGGCCAACTCACGCGGCGGCCGGAAGGTGAAAGCTGGACTGCATTTGCTGCTTCGCACACCAAAAGTCAAGGGCCGGTGCCGAAATGAAGGCGCCCCGCCTGTCTTCAGCAGACAGACGGGGCGGTGAAGGCGGGGTGTCGAGAAGATCAGTATTGCGGGCAGACGCGGACGCGAAAGGCTTCGCCCCAGCCGTTGTCGCGCCATTCGTAATGGCAGCGCGGCGCCGGAGCAGGGCGGTAATAGCTTCTCTCGTACATGGCATGGCGCGGCGGGGGCGGGACGTCATAGGCCGGACCATCATCATAGACCGGCCCGTCGTCGTAGACCGGTCCGCGCGACTGGGAGGCGATAGCCCCGCCGATCAGGCCGCCGGCAAGACCTGCCGCTACGCCCGCCAGGATTTCATCATGACGATGATGATCGCGTGCTTCGGCTGCCGGGGCAGTGGCAACGAGAGCGCCGGTCAGGGACAGCGCAACGAGCCCTGAGGTGATGGATGTTCTGAGGAAGGTCATGGCCTTGTTTCCTTTCCCGCGGATTTGTTCGGGGACAGCAAGAAGATCATCCTCGATGAGGGCAAAATGATGGAAAAACAACGTGATAATGCTGAACGGCTGTTCATCTTCAAGCCCGTTTCGACACGTATTTTTGGGCGAAACACGGCCGCTGAGGCCGATCTGGGCCGAAACCGAGCGGAAATGCGGCGGATGTATGCCTGGGGCTCGATTGTCGAGACTGGGCCATCCCGGAACAGGTGGCGGCGCTGCACTGGTGCAATGCAACCAGCCGTTAACCATATCCGTGCGATGGCATTGATCCTGTAGCATCACGCGAATTGCCTCCCATGGCGAACCGCGGTCCGGAGGTAGCGGTGGAATACGACGGCGAACTTCTGCAGCGAGCCTGCGAGCGGATCAACGACCTGGACTTGCCCGCATTCATCAAGGACGGCGCGCTGCGGTACGTCGCGGTCAACGATGCCTATGCCCGCCTTCGCGATGCCCGCCGCGAACAGTTCCCCGGCCACTCGTGCCATGCCTTCCATGGCTTCGCAGAGGATGAGGATCTCCAGGAAAAGCAGCGTCGCGCGCTGGTCTTCGGCACGGACGAGACGGCCCGCTGCATGGATGCGGCCGGCCGGCTGGAGGCCGAGGTGCGAATCGAGCGCTTTCTGTCGGATGATGACCAAGCCTATCTGTTCGCCGTCTTCGAACCGGTCGAGGCAGAGGCACCGGCATCGCCTGCGGTGACAGAACTGATCAGGGGCGGCGTCAGCCTGGATATGCTCGGCAGCACGCTCAACCTGCTGGAAGCCGGCATCGGCATCTTCAGCGAAAACGACGAGCTGCTCTACTTCAACGACGAGTTTGCCGATTACTACCGCTCCCAGGGTGTCGAACTGCAGCTGCAGCTCGATCTCCGCACCGTCCTTTGCGCTGTTTATGACCATCGTGTTCGGCCGGATCGGATCGAAGCACAGGTCGCGTCTGCCCGCAGCGACTGGATCGCCGAGCGGATGGAGCATCTGCGGGCCGACCAATGGCAGGCAACCGAGCCGCTGCCGGATGGCCGCTGGCTGCGCAGCGTCAACAAGCGCCTCGCGAATGGCTGGCTGATCCTGCTGCGCCTCGACGTCACCGAATTCAAGGTGCAGGAGATGCGGCTGGCGAAGAAGGTCGAGGAGACGGAAATCTTCCGCGCGGCTTTCGAGGATCTGCCTGTTGGCGTCTTCCTGCGCGACAGCCAGCACCGGCTCGTCTATGCGAATGCCGCCTTCGAAACGCTGACCGGCAGGCCGCGCGAGGAGATCCTCGGCTTGACCGAGGAGGAAATGTTCCCGAACAGCGCGCAACGGTTCCGGGCGCAGAACTCGAGCCTGCTCGAAGATGGTGGCACGTTGGAAAAGGCGGAGGAAATCATCCTGCCGGACCAGAGCGTGATCGCCGCCATCGCCAGGATCGGGCGGATTTCGACGCCGGCCGGCGAGCCCTACATCGTCGGCTCGATCACGGACGTGACGCGCATGCGCGAGGCCCAGAAGACCGCCGAACAGCTGCATGACGAATTGCAGGCTATCCTCAACTCGCTACCGGTCGGCGTTGCGATCATCGATAGCGACATGCGCATCGAATACGTCAACGCGACACTGGACGAGCTGTGGTCGCTGAATGCGGGCAGCCGTCGCGACTGGGTCGGCGTCGCTTACCGCGACTTCGTCCGGGACAATTTCGAGCGCAATGTCTATGGCGACCGGAACCGCGATTTCGACCGGTTCTACGACGAACGGCTGGCGCTGCTGCGCTCTGCCGGCGAAATCCCGCCGTTCGAGATCAGTCATCCGGCCAACCGCCAGATCATGATGTCGCGCGATCACCTCGCCGACGGCAAGATGCTGCTCAGCTATGTCGACATGACGACGATGCGCAGACGCGAGCAGGAGGTGCGCGAGGTGCGGGCAGCGCTCGATGAGCGCGGCGTGATGATGCAGGATGCGACCAGCGTCATGTCGCAGGGCCTGCTGATCCTGCGCGACACCAACCTTGCCTTTCTCAATGCCGCGATGCCGAGCGTGCTGCAGGTGCCGGCCGAGCTCCTGCAGGTCGGCCGCACGTGGCATGCAGCCTTCGACTATATGATGGCGCGCGGTGACTTCGGGACATCGGAGGAGGCTGCCGAGATGCTCGCCGGCTGGCGCCGGCAGGCCGAGACGGGGGCCATCGCTGCGTCCTTCCACATCGGCGGCGAGCGCTGGATCGATCTTGAGATCAACCTCAGCGGCAACGGCAACTGGCTGGTGGTGGCAAGCGACGTTACCGAGACCAAGCAGCGCGAACAGGAATTGCAGCGCCTGCTGCAGCGGGCCCACTCGGCCGACCGTGCGAAGTCGGAATTCCTCGCCAATATGAGCCACGAGATCCGCACGCCGATGAACGGCGTCCTGGGAATGGCCGAGCTGCTGTCAAAGTCCAACCTCGACACCCGGCAGAAGACGTTCACCGATATCATCGTCAAGTCCGGCACCGCGCTACTGACGATCATCAACGACATCCTCGATTCCTCGAAAATCGAGGCCGGGCAGATGAGCCTGCGCAACGCCCCCTTCGATCCGGTGGACGCGATCGAGGACGTGGCGACGCTGCTGTCGTCGTCTGCCGCGGAAAAGGATATCGAGCTTATCGTGCGGGGAGCTGCCCTCCATCATACCGTGCTGGGTGATGCCGGACGGTTCCGGCAGGTGATCACCAATCTCATCGGCAATGCCATCAAGTTCACCGAGCAGGGGCACATCCTCATCGATATCCAGTCGGAGCTTCAGTCCGACGAGACGATGCAGCTGTCGGTGCGGATCGAGGATACCGGCATCGGCATTCCGGCCGACCAGCTGGACACGATTTTCGACAAGTTCTCGCAGGTCGACGGCTCGTCTACCCGACGCCACGAAGGTACCGGGCTGGGGCTCGCCATCACCCATGGATTGATCGAGCTGTTCGGCGGCTCGATCGCTGTCGACAGCGAGCCGGGCGCCGGCTCGGTGTTCACCGTGCGCATGCCCTTCACCATCGCCAGCGAGCGCCGGCTGAACGAGGCAGTCCCGCAGAGCGTCCGGAACGCCCGGGTGCTGGTGATCGACGACAACGAGATCAACCGCAAGATCCTCATCGAACAGCTGACGATCTGGGGCTTCGACTGCGTTGCCGTCGAGAGCGGCCGCGAGGGCATCGAGGTTCTGCGCGGGGCGGCCGGCATGGGTATCGCCATCGATGCGCTGATCCTCGACTACCAGATGCCGGACATGAACGGGTTTGCCGTGGCACAGCTGATCCGCAGCGATCCGCTGATGTGCGAGGTGCCTATCCTGTTCCTCACCTCCATGGATACGGCAAGCACCAATGCCTCCTTCCAGCTTCTCAACATCGACGCGCATCTGATGAAGCCGGCGCGGGCGCACCTGCTGCGCTCGACGCTCTCCGACGTCATCCGCACAGGCCGGGCGCAACGGCGCAACCGGCAAGCCGGCGTGGAGGGACCGCCTGCGCTGCCCGCTGCGTCGCCGCACCCGATCCTGACGCTCGTCCATACCAGCGCCGAACCCGGGCTCGACGTGCTGGTGGCGGAGGACAATGAGGTCAACCAGATCGTCTTCACGCAGATTCTCCAGGCGACGGGGCTGAAGTTCCGGATTGTCGCCAACGGTGCGCTCGCCGTCGAGGCGTGGCGTGAGCAGAAACCCGGGATGATCCTCATGGATGTCTCGATGCCGGTGATGAACGGTCATCAGGCCGCCCGCCGGATCCGCGAGATCGAGATGCAGGAAGGCGGCCACGTGCCGATCGTCGGGGTCACGGCGCATGCGCTGGAGGCCGATCGCGATCTCTGCCTGGCAGCCGGAATGGACGACTACCTGTCGAAGCCGATCAGCCCCGAGCTGCTGGAGGCAAAGATTGGCCAGTGGCGCCGGCAGCGGCGTCCGGCAGAGGCTTCACGCGGCTGATAGGGGCCTTGAGACCGCGCAGCATTTCGCGCTTTCCGGCAAAGCCCGGAGCCCGCTCGACCGCAAATCCCGCCGCCTGAAGATTGCGGCGGACGAAGCCTGCCGCCGCGTAAGTGGCAAAGCTGCCGCCATCGACCGTCTTGTCGAAGATGGACTGCATCAGGACCTGCGACCACATGTCGGGATTGCGCGACGGTGCAAAGCCGTCGAGGAACCAGGCGTCGAACGGCACCGCCTGCGGCACCGTCGTCTCGGCCTTGCCGCAGACGACGGTCAGACGGACATCCTCCGTCAGATCCAGATCAATGGTTCCGGCGGGTCGCTGCGGCCATGCGGCAACCAGCGCCTGGCGCTCGCGGTCGATCTCGGGCCAGTGTGACAGGGCGCGATCGATGTCTTGCGCCTGCATCGGGTAAGCCTCGAACGACGTGAAGTGCAGCCTGGCGTCCTTGGGCGAGGCCGTTTTCCACTGGCGCCAGGTTTCGCAGAAGTTGAGGCCGGTGCCGAAACCGAGCTCGCCGATGCGGAACGGACCCGGTCGCATGAACCGCCCCGGCAGGTCATTGCCGGCCAGGAACACGTGCCCACACTCCAGGCGCCCATCGGTCTGGCAATAAAAGTGATCGCCAAAGGCCGGGGAATAAGGCATATCGCGGTCGCGCCACTCAAGCGCTTCGCCGCTGGCCTTCACGTTCGCATCGGGTTTCGTCATGGCTCACTTCTCCTTGGGGCAAGCCGATAGTCCCGTCTCCGCGCCCGGTCAATCAGACGATCTTCCGGCCACCGTCGAGCTGTTGGTCGTCGGCGGTGGCGTCATGGGGCTTTGGGCGGCGCTGAAGGCCGGACGCATGGGCATAGAGACGCTTCTGGTCGAGGCGGAACGACCCGGCTTTGGCGCAAGCGGCGGCATCCTCGGGGCGCTGATGGCGCATATGCCCGACCGCTGGAACGACAAGAAGCAGTTCCAGTTGGACGCGCTTGTTGCGCTGGAAGGCGAAATCGCACGGCTGGAAGGCGAGACCGGCATCTCCTGCGGCTATCGCCGCTGCGGGCGGCTGATCCCCCTGCCGAAACCGCATCTGCTGCCGATCGCCGAGGGCCACGCGGCCGATGCGGCGCAGAACTGGACGGTCGGCGAGCGACGTTTCGGCTGGCAGGTCCATGACCAGTCGCCTCTGCCGGGCTGGCTGTCTCCGGGTGCGGCTGCCGCAGGCGTTGTCGAAGACGGTCTTGCCGCCCGGGTCGCGCCGCGAAGCCTCATCGCCGCGCTGACCGCCGCAATCGACCGAACGGCTAATATCCGGCGCGTCAGCGGGACCGGTGTCTCCCGTCTCGATCCCACCTCTGCTCGACTGTCCGACGGCCGGTTAGTCGCGTTCGGCCACTGTATCGTCGCAGCCGGACCGCACTCCTTCGAGCTCCTGTCAGGCTTTGGCGGCAAGCTATCGCGGCCACTCGGCCGTGCGGTGAAGGGGCAGGCGGCGCTGCTGCGTGCCGATGGTCTCGATCCCTCGCTGCCGGTGATTTTTCTGAACGGCCTCTACATCGTGGCCCACGAGGACGGGCATGTGGCGATCGGCAGCACCAGCGAGGAGGAGTTCGACGACCCTATGGCTACCGATGGCAAGCTGGACCGGCTGATCGAACGGGCGCGCGACCTCTCGCCATCGCTCACCGATGCGCCGGTCGTCGAACGCTGGGCGGGGCTGCGGCCAAAGGCGATCGACCGTGATCCGATGGTCGGTGCGCATCCTGATGCGCCGCAGATCCTGGCGTTGACCGGCGGCTTCAAGGTCAGTTTCGGCATCGCCCACCGGCTTGCCGATGCGGCGCTCGCCCAATTGTCGGGAAAGCCTACGGATCTGCCGTCGTCGTTCTCGCTGCAGCACCACCTGGAGGTTGCGTCGGCCAGTCCAAAACCCTGATTCCGTGTCGTCAATCTGTCATGCAAATCACCTAGATCCTCGGCAAACGAGGCGTGTCGCAGCATGGCGCGAGATGCCGGCCCAGGGAGGTGCAGGATGCGTTACGCCATCAATTTCACGCCGCCGGCCAGCGATCCGCTGACGGTCGCCGCCTCGCAGTGGCTCGGCCGAAACGCCTTTTCCGGCGATGCAATGGACCTGCCGGCGATCCGCGGGCTCGACCTGCACGAGATCGCCTTCAACACGGCTCTCCCGAGACGCTACGGTTTTCACGGCACGCTGAAGCCGCCGTTCCGGTTGGCCGACGGGATGAGCGAGCCGATGATGCTGCGCCAGCTGATGCATTTCGCCGGCCAGCAGCAGCCGCTGCGGTTGCCAAAGCTGGAGATCGCCCGGATGGGGAACCGCTTCGCGCTGGTGCCGGCCGGCCCGTGCGAGGAGCTCCACCTGCTGGCCGGTGCCGTAGTTCAGCAGTTCGACGTGTTCCGCGCGCCGCTCACGGAGGCGGAGCTCGAGCGCGCCGACCCGGACCATCTGTCGGCCTCGCAGTTCTCCAACCTCTGCCGCTGGGGTCACCCGCATGTGATGGACGAGTTCCGCTTCCACATGACGATGACCGGCACCGTTGGGCCGCAGCAGATGGAGCGCTTCGAGCAGGTGATGCGGCGCTTCTTCGAGCCCTTGCTCGATCGGACGCTGGAGGTGACGAATGTCGCACTGTTCGTCGAAGCGGAGCCAGGTGCCCCCTTTGTCGTTCATTCGCTGCATCCGCTCGGCCGCGTCTCCGCACGTCGGATCGCCTGAGGTCTCGCCGACGAAGCTGTTGCGGCGCACCAATCCGTCTCGACATTTGGTTCGGCGATGCTACCGTCAGGCCTCTGTTCCGGAAGGTGATTTTCGATGGTGGCTGAACCCTATCCCCGCAACCTCGTCGGCTATGGACGCAACATTCCCGACCCGCAGTGGCCCGGGGGAGCGCGCGTCGCCGTGCAGTTCGTCATCAACTACGAGGAGGGTGGTGAGAGCTCCATTCTCGATGGTGACCCGGCGTCGGAAAACCTGCTTTCGGAAATCGTCGGTGCCGCCGCCTGGCCGGGCCAGCGCAACCTCAACATGGAAAGCATCTACGAATACGGCTCGCGCGCCGGTTTCTGGCGCCTGCACCGGCTGTTCACCAGTCTCGGCGTGCCGGCGACCGTCTACGGCGTGACGCTGGCGATGATCCGCAACCCGGATGCGGTGGCGGCGATGAACGAGGCCGGGTGGGAGATCGCCAGCCACGGCTATCGCTGGCACGAATACAAGGACTACTCCGAGGACCTGGAACGCCAGCACATCCTGGATGCGGTACGTCTGCATACGGAAATCGCCGGCGAGCGCCCCTACGGCATGTACCAGGGAAAGCCGTCGACCAACACGCTGCGGCTGGTGCAGGAGGAGGGCGGCTTCCTCTATTCGTCCGACAGCTACGCCGACGACCTGCCCTACTGGGTGGACGGTATTGGCGGCAGACTGTTCCTTATCATTCCCTATACGCTGGACGCCAACGACATGCGTTTTGCCACGCCGCAGGGTTTCAATGCAGGCGACCAGTTCTATACTTACCTGAAGGACACCTTCGACACGCTTTACCAGGAAGGCCTGGAGGGCGCGCCGAAGATGATGTCCGTCGGCCTGCATTGCCGTCTCGTCGGTCGTCCCGGTCGCATCGCCGCGCTGAAGCGCTTCATGGAATACGTGCTCGGTCACGACAAGGTGTGGATCCCGAAACGCATCGAGATCGCCCGCCACTGGCATGAGCACCACAAACCGGATGCTGATCGATCATGACCCGCAACGACTTTGTCGACCGCTTCGGCGGCGTCTTCGAACACTCGCCTTTCATTGCCGAGCGCGCCTATGACGACGATCTGGTGCGCGGCGAGCATCTCAATGTCGACCGGGTGCACGCCGGCCTCGTCGCCGCTTTCCGGGTTGCGAGCGACGAGGAGAAGCTCGGCGTCCTGCGGGCGCATCCCGATCTGGCGGGCAGGCTGGCGATCGCCGGCGAACTCACCCAAGACAGCGCCCGCGAGCAGGCCGGCGCCGGGCTCGACCGGCTGTCACCGGAAGAGCATCAGCGCTTCACCGACCTCAACAGCGCCTATGTGGAGAGGTTCGGGTTCCCGTTCATTATCGCCGTCCGCGGGCTTGGCAAGGACGATATCCTGACTGCCTTCGAAACACGCATCGGCAACAGCCGGGACGACGAGTTCGCGACCGCCTGCGAACAGGTGGAAAAGATCGCCCTGCTCAGGCTCGAGGACCTGCTGCCGTCGACGTGAAGATCGGCTTGCCCGGTTTACCACATCGCCTATGGTGGGCACGAAGGAGTTGTGCCATGCGGCCATCGGAAGTGCTGGAGAAAAACCGGGAGGCCATTCGCAGGCTTGTGGCCAGCCGTAAGGCGGCGAACCCGCGGGTGTTCGGGTCCGTCGCGCGCGGCGAGGATCGCGACGACAGCGATCTCGATATCCTGGTGGATACCCTGGAAGAGACGACATTGTTCGATCTTGGCGGGCTTCAGCACGACCTGGAAACGCTGCTGAAGCTGCGCGTCGATCTGGTGACCAGCGGTGGGCTTCGGGCCGGACTGCGGGAGCGGGTGCTGGCTGAGGCGGCCCATATATGAGTAGCGACGGCGGCCGACTTCTCGATCACGTCGAACAGATGGAGATTGCCGCCGAGAAGGCGCTGTCCTTCGTTGCCGGGATGTCGAAATCAAGTTTCCTCACTGACGAAAAGACGCAGATGGCAGTCGCGATGGCGCTGGTGATCCTCGGTGAGAACGTCACGCGCATCCTTGCGCTCAATCCACATATCGACACCGAACATCCGCAGGTGCCGTGGGTCAAGATCAAGGGCATGCGCGACCTCGTCGCTCATGATTATTATGAGCTACAGTTAGACGTCGTCTGGAAGACCTTGCAAGATGACCTGCCACCGCTCCTCTCGCAACTGCGCATGCTGCGCCAGATCCGCGCTCAAGGTGAATGATCCCGACATGCCCCAGACCCTGACAATCCGGCCGCTCACACGGGACGCTTTCCTTGCGTTCGGCGAGGTTCTCGAGGCGGATCCGTCGACCATGAAGCTGATCAATGGCGGGAATACGCAGCGATTTCACGCGCTGGCGCAGGCGGAGGCGGAAGGCGACGGAGCCCGCGTCATCCTCAACATCTTTCGCGGGCAGCCGCGCCGCTTTCCCTACGAGCTGACGATGATGGAGCGCCATCCCTTCGGCAGCCAGAGCTTCTCGCCGCTCTCCGGGCGACCTTATCTGGTGATCGTGTCGGAAGACGAAGGCGGTCGGCCCGGAAAACCGCAGGCGTTTCTGGCGCGCGGCGACCAGGGCGTCAACTACCGCCGCAACGTCTGGCATCATCCGCTGATGACGCTCGACGAGGCGAGCGATTTTCTGGTTGTCGATCGTGACGGGCCGGACAACAATCTGGAAGAGTTCTTCTTCGACCAGCCATTCCTGATCCACCAGCCTTCCCTTTGAGCGAGCACCCCATGACCGGATTGACTACCCATGTTCTCGACACGGCGCGCGGCTGCCCGGCGCAAGGCATCGTCATCGATCTGTTCCGGCTCGACGGAGACAGTCGGACGCAGATCACGTCGGTGGTCACCAATGGCGATGGTCGCGTGGACGGCGGGCCGCTGCTGACCGGGGACAGCTTCAGGACCGGCACCTATGAGCTGGTTTTCCACGCCGGCGACTATCTTCGCCGCAGCGGTACCGCCCTGCCGGAGCCGGCTTTCCTCGACGTCATCCCGATCCGCTTCGGCATTGCCGACACCACGGCGCACTACCACGTGCCGCTGCTGATTTCGCCCTACGGCTACTCCACCTATCGTGGGAGTTGAGGCGATGCGGTTTGCGGCGATCGCCGACATCCACGGCAACTGCGAAGCGCTGGATGCGGTGCTTCTCGACATCGGCGCCCAGGGCATTCCCACCAATGCCATCGTCAATCTCGGAGACTGTTTTTCCGGGCCGCTGGACGCGGCGCGGACTGCCGAGCTGCTGATGTCTCTCGACCTCGTCACGGTGCGCGGCAACCACGATCGCTACCTCGTTGAGCAGGATCGTGCGGGAATGCATGTGACGGATGCCGCGGCCTACGATCAACTGTCCCCCGAACATCTGGCGTGGCTCGAAACCCTGCCGGTGTCGACCGTATGGCACGAGGACGTCTATCTCTGCCACGCGACGCCCGGCAGCGATACAGTCTACTGGCTGGAGGCCGTGACGCCGGAGGGTGTGGTCCATCAGAGGCCACTTGCCGAGATAGAAGGTCTTGCGCAGGGCGTGACGCAGTCGCTCATCCTCTGCGGTCACACGCATCTGCCGCGTGCGGTGCGCCTCTCCGACGGCCGGCTGATCGTCAATCCCGGTAGTGTCAGCTGCCCGGCCTATGAGGACGACCAGCCTGTCCCTCACCGGGTCGAGGCAGGCACGCCGCTGGCCACCTATGCCATCCTCGAAACGAGTGGCACGGACTGGACGGTGACCTTCCGGCTGGTGCCTTACGACCACATGAGCCAGTCGCGTCTTGCCGCAGAAGGGGGAAGGCCGGAATGGGCGGCAGGTCTTGCCACCGGATGGCTCGGCTAAAACCATCCCGGTACCGATCGGCGGGGTCATCGAGGCCAACAGCGCCCGAGACAATCAACTTACGCTTGTGCCTTTAATCTTTTGCGCGTATCTCTGTATCTAGACAACCAGAGGTTATTCCGGTGGTAGAGCGCCGGATACGCAGAGGATCGGATCATGCTCGACAGATCGGCCGCCGACGCCCTGATGGAATTCATGCAGCTCTATGGCAATATCCGGTTGCAGTCGACCTCGGCAACGGTCGTCACCTATGCCGGCACCCTCTACAACGTTGACGGCAGTACCTACGATCCGAAGATCGGCGGCGTGACCTGGAAGCAGTTGCTGGTGAACAGCGGCATCAACGGCAACTGCTACGTGACGGCCCCTCTGCCGACCGTCGCCTCGTCGCATCCGGGCTTCGATGTCGGTGGCCACATGACGACGAACAGCCACGGCAAGGTGGTGACCGGTCAGAGCTGCTACCTGATGCCGCTGTGCTCCTGGCACAACAGCACCTCGCGCAACCACCAGGCCTTTAGCCATACCCAGACACGGATGCTGGAGCTTTCCGGCTACATGCAGGCGGAACCGGCAGCCACCTTCCTGGCGCGCATGCCGACCGATGCCGCCTATGCGCTGGTTGGTGCCGATGGCCCGCAACTGTTCACCGCCGACCTTGCCGAGCCGCATGTGGACGCGCTCTGGGGTGACAGCCGGGACGCGGTCGAAGGCGGGACATTCCCGGAATACTATCTGCTTTTCCGGCAGATCCGCGAAAACGGCGTCATCAGCTACGTCATCGACAGTTCCCGGCTACCGGAGGCGACGACTGGCTGATGCAGCCGCTGCCGCTCAATAGGGGTTGTGGGCGATGATGTTGCGGTCGACGGTCTGGATGTCGCGCTTGCCGCAGAGCGCCATGGTGATGTCCATCTCCTTGGCGATGATCGACAGCGCCAATTCGACGCCGGGCTTGCCCATCGCACCCAACCCGTAAAGGAAGGGCCGGCCGATATAGGTACCGCGGGCACCGAGCGCCACCGCCTTCAACACGTCCTGGCCGGAGCGGATTCCGCCATCGACATGCACCTCGATTCTGTCTCCGACCGCATCGACGATACGCGGCAGCATGCTGATCGCCGACGGTGCGCCGTCCAGCTGCCGACCACCATGGTTGGAGACGATGATCGCGTCGGCGCCGGTATCGGCCGCCGCGCGCGCGTCCTCCTCGTCAAGAATGCCCTTGATGATCAGCTTGCCCTTCCAGCGCTCCTTGATCCATTCCACATCCTTCCACGACAGGCGCGGATCGAACTGTTCCGCGGTCCAGGCGCCGAGCGACGAGAGGTCGGACACGTTCGATGCATGACCGACGATGTTGCCAAAGCCGCGACGTTGCGTGCGGGCCATGTCGAGGCACCATTTCGGCCGCGTCGCCATCTGCCAGACGTGCTTCGGTGTGAACTTCGGCGGTGCCGAGAGGCCGTTGCGTAAGTCCTTGTGGCGCTGGCCGAGGATCTGCAGGTCGGCGGTGACCACCAGCGCCGAGCAGTTGGCCTTGCGGGCCCGTTCGATCAGGCTTTCGACGAAGGCACGGTCACGCATCACGTAGAGCTGGAACCAGAAGGGTCTGGAGGTGACCGATGCGACGTCCTCGATGGAGCAGATGCTCATCGTCGAGAGAGTGAAGGGGACGCCGAATTCCTCCGCGGCCTTCGCCGCCAGCATCTCGCCGTCGGCATGCTGCATGCCGGTCATGCCGGTCGGCGCCAGGGCGACGGGCATGGCCACGGTCTCGCCGATCATCGTGCTCTTCAGCGATCGCTCGGTCATGTCAACCAGCACCCGCTGGCGCAGCTTGATCGCCGCAAAATCCGTCTCGTTCGCCCTGTAGGTGCTTTCCGTCCACGAGCCGCTGTCGGCATAATCGAAGAACATCTTCGGCACGCGCCGGCGGGCAAGCGATTTGAGATCGGCGATCGTCAGCGGCTGGGACATGTGTTGAAACTTCCTCCGGTACCTACCGGAGAATTAGCATATCCGAGCCTGATCGCGAGCAGAATCCTGCCCGCGCAAAGGCGTTTTTCAGGAGGCTCCCGCCGGCTTGCGCGCCGTCCATTTCAGGAGCGAATCCAGCGCCGGGCACAGAGACTGGCCCCAGTCGGTCAGGCAGTACTCCACCTTGGGCGGCACCTGATGATGGACGATCCGGCGCACCATCCCGTCGGCTTCCATTTGTCGCAACTGCTGGATCAGCATCTTCTGCGAGATCCCCGGGATCGCCCGCTCGAGGTCGGAAAAGCGCAGCACATGCCCGCCAAAGAGGTGAAAAAGGATGACCAGTTTCCAGCGACCTTCGATCAGGCGCAGGGCGGCTTCGACGCCCTTTGCCGCGGACGAAGGCGTCATCTCCTCGGCGACCTTACGTTGGGGTAAGTACCCTACTTTTTCGTGCGTACTTGTCATCGGATCAACCTATCCGCATCTTGTTCACCAGGCAACGCGATTGCTCCCGGACGGCGGCGCCCCGTCCTACAAAGTCTAAGAGGACAGAGATGACACAGCCATTGCCTGAAGCACTGGCAGCCTATTTCGCTGCCAAGAATTCACACGATATCGACGCGATGCTCCGTCCGTTTGCCGAGACTGCCATCGTCCGGGACGAGGGAAAGCAGATGAAGGGACGGGCCGAGATCCGCGCGTGGATGGAGGAGACGACCGCCAAATACCGGGTTGCCGTGCAGGTGCAGAACGTCGAACAGACAGCCGATCGCTTCGCCGTTTCGGGGCTCGTCAGCGGCAACTTCCCCGGCAGTCCCGCCACCCTCGGCTTCCGCTTCGCCCTTGCCGACGGTCAGATATCTGCGCTGGAGATCGGCTGATGACCGTGGCACCGACATTTCCCATCATCCCGGGTGAATTCGCCGGCAAGCGGGTGCTGATCACCGGCGGCACCAAGGGTGCAGGTGCTGCGATCCTGCGCCGCTTTGCTGCAGCGGGCGCGATGACCGCAACCGCCGCCCGGTCATCGCTGCCGGATGACCTCGCAACCGACGTCTATGTGCAGGCCGACCTGTCGAGGCCGGATGGCGCTCCCGCACTCGCCAAGGCCGTGCTGGAGGCCTGGGGCGGTGTCGACATCCTCGGCCACACGCTGGGCGGCTCACGGTCGCCGGGCGGCGGCTTTGCTGCCCTGACCGATGATCACTGGCAGGAGGAACTGAACCTCAACCTGATGCCCGCCGTGCGCCTCGACCGGCTGCTCCTGCCGCAGATGATCGAGCGTGGCCGCGGCGTCGTCATCCACGTGTCGTCGATCCAGCGGCGCCTGCCGCTGCACGATGCGACGATCGGCTACGCGGCGGCCAAGGCGGCGCTGTCCAACTACAGCAAGGCGCTGTCCAAGGAGCTCGGGCCGAAGGGCGTGCGGGTGACGGCGGTCGCGCCGGGCTGGATCCAGACCGAGGCGTCCCAGGCACTGGTGGCGCGCATCTCCGAGGCGGGCGGCATCGACGCGGATGCGGCACGGCAGACGATCATGGATGCGCTCGGCGGCATTCCGATCGGCCGGCCGGCATTGCCGGAGGAGATCGCCGAACTCGTGGCCTTCCTGGCCTCCGATCGAGCCGCTGCCATCCACGGCACCGAGGTCACCATCGACGGCGGGACGATCCCGACGGTGTGATCAGGCGGCGTCTCGGTTCCGGCGAACAGGCTGTATGAGTACTTCCGCCGGAATGCCCAGTTCGCTGTGCAGCCGGCGGATCATTCCCAGGGTGAGCGGGCGTTTGCGGTTGAGGATCTCGGCCACTCGCCCCCGACTGCCGAGGACCGGCTCCAGATCCCTGCGCGTCAGGCCCTGCTGTTCGATTCGAAACGCGATGGCATCGATCGGATCGGGCAGATCGACGGAGTGGTTGGCAAGCTCGTAGGCCTCGATCAGAGTCGCCAGGATATCCAGCCGGTCTCCGTCAGGCGTGCCACTCTCTGCACCCCAGAGAGCGCTCAGCGTGCCGATCGCTTCCTCATAGTCAGCTTCTGTCCGAATGGGCTTCAGGTCAGACATGATCCACCGTTGCTGCGTCAATTCTATCATAGTCGCGGTGTGTGCCGATCCATTTGATCCACACGAGGGATCGTCCGAAATCAACCGCCACTATCAGGCGATAGTCATTACCCTTGATGTTGAAGACAATCCGCTCCGCGTTGATGATGCTGGCATAGGCATATCGCTGCTTGACGTCGGCTGCCGACCTCCACTCCGCCCGGGTGACTTCGTGAAACCAAGCATCAAGCGCGGTCTTCAACGCAGTCCCGCCTTTCTGGCCCTTGGGGCTTTCGGCGAACTGCCTCAATGTCCGACGGGCGATGATCCTCATCGGAAAGACTATGCTCCCAAAGTGGGTGCAAGTAAATTGCTCTTCATCGGCCTGCCGGCCACATAGGTTTCGGTCACAGCGCGGTCGTCGCCCATCGTCTGCAGCAGGAAGAGCTCCTCCGGCAGCGTTTTGACCGTCTCCATCCGCAGGCGCATGGCCGGCGTCGCCGCGGCATCGAGCACGACGAAATCGGCGTCTGTGCCGGGTTCCAGCGTGCCGATGCGATCGACCAGCGACAGCGCCTCGGCATTGCCGCGGGTCATCCGGTAGAAGCTGTCGAGCGGGTTCAGCCGTTCGCCGAGCAGCTGCTGGATCTTGTAGGCTTCGTCCAGCGTCTTCAGCATCGAGTAGCTGGAGCCGCCGCCGATATCGGTCGCGACGCCGATGCGCACGGGCTTTTCGCGACGCTCCAGCGCCTTCAGCGGAAACAGGCCGGATCCGAGAAACAGGTTGGAGGTCGGGCAGTGGACGGCGACCGAACCGGTCTGCGACAGCACGTCGGTCTCGCGCTCCGAGAGGTGAATTGCATGGCCGAGAAGCGTCTTTCGGCCAAGCAATCCGTAGCGGGCATAGATGTCGGTGTAGTCGCTGGCTTCGGGGAAGAGTTCGCAGGTGTAGCGGATCTCCTCGTGATTTTCCGAAAGATGCGTCTGGATGTGCAGATCCGGATACTCCTGCGCCAGCGCCTGGGCAGCGCTCATCTGCTCCGGCGTCGAGGTGATGGCAAAGCGCGGGGTGATGGCCACGTGGTTGCGACCCTTGCCGTGCCACTCTTCGATGATCGCGCGCGTCTCGTCATAGCCCATCTGCGGCGTGTCGAGCAGGCCCTGCGGTGCGTTGCGGTCCATCATCACCTTGCCGCCGATCATCAGCATGTTGCGGCGGGTTGCCTCCGCGAAGAAGGCATCGGCCGACGCCTTGTGGACGGAGCAGTAGGCGGCGACGGTGGTCGTGCCGTGACGCAGGAACTCGTCGTAGAAGTGCGTCGCGATGCGGGCGGCATGGGCGCTTTCGACGAACCGGCATTCCTCGGGAAAGGTATAGGTGTTCAGCCATTCCAGGAGGTTCGCGGCATAGGAGGCGATCACCTGCATCTGCGGGAAGTGCACGTGGGTGTCGATGAGGCCCGGCAGGATGAGATGCGGACGGTGATCGAGTTCCTCGACAGTCTCGGGCGCTCCGGCCTTCACCTCGGCATAGGCGCCAACCGCCGAGATCCGACCATCCTCGACCAGCAGGCCGCCGTCCTCTTCGTAGAGATAGCTGCCGGTATCGGTGAGACTGGCGGGCGCCCGGTGAAACGAGAGAAGGCGGCCGCGCAGGAGAAGAGGCGTCATTATCGTGTGGCTCCGGCGCCGTCGACGGCGCTTTGGTACCACGCCGTCAGAAGCTTGCGCTCTTCGGGCGTGATGGCTGTGATGTTGCCGGGCGGCATGGCGTGGCTGCGGCCGGCCTGGATGTAGATTTCGTGGGCGTGGCGGGCAATATCGGCATCGGTCTCGAAACGCACCCCCTTCGGCGCGAAGCTGATCCCCTCCCAGACGGGTTCGGCGGCATGACACATCGCGCAGCGGCCCTGTACGACATCACGGGCGGCGGCGAAATGCACGTCGCTGGCAAACCGCTGCTGGACGGGTGACAGCGCGACGTCGGTCTCGCCGGTCAGCACCTTCGGCACGGTCGACAGCCAGATGATGACGATGAACAGGATCACCGTCACCAGCCAGGTCCAGGTCGGCCGCCCCTTGCGGGCGTGGGTGGTGTTGAACCAGTGGCGGATGGTGACGCCCATCAGGAACACCAGCGCTGCGATGATCCAGCTGAACTGCGTGCCGAAGGCCAGCGGATAGTGGTTGGACAGCATGAAGAAGATGACGGGCAGCGTCAGGTAGTTGTTGTGCAGCGAGCGCTGCTTCGCAATGCGGCCGTATTTCGGATCCGGCGTGCGGCCGGCAATGAGATCGGCGACGACGATCTTCTGGTTCGGAATGATGATCATGAAGACGTTTGCCGACATGATGGTGGCGGTGAAGGCGCCAAGGTGCAGGAAGGCGGCGCGGCCGGTGAACACTTGGCTATAGCCCCAGGCCATCGCCACCAGAACCACGTAGAGCAGCGCCATCAGCCCCCAGGTGCTGTTGCCGATCGGCGACTTGCACAGAAGGTCGTAGACGATCCAGCCGAAGCCGAGCGAGGCGAGCGACAGACAGATGGCCTGCCAGGGCTGCAGGGCCATGCCGGCGTGGTCGATGAGGAAGAGGTCGGCGCCGCCGTAATAGACGATCGCCAGCATCAGGAAGCCGGATAGCCAGGTGGCATAGCTTTCCCACTTGAACCAGGTGAGGTGCTCCGGCATCTGGGCCGGCGCCACCAGGTATTTCTGGATGTGGTAGAAGCCGCCGCCATGCACCTGCCACTCCTCGCCATAGGCGCCTGGCGGCAGATGCGGCCGCTTCACCAGCCCGAGATCGAGGGCAATGAAATAGAAGGACGATCCGATCCAGGCGATGGCGGTGATGACGTGCAGCCAGCGCGCGGCAAAGCTCAGCCATTCCCAGGCGACGGCATATTCGTACATCCGGATTTCCCTCAACTCGTTCCCCGACGTCATAGTCTGGAAAAGATTCGCGGTCGAGGGAAGGGCCGGTGACGTGGAATCGCGGTCTTCCCGGCGCTTCTGCACGGCTCTTCGTCGCGAACGGTCCAAGCCGCCACGGGACCGCCGGCGTCTGACGGGATGTTTTCATACCGTCCGCGAGCGCGGTCTTGGAACTTGGGCCCGGACGGGCTGTTGCAGCCGGGTGGTCTCAGCCACCCTGAATTGTGCGCCGCGATAGCGAACGGGTCAACCCGGCATCCAGCGCATGGATAGGAAGAATGCAACGCAGCCGGTGAAGGCGGGAGGTACGGGGTTCGCCGGCGATGACATGCATTCATCGATGGAGAACAAGCTCATGCGCAGTATTCTGACGATCATGATGTTGATGGCCGTTGCCTCCAGCCCCAAGGCGCACGAAACGGCGACCGGCTGGCAATACGATGCCTATTGCTGCAACGGCAACGAACACAGCGGCGACTGCCAGATGATCTCGACCAGGAATGTCCGGGTAATTTCCGGCGGCTACGAGATCCTGCTGAGGCCTGGCGACCACCGGCTCATCACCCGCAACCACGATTTCAAGATCCCCCAGAGCCAGGCGCGGCGCAGCCGCGACGAGCAGTACCATCTCTGCCTCTATCCCAACGAGGACACGCTGCGCTGCTTCTACGCGCCGGACATGAGTTACTGAGCGGCGGCAGACAGGTCTGAAAGATAGGGCGGCAGGGTCTCCAGCAGCCACTGGCGGAAGGTCTGTACCTTAACCGATTGGCGGCGGCTTTTCGGGGAGATCAGCCAATAGCTCAGATCGTCCTTCTTGAACGCCTCGAAGGGCATAATGAGGCGGTCGGCCTTCAGCTCCTCGCGGTGCAGAAACGGGCTCAGCAGCGCAACCCCGTGGCCGGCAATGGCGGCGCTGCCTTCCAGATCCAGCGCACCGTCGGCATCGATCGTGATGGTGCCGGGCAGGGGGGTGTCGATGCCGTTCGACTGAAACCATATCCCCCACCATTTGCTGCTGCCGCCGATGAGCGGCAGTTTCAGAAGATCCGCCGGGATCGTCACGCCGCGAATCGTTTTCGCCAGCTTCGGGCTCAGCATGGGTGCATATTGCAGTCGGAACAGTTCATGCGCCACCACATCCGCTGGCGGTTGCTCGCCTCGCCAGATGGCGACATCGGCATTGTCGGCGCGGAAATCCACCGGTTTGTCGATGCGCAGAATGCGTACGGCCAGACCCGGATGCTGAAGCTGGAAGGCGCCGATATGGCGGGCCAGCCAATGGCTGGCAAAGGTGGGCGTCGAGCGAATCTCTAGAATACCGCTCTCTTCCTGGCGCGCCTCTGCCATCGCTTCAGCCAGAAGACCAAAGGCTTCACTGACCTTCGGTGCCAAGCGCTCTCCTGTCTGCGTCAGGCTGATCCGCCGTGTCTGGCGGATGAACAGCAGGTCCCCGACATGCTCTTCCAGCAGTTTGATCTGGTAGCTGACCGCCGTCTGCGTCATGCCCAGCTCTTCGCCCGCGCGGGTGAAACTGCCAAGCCTTGCCACGGCGTCAAACACCCTGATCGCATTGAGCGGCAGCTTGCGCGACAGCTTCATGGATAAGCTCTCTTTCTGACCGGTCTCTCGGATTGAATTGGTGGACCGCAGGAAACGGGTGGTATGTCAGCGCAGATGGCAGCAATTGTCGAGCCATGCAGCAATAAAATGTCGTGTTGGAGGCCAATATGGCGGTCTGGACCAGAGGTTCTGCCGGGTGGGTTTCTGCGTCCTGGATGCGGTTGGCAGCCCGTTTCCGGGCGGTGGTGGACATCAATCCAGGAGACGTGATCCAGGGTGTTGATGATGAAGCCGCTGACGCAGCACCTGAGGAATTGCGTGACGACCTGGCGCTTTCGATGCCGGTGCGTCCGTCGGGTCGGCAGGAAGCATTTTGGCGGGACATGCAGCGTTCAAGGATCTTGCCGCGCTTCTGACAGGCTCAGCCGGTGGTTTTGCTCAGCAGCCGGGTCAGCAGTTCCGCAGCGACCAGGGCTGCGATGACCGCCGGACGCTTGTCGTGCACCATTGATCCGCCCACGGGTAGAACGAGTGCATCGCTGGACACGGTGCCGTCGGTCTCGCGCGCCAGCCAATTCTTGAACGTCGCACGCTTGGTGGCCGATCCGATCATGCCGACATAGGCGAGATCTCCGCGCGCCAGCGCCTGCCGGGCAATGAGGAAGTCCAGCGCATGGTCGTGGGTGAGGACGATCACCGCGCTCCCGGGCGCTAGTCCGTCCACCAGTGCTTCGGGCATGGCGGCAAGCATCTTTTCCAAACCCTCGGGCACGTCGTCGAGGGCCGCCTGACGGCTCTCGACGACCGTGACCCGGAAAGGCAGCGGCAGGAGAGCTTCTGCCAGCGCCCGGCCGACATGGCCGGCACCGAAGAGCACGACCTGCGGGAAGCGTTCAGTCTCTGCTGCAAGACGGGCCTCGATCCCGGCGGTGAGCTCAGGCGTCATCGTCTGGAAGGTCAGGCGCGTCCGGCCGCCGCAGCACTGGCCGATCTCCGGTCCGAGCGGCACGTCGAGTTCGCCCGTGCCGCCGCCGCCGCTCAGCATGTCCCTCGCATTGTCGATGGCCATGAACTCCAGCTGGCCGCCGCCGATCGTGCCCCAGATGGCCTCTGCCGAGACGATCATGATGGCGCCCGCTTCGCGCGGCGTGGAACCTCTTGCCTCGGAGACCGTGACGAGCACAGCCGCCGCCGTGCCGTCGAGGAACGTCCGCAAGGTCGAGATTGCGTTCATTGGCCATCTCTCCCGCGGGGGAGGAGGGCGGCGGAGACCTCAGGCTTCTTCATCGCTCTGGATCGTGCCGTTGAGTTCGAAACGTACGCCGTGCCGCTCGTAGGTCGTCTGACCGGTGCCGCCGAAGTAATTGGCGACGATCTGGTCTGTCAGCCGGGTGCCGAAACCCCGCCTGGTCGGCGCTGCGACGGGCGGGCCTCCGGCTTCCACCCAGGCGAAACGG
This sequence comes from Rhizobium sp. 0TCS1.26, assembly GCF_050455525.1. Lineage (NCBI taxonomy): Bacteria > Pseudomonadati > Pseudomonadota > Alphaproteobacteria > Hyphomicrobiales > Rhizobiaceae > Rhizobium > Rhizobium sp. 0TCS1.26. The sequence continues at coordinate 785,696 of NZ_JBCIYV010000001.1, read as the reverse complement.
AAGGCCGCCTGCTCATCGACCGACCACGAGACGGACACTGTGCCGGCGGCGTTCGACAGGGCGCCGTGCTTCAGCGCATTGGTGGCAAGCTCGTAGATGGCAAGCGAAAGGCCGACCGCCTGCTGCGGCTGGACGCGCACCGGCGGGCCGTCGATCGTCAGGCGTGCTCGGTCGTCGAGATGCGCGGCCATGCTTTCCAGCACGATGGCATCGACGGTCGCGCCATCATCGGATTCATCGAGAAGGCTCTGCGCCTTGCCGAGTGCCGCGATCCGCTTGGCAACGGTATCGCGCGCTTCCTCGAGATTGTTGGCATGGCGCATGGTGGCGCTGACGACGGCCGAAGTGACGGCCATGGCGTTTTTCACCCGATGCACGAGCTCGCGGCGCAGCAGCTCTTCCTTGCGCTTGCTCTGTACCAGCCGCGTCGTGTCGACCGCGACGTCGATGATGCCGGCGATCTCGCCCGCATCGTCGAACAGAGGGCTGTAGGAGAAGGTCCAGAAGGTCTCCTCGAGGAAGCCGTTGCGCTGCATCAGAAGTCGCAGGTTCTCGGTGAAGGTGCCGCAGCCGGACAGGGCCTGGTCGGCGAACGGCTTCACATCTTCCCAGACGTCCGACCAGATCTCGTGAAACGGCTGGCCGAGAGCGCCGACCTCCTTGTCGCCGAGGAAGGGCCTGTAGGCATCGTTGTAGATGATGTTGAGGTCGGTGCCCCAGAACAGGCAGATGGCGTGCTGCTGGTGCAGCATCATCTGGACGACGGCGCGCAACGAAGCCGGCCATGTGGCCATGGCGCCGACCGATGTCTTCGACCAGTCGAAGGCGCGGATAGCTCCGGCCATTTCGCCGCCGCCATTGGGGAATTCAGACACGTTCGGCCTCGCCACATCACACTGGTCTTCTATAGCGTGCAATAGCGGGATGGCGCGAGCCTGATCTCAGGCTCATGCGGTTTTTAAGCCGGGCGACCGTCCGGCGGTCACATCGCCTTCATCCGCTCGACGGCCATCAGCACGCGTTCCGGCGTTGCCGGCGCGTCGAGCCGCGGACAGACGCTGTAATCGGCAATCGAGGCGACAGCCATGGAGATTGCCTCGAACACCGAGATGCCCAGCATGAAGGGCGGCTCGCCGACGGCCTTCGAGCGACCGATCGTCTGCTCGCGGTTCTCCGACCAGTCCGCCAGCTTGACGTTGAAGATCTTCGGCCGGTCCGATGCCAGCGGAATCTTGTAGGTGGACGGCGCATGGGTGCGCAGCCGGCCCTTGGCATCCCACCAAAGCTCTTCCGTCGTCAGCCAGCCGACGCCCTGCACGAAGGCGCCTTCCACCTGGCCGATGTCGATCGCCGGGTTCAGCGACTTGCCCACATCGTGGAGGATGTCGGTGCGATCGATCAGGTACTCGCCGGTCAGCGTGTCGATCGAGACTTCCGAGCAGGCGGCGCCATAGGCAAAGTAGTAGAACGGACGGCCCTTGCCGGCGGCGCGGTCCCAGTGGATTTTTGGCGTCTTGTAGAAGCCGGCCGCCGACAGCTGCACGCGGTCGTAATAGGCGGCCCGCACCAGCGTGTCGAAGGGGACGATCTCTTCGCCGACCCGCACTCGATTGGGCAGGAATTCCACCTCTGTCGGCGCCACCTCGAACTGGCGGCAGGCGAAATCGACCAGCCGCTCCTTCAACTGCCGCGCGGCGTCGTAGGCGGCCATGCCGTTGAGGTCGGAGCCGGAAGAGGCGGCGGTCGCCGAGGTGTTCGGCACCTTGCCGGTCGTCGTCGCGGTGATCTTCACCCGATCGATGTCGACGTTGAAGGTGTCGGCCACCACCTGCGCCACCTTGGTGTAGAGGCCCTGGCCCATCTCCGTGCCGCCGTGGTTCAGGTGGATCGAGCCGTCCTGGTAGATGTGGACGAGCGCGCCGGCCTGGTTATAGGCGGTCATGGTGAAGGAGATGCCGAATTTCACCGGTGTCAGAGCGATGCCCTTGCGGATCACCGGGCTGTTTTCGTTGAAGTCGACGATCGCCTGGCGGCGCGCGCGGTAGTCGCTTGAGGCTTCCAGCTCTTCGACCAGCTGCAGGATGATGTTGTCCTCAACCTCCTGGTGGTAGGGGGTCAGAGTGCGGTCGGAACCGGGCTGGCCGTAAAAATTCAGCTTGCGGACATCGAGCGGATCCTTGCCGACCGCATAGGCGATCTCCTCGATGAACCGTTCGCCGCCGAGCATGCCTTGCGGGCCTCCGAAGCCACGGAAGGCAGTGTTCGAACAGGTGTGCGTCTTCAGCGGTTTCGACGTCAGGTGCACATGCGGGTAGAAATAGCTGGAATCGGCGTGGAAGAGGGCGCGGTCGGTGACAGGGCCGGAGAGATCGGCAGAAAAGCCGCAGCGCGCGGCATAGGTGGCGTCGACGGCGTGGATGCGGCCGTCCTCGCCGAAGGCCAGATCGTAGTCGACGCGGAAATCGTGGCGCTTGCCGGTGACGGCCATGTCCTCGTCGCGATCCGGCCGGAATTTCACGGCGCGGTTCAGCTTCTTGGCGGCCACCGCCGCCAAGCAGGCAAACAGGTTGCCCTGGGTTTCCTTGCCGCCGAAGCCGCCGCCCATGCGCCGCGTATTCACGGTCACCGCATGATTGGCGCAGCCCAGCACATGCGACACCATGTGCTGCACCTCGCTCGGGTGCTGGGTGGACGACCAGACGGTGATGTCCTCGTCTTCGCCGGGAATGGTAAGCGCGATCTGGCCTTCCAGGTAGAAATGCTCCTGGCCGCCGATACGCATCTGGCCCTGGATGCGCAGGGGCGCCTTGTCGATCTCCGTCTTCGGGTCGCCGCGGGTCAGCGTCATCGGCTTGACGACCAGCGGCGCGTCGTTTTCCAGCGCGGCGTCGATGTCGGTCCAGTGCGGCAGGTCGCGGTAGTCGATCTTCGCCAACCGCGCGGCGCGGCGGGCCTGATCGCGCGTCTCGCCGATGACAACGAAGATCGGCTGGCCGTGGAATTCGATCCTGTCGGTCGCCAGCAGCGGCTCGTCGTGCTGGCCCGTCGAGGCGATGTCGTTGATGCCCGGAATGTCCGCGGCGGTGATCACCGCGACGACGCCGGGTGCGGCGCGCACTGCGTCAAGATCGATCGCCAGGATATCGGCATGCGCGCGATCGGCCATGCCGAGTGCTGCATGCAGGGTGCCGGCCGGCTCCGGCATGTCATCGATATATTCGGCCGTGCCGGTCACGTGCTTGTGCGCCGAATCATGGCGCAGCGGAGCGTGCATCGAACCGCTGATGGTGCTCTTCGCCTCGAAGGTGGTGTTATCCATCAGTCGGCTCCTTCGATGGGGTGGCATGATGGTGCGGAGGAAAAGCTGCCCCTCACCCTAACCCTCTCCCCGCGGGCGGGGAGAGGGGACTTGCCCCGTGCGACTTCAGCGTGTTCCCAGCGGGTGCGGTGTATCCCTTCGCCCCGCATGCGGGGAGAAGGTGCCGGCAGGCGGATGAGGGGCAGCGATGCGGTGTCAGACTTCATCCTCATGCCTCCTCGGCGTCGAAGCGCTGCAGTTCCTGCGGCTGGCCGGCGGTTTCGAGGAAGAACCGGGTGAGCAGATTGCGGGCGGCAAGCGCGCGATATTCGGCAGTGGCCCGCCAGTCGGTCAGCGGCTGGAAATCCTCGGCCATCGCATCCTGCGCCGCGGCCACCGTGTTCCAGCTCCACGGCCGGCCGATAAGTGCTGCTTCCACGCTGGTCGCCCGCTTTGGCGTGCCGGCCATCCCGCCAAAGGCGATGCGGCAGGTGTCTACGCAGCCCTCGGCGTCGATGGTGAGGTAGAAGGCGCCGCAGAGTGCCGAAATGTCCTCATCGCGGCGCTTGGAGATCTTGTAGACGGCGTAGAAGGCTTCCTCATCCGCGTGCGGCACGAAGATCTTCTCGACGAACTCGTCGGGCTGACGGTCCTGCTTGCCGTACTCGATGAAATAGTCCTCGAGCGCCAGCGTCCGGACGCCGGATGCCGCGCGCAGCGTGACGGTCGCTCCAAGCGCAATCAGCGCCGGCGGCATGTCGCCGATCGGCGATCCGTTGGCGATATTGCCGCCGATCGTGCCCATGTTGCGCACCTGCTGGCCACCGATCCGGTCGATCAGCCGGCCGATCGCCGGGTGTTCGATGCCGAGCACATCGATCGCCTGGGCATAGGTGACGCCGGCGCCGATCGTGATACCGCGCTCGTCGGCAGTGACCGCCTGCAGGTCGGTGAGGTGGTTGATGAAGACCACCGGGTCGAGCCGGCGCATCTGCTTCGTAACCCAGAGACCGACATCGGTGGCGCCGGCGACGATGGTGGCGGTCGGCTCTGCGGCCAGCACATCGGCCAGTGCCGCCAGCGTGCCGGGGATGATCGCCCGGCTGTCGTCACGGCCAACGGTGATGGTTTCGGAGGAGGCGCGGATCGTCCACAGCTTCGACATGATTTCGGTGCGCTGACGTTCGATCGGATCGAACAGCGCGCTCGGCCGTTCGGCCGCGACCTGCTCCGCCGCCCTGACGATCGGCTCGTAGCCGGTGCAACGACAGAGATTGCCCTGCAGGGCGTTCTCGATGTCTTCGCGGTTGGGTTCGCTGTTGGCCATCCACAGGCCGTAGAGCGACATGACGAAGCCTGGCGTGCAGAAGCCGCACTGCGAGCCGTGACAGTCGACCATCGCCTGCTGCACCGGATGCAGCCGTCCGTCCTGTCCCGCCAGATGCTCGACGGTCACCACATGCGTGCCGTGCAGGGATCCGACGAAGCGGATGCAGGCATTGACGCTTTCGTAGCGCAGCGCCCCGCCGATCAGCCTCCCGACAAGCACCGTGCAGGCACCGCAATCGCCTTCGGCACAACCTTCCTTGGTGCCGGTCAGCCGCTTCCGCAGGCGCAGATAGTCGAGCAGCGTCTCGGTGGCGGAGAAATCGCCAAGCGAGACCTCGTCGCCATTCAGGATGAAGCGGATCGCGGACGTCATGCGGTGTTCCCGTTGTGGCTCATTGGGCGGTCCAGCCGCCGTCGATGGAGATGTGGGTGCCGGTGATCTGTCGGGCCGCATCGCTGGCGAGATAGACGGCTGTTGCCGCCACCTCCTCGATGCTGACGAACTGCTTCGTCGCCTGCAGACGGAGCATGACGTCCGTCTTGACCGCCTCTTCCGAGATGCCACGTTCGCGCGCCGTGTCGGGGATCTGCTTTTCCACGAGAGGCGTCAGCACGTAGCCGGGGCAGATGGCGTTCACAGTAATGCCGAATTCGGCCAATTCCAGTGCGGCAGTCTTGGTCAGACCGAGAATGCCGTGCTTGGCTGCGACATAAGCCGATTTGTACGGGGATGCAACAAGCGCGTGTGCCGAGGCGACGTTGATGATGCGGCCGGAATGGGCACGGCCGGGGGCCTTCATCAGCGGAATGACGTGGCGCATGGTGTGGAAGGCGGACGAGAGCAGGATGGCGATCAGCTGATCCCACTTTTCGACCGGAAATTCCTCGATCTTCGCCACGTGCTGGATGCCGGCATTGTTGACCAGCACGTCGACGGTGCCGAAGGTCTCGGCTGCCATACGGACGAGATCGGCGATCTCGTCCGGCCTTGTCATGTCGGCCGGATGGTAGAGCGCGGCGCCACCACCCAGACCTTCGAGCTCGGTGCGCGCCGCCTCTATGTCTTCCGGCTTGCCGAAGCCGTTGATGACGACGTTCGCGCCCTCGGCGGCGAAGGCCCGGGCCACGCCAAGCCCGATGCCGCTGGTCGATCCCGTGACGACGACGGTTCTTGCCATGACCTGCCTCCGATGCGCATCGCGATGTCGATACGACGCCTGAGGAAGGTTATGCGCAAAGGGCCGCCGCTGGCAACGGCCAGCATGCAGGTGGCAGGCTCCGCCTCAGCGGCAGTCGCGCACCGATTGCAGCGCCGCGCTGACGCCCTTCAGCGAATAGGTATAGCTGGTGGCTGTGCCGCGCGCCGATGTTGCCTTCAGCGTCATTTCGCTGCCACTGCGCATGGCCGTGACCAGTTCCGGCTCGCGGGCCGGGTCGCGCACCCAAGCGGCGTTTTCCTTCGGCACCAGGATGAAATTTTCCGAGCCGATGCTGAGAGTCAGCTGCGACCCGTCCTTCAGCCCGTAGCCCATGATCGCCTGGGGCATGTAGGACGAGTTGCCCGATTGCGGCGCGACCAGGAAGAAGTTGTCGCCATGGCTGACGCTGGCGGGAGCTTGGACCGTCGGCACCGACAGGACGTAGCAGTTCTTGCCGCTGCCGCTGCCATAGGAATAGACGCCCCATGCATCGAATTGCTGGACCCGGGAAGGCTGGGCGCTGGCGCCGAGCGCGGATAGCAGGACAATGGAAATGGCTAGGGCGCATGTCTTTTGAGACATCGAACTCTCCTGGATATGGCAGATGAAACCTTCCCGGACGCGAGACGCAGAACGGGAGCGACAGCGTTCAATTGAACGGCAGGAGAGTTATCGAATGGTTAACCGGGGGATCAACCCTCGGCGGCGGAAGCTCACAAAGGGTTGATGGCATCGGCCGGGAAAACTGCGGTTTCGCCTGTCGAAAAGGCAAAACCGGCGAGAGGGCAGGGTCAGGGTCGGGCCGAAATTTCGACACCGCGCTGGACAGCGGGCCGCGCCATCATCCGGTCGAACCAGGCCGACAGCGCCGTCAGCTTGTCGTAGCCGACGAGGTCGGCCGCGTCGTAGAAGCCGACCAGCGAACGCACCCACCCGACGATCGCGAAATCGGCGATCGTCACCGCGTCGCCCATCATGAACTGGCGTCCGGTCAGGCGCTGTTCGAGGACGTCGAGCAGCCGCTTGGTCTCGGTCAGATAGCGCTCGAGCGGGCGCTTGTCGGCGATCTCCTTGCCGGCGAACTTGTGGAAGAAGCCGAGCTGCCCGAACATCGGGCCGATGCCGCCCATCTGGAACATCACCCACTGGATGGTCTCGTAGCGGCCGGCCGCATCCTTCGGCAGGAACTGGCCGGTCTTGTCGGCGAGGTAGATGAGGATGGCGCCGGATTCGAACAGGCCGAGCGGCTGGCCGTCCGGGCCATTCGGGTCGAGGATGGCGGGGATCTTGCCGTTCGGGTTCAGCGACAGAAATGCATCGTTGTGGCTCTCGTTGTCGCCGATGTTGACGAAATGCGGCTCGTAGGCGAGCCCGGTTTCCTCGAGCATGATCGACACCTTCACGCCATTCGGGGTCGGCGCGGCGTAGAGCTGCAGGATGTCCGGATGTGCGGCCGGCCAGCGGGCGGTGATGGGGAAGGCGGAAAGGTCGGCCATGATGATCCTCTTGTCGGTTGAGGAAGACTTAGGCGCCCGTCGGCTCATTTCCAGGCGATGGGCAGGGCAGGGCTGCCAGACCAAGCGAAAGGTCAGCGTTATCAAAAGGATGCGTGCGGCCGGTGAGGCATTGATTCCGCCAGCAGTCTTGTGAGGGTTCGGGCATGGATGCTGTCCTGGCGACCTGATGCGCCGGGTCCGGCAGTCGCGCCAAGTCCTTGAACGAGGATTCCTTTCAGGCTTCGGCATCATCCAGATTTTCGACGGGAGGCGTCGAAGTTTTCAAGCTTTGCAGCCCGGGTGGCGGTTTCTATGTAGAAGGCTGCACAGCAAGAATGGACAGAGACGATGGAACTTGGCCTTTACACCTTCGCAGACGTCGATCCGGCGATATCGAGCGGCAGCCGCGGCGCCGATGCAGCAGTGCGCCTGAAGCACCTGCTGGAGGAGATCGAGCTTGCCGATCAGGTTGGCCTCGACGTCTTCGGGCTCGGCGAGCACCACCGGCCGGACTATGCCGTCTCGTCGCCATCCACGGTGCTGGCCGCCGCTGCCGTCAGGACCCAGAACATCCGCCTGACCAGCGCCGTCTCGGTTCTCAGTTCCGACGATCCGATCCGCGTCTTCCAGCAGTTTGCGACGGTCGACCTGCTGTCCAACGGTCGCGCCGAAATCATGGCGGGGCGGGGCTCCTTCATCGAATCCTATCCGCTGTTCGGCTACGACCTGAAGGACTACGACCAGCTGTTTTCCGAAAAGCTCGACCTGCTCTTGACGCTGCGCGACAACGAGATCGTCGACTGGGCGGGCGAGCTGCGTGCGCCGATCGAAGGGCGCGGCGTCTATCCGCGGCCGCTGCAGGAGAAGCTGCCGGTGTGGATCGCCGTCGGCGGCACACCGCAATCGGTAGCGCGCGCCGGCGCCATGGGTCTGCCGCTGGCGGTTGCCATCATCGGCGGCGACTACGCCCGGTTTGCGCCGTTCTTCGAGCTTTACCGCGAGGCGGCACGCCGCGCCGGTCAGGACGCCGCAACCTTGAAGACCAGCATCAACGTGCACGGTTTCATTGCCGATACGACGGACGCGGCGGCCGACCAGTTCTATGGCCCCCAGGCGGCCGTCATGGACCGGATCGGTCGCGAGCGCGGCTGGCCGCCGACCAACCGGGCGCAGTTCGACCGGGCCCGCTCGGCGCCCGGAAACCTGTTCGTCGGCGATCCGGAACTGGTGGCCGAAAAGATTGTTGCGGCCCATCAGGTGTTCGGCAATGACCGGTTCCTGCTGCAGATGGCGGTCGGCCTGATGCCGCATGCGCAGATCATGCGCGGCATCGAGCTTTTCGGCACCAAGGTGGCACCGCTGGTCAGAAAAGCGTTGACCGCGAAGGCGGATGGCGCGAAACCGGCGGCCTGAAAAAAGCAAGTCGGAACCCGCACGCATGATCGTCTCCACCGAAGAGGAACTGGCAGGACTGAAGGCCATCGGCCGGCTTTGCGCGCAGGCCGTCGAGGCCATGGGCAAGGCGCTGGAGCCGGGCATCACAACGCTCGAGCTTGACCGCATCGGCCGCCGGATCCTCGAAGATGCAGGCGCCCAGTCGGCCCCGGAATTCTGCTACCAGTTCCCCGGCGCCACCTGCATCAGCGTCAACGAGGAAGTGGCGCACGGCATTCCCGGCGAACGGGTGATCGTCGCCGGCGATCTCGTCAACATCGATGTCTCGGCAGTCAAGGACGGCTTCTTCGGCGATACCGGCTCGTCGTTTGCCGTGCCGCCGGTGAAGCGCGAGATCGAAAAGCTGGTGCGCGACGGGCGCCGGGCGCTGTGGACGGGCCTGCAGCAGGTGAAGACCGGCAGGCCGATCGCCAATATCGGCAATGCCATCGGCGCGTTTGCCAAGAAGAACCGCTACACGCTGATCACCAACCTTGCCAGCCACGGGGTTGGTCGCTCGCTGCACGAAGAGCCGACGGAAGTCTCCACCTGGCCGGATCCGGACGAGACGCGCCACATGGAGGAAGGTCTGGTGTTCACGATCGAACCCTTCCTGTCGCTCGGCGGTACCTGGGCAGAAGACGCCGGCAATGGCGACCCGTGGACGCTCTACAGCGATCCGAAGGCGCCGACCGTGCAGTTCGAGCATACCTTCGTCGTCACCCGCAACGGCCCGCTGATCCTGACCCTGGCGGACTGAAGGCGAGCGCTGCCTGATCTCTCCCCGGATCAGCCTGCGTGGTCCACATCAGCCGCTCTGATAGTCTGGTGAAAAATGCTGAATTGTCGCCGTCGCACTTTGCTGCGACAGGAGGGCATGACGCAATCTCCTTCCGCCGAACGCCCCATTCTCGTCGCTGCTGCCGGCGCTGTCGCCATGGCCGCCGCCATGGGCTTCGGCCGCTTCTTCTACACGCCCGTGCTGCCGGGCATGATGATCGACCTGCCGCTGTCGGCGGCCGATGCCGGGCTGATCGCCGCCGGCAATTTCGCCGGCTACCTGGCAGGTGCGATGCTTGCCGCCTATGGCTGGGCGGCCGGGCGCGAACGACCATTGGCGATCTCGGCGCTCGGCCTCACGAGCCTGCTGCTGGCGGCGATGGCGTTCACCTCGTCACTGCCGCTGTTCATCTTCATCCGCTTCCTTGCCGGTCTCGCCAGTGCCTTTGCGATGATCTTCACGGCGTCGATCGTGTTGCCCTATGCGGCCGGAAAGCCCACCGTGCAATCCGTGTTTTTCGCCGGTGTCGGGACGGGTATTGCCGTGTCCTCGCTGGTCGCCCTGCTGATCAACGGTTTCGCTGGCGATGCCGCGCACGGCTGGCGCTGGAACTGGCTCGCCGGCGCATTGCTGGTGATCCTCGCCACCGTGATCATCACCCTGCGTCTGCCCAAGCCGCGTGCCGGTCACCGTCCGGCCCGCGAGCCGCCGATCGCCTGGACGCGGCCGCTGGTGCTGCTGACCGCCTCTTACGGCCTCTTCGGTTTCGGATATGTCGTCACCGCCACCTTTCTTGTTGCCATCGCCCGGCTTTCGGCAGCCGGTCCGCTCGTCGAATTCTTCGCCTGGTTCGTCACCGGTATCGCGGCAGCCGTTTCGCTCTTCCTCTGGCGGCCGGTCGCCCGCAGGATCGGCGTCGAGCGGGTCTATCTCGTCTGCCTTCTCGTCGAGGCCATCGGCGTCGTCGCATCCGTGCTGATGCCGCCGGTTGCCGGAACCCTGCTCGGCGGACTGGCGCTCGGGCTGACTTTCATCACCATCACCGCCTACGGCCTGCAGATCGGCGGACGGCTGGCGCCGCAGAGCCCTCGCCGGGCACTCGCCTTCATGACGGTCGCCTTCGGCTGCGGGCAGATCGTCGGGCCGCTGGTGGCCGGCTGGGCGACGCAGTGGAGCGGCAGCTTCACGCTGGCGTCGATCATCGCGGCGCTGGTGCTGATGATATCCCTGGCGCTGATGCTGCCGCTTGCCGGGCGTGTGTCGGGCTACTGAGGGCGCCGCGTTACATTTGCGTAACCCGCGCGCTTCGCCATTGCTGGGATTTCCGATCTGGCCTAGAGCTTCTGCTGATTTGAAGGCTGTGGCCTCAATCCGCTTCGGATTGCCGCCGGCCGCTCAACCGTAGCAAGGGAAACCCCTTTTCGTGTTCCATTCGTTTTTCCCCCGGCCCAAGCTCTTCTTCACCTCGGCGATCCTGTGGGCGATCGTCTGCATCGGCGTCTGGTATACGGTCGGACCGCAGATCGGAGCGGCCATCGGCCTGCCGCCGCTCGGCCCTGACGAAAAGGCTCCGATCGGGCTTGCCTACTTCTTCTCGCCGGACAATCTCTGGTTCTACCTGTATTTCACCATCTTCGTGGTGATCTTCGGCGCCGTCTGGAAGGTGATCGCGCGCGACCATCCGTGGACCAACTGGTCGATCTGGGGCTCGGCCTTCATCATCTTCATCGCCTATTTCTCGGTGCAGGTGTCGGTGGCGTTGAACAACTGGCGCGGACCGTTCTTCGACCTCTTCCAGGCGGCGTTGTCACGGCAGGGCGGCGTGACGGTCGAGCAGCTCTATTCGCTGCAGCTCCGCTTCCTGGAGATCGGCATGGTCGGGGTCGTGCTCAACGTGGTCACCGCCTTCTTCACCAATCACTACGTCTTCCGCTGGCGCACGGCGATGAACAATTTCTACATGTCCAGGTGGGACAAGCTGCGCCATATCGAGGGCGCCTCGCAGCGTGTGCAGGAAGACACGATGCGCTTCGCCAACATTCTCGAAGGGCTGGGCGTCACCTTCATCAACTCGATCATGACCCTCGTCGTCTTCCTGCCGCTGCTGTTCCGGATGTCGGAATTCGTTGGGGACCTGCCGATCATTGGCGCCGTTCCGCATGCGCTGTTCTGGCTGGCGATCGTCTGGTCGCTGTTCGGCACCGCGCTGCTGGCAATCGCCGGCATCAAGCTGCCCGGCCTGCAGTTCCGCAACCAGCGCGTCGAGGCCGCCTATCGTAAGGAACTGGTCTACGGCGAAGACCATGCCGACCGCGCCGATCCGATCACTGTGCGCGAGCTGTTCTCCAACGTGCGGCGCAATTATTTCCGCATGTACTGGCACTACTGCTACTTCAACGTGGCGCGCTACACCTACGGCCAGCTCGACGCGATCTTCCTCAACTTCATCCTGATCCCGACGATCGTTGCCGGCCGGATCACGATGGGCACGTGGCAGCAGATCGCCACTGCCTTCGGCGAGGTCAGCAACTCGTTCCAGTATCTGGTGAACTACTGGGCGACGATCATCGAGCTCTTGTCCATCCACAAGCGCCTGAAGGCGTTCGAGGCGGCCATCGACGACAAGCCGCTGCCGGGGATCGACCAGCGCTACCTGCGTCGCGAAGCCGACGCGGGAGAACTGGCGGCCGACAAACCCTATTGATCGACCGCCTGGATCGGCGCTCCGCCGACCACGCTCACAGCAGCAGACAGCATTTCGGGCCGCGCCGGATATCAATCCGGCGCGGTTCTTGTTTTGTGGGAGGGCAGGCGGCGGTTGTCAGTGAGGAGGTTGGCAGTGATGCCGCCCGCCCGGACCAGATTTGCGAACATCTTGGCGGATGGTGTCAGTTTCCGCAGTCTGTCCACATTCCGGCCTCACCGGATCCAGGCGGCAGAACCGTCCGATCCCTGGGAGGAAGGGCGGCCGGCTCGCGACCCGGCACCCGTTCCGGTGAGCCATCAGAATAGGTCCGTTGCGCTCAGGCGGGGACGACAGGCATTGCCCGCCGCGGTCAAGCTGCTGCCACCGCTAGGATATTTCTACGGATCGTCGGTCCGGCGTCCCCGGGATCAGAAGGGCGAGCCGGCCTTTTGTGCCGGGCTGGTGTCCGGCCGATCCTTCAGCGCCCTGATGGCCTCGCCATAGGTAACGCAGGCGACATCGGCGCGGCCGCAGATTTCCGGCACCAGCCGCTCGAGCGCCCGCCAGTAGGCGCCGGCGTTCATCTCGACGAAATGAAATCCGAGCTGCAGCGGGATGCGGTCGCCATCATACTGCCTGTCGAAGGCGGCACGAAACGCCTGGTAGGTCCGTTCCTCGAATTCGGCAGAGCGGCTCGGATCATCGAGCGCCATCGAGTGGCGGACGAACAGGTTGTAGTCCATGGCGATGATCGGCCGCTGCTGCGGGCCTTCCGGGATCAGCGGCAGGCCGAAGTTGAGGATGCCGTCACGCGCCTCGGGCAGCATCGGTCCCTTGGTCACACCACTTGCATCATAGGTAAAGCCCTCGCGCCGCTCGGCCTCGTTAAGGGCGTCGCCGGTCGACAGATAGGGTGCCCGAAAGCCCTTGATGTCGCGCACGAAGTCGCGCCAGCCTTGAGGCTCGCGATCGCCGGCGGACAGGTCCTGCCAGGCGGCGGAGAGGATCCGCCGAAAGCTGCGCATCTCGCCGCGCCATTCCTCCGTCGTCCAGGTCCGCCCGTCGAAGTGGCCGCAGGTGTGGCTGGCAATCTCGTTGCCTTCGCCATGCGCCCGCCAGATGTGATCGAGCCGCGTCACGGCTTCGTCGACAGTCTGGGCAAAGCCGATATTCGAGCGGCCCGGTTTCTGGTGCGGCCCCTGATAGGTCTTCGCCCGGGCTCGGTCGATGACCAGCGTGCAGGAGAGGAAATAGGTGAAGCGGGCGTTGCCGCTCCTGGCCAGTGCCCGGCTGCGCGCCCAGAGATCGTTGCTGCCGGCGCCGTCGAACGAGATCAGCACCAGCTGCTTCGGCCGTTCACTGGCCTCAACGGCAGACGTGGAGATGAGGAGGGCGGCAAGCAGGGCAATGGCAGAACGCAATGACTGATCCTTGTTCCGGTTGAACGGCGCCCGTCTTCTCCGGCCCGATTGCGGCAAAGCTGGGGTCGCGTCAAGATCGGCTTCGGCGCGGCAACCTGCCGGCCTCTCGCTCGGTCTCGAGGCGTTCGTTTCTCAGATCGCTTAGCTGGAGCGATCTGACGGCTTCGCCGTCGCAACTCACCCCCTTACATCCTCGGCAAAATAGGTTAGAAGGCAGGCTTTCGAGTTGAAGGGCCGTCCAGCGGCCGGAGTTTCGCATGGCACAAGACAACGACAGCTTTATCCGCGAGGTGAACGACGAACTGCGCTCGGAGCGGGTTTCCACAATCTGGCGCCGCTTCCGTCCCGTCATCATCGCGGCCGCCTTGCTGATCGTGCTGGGAACCGCCGGCTATCGCGGCTACGAATATTGGCACACGCACAATTCATCCCGCTATGGCGACGAGTTCCTCGCCGCGCTGAACCTTGCCAAGCAGAACAAGACGGACGAGGCGCTAGCAGCCCTCGGAACGCTGGAAAAGGACGGCGGCGGATCCTATCCGGTGCTCGCCAAGCTGCGGGCCGCGACGCTGATGTCGGAAAAGGGCGATGCCGCCGGCGCCATCGCAGCCTTCAACGATGTGTCGAAGGACAATTCCATTCCCGAGGTGGTCCGTGATCTGGCGAAGCTGCGGGCGGCCTGGCTGCTGATCGATACCGGCACCTATGCACAGGTTTCGGCCGAAGCCGAAGTGATGGCGACGCAGAACCATGCGCTGCGCCATTCGGCGCGCGAAGCGCTGGGTCTTGCCGCCTACAAGGCCGGCGATACCGCCAAGGCCAGGGAGTGGTTCACCGAGATCGCCAGCGACGCCGAAGCGCCGCGCAACGTGACGAACCGCGCCCAGATCATGCTCGACACCATTGCCGCCTCGGCCGCTGCACCCGGCGCCGCGCCGGCGCCTGCAGCCCCGCAGGGCTAACGACAGGCCAGAAAGGCAACGACCATGAGCTTTACCGTCGCGATCGTCGGCCGTCCGAATGTCGGCAAGTCGACGCTGTTCAACCGTCTCGTCGGCAAGAAGCTGGCCCTGGTGGACGATACGCCGGGCGTCACGCGTGACCGCCGGCCGGGCGACGCCAAGCTCGTCGACCTGCGCTTCACGATCATCGATACGGCGGGCCTGGAAGAGACCGGACCGGATACGCTCGAAGGCCGCATGCGGGCGCAGACCGAGATCGCCATCGACGAGGCCGACCTGACGCTGTTCGTCGTCGACGCCAAGATGGGCCTGACGCCGCTCGACAAGACCTTTGGCGAACTGCTGCGCCGCAGCGGCAAGCCGGTGGTGCTGGTCGCCAACAAATCCGAAGCGCGCGGTTCCGACGGCGGCTTCTACGATGCCTTCACCCTCGGGCTCGGTGATCCGGTGCCCGTCTCGGCCGAACACGGCCAGGGGATGATCGATCTGCGCGACGCAATCGTCGAGGCGATCGGGCCGGAAATGGCCTTCGGCGACGATGACGACGAGGCGGAAACCAACATCGACGTCTCGCATTCGGACACCGATATCGACGACGACGAATACGAGCCCGCCTACGACGATACAAAGCCGCTCCGCGTGGCGATCGTCGGGCGACCGAATGCCGGCAAATCGACGCTGATCAACCGCTTTCTGGGCGAAGACCGGCTGCTGACCGGCCCGGAAGCCGGCATCACCCGCGATTCCATCTCGGTGGAGTGGGAGTGGCGCGGCCGGACCATCAAGATGTTCGACACCGCCGGCATGCGCCGCAAGGCACGCGTCCAGGAGAAGCTCGAAAAGCTGTCGGTCGCCGACACGCTGCGGGCCATCAAGTTTGCCGAGACGGTGGTGATCATCTTCGATGCCACCATCCCCTTCGAGAAGCAGGACCTGCAGATCGTCGACCTGGTGCTGCGCGAGGGCCGGGCCGCGGTGCTCGCCTTCAACAAATGGGATCTCGTCGAGGAGCCGCAGGCGGTGCTTGCAGAACTGCGCGAAAAGACCGAGCGGCTGCTGCCCCAGGCGCGTGGCATCCGCGCCGTGCCGATCGCCGGCCAGACGGGTTATTCGCTCGACAAGCTGATGCAGAGCATCATCGATACCGACATGGTGTGGAACAAGCGCGTCTCGACCGCCAAGCTCAACCGCTGGCTGGACAGCGTGCAGGTCCAGCATCCGCCACCGGCCGTGTCCGGTCGCCGCCTGAAGCTCAAATACATGACGCAGGTAAAGGCCCGCCCGCCGGCCTTCATGATCTCCTGCACGCGGCCCGATGCGGTGCCGGAATCCTACATCCGCTATCTGACGAACGGCTTGCGTGCCGATTTCCAGATGCCGGGCGTGCCGATCCGCATCCACCTTCGGGCGTCTGAAAACCCATTCGAATCAAAGCGCAAGAAGCGTTGACGAAGAAACGGATTCAGCTGCTTAAAGCTCTGAATCCGGTTCGCGGCGCAGGCAGCGACTTGCGCCCCTGGGCAGTCTGGACATTGTTGAGGAACTGCCGCGAGGCAGCCTCCCAGGTGAAGCCGCGGGCGAGCCGCCTGGCGTTCTCGCGCGAACAGGCCAGTGCGTCGAGGCAGGCCTGGCGCAGGTCGTCATTCAAGGCGCCGGCACCCGAACCAGCCTCGATGATGTCCACCGGACCGGTCACCGGATAGGCGGCCACCGGAACGCCGCTCGCCAGGGCTTCGAGGATCGTGTTGCCGAAGGTATCGGTCTTCGACGGGAAGACGAAGACGTCGGCCTGCGCGTAGGCGCGGGCGAGCTCCTCGCCGGTCTTCATGCCGGTGAACAGGACGTCCGGATAGCGGCGTTCAAGGTCGGCGCGCAGCGGACCATCGCCGACCACCACCTTCGAGCCGGGCAGATCGAGATCGAGGAAGGCCGGCAGGTTCTTCTCGATTGCCACGCGCCCGACAGTCAGGAAGATCGGCCGTTGCAGGCCGAAGGGCGTCTGTTCGGGCGGCATCGGCCGGAACTGGCTTTGGTCGATGCCGCGGCTCCAGCGCAGCAGGTTCTTGAGCCCGAGCCGCGACAGTTCGCGCTCGAGGCTGGCCGTCGCTACCATGCAGCCGTTGCCGGCATTGTGGAACCAGCGGACAAAGGCGCGCAGCCAGCGGATCGGCACCGGAAACCGCGCTGCGACATATTCGGGAAATCGCGTGTGGTAGCTGGTGGTGAAGGCAAGCCCCTGCTTCAGGCACCAACGCCGGGCGATGAGGCCGAGCGGTCCTTCGGTTGCGATGTGGACCGAAGCCGGGCCGATGTTTTCCAGCATCCGCGCGACCGAAGCGTAGCTTGCGATCGACAGCCGGATTTCCGGATAGGTGGGGCAGGGGACGTTGAGAAAATCCTGCGGCGTGATCATCGAGACGTCGATGCCCATGCGCGACAGTTCGCGGTTGGTGTTCTCGATCGAGCGGACCACGCCGTTGACCTGCGGATACCAGGCGTCGGTAACGATGGTGATCTTGGTCATCTTCGCCAGATCCTCGTGCTCCGCGCGAGCCGAATCGCGCTCAGACTGTTCACGAGATTTCTATCGGCGCTGCATGTTACAGGCGCATGTCAGGGGCGGCGGCAGCTCGATCGACGGCGCCGAACCCGAACAATCAGCGCGGCAAAAGCGCCGGATCGATCAGGGCGCCGTGATGGGCAATGACGACCGAGGCGACGGCTGCGCCATGGGCTGCGGCTTCGGCAGCCGTGGCGCCGGTCAGAAGCTTGGCGAGGAAGCCGCCGTTGAAGCTGTCTCCGGCACTCGTCGTATCGACCACGTTTTCCGGCGGCACGGCCGGCACGAAGATCGTCTGGCCGCCCTCGGCGATCGTTGCGCCCTGTGCGCCGTTCTTGACGACGACCGTGTCGGCGCCCAGCCCCAGGTAGCGGTCGATGGTCGCTGCCACATTGGCATCGCCGAAATGGGCGGTCTCGTCGTCGAAGCTCGGCAGCACGATGGTGGCGGCCCGGGCACCGGCGGAGATCACTTCGAGCATCCGCTCCCGGTCGCTCCACAGCCGCGGGCGGATGTTCGGATCGAAGGCGATGGTCTTGCCAACTGCGCGGGCGCGGCGGATTTCGGCGAGCAGCGTATCGGCGGCACCGGGGGCAAGAATGGCCAGCGTGATGCCCGAGAAGTAGACGAGGTCTGCCGCTTCGATCGCGGTCCGCAGGTGATCGGCGTCGTCGGCCAGAAGCTTTGCGGCGGAGGTGTCGCGCCAGTAGCTGAAGGTACGCTCGCCATCCTTGAGGCTGATCATGTAGAGGCCGGGGGCGCGACCGGGGATGTGCCGGATCGCCTCGGTGCCGATGTTTGCGTGTCGCATGAACGCGAGCAGTTCACCGGAGAGCGGGTCGTCGCCAAGGCCGGTCATGTAGCCGATGTGCCAGTCGTGCGGCATCAGGGCGCGCAGGTACCAGGCAGTGTTGAAGGTATCGCCGGCAAACCCCTTGCGCAGCAGTCCTTCGCCGGCCTGGGACAATTCCACCATGCATTCGCCGATCGACAGAACCTGCCTGACCATTCATTCGCCTCCGCACTTCGCCTAGCGCCAATAGGATGAAGCGCAAGCCAAGGCAAGGCACGCGGAGAGGCCGGACCTCACTTTCCGTTGTCACGCGCTTTTGCGCCGCGATCGGCATTTGTCTTTTGTCTCAAGGCCACTAGGTTGTCGATTGACCGCAACGCAGACGGAGCAGATGACGCATGGCAATGGTAACGGCACAGAACGGCGATCCCAACTGGTGGCGTGGCGCGGTCATCTACCAGGTCTATCCGCGCTCGTTCCAGGATACCAACGGTGACGGCATCGGCGACATCAAGGGCATCACCAGCCGCCTGCCTTACATCGCCTCGCTCGGCGTCGACGCCATCTGGCTGTCGCCGTTCTTCACCTCGCCGATGGCCGACATGGGCTACGACGTCGCCGACTACTGCAATGTCGACCCTATGTTCGGCACGCTGTCCGATTTTGACGAGATGATGGCCGAGTGCGAAAGGCTGGGGCTGAAGGTGATCATCGACCAGGTGATCAGCCACACGTCCGACCAGCACGCGTGGTTCATCGAAAGCCGCTCCAGCCGCACCAATCCGCGTTCCGACTGGTATGTGTGGGCCGATCCGAAGCCGGACGGCACGCCGCCCAACAACTGGCTGTCGATCTTCGGCGGGCCGGGCTGGGAATGGGACGGCATCCGCAAGCAGTACTACATGCACAACTTCCTGCTCTCGCAGCCGGACCTCAACTTCCACAATCCCGA
This sequence comes from Rhizobium sp. 0TCS1.26, assembly GCF_050455525.1. Taxonomy (NCBI): domain Bacteria; kingdom Pseudomonadati; phylum Pseudomonadota; class Alphaproteobacteria; order Hyphomicrobiales; family Rhizobiaceae; genus Rhizobium; species Rhizobium sp. 0TCS1.26. The sequence goes on along the minus strand of NZ_JBCIYV010000001.1, from coordinate 766,785 downwards.
CGTCCAGGACGCCATGCTGGCGACCGTCAAGTTCTGGCTGGAGCGCGGCGTGCACGGGTTCCGCCTCGACACGGTCAACTACTACTTCCATGACAAGCAGCTGCGGCCCAATCCGCCGGTGGTCTACGACGCCAACACCACCGGGCTGGAGACGGACACCAACCCTTATTCGATGCAGAGCCACCTCTACGACAAGAGCCAGCCGGAAAATATCGAGTTCCTCAAGCGGCTGCGGTCGCTGCTCGACCAGTACGATTGCCGCACGACGGTCGGCGAAGTGGGAGACGGGGACCGCTCGCTGACGACGCTCGCGATCTACACCAGCGGCGATGACAAGCTGCACATGTGCTACACGTTCGACCTCCTCAGCCCGCGATTTACAGCCAAGCACATCCGCGGCGTGATTTCCCGTTGCCAGGAGATCGTCACCAACGGCTGGGTCTGCTGGGCGTTCTCCAACCACGACGTGGTGCGCCATGTGAGCCGCTTCATGCAGACGCCGCAGGAGCGCGAACCGATCGCCCGGCTGGCGATCAGCGTGCTGTCGACGCTGCGCGGCTCGATCTGCCTCTACCAGGGAGAAGAGCTCGGCCTGCCGGAGGCGGAACTGTCCTTCGAGGACCTGCGCGACCCCTACGGCATCCGCTTCTGGCCGGCCTTCAAGGGCCGCGACGGATGCCGCACGCCGATGGTCTGGGACGCCAAGAAGTCGCTCGCCGGCTTCAGCGAGGCGACCAAGGCATGGCTGCCGGTACCGCCCGAGCAGGCGGTGCTGGCCGTTGACGGACAGCAGGATATCGAGCAGTCGGTGCTCAACCACTACCGCCGGACGCTGGAGTTCCGCAAGCGCCACGCGGTGCTGCTCGACGGCGACATGACGTTCGTCGATACAGCCGCCGATCTCCTGGTGTTCGTGAGGGAAAAGCAGGGCGAGCGGCTGCTGTTCGTCTTCAACCTGACGCGCGAGGCGCAGGACTATGCACTGCCGGCGGAATTTACCGAGGTCAGCCCGGAGCCGATGCCGGGCTACGATCCGCCGCTGTCGGACCGCAGTGTACGGCTTGGCGCATTCGACGTGTTCTGCGCCAAGGTCTGAAAGTTCTGCCGCACGTGACCCTTACGCGGGTGCCGACGCATAGCGCGCCGGCTCCGCCTTCAGGCGGGAGACGTCCTGGATCGGCGGGGCGCCGAACAGCCGGCGGTATTCGCGGCTGAACTGCGAAGGGCTGTCATAGCCTACCCGATGCGCGGCGCTGGCGGCGTCCAGCGCCTCCGCCAGGATCAGCCGGCGGGCCTCCTGCAGCCGCAGCTGCTTCTGGTACTGCAGCGGGCTCATTGCCGTCACTTCACGGAAATGCTCGTGCAGCGACGAGGTACTCATGCGTGCCTCGCGTGCCACATGGTCGATGCTGAACGGCTTGTCGTAGTTCGTGCGGATCCAGGAGATCGCCCGGTTGACCTGCGCCAGTCGGCTCTCCGGCATCAGCAGGCGCCGCAGCTTCTCGGCCTGCTCGCCGCGCATCAGCCGGTAGAGCAGCTCCCGTTCGACAAGCGGCGCGAGGTAAGGAATATCCTCCGGCGTGTTCAACAGGCGCACCAGCCGCACCGCTGCATCGAGCAATTGCGGATCGGTGCGGCTGACGCAGAGTGCCTTGCCGCAGACCTTCGACGGACCGGCAGACATCTCGGCGGGCCTCACCTCCATCATCATCGCCGTCAGAGCGGTGATGTCGAGGTCCAGCTTCAGGCTGAAATAGGGTTGCTCGGCGGTCGCCTCGATCACCCGACCGCTGATCGGCAGGTCGGCCGAGGCAATCAGGTGCCGGGCGGGACCGTATTCGAACAGCTCGTCGGCCAGCGTCACATGTTTGATGCCCTGGGCAATGACGCAGAGCGACGGCTGTTGGACGCTCAGCGTCGGCTCCGTCGGAGCCGACATCCGCACAAGGCTGAGGCGCGGGATTGCCGTGGAGAACACGCCATCCTCTCTGGTGTGTTGTGCAATCAGTTCGGCAAGTTCGTTCAAAGGCTGCATGATCATCCTATCCGAATGCGCAATTTTCAGCCGAAAGTTCCGGCGTTTGATGGAGTGTTGTTTAGCAGGGTACGGGGCAACCTTCCAGCATCCAGATCGAAGGTTCGGGTTTTTGTGCAATCATCCCGGACTCCTGGTCTACCTCCCCCGGCGCCTGCTTTGGCATATTGCATGGGCAGAAGCGAACACACCATCGAACAGATTTCGAAGAAAGGAGACGGAGATGCAAAATTTCCAGAGGTTGCTTGAAAGCCCGATGAACTGGGTGATGGACTTTATCGATGCCGGGATGCGCCGGTACCGCAGATCCGTCGAACGCAGACGCCAGGACGAACTGCGCCGCAGATATATGAACGGCTGAGCCCGAAGATAAGAGGCGACGGCGGCTGTGGCTGCTGCCGCCTCACGCCAGCGAGCCCGCGCCGCGCCTCCACCACCATGACACGATCGAGGAGAGGGTGATGACTGCTCATCCTATGCCGACCTCTGGACCACCGAGGATGGCTTCATCCGTCACGAACTGCTGCCGAACGGCCGCTATGTCGAATCACGCGGCAACCGCGAGCGCGTCTACAAAGGCCGCTACGAGATCCATGGTGACCGTATCGCCTACACCGACGATGCCGGCTTCACGGCTGCCGGCGAATTTCGCCGCGACGTGCTCTACCATGCCGGAATGGTGCTGCACCGCGGGTAATGCAGCCGACAAGCCTGTGATCATCGCGCAGCGCCAACCTGGACCGGCGCTGCCAGACACACTTTCGCCATGCCGCGGGATAACGTCGGCCCCGGGTTTCATCGGGGACGATCAACGCATGGCGGCGACCGGGATTGTATGCGCATCAACTGGGTGCGCCGAAAAGGCTAGCCTCGCCATCGATCCCCGCCCCGGCAACGACCGGTCCTCCTTCCGCAATCGCTGGCGCTTGTCGGTCTCGCTGAGCGTGCTCGGCCTGCTGATCGCTGCGCCACTCGGCACCTGCCTGGCAAGTTCCAGCGGTCCGGTTCCGGCGGGACTGAAGCTGGTGACGCTTGCACGCACCAGGCGCCAGCCGGTCAGCATGCCGAAGAAAGGGCGCGTCTGGATGCCGGCGCTGAGCGCTTCGGCAAAGCTCGACCTCATCGAGCGGATGGAGGACGGGTCGTTCGGTCGGTTCGCCTATTTCGATATTCCGCTCGAGCCGCACGACGATGCCCCGGCAGTCGAGCCCGAACGGCTTGCCGCCTATCAGGAGCCTGCCGGAGCCGTCGACCCGTTCGGTCTCGTTCTGCGGGCGGGGGTGACGGCAGAGCGCCGGCGCCCGGGACAGACCGCTCTCACGGACACGCCAAGCCAGATGATGCCGGCGACGGATCCGGCGCTCAATGTCAGCGTTGCGCCGGTGCGCGCATCGCGTCCTGTCCGCCGGCTGGTGGCGCTGCCGGCGCATGCCGAACCGATCGCTGCCATAGAAGGTGCGGTCGACGTTCCGGCGGCCGAATTCGAACATCTCGCACGCCAGCTCGGCAGCCAGACGGTCCAGGCGGGCGAAGAGCTCGACCTTCTGATTGGCGAGCATCCGGCACAACCTGGCGTCTCACAGATCGTCTTTGCGCGGCACACGTCGCCCAAAGGCGGCGAGCGGCTGCTGGCTCGCCGCGACGACGGCGGCTTCCAGGAGGTCAAGGATCGTCACCTCTACGACCGGCTGCTCGCCGAGGCGCTTGCGGGCGATAGTGTGGGCGACGGCGTGGGAAAGGTCGAGTCGGCGGAAGAGCCGGAGGCGGATCGCAAGCTGCGGCGCGTCGCGACCGGTTATCCGCATCTCGTCGAGCAGCTGGCGCAGGCGAGGGTGCCGGCGGATGTCGGCCTGCAGGTCGTCGGGCTGTTGCAGGCCAACGCCATTCGCTGGGAGCGCTCCAAGGCGCCGCCGATCACCGACGTCGTGTTTCGCAGCCGCGAGGACGGCGAGCGAGAGCTGGTATCCGTCAGCGTCCACATCGGCGGCAAGGACCGCCAGTTCTACCGTTATGCGGGTTCAAGGAGCGGCCGCGCGGAATTCTTCGACGACGAGGGCCATTCCGTCTCCAAGACCCTCATGCACAAGCCGGTGGCGGCCGGACAGATCGGTGACGGCTTCGGCTGGCGGGTGCACCCGATCCTGCAGACGCGCAAGTTCCACAACGGCGTCGACTTCAGGGCGCCGCAGGGCTCGCCGATCGTTGCTGCCGGCGACGGCGTGGTCGAGAAGATCTCCTTCGAGGACGGCTACGGCAAATATGTGCGCATCCACCACGATGGCGGCTATTCGACTACCTATGCGCATATCGAGAAGGCCGCCGAGGCGTTGAAGGTCGGCCAGCGCGTGGCGCAGGGACAGGTGATCGCTTATGTCGGCTCGACAGGCCTGTCGACCGGGCCGCACCTCTATTACGAGCTGCGCGTCGGCAACAATTATGCCGACCCGACCAAGGCGCAGATGCCGGCGGGAACCGTCCTGCGGGGCCGGGCACTCGATGCCTTTCACCAGCAGGTCGACCGGGTCGAGGCGATCGCGTCTTCGATCCGCACCTCGGCGCGTTCGGCGGCCTCAGCCGTCGGCGAAGCGCTGAGGCCGGCAGCCGTTCCGACGGCAGCGTCCGCGAAGGTCAGTCCAAAAGGCTGAAGGCGTCGACGTCGACCATGCCCCGGTCGGAGATCTTCAGGTGCGGGATGACCGGCAGCGGCAGGAAGGCGACCTGAAGGAAAGGTTCGGCGAGCGTCGTGCCGAGCGCATAGGCTGCCTGCCGCAGGTTCTGCAGCGTGTCGCGCACCGTCTCGAACGGCTCGAGGCTCATCAGCCCCGCAATCGGCAGGGCAATCTCGCCGGTCACCTTGCCATCCTCGACGACAACGAACCCGCCGCGGATGTCCGACAGCCGATTGGCGGCCAGCGCCATGTCCTCCTCGCTGACGCCGACGACGCAGATGTTGTGGCTGTCATGCCCGACCGTCGAGGCGATGGCGCCCTTCTTCAGGCCAAACCCCTGGACAAAGCCATTGGCATGGTTGCCGTTCTTGCCGTGCCGCTCAATGACGGCGACCTTGATGATGTCGCGGTCAAGGTCGACGGTCGTCTGGTTGCCGGCCGAGGGAAGGCGGTAGCGGCGGTGCTCGGTGATGATCTTGCCCGGCAGAACACCGATCACCGGCAGTTCCTCGGTCTTGACCGGCACCAGGAAATCGGCGGAGCGGATGCTGCGCGCCTTGACGCTGTCGAGGCCGACCGGTTCCACCGGCTGACGGGTCTCGAACAATTCCGGCGTCACGCGGCGACCGGCGGAGAACACCATCTGCGCCTTGCAGTTTTCGAGGCTGTCGAGGACGACCAGATCGGCGCGCCAGCCGGGCGCGACAAGTCCGCGGTCGCGCAGGCCGAAAGCGCGGGCCGCCGAGATGGAGGCGGCGCGGTAGATGGCAAGCGGCTCGACACCGTGGGCGATCGCCGTGCGGATCATGTAGTCGAGATGGCCTTCCTCGGCGATATCGAGCGGATTTCGGTCGTCGGTGCAGAGCGCCAGGAACGGCGACAGGCGCTCGGTGATGATCGGCATCAGCGCGTGCAGATCCTTCGATACGGAGCCCTCGCGGACCAGGATGTGCATGCCCTTGCGGATTTTTTCCATCGCCTCCTCGGCGGTGGTCGCCTCATGCTCGGTGCGGATGCCGGCCGACAGGTAGCCGTTCAGCCCGAGACCGGAGAGCAGCGGCGCATGCCCGTCGATATGGCCGCCCTGGAAGGCCTCGAGCTTGGCCATGCAGATGGGGTCCTTGTGGATGACCCCGGGGAAATTCATGAACTCGGCGAGGCCGATGACCTTCGGGTGGTCGCGGAACGGCAGCAGCCGCTCGATCGGCAGGTCGGCACCGGCCGTTTCCAGATGCGTGGCGGGCACGCAGGAGGACAGCTGGACGCGGATGTCCATGATCGTCTGCTCGGACGAATCGAGGAAGAACTGTATGCCTTCGGTGCCGATGACGTTGGCGATCTCGTGCGGATCGCAGATCGCGGTCGTCACGCCATAGGGCAGGACGCAGCGGTCGAATTCGTGCGGGGTGACAAGCGAGCTTTCGATATGCAGGTGTGTGTCGATGAAGCCCGGCACGACGATGCGGCCGGTGATGTCGATCACCTGGGCGCCGTCATAGGCCTCGCAGGTGCCGACGATCGTGTCGCCGCAGATGGCGATGTCGGAGGCCACCAGTTCGCCCGTCACGAGGTCGAAGAACCGTCCACCGCGCAGAACGATATCGGCGGGCTTACGGCCGGTTCCCTGTTCGATGCGCGATTCGAGGCGGGTGGTCATGGCTGTGCGTCTCCGGTTCGTCGTCGCGCAGCTTAGCCTCCCGTGGCATGACTGGGAAAGCGGTTTGCAGCAGTTCATCGGCGAGAGAGGGACTAGGACGATCGCGGCGGATCGGCTAGAAAGCGCATATGAGCATTTCCTGGACATCCCCCGTCGTCATTTCCATCGGCGAGCCGCCGGTAGAAACCGCTATCAGCACTCTGCAGGCCGCGGCCTGGGCGATGATCGACGACTGGCCGCTCGAAGATGGCGCGGCACTCGATGCGGCACTGGTTGCCTGTGCCGGCGCGGTGGAAGGCAAACGCAAGCCGGAAGAGGCGCGCACGGCGTTCGTGGCGGCGGCGACGGAAGCCGGCATCCTGCTGCGGGCCTGAGGGCAGGCCAATCCACCCCCTGAACGAAAGGAAGCGGCCGTTGCCGGCCGCTTCGCAGCGCGTGGTTTGCCGCCTTACTCGGCAGCGACGATCTTGCCGTCCTGCCACTTGAAGAGCGAGAAGGCCTGCGATGTCAGGTCGCCGGTCTCACCGAAGGTCAGCGCACCAATGGCGGTTGCGACAGGCTCGCCGGACTTCAGCGCGGCAGCGGCGGCTGCACCATCGTCGGCACTGCCGGCCTTTTCGATCCCGGCCTTGATGACCTCGACGGCGGCATAGGCGTTCAGCGTGAAGGCTTCCGCCGGGATGTTCTTGGCTGCGAGCGCTTCGGCGGCGGCCTTGACGTCGGGGTTCTTCGTCGCATCGGCGGCATTGGTGAACATCGTGCCCTCGGCAGCCTTGGTGCCGATGCTCCAGTATTCCGAGTTCGACAGGCCATCGCCGCCGATCAGGACCGGATGCGAGCCGAGATCGGCCAGCTGGCGCACCAGCAGACCGCCTTCCGGATGATAGCCGCCGAAATAGATGACATCGACCTTCTCGGCCTTGAGGCGCGAGGTCAGCGCACTGAAGTCCTTGTCGCCGGCGGTGACGGATTCGTTCACCACGTCGGTCACGCCGCCCTTGTTGAGGGTTGCCTTGAAGGCATCGGCGAGACCTTTGCCATAGGCGCCCTTGTCGTCAATGATCGCCACGCGCTTGTCCTTCAGCTTGGCGAGCACGTAAGCGGCAGCGACTTCCGCCTGCTGGTCGTCACGACCGCAGGTGCGCAGCACCGTTTCCAGACCACGCTTGGTGAGTTCGGGCGTGGTCGCCGTCGGCGTCACCATCAGCACGCCGTTTTCGGCAAGCGCATCGGATGCCGGCATGGCAACGCCGGAGGTCACGGGGCCGACAACGAACTGGATGCCGTCGCCGAGCAGCTGGTTGGCAGCGGAGACGCCCTGCTTCGGCTCGCCGGCATCGTCGGCGATCTTCAGCACCACCTTTTCGCCAAGGATGCCGCCCTGCTTGTTGATCACCTCGATGGCGGTTTCGACGCCGTTCTTCACCTGGTTACCATAGGCCGCGACCGGGCCGGTGATCGGTGCGATGAGGCCGATGACGACATCGGCACGGGCGGCTGAGGAGAGGGTCATCGATGCGAGAGCGGTGGCTGCCAGCAGGGTCTTGAGGTTCATGTGTCGGTACTCCTTGGGGTCAGCCTCAGGCCGGATGTCGGGCGCGCAAGCGTTCGGCAGCATCGGGGTCCGGAGGCGGAAACGATCATCCCCACAGCATGTCAGTGGCTGCGGGCAGATCCCGGAGTTTTAGGAAGAGCGCAGGTTGAGCGCAACAAAATAACGCAGATCGACCATATTTTGCGCAGCTTCGGTTCGGTCCGTAAGCGGATGCGCAATAATAGATGGCGTGGCTAACGCGGCGGCGCTCTGAGTTCAAGCGAGAACCCGTCGCGGCTGCAGCGTTCTGTCCTTGCCGACTTGCCGCCGGGATCCGATGGTCGCACCAGCCGCTCGTCCGCTTCAGGAACGGTGACCGTCCCGCAATCAAAGCCGCTGCCCGGCAGCGTTGGCTTTTCGGCCGGCAGCGCCAGCTTCGGCAGGGCCGCCCCTTTGCCGGCATTGCCCCAGTCGACGCCCGGATCCTGCGCGATGGCGGCACCCGCGGATAGCCAGAGGCTGACGCCGATCAGCGGCACGTATCCGGCCGGACGCAACCGCGCCCGGAAGAGGCGGCGGACCGACGTCCGCCATCTCCTGCCGATCGTGCGCATGCGTCAGATATTGCCGGTGAGGATCTTGCGCAGCTTGCCGAAGATCTCGTCCATGTGGTGCTTCTCGACGATCAGCGGCGGCGACATGGCAATGATGTCGCCGGTGGTGCGGATCAGCAGCCCGTCTTCATAGGCCTTGAGGAAGGCAGAGAAGGCACGCTTGGTCGGTTCGCCGGCGATCGGATCGAGCTCGATCGCGCCGACCAGTCCGATGTTGCGAACGTCGATGACGTTCGGGCAATCCTTCAGCGAGTGCAGGCCGTCTTCCCAGTAGCCGGCCATTTCCTGGGCGCGGGTCAGCAGGCCTTCTTCCTTGTAGGTGTCGAGCGTCGCCAGAGCCGCGGCCGAAGCGATCGGGTTACCGGAATAGGTATAGCCGTGCATGAACTCGATCATGTGCTCCGGCCCGGTCATGAAGGCGTCATGGATTTCCGAGGTGACGAACACCGCGCCCATCGGGATGACGCCGTTGGTGAGGCCCTTGGCCGTCACCATGATGTCCGGCGTCACGCCGAAGTACTGTGCGGCGAACGGAGCGCCGAGGCGGCCGTAGCCGGTGATGACTTCGTCGAAGATCAGCAGGATGCCGTGCTTGGTGCAGATGTCGCGAAGCTTCTGCAGATAACCCTTCGGCGGGACCAGCACGCCGGTGGAGCCGGCAACCGGCTCGACGATGACGGCGGCGATGGTCGAGGCGTCGTGCAGCGTGACGATGCGCTCGAGCTCGGTGGCGATGTCGCCGCCATGGTCCGGCTCGCCGCGGGTGAAGGCGTTCTGGCCGGGCAGGTGGGTGTGCGGCATGTGGTCGACGCCGGTCAGCAGCGTGCCGAACATCTTGCGGTTGGACACGATGCCGCCGACGGAGATGCCGCCGAAATTGACGCCGTGATAGCCGCGCTCGCGGCCGATCAGGCGGAAGCGGGCGCCGTTACCCTTGGCGCGGTGGTAGGCGATGGCGACCTTCAGCGCCGTGTCGACCGATTCCGACCCGGAATTGGTGAAGAGCACGTGGTTCATGCCCTCCGGCGCGATGTCGACAAGCCGGTTGGCGAGCTCGAAGGCCTTCGGATGGCCGAGCTGGAAGGCCGGAGCGTAGTCGAGTTCGCCTGCCTGCTCGCGGATCGCCTCGGTGATCTTGGGGCGGCAGTGGCCCGCATTGACGCACCACAGGCCGGCCGTCGCGTCCAGCACCTGACGACCGTCATGGGTCGTGTAGTGCATGTCCTTGGCGGACACGAACAGGCGCGGTTCCTTCTTGAACTGGCGGTTGGCGGTAAACGGCATCCAGAACGCGCGCAGATCGTTGGGAGCGGTATTCGAACGGTTCGACATGATGATCTCCATGGCCCATGCGGAGAACGGGAGGCCATTTCCCCGGCCGGCGGCCTGACGGGAGGCGCGACGATCGCGGCAAGGTATCAAGCGCTGCCCGAGCGTCAAGCCGACAAAGCGGCGATCGGAGTATCAGGCCGTGGCGGATCGCCTGCCTGCCTGCTCAGCCTGCCGGACAGATCTGCGTGTCCGGCAGAAACAAAGAAGCGAATGCCTGGCCCCCACCATGCATCCGCTTCTGCAGGCTCTGAACCTGAAGCTATGTTTGCGCTGTCATCAGGCCGCGGTTTTCGCCGGCGCCGGCTGGCAGTACAGAAGCTCGAGGGTTTCGAGGACCCTCATGACCGACTCGGCCGAGCTGGAGTAGTAGATCGTCTGCGCGTCGCGGCGCGTGTTGACCAGCTTCTGGGCGCGCAGCTTCGACAGGTGCTGCGACAGGGCCGACTGGCTGAGGCCGACCTTCGTCGCCAATGCGCCAACTGCTACCTCGCCCTTCACCAAACAGCACAGAATCATGAGTCGCTTCGGATTGGCCATGGCGGACAGGAGGTTCGCCGCGGCGGTCGAGTGATCAGAGAGTAGCGTCATCTTATATCCCTCAGTCGTCCCCTAGTAACTGAATCACCGGCCCCGCGACCGGCAACAATGTATCGCAAATCTAGCAAGTTAGAAGAAGGATTGTATATCCCTAAATTTTGCGTAGCGTCTGTACAACGTCAAGTATCTGCTTAACTTCCGCCTCCGCAACTTCCGGGGAGGAGATCTCAGAGTGAAAATCGTGCCGAAAGGACACGTTCCCGCTGATCAAGTCGAAGCCTGCCGGATCAATCCCACACAAGCGGTAGTTGGAAGCCTTCGGCGCGCCAACCGCCTCGGCCAGCCGACTCGCGTCCTGATACTTGATCATAATCCGTTCGCCAAGCTGTTGCCAGTCCTCGGCATTCACATTTGCTCCAATGAGCAGATCGCAGGCTTGCAGAGCATAGGCTCGGCCAAATCCGCCGTTCAACGACGCGGATGTCGGAACAAGGCGGAAAAAGCTGAAATCTCCGAAGTCGATATAAAGCGCCGCTTTCGGATGTTTTGCAAGAAAGCGGCTGCGCAACCTCGCATGGACATCGCCATCTTTCGGGACCGGCTCGGCGCTGGCGAAGACGGTGATGCGGGCATGCGCCAGTGGATCGCCCTTGCCGGGCTCCCCGGCCAGCAAGGAGCATCTTGGATCGGCGGCCAGACTTCGCGCGTGACGTGCAAGCGCCGAGACGAGGATGATCGGCACGCCGTCGAGGTCGGTCGTCGTCAGTGCCCGGCTGACGGCGGGGAAGCCATTTTCATGGTCGACGACCGCCAGCGAGACGAAGCGCGCCGAGCGCACCAGCCGGCGTGCGAGCGTCCGTGCTTCGCCGTCCGTCTCGCGCAAGACCGACGGTTTTTCCGCCGACGGAGCAGAGGGAGGCAGGCTCATGGTTTCACCCGTCGCGGCGCCGATGGCGGGTGAGGCCGGCGATCACCTCTTCGGCGCCGAGCGTGCCGATGACGGTGCCGTTCTCGACGATGCCGATCACCCCCGGCTGGCGGGCGAGCGCGTCGAGGATGTCGACGAGCGGCGTCTCCGGCTTGGCCGTTGCGGTCACCGGGGTCGCCAGGGCCGGTGCTTCCGTTCCCGGCCGCATGATATCGCCGGCTCTCAGCATGTTGATCGGGTTGAGGTTCTGCACGAAGTCGGCGACGTACTGGTCGGCCGGTTCGCGAACGATATCCTGCGGCGTGCCGCACTGGATGATGCGACCGCCTTCCATGATGGCGATGCGGTTGCCGATCCGGAAGGCCTCGTCGAGGTCGTGGCTGACGAAGAGGATGGTCTTCTTCAGCCGCTGCTGGAATTCCAGGAGCTCGTCCTGGAGGCGGGTGCGGATCAGCGGATCGAGCGCCGAGAAGGGCTCGTCCATCAGCAGGATCGGCGCGCCGGTGGCGAAGGCGCGGGCAAGGCCGACGCGCTGCTGCATGCCGCCGGACAGTTCACCGACCTTGCGGTCCGCCCAGCTCGTCAGGTTGACGAGTTGCAGCTGTTCGGCGATCCGTTCGTCGCGCTCCTTCTCCGGCACGCCGGCAAGTTCAAGGCCGAAGCCGACGTTTTCGGCCACCGTGCGCCAGGGCAAGAGGCCGAACTGCTGGAAGACCATGGAGACGGTGTGCATGCGCAGGTCTCGCAGTGCCCGGGCAGACGCCCGGTAGGGGTCGACCGGCCCCTTGCTGCTCATGATCGACACCTTGCCGCGGACAACGGGCGCGAGGCCGTTGACGGCCCGGAGCAGCGTCGATTTGCCGGACCCCGAAAGACCCATCAGGACCAGGATCTCGCCCTCGCGGATCGTCAGGGAGGCCTGCGAGACACCGAGCACGAGACCCGTCGCTTCGCTGATATGGTCGCGGTTGCGGCCGGCATCCATCAGTTCCAGAGCCCGCTCGGGCCGGTCGCCGAAGACGATGTCGACGCTGTCGAAGATGATTGCGTCGCTCATGAGCCTTCTCCCGAACCGTCGGAGCGGAACATTCGATCGAGGATAATCGCTAGGATGACGATGCACATGCCGGCTTCAAAGCCGCGGGCGATGTTGACGGTGTTCAGCGCCCTGACCACCGGCACGCCGAGGCCGCTGGCGCCTACTAGCGCCGAAATGACGACCATCGACAGGGAGAGCATGATGGTCTGGGTGAGGCCGGCCATGATCTGCGGCGTGGCGAAGGGCAGCTCCACCTTGCGCAGGACCTGCGCCGGCGTCGCACCGAAGGCGACGGCCGCCTCTGTGAGGGCCGAAGGCGTGGAGATGATGCCGAGCCGCGTCAGCCGGATCGGGGCGGGGATGGCGAAGATGACGGTGGCGATGAGGCCGGGCACCATGCCGAGCCCGAACAGGATCAGCGCCGGAATGAGGTAGACGAAGGTCGGGATGGTCTGCATCAGGTCAAGCACCGGGCGCAGCATCTCGTAGAGCCAGGGGCGGCGGGCGGATGCGATGCCGACCGGTACGCCGATCACCATGCTGACGGCCGTTGCCGACAGCACCAGTGCCAGCGTCTCGGTGGTCTCCTTCCAGTAGCCCTGGTTGATGATCAGCAGCAGCCCCAGACAGGTGAAGGCGGCGGTGCCCGGCGACCGGCGGAGGAACCAGGACAGGCCGGTGATGATGGCGACGACGGCCAGCGGATGTGGCCATTGCAGGATAAACAGAAGCCCGTCGATGACGTGCTTCAGGGTGGCGGAAAGCCAGTCGAAGAACCAGGCGCCGTTGAGGGTCAGCCAGTCGACGAAACGCTTGGCCCACATCCCGATGGGGATCCGGTTATCGGTGAGGAAATTCAATTGCGTATTCCCGTGCTTGAACGGTGAATGCGGGAGAAACAGGCCGATGCAGGAACAAAGGCCGTTCGCTCGGCGAACGCTGCCGGGCGGGCATCGTCTGCCCGCGCCGTATCATGCGCATGACGGGCCGACTGGCCGCCGAACGGCGACCCTCCAGCCCGTTTCGCGAGAGGCGACCGTCAGAGGCCGAGCTTTGCCTTCACCGCCGGCAGGCCTTCCTTGCCGTCAAGCGTCGTGACGCCGGCAAGCCAGGGCTCGACCGACGCCGCATTGGTCTTCAGCCATTCCTTGGCGGCGGCCTGCGGATCCTCGCCGTCGTTTAGGATCTTGCCCATGATCTGGTTCTCCATGGGCAGCGAGAACTTCAGGTTGGAGATGAACTTGCCGACATTGGGGCATTCCGAGACGAAGCCGGCGCGGGTGTTGGTGTAGACCGTGGCGCCACCGAAGTTCGGGCCGAAGGTGGAATCGCCGCCCGTCAGGTAGGTCAGCTTGAACGTCGAGTTCATGGGATGCGGTGCCCAGCCGAGGAAGACGACCGGCTTGCCATCTTTTTCGGCGCGGGCAACCTGCGCCAGCATGCCCTGCTCGGAGGATTCGACGACTTCCAGGCCGCCCATGCCCATTTCGTTCTTCTCGATCAGCGTCATGACCAGGCGGTTGCCGTCATTGCCGGGCTCGATGCCATAGATCTTGCCGTCCAGCGCATCCTTGTGCTTGCCGATGTCGGAGAAATCCTTGATGCCGAGTTCGGCGCCCTTGGCATTGGTGGCCAGCGTGTACTTGGCACCTTCCAGGTTGGCGCCGAGCGATTCGACGGTCTTGTCGTCGAGATAGGGCTTCACGTCCTTCTCCTGCGCCGGCATCCAGTTGCCGAGGAAGACGTCGATGTCCTTGTTCTTCAGCGACTGGTACGTGACCGGAACGGAGAGGACGGTGATTGCCGGCTCGTAGCCCAGAGCCTCCAGCAGAACGGCAGCAGTTGCTGTGGTGGCCGTGATATCCGTCCAACCGACGTCGGAAAAGCGGACCGTGCTACAGCTCTTCGGATCGGCGGCAAGCGCCTGACCGGAGACCAAGGTGGCGATGACCGCCGCCAGCGTGAAATGCAGTGTAGGTTTAACCGACATGTCTCTGCTCCGTTTTTTTTGAGTTCCCGGCCATTATCAATATCTGCGATGGGCAAGCAAGCGCGCCCGTTCGCGCCACTCAGGCGGCATTTGCGACAATGTGTTCGAAATGTGGGTTGATCTTGGTCAAATCGGCCCGCCATCCGGCGGCGTATCAGCATGTCCGAAGATGCCGGCTGAGAGTGCCGGCGTCACATCAGGAGACCTGCAGATGAAATCCATTCTTGCCGCCGCGAGCTGCTTTCTGGCGATCGCGGCTTCGACCGCCACGGCGGCCGACATCGAAGTGAAGATGCTCAACAAGGGAAGCGACGGCGAAGCCATGGTCTTCCAGCCGGCATCGCTGCGCGTCGCGGTCGGAGACACCGTGCATTTCGTACCCGTCGACAAGGGGCACGATGCGGCGGCAGTCGAGGAGCTGCTGCACGAGGGCGTCGCGGCGTTCAGCGGCAAGATGAACCAGGAACTGGTGGTAACCATCGACAAGCCGGGCGCCTATGTCGTCAAGTGCACGCCGCACTGGGGCATGGGAATGGTGGCGCTGATCGTTGCCGGAGACGAGGCGCCGGCCAATATCGAGGCGGTCAAGTCGGCCAAGATGCCGAAGAAGACCCGCGACCGGCTCGACCGCGAGATCGCAGCCCTCGGCCTGTAGCACTCCTCAAAGCCGCCGGAGAGCCTGCCACTAGGCTTTTCGCGCGTCTCCTCTAAGTTCTATCGGGATCGGCCATGTCGATCGCGATGACGGGGATGGGGACATGCTGCACAGTCGACAAGAAGCCCGGGGTCTCGATGAGGCCGCCAGCCGGCTCAGCGAGGTTCGCACAGTGCTCTCGGCGCTTGCCGACGTGCTGGTGCAGATCGGAACCGATGGATCTGCCGGTCGCTCGGCGGAGGAGGCCGACGACTTGATCGGGCAGATGGACGCCGTGGCCATCGAGTCGCGGCGCTCGGAAAGCCTGATGGTGCGCCTTATCGCCGATCTCGACCGGGAGACGGGCGCCGTCGTCGACCCTCTCCACGATTTGCCGCCGGAGGGCCGACAGGACCGGCTGCTGCGGATCTTCGGGATCGGCCGCAAGCTGGACGAACCGGAGGCACGCGACCGGCGGGCGGCCGTCGTCATCCGCCGCATCCTGGTCGATACGCATGCGATGCTTGCCTGCCTCGAGGATCATCGCGGCTTCCTTCTCGACCTTCTGAACCGGTGCGAGCCGCCGATCGACGCGGCGCTGTCACGCCTGCGCCGGACCGGCACCTTTGAAGACGACCTTCCGCTGCGGGACGAACTGACGCGCGGCATCGACATGCTGCAGGATTTCGTCGACCGGATCATCGACATGCTGTCGGCCTTCAACCTGCTCGTCAACAAGCTGGCGCTGGACGCGGAGGAGCGTGTCCTGTCGCTGCGCGGTCTGGCCAGCGACACGCTGCTCGACACCGCATCGGACGCGCCGCGGCTGGCGACGCTGCTGATGCGCGCCGACCGCGGCCTGTTGACGGTGCACGGACTTGCCGGCCGCAAGGCGCGGCTGGACGATGCCTTCCGTCGGCGCCTGTCATCGTCTCGACAAGCGGGCCATCGATGATTAGGTGATGGCCTGTCAATGGAGACTTAGCCGATGTTCGAGGCGTTCAAGACATTCTTCCGCCGGGCGGGCGCCGCCCTGGCGCGCGCCCTTCGTCTCGGCTTTGCCGCGATTGCCTGGCCGTTCATGGCTACCCGCGGATGGTCCGGCCGCCGCAGCCTGATGGTGAAGGGGCCGGTGGCGCTCATCCTGCTGTTTGTCGTCGGCCTCTACGGCTACTTCTTCTGGCAGACCCAGGTGTGGAGCGGCTTCGACCCGAACTTCGTCGACCGCTACCAGCTTGCAGCACGCACAGTCCCTGCGGGCCAGCCGCTGACGGCCCAGCCGCCAGGCCAGCCGGCGACACCGGTCGCCGCCCAGTGCCAGCCTTCGGCAATCGTTGAAGTGGCAGCCGATCTCGCCGACCAGAACGTCAATCAGAACGCCTGGATCTCGTCGATGCTGCTCTATCGGGTGGGGCTGTTCGGGATGGACTGGGACAACACGCCCTTCCTCGACAACAAGGCCTCCTTCCAGCGCGGCGTCAACCAGGCGGTTCGCCGCACGGCGGTCGAACTGGTCGATACGCTCGGTCGCGTCCGCGGCACGTCGGGGATAAATACCGACCTGCAGGATGCCCGCGGAAACCTGCAGTTCGACGAATTCTCCTGGTACTTCGGCCTGCAGCCGTTCGGCTTCAAGACGCCAACGCCGAGCTACTACCGGGCAGCGATCAACAGCCTGCGCAAGTTCAACACCGACCTTGCCGGCTGCAACGCCCTCTTCGACACGCGGGCCGACAACCTCGTGCAGTTCGTCGACCGCATCGCCAACGATCTCGGTGCGACATCGGCCATCCTCAAGGAGCGCTCGGCGAACTACAATGGCGGCTGGTTCGACAGCCGCGCCGACGACCGCTTCTGGTTCGCCTACGGGCAGTTGTACGGCTACTACGCGATCCTGGCGGCGGCTCGGGCAGACTTCGATCAGGTGGTGCGCGAACGCAATCTGGCGCCGCTTTGGGCCGACACGCTGGCGCAGTTCCAGGATGCGCTGCGCGTCCAGCCGGCAATCATCTCCAATGGCAGCGAATCCGGCTGGATCATGCCGACGCATCTCGCCACGATGGGCTTCTACATCCTGCGGACGCGATCGAACCTCGTCGAGATCCGCGGCGTGCTGGATCGCTAGTTGGCGCGCGGCGGCAGGCAGATGCGATAGCCGGGCGTCAGACGTCTTCCGCACGAGCCTTGTGCGTATAACGATGCGGCGGAACTTCGTAGGTCATGCCGACGATTTCGCCGCTGCCTTCGGGCTTTGCTCGGAAGCGCCCCATGGCGCAGATGTACCGGTAGGTTCGGCCGTCCGCCGTCGCCTGGAAGACGTCCTGATAGGACATCGGCCGGGTGGAGGCGGCCTCGAAGATCTCCATGACGCTCACCAGATCCTGCGGATGGATGCGCGATGCCAGGGCGATCATGTCGATGGGCCGATCGGAGTGGGGCAGGCCGAACAACCGGCTGAAGTCCTCACAGCCGTAGACATGCCCGGTGTCCAGGTCGACCCGCCAATAGGCGAGCGGACTGAAGAGGGTGAACATCTCGACGATGTCGCGGTCGGTCAGGCCGATCATTTTCGCACCGTCCATGGGCCCGACTTCCGTTCCGGCGTTGGCACAATGCCGATGGCTGCCTGACGCCGATCGGGGTGCGGGAGGCTCAGCTGATCAGCTTCAGGCGAATGGCTTTGGCTACCAGCTGGGTGCGGTTGACGCAATCCAGTTTCTTGATAGCCTTATGAAGATATGCATTGATCGTGTGGTCCGAGAGCGACAGGATGTCGGCAATTTCCGACGAGGTCTTGCCCTGCGACGTCCAGCGTAGAACCTCGAGCTCGCGTACCGTCAGCACGCCGCGCTCCATCGGGTCGCCCTGGCGCAAGCGGTCGAAGATGCGGAACGATTGCAGGAACAGCATTCCAGCCTCGTTCAGTTCGGGCAGCGTCATCAGCGGCCTGTCGCCATCGAGCCGCATGGCAAACACCGAGCCGTCGGAGGAATAGAGCGGCATGATGACGCCCGTCTGGATGCCGTAGCGTCCGAGGATCTCAGACAGTTCCGGCGGGAAATTCACCAGCCAGCCTTCCTCGTAGCGGGGATCGCAGCTCCAGCAGAACGGCAGTGCCATCTTCTGCAGGAGCGGCAGCAAGGGGCAGTTGGAAAACAGGCGTTGCGCATCGATCTCGCGGATGCAGCCGCGCGGCATCGTGGTCTCGACGATCAGCGGCTCCATCAGAATATCGGTGGCGGTCGGAGCCTTCAGCAGGGTGAAATACTGGAACCCGAAATGTGCTGAAAGCTTGCTCATCGCCGCGCCGATGGCGGCACGCGTATCGGCCTGGGAAATCTCCCGGCTGAGACTGGATTGTCGTTCTAATGTGATCATTCGCTTCGGATGCTGGGATGGGACGCGTGTGCGTCCAAATGGGATCAATAAAAAAAGTTGCCGGGAAACCAGCCTAAAATGCTGATGGAACACCTAGCATAACGTCCAGTTGAAAGCGAGCGCGGACGACCAACTCCCGCATTAATGGTTGCTCGGTTGCACATGTGTGCGGTTCTGGAACATCGCTTGGAGAAATCGGGCCCGCAGCGGAGTTGGAGACCCGCACGGCCGACCTTCTTTCCGGTGGCAGGCCCGTCCTGATCCCGCTTTTGTTGTTTGCAGTCGATGCCTTGTGGCGATGCGGCATTCACAGCGCCGCCTGCGATGGTCTATGCAGAAGGCACTGAAGAGGCTGGAAGCGAGGCATCATGGCAAGCGTAGCATCGGACATCGAAATCGCCCGCGCGGCGCGCAAGAGACCCATCCAGGAGATCGGCGCTACGCTCGGCATTCCGCTGGAAAGCCTCGTTCCCTACGGCCACGACAAGGCGAAGATCGCGCCGGCGTTCCTGGCCGGATTGTCGGATCGGCCGGACGGCAAGCTGATCCTGGTCACCGCCATCAATCCGACGCCGGCCGGCGAGGGCAAGACCACCACGACCGTCGGGCTCGGCGACGGCCTCAATCGCATCGGCAAGCGGGCCATGGTGTGTCTGCGCGAACCTTCGCTCGGCCCCTGTTTCGGCGTCAAGGGCGGTGCCGCCGGCGGCGGCTATGCGCAGATCGTGCCGATGGAGGACATCAACCTCCACTTCACCGGCGACTTCCACGCCATCACTTCGGCGCACAACCTGCTCGCCGCGATGATCGACAACCACATCTACTGGGGCAACGCGCTGGAACTCGACCTGCGCCGTATCACTTGGCGCCGGGTGATGGATATGAACGACAGAGCCCTGCGGCAGACGGTCGCCTCGCTTGGCGGCGTCTCCAACGGTTTTCCCCGCGAGACGGGGTTCGACATCACGGTTGCCTCCGAGATCATGGCGATCCTCTGCCTGGCGGTGGATCTCGAGGATCTCGAAAAGCGGCTCGGTGCGATCATCGTCGGCTATCGCCGCGACCGCTCTGCAGTGTTCGCGCGCGACCTGAAGGCGGATGGGGCGATGGCCGTGCTGCTCAAGGATGCCATGCAGCCGAACCTGGTGCAGACGCTCGAAAACAATCCGGCCTTCGTGCATGGCGGGCCTTTCGCCAACATCGCGCATGGCTGCAACTCCGTGGTCGCAACCCGCGCAGCGCTGAAGCTTGCCGACTATGTGGTGACCGAGGCCGGCTTCGGTGCCGATCTCGGGGCAGAAAAGTTCTTCGACATCAAGTGCCGAAAGGCGGGGCTGAAGCCGGATGCGGCGGTGCTGGTCGCCACCATCCGCGCCCTGAAGATGAACGGCGGCGTCGCCAAGGCCGATCTCGGCCGGGAGAATGTCGAGGCGCTGACCAGCGGCTGCGTCAACCTCGGCCGGCACATCGAGAACGTCCAGAAGTTCGGCGTGCCGGTAGTGGTGGCGATCAACCACTTCTCATCCGACAGCGATGCGGAAGTGGCGGCGGTGCAGCGCTATGTCGCCTCGCTCGGCGTCGAGGCCATTCTCTGCCGCCACTGGGCCGAGGGCTCAGCGGGCATCGAGGAACTGGCGCACAAGGTGGCGGCGATGGCCGACAGCGGCGAGGCCAATTTCAAGCCGCTCTACGCCGACGACCTGTCGTTGATGCAGAAGATCGAGACGGTCGCCCGCGAAGTCTACCGAGCCGGCGAAGTGACGGCCGACCGGGCCGTGCGCGAACAGCTGCGGATCTTCGAGGAGCAGGGCTATGGGGCGCTGCCGGTATGCATCGCAAAAACCCAATACTCGTTCTCCAGCGACCCTGACCTGCTCGGCGCGCCGACGGGCCATGTGCTGCCGGTGCGCGAAGTGAGGCTGTCGGCCGGCGCCGGCTTCGTCGTCGCCATCACCGGCGAGATCCGCACCATGCCCGGCCTACCGCGCTCACCGTCTGCGGAACGGATCATGCTGAACGAGGCCGGCTTCATCGAAGGGCTTTTCTGAGCGCTCAGTCGCGTCGATCAATCACCGGCAGTACCGGTAGCCGTTCCGGCGATCCAGCACGTCGAGATGCAGGTGGTCCTCGTGGGCGGCGTCGCTGCCTGGTGACAGAACCGTCGAGAAGTACAGGCAGGCAGTGGCGGTAGCGGCCCGCTGGAAGGCGCCCTCCAGCGTCGAATCCTCATTGCGTGGCTTCATGGTGAAGGTCTCGCCGTTGTCGAGCTTGAAGGCTGCGACGTCGATGGCGTTGCCACGCGCGTGTTCCGATACCTTGCCGGTCGAGGCGCTGTTGCGCAGGCGGCAGGCGTAGGTGGAGCCGGGCACGATGCCGGTGACGCGGCGGCCGGGCATCGCCACGCTCATCGCCGGCTGCACGTTGTCCTTCATCCAGTGTGCCAGTGCATGAGCCGTTTCGCAGCGCATCTCGGCGCCGCCGGTCTTGACGCCCGGCAGGATCTCGTCGACCGCGATCGGCTGCTCGATACCGCAACCCGGCTCCTCGCCGATAATGGCGGGCTTCGTCTCGAACTTGGTACCCAGTGCCGTAAGGTCGGCAAGGCAGGCCTTCAGCGCCTCGGGATCCTCTTTCTCCAGCGGCGGCGGAGGTGGCGAGGTCGGCTCCTCGGCTTTCTGTTCAGGTTTTCCGGTCGTGTCCGGCTCGGGCTGCGTGGGGGCTGGCGCCGGCTGAGCCTTGTCTGCGGGCGGCGTTGCCGCACCGGGAGAGGGGGTTGCGCTGTCTTCGGCCGGCGGTGCGGCCGGCCGTTCCTCGACGGGCTTCGGCAGCGGCTTTGGAACTTCGGCCGGGTGCGGCGGTTCGGATGCGGTGCCGGGTTGCTCGACGGTCGGTGCCGGGGCAGCACCCTTGGGTGCCGACGTGCTTTCGCTCGCATCCGGCGCTGTCGCATGCGCTGGAGCTACGGGCGGCGTATCGGACATGGTCTCGGTCGGAGCCCGCTGTTCCACCGCGCTTTGCGCCGCTGGCGGTTTGGGCGTCGGAACCGGAATGGTCGCCAGAGCCGGCAGTCGTGATGACCCGTCCTGCGCCCTGGCCGCCGAAGGTCGTGCGGATTGACGGGGCGTACGCTGTCGTTGCGACGTGGTGCGGCGGCGCGGCTTGCCGTCCTGGAGCAGGCGGTCGAGGAAATTGACGTTGACGACCGGGGCCATAGCCTCACCGGACGAAAGTGCCTGATCCGCAGGCCTGATGTCGGGCCTTTCGGGTGGAGCGCCTGCTCCGATGATCAGAGGCAGGGCTGCCAGAACTGCGATCCACGAATGCTGCATGCAGTGACCTTCCGGCTGCGTTACTCGATCTCAAGGGATGCTAAACGCGATTGCGGTGCTTTTGGTCGCATCGGCGGCGAGAAGAAATTCGCTTGCGTGGCTATGGCTCTCACGCTAACAATTCCGCCATGACGATTTCGATGAACATTGGTAACTGGTGGTGGGCACGCTGACGCGGCCTTGACCAGTCATGTCCAACGACAGACCAAGCCGCCCGATCATCCCGAGGCGGCTTTTTTATTGCGAAGCTTCCTCCCGGACCGGGCCCGACGGATAGAGAGGCAGTACATGATCACGATCATCGAGGACGACGGTTCGGAGGTCTACGAGACCCGCGGCGGCATCAGCGTCAGCCGCAAGCGCCGGCCGGCACCGTATGCGGAGGCCATTTCCTCCTATGTCGAAAAGCTCGACGAACGGCGCGGCGCGGTGTTCTCTTCTAACTACGAGTATCCGGGCCGCTATACGCGCTGGGATACCGCTATCGTCGACCCGCCGCTTGGGCTTTCCTCGTTCGGCCGCGATGTCTGGATCGAGGCCTATAACGGCCGCGGTGAGGTGCTTCTCGACTTCATCGCCGAACGGCTGGCGCAGGAGAGCGACCTGACGCTTGGCGCGCGGTCGGCCCGCCGTTTGGATCTCGTCGTCAATCCTCCGACGCGTGCCTTTACCGAGGAAGAACGGTCAAAGATGCCGACGGTGTTCACCGTGCTGCGCGCCGTTGTCGATCTCTTCTCTTCGGATGCGGACAGCGCCATCGGCCTGTTCGGCGCGTTTGGCTACGATCTCGCCTTCCAGTTCGATTCCATCACGCTCAGCCAGAAGCGGCCGGACGACCAGCGCGACATGGTGCTGTTCCTGCCGGACGAGATCCTGGTCGTCGACCATCATGCGGCAAAGGCCTGGATCGACCGCTACGACTTTGCCAGGGACGGCAAGACGACCGTCGGAAAGCCGCAGGACATTACGCCGGAGCCGTTCCGGACCACCGATGTGATCCCGCCGAAGGGCGATCACCGGCCGGGCGAATATTCGGAACTGGTGGTGAAGGCCAAGGAAAGCTTCCGCCGCGGCGACCTCTTCGAGGTGGTGCCCGGCCAGAAGTTCATGGAGCGTTGCGACAGCAAGCCGTCGCAGATCTCCAACCGGCTGAAGGCCATCAACCCGTCGCCCTATTCCTTCTTCATCAACCTTGGCCATCAGGAGTACCTGGTCGGCGCGTCGCCGGAAATGTTCGTGCGGGTCTCCGGCCGGCGGATCGAGACCTGCCCGATCTCGGGCACGATCAAGCGTGGCGAGGATGCGATCTCCGACAGCGAGCAGATCCTCAAGCTCTTGAACTCTAAAAAGGACGAGAGCGAGCTGACCATGTGCTCGGACGTCGACCGCAACGACAAGTCCCGGGTCTGCGAGCCCGGTTCGGTCAAGGTCATCGGCCGCCGGCAGATCGAAATGTATTCGCGTCTCATCCACACGGTCGACCACATCGAAGGCCGGCTGCGGCCGGACATGGACGCTTTCGACGCGTTTCTCAGCCACGCCTGGGCGGTGACCGTGACCGGCGCACCGAAGCTCTGGGCGATGCGCTTCATCGAGAAAAACGAGAAGAGCCCGCGCGCCTGGTATGGCGGGGCCATCGGCATGGTCGGCTTCAATGGCGACATGAACACCGGGCTGACGCTGCGCACCATCCGCATCAAGGACGGCATTGCCGAGGTGCGCGCCGGCGCGACGCTGCTCAACGACAGCGATCCGCGCGAGGAGGAGGCAGAAACCGAGCTGAAGGCCTCGGCGATGATCTCGGCTATCCGCGACGCCAGAGCCGGCAGCACGACGAAGCTTGCCCGCGACGTGGCGGCGGTCGGCACGGGCGTCAAGATCCTGCTGGTCGACCACGAGGACAGCTTTGTCCACACGCTTGCCAATTATTTCCGCCAGACGGGCGCGGAAGTATCGACCGTGCGGACCCCGGTGCCGGCCGAGATCTACGACCGGATCAATCCGGATCTGGTGGTCCTGTCGCCCGGGCCTGGCAGCCCGAAGGATTTCGATTGCAAGGCGACCATCAAGGCCGCCCGCGCGCGCAACCTGCCGATCTTCGGCGTCTGCCTCGGGCTCCAGGCGCTCGCCGAAGCCTATGGCGGAGAACTGCGGCATCTGGCCGTACCGATGCATGGCAAGCCTTCGCGCATCCGGGTGCTCGAGCCCGGAACGGTGTTTGCGGGCCTCGCCAAAGAGGTGACCGTCGGGCGCTACCATTCGATCTTTGCCGATCCGAAGACGCTGCCGAATGATTTCATCATCACCGCGGAGAGCGATGACGGCACGATCATGGGGATCGAACATTCGAAGGAGCCGGTGGCGGCGGTGCAGTTCCATCCGGAATCGATCATGACGCTCGGCGGCGACGCCGGCATGCGGATGATCGAGAATGTCGTCGAGAACCTGGCCAGGCGGGCCCGCGAACGGGCAGCCTGAGGCGATCCAGACTGCTTGCGGAGCGGCCTTTCTTCCCACGGAGGAGAGGTCAGCTCGGCAGGCCGATGAGCTTCTCGAAGTTTTCCCAGGTATCGTCCATGGCGTAGGGGCCAGTGAAGGGGATGTTGAGGTGTCCGAAGAGGGGTGTCAGCTCCCATTCGGCGGTTTCCTCATCTATTCCTGCGATCTGCTGGAGATACATCACGGAGGCAAGGCCCGTACGGTCGGCCCCACCCTTGCAGTGAACCAGGATCGGCCCTTCGGCCTTCCGCATCAGGTCTATCAGTTGGAAGCTTTCCTCCGGTGTCAGCGCCTTGCGCGCCGACATGGCGAAATCGACATGCGTGACGCCCTTGCTGCGTGCCACGTCGATTTCGTCGTCATACCAGCCTGCACCCGGCTTGGCGCCGCGCAGGTTGATCACCGTCCTGATGTGATGCTGATCGATGTAGTGAGCGAACTGATCACCCGTCAGCTGAGCTGAGCGGTAGAACCGACCGGCCACGACCTCGTGGAAATTGCCAGTCAGTTGCAGATAGCCGAGATAGCAGCCGGAAGCTATTGTGAGGCCGAGCCCGACCAATGCTGCTCGTCCTACTGACCTGCGCAAGTTCATGTTCGATGCCTCTGGCGGGGCGTTGAAGATGAAGAAGCTCAGCAGCGGAGCTGTGGCGGATTTATGTCCGCGGCCCTCCACCGCTCCATTTCACTCCCGGTGCCGATCGGGCGCAACATGCGGCCCGACTGGTGCCGCAGCCGCGCATCAATTTACACGTTGGCGGACGGAGAGAAGTGTCCGTCGAGGTTCTTCGGTCAGGCCTGATCGGCACGCCTGACGAGGCGGAAATTCATGTCGCTGCGGACGCTGAAGCCCATCGCCCGGTAAAGCGAGACGGCGCCGACATTGCTGCTGTAGGAATGCAGATAGACCGTATCGCCGCTTGCCGAAATCTCGCCGGCGACGAAGCGCAGCATGGTCTTGCCGAGCCCCCCGCCCTGAAAATCGGGATGCGTGCAAAGGCCGCTCAGTTCGGCAAAGCCCGGCTGGCGCATGCGCTGCCCGGCCATGGCAACCAGACGTCCCTGCATGCGGATGCCCCAGAACTTTCCAAGCTGCTGGGCGCGAAGCGTGAACGGCCCGGGCTTGGTCAGCGTCGCCAGCGCCAGCATGTCCTCGGCATCGTCTTCGCCAAGCAGCTCGATGCGCGCATCGTCGAGCCGCTCGAAGGGGTCTTTGGCGATCATCTGCACGAGGCTGGCCTCAAGCACGGTTTCCAGCTGTGCAGGCACGGTGATCGGCCGAGCTTCGACGAGCGCCAGCACGTCCGGCCCGCTGGCGAGCGCGGCCAGCGCCTCAAGGCTTTCAGGCGTGTCGTCAGCCGCTGCCGCGAATGGCACGATCGACGGCGGATAACGCCGTGCCAGCGACGAGCCTTCGGCGAGCGAGGCGTGAACGCTGGCAAGCGCGTTCCAGGCTGGACGGTCAAGGACATGGGTCATAGCGGGTCCTTATCTTCCTGCGTGCGGTTGATCAGCGGGCGCTGTTTCAGGCCGTTCTCAATGGCGCCGAGCTGGTCGAGAAACGTATTGCCAAATTCGCCGCAGAGATCCTGGACCGCGACCTCTACCCGGGGCCAGACCACCCGCGCCGAATGGGACACGAGATCCTGGCCTGCCTTCGTCAACGACACCTGCTTGCGTCGCTGGTCGTCGTCGCTGACGGCAACCGTCACCAGACCGGCCTGCGCCAGTTGCCCGATCGTGCGGGTGGCGCCCGGTTGGGATATGCCGATGACATCGGCAAGCTCGCCGACGGTGAGGGAGCCGTTGCGGTCAAGCGCTGCGAGAAACGGATAATGAGCGGCGGGCAGATCGATGCCGTGATGCTGCATGATCGTTTGCGTGCTGGCCTGGAGCATCTCTCCGAGCCGGCGCAAACGCGTGCCGAGGGTCAAGAACCCCAACTCGCGCACGATGTCCTGAGGCATTCCCCTCGCTCCTCCACAAATACATCAAGTGTTATATAACGGGTTATGTGAAATGCAAGCGGGCGAATGCGGAACGACTTTGACAAGATCCTCCGCATCGGTCATATGACCGCGAAATCGAAACCGCCGCCGCGCAACACTGCGCCTCGGCGGTTTCGCCGTTTCAGGCCTGTTGCAAATCACTCGCATACGCATGGAAAGACGATGATCGACCCGAAAAACCTGGCTGTTCAGCGGATTGCCTTATGGGGCATTCCGCTTGCCATCTGCGTGCTCGGCTTGAAGCTGTCGGCCTGGTGGGTCACGGGTTCGGTGGCGCTGCTGTCCGACGGTCTGGAGAGCTTCGTCAACGTGACGGCAGCGGTGATGGCCTACTTCGTCATCCGCTACGCGCAGCGGCCTGCCGATGCGGACCATCAGTTCGGACATCACAAGGCCGAATATCTTTCGGCCGTCCTGGAGGGCGTGCTGATCATCATCGCCGCGCTGCTGATCGTCCGGGAAGCCTGGGACGGGCTTGTCGATCCGCGGCTTCCGGAGGCGCCGGTCCTCGGGCTCGCCATCAACGGATTTGCCGGCGTCATCAATGCGGTCTGGGCGACAGCGCTGATCCGCGTCGGTAACCGGTATCGCTCGCCAGCGCTGAAGGCCGACGGCCAGCACATCATGTCGGACGTCGTCACCTCTTTCGGCGTGCTGGTCGGGCTGGTGCTGGCGCTCATGACCGGCTACGCCATCCTCGATCCGCTGCTGGCGATCATCGTCGGCATCAACATCCTCTATCAGGGCTGGAAGGTGATCTCCCACTCGCTGGGCGGGCTGATGGACCGAGCCGTCGAGCCGGAGGAGGAGGAGGCGATCCGCCAGGCGATCAAGGAGAATGCCGAGGGCATTCTCGACGTCCACGATCTGCGGACACGCCGCGCCGGCGCCGCAGCCTTCATCGATTTTCACCTCGTCGTGTCGTCGCGCATGACCGTCGGCGAAGCGCATGATATCTGCGACCGCCTAGAAGATGCGATCAAGAAGGCCATTCCCGGCGCATCGCTTGCAATCCATGTGGAGCCGGAGGGCGAGGACGCCCACGGTTTAAAGGTAACGGTAGAAGGTAGTCAGTCATGAGCATGACCGATGTGAGCGGGCTGTCGCAGCTCGGCAAAATGGTGGAAACTCCGGCCAGCCCGGAAACGGCTGTTCTGGAAAAGGTCCCGAACGGCAATGCCGGCACGGATTACGTGGTGCGGTTCACGGCGCCGGAATTCACGTCGCTCTGCCCGATGACGGGCCAGCCGGATTTCGCCCATATCGTCATCGACTACATTCCGGGCGACCATCTGGTCGAATCGAAGTCGCTCAAGCTTTTCCTCCACTCGTTCCGCAACCACGGCGCCTTCCACGAGGACTGCTCCGTCTACATCGCGCGGCGGCTGGTGGAACTGCTGCAGCCGAAATGGCTGAGGATCGGCGCCTACTGGTATCCGCGCGGCGGAATTCCGATCGACGTGTTCTGGCAGACCGGTGCGGCGCCCGAAGGCGTCTGGCTCCCCGACCAGGGCGTGCCGACCTATCGCGGCCGAGGCTGACCCGAGCTATCAGCCGACGCACCGCCGGTGGCAGTGCGTCGGCCTTAACATGTCAGGCAAAGCTGCTGTCGTCGCCGCCGTCGCTATCGCCCGCATCGTCGGTCCAGCTGTCGCTACCGGCGTCGTCAGAGGCGTTCTGCAGGTCTGCATCGTCGCGCCTTACATCAGGATCCGCATCCGGGGCCGTGCCGGCTTCCGGTGCATCGCCATAGAAATTGTTGATCACCGTCTCCTCGACGGGCGCGCTGCCGAACCCTTCGCTCTGTGGTGAACCCAGCCCGAGGCCTGCCATGTGCTGGCCAAAGATGCCGCTCAGCGAATTGGCGAGCAGCATGCCGCCGGCGACCCCGGCCGCAGTGCCGAGCGCACCGGTGAGGAAGCTGCCGCCGGAGGAGGGCGACCGCATCTGTGGCGACCACGGGCCGCTCGCCTGCGGCTGCGCCGGTGGGGCATAGGCCTGCTGCGGATAGGTCGGTTGCGAAGCGGCCGGCTGTGCAGGATTGGACGCAGACGCACTGGCACCCCAGGGACCGCCCGCCGACGGACTGGCAGTGCCCGGTCGTGTCTGTGGCGTGGTGGACGAACGCGGCGGCTGACTGGAGCCGAAGATCGAGCTCAGGAAGCCGCCGCGCTCGCCGGTGCTGGCGGTTGCTTCCGCTTCCAGATCCCGGATCCGGCCCTCAAGCTCGTTGATGCGGGCAGAGGCTGCTTCCAGCCCCTTCTCCTGCACGATCACCGCCTGCGCCAGATAATAGGGGGAGGCTGGTTCGCTTCGTACAGCGTCGGCGATCAGGCGTTCCGCTTCGGGATCGCGCGGGGTGTTCGCCGCGGACTGGATGCGGCCGAACAGGTCGGTCAAAAGCTGGCGTTCTTCCGGTGACATGCTGATCTCCTCGGCCACGGGTGTTCAATCAACCCATAGCCCAGCAGATAGGGCCGGATCGTGTTCGCGTCATCCGGCCTTCGGTTAAATCGCGGTAAGGTGGGAGGCTTAGCCGCCGAACACCATCGACACGCCGGCCAGCGCCGTCAACACGCCGGCGACGCGCGATACGGAGGGTGCCAACCGGGTTGCGACAATGCCGAGACCGATGCCGGCCGCGTGGAGGAGGGCAGTCGAGATGACGAAGCCCGCGCCGAACGACAGGGCGCCGGCGACACCCAGTTCAGCGCCGTGCGCATGGCCGTGGAACAGCGCAAACACGGCAACGACGGCAGCGCTTGCTCCGGCCGGCAGCCGAACGGCCATCGCTACGAGGAGGCCGAGACCGATGACCGAGGCGAGGATCGCCGGCTCGACGAAAGGCAGCGAAATACCGAGGACCGCCAGCCCGAAACCGAGCGCCATGGTGCCGACAAAGGCTGCCGGCACGACAGCCAGTGCCGCTCTGTTGCCCGGACGCGTGGCGATCTGTGCCGCCCACAGGCCGACCGCCACCATGGCCAGCACGTGGTCTGCACCGAAGACCGGATGCGACAGGCCGGCCGCCAGCGATCCGTGCTCCAGCGGATCGAGATGCGCCATTGCCGGTGCTGCGGCCGTGGCAAAGAGGGCGGTGGCGAGCGGTAGACGTTTCAGCATGATGTTCCCCTGATCGTGACTGCTGGCGACGGCGTCTGCTGCAGTGCTTCGGCGCGAGATTAGGCAGTGCCCAAAATTCTGTCCATCCGCAAAATGACGAAGCGTGCGGGGAGACGTGGCGCATCGGCGATCAGCCAGTGGGCGATCTCTTGCGTCGTAGCCCGGCGCATCAGTCCGGTTGGCGGGCCGTTCACCTTACCGGCAGCTTGCTGCGCCATCTTGCGTCTTTGGCGCATTGTTTTGTGCGACCGAACGCATTATGTCCGGGGTAAGGACATCCTAGTTTGGAGACTGCGCAATGCTCGACGAGAATGAAGACGACAAGACGAAGGAATTGCCGCTCGGCAAGGAAACGGAGGCGAATCTTTTCAAGTCGCGTTCGATCTTCATCTACGGCGGAATCACCATGGAGCTGGCGCAGAAGGTGTGCACCCAGCTGGTGGCGCTGGCCGCGGCCAGCGACGATGACATCCGCCTCTACGTGAATTCGCCCGGCGGCCACGTCGAATCCGGCGATTCGATCCACGACATGATCAAGTTCATCAAGCCGAAGGTGTGGATCATCGGCACCGGCTGGGTCGCCTCCGCCGGCGCTCTGATCTACGTTTCGGTGCCGAAGGAGCGTCGCCTCTGCCTGCCGAACACCCGCTTCCTGCTGCACCAACCCTCGGGCGGCACGCGCGGCATGGCGTCCGACATCGAGATCCAGGCGCGGGAAATCATCAAGATGAACCAGCGGCTGATCAAGATCTTCGCCAAGGCCACCGGCCAGACGGAAGAGAAGATCGCCAAGGATATCGATCGCGACTACTGGCTTTCGGCAGAAGACGCCGTGCAGTACGGCCTGGCATCGAAAGTCATCGAAAGCGTCGCCGAGATCGGCTGAGCCGCTCGTTCGCCTTTGCTCGACTAAAAGACCCGCCGGTTTTGCCGGCGGGTCTTTTCGTTCAGGTGCCGGCGACCAGGCGGATGGCGATCGCCGTCATCACCAGCGCGATGGCCGCATCAAGGATGCGCCAGGCGGACGGACGCGCGAAAAGCGGCCTCAGCCATCTGGCGCCATAGCCGAGCGAGAAGAAGAAAACGAACGAGGCGGTGATGGCGCCGCTTGCAAACACCGCCTGGCTGCCGGCAAACTGGGTGGAGATCGTGCCGAGCAGGACGACGGTATCCAGATAGACATGCGGGTTGAGCCAGGTGAGCGCCAGACAGGTGACAAGCGTGCGGGCAAGCGTTCCGGCCTCGGCGCCATCGGCCACCAGTCCGCCTCCGGGTGCAACGGCGGAACGCAGGCTGCGGATGGCATACCAGATCAGGAAGCCCGCCCCGGTAATCCGCATGACCGGATCGAGCCAGGGGAGAATGCGGGCGATGCCGGCGAAGCTGGTGACACCGATGGCGATCAGGATTGCATCGGAGACGGCGCAGGCAAGGCAGATGGCCAGCACGTGGGACCCGCGCAGACCCTGGCGCAGCACGAAGGCGTTCTGCGCGCCGATTGCCACGATCAGGCTCAGCCCCATGCCGAAGCCGGTGATGAAAACCGAAAAATCCATTGCCGCTGATGCCTCCGATCGATCCGCGCTCTCGATAGAAGGCGGCCGGCATCGAGGCCAACGAATTCTGCTAATGCCGATGAAGCGAGATTGACGATGCTGGATTATCCCGCGCTCAGAGCCGTGGCGATGGTGGTCGAGACGGGGAGTTTCGAGAAGGCTGCAGCGGCCCTCCGCATCACACCGTCTGCGGTCTCGCAGCGCGTCAAGCAGTTGGAGGAGCGGCTGGGAACGGTGCTGATCGTGCGCGGACATCCGTGCGTCGCGACGAGCCAAGGCGCATGGCTCTGCCGTCACATGGAGCATGTCGGGCTTCTCGAACAGGAACTGCTGGCACAACTGCCGACCCTGTCGGGTGGCGATGCGCCTCTCTCACGGGTAACGCTGCATCTGGCGACGAATGCCGACAGTCTCGGCACCTGGTTCCTGGGCGCGGTCAACCGCTTTGCCAGAGCCTCGGATTGCCTGCTGAAGATCGAGGTGGACGATCAGGACCATACGGCCGAATGGCTGCAGGGCGGTCATGTGCTGGCGGCGGTGACCGGTGACGGCCGGCCGGTGCGGGGCTGCCGGATGACGCCACTCGGCAGCCTGCGCTATATCGCAACCGCCAGTCCCGAATTTATCGCGCGCCATTTTGCCGATGGCGTGACGCCGGAGGCTCTTGCCCATGCGCCGTCGCTGACCTTCAACCAGAAGGACGGGCTGCAGCAGCGCTGGGTGCAGCAGGTCTTTGGCCGGACGATCAGCCCGCCGACCCACTGGCTGCCCTCGACGCAAGGGTTTGTCGAGGCGTCGCTCGGCGGGCTGGGCTGGGGAATGAACCCGATCCAGCTGGTGCGTGATCATCTGAAGAGCGGCGCGCTGATGGAACTGGTCGCGGAGACGCCGCTCGACGTGCCGCTGTTCTGGCAGGTCAACCGACTTGCGGCCGATCCACTGGCGGACCTGACGCGCGAGATCGTGGCAGCGGCCCGCAGCGCGCTGGAGGCCTGATCGCCACGCGCAGGCGTTGCCGTCAGCGCACCACTGGTTCGCCGTGATAGCGGCGACGCGACGGTTTCGAGACGCCGAAGCCCACCTCCATCATCAACCGCGGCTTGGATTTCGCCAGCGTACCCATGTGGAAGCCGAACGGATCTTCGACGAAACCGAACCCCGCCTTGCCGGTCAGCGTCTCGGCGTTCTCCGGCCCGTAATACTCCAGCACCTCTTCCGAGGGATGGCCGACGAGCAGGGTCAACTGATGCTTGAGCCGGCGCTTGCGATGGCTGCCGCGCACGAAGACATGCGGACCGGCCTGATCGTCGACGTCCGACAGGTAGAAGAAGAATTTCAGCATCCGCCAGTCGTCGAGATCGAAGTGGAACTTGAACGAGGCGCGGTTCAGATCATCCTCGGATGCCGACTTGGTCGGAAACGTCCACCAGGTGCGCGTGGTGATGAGCTTGGCCTCGCCGCCGAGATAATGCTGGGCGATGGTGAGCAGCAGCGGATCGTCCTGAACGGCGACCGCCGCCTTGCATTGCATGACCCGCTCGAAGTGGTGGCCGCTGAGGATGGGGCGGCCGAACTGCGCCTCGGCCTGCGCATGGTCAAGGGCGCGAAATTCCAGGCTGCGGTCGAAATTGCCGAAGCAGGGCGTCCTGTCGGCGAAATCGGCGATTTCTTCGTGGATTTTAGCGGGAAGTTCAAGGCCGGTGAAGATGCCGTCCCGGCGGAGCGTCTCGGCAACCTTCTCCGCCTGCAGAAGGCCGAACATCGAGGTGCCGGGAGGTGTCGGCGGTGCCCGCCTGGCGGTCAGCCAATGGGCGCGGCGGAACGGCATCGTCCGACCGAGCACGAACATCGGCAGCCATGCCGGGTTTTCCCTGAGATCGGTCAGATAGGTCGGAACGCGCGCCGCCATGCGCCTGAACGTTCCGCCGCTGCGGGCGATCGTCTCCAGGTCCGTCTTGGGCTTGCGGGGTTGAGTGGGTTTGGAAGGTCCGGGCTGAGAGGTGCCAAGCATCTGCTATCCTCGTTCTTTCCATGGCCATGCCATGCTCTGATCGACCCGCATCCCCATACGTATATTAGTCCAGCAGGGCGCATACCGCAATGCAGCATTGAATTGTGATTTACACTCGGTTTCGCGGCAGACGGCGAGCTGTGGCGAAATGGCACGCGCGATCGCTGGCGTTTGCCACATGCGGGTGGGAGGTCGTAGCTTCCGGGAAGGTCGCCTTCCAGTGTCAGCCGCGTCCCGCAGACGACGGTTTCAACTTGCCTCACCAATGAAAGACCCCGCCGGAGTGCTCCGGCGGGGTCTTGTCTGTCACCCGGTGGTGAGGATCAGAACTGGACGGGGCGGTCGCCGTCCTCGTCCTTGATGCGGGTCGGAAGACCGATGCGGTTGAGGAGGTTGATGAACGGCTTCGGCGGCAGTTCCTCGACGTTCGCCATCTTCTTCACGTCCCACTCGCCGGTGGCGATGAGCATGGCGGCGGCGACCGGCGGCACGCCGGCGGTGAACGAGATGCCCTGGCTGCCGACCTCGTTATAGGCTTCCTTGTGATCGGCGACGTTGTAGAGGAAGACGGTCTTCTCCTTGCCGTCCTTGAAGCCCTTCACATAGTCGCCGATGCAGGTCTTGCCCTCGTATTCCGGCGCCAGCGACGACGGGTCAGGCAGGCAGGCCTTGACGACCTTCAGCGGCACGACTTCGGACCCGTCGGCGAGCTTCACCGGCTGCTCCGACAAGAGGCCGATCGACTTCAGGACGGTGAAGACGTTGATGTAGTGATCGCCAAAGCCCATCCAGAAGCGCACGTCGGCGCCGTCCATGTTCTTGGCCAGCGAATGCACCTCGTCATGGCCGCAGAGATAGGCGCGGCGGGTGCCGACCACCGGCAGGTCATAGTCCTTGCCGATCTCGAACATCTTGTTGACCTGCCATTCGCCGCCCTGCCACGAATACACGACGCCAGTGAACTCGCGAAAATTGATTTCCGGGTCGAAGTTGGTGGCGAAATACTTGCCGTGGCTGCCGGCATTGATGTCGACGATATCGACGTCCGTCACCTTGTCGAGATACTCGTCCTTGGCAAGCCGCGCATAGGCATTGACGACGCCCGGATCGAAGCCGGCGCCGAGGATGGCAGTGATGCCCTTTTCCTCGCATTCGGCGGCCCGCTTCCACTCGTAGTTTCCGTACCACGGGGGCGTCTCGCAGATCTTGTTCGGCTCTTCATGAATGGCGGTGTCGATGTAGGCGACGCCGGTATCGATGCAGGCCCGAAGGACCGACATGTTGAGGAAGGCGGTGCCGACATTGATGACGATCTCGACGCCGAGCTTGCGGATTAGCGCTTTGGTCGCCTCGATGTCGAGCGCGTCCAGCGCGTGCGCCTCAAGGACGCCGTCCTGCTTCATCGCCTTCTTTTCGTGGACGGAGGCGATGATCTTGTCGCACTTCGCCTTGGTGCGCGAGGCGATGTGGATTTCGCCCAGGGCGTCGTTGTTCTGGGCGCACTTATGCGCAACGACCTGGGCGACGCCACCGGCGCCGATGATGAGCACGTTCTTCTTCATGATGCGGACCAAACTCCTTCGTGTCCAATCGTCAGAAGCCTCTCAGGAGAGGCTTTGTTCGTAGTCCGTGTAGTCGAACTCGCGGACCGTCCTGATGCTGCCATCCAGTTCACGGATGGCGATTGACGGCATTTTCACGCCGTTAAACCAGTTTTTCTTGACCATCGTGTAACCGGCAGCGTCCTGGATCGAAATCCGGTCGCCGACCTTCAGTTCATGGTCGAAATTGAATTCGCCGAAAATGTCGCCGGCCAGGCACGACTTGCCGCAGATCATGTAGCGGTGGGCGCCGTCGCTCGGCGGCAGCTTGGCGTTCTCCCGGTAGATCAGCAGGTCGAGCATGTGTGCCTCGATCGAGCTGTCGACGACGGCGAGGTTCTTGCCGTTGGTGAGCGTGTCGAGCACCGAGACTTCCAGCGTCGTGGATTTGGTGATCGAAGCCTCGCCGGGCTCGAGATACACCTGCACGCCAAACTCGCCGGCAAACCGCTTCAGGCGCTCCGCCAGCTTCTCCAGGGGATAGTCGTCGCCGGTGAAGTGGATGCCGCCGCCAAGGCTCACCCATTCGGCACGCTTGAGAAGAGGTGCAAACTTTTCCTCGATCTCGCCGAGCATGCGGTCGAACAGCTCGAAATCGGAATTTTCGCAGTTGTTGTGGATCATGAAGCCGGAGATCATCTCCATCACCGGCTCGACCTTTTTCACATCCCATTCGCCCAGCCGCGAGAAGGGCCGGGCAGGGTCGGCGAGATCGAAGCTCGAGGACGAGACGCCGGGATTGAGGCGCAGGCCGCGGGTTATGCCTGACGCCTTGTCGGCAAACCGGGTCAGCTGGCCGATCGAATTGAAAATGATCTTGTCGGCATGGGATACCACCTCGTCGATCTCGTAATCGGCATAGGCGACGGAGTAGGCATGCGTTTCCTTGCCGAAACGTTCGTGACCGAGGCGCACCTCATTGAGCGACGACGACGTCGTGCCATCCATGTAATCGCGCATGAGGTCGAAGACCGACCAGGTGGCAAAACACTTCAGGGCCAGCAGGGCCTTGGCACCGGAAAGCTCCCGAAGCCGGGCGATCTTCTCCATGTTCTGAAGGAGCTTCGACTTGTCGATCAGGTAATAGGGCGTTTCCATTCGAAACCGTTTCCTTCCCGCAGGGACAATGCAAGGACGTCAGACAGGGCAGGAGCGTCAGACAGGGCAAGCGCGCCAGATAGGCAATAGGGGGCCGGAACGCAAGTGGGAGCGGGGGATATGCCCCGGTTGTCGGCGGCAAACGATTGCCCGGAGCCTCAGCGTTGTCACTCCGTCAGGCGGTCCGGCATCCGCAGGTGACGGATCTGCTTCAGGCAGGGCTTGCCACCCAACATTCTTTTTGATCTTCAGGTTCCACCCGACCGCCGCTGAAGAGACCCACAGATGCTGAAAGATTTCTCGCTCCAGGCCATGATCATGGGTCTGCTGACGGCGTTCGTCGGCTTCGTCAGCTCTTTTGCGGTCATCATGCAGGGTCTGACGGCGGTCGGTGCGCAGCCGGGCGAGGTGGCGTCCGCACTGCTTGCCCTGTCGCTGCTGATGGGGCTGCTCGGCATCCTC
The DNA here is from genome assembly GCF_050455525.1 of Rhizobium sp. 0TCS1.26. Lineage (NCBI taxonomy): Bacteria > Pseudomonadati > Pseudomonadota > Alphaproteobacteria > Hyphomicrobiales > Rhizobiaceae > Rhizobium > Rhizobium sp. 0TCS1.26. The sequence continues at coordinate 730,750 of NZ_JBCIYV010000001.1, read as the reverse complement.
CTGCCGATCTGGAAGCGGATGCCGATCAGCATTGCCTGGTCGACCCCCGGCGCGGCGCTGCTGACGAGCGTCGGCATCATCGAGGGCGGTTTTCCGGCAGCTGTCGGGGCCTTCGTCATGACCGGAGCGCTGATCGTGCTCTCGGGTCTGTTTTCGCCGCTCGGCCGCGCGATCCGGATGATCCCGGCGCCGCTCGCCAATGCGATGCTTGCCGGCATCCTGGTCAACCTCTGCCTGGCGCCGGTCAAGGCTGTGTCGTTCAACCCGTGGCTCGGCCTGCCGATCGTCATCACCTGGATCCTGGTTTTCGTCTGGAAGCGGATCTGGGCAGTGCCGGCCGCACTGGCGGCCTTCGTTGTGGTGCTGGTTCTCGGCGTCGACCTGCCGCCGGACGTGCTGTCGGAACTCGGCCGCTCCATCCATCCCGAACTGATCTTCGTTTCACCTCACTTCACCTGGCACGGCTTCGTGTCGGTGGCGTTGCCGCTGTTCATCGTCACCATGGCCTCGCAGAACATTCCGGGCATCGCCATCCTCAAGGCGAACGGTTTTGAGCCGCCGGCCAACAGGCTGTTTTCGCTGACCGGCCTCTGTTCCCTCATCGCCGCGGTGTTCGGTGCCGTGCCGGTCAATCTGGCAGCGGTGACGGCTGCAATGTGCGCCAGCGAGGAGGCGCACCCCGATCCGCAGCGCCGCTACTGGTCGGCGCTGATCGGCGGTGTGGGATACATCCTTCTCGGACTGCTGTCGTCGGCAATCATCGCCTTCGTCGCGCTGTCGCCGCCGATCCTGCTGCAGGCAGTTGCGGGCCTCGCGCTCGTCGGGGCATTTTCAGGCTCGGCGCAGGCGGCCTTCCGCGATGCAGAGAGCCGCGAGGCGGCGGCGGTGACGTTCCTTGTCACGGCCTCCGGCGTGGCGTTCGCGGGCATCTCGGGCGCCTTCTGGGGACTGATCGCCGGCGCGGCGATTCTCAGCCTGAAGCGGGTGATAACGAGGGATTGAAGGGCTCGCCGTAGGTGCGGCTTCGTGATCTGATGCGGCATGCAGTTCGAGTTCAATCCCGCCAAGAGTGCCAGCAATAAGGAGAAGCACGGAATTGATTTCGTGGAAGCTCAGGCTTTGTGGCGCGACGTAAACAGCATCTCGACGCCGGGGCGCTCGCAAGATGAAGTACGCTATGGTATCATCGGGATAATTGGGGGGAAGCACTGGGTCGGCTATTTCACCATCAGGGGCCGCTACATTCGCATCATTTCCGTGCGGAGGGCGCGGGACGCGGAGAGGAAGCACTATGAAGACAATAACCACCGCTGAGTTTGATCGAAAATTCGACGATGGCGAAGATGTCAGCGAATACTTCGACTGGGCGAATGCGCGCCGCGTCAACTGGGAGCACGAACTGGTCGAACTGGAGCTTCCCAAGGAAGAGTTGGCGGAGTTGGATGCCGAAGTCGCGCGTCTCGGAACGAGCAGGGAACGCCTCGTCACGAAATGGGTGCGCGAGCGGCTCCAAGGCAAGTTCGCCGCCGAATAACCGGCTTGCACGACGAGCCGACGCAGGTTATCACTTTCACCATGAAGATTTCGGGCGAGATCATTTCTGCTTCATACGCCGCGGGCCACATGGCTGACCGCGCGTCTTCGTTCGCCCTGAACTCGCTTCTTCTCCTCGGCCTTATCCGCGGTTGCCGGGTCCGTTGAGGAGCGCCCGGCGGCCGACACAGCCCGCCGGCTAGAGCTCCTCGCACAAAAATCCCACAATGTGACCGAAAGCCTCGGATGAGGCCTTGATCCGCGCACGCGCAGCTTTAACAGCCTTAGGCTACAAGCGCCGGCGCTGGACGCGAAGGAGACGAAGACATGGACGCCAAGACATCCTCAGCATCGCAGACCGCCACCGGCCCGAAGGGCATGCCAGACGCATCCCGCAAGTACCGCGCCTACCCGCAGATCCAGATCCCCGACCGCACCTGGCCCTCTAAGGTGATCGACAAGGCGCCGATCTGGTGCTCGGTCGACCTGCGCGACGGCAACCAGTCGCTGGTCAACCCGATGGGCCATGACCGCAAGGCGCGCATGTTCAAGCTGCTGCTCGACATGGGCTTCAAGGAAATCGAGATCGGCTTCCCGTCCGCCTCGCAGACCGACTTCGACTTTGCACGCTGGTGCGTCGAGGAAGGCGGCGTGCCGGAAGACGTGTCGCTGCAGGTGCTGGTGCAGTGCCGGCCGGAACTGATCACGCGCACGTTCGAGGCGCTGGAAGGCGCCCACAAGCCGATCATCCACTTCTACAATTCTACGTCCGAACTGCAGCGCCGGGTGGTGTTTGCCAAGGACGTGCCGGGCATCAGGCAGATCGCCGTGGATGCGGCCAAGATGATCATCGACATGGCCGAAAAGGCCGGTGGCGGCTACCGCTTCGAGTATTCGCCGGAAAGCTTCACCGGCACCGAGCTGGAGGTGGCGCTGGATATCTGCAACGCGGTGATCGCTGAAATCAAGCCGACGGCCGACAACAAGCTGATCCTCAACCTGCCGTCGACGGTCGAAATGGCAACGCCGAACATCTACGCCGACCAGATCGAGTGGATGTGCCGCAACCTCGACAACCGCGAAAACATCATCGTCTCGCTGCATCCTCACAACGACCGGGGCACCGGGATCGCCGCCACCGAACTGGGGTTGATGGCGGGTGCCGATCGCGTCGAGGGCACGCTGTTCGGCAATGGCGAGCGCACCGGCAATGTCGACGTCGTGACCTTGGCGCTCAACATGTTCACGCAAGGCATCGATCCCGAGCTGGACTGCACCGATATCGAGCGGATCAAGGCGGTCTACGAGTACTCCAACGAGATGGTCATTCCCGAGCGCCACCCTTACGTCGGTGAACTCGTCTATACCGCCTTTTCCGGTTCGCACCAGGATGCCATCAACAAGGGCATGAAGGCGATCAAGACCGCCAACTCGCCGGTCTGGGAAGTGCCCTACCTGCCGATCGATCCGCAGGATGTCGGCCGGACCTACGAGGCAATCATCCGTATCAATTCCCAGTCGGGCAAGGGCGGCATTGCCTACATCCTGAGCCAGGACTACGGCATCAACCTGCCGCGCAACCTGCAGGTGGAGTTCCGCGAGGAGATCCAGCGGATCACCGATGAAGAGGGCAAGGAGCTTCCGGCCAAGCGCATCCATGAGAGCTTCATGCAGCGCTATGTGGAGCAGCCGGATGCACGGCTGAAGTTCATTGACCACCACACCTACCCGGCTGGCCTCGACCAGAAGGGGATCCGCATCGTCGCCGCCGAAATCAGTGACAAAGGTGAAGTGAAGCGGATCGAGGGCAAGGGTACAGGTCCGATCGACGGTTTCGTCAACGCGCTGTCCAGCTACCTCGGCATCGACCTCTCGGTCGCCGACTATTCCGAGCACTCGCTCCAGCACGGCTCGAATGCCTCGGCCATCGCCTATGTGGAGATGGAGCACGCCGGAGGAAAACTGTTCGGCGCCGGGGTCAATCAGAACATCGTCACCGCTTCGCTGGAAGCGATCGTCTCGGCCGCCAACCGGGTGCTGGAGGCGCGCTGAGCCGAAACAGAAAACGCCTGCAAGGGGAGCGGCGGCGGACCTCGGTCCCTTCCGCTCCCCGGCTTGCAGCACGCAGAGCGTCTACTGCCATCTGGATCGCGAACCTCCAGATGGTAGCCAGCTGCGAGACGACAGGATCGGGGCCGCAACTCCAATTTCTTGTGGTGGAAAAGTTTTAGTCTAATTTTAGATAACGGTAAATCTCGTGGCGGTTGTATTGCGCTGCTGCAGTTCGCGAGGGGGCCTGATCATGTCGTTCCATGGGTTATTCAGTTCCCGTCGCCTGTCGGAAGACATGGCGGCCCTTTCGCGATCGCAGGCGATGATCTGGTTCGAGCCGGATGGCACGGTCATCGATGCCAATGACAATTTCTGCAGCGCTCTCGGCTATGAACTCGACGAGATCGTCGGCAGGCATCACCGGATCTTCTGCGCGGAGCAGGTCTCGACAGCGCCGGATTATGCCCGGTTCTGGAGCGACCTTGCCGCCGGAAACTTCAAGAACGGCCAGTTCTGCCGCCAGACCAAAAGCGGCAAGGACGTCTGGATCGAGGCATCCTACAATCCGGTGTTCCGCGGCGATCGCGTCGTCCGGGTGTTGAAGATCGCCAGCGACATCACGTCCTCCAAGCTCGAAGCGCTGAACGATATCAACCGTTTGCGTGCGATCGACCAGTCGCAGGCGATCATCGAGTTCGAGACCGACGGAACCGTCGTCAAGGCGAACCAGAATTTCCTGTCGGCAATGGGCTACCGGCTCGAGGAAATCGTCGGCCGACATCACCGCCTGTTCTGCGACCCCGCCTATGTCGCAAGCGACGACTATCATCGCTTCTGGGAGCGTCTGCGCGGCGGCGAATTCATTGCCGACGATTTCGTGCGCATCGGCAAGGGCGGCGGCAAGGTGTGGATCCAGGCCGCCTATACGCCTGTCTTCAATGCCGAAGGCAAGGTCTACAAGGTCATCAAGGTGGCGACCAACATCACCGCCCGCATGGCGGCGGTCGAGACGATCGGCAAGGCCATCGGCAGCCTCGCGGCGGGCGATCTGACCGTCGACATCGCCGGTGACATCGATCCGGCACTCGAAAAGGTGCGGTCGGACTTCAACCTGGCCGTGAGGTCGCTGGAACAGACCGTCGGGTCGATCAAGCAGTCGGCAGGCGTACTTGCCTGCAATGCGCGGGTCATCAACACGATTTCCGACGACATCGCCAAGAGTGCCGAGAAGCACGCGGCGTCGGTCGAGGAGACTGCTGCAGCGCTCGAGGAAATCACCACCACCGTCCGCGATTCCAGCGCCCGCGCCAGCGATGCCATGCAGCTGGTGGCGGGCACGCGGGCCTCCGCCGAAGCCTCCGGCAAGATCGTCGAGGATGCCACCGCGGCCATGGAGAAGATCGCCGGATCGTCGAAGGAGATCGAGAACATCATCAGCGTCATCGACGAGATCGCCTTCCAGACCAACCTGCTGGCGTTGAATGCGGGCGTCGAGGCGGCCCGCGCCGGCGAGGCGGGCAAGGGCTTTGCCGTCGTCGCCCAGGAGGTCCGCGAGCTCGCCCAGCGCTCGGCAAGTGCTGCAAAGGACATCAAGGCGCTGATCTTTACCTCGGCGGCCTCGGTCAAGCATGGGGTGTCGCTGGTCAACAGCACGGGCGAGGTGCTGCGCGAGATCGTCGACCAGGTGAAGCAGGTGGACATGAACGTCCAGGCGATCTCGACAGCGGCCCGCGAGCAGTCGCTCGGCATCAACGAGATCAACACCGCCATCGGCATGCTCGACCAGGGGACGCAGAAGAATGCCGTGACTGTGGAAGAGGCGAATGCCGCGGCACAGACCCTGGCCTTGGAGGCGGAGAACCTCTACGGCCTGATCGAGAAGTTCCGGGTATCAGGCGAGGCACCGGCACGCGCTGCTGGCGTTGCGGCAACCTGGCTTCGAACGGTTGCCTGAGGATGTTCGCGCCGAAATCTGCTCAGGACGTCAGATGATGCCGGCGATCTTGCCGGCCAGGCCGTCCAGATAGGCATCGGACGACGGGCCGGTCAGCACGTAGCTTGCCTGCTGTCCGTGCCAGACGACGAGGCCGATATCGTCGCGGATGACTTCCTGCATATCCGCATCGGAGGGCGTCAGGCTCTTGGCGAAGGAGATGGCGATGACTTCGGCATCACGGTTGCGGTAGACGAGCTGGCCGACCGGGCGGCCGCCGGCGGAATAGAGCCTGGCGCCGACGAATTCCAGGTCTTCGCTTCTGAGATCGGGGATCCGGAAGGAGACCCCGGTGGTGGCCATCAGCCAGTCGACGATGTGCGCCGATTCGGCTGCCGGCACTTCGACGAGATGGCGCGACTGGCGGGAGAACAGACGGTAGTTCGAGACAACGTCGTCGAGCCAGGCCTTGTTCGGATCACCGGCGAGATCCGCATAGGTGGTCATCTGCGGGCGGGACGCGAACATGTAGCCGGCGCCGGCGCCGAGCGAGAACATCAACAGCGAAGATGCGATGACCACGTTCAGCGTCGGCTTGATCCGCGGTCGACCGGGGCCGGCCTTCGGCAGCCTGACGGCGCGGCGCGGTTCGGACGCAGTCTTGATCGAACGCACGAGGTCGAGCGAGACGGGCTCCTTCAGGAGGTCGGCAAAATGCAGGCGGCCGAAATCGTCGACGCTCTTCAGCATTTCCGCCTGGGCCCGGGCCTGGGCATCCGCCTGGATGAGCGCTTCGACGGCTGCCCGGTCGGCATCCGACAGTTCACCGTCGAGCATGGCGGAAAGCTGAGCCTCGAGCTGCTTGCGGTTGTCGATCATCAGGCGCGGCGCTCCGTCGTTTCAACCGCGAGATGGGCAAGCTCGCAGCGGGCGGCGACCATGGTCGCGGCGATCGCATCCGGCGTCCCCCCCATGACGGCGGCAGCCTCGCGGTAGCTCAGCTTTTCGACGGCGCAGAGCAGGAAGACGGAAGCGCATTCCTCCGACAGGAGATCGAGCAGCGCCCGACCATTGCCGACTTGCCCCGCGTAGCGTTGGGCCGTGACACGCAAGGTCTCGGACGGACGGCGCTTGACCGGCTCCGCGCGCACGAGGCTGCGCACGGCGGCAAACAGCCGCACTTCGAGCCGCGTATCGCCCTTCCACATGTGCGACTTCTGGATCGCCTGCTCGCAGGCCTGGATGACGATCGCATCGACCCTTGCTGGATCGCGCAGAAGCGTCAGCGCAAAGCGCCGGATCTTCGGCAACAGGGCTACGAGGTCTCGTCTGATATCGATGCGGTGGTTGGCGTCCATGGGATGCGACCGGCTCGTTTCACATTCGGGTACGTCAGAGGAGATATGGCAGCACATTAAAACAGCCAGGGCTTTCGCCAAACTGGTTTACGATTCCTATAAAAGCGGCGGCACTGCCTGGAGCGGAGGCGGATCGCCGTAAAGAACCCTGCGCTCCTCGTGCGCGATCGCATCGGCTTCAGGCGTCAGCCCGAACCGATCGCAGGCGAGGTTCCAGGCGCCGGGTTCACCAGAGAGCGAGAACAGGTTGTAGGCGGCCGGCGGCTTGTGGCCACCCGGCCCCTGCGACGCGGACGCGATGCCGAGGACCGGCACTTCTCCGTGATGCGTCTTCAGCTTGTAGAGCGTGTTGAGATGCGTGTGGCCGTGCAGCACGAGTTCCGCGCCGCCCATCGACATCGCCGCGGCAAAACGGCGGATGCCGATCATCCGCTTGTGCGACGACGCGGCGCCGCGGATCGGCGGGTGGTGGATCAGCACGACGCGGAACAGGCCCTGTTCTCCGGCGCGCTTCAACAGGTTCACCGTTTCGCGCGCCTGTCGGGCGCTGAAATAGCCGCCTGCCGAGAACGGCAGCGTCGCGTTGGAGGTCGAACAGCCGATGATGGCGATCGGACCGCGCTGGCGGTAGGTGGGGAAGATGTGCTCCTCATCCCAGGCCTGAGGATCGTCGTCGCTGGCGATGAAGGGATACCATTCGCGCACCGACCGGTCGTGAGCACCGGGCACATAGGCATCGTGATTGCCAGGCACCACAGTGGTTTCCGCGGGGTCGCCGACGCTGCGCAGCCATTCGCCGGCGAGCTTGATCTCGATCGACGTGGCCAGGTTGACCAGGTCGCCGGTGATCATCAGGTGATCGGGCACGCGCAGGCGCATGTCGCTCAGCAGAAGATCGAGTGTGTTGACAAGCAGATGCTTACGCCTGTTACGGTGCCAGTTGATAAAGCCGGTGATCCGCTTCGAAGCCAGTTCACGCACTGTCAGGCGCGGCAGAGGACCCAGATGAATGTCGGAGATATGCGCAAACGTGAACATGAAGCGAGACATAGAGCCTAGCGTGGGAGGGGACAAGCCGGGAGCCGGGGAGGGTGTTCCCGAGGTCAGTGGGTGGCGAACGCGGTCGGTGGTGTTTTTGTTGCATAAGCTGTTTGCCCTGACACGCGGCATGACGCTTGGCGTACGGGCCGCCTGCTTCGATGATGCGGGCCGCATCTTCCTCGTGCGCCACACCTATGTGCCCGGTTGGTACATGCCGGGCGGCGGCGTGGAGCGCGGCGAGACGGTGGCCGGCGCACTGGTCAAGGAACTGCGCGAGGAGGGCAATCTGGAGATCATCGGCACGCCGGAGCTCCTTCGGATCTACCAGAACCGGAAGGCGAGCAATCGCGATCACGTTGCCTTCTACCGGCTCAAGGTGCGCCAGACGGCACCGCGTCGCCCGGACCGCGAGATCGCCGAAAGCGGGTTCTTTGCCCTCGACGCACTGCCCGCGGACGTGACGCAGGCGACACTGCGCCGCCTGCGGGAACTTGACGGCTCAATGCCGCCCTCGGATACCTGGTAGGCGCCGCGGCGCACTACCGGATGGACCCTAATCAGCCGGTCCGAGCGCCTCGCGCCCGTGTGGCGCGTCGAGGTCGAGAACCGGTCCAGCCGGAACGATGCCGGTCGGATTGATGTTCTTGTGGCTGCGGTAGTAGTGCGCCTTGATGTGGCGCAGGTTGACCGTCTCGCGGATGCCCGGCTGCTGGTAGAGGTCGCGCAGGTAGGCCGACAGGTTCGGGTAATCGGCAATGCGACGCAGGTTGCACTTGAAGTGACCGACATAGACCGGATCGAAGCGGACGAGGGTGGTGAACAGCCGCCAATCGGCCTCGGTCAGGCGGTTGCCGACGAGATAGCGGTCTTTGGCGAGTCGCGCATCCAGCTGATCCAGCGTCTGGAAAAGAGCCGTGACGGCTTCCTCGTAGGCCTCCTCGCTTGTGGCAAAACCGGCCTTATAGACACCGTTGTTGACAGTGTCGTAGACGAGCGCGTTGACGCTGTCGATCTCCGCCAGGAGATGACCGGGGGCGAAGTCTTCCTTTGATCCGGTCAGCCCGTCGAAGGCGGAATTGAACATGCGGATGATGTCGGCCGACTCGTTGGACACGATGGTGTTCTGCTGCTTGTCCCAGAGGACCGGCACGGTGACCCGGCCGGTGTACGCCGCGTCGGCCCTTGTGTAGACCTGCCAGAGGGCGGCGCTGCCGAAGAGGTCGTCGGCCGTCGCATCGGCATCGTCCTGCGGCCGGAATTCCCAGCCGTTCTCCAGCATCAGCGGATGGACGATCGAGACGGAGATCAGATCGTCGAGCTTCTTCAGCTTGCGGAAGATCAGCGTCCGGTGCGCCCAGGGACAGGCAAGCGAGACGTAGAGGTGGTAGCGGCCGCTTTCCGCCTTGAAGCCGGGCTTGCCGGTCGGGCCGGCGCTGCCATCGGCCGTCACCCAGTTGCGGAAGACAGACTGGGAGCGCTTGAAGTGGCCGCCCGTCGATTTCGTGTCGTACCAGACGTCCTTCCAGACGCCTTCCACCAGCATGCCCATGATGCTTCCTTTCCGTGGCCAACTCTTCTCATCCTCATGTGGCAGCAGCACGCGGCAAATTCGAGCCCGCCCGGCGAAGACGATGTGTTTTCGATAGACGACAAAAAAATTTGCTGCTATTTCGCTTTCCAATCGAGGATATGCACGACATGACTGACGCCCGGAACCTGCGACGACGCTGATCGAAACTTGAACGGTGCCTGACGGCGCCGCGCCGATCCTTGTCCAGTCTGCCAGTGGTTTCAGCATCCTATGCCCAAGCACGATCTCGTCTACCTCACCGAGGACGCGTCGCACGACGCCATCATCGAACTCATCAATGCCGAAGCATTCGGTCCGGGCCGCTTCGCCAAGGCCGCGGCGCGCATCCGCGAGCAGGGTCCGCATGACCGCTCGCTGTCCTTCGTCTGCGCCGACGATGGGGAAACCATCGCATCGGTGCGCATGACGGCCGTCAGGGCCGGTGGCGTCGATGGCCATCTCCTCGGTCCGCTCGCAGTCAGGCCGTCGCACAAGAACCGCGGCATCGGCCGCGAGCTGGTGCGCATCGCCATCGAGGCTGCCCGTCGCAAGGGCTCCGAGGCTGTCATCCTGGTCGGCGATCCGCCCTACTACATGCCGCTCGGCTTCGAGAAGGTGGCCTACCAGGCACTGGCGTTTCCCGGGCCGGTGGATCCGGGCCGCGTGCTGGTGGTTCCGATGGGCGATGATGTCCATGCACGGCTGAAGGGCGTCATCGCCTGGCAGGCATGGGAGCCATCCTCAGCCATGATCGCCGACGCCGCCGAGTAGCGCGCCCGATCACGTTCGCATCCTTCCAGGTCTGCCGCACAGGCTGGCTGGCGCAAGCCCGGCAATCCGGATAAGTCCTGTCTCGTCGCGCGGCCATGGCGGCTGCACGATAAGGGGAACGAGGGACAGGTTGATGGCAGCGATGACGATGGACGAGGCGCTCGATCGCGCCGGTGCCGGACGTTACCAGAAGCGGCTGATGGGGATCTTCGGGCTCGTCTGGACCGCCGATGCGATGCAGGTTCTGGCCGTCGGCTTCACCGCCGCGTCGATTGCCGCGAGTTTCGGCCTGACGGTTCCGCAGGCACTGCAGACCGGCACGGCCTTCTTCCTCGGCATGCTGCTCGGAGCGCTCGGCTTCGGCCGGCTCGCCGACCGGATCGGCCGTCGGCGCGTGCTGATCGTCACGGTGGCCTGTGACGCGGTGTTCGGCACGCTGTCGATCTTCGCACCCGATTTTACCATCCTGCTCATCCTGCGTTTCCTCACCGGCGCGGCTGTCGGCGGTACGTTGCCGGTCGACTATGCGATGATGGCGGAATTCCTTCCGGCCCGAAACCGCGGCCGCTGGCTGGTGCTGCTCGAGGGCTTCTGGGCCATCGGCACGCTGATCGTTGCGCTCGCTGCCTGGGCGGCAAGCCTTGCCGGCGTCGCCGATGCCTGGCGCTATATCTTCGCGGTCACCGCCATCCCGGCGATCGCGGGCATCGGCCTGCGCTTCCTCGTGCCGGAATCGCCGCTCTACCTGATGCGGTCCGGCCGCAACGCGGAGGCGAAAGCGATCATCGACGAAATTCTCGTGGTCAACGGCCGGGAACCGCTTGCCCCAGAGACGAGCCTCATCTCGCCGGCGCCGATCAAGGCGGGCGGCCTGTTTTCCGGCGCCCTGCGCCAGCGCAGCATCATGATCCTGGCGATCTGGTTCCTGGTTTCGGTCTCCTACTACGGCGTCTTCACCTGGATGCCGGCACGGCTGGCGGGCGAAGGTTTCGGCTTCGTGCGTGGCTACGGGTTCCTGGTGCTGGTGGCGCTGGCGCAGATCCCCGGCTATGCGCTCGCTGCCTATGGCGTCGAAAAATGGGGTCGCCGGCCGACCCTGATCGGCTACTGCATCCTCTCGGCGCTCGGCTGCCTGCTGTTCGTTGCAGCCCCCAGCGCCATGCTGATCGGGGCGGCACTGCTGCTGATGAGCTTTGCCCTGCTTGGCACATGGGGCGCGCTCTATGCCTACACGCCCGAGCTGTTTCCGACGACGCTGCGGGCCACCGGAATGGGCGCGGCGGGCGCCATGGCGCGGCTCGGCGGGCTGCTGGCCCCGTCACTCGTCGGCTATGTCGTCGTTCAGGGGCTCGGCCTGACGATCGGCATCTTCGCCGGATTGCTGGCGATGGCAGCCGTCGCTGCCATGCTGATCAAGACGGAGACGCGCCAGGCATCGCTTGCCTGATCCTGACATGCCGCCAGCTCTTCCCTGGCCGATGCGAGGTCCCGCCGACAAGCCTGCTTGCCGATCGAGCGCGCAGGTTTTTTGTCAGAGGGTTTTCCTGAGGAAGGTGCGGGTGCGGTCGCCGACGAAGTTCGGGATCTCTCCGAACACTTCGTAGCCCTGCCGCCGATAGGCCTTCAGCGCCGTCGGGTTGAAGGTGTCGATCCAGGCACCGTGGCAGCCGCGAGATCGTGCCTCCGTCTCGGCCAGTTCCAGCATCTTTCCGGCAAGCCCTTTGCCACGATGCTCCTCCGGCACGACGAGGTTCTGGGTGAACAGCCAGCCCCAGGCAGTGTAGCCGACCAGACCGCCGGTCACCGTTCCATCTTCATCGCGGATCAGAACCGCGAGGTGCTTGCGCCCCGAAGGCCCGACGTCATCGGTGTTGAAGGCGGAGAGGGCAGCCAGAACTGCAGCCATCTCGGGCTCGGAAGGCTCCGTCGCCAGTTGCAGGAGATCGCTCATCGTCCCTCGCGCCACCACATGGCCGATACGGCAAACAGCAGGGCGGCGAGCCCGGCAAAGCCGGCGAACAATGGTGTCGTATCGATGCCGCGCAGTACCGTTTCATCGGTCATGCGGATCACCATCCGGTTGGGGTCGGCGACTCGCACCTCGCCGCGCACCGGCAGGATATCGGGAAGGCTGATGCCATCGCCATTCTCCACACGCGCCACCAGTCCCCGGGTCTTCTGGGCGTAGGGGGCAAGCGTGTCGGTGGTCGAGATCATCGCCTTGAACTCCGGCGCATCGACGGCGCCGATATGCACCAGCGTCGAGAACTCGCCGTTGCGCACCTCGAAGAGGCCGGTCTCCTCCATGCGCCGGTCGATCCGGTAGAGCCCGGGTCCGGCGGCGGAAAACGGGACGGTCTCGGTGCGTCCGGAGGGGTAGCGGATGGTCGCCGGACCGGGATCGTCGCCGATCGTCTGGCGCGTCGCTTCCAGCGTCCGGCCGATGGCGCGCGCGGTCAGCGCCTCCTCCTCCAGTTCCGGTTCCTTCATCAGCCAGTGGGCGATGCGCCGGTAGAGGGACACATGCGGGCCGCCGCCCTCGAAGCCGCGCGCCCACAGCCAGCCCTGGTCGGACAGCAGCATCGCCACCCGGCCTTCGCCCTTGCGGTCGAGCACAAGCAGCGGACGGTCGCCATCGCCCTGCATGACGGTCTCGCCCTGCGGCACGCCGACATCGACCGTGCGGAACCAACGGCCCCAGGACGGCGGTTCGCTGGCGGACCCGTCGAGGCCGCGGGTGACCGGGTGCTTCTTGCCGAGATCCGACAGGCGCGGGAAGAAGCCGGCCTGATGCATGTCGCCGGTCGGCGCGGCAGGCAGGACGGCGGCAAGCGGCGTTGAGGCGATCGAGTCGGCGCCGGCATGTTCGGGACCGGCCGCGATCAGCAGCGCCCCGCCGTTTTCGACGTACTGGGCGATGTAGTCGTAATAGAGGATCGGCAGCACGCCACGGTGCTGGTAGCGGTCGAAGATGATCAGGTCGAAATCGTTGATCTTCTCGACGAACAGCTCGCGGGTCGGGAAGGCGATCAGCGACAGTTCGTTGATCGGCGTTCCATCCTGCTTTTCCGGCGGCCGCAGAATGGTGAAGTGGACGAGATCGACGGAGGCATCGGATTTCAGAAGATTCCGCCAGGCGCGCTCGCCGGCGTGAGGTTCGCCAGACACCAGCAGCACGCGCAGGTTCTGGCGGATGCCGTCGATCACGTGGACGGCACGATTGTTGGCGGTCGTCACCTCGCCCGGCAGTTCGGCGACGGAGAATTCCATGACGTTGTTGCCGCCGCGGGGCACGGTGAAGCCGAACGGGATCGGCTGGCCGGGCGTCGCCTGCAGGGTGGCGATGACCTCGCCGTTCATGCGCACCGTGACCGGCGCCGTGCCGCCTTGCTGGCGTCCGTCGTCGAACACCCGCAGCGTCATTTCCTGATCCTCGCCGACGATGCCGAAGCGGGGGGCGCGCACGACTTCGACGCGCCGGTCGAACTCGTCGGCGCGGCCGGTGATCAGGCCGTGGATCGGCGCATCGAAGGCGGGGCCTTGGTCGACGCCCGGAAGATCGTGGATCTGGCCGTCGGTGAGGAAGACCGCGCCACCGACGCGCGCCGGAGGCACATCGGCGGTGGCGGCCGAGAGGGCGGAGAACAGCCGCGTCGACGGCGTGTCGGAATTCTCGTCGTCACGCACCTCGACGATGCGCGTTTCGATGCGCGGGAAGCGGGAGAAGCGATCGGTGAGGGCCTTGAGCGCGGCGTCAGTCTGCGCCACGCGCTGCGGCGTGTCCTGGCTCTGCGAACGGTCGACGACGACGGGAACGATGGTCGACAGCGGCTCGCGATCCTCCTGCATCAGCGTCGGGTTGGCGAGGGCCAGCAGCAGGAAGCCAAGCGCCAGCGCCCGCAGCGTCGCCCCGCGTAGCCCGCGCCACAGCGAGACGATGACGAGGATGGCGGAAAACACGCCAAGGCCGGCGAGGATCGACCAGGGCAGGAAGGGCGCGAATTGGATGTCCATCATCGTGCCCCTTTACTGGCCCAGCCGTTCGAGCAGTGCCGGCACGTGCACCTGGTCTGCCTTATAGTTGCCGGTCAGCATGTACATCATGATGTTGACCCCGGAGCGGTAGGCATATTCGCGTTGCATCTCGTCCGGCGGCACGGTCGGCAGCACGGCGGCTCCGTTGGCGTCGATCGCCCAGGCGCCGGCGAAATCGTTGCCGGTGATCAGCAGCGGCGTCACGCCGTCACCGGAAGACGACAGCTCGCTGCCGGAATTGCGGGCATCCTGGCGCGCCTCCACCCAGAGCGGACTGCCGGAATAGCGGCCGGGGAAACTCGACAGCAGATAGAAGGTGCGCGTCAGCACATGATCTTCGGGCGTCGGTTCCAGTGGCGGAATGTCGATATTGGCGAGGATTTCCTGCAGCCGCTGGCCGTTGGCGCTCGGCGCGCCGCTGCCGTTCAGCGACGACAGCTGGTCGCGCGTGTCGAAGAGGACGGTGCCGCCGTTGCGCATGTAGGCATCGATTCGGGAGATGGCGTTTTCCGACGGCATCGGCGCGTTGGCGGAGATCGGCCAGTAGATGATCGGATAGAAGGAGAGGTCGTCCTTGGTGATGTCGAGGCCGACGGGTGCGCCGGGCTCGAGCGTCGTGCGGTAAGCGAGAAACTGGCTCAACCCTTCCAGGCCCTGTTCGGACAACCGGTCGACCTCGGCTTCGCCGGTCACGACATAGGCCAGATGCGTGGTGTCCAGCCGCTCAAGCGCCTGTTCGTCGCCGGGCTTGGCGTCCTGCGCATGACCCTGGCCGGGCGCCAGCATGGTGAACGGTAAGAGCGCCACGAGAAGGATGGCAGCGGTCGAGCGTCCGGCGCGCGGCAGGCGCGAGAAGGCGCCGTTCATTACGAGAACGATCAGCGTATCAACGAGCAGCAGCACGAGCGCCAGCGTGAATAGCGCCGGCCGGAGCGAGATCGCCTCGCGCCCGATCAGGCTTTCGCGGGCAACGGTGAGGCCGGGAGCATTGACATCAACCGGCTGCAACTGCGCATCGGCGGGCAGCAGGTTGACGGCGGTGAAGCCGTCATCGGTGCCGTAAAGCCCGGGCGGATTGTCGAGGCTGGCGATCGCCGCCTGTCCGGGCGCAACGGTCAGGGGCTTGGCGGTGCCCTTGTCGGTCACCAGCGCGCCGTCGGCATTCAGCAGACGGAGCGGCGGCAGTGCGGCGGCAGCTTCGGCGCCCCGGACACTGCCGTCTGTCCCGGCGGCCCGCGACAGCTGCACCAGCCGGCGCAGCATGTCGACGAAATCACCCGACAGCGGCAGGTCTGACCACGTGGCTTCGGCCGAGACATGGAAGAGCACGATGCGGCCGGCCTCGACCTGGCGCGTGGTGACCAGCGGCGTCCCGTCGGCAAGGCTTGCCCAGGTGCGCTCGGCAAGGTCGGGTGTCGGTTCGGCCAGCACCTGTCGCTTGATCGTCACGCCCTCGGCGCGCGGCATGCCGGCGAACGGCCCGAATTTCGGGAATTCGGCCAGCGGCTGCGGCTCGGCCCAGGAGAGGGCGCCGCCCAGCGAGCGTTCGCCGCGGCGCAGGATGACGGGCACAAGCGGATCGTCGGCGGGGGCTGCGGCAAGACGGGGTCCGGCGAAGCGGATCAGCATGCCGCCGCGGGCAATCCAGCGCTGCAGCGGCTCGTAGGTCTCGGCCGGCAGGCGACCGACGTCCGCCATGACGATGGCCGACGGGTTCTGCGACAGGATGTCGGGAATGGTTGCCGACAGGTTGGCGTCCTTCGGTTCGATCAGGTCTGCATAGGGCTGCAGGGCGCGGCTGATGTAGAACAGCGGCAGCAGCAGCGGCTGCATGTCGTTGCCGCTATCGCCGGCGATCAGCGCCACACGCCGGCGCTTGAAGCCGTCGTCGAGCAGATGGACGGCGCCGGCCGTCGGCTTGCCCTCGATGGCGATGCGGGCGAAATCGTTTCGCAGCTCGAAGGGTGCGGCGATCTCGGCGGTCGCCGTGCCGCTGCCGGCAGCGAAGGACAGATCGACCGCAGCCAGCGACCGGCCCTGCTGGTCGAGCGCGTTCAGCCGCAGCGTCTCCGCGGCATCGCGGGCGAGGCGGGTCGCGGTGACATTCATTGCGGTGGCGGTGTTGGTGGCGCCGGTGATGGCCACTGCGCCGGTTCCATCGCCTTCGACGAGGCGCAGTTCTGCGGGCGAGAGGCTTGCAAGATCGGCCATCAGCTCTCCGTCTTCCGGTGTCGCCACACCGTCGGTCAGGAATGCGACCGTACCGGGGCGGGTGCCGTTGAAGGCTTCTCGCAGAGCCTGTGCCGCCACGGCGCGCACCGGCACCAGCGGCTGCGGCCGTGCAGCGCCAAGCTTTTCGCGGGCTGCTGCGGCAGACGCCGGGACCGCGTCGTGGGTGGCATCGGCGGTGAACACGACGGAGACGGGGACGTCGGCCCGTTCGGCATCGCCGATCAGCAGGTCGGCGGTCTCGACGCGGCGTTCCCAGTCGCGGGAGGTCGACCAGCTGTTGTCGACGACGAGCAGCAGCGGTCCGGCGTTCGACAGCGAACTGGTGCGCGGGTTCATCACCGGGTCGGCGATGGCGAAGATCAGCGCCGCCGCCATCAGGATGCGCAGCAGCGTCAGCCACCAGGGGCTGTTGGCGGGTGTTTCCTGGCGTTTCAGCACGGTGGCGAGAATGGCGAGCGGCGGGAAGACTTCCGTCTTCGGCCGTGGCGGTGTCAGCCGCAGCAGCCACCAGATCGCCGGCAGGGCGATCAGCGCAAACAGGATGGCGGGGCTGGCGAAGGCGAACGCACTCATATGCGCGCTCCCAGACCCTGCGGCGGGTTGCCGGAGAGGTAGCCGTGGACCGAGGCCAGGGCTTCGGACGCCAGGTGGTCAGTGCGGTTGTAGACGAAGCTCCAGCCCATGCGGCGCAGCGACTGGCCGAGGTTCTCGCGGCGCGCCAGGTAGGCACGCTGGTAATCCTCGCGCAGTGTCTCGGCGCGGCCGGAGACGAGCTTGTCGCCGGTCTCGGGATCGGTGAACTCGGTGCGGCCGCTGAATGGGAAGGTTTCTTCGGCGGGATCGGCGACCTCGACCACATGGCCGCGCAGGTTGCGGCGGGCGAGTGGCGACAGGCGGTCCATGATGCGGTCGGCATCGTCGAGAAAATCGCCGATCAGCACGATGTCCGAGGCGCCGCGGATCATCCGGGTATCGGGCATGCCTTCGGTGGTCGGCGCATGCATGATGGCGGTTGCCAGCCGCTCGGCGGCATTGCGGGCCGAAACGGGTTCCATGACGCCGGGGCACCCGATGCGCTCGCCTGACCGGGCCAGGATCTCGGCAAGCGCCAGCATCAGCACGAGCGCCCGGCTTTCCTTGGAAACCGTACCGTAGCTCGATTTGTACATCATCGACGCCGACATGTCGGCCCACAGCCAGACGGTGTGGGCGGCTTCCCATTCGCGATCGCGGACATAGGTATGGTCGTCGCGGGCCGAGCGCCGCCAGTCGATCCTGGCAAGGCTCTCGCCATCGCTGTAGGGACGGAACTGCCAGAAATTCTCGCCGATGCCGCGCTTGCGGCGGCCGTGCCAACCGGCGATCACGGTGTTGGCGATGCGCCGCGCCTCGACCATGCAGTCGGGCACGAGTGCTGCCCGCTGCCGGGCACGGGCAAGGACTTCACTGCCGGGGGTCTGCGGGACGATCTGGCCTATCGATGCCACGCGTTCTCCTAACGTCTGCTGCGGCCGCGAGCCGAGACTTTACTCAGCCGCGCGCCTGCTTGACCAAACCGTGGATCACGTCGCGCACCGACATGCCTTCGGCGCGCGCCGCAAATGTCAGCGCCATGCGATGTTCGAGGACCGGCTCGGCCAGCGCATGCACGTCGTCGAGCGATGGTGCGAGACGGCCTTCGTAAAGGGCGCGGGCGCGGGCGCAGAGCATCAGTGCCTGGCCGGCACGCGGACCGGGACCCCATGCCACGTGCCGATCGGTCATCGTGTTGCCGTTGCCGGGGCGCGCCGAGCGCACCAGCGACAGGATCCCGTCGACGACGCTGTCGCTCACCGGCATCTGGCGGATCAGGTTCTGGATCTCCTGCAGGCGAGGGGCGGCGATGACACCGCGTGGCCGGGATTCGGACGTTCCGGTCGTTTCCAGCAGGATCTGGCGTTCGGCGTCGAGTTCCGGATACAGCACGTCGACCTGCAGGAGGAAGCGGTCGAGCTGGGCTTCCGGAAGCGGGTAGGTGCCTTCCTGCTCCAGCGGGTTCTGGGTTGCCAGCACATGGAAGGGCGCCGGCAGGTCGTAGCGCTGGCCGGCAACCGTGATGTGGTATTCCTGCATGGACTGCAAGAGCGCCGACTGGGTGCGCGGCGAGGCGCGGTTGATCTCGTCGGCCATCAGCAACTGGCCGAAGATCGGGCCCTTGACGAAACGGAACGACCGGCGACCATTCTCGTCCTGGTCCATCACCTCGGTGCCGAGAATGTCGGACGGCATCAGGTCGGGGGTGAACTGGATGCGGTTGGCGTCGAGCCCGAGAACCGTGCCGAGCGTCGTCACCAGCTTCGTCTTGGCAAGGCCCGGGACACCGACCAGCAGCGCGTGGCCACCGGAAAGGACGGCAATCAGGGTGTTCTCGACCACCTGTTCCTGGCCGAAGATGACCTTGCCCACTTCGGCGCGGATCGCTGCGATATCGGACAGCGCATGTTCGGCAGCGGCGACGATCGCCTTGTCATCGAGCGGAGTTTCGGTGGAAGTCATCACGCCCATGTCGGTCTCCATCAGCCGTTGCCCCGGCATTCTGCCGTTCGTGCGAATCACATCGGTGGTACGAGCGCCGCATCCTTTCGAACTTATTCCCGCACCAGCGGCTGACAAGAACGAACTATATGACTATCTCGTGAGAATGGATCGCATACACACCAACCGTGAATGAAATTATGGCGGGCGAGACAATAAATACTGCAGCAGATGCGGCCGGTCTGGCAGCGATGATCGCGCGGGCCGCAGAACAGACGTCCGGAGGCAAGCCTGGCCTGCCGCCGGTGGAGAGGTGGAATCCGCCTTTCTGCGGCGACCTCGACATGGAGATCAGGGCCGACGGCACCTGGTTCTATCTCGGGACGCCGATCGGCCGGCCGGCGCTGGTGCGGCTGTTCTCGACGGTTCTGCGCAAGGACGAGGACGGCAAGACCTATCTCGTCACGCCTGTGGAAAAGGTCGGCATCCGCGTCGAGGACGCGCCGTTCCTTGCCGTGGAGATGACGATCGGCGAGCGGGACGGCGCACCTGTCCTGACCTTCCGCACCAATGTCGGCGATGTGGTGGAGGCCGATGAGGCGCATCCGCTGCGTTTCGTCGTCGAAGGCGAAAAGCGTCAGCTGAAGCCGTACCTGCTGGTGCGCGGCCGGCTGGAGGCTTTGGTCTCGCGGTCGGTGATGTACGAGCTTGTCGGGCTGGGAGAGGTGATCGACGTCGACGGCATCGAGATGTTTGCGCTGAGGTCGGCGGGCCTGGTGTTTCCGGTGATGCCGGCCGCGGAGCTTGCCGCCCAGTCGGATGATCCGTCGCCATGACGCAGGCGCTGCTCAACCCGAACTTCTTTTCGGCGGACGAATTTCGCCGGCGCGCCGGCCGTCAGCGTGGGGCGCCGGTCGTCGATGCCTGGCGCGACCATGGCGACCATCTCCTCAATCCGGAGATGCTGGCAGAGGTCGAGCGCCTGTCGCTGAAGGATGCCGCAGTGCTGGTGCCGGTGATCGACGATCCGGACGGGGCCAAGGTGATCCTCACCCAACGGACCTCCGGACTGCGCAAGCATTCGGGCCAGATAGCCTTTCCGGGCGGTGCAATCGATCCCGAGGATGGGGCGGCCGAGATCGCGGCGCTGCGCGAGGCGGAAGAGGAAATCGGGCTCGACCGACGTTTCGTCGAGCCGGTCGGGCGGTTGCCGGATTATCTCGCGGCCAGCGGCTTTCGCATCACCCCGGTGCTCTCGGTGGTGCAGCGCGGTTTTGAGCTGAGCCTCAATCCGACGGAAGTCGACGCCGTGTTCGAGGTGCCGCTCGCCTTCCTCATGGATCCCGACAACCATGTGGAGGGAAGCCGAGAATGGCAGGGCATGGTGCGGCGTTTTTATCAGATGCCCTATGGCGACTGGAACATCTGGGGCATTACCGCGGGCATCGTCCGCACGCTTTACGAAAGGCTATACGCATGACCAGCCTCGCAACCGAGACCTGGCTCGCCGATCCCGCCGTCCAGCGGGTATTCTCTCTGCTCAACGCCGATGGCGGCGAGGGCCGAATCGTCGGCGGCGCTGTGCGCAACGTCTTGATGGGCCTGCCGATTTCCGATGTCGATTTCGCCACGACCAACCTGCCGCAGGTCGTCGTCGAACGGGCGAAGGTCGCCGGCATCAAGGCGGTGCCGACCGGCATCGACCACGGCACCGTGACGCTGGTCATCGACGGGCGCGGCTTCGAGGTGACGACGTTGCGCCGCGACGTTGAAACCGACGGCCGGCATGCGCAGGTCGCCTTCGGCACCGACTGGCAGGTCGATGCCGAGCGGCGCGACTTCACCATCAACGCTCTGTACGCGAAGCAGGACGGCTCGGTCGTCGATTTTGTCGACGGCCTGAAGGATATCGAGACGCGCACGGTGCGTTTCATCGGCGATGCCTCGACACGGATTGCCGAGGACTATCTCCGGGTGCTGCGGTTCTTCCGCTTCTTTGCCGCCTACGGCTCGGGGCGGCCGGATGCCGACGGTCTGCGGGCGGTGGCCAGAGCCAAGGACAAGCTCTCCGGTCTTTCTGCCGAGCGCGTCTGGTCGGAGATGAAGAAACTGCTGTCGACTGCTGATCCGTCGCGGTCGCTGCTCTGGATGCGCACCACGGGCGTGCTGACCGCCATCCTGCCGGAGACCGAGAAATGGGGCATCGATGCCGTGCACGGTCTGATCCCCACCGAACAGGCGCTGGGCTGGCAGCCGGATCCGCTGCTGCGGCTTGCTGCCATGCTGCCGCCCGATGCCGAACGGCTGGCCGCCATGGCAAAACGCCTGCGGCTGTCGAACGCGCAGGCCGAGCGGATTGCCGCCTGGGCGACGGCCCCGGTGCCAAGCGCCGAAACCGCCGAGACTGCGCTCGACCGGATGCTCTACGCCCACGGCAAACCAGGGCTGCTGATGCGCCTCAAGCTCGCCCTGTCGAGCGCCCGGGCTGCGGCAGTGAACGACGATGCGGCGATGCTGCGCGCCGCCAGGCTTTCGACGCTGCTGACGCGGGCCGAGCGGTTCGAAAAGCCGCGCTTCCCTCTCAGCGGCGCCGATGTGACGGCGCTCGGCGTCGAGCCAGGGCCGCGGATCGGGCAATTGCTGTCGGCGCTGGAGACTGTCTGGCTGGAGCGGAACTTTGCCCTAGACCGGGAGGCGCTGCTTGCCCGGCTGCGGGAGATGGCCGCCGTCTGAGCGACATCACGTCACCCGCCGTGCCTGCGGCGGGTGTGGGTCCGCAATGCGGTGCGGAGAACAGACCTCAGGCTCAGGCCTGGGTCCTGACCACATCGTCATCGTCGCTGATTCTGGCCTTGATGTTGTCGACCATCGTTTCGCGGATGATGTCTTCGCCATGCGCCGTGCGCAGATGGTCGACTGCGCGGCGGACGACTTCGGCGTCCTCATTTGCTCGCGTGTGCCAGTCGCAGCCCGGCACCAGGCTTCCGCATTCGAAGCGTCTCATTGCATGCCTCCGTGGTTCGTTTGTCGCGGCGCGTCCTCCACGCGCCGCTCGTCACGTTCAACGGATGGCAGCTTCCGGCGTTCCAATGCCGTCAAGTCCGCGCCGGTCGACCTCCCGTTCTACCGGCGCAGCAGAGCTTTCACTCCGACAGAGCCCAGGCGTGGAACACCGATCGATGCACCTCGCCGGCCTGCTGCTGGCGGGGTCCGTCATGGGCGGGGCGATTGGCCTCCGCCATGGCTTCGCGAGCAAGTTGCCGGCGGATCTGTCCGGCGTAGAAGGACAGCGGGAGATCCGGATCGCTGCGGTCCCGCAGGTCCGCCGCGAGACGGTCGATCAGTTCGGAGGGTCCGATCGACCGGTCCCGGTCGATCTGCGGAGATGCTGGCATGCTGTTCGATGTGGATACCATGACGATATTCCTCCAGTGCAATCCCATCAAGGCTAGCAGTCGGAGGATGATCCTGGCGTGCGATATGTCAACTCAAATCAGCGTCAGGGCCAGCGGACCAGGGGTGGCAGCGAGGACAGGATCGCCTCGACATTGCCACCGGTCTTCAGTCCGAAGATCGTGCCGCGGTCGTAGAGAAGATTGAACTCGACATAGCGTCCGCGACGGACCAGCTGCTCGTCGCGATCCTGTTCCGTCCAATCGCGGTTGAAGTTGTCGCGCACCAGTGCCGGGTAGATCTGGTCGAAGGCGATGCCGACGTCGCGGACGAAATCGAAGTTCGACTGCCAGCCACCCTTTTCCTCCTGCGGGTAGAGCCAGTCGAAGAAGATGCCGCCGACGCCGCGCGCCTCGTTGCGGTGCTTCAGGAAGAAATACTCGTCGCACCAGGTCTTGAAACGCGGATAGTCGGCGACCTTCGGATGGGCATGGCAGGCATCGCGCATGGCTTCGTGGAAGCGCAGCGTGTCGGCATCGTCCTGGGTGCGCCGCCTGTCGAGCACTGGGGTCAGGTCGGCCCCGCCGCCGAACCACGTGCCGGAGGTCACCACCATCCGTGTGTTCATGTGAACGGCCGGGACGTTCGGGTTGACCGGGTGGGCGATCAGCGAAATGCCCGACGCCCAGAAGCGGGGATCCTCGGAAGCGCCGGGCATCTGCTTGCGGAATTCCTCGGAGAATTCGCCGTGGACGGTCGAGGTGTGGACGCCGACCTTCTCGAACACCCGGCCTTCCATCATCGACATCCGTCCGCCGCCGCCCTGTCCGTCTTCGCGCAGCCAGTCCTGGGAGACGAAGCGGCCCGGATGGCGATCGGAGAGGGGACCTTCGAGCTCATTCTCCAGCGCCTCGAAGGAAGCGCAGATCCGGTCGCGCAAGCTTTCGAACCACTGGCGGGCGGTCGCCTTCTTGTCCTCGATGTCCGCCGGCAGTCCCGTCGGAATCTGTGGTCGCTCCATGAGGTTCATCCTTGCATTCGAATCGACCCGCTGGCCAGAAAATGGTCCGGATGCGGCTTTACCCCAGGCGCTCGCCGTGGCGCAACCAACCGGAAGGCTCCAGTATCGACTCGCAAACGCGCTTGTGCAAAACTATCTGCAATTCCAGAGGTAGAGCGCATGGCGAAGTTTACACCACCGCCGCTCGACGGCTTGAAGCGCAGGATAAACCGGCATCGCCAGGAGAAGGCGGGCGGGCGCACGGGACTGTTTGTCCGCGAGACCTTCTGCATGACGCGCGAGGATGCCCGGCAGAAGGCGCGGGAATGGTTCGACAGTTTCCCGAAGGCCGCCTACTGGACCGAAGTCGAGAGCTGGCGGCAGCTTGAAGGCGACCGGATCGAGTTCACCATGCGCCGCCTGCCGACCGCCGACTGATCCGCCGGACACTTTTGCCGGAAACATCTCAGATCGATAAAATTGCAGCGACCGCTGCAAGCCAAGTTCAAAGCTCAGCAGGTTAGAACGCATTCGACCGCGCATCAGGCGCGGCGTCACAGCCCATGAACGGCGGAGCTTCCTGCGTGTCTACCTCCTTCAACCCGATGGCGCTTCGGGTCGCGACCGACATCGGCCGCCCGATGCTCGCAGAGCTCCAGGCAACACCACCGCCGCAGGCCGCCGCCGACACTTCACCCACGAGATCCGACGAAGCCTACTGGTCGATCTCCACCACCTTCCCGGCAAGCGCGCTGTCGCTTTCGAGCGTCGATGACGCGATCTCCGCTTCCGCTGCGGTCGTCGACGTGGCCTCTGCCGGATTGCGGGCTGCCTCCGGCCTGGTGACCGAGATCCGCGCGACGCTGGTGTCGGCGAAAGCCGGAAATGCCGACCGCGGTGCACTCGATGAGCGGATCAACGGGCTGAAGCAGGAGTTGCAGGCGACCGTCGCAAAGAGCAGCTTCGACGGGCGCAATCTGCTGAAGACGGGACCTGCGGAGGCGCCGCGCATGATAGCGTTGGTCGCGGGCGTCGATGTGGATGCGTCCGGGGCGGCCGACATCAAGATCGTCGATCATGACACCGCGCTGTCGAACCTGATTGCAGAGGGCGATGCCGCCGACGGCTTGCTGACGCGGTCGTATGCCGGCATCGACCGATCCGGCGCTGCCTTCGATCGCTATCTGCTCGATGTCGGATCCGTCGTGCCGAACAAGGCCGGAGCGCGCGAGATCGTCCTCTCTGTAACCTCCAGCCCTGCCGAGATCGGCGGGATGATCTTTGCCGTCGACAGCATGCTGATCGCCATGAAGCGCGGCCGGGACGAGATGGATGACGCGGGCAACCGGATCGGTGAGGCGTCGGGTCTTCTGCAAAGCCTGGGGCTTCCCGCAGGTGTCGCGCTGGACACCGGTTTCGACGAAGCGGCGGCACGACAGGCCGCAACCGGCGTCCAGCAGATGCTGCAGGCAAGCGGGCTGAACATCGCCAATGCCTCGATGGGGCGGGAAATGCAGACGCTGCGCTAGCCCCGCAGTTTGGCGCTTCAGGCGCCTGAGGTCCATTCGGTCTGGCGAAGTGCCTCGCCGGCGATCATCGCCGCCGAAACGGCGACGTTAATCGAACGTTGGCCGTCGACCATCGGGATGAGCAGGCGCGCATCGGCGCCGGCATGGACGGTATCCGGCACGCCGGCACTCTCACGGCCGAACAGCAGCACGTCGTCGTCGCGGAAGGTAAAGTCAGTGTAGCGGCTGGCGGCCTTGGTCGAGGCCAGCACGAGACGGCGGCCTTCGCTGCGGCGCCAGGCATCGAATCGCTCGAAATTGACGTGCCGGGTCATGGTCACGCTCGCCAGGTAATCCATGCCGGCGCGCCTGAGGTTCTTGTCGGAAAGCACGAAACCGGCCGGCTCGATGATATCGACCGCAAGACCCAGGCAGGCGGCAAGCCGGAGGATCGTGCCGGTATTGCCGGGAATGTCCGGCTGGTAGAGAGCGATACGCAAGCGGGTCATGGGCTATCCTGTGCGGGCACTGCGGCAAGCCATGCCTATGTCATCTGCACTGTCTGCCGCGCAAGCCTTCCAGCCGGCATGATGCCCGGGCGGCGGGTGGATTGCCGGACGACGAGTCTGGCCAAACGCAACGCAGGCTGGTACAGGCATGCCATCGCTTTGACGCCAGCCGAAGGAGGTGCACATGGATATGACGGTGCTTTCGCGCCTTCGCCGCAGACCGGATTTTCTGCAGGCATAGGCACCGCGGCTCGCGCACGGTCTTCCCAACGTTCCTGGTTCTCATTCCTTCGCGGCCGATTGCGGCCGCGCCATTTGACATCCGCCCCATGCTGACCATCTGACCTAGCGGAGACGATGAGCGCGGTCGCGGCGTTTCCGACAGACGGAGCTTACTTCCCCATGTTCGCCTGGTTCGAATCACGCGTAAATCCCTATCCCGCCGGCGAGCCGAAACTGCCGCCGACCGGGCTCTTTGCCTTCTGCTGGCACTACACGAAGCCGGTCTGGCCCTGGCTGCTTCTGCTCGGCTTTTGCTCGATGGCGATCGCCGTTGCAGAGGTGTTCCTCTACCAGTTCCTCGGCAATATCGTCGACTGGCTGAGCAATGCCGACCGCGCGACCTTCCTCGCCAACGAAGGCGGCCACCTGGCGGCGATGGCGGCGCTGCTGCTGGTCGGCCTGCCGCTTGCCGGCCTCATGCACACCCTCACCATGCACCAGGTGCTGTCGGGCAATTTCCCGATGATCGCCCGCTGGCAGATGCACCGTTTCCTGCTGCGCCACTCGATGAGCTTCTTTGCCAATGAGTTCGCCGGCCGGGTTTCCACTAAGGTCATGCAGACCTCGCTTGCGGTGCGCGATGCGGCGATCAAGATCATCGACGTGTTCGTCTATGCGATCAGCTTCTTCGTTTCGATGCTGGCACTGGTCGCGTCGGTGGACTGGCGGCTCGGCGTTCCGCTGGTCGCCTGGATCATCATCTATGGCCTGATCCTGCGCAACTTCATCCCCAAACTGCGCAAGTCGTCGAGCGAGCAGGCGGATGCGCGCTCGATGATGACCGGCCGGATCGTCGACAGCTACACGAATATCGGCACGGTCAAGCTGTTCTCGCATGCGGGACGCGAAGAGGTCTATGCCAAGGAAGGCATGGACGCTTTCCTCGGCACCGTGCACCGGCAGATGCGGCAGATCTCGCTCCTCAACATTGCCGTCGACATCAACAATGCGCTGGTGCAGTTCGCGGTGGCCGCACTTGGCATCTGGTTCTGGCTGGAAGGCAGCGTTTCGGTCGGCGCAATCGCGGTCGCCATCGGCCTTGCCATGCGCATCAATGGCATGTCGCAGTGGATCATGTGGGAGGTTGCGGCGCTCTTTGAAAACATCGGCACCGTCTATGACGGCATGGGCATGATGACCAAGGGCCACGACATCGTCGACGCGCCGGCCGCCAAGCCGCTTGCCGCGCCACGCGGCGAGATCGTCTATGACGGCGTGCGCTTCCACTACGGCAAGGACAAGGGCGTCATCGACGACTTCTCGCTGACCATCAAGGCAGGCGAGAAGATCGGTCTCGTCGGTCGCTCCGGTGCCGGCAAGACGACGCTGATGAACCTGCTCCTGCGCTTCTACGACGTCGAGGCCGGCCGCATCCTCGTCGACGGGCAGGACATCTCGCGCGTGTCGCAGGACAGCCTTCGCGAACTCGTCGGCGTGGTGACGCAGGATACCTCGCTGCTGCACCGGTCGATCCGCGACAACATAGCCTACGGGCGGCCGCAGGCCACGGACGCGGAGATCGTCGAGGCGGCAAAGCGCGCCAACGCCTGGGAGTTCATCCAGGGGCTCGTCGACCTGCAGGGGCGCGCCGGTCTCGACGCGCATGTCGGAGAACGCGGCGTCAAGCTGTCCGGCGGCCAGCGCCAGCGAATTGCGATCGCCCGGGTGTTCCTCAAGGACGCGCCGATCCTGATCCTCGACGAGGCGACCTCGGCGCTCGATTCGGAAGTCGAGGCGGCGATCCAGGAGAGCCTGTTCAAGCTGATCGAGGACAAGACGGTCATCGCGATCGCCCACCGGCTGTCGACGCTGACGCAGATGGACCGGCTGATCGTGCTCGACCAGGGTCGCATCGTCGAGCAGGGTACGCATGTCGAACTGGTGGCCGAAGGCGGTATCTATGCCGATTTGTGGAACCGCCAGTCCGGCGGCTTCCTCGGCAATGACGGCGCGCCCGAACCGCTGGAGATGCGCATCGAGCCGGGCGACCTGGACGAGAGCGACGAGGCGGCCGAGTAAGACCCGAACCCGCGTCCGTCCCGAGCGCCACGCCCATTGCCAAGATTTAACCCGTCGCAGCCTTGTTGCGGCGGCGAAACGGCCTATACCGATCTTATGATCGATGCCTTGTTCCGCTACTTCGAAGCCCGAATCCAGCCCTATGCCCGAAGGGACGATCTGCGGCCACCGAGGGCCACCTTCGCCTTCATCTGGTTCTATGTGCGCCAGGCAAAGGCGCCGTTCCTCGCGATGCTGGTGCTGGGCGGCCTGACGGCGGCGATCGAGGCGGCGCTGTTCTGGTTCGTCGGCCGGCTGGTCGATATTCTCGGCACGGTCGACAAGGCGGCGGGCTGGCAGGGTCTGCTCCAGGCGCACGGCGCCGAACTTGCCGGCATGCTGGTGCTGATCGCCGTCGTCCGCTTCGTGGTGACGATGACCACGGCGCTGGTCGACCAGCAGGTCATCACGCCGGGCTTCTACAACCTCGTGCGCTGGCAGTCCTATCAGCACGTGGCACGCCAGTCGCTGTCGTTCTTCCAGAACGATTTCGCCGGCCGCATCGTCACCAAGGTCTGGTCCGGCGGCCAGGCGACCGGCGACCTCGTGACGTCCCTGATGGAAAGCGTCTGGTTCGTCGGTATCTACTCGGTGTCGATGCTGGCGCTGATCGGCGGGCTGGACTGGCGTCTGGCGCTGATCGTCATCGTCTGGGTCGTCATCTTCTCGTTCCTCGCGCGCTATTTCGTGCCGCGCATCCGCACCCATTCGCGCGAAACGGCGGAAGCCGCCTCGATGCTGTCGGGTCGCATGGTGGATGCCTACAGCAATATCCAGACGCTGCGGCTGTTCGGCCGCGACGATGCCAACGACCGCTACATGCGCGAAGGGTTCGACACCTTCCAGAAGACGACGCTGATGTTCACCCGCTTCATCACCGGCGTGCGTGGCTCGATGGCACTTCTGTCCGGTGTGATGATCACCAGCATGGCGGCGCTGTCCATCCATCTGTGGCTGGAAGACCGGATCAGCGCCGGCGCAGTGGCATTCACACTGGCGCTCGTGCTGCGCCTCAACTTCCTGCTCGGCCGGCTGATGACCCAGTTCAACGGCATCATGCGCAACTTCGGTACGGTGCAGAATGCGGCCGAGCTGATCTCGCAGCCGGTCGGGCTCACCGATGTGCCGCAGGCGCCGGTGCTCGAGGTCCGGCAGCCGGAAATCCGTTTCGAGAACGTCAGCTTCCACTATGGACGCGGCAAGGGCGTGATCGACGGCATGAACCTCATTATCCGGCCGGGCGAAAAGGTCGGCATCGTCGGGCGCTCGGGAGCCGGCAAGTCGACGCTCGTCAACCTGCTGCTGCGGTTCTACGACGTGGAAAGCGGGCGCATCCTTATCGACGGGCAGGACATCGCCCGCGTCACGCAGGAATCGCTGCGGGCGCAGATCGGCATGGTGACCCAGGATACCTCGCTCTTGCACCGGTCGATCCGCGACAACATCCTGTTCGGCCGCCCGGACGCGACGGATGCCGAGCTGTTGACGGCGGTTCGCCGCGCAAGCGCCGAAGAATTCATCCTGGCGCTTGAGGACCAGCGCGGCCGCAAGGGGTTCGACGCGCATGTCGGCGAGCGCGGCGTCAAGCTCTCGGGCGGCCAGCGGCAGCGGGTGGCGATCGCCCGGGTGATGCTGAAGGATGCGCCGATCCTGGTGCTCGACGAGGCGACCTCTGCACTCGATTCGGAGGTCGAGGCAGCGATCCAGTCGAACCTCGACGAGTTGATGACCGGAAAGACGGTCCTGGCCATCGCCCATCGGCTGTCGACCATCGCCGCGCTCGACCGGCTGATCGTCATGGACAAGGGACGGATCGTCGAGGAGGGCACGCATGCCGAACTGGTGGCGGCGGGCGGGCTTTATTCGGAACTGTGGCTGCGTCAGTCGGGCGGCTTCCTCGCCGTCTGACCAGGGTTTCTGCGGCCGAAAGCCATGCTGCGCAGCGGGTCTGGCCTGTTCGGGTCCGCGAGGCGATCGTGTAGCCTCACTCAGGATCGGATCGGTGACCGCTGCAACCGTTTCGGGTGAGGGCGGCCGCCGGCCGGCCGGTGGCGGCATTTCACAGACATGCGACAACGGCTGTTTTTCCCGCGTATCCGGGCCGCGACAATCTGCCCATATGCTGTTGCGGAGGCTAGACTTATTGTTGCATCGCGCTTAGAAATTTGCGCGGGGAGAATGCGGTCCAATTGTGTCCAAATTGGATTGCTGACGGGACGAGGGGCAATGCGACTTCATAACATTTCTGTGCAAAGGATGGGTTGACCGTGAGTGAGCACGACACGAATGGCGGGACCGTGAGCGAGCCAACTCGCCGCGATTTCCTTTACCTGACGACGGGCATGGCGGGCGCGGTGGGCGCCGTCGCGGTCGCCTGGCCGTTCATCGACCAGATGCGGCCGGATGCTTCAACGCTCGCGCTTGCCTCCATCGAAGTGGACGTCACGGCTGTCGAGCCGGGCATGTCGCTGACGGTGAAATGGCGCGGCAAGCCGGTCTTCATCCGCAACCGCACGCCCAAGGAAGTCGAGGAGGCCAATGCCGTCGCGCTCGCCGACCTCAAGGACCCGATCGCCCGCAATGCCAACGTCGCGGCCGATGCGCAGGCGACCGACATCGACCGTTCAGCCGGCGAGGGCAAGGAGAACTGGATCGTCATGATCGGCTCCTGCACCCATCTCGGCTGCGTGCCGCTCGGCCAGTCCGGCGATTTCGGCGGCTGGTTCTGTCCCTGCCATGGCTCGCACTACGATACCGCGGGCCGCATCCGGAAAGGCCCGGCGCCGCAGAATCTGGCCATTCCGACATTTACATTTGCATCCGACACCGTGATCCGGATCGGCTGAGGGGACATCAGATGAGTGGGCATTCCAACTACCAGCCGTCGACCGGCATAGAGAAGTGGATCGACGCACGGCTTCCCTTGCCGCGCATGATGTATGACAGCTTCATCGCCTATCCCGTCCCCCGCAACCTCAACTATGCCTACACCTTCGGCGCCATGCTGTCGGTGATGCTGATCGTGCAGATCGTCTCGGGCGTCGTGCTGGCCATGCATTACGCTGCGGAAACGACGGTCGCGTTCAACTCGGTCGAAAAGATCATGCGCGATGTGAACCACGGCTGGCTGCTGCGCTACATGCATGCCAACGGCGCGTCGTTCTTCTTCATCGCCGTTTACCTGCACATTGCCCGCGGCCTCTACTACGGCTCCTACAAGGCACCGCGCGAAATCCTCTGGATCCTCGGCGTGATCATCTACCTGCTGATGATGGCGGCCGGCTTCATGGGCTACGTGCTCCCCTGGGGCCAGATGTCGTTCTGGGGCGCCACGGTCATCACCGGCTTCTTCTCGGCCTTCCCGCTGGTCGGCGAGTGGATCCAGCAGTTCCTGCTCGGCGGTTTTGCGGTCGACCAGCCGACCCTCAACCGTTTCTTCTCGCTGCATTACCTGCTGCCGTTCATGATCGCCGGCGTCGTCGTGCTGCACATCTGGGCGCTGCATGTCACCGGCCAGACGAACCCGACCGGCATCGAGATCAAGACCAAGACCGACACGGTGCCGTTTACGCCCTATGCGACGATGAAGGATGCGCTCGGCGTGTCGATCTTCCTGATCGCCTATGCCTGGTTCATCTTCTACATGCCGAACTATCTCGGCCATCCGGACAACTACATCCCGGCGAACGCCCTGAAGACCCCGGCGCATATCGTGCCTGAGTGGTACTACCTGCCGTTCTACGCGATGCTGCGCGCCATCACCTTCAATGTCGGGCCGATCGATTCCAAGCTCGGCGGCGTCCTGGTGATGTTCGGCTCGATCATCATCCTGTTCTTCCTGCCCTGGCTCGACACGTCGAAGGTCCGCTCGGCCGTCTACCGCCCCTGGTACAAGCTGTTCTTCTGGATCTTCGTCATCAACGCGATCATGCTGGGCTGGCTCGGTGCGCAGCCTGCGGAAGGCCTCTACGTGGTCATGTCGCAGCTCGGCACGCTGTACTACTTCGCCTTCTTCCTCGTCATCATGCCGGTTCTCGGCCTGGTCGAGACGCCACGGCGCATTCCCAATTCCATCACGGAAGCCGTTCTGACGAAGAACGGCAACGTGACCGCCGACATGCGCGCGTGATGGCCGAGACCGAGAGGATGACACCCATGAAAATGCTCGCAACAGGCCTCCTGTCTCTTGCCCTCTTCACCGGTCTCGGCGGCATCGCCGGGGCCGCCGAGGAGGCTCCGCATGCCGAAGGCGGCACGCCGCACTATCCGATCCACCATCCGGAAGAGATGGACTGGAGCTTTGCCGGACCGTTCGGCCATTACGACAAGGGCCAGCTGCAGCGCGGCCTGAAGGTCTATACCGAAGTCTGTTCCGCCTGCCATTCGATGAACCTCGTCTCCTTCCGCACGCTGGAAGGGCTCGGTTATTCGGAAGCCCAGGTGAAGGCATTCGCCGCCAATTACGAGGTCCAGGACGGTCCCAACGATGCGGGCGAAATGTTCACCCGCAAGGCCGTGCCGTCGGATCACTTCCCGTCGCCGTTCCCGAACGAGCAGGCGGCAGCTGCGGCGAACGGCGGCGCTGCACCGCCGGACATGTCGCTGCTCGCCAAGGCGCGCGGCGTGACGCGCGGCTTTCCGCAGTTCATCATCGACATCTTCACCCAGTACCAGGAAGGCGGCCCGGACTACATCCACGCACTGCTGACCGGCTACCGTGAGCCGCCGGCCGGCGTCGAGGTGGCACCGGGCACGCACTACAACCCCTACTTTATCGCCGCACCGGCGCTGGCCATGGCGCCGCCGCTTGCCGATGGCCAGGTGACCTATGAGGATGGTGCGCCGCAAACCCTCGACCAGTATTCGCGGGACGTCGCGGCCTTCCTGATGTGGGCGGCCGAGCCGCATCTGGAAGAACGCAAGCGCACCGGCTTCATGGTCATGGTGTTTCTGGCGATCTTCACGATCCTCATCTACCTGACGAAGAAGTCGATATACGCCCGCAAGGAGCATTGAGCGCAACGCTCTCCAGCGGTAAGAAAGGCGGCTCCGGCCGCCTTTTTTCATTTTTGCGCCAGCCAGCTCCGCCCAGATCGAAGGTCTCCATGTCCGATATCGCCAACAGCCTCGCCGCTGCCATTCGCGCCATTCCCGATTACCCGAAGCCGGGCATCATCTTTCGCGACATCACCACGCTGCTCGGCGATGCCCAGGCGTTCCGCCAGGCGGTGGACGAGCTGGTAAAGCCGTATGCGTCGCTGTCGGTGGACCAGGTGGCCGGCATCGAGGCGCGCGGCTTCATTCTCGGCGGCGCGATGGCGCACCAGCTGTCGTCGGGCTTCGTGCCGATCCGCAAGAAGGGCAAGCTGCCGCACACCACCGTGCGGGTGGCCTATAGCCTCGAATACGGCGTCGACGAGATGGAGATGCATGTCGATGCGGTAAAGCCGGGCGACAAGGTGATCCTCTGCGACGACCTGATCGCCACTGGCGGCACGGCCGAGGGCGCCGTCAAGCTGCTGCGGCAGCTGGGCGCCGAGGTGGTGTCGGCCTGCTTCGTCATCGACCTTCCCGAACTCGGGGGTCGCCAAAAGCTTGAAGCGCTCGGCGTCGAGGTCCGCACGCTGGTGTCGTTCGAGGGGCACTGATTAGCCGGCAGGGGCGGTTCTTTTTTGCTCACGTGCCGTCCGAGGCGCAATGACCCGTTACTTCTCAGGATGGTAGAACGGCACCGGCGGGCGTAGCCTTCTTGCTGAACGAGCCTGGGAGAAACGCCGATGGATCTTCAGACGCTGCTTGCCTTCGCCGCAACGTTCTTCGTCTTCGCGGCCAGTCCCGGCCCCGACAACATGACGATCATGGCGCGGACCATCCATGGCGGTGCGGCCTCAGGCCTTGCTTATGGTCTGGGTACCGTCACCGGCATCCTGATCTTCCTGTTTCTCGCCGCCTTCGGTCTTTCCGCCGTTGCCGGCCAAATGGGCGTCGGAATGACGGTGCTGCGTTATGCCGGGGCTGCCTACCTCATCTGGATGGGCATCCGCATGTGGACGTCGCGGCCTGACGTGCCGGAGGAAAAGGCGGTGGCGCATGCCGGTGACCTGCGGCGCGGTTTCCTGGCCGGCGTGGTGCTCAATCTCGGCAATCCGAAAATGCCGCTGTTCTACATCGCGCTTCTGCCGAACGTCGTCGGCCCGAACCTGACGCTGCCGCAGGCCTTTCAACTGGCGCTGGTGATCCTGCTGGTCGAGGTCGTGGTGATCGGCTGCCACGTGCTCTTGGCACGCCGAGCGCGGCGACTGATGCGTAGTCCGCGCCTCGTTCAGCGTGTCAATCGCGGCGCCGGCGCGGCGCTGGTGGGCGCGGGCGTCGCGGTTCTTGCGACGCGCTGAGGGCAGGGGCAAAAACGGCGGCGGGCTGGCGGAAAATGAGCCATCCGACGTGTCGGCGGCTGAACCGTAGCCGAGCCTGGTCCAGGCTACTCGAACTCCAGCATGCTGCTTTCGAACCGGATGACCGGCTTGCCGTCCTGATTGATGCCCTCGTTGAGGGTGGAGTTCATCCATGTCCCGGGGCGCGAGGCAAGCGGGCGGCTCTCTGTCAGCGTCACCGAATAGCTGATCCGGTCACCGGCATAGACGGGCCGCAGCCATTGCAGTTTCCGAAAACCGGGCGAGGGGCCGAGCTTCGGCGGCTCGATGCCGTCGGCGACAAGGCGTGCCTGCTCGACGGTCCAGTAGGCGAGGAACATCTTCATCCAGCCGGCGCAGGTATGCCAGCCCGAAGCACAGAGCCCCCCGAAGACGAAATCCTTGGCGGCCTCCGGATCGACATGGAAGGGCTGCGGATCGAATTGCCTGGCAAAGCGGATGATGTCCTCGGCGGTGAACAGCAGGGTTCCGATCTCGATCTTCTGGCCGATCGGCGAGAGTTCGATGAGTCTCATGCGGCGTCCTCCGCTGACGCGCGCTGGCGGAACATGATCGGGTTTTCGCCGCGCATGACGGTTTCGCCGCGCTGGTTTTGCACCTCGTGCAGGAACCTGACGAGGCCGAGGCCAGGGCGCGAGCGCAAGGCCCGGGCTTCCACCACCGTCGAGTGACCGGAGAGCGTATCGCCGGCGAGCACCGGCTTCTTCCACTCCATGAACTCGATGCCCGGCGATCCCTCCGAGGCCGAGCCCGACAGCCAACCGTCGAACATCATGCGCATGAAAAGGCTTGCCGTATGCCAGCCGGAGGCCGCGAGGCCGCCGAGGATGCTCGCTCTTCCGGCCTCCTCGGACAGATGCATGGGCTGTGGATCGAATTCCTGCGCGAAGACGATGATCTCGTCGGCTGACACGGTCTTTGGCTGGAGAGGCAGGACGCGCTCCGGCGTGAAATCCTCGAAGTAAAGCATTGCTCTTCCCGTTCAATGTGGCGGCGACTGTAAACGAAGACAAGACGATGCCAAGCGGGTTTGTCGTCGTTCCGTTACCGGCGCATTTGCCGGTGGCTGCCAAACGAAAACTGCCGCCCGTCGAGCGACGGGCGGCAGTGTCGGATCGGGCAGAGGATGACAGCCTCAGGTGTTGAAGCGGAAGTGGATGACGTCGCCGTCCTGTACGACGTATTCCTTGCCTTCGTCGCGACCCTTGCCGGCTTCCTTGGCGCCGACCTCACCCTTGAAGGCGACGTAGTCGTCGTAGCCAATGGTGAAGGCGCGGATGAAGCCACGTTCGAAATCCGTGTGGATGACGCCGGCGGCAGCCGGTGCCTTGGTACCGCGGACAATCGTCCAGGCGCGGGTTTCCTTGGGGCCGACGGTGAAATAGGTGATCAGGTGCAACAGGTTGTAGCCGGCGCGGATCAGCCGGTCGAGACCTGCCTCCTCCAGGCCGAGCGCAGAGAGGAATTCTTTCGATTCCTCTTCCGGAAGCTGGGCGACCTCAGATTCGATGGCGGCCGAGATGATGACGCATTCGGCGCCCTGCGCCTTTGCCATGGCTTCGACAGCCTTGGTGTGCTCGTTGCCGTCGACGGCATCGGCTTCCGCGACGTTGCAGACGTAGAGGACCGGATGCGAGGTGAGCAGGTTGAGACCCTTGAGGATCTCGATCTCGTCGGCAGCCAGCGTCTTCAACAGCAGACGGGCCGGCTTGCCCTCGTTGAGCAGCTTGACGACCGCTTCCATGATCGGCAGCTGGGCGACAGAGTCCTTGTCCTTGGACGACGCCCGCTTGCGAGTCTGCTCGACGCGGCGCTCAAGGCTTTCGAGGTCGGCGAGCATCAGCTCGGTCTCGATCGTCTCGGCATCGCCGACCGGATTGATACGGCCCTCGACATGGGTGATGTCGTCGTCCTCGAAGCAGCGCAGCACGTGCACGACGGCATCGACTTCGCGGATGTTGGCGAGGAACTTGTTGCCGAGGCCTTCGCCCTTCGACGCGCCGCGCACGAGGCCGGCGATATCGACGAAGGAGATGCGCGTCGGGATGATTTCCTTGGAGCCGGCGATCGAGGCGAGCGTCTGCATGCGCGGATCCGGAACGGCGACCTCGCCGGTGTTCGGCTCGATGGTGCAGAACGGATAGTTTGCCGCCTGTGCTGCCGCCGTCTTGGTCAGCGCGTTGAAGAGGGTTGACTTGCCGACATTCGGCAGGCCAACAATGCCGCATTTGAAGCCCATAAGGGTTCACCCGTCGTTGTTTCGATGTTGCTGTGGCTATGGGGGAAAGCGGCCAGCGGGTCAAGGGTTGCGCCGGCTTTCACTCTGTCCACTGGCGCAGCGGCGCCGGCGAACTATGTTTGTGGGTGATCGGAACGTCGGTCGAGAAAACCCGCGGCGACAGTGCGCCGGCGGCCCCGGCTGCATTCCGCTGACTGTTTCATGTGTTTGGAGATGCCATCTCATGGCCAACGAGACCGAACTTGCACCGAAGACGGTGACCAAGCCCAAGGTCGAGCGCCCGAAGCTCTACAAGGTCCTGCTTCACAACGACGACTACACCCCTCGCGAGTTCGTGGTGCTTGTCCTGAAGGTGGTGTTCCGCATGGGGCCGGAGGCGAGCCAACGGGTGATGATGACCGCCCACAAGATGGGCTCCTGCGTCGTCGTCGTGTGCACCAAGGATATTGCCGAGACCAAGGTTTCCGAGGCAATGGATCTCGCCAAGGAAGCCGGCCTGCCGCTGATGTTCACCGCCGAGCCGGAAGAGTAGGCTCAGGGGTCAGTCCTTCTTCGCCCCGAACATCTTCTTCAGCATGTCGGCCATCGGGCCGGTGGTTGGCAGGGCCTTGGGCTGGGCAAAGTTGCGTGCGGCGCGGATATGCGATTGCCCGGCGCCTTGCTTGGCGGGCTTGTCACCCTTGACGGGCTTGGACGGCTCGTCATCCGGTTTGGCACCGACCGCCAGCGCCAGCTTGTTCATCAGCTGTGAATCCTCGCCCTTCACCAGCATCTCGGCATTGTCGGCCAGCGTATCGAGCAGGGGATCGAGCCAGACCCTGTCCGACTTGGCGAAGTCGCCAAGCACGTGGTTCTGTACCTGCTCCTTGGAGCCCGGATGGCCGATGCCAAGCCTCAGGCGGCGGTATTCGCGGCCGCAGTGGGCGTCGAGGGACTTGACGCCATTGTGGCCGCCATGCCCGCCACCGAGCTTGATGCGGGCCTTGCCCGGCACCAGGTCGAGCTCGTCATAGATGGCGACGATGTCCGCGGGTGACAGCTTGTAGAAGCGCATCGCTTCGCCGACGGATTCGCCCGACAGGTTCATGAAGGTCTGCGGCTTGATGAGCAGCACCTTGTCGCCGCCTAGTTCGCCCTCGGAGATCTCCGCCGTGAACTTCTTCGACCAGGGCGAGAAGCCCGGCCGGCGCTGGATCGCGTCGACGGCCATGAAGCCGATGTTGTGGCGGTTCCCGGAATATTTGGACCCCGGATTGCCGAGCCCGGCGATGATCAGCATATGGCGGTTCCCTTCGCAGTCGCGCCGATGTTCCCAACGCGAAAAGCCGGGCAAGTCAAGCGCAATCCCGCTGACACCTCACTCAGCGCACCGGCGGAAGCCCGTAGCGTTGCTGTATGCGATCCTGCTCGCCCGACGCGCGGAGGCGGTCGAGCGAAGACTGCATGCGGGCGATCAACGCTGCCGGCAGAGAAGGGTTGCAGGCAATCCCGAGCTGCTGCACCGAGAGCACGACGATCCTTCGGATCGGTACGTGCTCTCTGACGAGGCGATCATAGACATCCTGGGATATGGCCATCAGATCGATCCGGCCGCCGAGCAGCTTGGCCAGCGTCAGATCGAAGCTGGCGCTGAGGTCCAGCCTCTCAAACCCGGCGCGGCGCAGCAGGCCTTCGGTGTAGTCTTCCCGTTGCGTGCCGACCGAATAGAGCAGCGCTTCGGCGATGGTCGTTGCGGTGATGGAGGAGGACTGGCGGGCGACGATCAGGTTGACGTCCATCAGCATCGGCACCACCCACTGGAACGTGGTCTCCCGCTCCGGCGTGCGTGCCGCGGCGAAGACGCAGGAGGTGGACTGCGTTTGGGCAAGCGCAAGCGCCCCGGGCCCAGGGCATGATGTCGATGCGGTACTCGACGTCTGCTCCGACACCGGCCATTATGGCGCGAACCTGGGCGGCACCTGCGCCGTCGATTGATCCGTCCTCGGTCTGATAGGTATAGGGCGGGTAGGCTTCGGTCGCGAAGCTGATATCGGCCGCCTGTGCGCCGCTTGTCAGGAGAACCATGCTGCAGGTCAGAGCCGGACGTCTCATGGTCCCCATCCACAACGGTCTTAGCTCGTGACTATGCCGTCAACCGGCGCGAGTCTCCAGCAGATTCCTTCTGGCGTCGAGTTGCGACAGCAGATCGCCGATGGCGAGCGGCCGGGAGAACAGGTAGCCCTGGGCGCAATCGATGCCGATCGTCTTCAGGAGGTCGTACTGGCCCTCGGTTTCGACGCCTTCCGCGACGACCGTGCAGTTCATCTTGTGGGAGATGGCACTGATGCCTTCGACGAGCATCCGGTTCCTGCGTTCGACGTCTTTGGCGCCGGAACCGATCGTGCGGACGAACGACTGGTCGATCTTGACGATATCCACCGGGAAGCGGCTGAGGTAGCTCAACGACGAATAGCCGGTGCCGAAATCGTCGAGCGCGATGCGGCAGCCGAAGGCGTGCAACTGGTCGAGGATGGTGCGGATTTCCGGGTTGTCGTGCATCAGCACCGCCTCGGTGATTTCCAGCACCAGCCGGCGAGGCTGGATGCGGTAACGGGCGGTCATCGCCGCAAGCCGCGTCGGCAGCCCTGCGTCGAACTGCAGCGGCGAGAAGTTCACCGCCACATAGGTGTCGTCCATGCCGGGCAGGCGCGACACGCGGGCGAGGTTGACCAGCGCATCCTCAAGGATGAGGTTGCCGATCTCGCTGATCGAGCCCGTCTCTTCCGCAACGTCGACGATCGCTGCCGGAGACAGAAGTCCCTTGCGCGGATGGCGCAACCGCAGCAGCGCCTCGAAGCCGAGGATCGTCTCGTCGCCAACCCGCACGATCGGCTGGAAATGGGCCTCGAACCAGCTGGCGGTAATCGCCGCCTCGATGTCGCTCTCGATTTCGGCGCGCTGGCGGGCGCGGTCAAGGATGGATTCGTCATAGACATTGGCGCCGTTGCGGCCGTCGCGCTTGCGCGCATACATGGCCATGTCGGAGCGCTGCAGAAGCTCGGCCGCACTGCCGGCGTGGCGCGGGTAGAAGGCAAGCCCGATGCTGGCACTGAGCTTGACGCCGGTGCCGGCGGCGCGGAACGGCTTGTCGAAGAGATCGACGATCTTCTGCGCGACGTCGGATGCCCGCGCTTCCGCATCGGCGCCGGTGATCAGCAGGGCGAATTCGTCGCCGCCCAGCCGAGCCGCCGCATCGTTCTCGTTCGTCAGCGGCCGGATCCGCCCGACGAACTGGGACAGCACCGCATCGCCGGCCGCATGGCCGAGTGTGTCGTTGATCGACTTGAAACGATCAAGATCGACGAACAGGCAGGCGAGGTGGGTGCCGCTCGCATCGGCGGCGGCGATCTGTTCGTCGAGCACCGCTTCAAAGCCCTGGCGGTTGAGAAGGCCGGTCAGGTGATCGGAGATGGCCTGGCGATGATTGCGGCTTTCCGACTGCTTGAGCTCGGTGACGTCCGTCATGACGCTCAGCGACGCGGGAAGATCGGTACCTGCCGACTTGAGGGCGGTCTCGAGGATCAGCACGTCGATGAGATTGCCATCGGCGCAGCGAAAACGAACCGTAACATCGCAGACGCCGACGATCGAGCGCTTCTGCTGCTTGCGCGCCACGTAGCGGGCGCGATCTTCCGGAAAGATCAGGTCGACGAAGGGCTGGCGGAGAACCTCTCCCCGCGCATAGCCCGTGGCCAGCAGCCAGTAGTCGCTGACGGCCCAGATCAAGTCCTGGTCGTTCAGCGAGAACAGCATGGCCGGCGTCAGGTTGTAGGTCTCCCGGGTCTGCCGGTGCGCCTGCTTCAGCTCATATTCCT
Organism: Rhizobium sp. 0TCS1.26; assembly: GCF_050455525.1. Classification (NCBI taxonomy): domain Bacteria; kingdom Pseudomonadati; phylum Pseudomonadota; class Alphaproteobacteria; order Hyphomicrobiales; family Rhizobiaceae; genus Rhizobium; species Rhizobium sp. 0TCS1.26. The sequence continues at coordinate 690,437 of NZ_JBCIYV010000001.1, read as the reverse complement.
CGCGCTCCAGCTGGATCTGCATCTCGTTGAAGCTTTGCGCCAGGCGGCCCATCTCGTCTGTCGTGTGCCAGTCCACGTGGTGGCGGGAGCCGAGCCGTCGCGTCGCCTCGATCGCCGCCGTAAGCCGCAGCAGTGGTCGCATGACCATGATCCGGTTGCCGATGACGGCGGCCGTAAAGACGGTGAGGACGGCGAGGGTGAAGATGGAAATGAAGGCCAATTCCATGCGGCTGAGTGCGGAGAAGAGGCCAAAGCTTCGATAATGGATGACGAGCGTGCCGACCTTTTGCTGCGTGGTCTCGGTGGACCGATAGACGACGTCAAGCGTTGTCCGCTCCAGCGGCTCGCTGGCATCGCGCACGCTGCTTTCGGTGATGTCCAGCGTGCCGAGCGTGTCCTTCACCTGGACGACGCGGATGCCGGTTTCATTCAGGAGAGTGCCGGTGATCTGGCGGATGCTCTTGAGATCCAGATCCCAAAGCGGCTTCGCCAGCGCCTGGGCGTTGACGGCCGTCAGGATCGCAACATGTTCGTGCAGGCTCTCGGCGGCCTGACGGGATGAAAGGGCGAGGAACAGCGTGAACAGCGGCGCGACAAGGATGAGCAACGCTGCTGAAATGATGGCGATGAAGCGGTTTTCGACCGAGTGAGTCATGCGTCCACTCGTAATGCCTTCTGTTTGCCGGCTACCTCAGAAGGTGGTCCCGTTCCCGTCGTGATGCTTTCATCGATTGATTAAGCTTTGCTGAAGCGCAGTTTCCGGCGTCGGCGCCGAAACAGCCTCCAAACGCGTCAAATCAGTGATTTTCGAGGGAATTGAATGGTTTCCCGTAAAGATCGGTAAACCAATAACGTGAAAACCCGCCGCGGTTGCCCGGGGCGGGTTCAGATCTGGTTGGCAGCAGCCGTGCTTATTCGGAAGCGGCTTCTGCTCCACCTTCAGCTTCTTCCGGCATGACGGCCGGTGCAGCGATGGTGGCGATGGTGAAGTCGCGGTCGGTGATGACCGGCGTCGCACCCTTTGGCAGCTTCACATGCGAGATGTGAACGCTGTCGCCGATCTTGAAGCCGTCCAGGTCAACGACGATCGCTTCCGGGATGTCGTTGGCAGGGCAGTTCATTTCGACCGTATGACGGACGATGTTCAGAACGCCGCCGACCTTCACGCCCGACTTCTCTTCGTTGATGAAGTGAACCGGAACTTCGACCGTGACCTGGCTGTCTGCAGAGACGCGCAGGAAGTCGACGTGCATCGTGAAGTCACGTACCGGATCCAGCTGGAAATCCTTCGGCAGGGCCGAAATCTTCTCGCCGTTCAGGACGATGGTTGCGACGGTGGTCAGGAAGCCGCCGGCGTGGATGCGCTTCGTCACCTCGTTGGTGGAAAGCACGATGGAAACTGGGGCCTGCTTGTCGCCATAGATGACGGCAGGAATAAAACCGTTGCGGCGAAGTTCACGGGAGGACCCCTTACCAACCCGTTCGCGCGCCTCGGCCTTGAGCTCGTAAGTATCGTGGCTCATGGCATGTCCTTTCGAGGTTATTTGGAGAACCCGCCCAGGCTTGGAAGCCTTTATGCGGCGAGTTTGGAAGGGCATCGTCCGATGCGCTTCATCCGCGTTGCCTCCAAGGGTGTCTACGCGGACCGGGGGTGCATATTACATATGGGACTGCATGACAAGCCATGTACGGCTGATCGCATTTCTGTATATTAGCATATTGTGTAATAGATGTGATAAGCAATCAGACAGAATCTTGCCTTAGTCTCCGACCGTTAGCACGCGAGCGCCCAGATGCAATTTGTCTACACCTGCCTCTTCGACCAGCACGACTTCATCTACGTCGCAGCGGCCATCAGTTTGTGCATCCTCGGGTCCTACCTAGCGGTGCGGCTTTTCTCACGCGCGCTGCGGGCCCGCGGCTCGGAAAAACCGGTATGGGTTGCGCTGGCCGGCTTCGTCGGCGGTTCGGTGATCTGGACAACGCATTTTCTGGCAATGCTCGGCTATACCGGTGGTGGTCAAGCAGGCTATGAGCCGGTCGTCACCCTCCTTTCGCTGCTGATCTCCGTGCTGACATGCACTGCCGGTTTCGGGATCGCCGCCTTCGCCGACGGGAGCCGGCTGGTGGAGGCGGGTGGCGTGATCATGGGGCTTGGCATTGCCGCCATGCACTACACGGGGATGGCCGCCTACACCGTGCCCGGAACGATCATCTGGCGGGAAGAGTATGTGGTGGCATCGGTGTTGTTCGGCGCCGTCTTCGGCGCCTTGACGACCAACAAGGTGGTCCGGCCGCGCAACCGGTTCTGCAAGTATACCGGTGCGCTGGCGCTGGTATCGGGCATCGTCACGACGCATTTTATTGCCATGTCGGCCGTCGAGGTCGTGTTGTCCCCGGATATTCCGGTCGACGACAACATGCTGTCGCCGGCGATCCTCGGCATCTCGGTGCTCGGCATCATGATCGCGCTGCTGGCGCTGGCCGCCTGCACCTATCTTCTCGATGCCAGCACCAACCAGGCCGCCGTTGCCCGCTACCGGCACCTTTCGCTGCACGACGCACTGACCGGGCTGCCGAACCGCGCGGCACTCCAGGAAGAGCTGCTGGAGCTCGAACGCATTTCACCGAACCTGCCCGGGCAGATCGCCATCCTGTCCTTCGACCTCAACCGGTTCAAGGAAATCAACGACGTCCACGGCCACGCGGCGGGCGACGCGGTGATCCGCACGGTCGGCGCTCGATTGGCGACGGCGATCGGACCCGACGAGTTCGTGGCACGCGTCGGCGGCGACGAATTCGTCGCCATCACCCGCCGCTACTATGGCCGGATGGAAGGGACGAGTCTTTCGCAGCGGCTGCTGGCCGAGATCAACAAGCCGATCGACTGGAAGGAGTCGGTGTTCTGCGTGTCGTCGAGCGTCGGCATCTCCGTCTACGATCGCACTGCGGCGTCGTTGGACGAGGTGATCGCCCAGGCGGATGTCGCGATGTATCGCGGCAAGGTTTCCGGTCCGAACAGCGTCTGCTTCTACGACCCGTCGATGGACCAGGCGGTGCGCGAGCGCAATGCGCTGGCCATGGACCTCCGCTCGGCGCTGGTGAACGGCGAGTTCGAGTTGCACTACCAGGTGCAGAACGACGCCGAGACTCGCGAGGTCGTCGGCTTCGAGGTGCTGCTGCGCTGGAACCATCCGCAGCGGAAGAAGGTATCGCCGGCGGAATTCATCCCGATCGCCGAGCGCACCGGCCTGATCATCGAAATCGGTGAATGGGTGCTGCGCGAGGCCTGCAGCAAGGCGGCCGGATGGAGGCGGCCGTTCAGCATTGCCGTCAACGTCGCGGCGCAGCAGCTGGCCGACATGACGTTTCCGTCGAAGATCGAGCAGATCCTCGAGGAGACCGGCCTGCCGGCCCATAGGCTTGAGCTGGAGATCACCGAGTCCGGCATCATCGGCGACCAGCAGCGGGCACTCCTGATCATCCAGCAGCTAAAGGAGATCGGCGTGCGCATCGCCATGGACGATTATGGCACCGGCTACTCGTCGCTTTCGACGCTGATGAGTTTCCCGTTCGACAAGATCAAGATCGACCGGTCGTTCGTCGACAAGGTCGACACCAACAACCAGTCGGCGGCAATTGTCCGATCGACGTTGATCCTTGCCCAGAGCCTCAACATTCCGGTGCTGGCGGAAGGCGTCGAGACGATGAAGCATTGGGATTTCCTGCGGCGCGAAGGCTGTGCTCAGGTGCAGGGCTTCCTGTTCGGCAAGCCGGTGCCGCTGGAGGACATCGAGGCGCTCGTCAACGGATGCGAGCAGGAGAGGGTGGCCTGACCGCCTGACCGCCAAAGCCTCCGGCCAGACGAAGAAAGGCCTCACTGCCCGATCGTAAAGGGCAGTGAGGCCTTTTCAGTTTGTACAGCGCCACCGCCCACCCGACGGGCGATCCGGCAAAGGCGCCAGGACAGATGTGTCAGTCAAAGAGGCTGGAGACGGATTCTTCAAGCGCCGTGCGGTTGATGGCCTCGCCCATCAGCGCGGCCGTCGACACGACGCGGATGTTCGGCGCCGACTGCACGGCCGTCGTCGGCTGGATGGTGTCGGTGATCACCAGTTCCTTGAGCTTGGAGGACGACACCCGGGCGACAGCGCCGCCGGAGAGAACGCCGTGGGTGATGTAGGCGGTAACGCTGGTCGCGCCGTTCTTCAGCAGCGCTTCGGCCGCATTGCAGAGCGTCCCGCCGGAATCGACGATGTCGTCGATCAGCAGGCAGTCCTTGCCGGTGACGTCGCCGATGACGTTCATCACTTCGGATTCGCCGGCACGCTCACGCCGCTTGTCGACGATGGCAAGCTGGCAATCCAGCCGCTTGGCAAGCGAGCGGGCACGCACCACGCCGCCGACATCGGGTGAGACCACCATGACGTTCTTCAGGTCGTAGTGTTCCTTGACGTCGCGCGCCAGGATCGGCACGGCGTAGAGGTTGTCGGTCGGAATATCGAAGAAGCCCTGGATCTGGCCGGCATGCAGGTCGAGCGTCAGGACGCGGTCGGCACCGGCTTCGGTGATCAGGTTGGCGACCAGCTTGGCAGAAATCGGGGTACGCGGGCCGGCCTTGCGGTCCTGGCGGGCGTAGCCGAAATAGGGAAGAACGGCGGTGATGCGCTTTGCCGAGGACCGACGGAAGGCGTCGATCATGATCAGCAGTTCCATCAGGTGGTCGTTGGCCGGGAAGGACGTGGACTGGACGACGAAGACGTCCTCGCCGCGCACGTTTTCCTGGATCTCGACGAAGATTTCCTGGTCTGCAAACCGTCTGACGCTTGCTTTCCCTACTGGAACGTTGAGGTAGGAACAGATCGCGTCGGCCAAGTGCCGGTTCGAATTCCCTGCGAAAACCTTCATTGTGGCCCGCCCGTTTTGACGCTGGATGGGCGCCTTTTACCGAGGCTGGTCTCGAATGCAAGGCTTCTCATCCAAACCTCCGGTATTTTCGCTAAACCCCTGTGGAGGGTGGCTGTTTTGCATCAAGATCGGCTTGCGGACATCAATATTGCACTCTCAGCGAGCAGTCGTATTCCGCCATTGCAGATATTCACCGATGGTCTTCTGGCCGACCAGCTGCATGGTCTCTGCGGGCACCGCCGCCCAGGGATCGCCACCCGAAGCCGGCACGGTTTCCTGGCCCTGGATGCGGTGCAGTCGCCCGCCCGCCGGGTCCAGCACGTCCCAGACATAGACGACGGTGACCTTGCCCTCGTTGTCGAAAGCCGACAGGTAGCCCTTGAGAATGTGTTCGCTGCTGGTGTCTGCCGAGGGGCGGATGGTCAGGCCGCCGGCGCGTGCCGAGGCGCCCAGCTGGCGCGACAGCGGCGTCACGGCCTGCACCGGCGCACCGATGATCGGCAGGAAGCGGATGGTCGCGCCTTCGGCTTTCGCTGTGTCGGTGGGCGCGGTCTCAGTGGGTGCGGTTTCGACGCTTGCCTCGCGGGCCGACGGCTCTGCGTCAGCCGAGGGTTCAGCGGCAGCCGGTGACAGCGGCGGTGAGCGGGAAGGGGCCTGTGGCTCCGCCTCATCCTCCAGACTGGTTGCCCGTTGCCGGCTGCTTGGCGGCGGATCCAGAGGCGCCGAGGCGACGCCTGATCTGCCGCCTTCCTCGATGGCCTGCGACTGAGCCTGCAGCGAGTTCTGCGGTCGCCCGGCACGCGGTGGCGCGCTCGGATAATATCCTGTGTCACCGTCAGGCTCCGGCGCCTCGGCGAGCCGGCGCGCTTCCGCCTGCGAGACCTGCGAAGAGGAGGGATAGAGGCCGCCGCCAACATCGACCTGCGGCGTCAGGGCATCGGTGGTGTTGCAGGCAGACAGAAGAGCCGCGAAAAGCAGCGGAGCAAAGCCCAGGCCAGTTCGGTGCATCCCCACGTCCTTCTCGCCCGCATCCCTCCGAAAGCTTACGGTTCGGCTTCCGGCAGTGTCAACCGCGAGCGGGGATAACCACCCGTCCGTCAGCAGGTGATGAGGTCGAGGCGGTGACGCGACAGGCTGCGCGGCTCGTCGGCCGTCGTCAGATAGGTCTGGCCGAGGGTCATCGCCGTGCCGCTGTCGGAATCCATGATGATCATGTGCACGAAGAGCGACATGTCGGGCAGGATCTCCTGCTGGTTTCCGGCGTGGAACATCTGGTGCTCCATCCACGACGGCGAGAAGCGGGCACCGAGCGAATATCCGCAGGCGTTCAGCCGATGGCGGGTCAGGCCCCGCTCGTCGATGATGCGCGCATGGGTGTCGAATACATCGCCGAACGTATGGCCCGGCCGCAGAACGGATTCGATGGCGAGGATGGTTTCGCGGCAGGCATTGTAGAGTTCGCGGTGTCGGCTCGTCGGCTCGCCGACGATGACGGTGCGCATCATCGCTGCATGATAATGGGCGCTGACGCCGGCCCATTCCAGGGTCAGCTGGTCGGTCGCGTCGAGCCTTCGGCGGCCGGCCTTGTAGCGGCAGAGCAGCGCGTCGGCGCCGGATCCGATGATGAATTCGTTGGCGGGATAATCACCGCCGCCGGCGAACACGGCCCCCTGCATCGCCGCCAGGATATCCGCCTCGCTGGCGCCGGCGCCGGTCATCGAGATGGCTGCGTCCAGCGCATCGTCGGCAAGCTCTCCGGCGCGCACCACATGGGCGATCTCGGCCGGGCTCTTCACCAGGCGCAGACGGCTGATCAGATAGGACTGGTCGACGATCTGGCCGAAGGAGGAGAGCTGGTTGTCGAGCAGGCGGGCGATCCGGCCGGTCATGCCATGCGTGTCGTATTCGACGCCGATCCGGCAGCCGAGCAGATCCATCTCGCTCAACTGCTCCTTGAGATCGAGGGTCGGATCGGCATTCGCCCGATCCACCCAGACGGCGATATTTTCCAGGATCGAGGTGTGACGGGCCTGGCGCAGGTCGGCCGACCGGGTCAGCAGCGTCATCTGGCCGTCGGCCTTCACCACAAGGCACTGGAAGAAGCAGTAGCCGAAGGTGTCGTAGCCGGTCAGCCAGTACATGCTCTCCTGGGCGAAGATCAGCATAGCGTCGAGCTTTTCGGCCTGCATCGCCTGTGTCAGGCGTGCCAGCCGCTCGGCATATTCGCTCCTCTCGAAATGCAGGGCCATCCTATTCCTCCGTGATCGCGATAGCTGAGATCTGTCGTCCGTAGTCCGGTTCGCCGGCGTGGGTCGTCCGGCGATATGAGAAGAAGCGCTGTCGATCTGAATAGGTGTCGATGCCGAGATTTTCCGCCCGGATGCCGGCGCGCTGCAGGCGGCGTGTCGTCAGTGCCGGCAGGTCGAACATCGCGTGGCCGGCTTTGTTCGAGGGCGTGAAAAATTCGGCAAATCCGGCATCCTCGGAGAGGAACCGCTCGACGAATTCCGGCCCGACCTCATAGCTGTCGCGGCCGATCGACGGGCCAAGGCATGCGCAGATCTCGTCGCGCTTTGCGCCGAGCGCGATCATCGCTTCGATGGTGTTTTCGGCAACGCCGGCGAGCGCGCCCTTCCAGCCGGCATGGGCGGCACCGACCACCCGGTTCTTCGCATCGGCGAACAGGATCGGACCGCAGTCGGCGGCAAGCACGCAGAGCACGATGCCGGGCGCGGCTGTCACCAGCGCATCGGCGCTCGGGCGTTCGCCGGCATAGGCGGCGTCGACGGTCACCACGTTCGGCGAATGGACCTGGTTGACCGTCGCCAGCCGCTCCACAGGCTGGCCGAACCAGGAAGCAACACGCCGGCGGTTCTCGACGACGGCCGTGCGGTCGTCATGCGAGCCGAGGCCGACATTGAGGCTGTCGTAAATGCCGGAAGAGACCCCGCCGAGGCGGGTGAAAAAGCCGTGACGGACGGCCTGCGCCGCATGCGCGGTCAGCAAGGGGCTTTCGATCGGCGTCGGCACGTGGTGCTGCATGGCGTCTTCTGTCATTCCGTTCCGGGATCGTTGCCGCCCAGCATGGCCGACAAACCGGCCAGCTGCTTCGTTCGGCCGGAATGTGGACCGGGCCTGCGCAGGATGTCAACGGGCGGAACGGTCAGGTGGAGACCGGCCTGAAGGGTGCCAGCGTCACGTACGGGCTAGAGACGACGAGCACCTTGAACAGTTCGCCCATGTTGCCTTCGCCGGCCGCCGCCAGTCGATTGGCGGAGACGGCGATCGCCCGCTGTTCGGACTCCGACTTGCCGTTGGCGAGCGCTCGTGCACGGTCGGCGAGCCCCAGGCCGTAGAGGAAATCCCCCTGATGCAGGCAGCCGTTGATCTGGATCGTGCAGGCACGGGCGATGCGGGCCAGATCCTCGAAATCGACGTGGCTGGTCAGATCCGCTTCACCGGGATGGGCGAGCGGCGGGTCGTATTCGTGGCGCAGCACCGCCTGCAGCGTATCGCCGAAGCCGGTCACCATGTGACCGTAGTCGATGATGACGGCACTGCCGCCATTGCGCTTCAGGCGCTCGCACAGGGTGTTCATCACTGCCTGGCGGGCCGGCGCAACTTCAAAGACGGTTCCATCCGCTGTCTGCGCCGAACCGAGCGGCAGAAGGGCGGTATCGATGGTTGCGATGCCGATGCCGAACGCCAGACGGTCTTCTGCGTCGAGGCCAACCATGCGCTCGCGGAAACCGGTCGGCGTCTTGACGAACTGGCGGATCGGGATGGCGTCGAAGAGTTCGTTCGCTGCGAGCAGCGTGAAGCCGTCGGGCACCTCCTCGAAGGCCGCGTGCCAGCTGACCTTGGACGAGAAGGCTTCCAGCGTTACCCGCTGGACGCCGCGCAGCCGCTCACTCGTCTCGACCAGGTGGACGCTGAGGCCGTCGAAAAGCTGCGGTGCCAGCTTGCGGATGACGCGCAACATGTCGAGCATCATCGTGCCGCGACCGGGCCCGATCTCGATGAGCGAAACCGGGCTCGGGCTGCCGTGCTGCTGCCAGGCATGCACCATGAAGATGCCGAGCATCTCGCCGAACAGCTGGCTGACCTCGGGCGCGGTGACGAAATCGCCGGCGGTGCCGAACGGTTCGCGGGTGCGGTAATAGCCGTATTCCGGGTCGGCGAGGCAGAGCGCGAAATAGTCGGTCACGCTGATCGGGCCGTTGATGCGGATCAGGGACTTGATCTTGTCGGCAAGCGGCGTCACGGGAAGCCTCGTCGCGTCAGAGGACCGGGGTGGCCCGGCGTGCACGCCAGACGGCCCAGAGGCCGACCAGGAGCATCGGCAGCGACAGGACCATGCCCATGGTCAGCCAGCCAAACGCCAGGTAGCCAAGTTGCGGATCGGGCTCGCGGAAGAATTCGACAACGATGCGCGACAGGGCATAGCCGCAGACGAAGGTGCCGGCGACCACACCCGGCTGGCGAAGCGCCTTCACCTGGTGGGTCATGATCCGCAGGACCAGGAACAGCACGATGCCTTCGAGCGCTGCCTCGTAAAGCTGGCTTGGGTGACGGGCAAACGGTCCGCCGGTCGGAAATACCATGGCCCACGGAACGTCGCTGATGCGGCCCCACAGCTCGCCGTTGACGAAGTTGGCGATGCGGCCGAAGAACAGGCCGAAGGGAACGACGGCGGCGACCGTATCGAAGAGGCTCCAGACCGGAACGCCGTTGCGGCGGGCAAACCAGATCATGGCGATGGTCGTGCCGATCAGGCCGCCGTGGAAGGACATGCCGCCGTTCCAGATTTCCACCGCCCGGATGGGGTTGGCGATGACCGAGCCCAGATCGTAGAAGAGGATGTAGCCGATGCGCCCGCCCAGCACGATCCCACCGGCGACCCAGACCAGGAAGTCGTCGAGCTTTTCCGGCGCCATCGGCGACACGCCGCCCGGCCAGAGATCGGCCCGCGCCACCATCCGCTTGGCATAAAGCCAGCCGAGCAGGATGCCCGCGACATAGGCCAGCCCATACCAGTGCACGGCCACCGGGCCGATCGAAAAGGCGATCGGGTCGATCTGCGGGAAGGGCAGTATGGCGAGGAGACTGGGTGCTGAATACAAGTTACTTTACCTCGGCCGGCTGTGCCGCATATCCGGCGGACCATGACTTTATTGCCTTTGGCCGGTCAAGACGATTCTCATAAAGCGGCCGTTCATCCTCAGGGAAGTGTCCGCTGCGCCAGCCGGCCTCCGGATTCTTCTTGCAAGGGTGCACGTGTGACCCTACCTCCTTTGCATCAGGCAAAGCACCGCCGCGGACGTGGCGACAGAACGGGAGATCGATGGCATGTCGACCGGAACCAACAGAATGATGGATGAATTCGCGCGGCTGATGACCGATGCGGCAGGTGCGGCGCAGAGCGTCCGGCGCGAGGCAGAGACCGCCATCCATGCGCAGATGGAGCGCATCCTCAACTCGATGGAAGTGGTCAAGCGCGAGGAATTTGAAGCCGTCCGCGAGATGGCGATCAAGGCGCGCGACGAGAACGACGCGTTGAAGGTGCGCATTGCAGCGCTCGAGGCGAAACTCGACAGCCAGGTCGGCTGACCCCGGCCAGGATCGCGGACGTTGGCGGCCGGATCCTGCTGCGCCTTCTTCTTCCCTATGCGGCAAACACGGCGCGGCCCCGATATCAGGCGGGGACGCGCTTTTTTCGTTGTTGACCACCGCCGCGCCGCAGGTTTTCGGCCAACAAAATTGCAGCCTGTGGACACATGCGAAAAAGCGAGACGGCAGAGTCGGTTAATCCGAGTCGCTGATGCCGTTTCGGAGGCCTCCAGTTGAGTCGTCCCCGCAAAATGCAGGCTCGGGGGCTGGTGCTGGGACTCCTCGCCTATACACTGATTTTAAATGATGATTCGAAACGACGGCCGCAAGCTCCAGACAGGGTGCAGGTACTAGGGTGGCGGTCGCGGACGATCATCGGAACAGGTGAATTTCCGGTTCAGTGTCCGCGTCCGTTGTGTGTGAACTTACACGAATGCCGCTTTCATTCCGGTTTAGAAGGTGCCGCATGAGCCTCATTGAGATGGATATGGAACGTCACTCGAACCCGGTCGATATGATCGAGTTCGTTGCCGCGTCCAACGACTGGACGTTCGAGCGTTCCGGTGAAGACGAGATCGCCATGACCGTCGAGGGTCATTGGACCGATTACAACGTCTCGTTCTCCTGGATGGAGGAATTCGAGGCGCTGCACCTGGCCTGTGCCTTCGACATCAAGGTCGCCGATGCACGGGTGAACGAGGTGATCCGGCTTCTGTCGCACGTCAATGGCCAGGTTCTGATGGGCCACTTCGACCTGTGGCGGCAGGAGGACGTGGTGATCTTCCGCCAGTCGCTGCTGCTTGCCGGCGGTGCCGAGCCGACCAACCAGCAGGTCGAGGTTCTCCTGTCGAACGCGCTCGAAACCTGCGAGACCTACTACCAGGCCTTCCAGTTCGTCGTCTGGTCCGGCATGGACGCCAAGAGCGCCATGGAAGCCGTGCTGTTCGAAACCGTTGGAGAGTGCTGATGCCGGGCACCCTTTCAGGACCGGTGGTCCTGGTCGGTGCCGGCAACATGGGCGGCGCCATGCTCACCGGCTGGCTGAAGAGCGGCGTGCCGGGCTCGTCGATCCTGGTCATCGATCCTGCGCCCTCCGAGGCAATGATGTCGGCTCTTACGCAAGCCGGCGCACGCCACGAAACCTCCGCTCCGTCCGGCATCGAAGCCGGCATCCTGTTTCTTGCCGTCAAGCCGCAGGTAATGGAGACGGTTCTGCCGCCGCTTCGTCCGCTGGTCGGTCCGCAGACGGTGGTCGTCTCGGTTGCTGCCGGCAAGACGCTGTCGTTCTTCGAACATCATCTGGGTGCCGCCGCCATGGTGCGCGCCATGCCCAACACGCCGGCAATGATCGGTCGCGGCGTGACCGGCGCCTACGCCAATGCGCGGGTGAGCGACGAGCAGCGGACGGCCGTTCATGACCTGCTGAAGGTCAGTGGCCCGGTCGAATGGGTGGAACGCGAAAGCGACATCGATTCCGTCACCGCCGTCTCGGGCAGCGGCCCGGCCTACGTGTTCTATCTCGTCGAGTGCATGGCGGAAGCCGGCCGCAAGCTCGGCCTGCCGGCGGATCTTGCCATGCGGCTTGCCCGCGAGACCGTGGCGGGTGCTGGCGAACTGCTGCATCAGTCGCCGGACGAGGCGGCGCGCCTGCGCCAGAACGTGACGTCTCCCGGCGGCACGACGGCTGCCGCACTCGCCGTGCTGATGGCCGATGACGGCATCCAGCCGATCTTCGACCGGGCACTTGCTGCCGCCCGCGACCGGGCGCAGGAACTGGGCGGCTAGGATGGGAAGGCTGGCAATGGCAAACGAGATCACCTGGGACGACTTCGACAAGGTCGATATCCGCGTCGGCACCATCGTCGAGGCGGAGGAATTTCCCGAGGCGCGCAAGCCTGCCTACAAGCTGAAGATCGATTTCGGCCCGGAAATCGGCATCCGCCGTTCTTCGGCGCAGATCACCGTGCACTACACGCCGGAAACGCTCGTCGGGCGACAGGTGCTCGGCGTCGTCAATTTTCCGCCGCGTCAGATCGGGCCGGTGCGCTCCGAGGTCCTGACGCTCGGCTTTGCCGGCGAGAGCGGCGCGATCGTGCTGGCCGCCGTCGAGCGCGGCGTGCCGAACGGCATGAAGATGATGTAGGAAAGCCGCCGGCCCGCACAGCCGTCGCTTGTTTCTCGAGTTCAGTTTAGCTCATCACGCCGGGACACGCACCACGGCCCGCAGGCCGCCGCGCGGACTGTCCGACAGCGTGACATTGCCCCCATGGCCGCGGGCGATGTCGCGGACGATGGCCAGCCCGAGACCCGTCCCGGATGCGTTGAGATTGCGGGCCTCGTCCAGCCGGAAGAACGGCTTGAAGACGTCCTCGCGCGATTGTTCCGGGATGCCGGGGCCATCATCGTCGAACACCAACGTCAGCCATTTCGCGCTGTGGCGGGCGTCGACATGCAGGTGGCTGGCGTAGCGCTGGCTGTTTGCCGCTAGATTGCCGACGAGCCGCATGAAGGCGTTCGGACGCACCGAGAGCAGATCCTCGCCGTCGATGCTGTAGGTCATCGTCTTGCCGTGCAGGGCGAAATCCATCTCGATCTTTTCCAGAAGCTCGCTCAGCCGCAGCTCGCCGAAATCCTCCTCGGCCTCGCCGCGCGCAAAGGCCAGATAGCCTTCCAGCATGCTCTGCATGTCGTCCACGTCGGCGCTCATGCCGGCCAGATCGGGGTTGTCGCGCGCCAGTGCCAGCTGCAGCTTGAAGCGAGTCAGGATGGTGCGCAGGTCGTGGCTGATGCCGGTCAGCATCGCCGTGCGCTGCTCCATCTGCCGCTCGATGCGCTCGCGCATCTGGATGAAGGCGATGCCGGCGCGGCGGATCTCGTCGGCGCCGCGCGGCACGAAGGGATCCTGCATCCGCTGACCCTTGCCGAAATTCTCCGCTGCGTTGGCCAGCGCCAGGATCGGCCGGATCTGGCCGCGCAGGAAGAGGATCGAGATGCCGATCAACAGCAGCGAGGTGCCGAACATCCAGACCAGGAAGATATGGGTATTGGAAGCATAAGTCTGGTTGCGGACGGTGAAGAAGCGCAGCACCTTGTCGTCGAGCTGGATGCGGATCTCGACGAGCCGGCTGTCGCCTACGGTGTCGATCCAGAAGGGCAGGCGGATCTGCTGATTGATCTGGTCGGCGAGAAAATCGTCGAGGATCGAGAAGAACGGCTTGGAACGGGGCGGCGGCAACTGCCCGCCCGGCTCGACCAGAAGCGTCAGCGATAGCTTATCGCGGGCGATGCGGATGATCTCGCTGTAATCGCCGCTTGCCGGCGGATAGATGCGGATGATCTCGATGATCGCGGCGATGTCGCGGGTGACCGCCTGCGACAGCCGTTCGGTGACGAGCCGCCAGTGACGCTCCATGAACACGGCGGCCACAACCGTCTGCAGCAACAGCATCGGGATGATGACGATCAGCACAGAGCGGGTGAACAGGCCGGTCGGCATGTGCCGCTTCAGCCAGCGGCCGAACGTCGCCCAGCCGGGCGGCCGTAGCCTGCCGATGTCGCGCCGCATCGTGTCGATGATCGCCATTCTGCCTCTTGCGACGGTTCGCACCGCCGATTGCTCTGATCTCTCGCGTCAGTCGATGCTGAGACGGTAGCCTATGCCGCGCACGGTTTGAAGATAGACCGGATTGGCCGGGTCTTCCTCTATCTTGCGCCGCAGCCGGTTGATCTGCACGTCGATCGTCCGCTCGCCAACCTCGGAATCGTCGCCGATCAGTTCATGACGGGGAATGGTATCGCCCGCCCGCAGGGCAAACAGCAGCATGATTTCCTGTTCTCGATCCGTGAGGCGGATAGTTTCCGCCGCCCGGCGCAGCTCCTTGCGGGCAATCGAGAAGGTGAAGGGCCCGAACATGATCTGGTCGATCTTCGGCGCATCGGCATTGGCGTTGCGACGCAGGATGTTGTTGATGCGCAGCACCAGTTCGCGCGGATCGAACGGCTTCGGCAGATAGTCGTCGGCGCCGGCCTCCAGGCCCTCGATGCGCGCGTCGGCCTCGGCCCGCGCCGTCAGCAGGATGATCGGGATGGCGCGCTTGTCGCGCATCGACTGGGTGAGGGCGATGCCGGTTTCGCCGGGCATCATCACGTCGAGGATCATCAGGTCGAAATCGAGCCCCTGCAGCTTGCGCCGCGCCTCTGCGGCGTCGCCGGCGACGGTCACCCGAAATCCCTGTTCCATCAGATAGCGATGGAGGAGATCGCGAATGCGCGTATCGTCGTCCACCACCAGCAGGTGGGCCGCGTCATCGGAAAGCGGCACGCTCGCAACACCCATCTCAATCGACCTCTTGCTCTGACGCTGGCAAACCTTCGCGACGGCCACGCATGGCCCGCAGGAATGACAGGACGCCGTCTTTCTGTTCCGCCGTCAGGTCCTGCAATGCCGAGCATATACGGCGAGACTGCGGCTCGGAAAGAGCAAGCGCAAGTTCGCGGCCGGCCAGCGTCGGGTAGAGGCGGCGCTGGCGGCGATCCTTGGCACCGGCCATCTGGCGAATGTAGCCGCTGTCAATCAGCTGCTTCAGGACGCGTGCCAGGCTCTGCTTGGTGATCTGCAGGGTGTCGAGCAGGTCGGTTACCATCATGCCGGGCTGCCGGCAGACGAAGTAAACCACCCGGTGATGCGCCCGGCCCATGTCGATGTTGGAGAGAATGGCGTCCGGATCGGAGACGAAATCGCGATAGGCGAAGAAGAACAGCTCGATCGTCTCGAAGTCGATCTTGCTTTCATCGACGGCGGGCATCGGCGGGTGAACCTTCCTGACGGCTTTTCCAGTCGATCCCGGCGACAATCCTCATCCCTTTCAAAGGCTCGCAACGCGCCGGCAGATCCCGGCAGAGCGGAACGTACCCGCGCCGTCGCCGCGTCGAGCGGAACGTTCAACGTCAGATCTGATAAAGCGCGAAGCGTTTCAACAATCAACCCGAATGTGCAGCGGTCAAGACTGTCTCCCCATGCAACATCATCAGCCGGATCATCAACCGGCGGAGGAAGCTGCAACAGCCGCGGGCCACCGGTGGCGGGCTGCGGCAGGAATGCAACTGTTTCGCAATCCGATGCGACGGTAGCGGAACCTTTCTCGGCAGATGTCCGTTGCGAGCTTCAACAAACAGGAGATAAATCATGGCCTTGCTCTCGTCCGCCGAATTTCATCCGACATCGTCGCGCGCCGAAGCCGCTCATCCGATGCGTTCGGTGCTGGTGACGGTGTTTTCGCTGAAGATCGCCATTGCAGCAGTGCTGCTCGCCTGCGTTTCGCTCGCACCGCCGGTGTCTGCAGAAAGCCCCTACCAGATCTCCTCGAACTGATCTTTTTCGCTGCAGCCGGCAGGGAAGGGCGCTATACCCGGATCGATTTCCAGTCGATCAGCGAGGCATCATGGGGCAGCTCCAGGCAGGCATTATTCCCGTCACTCCGTTCCAGCAGAATTGTACCATCCTCTTCGATACCGAGACGAAGGACGCGGTGGTCATAGATCCGGGTGGTGACGTCGACAAGATCATCGAGGTCGTCAAGCAGCAGGGCCTCACGGTCGGCGAAATCTGGATAACCCACGGCCACATCGACCACGCAGGCGGCGCAGACGAGTTGCGCGAGAAACTGGGTGTTCAGGTCATCGGGCCGCACGAAGACGACAAGCCTCTCCTCGACATCCTCGACACGCGCGCCGCAGCGCTCGGCTTCGACATTCCCGCCCGCAAGCTGACCCCGGACCGCTGGCTGAAGGAAGGCGATCGCGTGTCGCTCGGAGAGCACCAGTTCGACGTCCTGCACTGCCCAGGACATGCGCCAGGCCACGTCATATTCGTCAACCGGGATATGAACTTCGCGATCCTCGGCGACGTGCTGTTCAATGGCTCGATCGGTCGCACGGACCTGCCGGGGGGCAATCACGAACAGCTGCTGGCATCGATCCGCGACAAGGTGCTGCCGCTGGGCGACGAGGTCGGTTTCCTGTGCGGCCACGGTCCCGGCAGTCGCATCGGCGACGAGCGGCGCAACAACGTCTTCTTGCGCGGCATCTAAGTCAGCTGACGGTGAGCCGCGACCTTGTGGTCGCTCAGCTGCTCCTCAAGCGTCGCGCAGTTTTCGGGCACAAAAAAACCCGGCATCTCTGCCGGGCTTCAACTCGAGTGAAAGCCGTGGAGCAAATCAGCCGGAAATCTGCAGGTTGACTGCCTTTGGGCCCTTGCCGCGACGATCCGGTTCCGTGTCGAAGCTTACTTTCTGATTTTCCGACAATCCGGACAGGCCGGAAGCCTGTACGGCAGAGATGTGGACAAAGATGTCGGCGCCGCCGTTATCCGGCTTGATGAAGCCGAAGCCCTTGTCCGTATTGAAGAATTTTACAGTGCCAGTCTCGGCCATGCATCAGGTCCTTTTTCCTCTGTCCGTGTTCAGCGGCGGACAGCATTACGATGTTCGCCCACAAGGGGCTGGCGGCAGGCATTTCGAAATGGAGGAAAGGGGCCCGTATTACCACGTGGGAATAAGAAGAGTTCACGACGATACCCTTCCGTGTCCCCCGCCCGGAAGTCTTGGCGCTTCCGAAACGCTTTTTTATAGCTCTTCCCATGCTCGCAAATTGCCCGAACATGCACAGAGTGCTGTGTTTATGAAAAATTGGCAAGAAAAAGTTTTGCGGCGGCAGGCAGCGTTGTCGAACATATTGCACGTTTCGCGTGCGGAACCTGGATTCCTCCAGCGGACCACCTGAAAAGGATAGCCCACTCACCGACATAAGTTAACGGTATGAGCGGCTTAGCATAGCTTCAAGCAACGCCAGAGAAGACGTTTTGCTGTCGTCTAAGCGCGCATCCGACGGCTGTTGTTTCGGCGCTTGAGAATTTCCGGCACCAGTTCGACGAGTAGCATCGCCATGAAGATCAGCCCGCAGCCAACATAGCCGGTCGCCGGAAGGCTCTCGCCCAGCAGGACAGCGCCGAAGAAGGCGCCGAACAAAGCTTCGGACGACAGGAAGATCGCCGCCTGGGGGGCGGTCGTGTAGCGCTGCCCGACGACCTGCAGGACGAAGGCCAGGCCTGAGGAGATCAGCCCGACATAGAGGATCTCCACGAGCGAGGCACGCACACTTTCGAGCGACAGCGGTTCAAGCAAGAGCCCGCCGGCCATTGCCAGCACGGCGCAGACGGCGAACTGGGTGGCCGACAGGGCGAGCGGCCGCGACGAGCGGGAAACGAAGTGGCCGGCGAGCAAGATCTGCATTGCCCAGAACACCGCACAGAGAATGCTCCAGAAGTCGCCCGTCGAGAGGCTGGAGACGCTCGCCCCGGCGAGCAGGAAGATGCCGAAGAGTGACAGCAGGGCAACCGGCCAGATGATCCAGTGCGGCGCCTTGCGGAAGACCAGGATGGAGAGGACCGGAACGAAGACAACGTAGAGACCGGTGAGGAAGCTGGAATTGGTAACGGTCGTCGTCATCAGCCCGATCTGCTGGGTGATGGCGCCGGCAAACAGCGCACAGCCGACAAGCGCGAAATCGATCATCTCGGCCGACGTCGGCGCCCGACCGATCCGTTTCTGTTCCATGAGGGCAAAGGGAAGAACTGCGGCTGCGGCGATGGCGAAACGCAGGCCGACAAACCAGAAGGGACCTATCCGGTCCATGGCGGTCGCCTGGGCGACGAAGCCGCCGCCCCAGATGGCCGCCGAGAGAAGAAGAACGAGGTTCGCCTGGACGCGGGTCATGCGGGGGATCCTGCGGGGAGAGCTGATCAGTCTGCAGGTTCGGCTCTAGCAGTCGTGCATTTCTACTTCAAGGCGTCTGATAAGGGGTGGTCGCGCTGCAGTGACGCCCGGGCAGGGCGCGATGTCATGACAGGAGGGCACTTTGAAGAGTTCAGGACTGGCTGATCCGCTTTCCATGGTTGCGGGTCCGATGACCTGCCGTGCCGCGAAAGCTCCAGAACCAGAGGCCGGCAGCGGCCATCGAGAAGACCACCGTCAGGACGCCGAAGAGCAGCCGGCTATCGGCGGACGGGCCGCCGTCGAGCAGCAATTGCGGTGCGATGACCTGCGAGATATGCGAGACGTCTTCGGCGCGGGCTGTGCCGGCAAGGGCGGTCATCATCACCACACAGGCGGCGACCGCCGTGACGGCGACCCAAAAGCCGGAGCTCGCACGGCAGCGGCCGATCCTTGCCGTGGCGTCTTCGTCGTCCAGAAACATGGTTGGCCCTCTCTCGTCTTCGGTAAGCTGAAAAGAGCGTTCGAAAGCGTCGCGACAAGGACGTGATTGAGGCAGTCAGCCGCAATTGTTGCGGCAAAAACAAGGCGCTGTTAACCTTGGTTAACCTGCAGCATCAGGCTGCGGCTTTGCGGATCTTGCCTATGTGAGGGGCAATGGCGACCATCTGCCTCAGAAAGCGCCGATGCGGGTAGCGATTGACCTTGAAACAGGGCTCGTCTTTCGACATAGAAACTTACGGCAAAGCCGAGCCGGCCTGCCGTTCAACAGCTTCAGGATCCCTCCATCATGGCCTTTCTCGCCGATGCACTTTCCCGCGTAAAGCCGTCCGCCACCATCGCCGTTTCGCAAAAAGCCCGCGAACTGAAAGCCAAGGGCCGCGACGTGATCGGGCTTGGCGCCGGCGAGCCGGACTTCGATACGCCGGACAACGTCAAGCAGGCGGCGATTGACGCCATCAACCGTGGCGAGACAAAGTACACGCCGGTTTCGGGCATCCCCGAGCTGCGCGAGGCGATCGCCAAGAAGTTCAAGCGCGAGAACAACCTTGACTACACCGCCGCTCAGACGATTGTCGGCACCGGTGGAAAGCAGATTCTTTTCAACGCCTTCATGGCGACGATGAACCCGGGCGATGAAGTGATCATCCCGGCTCCCTACTGGGTCTCCTATCCCGAAATGGTGGCCATCTGCGGTGGTACGCCGGTTGCCGTTCCGACGCGCCAGGAGAACAACTTCAAGCTGACCGCCGCCGAACTAGAAGCGGCCATCACGCCGAAGACCAAGTGGTTCCTGTTCAACTCGCCGTCCAATCCGACAGGCGCGGCCTATTCGCATGACGAATTGAAGGCGCTGACCGATGTTCTGCTGAAGCATCCGCATGTCTGGGTGCTGACCGACGACATGTACGAGCACCTCACCTTCGGCGACTTCAAGTTTGTGACGCCGGTGGAGGTGGAGCCGAAGCTCTATGATCGCACGCTGACCATGAACGGCGTTTCCAAGGCCTATGCGATGACCGGCTGGCGCATCGGCTATGCGGCAGGTCCGATCGAGTTGATCAAGGCGATGGACATGATCCAGGGACAACAGACGTCTGGCGCCTCCTCGATCGCGCAGTGGGCGGCCGTCGAGGCGCTCAACGGTCCGCAGGATTTCGTCGTCAAGAACAAGGCGATCTTCGAAGGCCGGCGCGATCTTGTCGTGTCGATGCTGAACCAGGCGAGCGGCATCACCTGCCCGAACCCGGAAGGCGCCTTCTACGTCTATCCGTCCTGCGCCGGCCTGATCGGCAAGACGGCGCCGTCGGGCAAGGTCATCGAGACGGATGAGGATTTCGTCACTGAACTGCTTGAGACCGAAGGCGTCGCCGTCGTCCACGGTTCGGCATTCGGGCTCGGCCCCAACTTCCGTATCTCCTACGCGACGTCGGAAGACCTGCTGGAAGAGGCGTGCCGCCGCATCCAGCGCTTCTGCGGCGCCTGCCGGTAAGCCACGCAGTCAAACAAATGATGAAGGGCTCGCCGGTGGCGGGCCTTTTTTGTTGCCGTTGACCGGCAGACGGGGCGGGATTACCTTCGGGACTATGAAAACCGTTTCGATCCGCGACGTGCATGAGCGTTTTGACGAGCTTGCCCAGGAAGTGGAGCAGGGAGCGACGGTGACCGTCATGCGGGACGGCAAGCCGCTGCTCGATCTCGTGCCGCATGTGGAGAAGCCACAAGCTGGTGAGCGCAAGGGCGGGATCGACTGGGAGGCCGGGCAGGCTTATCTCCGCTCAATCGGCGTCACCGACCCATTCCCCTACATTGCGGATGATTTCGATGATCCGCTGCCGGAAGATTTCCTGATCACACCGCTGCCGATTCGATGAGGCTGCTGCTCGATACACATATCGTTCTTGCATTTCTGCATCGCACCTTCGACGTTCAGTTTCCCAGATTTCATCGATATTTTGCCGCGAACCAGACGATCGGGTTCGTCAGTATCGCCAGCATATGGGAGATCGCGATCAAGTCGAAACTGGGCAAGCTTGAGATCGAGATGGCGCTCGCGGACATACCCGAAGCGCTGCGGGCTTCCGGCCTCTCGATCCTGACCATCGATTTCGCGCATGTTATTGCGACGGTTCATCCCGAACCGCCGACGCGTGACCCGTTCGACCGGTTGTTGCTGGCTCAATGCGACATCGAGGACCTGCGACTTCTGACGATCGATCGAGCGTTGGTCGATCATCGCCTTGCCTTCAGGCTGTAGCTCCGCTAGGGCGCGCTTCCGCCGACCGCGGAATTTGCTCCGCGATCGGCCATTGTTATGTTGTACGTCAGGCCTTGGTCAGCTTGATGATGGTCGATGCGCCACCGCCGCGCTGCTCGGTGACGGCATAGACGGCGCCGTCCGGCCCCACCTTCACGTCACGGATGCGCGCCTCGAGCGGCACGCGTTCCTCATGCGTCACGCGGTCGTTTTCCATGTGCAGCACGACGATGCCCTGGCTGACCAGTCCGCCAACCAGGAAAGCACCCTTCCATTCGGGAATGGCGTCGGCGTTATAATGCGCCATGCCGGAGGGGGCGATCACCGGATCCCAGTAGTAGACCGGCTGCTCCGTGTTCGCCATCCTGGTCACGCCGTTGCCGACCGGGCTGCCGCTGTATTCGACGCCGTAGGTGACTTCCGGCCAGCCGTAGTTCTTGCCGGGTTCGGGACGATTGAGTTCGTCGCCGCCTCGCGGACCGTGCTCAACGAGCCAGAAACGGCCCTGGCTGTCGACCGTCGACGACTGGACGTTGCGATGGCCGAGCGACCAGATCTCCGCCATTGCGCCGTCCTGGCTGACGAAGGGGTTGTCCGGCAGCGCCTTGCCCTGCTGGTCGATGCGGAACACCTTGCCGAGGCCACTTGCCAGGTCCTGGGCCTGTACCCGGGGTTCGGGGTCCGAACGCTCGCCGACTGTGACGTAGAGTTCGCCCGCCGGCCCGAAAGCGAGGCGCGAGCCGAAGTGTTTGTTGCCGTCATAGCTCGGCGTCTGGCGGAAGATGACCGTTACATCCTCCAGTTTGCCGCCGCCATCGCTGTCGGCCACCAGACGGGCCGAGGCGACCGAGGTGCCGTTGCCGTCTTCACGCTCTTCGGAGAAGGAGAAGAAGATCATGCCGGAGCTTTCGTAGTCCGGAGCGAGCGCCACATCGAGAAGACCGCCCTGGCCGCCGGCCAATACTTTCGGAACGCCATCGATCGCCGGTCCGGCCTGACCATCCTTGGACACGATATGCATGGCGCCCTGTTTGGCGGTGACCAGCATGCGGCTGTCCGGCAGGAACTCCATTGACCAGAGGTGCGGAAGATCCTTGGCAACCACCTGCGTCTCGATCTTCAGCATCTGCGGCGGTTGCGGCGCGCGCGTCTGGTTCTCGAAGGCAGGTTTCTGGTCCGGCGCATTCGGAGCCTTCGTCTCGGCAGGCTTCCCGGACGTCTGGGCGATGGCAGGGATGCCCGCAAGGCTGGCGGAAAGGATCGTGCCGGCAAGCACGAGGGTCAGGCGTTTCATGGTCTTCTCCCGGTCGTTGGCGCGCTCCAGGGGAGCGTTCGCTTGATCTGGCTGCGCAATGCCAAGGCATCGATGACAGCTGACATGGAGGATGTAGGGCGGCACGCTGCCTTTCGCCGATGACGGCGAGTTCAAGTTTGCTTTATCGCTCGGTGAGCGGCGGCATGCGTATGCACGGTTCGCGACATCGTGTCGGGCCGAAGGCAGGCAGCGCTACAGACCGAGCATGGTCAGCATGATGAATGTGGCGAAGAGGACAAAGTGGGTCATTCCCTCGATGGCGTTGGTCTCGCCGTCGTTGAGATTGATGGCCGCCGCGATCAGGGTAATCGTCACCATCACCGTCTGCACCGACGTCATTGCCATGACGAAAGGCTGGCCCGTGTAGAGCGCGATGCCCTCCATCACCGGCACGGTCAGGATGACCGTCGAGAGAGAGGCGCCCATGGCGATGTTGACGACTGCCTGCATGCGGTTGCGCAGCGCTGCCCGAAGGGCGGTCAGGATCTCAGGTGCCGCCGAGATACCGGCAACGACGACGGCCATCAGGGCCGGCGGCGCACCGCTCCCTGCCAGGCCCGTGCCCATGAAGGCGGACATGAACTCTGCGAGCGCGCCGATCAGCACCACGCCGATGAGGATCACAGTGATGGATTTCGCCGTCGAGCCCTCGGCGCCGTCCTGCGGAGCGTGGCCGCCCTCGGCTGGCGGCTTGGCCGCAGCGCGCGGGTAACTGTAGCTGAAGAAATAGCTGTGCGGGCCCACCTGCATGCGCAGGAACAGGGCGTAGAGCGCGATCATGGCGCAGATCGTGAAGGCCGAGTAGTAGTGCCAACGGTCCATCGGGATGAATTCCGGCACCACCATGGAGATACCCATGGCCGTCAGGATCATCACGCCATAGGTCTTGCCGGAATTGTCGTTGTAGGGCTGCTCGCCGTGCCGCAGGCCGCCAAGCAGGGCGGCAAGGCCAAGAATGCCGTTGATGTCGAGCATGACAGCCGAATAGATCGTGTCGCGCACGAGGGTCGGCGAATTGCTGTCGCTCATCAGGATGGCGAGGATGATCACCTCGACCGCCACCGCCGACAGCGTCAGGATCATCGTGCCGTAGGGATCGCCGACCTTGTGGGCAAGGATTTCGGCATGGTGGGCAACGCGCGTCGACACCAGCACGATGACGAGGATGAGCGCGACTGCCGCCAGCAGCGCTGCCGTCTTGCCGGCCTCCAGGATCGTGTGCTCGACGAGATAGGCGCCGATCGCCACCAGCAATGCGGCCAGAAGAAATTTTTCCTGCCTGATCAGTGATGGCATAGTAGGCTCATGCTCCCGGCTGTCGGAACGCATCTATGGCAGCGGGGCAGCCGATCAAGGAGGCAGGCGCCGTGGCTCAGGCCTTTCTTTGCGGTTCGACGTGAGTGAGGGCAATGCTCCGAGGGAACCCGGAGCGTGCATTGGGGCTTTCCCTGCGCGGGCAGTGTCCGCAGTATCAATGGAAGACATGAAATCCTGAAGGAGGAACTGATGGCCAAGGTTGTTTACAAGGTGGTTCAGCATGATGGCGGTTGGGCCTACCGGTTGGGAGATGTCTTCTCCGAGACCTTCCCGACGCATGACGAAGCGCTTCAGGCCGCACGCATCGTCGCGGCCGAACAGCAGGTCGGCGGTGATTCCGAAGAGATCAGCTGGCAGGACGCGGACGGTGTCTGGCACGTCGAGTATAGCGACGGCGGCGATCGTCCCGAGGCGGATGTGGAGGACGATCAGGCGGCCGCAGACCCTGCCGGGCGTTGACCCTCGCTCAGGCCGGAGGCGGTACGATCTTTCCGTCGTCCGGCACTGCGCCAGTTCGTTGGTCGGCATTCACCGGTAGGTTTTTGGGCGCTTTCCCGAGAATCTGCCGGGCGCCGCGCCGCGAAAACGGCTGGGCCAATTGCCCCAGGAAGCCCGGCGCCACACGGCCGCTGATGCCGATATCGGTCGACGAGGGACGGGGCGGATTGAAGTAGGTGCCGAAGATCTGGTCCCAGACGACGAGGTTTTCCCCGTAATTGGTGTTGCCCTCTGCCAGCACCCGCGAATGATGCCAGCGGTGCAGCCGCGGAGTGCTGAAGACGAAGTCGAACCAGCCAGTGCGAACGTCGAGATTGCAATGCGTCAGGAGGCCGATGAAGGCCGTGACCGCGCCGATCCAGAGAAACACCGGCAGTGGCGCACCGAGCAGATAGAGCGGGATCTGGCTGAGCGCGATCTTGAAGCCGGAATCGATGAAATGAAAGCGGCCGGTGTTGACCACCCACAGCCGGGCAACGCTGTGATGAAGGGCGTGAAACCGCCAGAAGAACAGGTTCTCGTGGGCGATGCGATGGGCGAGATACAGGCCCAGTTCGGCGATCACCAGGCCGAGCGCCACCTGCAGCAACATCGGCAGGCTATCCGGCCAGAGCTCGAAATGCGGTGCGGTGACCGGCTGCACGAGGATCGCCACACCCATCGGCAGCGACGCGCCGATTGCCGCCACGATCTGCACGGCGCCCTTGTTCAGCAGCGTATGGGCCACATTGTTGAAGGTTTCGCCGTCTCCCGCAAGCCATGACTTCTCGTAGGGCATCAGCCGCTCGGCAAACGCGATCAGCGTGACCTCGCACAGATAGACGACGTTGAACCAGAGAAGCGGTACCGAGGACTGGAAGGCGAGGTAGGCACCACAGAGGCCGGTCAAGAAGAAGAGCGGCCACAGCGCCCGTGAGACAAGAGAATAAAGCACGTGGCGTAACACTCCCTGAATCGGCCGGGGTCGGCCCGGTCCAGACTAGATGACCGGTCGGCCGCGGCAAGCGGAATTTCAGTGCATCTTCGACGGCACAGGGTCGCCGCGCAAAAGCGAAAGGGCCGGACGTTGGCCCGGCCCTTTCAAGAATGGCTCCGGAGTGGTTACTCCGCCGCTTCCAGCGTCGGATAGTCCGTGTAGCCTTCGGCACCGCCGCCGTAGAGCGTCTTCGGGTTGATCTCGTTCCAGGCTGCATCGTCCTTGATGCGGCGCACGAGGTCCGGGTTGGCGATGAACGGCCGGCCGAAGGAGACGAGATCTGCCCTGCCGCTTTCGACGGCCTGTTTCGCCGTGTCCGCCGTGTAGCCGTTGTTGAGCAGCCAGGCAGCCTTGCCGCCTGCCTTCACATAGGTGGCCTTGAACGCGTCATAGTCGAAGCTTGCGCCCGCATACTGATGATCGCGGGGGCCGCCGGTCGCACCCTCAATGACGTGGATGAAGGCGAGACCGCGTGTAGCCAGTTGTTCTACGACATAGTCGAACAGCGCCTGCGGATTGCTGTCGGTAATGTCGTTGGCTGGCGTTGTCGGCGACAGGCGGATGCCGGTCCTTCCGGCGCCGATGGCCTTGGCAACGGCATCGACGACTTCCAGCGTCAGACGCGCGCGGTTCTCGATCGAGCCGCCATAGGCGTCTGTGCGCTGGTTGGCGCCGTCCTTCAGGAACTGGTCGAGCAGGTAGCCGTTGGCGCCGTGGATCTCCACGCCATCGAAGCCGGCATCGACGGCCGCACGGGCAGCCTTGGCAAAGTCGTCGGCGATGCCCGGCAGTTCCGCCAATTCCAGTGCGCGCGGTTCGGACGTCTCGGCGAAGCCGCCGCTGCCGTCTTCGTTGATGATGTAGGTCTTCGACTTGGCAGCCACAGCCGACGGCGCGACCGGAGCGGCACCATCTTTCTGCAGCGACACATGCGAGATGCGGCCGACGTGCCAGAGTTGAGCGACGATGGCGCCGCCGCGGGCATGTACGGCATCGGTGATCTTCTTCCAGCCTTCGAGCGCTTCCGGCAGGTAGAGACCTGGCACGTCCGCATAGCCCTGGCCCTGCTGGGTCACCGCCGTGCCTTCAGAGACGATAAGGCCGGCCGTAGCGCGCTGTTCGTAGTAGACGACGTTGAGATCGTTGGGGACGGCGCGCGGCGAACGGTTGCGCGTCAGGGGTGCCATGACGATGCGGTTCTTGAGCTTGAGGTCGCCGAAGGTGACGGCGTCGAAAAGTGTCGGCATGGGATATCCTCTTTGCATTGACAGAGTGGGAGAGGGACTAGAGCGTCGTCCCGAGATGGTCGATGAAGGCGCGGATGGTGTCTTCGTCGCGATGGTAGAAGGTCCACTGGCCGACCCGGTTGAGCCGCACCAGCCCTGCCTTCTCGAGCGTGGAAAGATGTGCCGAGACTGTGGACTGCGACAGGCCGCAGCGCTTCTCGAACTGGTTGGCGCAGATGCCCATGTCGAGAGGATGCGCCTGCGTGGAGAAGTGCTCCTCGGGCGCCCGCATCCATTCCAGAAATTCGACGCGCATCGGGTGCGACAGCGCTTTCAAAATCTCGGTCTTGTCCATGGCCTCACCGTTGATCGCCTATGATCGATATGTAGATCGATGGAGGGCGATTTAAAGGGGTTGGCATTCGATGGGCAAAAAAAAGGCCGCCGGATCGCTCCGCGGCCTCAAGTGTGAAGGTCAAAGAACCTCCAGAGGGGAACAGCCAGAGCGGGCGACGAGGGGATGTCGCGAAGAGTGCGCTGGCTGAACTGGATATGGGTGGTTCCTGTCGCTCCGACAAGACCGAAACGCAGCGACCTGGAGAAATTCTGATGTCAGGTGAAATGGCAAAAAAAGAGGGCCACCGGATTTCTCCAGGGCCCTTTAAGTGTGAAGGTCAAAAAACCTCCAGAGGGGAACAGCTGCTGCGGTGGAACTGGGAGGAAAAGCCACCATGTGCATCAGCTGTGTGCGATATGGTTCTTTCTTGTGCAGGGAACAATCCGTTTTTGTGCAGGACAGCCATGCGGGTTACGCACGGCTTGGGTCGGAGCGCTCCATATTCCGGCGTAGCAGAGATGAAGCGCGTTGAAATTGTTGAACAAAGCGGGCCTCGCGCAGGGGCGATCGCGCCTCAGAAATTCCAGTTGCGGGCCTTGGCCACCACGAAGTCGCGGAAGACTTTCAGCTTGGCGGCGTTCTTCATCTCGTCGGGATAGCAGAAATAGGTGTCGAAGGACGGGATGTCGGCGTTGATGGCGAGCTGAATCAGTCCCGGATCGCGGCCGACGATATAGTCCGGCAGCACGGCAATGCCGATTCCCAGGAGGCAGGCGCGCTTGATCGACGTCTGGCTGTTGATCTGCAGATGCGGAAGGCGCGGATTGTCCGAGTTGCGGCCTGCATATTCCAGCCAGTTGACGTCGAGCAGGTAGTTGGGAGCCGGTTCACCGAAGGTGATGATCCGGTGCGTATCGAGATCCTCGATCGTCTGCGGCTCGCCGAACCGGTTGATGTAGGAGGGCGCCGCGTAGACGTGCATATGGACGGTAAACAGCTTGCGTTGGATAAGGTCGGACTGCTGCGGCTGGCGAAGGCGGATGGCGCAGTCGGCGTGACGCATGTTGACGTCCAGTTCCTCGTTGTCGAGGATCAGCTGGATCGACATTTCCGGATAGAGCTGCAGAAATTCCTGCACCTTGTCGGTCAGCCAGCCTTGGCCCAGCCCGACCGTCGTGGTGACGCGCAGCTTGCCGCTCGGCTTGTCGGTGGTCTCCGTCAGCTGCATCTTGACGGTTTCGAGCTTCAGCAGAACGTCATGCGCCGTGCGGTACAGAAGCTCGCCCTGCTCGGTGAGGATCAGGCCACGCGCGTGGCGGTGGAAGAGCTTGACGCCGACATCCTGCTCCAACGCGCTGACCTGACGGCTGATCGCCGATTGGGACAGGTGCAGCTTATCGGCGGCATGGGTGAAGGACCCGGCTTCCGCGGCGGCATGGAAGATGCGCAGCTTGTCCCAATCGAGCGGTACGACCATCGTTATTCCGCCGCTTCAGCGAGCGGCAGGATGCCGGCAAGGTAACGTTCCGCCTCGAGCGCCGCCATGCAGCCCATTCCAGCAGCGGTGATGGCCTGGCGGAACGTGTCGTCGGTCACGTCGCCGGCGGCGAACACGCCCGGCACATCGGTGGCCGTCGAATCCGGAGCCGTCCACAGATAGCCGCTCGGTTTCAGCTTCAGCTGGTCCTTGAACAGTTCGACGGCCGGCGCGTGACCGATGGCCACGAACACGCCGTCGATCGGACGTGCGCTGATCTCGCCGTTCACGGTGTCGCGCAGACGGACACCGGTGACAGACGGCGGCATCGGCGGCTTTGCCGGTTCGCCGGTGATTTCAGCAACCTCGGTATGCCACAGCACGTCGACGTTGGGGCGCTGGAACAGCCGTTCCTGGAGGATCTTCTCCGAGCGGAAGCTGTTGCGGCGGTGCACGACGGTGACCGACCTGGCGATATTGGAAAGATAGAGCGCTTCTTCAACAGCGGAGTTGCCGCCGCCGACGACGATGACATCCTTGTTGCGATAGAAGAACCCGTCGCAGGTGGCGCAGGCCGAGACGCCAAAGCCCTGGAAATGCTGCTCGCTTTCGATGCCGAGCCATTTTGCCTTGGCGCCGGTCGAGATGATCAGCGTGTCGGCGGTCCAGACCTGGCCGCTATCGGTGCGCACGGTGAAGGGGCGGCGGCTGGTGTCGACATCCGTCACCAGATCGTTGACGATCTCTGCACCCACGTGGCGCGCCTGGCCGAGCATCTGCTCCATCAGCCACGGACCCTGGATCGGATCGGCAAAGCCCGGATAATTTTCCACGTCGGTGGTGATCATCAGCTGGCCGCCCTGCTCCATGCCGGCGATCAGCACCGGCTTCAGCATGGCCCGGGCCGCATAGATAGCGGCGGTATAGCCGGCAGGGCCGGAGCCGATGATGAGGACCTGCGTGTGACGGGCTGACATGGGACGTTCCTTTCAGATGGCGATGAGAGGGTGGAGGCGTTCAACCGCAGCCGTTCCACCACACGCCTTTGACGCTCATTTATGATCGATCCATGCACCAATTCAAGATCAGCCGCGCAGTTGGCGTAACGCGAGGCCGGTTACGCACAACAATCCTGCGTAGGCGCGACATAATGTTGCGCGAATTGCTTGCCTTTGAGCGCCTTATCGGCAATAGCATGCCGAAACGACAAGGGTTGCCCGTGATCAAAGCCGAACTCGACGCCATCGACATCAAAATTCTCCGGGAACTGCAGCGCGATGGGCGAATGACGAATGTCGAACTCGCAGAACGCGTCGGCATCTCCGCCCCGCCGTGCCTCAGGCGCGTGCGCAAGCTGGAGGAGGCCGGCGTCATCGAGGGCTACGCAGCCATCCTCAACGCCCCGAAGCTCGGCTACGACCTCGTCGCCTTCTGCATCGTCGGACTGAAGCACCAGTCGGAGGCCAATCTGAAGGCATTCGCGGCGCTGGCGCAGAGCTGGCCGATCGTCCGCGAGGCCTGGATGGTCTCCGGCGACAGCGATTTTCTCCTTCGCTGCACGGCCGAGAACCTCAGCGGCTTCCAGGACTTCGTTATCGAGGTCCTGGCCGCCAACGAACATGTCGATACGGTCAAGACCATGCTGACGATCCGGCAGGTCAAGAAGCTGGGGCTGGTGGAAGTCTAGTCACACCCTGTCATGAGCCGTCCCGGACTGTCTCCATTCCGGCGAACGGGACTTTCAAGTTGCGGCGGTCAGCTAACGGGTTGAACGGCAGCCCGGCAAGGACAAAACCCGCCTGGGCGCCGAGCCGGCCAATCTCCCGTGACGCCTTCTCGAACAGCGTCCTTCTGCGCTTCTTCTTTTCCAGCGCCCAGGCCCGAACGATCTCGCCGCCAAGGCCAATCGACCCCATTGTCTCAAACTGGTCCTGAATGCAGAGGGCAGGTACCATCTGGTAGATCCGCAGCCGCGCAAAGAGCGGCGAGGCGGGATCGAAGATGACGTGATCAACCGCGCGGTCGCAGCGCCCCACATTGTGCAGGAGCATGCCGGCTGCCTCGGGTGTGATGATGTAGCCGGCTGCCCCCAGATGGGCGCTGCGCAGACGGGAAACGGTGACGCTGCGGGTTTTCAGGCCCGGCGCGACCGCAATCCCGCGACGAGATATGGCAACCGTCCTGCCGGTTGTTTCGATCTTGACGATATCAGCGTCGGCCGGCAGCCAGCAAAGGTCGGACAGCAGGTCGCGCGCGCCGTCCGCCAGGTGGATGTCATCCTCGAAAACGACGCCCGGCTCGCCGCTGTCTGCTATGCGGCGCCAGGCCTGTCTCTGGCTCATCAGGATGCCGACCTCGCCGACTGAGAGGATGAGGCTGCCGTCTGCATGCCGATGCGACCAGGCGGCCAAAGTCTCCGGGTCCAGACCGCGACCATCGACCGCGGGAATGCGCTCGAAGGCGAGCCTTTCGCTATCAAGCAGGCGCTGCATCCGCGCCATGCGATCGGCCGCCCGATCGAGATTGATCACGTAGAGGGTCATTTCGGTATTCGCTCGCTAACGTTCCAGGAGCGCGGCGTAAACGGCGCCGATTGCAGCAGCCTCGCGTTCGATCGAGAAGTTGGCCTGCATGTGGTCACGCGCGGCGGTCCCCTCGATGGCCGCAAGGCGCGTATCGCCCAGATAGGGGGCGATGGCCGCAACGAAGGCTTCAAGATCGCCGTGCGCGACCAGTCGTCCGGTCTGTCCCTCGAGGATCAGCTCCTCGAAAGCGCCGACGCGTGCCGCCACGACCGGGACACCGCTTGCCATCGCCTCGAGCGGCGTCAGCCCAAAACCTTCCCAGCGCTGCGGCGCGACGAACAGGTCGAGTGCCCGGTACCAGTCTTCGATGTTGCGATGCTCGCCGACGAACAGGATGCGCTCGGCGAGGCCTGCCTCAGCAACGCGCGCCTTCAGGTCATCCTCGAAACCCTTGTGCTTCGGCGTCGCGCGGCCGGCGATGACTGCCTTCCACTCCGGATGATCCGGCAGCAGTCTGATCATCGTGTCGACGAACAGGTCGGTGCCTTTCTGGTGGCGCACACGACCGAAGCAGCCGGCGTAGCGGAAGGCACTATCGAGACCGACGGCGACCCTGGCGGCCCGCTTGTCGGCTGCCGGATGAAACCGCTGCAGGTCGATGCCGTGCAGGATCACGTCGCTGTCGCGCTCGAGATAGGAGGCGGTGTTGCGGCAGACGGCGATGACACGGTCCATCTTCGAGATCAGCCACTTCGTCCAGCCGGTGTGGCGGCGCTGCGAGGCGGAGGTGAAGACGAGCTTCAGAGGCATGCGCAACACGTCACGCAGCAGGATCCCGGGAAGCATCTCGATGTTGCGGCGCGCGTGCCAGACGCGCACCGACCGACCCTGCGGCGGACGCCAGAGGCCTGCCAGCTGCGTGTAGCGCATGGAGGGCAGGTGAGGCGGCAGGCCGGGTCCGAGCGTCACGACCTTCTGCCCCAGCCGGTTCTGCACCGGCACGAGCTGGATGACCGTCGAGGTGACCCCCGACAGTCGCCGCTTGAAGTGCGGTGCGATAACCTCGACGTCGCTCAGATCTGAGGGCACGGTGGCTGCCTGCGATTGACGATCAGCCCCAGGTGACCTGGAGGATCTCGTAGGCCTTCGAGCCGCCCGGCGCGACGACTTCGATCGACTCGCCGGCTTCCTTGCCGATCATCGCGCGAGCGATGGGCGAGGAGATCGAGATGCGACCTTCCTTCACGTCGGCTTCCTGATCGCCGACGATCTGGTAGATCTTTTCCTCGTCGGTATCTTCATCGATCAGCTTGACCGTGGCACCGAACTTGATCTTGGAGCCGGACATCTTGCTGAGGTCGATGACTTCCGCACGGGTCGTCAGATCCTCGAGCTCGGTGATGCGGCCTTCGTTGTGGCTCTGGGCTTCCTTGGCGGCATGGTACTCAGCATTTTCCGACAGGTCGCCATGGGCGCGTGCCTCGGAAATGGCCTCGATGATGCGGGGACGTTCCTCCTGCTGGCGCCAGCGCAGCTCTTCCTGCAGCTTGGTAAAACCGGACGGCGTCATCGGTACCTTATCAACCATTTTCTTTTTTCCTCAGTCTCATGGCCGCAACCTGCGGCCACAAAAAGAAACAGGTCCCGGAGCAGAACCCCGGAACCATGCGACAACTCAAGTTCCGCGAAGCATAGCAGAATGACGACGCGGATGGCTAGGGAATTCGAAATAGGGCGGGCGCGGCCGCTTGCAAGATGGGTGTCATAGACAGCCGTCGCTTGACTCTTCTCGGCAGAACATTTAGTGAACGTACTAATGAAGAAGTCGCTCAAAGAACGTCTTGCGATCCTGTCCGATGCTGCGAAATACGATGCGTCCTGCGCATCGAGCGGCACGACCAAGCGACACTCCGCGGGCACGGGAGGGCTAGGCTCGACCGAGGGCTCAGGCATCTGCCATGCCTATGCGCCGGACGGCCGATGCATCTCGCTCCTGAAGATCCTGCTCACCAACTTCTGCATCTACGATTGCGCCTACTGCATCAACCGATCGTCCAGCAATGTCGAGCGCGCCCGGTTCACCCCAGACGAGGTGATCTGGCTGACGCTCGAATTCTATAGGCGCAACTACATCGAGGGCCTGTTCCTGTCGTCGGGCATCATCCGCTCGTCAGACCACACGATGGAGGAGATGGTGCGCATTGCCCGCGAGTTGCGGACGATCCACAATTTCCGCGGCTACATCCACCTGAAGACGATCCCGGAAGCCTCGGCGGCGCTGATCGAGGAGGCGGGGCTATACGCCGACCGACTGTCGATCAATATCGAGCTGCCGACCGACAACGGCATCGGCCAGTTCGCGCCGGAAAAGAAGCCCGACAACATTCGCCGGGCGATGGGCGAACTGCGGCTGAAGATCGAGGACGCCGCGGATGCCACGTTGCAGACCAAGCGACGGAAGACCTTCGTTCCGGCCGGCCAGAGCACCCAGATGATCGTTGGCGCCGACGGTGCTAGCGACGCGACCATCCTCGGCACGAGTGCGCGGCTCTATGGCAGCTACGGTCTAAAGCGCGTCTACTATTCCGCCTTCAGCCCGATCCCGGACGCCTCGTCGAAACTGCCGCTCGTCAAGCCGCCGCTGATGCGCGAACACCGCCTCTACCAGGCCGACTGGCTCTACCGCTTCTACGGCTTCGACATCGGCGAGATCACCTCGTCGTCGATCGACGGCAATCTCGATCTGGATCTCGATCCGAAGCTTGCCTGGGCACTCGGCCACCGCGAACAGTTCCCGGTCGACGTCAATCGCGCCGCGCGCGAGATGCTGCTGCGGGTGCCGGGCTTCGGCACCAAGACGGTGAAGTCGATCCTTTCGGCTCGGCGGTTCAAGAAGATGCGGCTGGAGGATCTGGGGCGGCTCGGCGTTTCGCTTCGCAAGGTGCAGCCGTTCATCCAGGCGGAAGGCTGGACGCCGCACCGGCTGATCGACCGGTCGGATCTGCGCTCGATGTTCGGGCCGAAGCCGGAACAGCTGTCGCTTTTCTGATGCAGACCATCGTTCTCAGAGGCCGCGGCGAGTTTACCGAATGGCGGGATGCGGCCCGCCGGCTGATGATGGCGAATGTCGAGCCGCAGGCGATCGACTGGCGCATCGAAGATGAGCGCGGCCGATTGACCGGTCTGGACGAAGCCGACGGCCAGCGCGCGCTGTCGGGCATTGGTGGCCCGGCGGATGCGCTCTTGCCGGCCACCGCTGCGGCGATCCATGTGCCGCCGGCCTTTATCGAACTGGCGGAGAGCGTCATCTGCCATTCGGAGCCGGCGCGCTTTGCTCTGCTCTACCGGCTGCTGTGGCGCATCCGCACGGAGCGCAACCTGCTGCAGATCGTCTCGGATGCCGATGTCATCGCCGCCCGGCGCCTGGAAAAGTCGGTCCGTCGCGACAGCCACAAGATGAAGGCATTCGTGCGCTTCAAGGAGGTCGCCTCGACCGACCCGACCGGCCGCCGTCGGTCGTTCTTCGCCTGGTTTGAACCCGATCACTACATCGTCGCGCGCATCGCGCCGTTCTTCCGGCGCCGTTTCTTCGACATGGACTGGGTCATCGCCACGCCGAAAGGGTCGGCCGCCTGGGACGGCGACGCACTGACCGTCACGGACGAGCCGGCCGTCAAGCCGGAGCTCACCGACGTCACCGACGATCTGTGGCGAATCTACTACGCCAACATCTTTAATCCCGCACGGCTGAAGGTGAAGGCGATGACCGCTGAGATGCCGAAGAAGTACTGGAAGAACCTGCCGGAAGCTGAACTCATTCCCGATCTCATCGCCAATGCCGAGGCCAAGGTTATCGAGATGGCGGAACGGGCAGCTTCCCAGCCGCCGGCTTTTCACGCGCGGGTCCAGGAACGTATCGCGGCAGATCTCGCCGACCCCGATGCGCCGCCTGCCGGAACGCTGGCGGCTCTGAAATTCGAGGCGCGCCGTTGCACGCTTTGCGACCTGCACTGCAAGGCGACGCAGACGGTGTTCGGCGAAGGCTCGGAACAGGCCGGCGTCATGTTCGTCGGCGAGCAGCCGGGTGACCAGGAGGATCTCGCCGGCCGGCCGTTTGTCGGTCCGGCGGGCAGGGTGTTCGACCAGGTGCTGAACGAGGTCGGCATAGACCGCGAAGGGCTCTACGTCACCAATGCCGTCAAGCATTTCAAATACGAACCGCGCGGCAAGAAGCGTATCCACCAGAAGCCGAACCAGAGCGAAATCCAGCAGTGCCGCTGGTGGCTGAAGCAGGAGGTTGATCTCGTGCAGCCGAAACTGGTCGTGGCGATGGGGGCGACGGCCTATTTCGCGCTGACAGACCAGAAGGATCGCCTGGAGGACGTGCGCGGTCGCCCGTTCGGCATGACGGAGGGCCGCAAGCTGTTCGTCACCGTCCACCCGTCCTATCTGCTGCGCATCCCGGATGCGGCGCGCAAGGCCCACGAGATGGACCGCTTCACGCGTGAGATGACGATGATTCGAGAGCTTGCCACAGCCCTTCAATGAGCCTGCGTCATTGTCGATGCGCTGGCTCTACGGTCGGACAGATTCCTCGGCCCGGGTCTGGAGGTGGGCCTCCAGCCGGTCGAAATTCTGCTCGTTGGCGAGTGCGATGAATTTTGCCAGCGCCGCGGTTTCCTCGGAAGCCTCCATCATCATCCGCCATGTCAGCCGGCTGATGTGATCGCTCACCGCTTCGAAGCGCATGTCCATGTCGAATTCGTGCACCGGACCGTGGTGGGTGTAGGTGACGTGTTCCGGTTCGACGATAGCGCCGAAGGTCGAGTGGTTGAGGAAGTCGGTTCCGTTGCTCGCCGTCATCGTGACCCGCCAGTTGCCACCCGGACGGAACTCGAAGTCGTGGATGACATTGGTAAAGCCGTCCGGCCCCCACCACTCAGCCAGTCGCGCCGGATCGGAGAAGGCGGAAAACAGTTCGTCGCGGTGAAAGGCGAAGACGCGGCTGCTGACGATTTCAACGTGATCCTGGATGGGCATAGGCGGGCTCGCAGAAACTGGACTCAATTGGAACAGATCAGTCATGCCGCGCGGGGGGTAATGGCGTCAAGTTCATCTGCAATGACACGTCGCCTCTCCATCAGGTCGTAATCAACCTGGAGACCGACAAAGTAACCCTCGCTCATACCAAAATATCGGGCTAGTCTCAGATCCGTGTCGGCCGTAATTGCTCTCTTGCCGAGCACGATCTCGTTGATCCGGCGGGGAGGAACACCAAGGGCGCGTGCCAATGCATTCTGGCTAATATTCAATGGTTCCATGAACTCGAGAGCCAGGATTTCGCCCGGTGTGGGATTGGGCAGCAGGTCCTGATCAATCGTGGTAGTCGATGATTCCAACATCGTCCGCTCCTCCATCTTTCCAAACGAAGCAGATACGCCACTGGACGTTGATGCGAATGCTGTACTGACCAGCGCGATCGCCTTGAGCGCTTCCAGCCGATTGCCTGGCGGGACCCTCAGATCCGACACCTCGCGCGATTGGTTGATCATGCGGAGCTTCCGCAGCGCAGCGGCTTGAATGTCGGTCGGAAGCTTTCGACTTCTTCGACCCTCCCAGATGCCTCGCGTCTCGCTGTCAACGAAGCTTCGTATCATGTCTCAAGCTAACAAAAAGCCGCCCATGACGCAAGGCGTTATGGGCGGCTTTCACTGATCTTCTTGATGAACAGTTCAGAAATAGCTCTGTAGCGGGCGGACTTCCAACTGGCCGTTCTTCAGCGCCTGGATGGCTTCGGCGGCGGCAAGCGCACCGGCCATCGTCGTGTAGTACGGCACCTTCTGCATCAGCGCCGCCCGACGCAGCGACTTGGAATCCGAGATCGCCTTGTTGCTGTCGGTCGTGTTGATGACGAGCTGCACCTGACGGTTGCGGATGGCGTCCTCGATATGCGGACGGCCTTCCAGAACCTTGTTGATCTTGATTGCCTCGATGCTGTTTTCCGCCAGGAAGCGCTGCGTTCCGCCGGTCGCCATGACCTTGAAGCCGATCTCGACGAGCAGCTTGATGGCCGGCAGTACGCGGTCCTTGTCTTCGTCGCGCACCGAGACGAACACCGTTCCGTCGCGCGGCAGCTCGACGCTGGCACCGAGCTGGCTCTTGGCGAAGGCCAGCGCAAAGTTGCTGTCGAGGCCGATGACTTCGCCGGTCGAGCGCATTTCCGGGCCGAGCAGCGTATCGACGCCTGGGAAGCGGGCGAACGGGAAGACGGCTTCCTTGACAGCGATGTGCTTCAGGTTGCGCGGATCCGGCTTTTCGCCGTAGGCGGCGATCGCCGCATCGAGCTTCTCGCCGGTCATGATGCGGGCGGCGATCTTGGCGATCGGCGCACCGATGGTCTTGGCGACGAAAGGCACCGTGCGCGACGCACGCGGATTGACCTCCAGCACGTAGATTACGCCGTCCTTGATGGCGTACTGGACGTTCATCAGGCCGCCGACGTTGAGCGCCTTGGCCATGGCGGCGGTCTGGCGCTCCAACTCGTCGAGCATCTCCGGGGAGAGCGAACGCGACGGCAGCGAGCAGGCGCTGTCGCCCGAGTGAATTCCGGCTTCTTCGATGTGCTCCATGATGCCGGACACGAAGACACTTTCGCCGTCGCAGAGTGCGTCGACATCCACCTCGATGGCATTGGTCAGGTAGCTGTCGAACAGCAGCGGGTTCTTGCCGAGCAGCGTGTTGATCTGGCCGGTCTTGTCGTTCGGGTAGCGCTGCTTGATGTCTTCCGGAACGAGGCCGGGGACGGTGTCCAGCAGGTAGCTCTGCAGCATGCTTTCATTGTGGATGATCTGCATGGCGCGACCGCCGAGAACATAGGAGGGGCGGACCACCAG
The DNA here is from genome assembly GCF_050455525.1 of Rhizobium sp. 0TCS1.26. Taxonomy (NCBI): domain Bacteria; kingdom Pseudomonadati; phylum Pseudomonadota; class Alphaproteobacteria; order Hyphomicrobiales; family Rhizobiaceae; genus Rhizobium; species Rhizobium sp. 0TCS1.26. The sequence goes on along the minus strand of NZ_JBCIYV010000001.1, from coordinate 652,828 downwards.
CGGGAAGCCGATCTCCGTCGCCACCAGGCGTGCCTGCTCGACCGAATAGGCGATGCCGTTGTTCGGCTGCGTCAGGTCGAGCTTCATCAGCAGCTTCTGGAAGCGATCGCGGTCTTCGGCAAGATCGATCATGTCCGGCGCGGTGCCGAGGATCGGGATGCCGTTCTTCTCCAGCGCCTCGGCGAGCTTCAGCGGCGTCTGGCCGCCGAACTGCACGATGACGCCGATGACTTCGCCCTTTTCCTGCTCGGCGCGCAGGATCTCGATGACGTCTTCCGCCGTCAGCGGTTCAAAGTACAGGCGATCGGAGGTGTCGTAATCCGTCGAGACGGTTTCCGGATTGCAGTTGATCATGATCGCTTCGAAGCCGGCATCCTTCAGCGCGAAGGCAGCATGGCAGCAGCAGTAGTCGAACTCGATGCCCTGGCCGATACGGTTCGGGCCGCCGCCGAGGATGACCACTTTCTTGCGGTCCGAGACTTCGGCTTCCGAGCGCAGCTGGCCGACGAAAGGCGTCTCATAGGTCGAGTACATGTAGGCCGTCGGAGACGCAAACTCGGCAGCGCAGGTATCGATCCGCTTGAAGACGGGGCGAACGTTGAGCGAGTTGCGCAGCTCCGCCACTTCCTTCGGACGCTTCTTGCTGAGGCTTGCAAGGCGGGCGTCGGAAAAGCCCATGGCCTTCAGCGTGCGCAGGTTCTCGGCATCGGTCGGCAGGCCGTGCTCGCGGACGCGCTCTTCCATGTCGACGATCGCCTTGAACTGGGCGATGAACCACGGGTCGATCTTGCAGGCCTCGTGAACTTCGGCTTCCGACAGGCCGAAGCGTAGCGCCTGGGCGACCTGGCGCAGACGATCCGGGGTCGGCGTGCCGATTGCCGCACGGATTGCGTTCTTCGAGCCTTCGCCCTCTTCCATGCCGGGGATCTCGATCTCGTCGAGGCCGGTCAGGCCGGTTTCAAGACCGCGCAGCGCCTTCTGCAGCGATTCGGCAAAGGTGCGGCCGATTGCCATGACTTCGCCGACCGACTTCATGGCGGTGGTCAGCACCGGCGAGGCGCCCGGGAACTTTTCGAAGGCGAAACGCGGGATCTTGGTGACGACGTAATCGATCGACGGTTCGAACGATGCAGGCGTGGCGCCGCCGGTGATGTCGTTGTCGAGTTCGTCGAGCGTGTAGCCGACGGCGAGCTTGGCGGCGACCTTGGCGATAGGGAAGCCGGTGGCCTTGGATGCGAGAGCGGACGAGCGCGAGACGCGCGGGTTCATCTCGATGACGACGAGGCGACCGTCCTTCGGGTTGACGGCGAACTGCACGTTCGAGCCGCCTGTCTCGACGCCGATTTCGCGCAGCACGGCGATTGAGGCGTTGCGCATCATCTGGTATTCTTTGTCGGTCAGCGTCAGGGCCGGAGCGACGGTGATCGAGTCCCCTGTATGGACGCCCATCGGATCGATGTTTTCAATCGAGCAGATGATGATGCAGTTGTCCGCCGTGTCGCGGACCACTTCCATCTCGTATTCCTTCCAGCCGAGCACCGATTCTTCGATCAGCACTTCGGTGGTCGGCGAGGCATCAAGCCCGCCGCTGATGATCTCGAAGAACTCCGAGCGGTTGTAGGCGATGCCGCCGCCGGTTCCGCCCATGGTGAAGGACGGGCGGATGATGGCGGGCAGGCCGACGACGTCGATCGCCTGGGCGGCAATCGCCATCGCGTGGCTGATGTAGCGCTGCTTGCGATCCGTCTCGCCGAGGTTCCAGGTGTTTTCCAGGGCGTCGAGCGCCTTGTCGAGGTCGGCGCCGGCGAGCGTCTCCTTGAGCTTGTTGCGCTCGGCTTCGTGGGTCTTGCGGTCGGCGTCCTTGATGTCGGTGGCATTGGCCAGCATCGACTTCGGGGTTTCGAGGCCGATGCGCGACATGGCTTCGCGGAACAGCGCGCGGTCTTCGGCCATGTCGATGGCGGCCGGCTTGGCGCCGATCATCTCGACATTGTAGCGGTCGAGCACGCCCATGCGCTTGAGCGACAGCGCCGTGTTGAGCGCCGTCTGGCCACCCATGGTCGGCAGCAGCGCGTCAGGGCGTTCCTTGGCGATGATCTTGGCGACGACTTCCGGCGTGATCGGCTCGACGTAGGTTGCGTCGGCCAGGCCCGGGTCGGTCATGATTGTTGCGGGATTGGAGTTGACCAGGATGACCCGGTAGCCCTCTTCCTTCAAGGCCTTGCAGGCCTGCGTTCCGGAATAGTCGAACTCGCATGCCTGGCCAATAACGATCGGACCTGCGCCGATGATGAGGATCGATTTCAGGTCTTGGCGCTTTGGCATGGTATTCTTCCGCTTTTTTTCCTGCGCGAAAAGCCGGCACGGTGAAGAGGTCACCGGTCGGGTCGCGCGATCTATAGTCATTTCAGGCTAGACGCGGCTTATAGGCAAATCTTGCCCGCTACGGAACCCCATAATTTGCCTAATCGACAGGAAATCACGGAGGTGTCGCATCCGGGCGCGACGAAATCTGCCAACCGTACCGGATCGCGCCCAGCCGTCATGGACAGGTTCGGCCGTCGGGTCTAGAGCTTCGCAAATACAACCTGCCGCACGGCCATTCATGATGACGACCGTTGGCGCGCAAGCAGGCGGAGCGACCACATGGCCGATGCGACGACGAAACCCTTGGCTGCAGCTGCGGAAGTGACGGTGCTGCCGATCATCCTCGCAGTCAGCTTCTGCCACATGCTGAACGACATCATGCAGTCGATGATCGCAGCCATCTACCCGATGCTGAAGACCGACTACGCGCTGGACTTCTGGCAGATCGGCATCCTGACGCTGGCATTCCAGTGCACGGCCTCGCTGCTGCAGCCGGTGATCGGCATCATCACCGACAAGAAACCCTATCCATACTCGCTGCCGGTCGGCATGGGATCCACCTTCATCGGGCTTTTCATGCTCGCCGGAGCGCATTCCTACATGATGCTGGTGGTTGCCGCCTCGCTGATCGGTATCGGCTCGGCCGTCTTCCATCCGGAATCGTCGCGTGTCGCCCGGCTGGCATCCGGCGGACGTTTCGGCTTTGCCCAGTCGGTCTTCCAGGTCGGCGGCAATTTCGGCCAGGCGATCGGCCCGTTGCTGGCGGCCTTCATCATCGTCCCGAACGGCCAGTGGAGCGTCGCCTGGTTTTCGGTGATCGCCATGCTCGGCATCCTCGTGCTGTCCTGGGTGGCGCGTTGGTACAAGGCGCACATGCTGGCCAACAAGGGCCGCAAGCGGGTGCTGAACGCGCATAACCTGTCCCGGCGCACGGTGACGATCGCGCTCGTGGTGCTGGCGCTGCTGACCTTTTCCAAGAACATCTACATGGCGTCGATCGGCAGCTACTACACCTTCTTCGTCATCGATCGCTTCGGCGTCAGCGTCCAGCAGTCGCAGGTCATGCTGTTCATCTTCCTCGGGGCGGTGGCGCTGGGGACGGTGGTTGGCGGACCGATCGGCGACAAGTTCGGCTCCAAGGTGGTCATCTGGTTCTCGATCCTCGGCGTGCTGCCGTTCACGCTCGCCATGCCCTATGCCAACCTGCCGATGACGATTGCCCTGTCGGCGATCGTCGGCTTCATCATCGCCTCGTCCTTCCCGGCGATCGTGGTGCTGGCGCAGGAACTGGTTCCGGGACGGGTCGGAATGATCGCCGGCATCTTCTTCGGGCTCGCCTTCGGCATCGGCGGCATTGCTGCAGCCGTGCTCGGGATCTTTGCCGACCGTTACGGGATCAGCTTCGTCTACACGATCTGCTCCTTCCTGCCGGCTCTCGGCCTGCTGACGGTTTTCCTGCCGGGTCGCAAGGAGTTGCGGGTCGCCTGAGACGGCGCTTGCCTTTATCTCGTTGTCCACGGATCGCCTTTCCGTCAGCCGCGTTATACGGCCGCATCAAGAAGATGCAGCCTCAGAGGGAGATGGCAGATGGAATGGAGAGGGCGCCGGCAATCAGACAATGTCGATGACCAGCGCGGCGCCGGGGGCGGATCCTTCGGCGGTCGCGGATTCAGGATCCCGATCGGCGGCGGTGGCCGCGGCGGCGGGATCGGCATCGGCGGAATCGTGCTGATCCTGATCGTCTGCGCGGTGCTCGGCATCAACCCGCTGACGCTGTTGTCCGGCGGGGACATAGCTCCCACCGATGGAACGCCAAGCCAGCAGCAGACGACGCGTCCGGCGGCCGATGACGAGATGACCGCGTTCGTGCGCACCGTGCTTGCGGAAACCGAAGACACCTGGAACACGGTGTTCACCGCCAACGGCCAGCAATACCGCGAGCCGACGATGGTTCTGTTCTCCGGCCAGGCCCGCTCGGCCTGCGGCTTTGCCTCTTCGGCAAGCGGCCCCTTCTATTGCCCCGGCGACCAGAAGGTCTATCTCGACACGGATTTCTTCCGCGAACTTTCCAGCCGCTTCGGTGCCTCTGGCGATTTCGCCGAGGCCTACGTGATCGCCCACGAGGTCGGCCACCACGTGCAGAACCTGATCGGCGTCCTGCCCAAGTTCAACCAGATGCGCCAGTCGATGAACGAGACCGAGGCGAACCGCATGTCGGTGCGCGTCGAGTTGCAGGCGGACTGCTTTGCCGGCGTGTGGGGCAAGTCGACGGAACAGCGCGGCATCCTGGAGCAGGGCGACCTGCAGGAGGCACTGCAGGCTGCCCAGCAGATTGGCGATGACACGCTGCAGAAACGCAGCCAGGGCTATGTCGTGCCGGAGAGTTTTAACCACGGCACCTCGGCGCAGCGTGTGCGCTGGTTCCAGAAGGGCTTTACGAGCGGCGACATGAAGACCTGCGATACGTTCTCGCCGAACTATCAGCAGCTCTAGCCAACTGGGAGGCAGCGGATCGGCTGCTGACGACACGGTCGGGTCTTTGGATCCGACCGTCTGACCACTTCTACTGTATCAACGGCTGTGCGATAATCAGGGACAACACGCCTTCTCTGTCCGGATTATCGTACATGCCTGACGTTCCCCTCGACGAACTCGATGCCTTTGCCGCGATCGCCCGGCAACAAAGCTTCAGGGCTGCGGCACGGTTGCGTGGCGTGTCGGCGTCGGCACTTTCCGATTCGATGCGCAGGCTGGAGGCCCGCCTCGGGGTGCGCCTTCTTAACAGAACCACGCGCAGCGTCTCGCCGACCGAAGCCGGCGAGCGGCTCCTGGAACGGCTTCGACCGGGGCTGGCGGAAATCGAGGCGGCGCTCGATGGCATCAACGACTTTCGGGACACGCCGGTCGGCCGGCTGCGGCTGAACGTGCCGGGCATCGTCGCGCGCGCCATCCTGCCGGACATTGCCGCCAACTTCCTGAAGACCTATCCCGGCATCATGCTCGATGTGTCGACCAACGATGCGCTGATCGATGTGATCGGCGAGGGCTTCGATGCCGGCGTTCGCTACGAGGAGTCTCTGCAGCCGGACATGATCGCCGTGCCCATCGGTCCGCGCACGCAGCGCTATGTCGCGGCCGCCGCACCCGCTTATATCGCCGAGCATGGCGCGCCGCTTCATCCGCGGGATCTGCTGCAGCACCAGTGCATCCTGCACCGCTTCTCCGGCGGTGGGGCGCTGGCCTGGCCATTCGAGGAGAATGGCCGCGAGTTCACCATTCTGCCGCCCAGCCGGCTGATTGGCGAAACGCCCGACATGGAGGTGGCGATCGCCTGCCACGGCATCGGCATCATCTTCACCTTCGAGGATTTTCTGGCGCCGGCTCTCGCCTCGGGTGCGCTGGTGCCGGTGCTAGAAGACTGGTGGCAGACGTTCCCCGGACCTTTCCTCTATTACAACAGCCGCCGGCAGATGCCCCAGCCACTGAAGGCGTTCGTCGATTTTCTGCGCAATGAACGGCGGCTGCTTGACCGCGAGATGCCGGCCTGAAGCCATCCGAAAGCGCGGCTTGGCCTGTCCGGTCCTGCCTCGCGCCTCCGGCACGACGACAGGCGCCGGAGCGCCGAGATCTTTGCCCTCGGCCTCATCGATCAGCGATGGTGATCGATCCAGCAAATCTTCTTCTGGTGGCGCAAAGCGCCTTGCCTGAAAGTCCGGCATTGACTAGAGCATGGCCAGGCCGTCTGCCCAAATTTGGGGCGACGGCTTTTTTCGTCTCGGAGTGATGGCAATGGAGAAGCATCTGGGCGCGGCCGACGGGTTGCGCGACAATTCCTGGTCGACGCACATTCGTGCGACCGTCGGACTTGGGATCCCGTTCGTCGGTGCGCAGCTGGCGCAGATGGCGATTAACACCACCGATGTAGTGATGGTCGGCTGGCTCGGCACGACCGAGCTTGCAGCGGTGGTTCTGTCGAGCCAGATGTTTTTCATCGTCTTCATCTTCGGCAGCGGCTTTTCAAGCGCCGTGGTGCCGCTGGTGGCGCAGGCGGTCGGACGCGGCGACGCCACCCAGGCGCGCCGCTCGGTGCGCATGGGGATGTGGGTGGTGATCGCCTACGGCTTCCTGACCGCGCCGCTGCTGTGGTTTTCCGAGCCGATCCTGCTGGCGCTCGGGCAGGCCCCCGACGTGGCGGAGCTGGCGCAAAGCTACCTGCGCATCCTGCAATGGGGCATGTTCCCGGCGCTGCTGCTGATGGTGATGCGCTCCTTCATCGGCGCCCTGCAGCGCGGCAGCGTGCTGCTCTATGTGACGCTCGGCATGCTGGTACTGAATGCCGGGCTCGATTACGGCCTCATCTTCGGCCACTTCGGCCTGCCGCAACTCGGCATGAACGGTGCGGCGATCGCTTCGCTCAGCGCCAACCTTCTCGGCTTTGCGCTGATGGTCGGCTATGTCGAGAGCCGGCCCGAGATGCGCGCCTACGAGATCTTCGTCCGCTTCTGGCGGCCGGACTGGGCGGCACTGCGCGAAATCCTGGCACTCGGCGTGCCGATCAGCTTCACCATCCTGGCGGAAGCCGGTCTGTTTTCGGCCGCCTCGCTGCTGATGGGCCTGTTCGGCAAGGCGGAACTGGCAGCCCACGGCATCGCATTGCAGCTTGCCTCGATCGCGTTCATGATCCCGCTCGGGCTGGCGCAGGTGGCGACCGTTCGCGTCGGGCTGGCCTTTGGGCAGGGCGACCGGCAAGGCGTCAGGCGCGCCGCCATCACCGTCGTCCTGGTGGGGCTGTGCTTCTCTGTGGTCGGCAGTGCGATGTTTGCGATCATACCGGCGACGCTCGGCAGCCTGTTCCTCGACACCAGCCAGCCGGATGCCGAACAGGTGCTGCTGCTGGCGATCCCGCTGATTGTCGCGGCCGGCATCTTCCAGATGTTCGATGGTCTGCAGGCGGTTGCTGCCGGCCTGCTGCGCGGTCTGAAGGACACCCAGGTGCCGATGATCCTGGCGCTGATCGCCTACTGGCCGATCGGCTTCTTCTGCGCCTGGCTGTTCGGCTTCGTGTTCGAGTGGCGCGGCACCGGGGTGTGGACCGGCTTCGTTACCGGTCTGATGGCTGCGGCGCTGATGCTGAGCATCCGGTTCTGGCTGCTGGTGCGCCGCTGAGCCGATACGAAAACGGCCCGCTGATCAGGCGGGCCGTCGGGTATGCTCGGATTGGCGAAATGTCTCAGCGTTCCGCGAGTGCCGGTTCGCCCTTGCGCTCGCGCACCATGTTGATGAAGCGGCGGAACAGGTAGTGGCTGTCCTGCGGGCCGGGCGAGGCTTCCGGGTGATGCTGTACGGAAAACACCGGCTTGTCCTTCAGGCGCAGGCCGCAATTGGTGCCGTCGAACAGCGAGACGTGGGTCTCTTCCACGTCCTGCGGCAGCGACTTCGAGTCGACCGCAAAACCGTGGTTCATCGAGACGATCTCCACCTTGCCGGTGGTGTAGTCCTTGACCGGATGGTTGCCGCCGTGATGGCCCTGGTGCATCTTCTCGGTCTTGCCGCCGAGTGCGAGGCCGAGCATCTGGTGGCCGAGGCAGATGCCGAAGGTCGGCGTCTCGGTCTTGATGATGTCGCGGATCACCGGGACTGCGTATTCGCCGGTCGCTGCCGGATCTCCGGGGCCGTTCGACAGGAAGACGCCGTCCGGGTTGAGAGCCATGATGTCTTCCGAAGAGGTGCTGGCGGGGACCACGGTCACCTTGCAGTCGAGGCCGGCAAACAGGCGCAGGATGTTGCGCTTGACGCCGTAGTCGACGCAGACGATGTGATACTTCGCATCATCCGGGTTGAGCTCGCCGTAGCCTTCGTTCCACACCCATGGCGTCTGCGTCCAGTGCGACGACTGGCCGGAGGTTGCTTCCTTGGCGAGGTCCAGCCCGATGAGGCCGCCCCAGTTCCTGGCTTCCGCCTTCAGCGCCTCGATGTCGAAGACGCCGTTGGGATCATGGGCGATGACCGCGTTCGGTGCGCCGTTCTCACGGATCCTGGCGGTCAGGGCGCGCGTGTCGATGCCCGACAGGCCGATGATGCCGCGCGAGGCGAGCCAGTCGTTGAGATGGCGGCTGGCACGGTAGTTGGAAGGCTCGGTGATGTCGGCCTTGAAGATGACGCCGACCGCTCCGCGGCGGGCCGCCGGTGTCAGGTCCTCGACGTCTTCATCATTGGTGCCGATGTTGCCGATATGCGGGAAGGTGAAGGTGACGATCTGCCCGAGATACGAGGGGTCGGTGAGGATTTCCTCGTAGCCGGTGAGGGCGGTGTTGAAGCAGACCTCTGCCGTGACCTTGCCGGTGGCGCCAATGCCGATGCCTTCGATGACGGTTCCGTCGGCGAGGACGAGAACGGCGGTCGGCTTGCGGGTTGTCCAGGGTGCTGTTTCAGTCATTTCGGTTCGTCTCCGCCCGCTGCCCCGCCGCGTCAAGCAGCAGAGCCCTGGGGCCATCTATGGTCGCAGAAAAGGGCGCGCGGAAGGTTTCGCGCAGTGCTCTCGGTTTTAATTCTCGTGCAGGTGCGGGAAAATAACGAAACCGACCTATCTGGTCAATCGTACGGGCTGCTCTTCACATGGATTTCTGTCTTATGCCGGCCGGTGCCCTGCCGCGCCAGATTGATAAGGCCGGGGCACTGGGCTATGAGGGCGCAGCACGAACGGGAGGCTGGTGGGCTTCACGCCGACCTGCGCTGCCCGAAGGAGAACACGATCATGATGCGCGACAAGCTTTCCGATGCGATGAAGGATGCGATGAGGGCCAAGGATAGCCGCAGGCTGTCGACCGTCCGGTTGATCCAGACCGCGATCAAGGATCGCGACATCGCGCATCGCGGTGCCGGCAAGGATCCGGTCAGCGACGACGAGATCATGCAGATCCTGCAGAAGATGATCAAGCAGCGCGAAGAATCGGCCAAGATGTACACCGACGGCGGCCGCGAGGAACTTGCCCAGCAGGAGCGCGAGGAAATCGAAGTCATCCGCGACTTTATGCCGGAGCAGCTATCGGACGAGCAGGTCCGCGAGATCTGCAAGGCAGTGATCGAAGAAGTCGGCGCCCAGGGACTGCGCGACATGGGCAAGTGCATCAGTCTGCTGAAGGAACGCTATGCCGGCCAGATGGACTTCGCCAAAGCGTCGGCGATCGTCAAGGAGATGCTGAAGTAGGAGGCCGAAAAGGGCCCGGGGCTGACCTTCGCTGCGTCAGCCCTTCTTGTGTTTCTGCTCGCTGACGAAGTGGCGCAGCACCGCGTTGATGCGCGTCTGATACCCTTTTCCGGTGGCCTGGAAGAAGTCGACGATGTCGTCGTCGAGGCGGATCGAGATCGCCTTCTTCTTGTGCGCCGTCACCCACTTCGCCTTGGACCAGTCGATGTCGATCAGGTCCTGCCAGTCGGGATCGTCGCGCATGGCCGCCTCGATCTCCTCGTCGGTGAGCGCATCGACCCGCGCCCAGTCAGTCTGGCTCGGTATGCCCTCCGCCCGCTTCCTGCGGATTTCTTCAGCCGTGACGCGCGTGATATTTTCGTCGCTCATTTCGCCTCGCAACCCTTACCGATATGATCCTGCAGACGCTGCCCCGCATGGTGAAGACGACCGCGATCAGCCGCGCGTCTTCCTGGCAAACCGCGATCCATCGCTCCTCATCCTGCCAGGTGGATCGATAGAGATATGCGTCTTCGTCCAACGCCAGGACCGCATCTTCGAAATCGAGGCCGTGCTTGGCAAGATTGGCTCGCCGTTTGGCCTCATCCCATTCGAAACTGCTGATGTCATCCAGTTCCATGGCGCCCTGTATTGCAAAGTGTATATACAATCGCCGGATTGTCAACGAACGAGCGGCACGCCATCCTGACGCGAAGAGGCCGTCCGCGTAACCATGAAAAGCGGGAGGTTTTGCGTGATTTTGCCAAGCGAGGCAGAGCCTGGACGGGCCCTGCCTCTTACGCCTGGACATTGCATCGTGGCCCGGGGGCAGGGCGTGCGATGCGCGAGATGCCCGCTTTGGGGGATCGGGTTGTCTCGCAATCGTCTTCCCGAGAGAGAGTGGGACGTTGGGAAGACCACTGCACTGAAGACCCGCGCCGCGTCGAAATCAAATTACAAAAACATAATTTTTGCGGCGCACACGCTGCCTCAAATTTGACGCAAGCCGGGCTAGCTTCCATCGATTGGCTTGCGGACTGCTTGTGTATATCGGGCGAAACCTCGAGCCGGTGTGGCGTCCGGCGCGGCAACGGCCTATATGGTGAAAGCTCCCACGAGGTGATGATGCGCTTTTCCAACAGCTTTCTCGACGAGATACGCGATCGCGTGCCGATTTCGGCAGTGGTCGGTCGTCGCGTGACGTGGGATCGCAAGAAAAGCAATGTTTCGCGTGGCGACTATTGGGCCTGCTGCCCGTTCCATGGCGAGAAGAGCCCGAGCTTTCACTGCGAGGACCGCAAGGGCCGCTACCACTGCTTCGGTTGCGGCGTATCTGGCGATCACTTCCGTTTCATGCAGGAACTGGAGGGGCTGAACTTCCCCGAAGCCGTGCAGCAGCTTGCCGATCTCGCCGGCGTGCCGATGCCGCAGCCGGATGTGCAGGCGGAGCGGCGCGAGAAGGAACGCGGTACGCTTCATGACGTCATGGAACTGGCGACACTGTTCTTCCAGGACCAGTTGCAAAGCGCCGGCGGCGCCAAGGCACGCGCCTATCTGCGTGACCGCGGACTCACTGCAAAGACCATCGAGACGTTCCGGCTCGGATATGCTCCCGAGAGCCGCAACGCTCTCAAGGAGCACCTGGCGGGGAAGGGCGTGCCCCGCGAGCAGATCGAGGCGTGCGGTCTCGTCGTGCATGGCGAGGGGGTCGCCGTCTCCTACGACCGCTTCCGCGACCGTATCATGTTCCCGATCCTGTCGTCGCGCGACAAGGTGATCGCCTTTGGCGGCCGGGCCATGTCGCCGGACGCGCCGGCCAAGTATTTGAATTCCAATGAGACCGAGCTCTTCCACAAGGGCAATGTGCTCTACAATTTCACTCGCGCCCGGCGCGCCTCGCAGGCGGCGGTCAAGGGACAGGTGAGGAGCGCCGACGGCGACGGGCTGACGATCATTGCCGTCGAAGGCTACATGGACGTTATTGCCCTGCACCAGGCGGGGGTCGAGAACGCCGTTGCGCCGCTCGGAACCGCACTTACGGAAAACCAGCTGGAGCTTCTGTGGCGGATGTCACCGCAGCCGATCCTCTGCTTTGACGGCGACGGTGCCGGTCTTCGGGCCGCCAGCCGCGCCGCCGACCTGGCGCTGCCGCATATCAAGCCCGGCCGCTCGGTGCGTTTTGCGCTGCTGCCGGACGGCAAGGATCCGGACGATCTTGTGCGCCAGGAAGGGCGTGCGCCGTTCGACCGCGTGCTGGCGCAGGCCAAGCCGCTCGCCGAAATGATCTGGATGCGCGAGGCGCAGAACGGCACCTTCGACACGCCGGAAAAGCGTGCCGAGCTGGAAGCCCGCCTGAAGCAGATCATCTCGGTGATCGGCGATGAAAGCGTCAAGCGGTTCTACCAGCAGGATGTGCGCGAGCGCCTGAACGCATTCTTCCGGCCTGCCATGGCGCAAGGCGGCGCGCGGCAGGGCTTTTCGCAACAGGGCTTTTCGCCGAGGGGAAGGGGCCAGGATGGCGGACGGGGCTCCCCCAATGGCTTTGCGGGAACTGGACCCCGCAACCTCGGCGTCTCCGACAGGCTGGCGCGGTCGGGCCTCGTGCGTGGCTACCAGGAATTGCCGGCGCTGCGCGAAGTGGTGCTGGCGATCACCATCGTCAATCACCCGGAACTGCTGCTCGAGGAGTATGACGAGATCGCCGCGATCGATTTCGAAAACCGCGACCTGCAGCGTTTCTGGTCGGCGATGCTGCCGGCGGCCGCGACGGCCGGCATCCAACTGTCGCGTGAGTATCTGATCGAAAAACTGAATGCGCAGGGGTTCGAGCCGCTGGTGAAGGCGCTCGAGCAGCAGGTGCGCAATGCGCGGCTGTGGACGGCGACGGCGCAGGCCGCCATGGAGGATGCGCGCGAGGGGTATCGGCAGGCGTTGTCGCTGCACAAGCGGACCAAGGCGCTGCGGGTCCAGAAGATGGAGCTGGAGCGAGAAATTTCCTCCGCCACCGAGGCCGCCGACGAAAACAGCATCGAACCTCTGCTGCGGGCGCTGTCCGAGGTGCAGCTCGAAATCGTGCGAATGGAAAACCAGGAAGCGATCATTGACGGGTTCGGCGTGATGTCGGGTCGCGTCAAGGGAATTGCAGTCAGCCATGGCAGTTGATGGGTAACGGCTGGCGTAGTGCAACTTTTAGAAGGGCGCTGGCTCTTGTCTTTATTGGCACGGTCCTTAAATAAGCGGCAGTCACAGCGCTGGCCTAAGGAAAGCTGTATGCTGTCTCGCTTTTTCCGCTTTTAACTGCGCATTGCCTTTAGAAAGGCTTGACGGAGAGGGAAATTGTGGGAATCACCGTTTCTGGCATAAGTAGGCGGAGCAAACGTATCAGCCACGAGGATCAGGATCGTTGGCGTGAGGGCGGTAGCTCCCCGGGCAGCGGGACTTCCTCTTGGTTAAGCGGGAATTAATTGTCCACCCGGTACGTGTTCGACTGTGCTTCGCAAACGCGTCGGCGGTTGTCGGAACATCGCGAATGACGTCCAAGGAAAGACGAATACATGGCAACGAAAGTCAAAGAAAACGACGAAGCTGAGAACGAACGTGACGGCGCTACGGACGGTCCGCTTCTCGATCTTTCGGATGATGCCGTCAAGAAGATGATCAAGCTCGCCAAGAAGCGTGGTTACGTGACGATGGACGAGCTGAATGCGGTGCTGCCTTCCGAAGAGGTAACCTCGGAACAGATCGAAGACACGATGGCCATGCTTTCCGACATGGGCATCAACGTCGTCGAGGACGAGGAAGCCGAAGAGCAGACATCCAACGACGACGATAGCGACGACGAGGCGGAAGCTGAAGGCGGCGAACTCGCGCCTGCCGGCAACACGGCTGTCGCAACCGCGAAGAAGAAGGAGCCGACGGACCGCACCGACGATCCCGTGCGCATGTACCTGCGCGAAATGGGTTCGGTGGAGCTTCTGTCGCGCGAGGGCGAAATCGCCATCGCCAAGCGGATCGAGGCCGGCCGCGAGACGATGATCGCCGGGCTGTGCGAGAGCCCGCTCACCTTCCAGGCGTTGATCATCTGGCGTGACGAACTGAACGAAGGCACGACGCTGCTGCGCGAGATCATCGATCTCGAGACCACCTATTCCGGTCCCGAGGCGAAGGCTGCGCCGCAGTTCCAGAGCCCGGAAAAGATCGAGGCTGACCGCAAGGCTGCCGAAGAGAAGGAAAAGACCCGGCGGCTGCGTGCGCCGTCCGGCGAAGACGACGTGACCAATGTCGGGGGCGAACTGCCGCCCATGGAAGAGGAAGAGGAGGACGACGACGAGTCGAGCCTGTCGCTTGCTGCCATGGAAGCGGAACTGCGCCCGCAGGTCATGGAGACGCTTGATACGATCGCCGACACCTACAAGAAGCTGCGCAAACTGCAGGACCAGCAGGTTGAGGCTCGCCTGTCCTGCACCGGTACGCTTTCGTCGGGCCAGGAGCGCCGCTATAAGGAGCTCAAGGACCAGCTGATCACGGCCGTCAAGTCGCTGTCGCTCAACCAGAACCGCATCGACAGTCTCGTCGAGCAGCTCTACGACATCAACAAGCGTCTGGTGCAGAACGAAGGCCGCCTGCTGCGTCTGGCGGAATCCTACGGCGTCAAGCGCGACTCGTTCCTGGAGCAGTATCAGGGTGCCGAGCTCGATCCGCACTGGATGAAGTCGATCGCTAATCTGGCCGCCCGCGGCTGGAAGGACTTTGCCCGCGCCGAGAGCAACACGATCCGCGATATCCGCCAGGAGATCCAGAACTTGGCGACGGAGACCGGCATCTCGGTGACCGAATTCCGCCGCATCGTTCACATGGTGCAGAAGGGCGAGCGCGAGGCGCGGATCGCCAAGAAGGAAATGGTCGAGGCAAACCTTCGCCTCGTCATCTCGATCGCCAAGAAGTACACGAACCGCGGCCTGCAGTTCCTCGACCTCATCCAGGAAGGCAATATCGGCCTGATGAAGGCGGTCGACAAGTTCGAGTACCGCCGCGGTTACAAGTTCTCGACCTACGCCACCTGGTGGATCCGGCAGGCGATCACCCGTTCGATCGCCGACCAGGCCCGCACGATCCGCATTCCGGTGCACATGATCGAGACGATTAACAAGATCGTCCGCACATCGCGCCAGATGCTGCACGAGATCGGCCGCGAGCCGACCCCGGAAGAACTGGCCGAAAAACTTGCCATGCCGCTCGAAAAGGTGCGCAAGGTGCTGAAGATCGCCAAGGAGCCGATCTCGCTCGAAACCCCGGTGGGTGACGAAGAGGACAGCCACCTGGGCGATTTTATCGAGGACAAGAACGCGCTTCTGCCGATCGATGCCGCCATCCAGGCGAACCTGCGCGAGACGACGACCCGGGTGCTGGCTTCGCTGACGCCGCGCGAGGAACGTGTTCTGCGCATGCGCTTCGGCATCGGAATGAACACCGACCACACGCTGGAAGAGGTCGGACAGCAGTTCTCGGTGACCCGCGAACGTATTCGCCAGATCGAGGCGAAGGCGCTGCGCAAGCTGAAGCATCCGAGCCGCTCCAGAAAGCTTCGCAGCTTCCTCGACAGCTAAGGGTTCGCCCGCTGCATCTCTTCCTCGGCAGCAGAGTTTGCCGAGATAATATTCGACAAGGACCCGGCGGGAGCGATCCTGCCGGGTCCTTGCGTTCCAGAAGTTCGATTTGCCTCTCGATCCGGGCGGTGATTTTCCCTACATGGTGCTGATGCAGGACGCGTCCGACAGAAACCCGCCGAGTGCCGATGCGGAGATCGCCGATCAGGCGATCAAGGGCTCCGGCGTGGGCGGGTCGCTACCGGAGGCGCATCTGCCGTCTGGTGGGTCATCCGCCGCCTATGTGCGCTGGGGCATCGGTGCCTCGATCCTGTTGCATGTGCTGGTCGTGACGGCACTGCTCGTCGACCTGCCGCAGCCGACGCAGAGCCCACCTGCGGAGGAGACGGTGTCGGTGGAGATCGTTCCGCCGCCTGAGCCGGAGCCCGAACAGGTGCCCGAACCCGAAAGGGTGCCCGAGGCGCAGCCGGAGCCCCCGCCGGAACCGCTGAAGATTCCCGAATTCGACAAGCCGGAAGAGGCCGAGAAGCCGCCCGAGCCGGAACAACCGCCGCAGCCTGAGACGCCACCGGAGCCTCCGAAGCAGGAGGAGGCGGCGCCACCGCCACCTGCTCCTCCTCCTCCTCCGCCACCGCCACCGCCACCGGAGACCGCGGAGCAGGAGCAGGCCAAGCCGCAATCCGAGGCAGGCGCGCCGATCCCCACTCTGCAGCCGGTGTTCAAGTTCGGCGATAAGAACCAGGGACCGGAGCAGGCGGCGAACGGCGACAGTGCGCAGACCGGTGCGCCGGACGCCGAAGAGGCCAAGCCGGACGAGACGCAGCCCGACGAGCCTAAACCCGAAGAGGCCAAGCCGGACGACGTGAAACCCGACGCGGTCAAGCCGGAAGAGACGCCGGCTGAACAGCCGCCGGCGGAAGACGCAAAGCCTGCCGAGCAGGATGTCGCGGATGCTGCCCCGCCGCCGCCGGGCGACGTGACGCAGCCGCCGGATGCCCCGAAGGATGCGCCAGCCGATGCCGCACCGGATGCAGTGGCGGGTGGTGGGCAGGAGGCCACGACGCCCGCGCCTGCCGCGCCGGAAGTGCTTGCGGCCCTGCCGCGGGCGGATGCCGCCGATCCACAGGCGGTGCCGCCACCTGCCGAGGAGGGAGCCGGCGAGGGAGCGGGCGATGGTGCGGCAGGGCCGCCGGCCAGCGTCACGCCAACGCCGCGCCCCGCAGCGCCGCCGGCTGCTGCTGCACCGGCACTCAAGGAGGCCAAGCGTCTCTATTCGGCGTCTGCCACCGGCGACATGACGGCGATGACGGCGATGGGCAATATCCCGCGCGGCGCCCGCGCCGGCCAGTTGTGCGGTACGGAGCTTCAGGCGCAGCTGCGCAATAACGCGCCGCGCTACATGCCGGAGCTTATCCCGGCCTATACGCTGGGAGCCGGCAGCACCTCGCTCGATGTGCGGCGCGGCGCATTTCGTGCCGGCGGCGTCTGGTACGATGTCAGCTTCCGCTGCACTGTCGACAAGGACGCAACCAGCGTGACAAGCTTCTCGTTCGCGGTCGGCGGCGCCGTGCCGCGCAGCGAGTGGCGCAAGCGCCGGTTTCCGGAACTCTGACCGGATGGTCCGCCACTGAGAGGCAGGAGGAATATATGCCGCAGAAGATCATCAGCCTGTCGACGCGCGGGCAGGGGCTCTACGAGTTCACGGCGCAGGCGGCGGATTTCATCGACGCCTGCGGCTTCAGCGAGGGCCTGCTGACGCTCTTCGTCCGCCACACCTCCTGCTCGCTGATCGTGCAGGAGAATGCCGATCCGGACGTGCAGCGCGATCTCAAGGGCTTTTTCGCCCGGCTGGTGCCGCCAAGCGACGATCCCTCCATGACGTGGATGATCCACACCGCCGAGGGCCCGGACGACATGCCGGCGCATGTGAAATCGGCACTGACGACGGTGTCCATCGGTATCCCGGTCAAGGGCGGCCGGCTGGCGCTCGGCACCTGGCAGGGCATCTACCTGTTCGAGCATCGCGACCGGCCGCACCGCCGCGAAGTGGTCATGCATCTGTCGCCGTGAGGCCCGCAAACGGCCTTCTTGAATGAACGCCGGGTGAATGGCGAATTTGGTGGCCATTCAGATCCGCCGCCCTAGATTGCCTCCATCGCCACCAAGGCGAACCAAACATTTGGAGGGAATATCCATGCAACAGTTTCTCGCAAAGACCGGTCTTGCCGCGCTGATCGCCCTATCCGGCATTGCTGCACCGCTTGCCACCGCTTCGGCTGCCGACAATGGCCTGGTCATCCAGGCACAGTACCGCGGTGACGACTATCGCGGCCGTCCGCGTCACCGCGACGTCTGCTCGCCAGGTCTTGCCGAGGAGAAGGCTTCGCGCATGGGCCTTCGCCGTGCCCGCGTGGTCGACGTCAACCGTCGCGTCGTCGTCGTGTCCGGTTTCGACCGCCGTGGTCCGGATCGGATGGTTTTCGCCAACGAGCGTGGCTGCCCGGTTGTCCGCCGCTAGTCCTCTCTGCCTCAGAGAACCTCGTCCCTTCGGTCTGTCGCCTGGCGCCGGACCGAAGGGACGGAATATGAAAAGACGCCGCCTGTGCCGTGACCCGGCCAGGCGGCGTTTCGTTATGTCAGCGGCCGATCTCGAAGCGCATCTCGACGGCGACCGTATAGGTGTTCTCGCCGCCGGCAACCGGCACGCCGTCGGCCTCCTTGGCCATGGCCATGCGCATCATCGGCATCGGCTCGGGACGCTGGCTGTTCTCCTCGATCGATACGATCTGGCCGAGCGGCACGCCGGCGGCGTCGGCAAGTGTCTTCGCCTTGGCCATCGCATCGGCCACCGCATTGCGGCGCGCCTCGTCCGTCACCTTGGCGGTATCGGCATTGGTGAAGCTGATCTGGCCGCCCTGGTTGACGCCCAGCTTGACCGAGCGATCGAGGATGGCGCCGAGCTTCTGCAGGTCGCGCACCCGCACCGTCAGCCCGTTGGTGACCTGGTAGCCTTCGATCTTCGGCGCTTCGGTATTGCCCTGGCGGTTGGGATCCGGCTGGCTGTAGCGCGGGAAGATCGAGAACTCGCTGGTCTGCACGTCGCGCTCGGCGATGCCATCCTCCTTCAGCGCCGCCAGCACCTCGCGCAGCGCCGCATTGTTGGCGGCAAGCGCTGCATCCGCGGTATCGGCCATGCGCGTCACGGCAAGCGTCAGCATCGCCATGTCGGGAGCGACCGCGGCGCGACCTTCGCCGGTGACCCGAAGGGTAGGGGCAGGCTGGCCCGGATGTATCGGTCCACCGGCGGGGGCCGGATGGCCGGGCGGCGGTGGCGGCGCCTGGGCGAAGGCTGCCGCCGGCGCGACGAGCGCGGCCGACAGGATCAGCGCTGCCAGCGGGCCGGTGTTCGAGCGGGGCAGGGAGAGGGAAAAGTTGAACGTCATGAAGGTCCTCCGCGGCGTATGTGGTTATGCCCGGACGGCGTCCGGGACCGTTTTGGTGCCGCATCGAGACCTGCCCGCAGATTGTGAAGCCAATGCGGCGACGGCTTGTGGATGGCAACGATTTGCGTTAGAGCCGAACCGCCGGAGAGACCATTGCCTCCGGCACCTTCGTCGACGACGAAAGGGCCTGTAGCTCAATGGTTAGAGCCGGCGGCTCATAACCGCTTGGTTGGGAGTTCGAGTCTCTCCAGGCCCACCATTACCAAAATTTACCCAATAGAATCAATGACTTGAATCTTTCGAAATTACTCAAAAAGAGTGATTTTGGGCGGTTTTGCGGGTACTTTTGCGGCCATATACCCAGCCAAAAATGTCACAATGCCCCCACTACGACTTTGGCTCAATATAAAATGACATTGGGGTTCGGCTATTGTTGTGAGAATAAATATGTATTTCAGTTGCTTAACTGATCGACGTACATCCGATTCTGACGTCGAGTATCGCTTCAATAAGTGCCGCAAGCGGTTGGCGGTTAGAGGCCCAAACGTTGCGGGTTCGAGTCCCGAGATACCCTCAACTTTCTACTTACACCCGGCGACTCCGGCTTTGCTGCCTGACTTGGGTGTTGCTGGCCATGATGGTGCTATATGAGATGCATTCCTGAAAATCTGACCCTGCTTCACAGCGGCGAAGAAGACGTTCGAGCAAAGTCTATCGCGCTTATTGAGGCCAGCGAGGATATGTCGCTACACGTCTCGATGATCGAGACCTGCATGGACATGATGCAATACGTCCGCACGAATACGCCCGAAATGAATGAGGACCAGGTGATCGTGGCGCTCATCGGTGCCAGCGTGTTCAATTCAATGGCGTCGGCATTCAAGCTGCTGCTTGGAGGCTACTACCAGTCGTCCGGACTGCAGATTCGCTTCATTATGGAGAGCGGTTGGCTGCTCGATTATCTGAGGACCGATCCGAAATTGGTCCAAGAGTGGAAGGCTACCCCAGAGGACAAGCGGCAGAGCGTGTTCCGGCCCGGCAAAATCCGCGACCAACTGGATAAGCGCGACGGGTTCACGCAGAAGAAGCGGGAAGCGCACTATAAGCGACTATGTGTTCTATGCGGCCACCCAACATTTGCTGGCTTCGCCATGCTGCGTCCTGAGCCAAATGCTGACGCCCACATAGGGCCGTTTCTCGTACCGGACCTGCTAGAAGGATGCATTCAGGAACTGGTGCAGGTGTCGATTACAGCATGGCAGTCGTTTATGCGCTTCTTCCCGCCCAAAACACTCTCTGATTATCGAGCCCGAATTCATTATATCGAGAAGCAAAATGACTGGTTCAAACACGTCTTTGGCAAGCCGCATGATATGACCGCCGTGGACGAACTCAAAAAGCTGATCGTGCAACTGGAGCAGCAGTCGATATAACCCTTGATATGGTTGGTATGTGAAACAGGGGCGCTACGCCCTTGGCCTTGGATTGAGTAGCTGCAGTCTCCTCGGTCGCGAACGTCGAGAAGGTTTTGAAGACGCCTTCAACGGCAGTCAAAGGCAATATGAAGCTGCCTCGAAGGCGGCCGAGCACCAGAGCGATTTTCTCAAACTGGTCGCGGCCGAATACCGCTTTGCCGTAGTCGTCCTCGCAGTCCAATAGGCGGATCCAGATCGAATAGCGTCGTCGGCCGATCGTCGCGTTCGAGGGCCGGTCTGCGCGCCCCTCCACCACCACCACCCCCCGCAAAAATCTCTGTGGCTTCATCACGCGGGCACTTCCGCCGGCGGCCGTCGGGCGCCAAAAGGGGGGATGGCCAAGCTCTATTTCCACTACGCGACGATGAATGCCGGCAAGTCGACCATGCTGCTGCAGGCCTCCTACAATTACCAGGAGCGCGGCATGCTCACGGTGATCTTTACCGCCGGGCTGGACAACCGCGCCGGCAAGGGGCAGGTGGCGTCGCGCATCGGGCTTGCCTCGGATGCCATTCCCTTCGGTCCTGACGACGATCTCTTCTCGTCGATCGTCGAGATGCACGCGGCCGAGCCGATCACCTGCGTCTTCGTCGACGAGGCGCAGTTCCTGTCTTCCGACCAGGTCTGGCAGCTGGCGCGCATCAGCGACAGCGTCGGCATTCCGGTCATGGCCTACGGCCTGCGCACGGATTTCCAGGGCAAGCTGTTTCCCGGCTCGCAGGAGCTGCTGGCAATCGCCGACGAGTTGCGCGAAGTGCGCACCATCTGCTTCTGCGGCCGCAAGGCGACGATGGTGGTGCGGGTCGATGCGGAGGGCGAGGTCATCCATCAGGGCGCCCAAGTCGAGGTCGGTGGAAACGACAAATACGTGTCGCTCTGCCGCCGGCACTGGGCCGAGAAGATGCGCTGCGACTGAGATGGCAGGAGATCGGGCAAGGCGTTGTCGGCGCTCACCCGGTCGCAGTGCTTTAAGCCCTTGCGGTTGCAGTCGGCGGCCGGCGTCTCATCCGCGCCAGCCGAGAAAACGCCGCTCGATCTGGCCGATGACGAAGTTGACGATGAGGCCCATGACCGACAGGATCGTCACGCCGGCAAACAGCTTTTCCAGATCATAGAGCGAGCCGGCCTCCAGAATATAGGAGCCGACGCCGTACTGGGCGCCGAGCATTTCGGCGGCGACCAGCAGGATGATGGCGATCGACACGGAGACGCGCAATCCGGACAGGATCGCCGGGAAGGCGCCGGGCAGGACGATCTTGCGGACGATCGACCACCAGCTGAGGCCGAAGCTCTGGCCCATGCGGATCAGCGACCGGTCGACATTGTCGACCGCGCCGTAGGTGGCGACCACCGTCGGCGTGAAGGTGCCGAAGGCGATGAGCGCGTATTTCGACATCTCGTCGATGCCGAACCAGATGACGAAAAGCGGCAGGAGGGCGATCTTGGGGATCGGGAAAAGTGCCGCGACGAGCGGAACGAGACCGGCCCGCACATAGCTGAACAGGCCGATCAGAACGCCGAGCGAAATGCCGGCAGCGATGCCCAGCGACCCGCCGACGAGCAGGCGCTGCAGCGACGGCAGGAGATGGCGCCACAGGCCGCCGGTCTGCCAGAGCTGCACCAGCGTTTCGAGCACCGCGGACGGGCGCGGCAGCGTCAGATTGGAGATGATGCCGGTGCGCGTGCCGATCTCGGCAATGACGATCAGCGCAACGAAGACGAGGATCGCCATGCCGCGCACCGGGATCGGCGAAAAGCCGCCGCCGCGGAACGGCACGCGTGTGTTGTCTGCGCCGTCTCGTCTCATCGTCGTGCCGGCGGTGCCGGCAGGGCTGACGGGAATCGTTTGCGCATCAGACATCGGCAAGTTCCTTGTCGGCAGCCACTGCTTCCTCGCGCATCAGGTCCCAGAGCTGCTTCTGCTTTTCCTCAAGACGCGTGTCGCCGAGATGCCGGTCGGCGAGCGGGATGTCGATGTCGACGATCTCGCGCACCCGCCCCGGGCGGCGGGAGAGGACGATCACCCGGTGGCCGAGGCGCACCGCCTCGTTCAGATTGTGGGTGACGTAGACGGAGGTGAACGGCTGGCGGGTCCACAGCGAGACGAGGTCGTCCATCAGCAGTTCGCGGGTCTGCGCGTCGAGCGCCGAGAGCGGCTCGTCCATCAGCATCACTGCCGGGCGCACCGAAAGCGCCCGGCTGATCGCGACGCGCTGGCGCATGCCGCCGGACAACTGCTTCGGCAGCGCCTTGCGAAAATCACTCAACCGCGTGCGCTCCAGAACATCGGTGACAATCGCATCCATCTCGCGCCGCGGCAGCCGGTGATCTTCGAGCACCAGCCGGATATTGCCTTCCACCGTTCGCCACGGCAGCAGGGCGAAATGCTGAAAGACGTAGGTGAGGGGATTGAGGCAGTCCGCCGGCGGCTCTCCCACCTGCAGGACTTCGCCACGGTCCGGCCGCTCCAGCCCGCCCAGAAAGCGCAGAAGCGTGGACTTGCCGCAGCCGGAGGGCCCGACGAGACAGACGATCTGTCCTTGCGGGATCTCCAGCGAGATGTCGCGCAGAACCTCCACCGTGCCGTAGTGGTGGCTGACATTGTTCAGTTTCAGGTCCATCGGGCCTCCTGAGCGCCGGCCATGCGGCCGGCGGAAATGTCTGCAAATCCGATCAGATCGTCTTCACATAGGACGTGTCGAACAGCTGCTCGTTGGTGATGGCATCCTTGACCATGCCTTCCGACTTGAACCATTCGAGCTGTTCGACGCAGCTGCCGAGCGACAGCGCCAGGCCCTTGTTGATGCGCATCGCGCCTTCCACCAGGTTCTGCCGTGCGACGTCCTCCGGGCTGTCCTTCTCGACGTATTTGTGGACGAGCTTCGCCAGCGCGTTGCGTTCGGCTTCGTCAGTCGTCTTGTCGACGAAGGCGGCATTGTAGTCGTCGATGGCGCGAGAATAGGCGGCGATGAAGGATTGCGTCAGGGCGCGCTCGTCCCTGGCGTTCTTCGTCGAGGTGAAGGCAGTGGTCACCTGGTAGTTCGGCGCGTAATCAGCGACCATGCCGATCTTGCGGGCGGCACCTTCGCGGATCATCTTGTTGGCGACGTTCGCCTGGATCGCCCAGGCGTCGATCTGGCCGGTCGACAGCGCGCCGACGATGGCGCCGAGCTTCTGCAGCGGACGCAGCTGGATGTCGGCGAGATCGATATTGTTGGCGGCAGCGATCTTGTGGGCCATGAAGTGGAAGGATGAACCGGCGGTGGTGATGCCGAAGCTTTTGCCGGCCAGCTTCGACGGTTCGGTCAGGCCGGCCTCATAGGCCTTGTTGGACGCAAGGATCACGGCGCCGGCAACGCCCTTCTCTTCAATCAGTGCGCCGCCGACGACCTTGACGGCATCCTTCTGCGCCAGGCTGATCAGGCCGCCGCTCATGGCGGTGACGCCGAATTCCGCATCGCCGGAGGCAATGGCAACGGCCATCGGCTGCGCTGCCTCGAAGAACTTCATTTCGATGTCGAGGCCGGCCTCCTTGAAGTAGCCGCGCTCGAAAGCGATGAAGCTCGGCGCATGGCTTGCAAGATTGAGGACGGCGAGGTTGCGGGTGGCGGCGCGGGCCGGGATGCCGAGCGCGAAAGCCGCACCGGCAGCGCCCAGCGTCAGCAGTGTCTGACGGCGAGTGAAATGCAAGGTCATGGGTGTCTCCTCCTAGATCGGGCACCTGACGGCACCTCACCTGTCACTGCCATTCAATCTCGCTGATGACAACGATTAATCAGGCGTGGAACCGGGTGAGACTGAGTTTCGGCGGGTGATGCGATGAACCTGAAAGGGCCACATTGGTGAGCTAACAGTCATCCGATCACGAGCGCGCCCCGAACCAGCATCTATGCCCGGAGGCGAACCTCAGACGGTTACGCCTCCCGCTTCATCGGATGGCTGTCCAGCAGACCCGTCGAACGCGCCCTCAGTCTTTCCATCATCGATCAAGGAGAAGGCCGGAACCCGGCCTCATCGATTTCATGAACAATTCCCAGAGATCCAGCAGACAGTCCGGCACGCGCGCGGACGGTCGCAGCAGTCATTCATCCAGCCGTCGGTCGGGAAGCGATCGGCAGACCTACGAGCACTACCTGGCGCTTGCGCGCGAAAAGAGCTCTGCCGGCGAACGCATCGAGGCGGAGAATTATTACCAGCACGCCGAACACTATTTTCGCCTCATGGCCGCGCATGCTCCGCGCACGCCGGTGGCCTGAGGGATGTTCGGCGACCTGCAGATCTATCACTACTTCCTGTTGTTCCTCGCCGTCGATCTGGTGATCCTCGGTCTCTGGGGCTGCCGGCTGCTATGGACCAAGCTCAAGAAGACATCGCCCGATCGCCAGGTCTGACGCGACGCATCCTTTTGCGCCGCTGCCCGTTCAGGCGAAGGAGCTGTGCTCTCCAGGCGCGCTGGAAATGCTGCGCTTCAACCTTGGGAGATCGATGATGAGCGGAGACCCGATCCAATTTAGCGCAAGCTCGAACGGAGATCGATGGCTGCTGGAGCGCGGCCCGACGCCGGGCGAGGACACGGTCATTCACCGCGCCAATCTGCCATCCGGCGGCATGGAGACGCGGCTCGACGTCAGGAGCTTCCTCGAGGTAACCGGCGATCGGCCGGAAGCTGCGGCCCTCAGGGATCTACTGGAAAAGAACGTCGGCGATGCAGAGGCGCAGCCCGCGCCGAGCGAGCCGACGGTCGAGGCTGGATCGCCCAGCACCTCGCCATGGGCGAAGCCGCCCGGCAAGACCGGCCCCTGACGCGAGGCCGGCGGGATTGCTCAGGCCGCCACGGCACGCGTCGAGGCTTCGCGGAACGAGACGAGCTTGCCGGCCTTCTCGTCCCACAACGCCAACCGCACACACTGAATGCTCTGCCACAGCGTGATGCGACCGATGCCGGCAAGTTCCGGATGGTCGACGAGCACTTCCGGCAGCCGGTAGCCCGGAATGCGGCTCGACAGGTGGTGGATGTGGTGGACGCCGATATTGCCGGTGAGCCAGCGCAGCACCGGCGGCAGATCGTAATGCGACGCGCCATGCAGCGCGGCCTGCGGGAACTGCCATTCCTCCGAGGTCGACCAGTGCGTCTCCTCGAACTGGTGCTGGACGTAGAACAGCCAGACGCCGGCGGCGCCTGCGAGCAGGACTGTCGGCAGATGCACGAGGATGAAGGGCACCAGACCGACGGCCCAGATCATCAGCACCGTCAGGACGGCAACCGCCAGATTGGTGGCCATGGTCGAGACCCAGGGCAGGCGACCGGAACGCATCATGCCGAAGGGCAGGCGCTGCTTGAACAGGAACAGCCAGGCGGGACCGATGCCGAACATCACCAGCGGGTGCCGGTAGAGACGGTAGCCAAGCCGGCCGGACCAGGAGCGGCTGCGATATTCCTCGACCGTCAGCGTGGTGATGTCGCCGACGCCGCGCTCATCCAGATTACCGGCCGTGGCGTGGTGGCTGGCATGCGCCTTGCGCCAGTAATCGTAAGGGGTCAGCGTGAAGACGCCGATGACGCGTCCGGTCCAGTCATCGAGGCGGCGACGGGCAAAGAACGAGCCGTGACCGCAATCGTGCTGGATCATGAACAGCCGCAGCAGAAAGGCGGAGGCCGGCAGGATCAGGATCAGCCCAGGCCAGAAGCCGTAGTAGACCGAGATGCAGGCGCCGGCCCAGAAGGCGACGAACGGCAGAACGGTGACGGCGAGCTCGAAGGCGCTGCGGCCGAACCGGGGCTGACGGTATTTCGACAGGATCTTCAGCCATGCGGCTGCGGTGTCCTGCTGTGGTGCCTTCGTGGTGGCTGCATCGGCAGTCATAAAACGTCTTCCTTGTTCAGCCTCTGGCATCGCGTCCGAAACACGTTCGTCGGCGGGCCGGGCACATCCGTGCGGCGTAGCGACATCGACACCGTCACTGGCCGCCGGGGTAATTTCGTCCGGCTCTGCATCCTGCTTCGCCGGCAAGCGTGGGCAATATCATGTTTCGAGGCTTTGTCAGCCGACATTCCGGCGTCTATGCCGTCATGCCGTCTGCCGATTTCATCGTCGTCAACTGCATGCTTGAAAGCTGGTCCCAGCTGCAGGCTTTCAGATGACTGCGCGATAGAACACGATCAACTGTCTGCTTTGATTGAACCATTCGACCCGCATCGATGGCGGCACACGACAGGCGCCCACGAACCACCCATGGACGCATCTGCTGCTTTGACGTTGACGGGAGAACATGGCCGCGCAAACGGCATCATTTACACGTAAATTCAATGGTTTCAGATAGATGATATGAGTGCGCTTGTCAAGTTTTGTCCGGGCCTCGGGGGCGACCACGCCTTGCGTGCAGCCGCGGCGTGAGGTCGCAGCTGTGTCCCGCCTGCCTGACGGCCAGCGCCCGATTCTGGTGGTCAGCTGCCAGCCACCATGTCCCTGATCCGCTTTGCCAGCAGGTCGTAGTCGTAGGGCTTGGTGATCAGGCTCGCCTTTTCCAAGGCTTCCGATCCGGGCACATGCATGTCGCCCGTGGCGAAGATCACCGGCAGGTCTGGATGTACCTCGCGTACCCTGTGCAGAAGATCAAGACCGTTCATGTCCGGAAGGTGAACATCGGTGACCAGGATGTCGATCGCCGCGCCGTCCATGGCCTCAAGCGCTTCGCCACCGGTCCCGGCTTCGACGACAGTGAAGCCGAAATCCTGCAGGTAATCGGCCGTCGAGATGCGGATGAGCGCCTCGTCTTCGCAGAACAGGACGCGGATCGAGCTGGGCACTGGAGTGGTGGGCGACTGTTCGCCGGCGCCTGTGCCATTGAGCGCCGCCCGTTCTCGCGCCCGGTCGAGCAGCGAGCGGATCTTGCGCGCCAAAGTCTCGCGCGCATAGGGCTTGCTCAACAGGTTGACGCCAGGATCCAGGCGACCGCCATGGACGATCGAATTTTCCGTGTAGCCCGACGTGAACAGCACCTCGATATCGGGCCGCCGTTCCTTGGCCTTGCGGGCGAGTTCGCTGCTCTTCAGGCGACCGGGCATCACGACGTCGGTGAACAGCAGGTCGATCTGAACGCCGCTCTCGATGATCGCCAGGCCGCTGTCGGCGTCGCGGGCCTTCAGCACCTTGTAGCCGAGATCCAGCAGCAGGCTGACGGTGATGTCGCGGACCGCATCGTCGTCCTCGACAACGAGGATGGTTTCGCTGCCGCCGGTGACCTGACCGCCGACGTCTTCGGTGAGGACGTCCTCGCTCTGCATAGAGCGGGGCAGGTAGATGCGCACAGTCGTGCCGCTGCCGGGTTCGCTGTAGATGTTGATGTGACCGCCGGACTGCTTGACGAAGCCGTAGACCATGGACAGGCCGAGGCCCGTTCCCTTGCCCTCCGGCTTGGTGGTGAAGAAGGGATCAAAGGCGCGCGCCAGGATATCGGCCGGCATGCCGCAGCCGGTGTCGCTGACCGCCAGCATGACATATTGGCCGGCCTCGACGTCAAAGGCATTCTGCGCATAATGGTCGTCGAGATAGGCGTTGCCGAGCTCAATGGTCAGGCGACCGTGGCCGTCCATCGCGTCGCGGGCGTTGATCGCGAGGTTCAGAAGCGCATTCTCGACGTTCGACGGATCGACCTGGGTGTTCCACAGCCCGCCGCCGACGATCGTGTCGATCTCGATCGCCTCGCCGAGGCTGCGGCGCATCAGATGGTCCATCTCACGCACCAGGCGCCCGAGATTGATGACCTTGGGCGCCAACGGCTGGCGACGACCGAAGGACAGCAGCTGCGATGCCAGGCGCGCGCCGCGGGTCGCGCCGGCAAGCGCGCTGTTCAACCGCCGCTCGGCAGCCTCGTTGCCGCCGATGTCGCGGGCCAGCAGCTGCAGATTGCCGGTGATGACCTGAAGCAGATTGTTGAAGTCGTGGGCGATGCCGCCTGCCAGATTGCCGATCGCTTCCATCTTCTGGCTCTGGCGGAGCACTTCCTGGGTCTTCAGCAGTTCGGCTGTGCGCTCTTCCACACGGCTTTCGAGAGTGGTCGCGAGGCTTTCCAGCCGGCTCTCGGTCTTCTTCTGATCCTCGATGTCGGTGTTGGTGCCGACCCAGCGGACGATCTGGCCGTCGGCGTTGCGGATCGGCACGGCACGGGTGATGAACCAGCGGTAGTTGCCGTCATGACCGCGCAGGCGCAGCTCCGACTGGAAGTTTTCGCCCGATGCCAGTGTCGCCCGCCACAGCCCGCGGATGCGGTCGCTTTCGGTCGGCGGCAGCAGCACGGCAAAGCTTTCCGGCACGGCAGCCTCGTTCAGCCATCCGGCATAGCTGAGCATCGCCGGATTGCACCATTCCAGCACACCTTGGGCGGTCGCCGTCCAGACATGGTCGGGCATCGACTGGGCAAGCGTGCGGAACCGGTCCTCGCTCTCGCGGGCAGCCTCCTGCGCGCGCTTCAGCTGCGTGACGTCGTGACCCTGGACGAAGATGCCGCTGACATTGCCCGACTGGTCGCGCAGCGGCTGGTAGATGAAATCGAGGAACCGCTCTTCGGCGTCGTCCACCTTCGTCGGCTTCAGGCTGATCCGCGCGCCAAACGCACTGTAGGACTCGCCGGTCCGATACACCTTGTCGAGAAGCTCGTAGAAACCCTGTCCGACGAGGTCGGGAAGGGCATCGCGAACCGTCCGGCCGCTCAGGCCGCCGCGCCCGACGACAGTCTCGTAGGCGGCATTGGTGATTTCGAAGATATGTTCGGGGCCATGCAGAACAGCCATGAAGCCGGGCGCCTGCTCGAACAGACTGCGCAGGTATTCACGTTCCTCGCCCAGCGCCAGGTTTTCGCCCTGCACGGCATCGGCCCGGCGCATGACATCGGTCTGGATCTGGAAGGTCGCCTCGGGATTGGCCTGGCGCAGCAGATGCAGTTCGGTCACGTCAACCGTGTGCTGGAGGAGGAGCCGCACGTCACCGGTATCGTCCTTGATGGGAGTGTGGGTCGCACTCCAGTAACGTTCGGCCAGGCTGCCGTCGGGGCGTGCGATCGGATAGGTGATCAGCGGCAGGTGATCCACCTGACCGGTGCGGAACACTTTCGCCAGCGATTGGCGCAGCATCTTCCCATGTACGGATTCGGGATCGCTGGGGAACACGTCGAACATGTTCCGGCCGATGATCGATTCGCGACCCTGCATAGTGACGTCGAGGTAGGCGTCGTTGACGCCCAGCATCGTGAAGTCCTGGTCCAGGATCACGTATGGGTTGGGTGACACGATGAAAAGTTGGTCTAGATCGAGCCCCGAAAGTCCCGTACGCCGAAACATGTGCAAAAAACCCCGCCGCACCCGTAATTCACGGAGGTTATAGGAGTTTTTCCGGTTAAGACAAGTTGAGGCGGACCGAAACGGCGGTCACGGATGCGTATGTCAGCCAGTAGACGAAACGGTCAGTGAAGAACCGGCACGGTATCGGCAATACGGTGAGCTGTGCGGAAGTCTCGACCGTAGGATATCCGCAGGCGTTCGCTGCGCGTCTCGACGATCGTTTCGTCGCGGGTGAGGTAGAAAACACCATCCGCATATGTGCCGGTTGCCTCCAGCGCGTCCTGCACGCCCAGCCAATCGAAAATCTTCTGCTTCATGTCGTCTGTCTCCATCCGAGGTCCACAACGCGTCGTCTGCCGGCCGGTTCCAGTCTGGAGGAAAATGGTTAACGGCCGTATGACGAGGCTTGGGAACCGACGGTGCGAACGCGGTGGCGAATGCGGAACGAAGATCGAACAAACGGACAACGCGGTGCTGAGCGCGGGCGGGATTTCCACAGGTTTTCCACACCATACGAGCTAGCCTGCGCAGGCGCTTTATCCGAGAGGCCTGCGGGATTCTGGCCTGCATTAGCTTGGCTGTGTTCTATGGGTCTTCAGCAGAACAGTGGAAAACTCTCGAGCGCAGGTGACAGCGGCTACTTTTTTCCTCCGAGACATTTTTGTCGTAATCCATCCGCATAGTGATTCGCATGCACGGAGGACAAAGACGATGAAACCGGAACTGACGCTCAACGATCTTGCAAGCGACCCTCTGATCGCCCTGCTGATGAAGGCAGACGGCGTCGAAGACGCGGAACTTGCGAGCCTCCTGAACCAGACAGCGCGCGTCGAAGTGGAGCGGCTGAAGACGCGCCTGCTGCAGGCGAATGCCGACGCGTTCTATCACCGCCTCGATGCAGCCCTGCTTTTGCCGCAGGCGGAACGCACCTCACGCTGAACAGAACGCTCTACAGGTAGCCAGACTTCAGCGAGTCGTTTCGTCGTCTCCGAGGTCCTCCGCCTCGGACAGCCTGACGAACTCGACGCCGCGGCGCTTCAGCGACAGCAGCGCCTTTGCAACGCCTTCGCCTGCCGCGTGTGTGGGCTGATTGATGTGGGCGATCACCACGTCGCCATCCTTCGCCGCACCGATACGCTTTTCCGTGACGCCCGCTCCGAGGAGCGAGCCGCCGTCTCCGTTCACTGAATAACCGGCGATCCGATAGCCCATGCCGCGGATCTGGCGGATGGCGCTGAGGTCATATTTCGCGGTCGAGCCACGGAACCAGCGTGGTGCGTCAAGGCCGGCGGTCTGCATCGCATTCGCACCACCTGACACCTCCTGCAGCACCGCGGCAGTCGAGCCGGCCGCGGCGATGCCGTAGACGGACACCGGCACGTCGATTGCGGGCACGTGGTTCTCGCCGTGGTTCTCCAGTTCGAACAGGTCGGGGTGGGCTTTGAAAATCGCGACGGTATCCGGATTGCTCCGCAGCCAGCGGGCGGTGACGAAGATCGTCGCCGGGATCTGCTCGCCCACCAGCACCGAGAGGATCCGCTCGTCGGCTTTGCCCATGCAGGCATCGAATGTCAGCGCGATCCGCGGACGCGCCTTGTCTCCCGAACCCTTCACATGCAGCGCCGGTTCGAGCAGCTTTGGCGATCTTCTGGCTGGCGTGGCGGCAGCATGCGGCAGCGGCGTGGCAGGCAGAGTGACTGCCACTGGCGTCGCTGGTGATGGCTGCGGTGTCTGTGCTGATGCGTCGAGGGCGAAGGACAGGGCAAAGAGGCTGAGGAGTGTCGGTTTCATCATGGTCTGGCTGGGATCCGGTGGCTGCGTCTCCTACTGCGGCCGCCGAGATTTGGCCAGTCCCGTTGAGTTGATGTCGCACCGTTCGCTCGACAAGCCTGTGCCAGAACGGAACGTTCCAGAACGGGACGCAAGGATCTGGTAACGCCATGCGCCTTCTGTGCAAGACGCGGTCGAGGATGCGAGTAAATTCGATCTACCATCCCTGGTGGTGAGGGAAACCGCCGACCCCCGCTGGCGTTCAGCGCGACGGTTTCCCTCCGGCCTCCGCATGATGCGGCTGCCTTTTGTCCAAGCATGACAGGTGATTCCGATGATCAAGGATCAGGCTGTTCCGTATGGCGTGCTCGCGCCAGACGAACTGGCGATGCTGCAGCGCGTATTCGACACCGCCCTGTCGCGGCAGGGTTTTGCCCGCAACAGCGTCGAGGCCAGCCTGCTGGCGGCAACCATCATCGAACTCTACGTCAATGGCGTGCGCGAGGAGGATCGTCTCCGGCAGATGATCGTCGCCCGCTAGTCCGAGCGACGATCAAAGCATGCGGCCTCCGCGTGCCCGCAGATCGTCACGTCAGAGGGAGGCGCCGTTTTCGCGGATCACCTTGGTGAGGCTTCCGGTTGCCGGAAACAGCGGGATCAGGCAGGCCTGCAGCGCGTGGTAGATGTCGCCCTTGCCGGGAAACAGCGTATGCGCCGGAACGAGATCCTCGGTCAGTTCCTCGTGCCAGCCGCCATTGTCGCGATCGATGAAGTTGTCGGCGATCTTCGACCAGATCGTCCGGTAGCTCCCCTCATGGAAAGCGTCTGGCACATGGGCATTGAGGAAGTGCGCCGCACCGGCCGCCTCGCACATCGGCCACCAGAGCTTGGCCGTCTTCTCCGGTCTGTCCTGCCAGTCGAGCGTGTAGAAGAAACCACCGTTTTCCTTGTCCCAGCCGAGCGTCATCGAACGCTCGAAGAGGGCGGTCGCCGCTTCCGGCATCCAGGCGTGGCGCTTGCCGCCGAGCGCATGGAGCTGAAGCAGCAGGCGCGCCCATTCCAGCCAGTGGCCGGGCGTCGTGCCGGCGGGGCGGAACATCTCGTTGGTATGGTAATAGTTGCGGTCGACCACCCAGTTCTCGTTGAAATGCTCGGCGACCCTAAAGCCTTCCTCGCGGGCGCGCCGGTTGATCAGGAGGTCGGCGATGCGCTCGGCCTTCCGCAGATAATGCGTCTCGCCGGTTGCCTCGAAGGCCGCCATCAGGCTTTCGGTCAGGTGCATGTTGGAATTCTGGCCGCGATAGCCGGGCACCGGCTGCCAGTCAGCGGAGAATTCCTCGGCGATCGCGCCGTGGCTGTCCTCCCAGAACCTGGTCTCGATGACCTCGGTGATGTCGGCGAGCATGCGGTCGGCGAGCGGGTGGCCGACGACCTTGGCAGAAGATGCGGCGAGAAGTACGAAGGCGTGCCCGTAACCCTGCTTTGAGGCGTCGGCCGGGCCGTCGTCGTTTGCCTGCCAGAAGTAGCCGCCATGCGTCTGGTCGCGATGCTTTTCCCAGAGATAGCGCATGCCGTGATCGACAACGTCAGCGGCACCTGGACGGCCCATCAGGTCAGCGATGGCGAAGCAATGCACCATGCGGGCGCTTGCGTGAATGCCGCGCGCCGGGTTGTCAGTGTCCAGGGGGGTGCCCGTCGTATCGAGGTCGTAGAAGCCGCCCTTGGGATTGATCGCGCGGACCTGGAAGAAATCCATCAGCGCTTCCGCCTGCGACAAAAGCCACTTGCGATGATAAGGGCGGTCTGCCCACAGGGCGGGAAGCGGTCCGTCGGCGATCATGAAGTCTCCCGAAACTTGGAATGATGGTCGAACATGCCTATACCGTCCGGGCGGAGGCATGTCATGAGCCATCCGGGATACCGCCCAAAATTCGCTGTATGTTGACATAAAGATATGTTTATGTGATCAACCTTGATCCATGACGAGCCTGAGGAGAACGTCCGTGTTCGATCATCTATTCGGTCCCGAAGGTGCTGCGCGCGACGGGCGGGAAATCTTCGAGGCGCTCGCCAAGGCGGCGAGCGAACGGATCCTCATCCTCGACGGCGCCATGGGCACGCAGATCCAGGGCCTCGGCTTCGACGAAGACCATTTTCGCGGTGACCGGTTTATCGGCTGCGCCTGCCATCAGCAGGGCAATAACGACCTCTTGATCCTCACCCAGCCGCAGGCGATCGAGGACATTCACTATCGCTATGCGATGGCGGGCGCCGACATCATCGAGACCAACACCTTCTCGTCGACGCGTATCGCGCAGGCCGACTATGAGATGGAAGGCGCCGTCTACGATCTCAACAAGGAAGGCGCGCAGGTGGTGCGCCGGGCAATCGAGCGGGCAACCCGTGAAGACGGCAAGCGTCGCTTCGTCGCCGGCGCCATTGGGCCGACCAACCGCACCGCGTCGATTTCGCCGGACGTCAACAATCCAGGTTACCGTGCCGTCTCCTTCGACGACCTGAGGCTTGCCTATTCGGAACAGATCGACGGCCTGATCGACGGCGGCGCCGACATCATCCTGATCGAGACGATCTTCGACACACTGAACGCCAAGGCGGCGATTTTCGCCTGCGAGGAGCGTTTTGCCGCAAAGGGCATCCGTCTGCCGGTGATGATCTCGGGCACGATTACCGACCTTTCCGGCCGGACGCTGTCGGGCCAGACGCCGACCGCCTTCTGGAACTCGATCAGCCACGCCAACCCGTTCACCATCGGCTTCAACTGCGCACTCGGCGCCGATGCCATGCTGCCGCATCTGCAGGAGGTCTCGGCGATCGCCGACACCTTCGTCTGCGCCTATCCGAATGCCGGCCTGCCGAACGAGTTCGGCCAATACGACCAGTCGCCGGACGACATGGCCCGTCAGGTAAAGGAATTCGCCCGGGAAGGCCTGATCAATGTCATCGGCGGCTGCTGTGGCTCGACGCCCGACCATATCCGGGCGATTGCCGAAGCGGTTGCACCGTTCAAGCCGCGCCAGCTGCCCGAGCATCGCTCGTTCATGTCGCTGTCGGGCCTCGAACCTTTCACGCTCACCAAGGACATCCCGTTCGTCAACGTCGGCGAGCGCACCAATGTCACCGGCTCGGCGAAGTTCCGCAAGCTGATCACCTCTGCCGACTACACCTCGGCGCTCGCGGTTGCCCGCGACCAGGTGGAGAACGGGGCGCAGATCATCGATATCAACATGGACGAGGGCCTGATCGATTCGGGCCGCGCGATGGTCGAGTTCCTGAACCTCATCGCTGCCGAGCCGGACATCGCGCGGGTTCCGGTCATGATCGACTCGTCGAAGTTCGAGATCATTGAGGCCGGTCTCAAATGCGTGCAGGGCAAGGCGGTCGTGAATTCCATCTCGCTGAAGGAAGGCGAGGAGAATTTTATCCGGCAGGCGCAGTTGATCCGTCGCTATGGTGCCGCGGTCGTGGTCATGGCGTTCGACGAGCAGGGCCAGGCCGATACCTATGATCGCAAGGTGCAGATCTGCCGCCGTGCCTACAAGATCCTGACCGAGCAGGGCGGGTTCCCGCCGGAAGACATCATCTTCGACCCCAACATCTTTGCGGTCGCGACCGGCATCGACGAGCATAACAATTACGGCGTCGACTTCATCGAGGCGACCCGCACGATCCGCCAGGAAATGCCACTCGTGCATATCTCCGGCGGCGTGTCGAACCTGTCCTTCTCGTTCCGCGGCAACGAGCCGGTGCGCGAGGCGATGCATGCGGTGTTCCTGTACCACTGCATTCAGGCCGGCATGGATATGGGCATCGTCAACGCCGGCCAGCTGGCGATCTACGAGAACATCGATGCCGACCTGCGCGAGGCCTGCGAGGACGTCGTGCTCAACCGCCGGCCGGATGGCACGGAGCGTCTGCTGACCGTTGCCGAACGCTACCGCGGCGCGGCCGGCAAGGAAGCTCGGGTGCAGGATCTCAGCTGGCGCGAATGGCCGGTTGCCAAGCGCCTCGAGCATGCACTGGTGAACGGCATCACCGACTATATCGAAGCCGATACCGAAGAGGCCCGCCAGAGCGCTGACCGGCCGCTGCACGTCATCGAAGGGCCGCTGATGGCCGGCATGAACGTCGTCGGCGACCTGTTCGGCTCGGGCAAGATGTTCCTGCCGCAGGTGGTGAAGTCGGCCCGCGTGATGAAGCAGGCCGTGGCGGTTCTTCTTCCCTACATGGAAGAGGAAAAGCGCCTGAACGGCGGCAGCCAGCGACAGTCGGCCGGCAAGGTGCTGATGGCGACGGTCAAGGGTGACGTCCACGACATCGGCAAGAACATCGTCGGCGTCGTGCTGGCCTGCAACAACTACGAGATCATCGATCTCGGCGTCATGGTGCCGGCGACCAAGATCCTCGAGACGGCAATCGCCGAGAAGGTCGACATCATCGGCCTGTCAGGGCTGATCACGCCGTCGCTCGACGAGATGGTGCATGTGGCATCCGAAATGGAGCGTCAGGGGTTTGACGTGCCGCTGCTGATCGGTGGCGCGACGACCAGCCGCGTCCACACGGCGGTCAAGATCCACCCGAAATATAGTGCCGGCCAGGCTGTCTACGTCACTGATGCCAGCCGCGCTGTCGGCGTGGTATCCAACCTTCTGGCGGAAGGTGGCCGCGAGGACTACGTCGCCAACATCCGTGCCGAATATGCCAAGGTTGCCGCGGCCCACGCCCGCTCGGAAGCGGACAAGATCCGCCTGCCGATCGCCCGCGCGCGTGCCAATGCCCAGAAGGTCGATTGGGCGGCCTTTAAGCCGAAGACGCCGTCGTTCCTCGGCACGAAGGTGTTCGAGGATTACTCGCTTGAGGAGCTCGCCACCTATATCGACTGGACGCCGTTCTTCCAGACCTGGGAAATGAAGGGCCGTTACCCGGCCATTCTCCAGGATGAAAAGCAGGGCGAGGCTGCCCGCCAGCTGTTCAGCGACGCCCAGGCGATGCTGAAGAAGATCATCGACGAGAAGTGGTTCCGGCCGCGCGCCGTGATCGGCTTCTGGCCGGCAAACAGCATCGGCGACGATATCCGCCTGTTTACCGATGACAGCCGCACGGACGAACTGGCGACCTTCTTCACGCTGCGCCAGCAGCTGTCGAAGCGCGACGGCCGCCCGAACGTGGCACTGTCCGACTTCGTCGCACCCGTCGAAAGCGGCAAGCAGGATTATGTCGGCGGCTTCGTCGTCACCGCCGGCATCGAGGAGGTGGCGATCGCCGAGCGCTTCGAGCGGGCGAACGACGATTACTCGTCGATCCTGGTCAAGGCGCTGGCCGACCGTTTTGCCGAAGCCTTCGCCGAGCGCATGCACGAACAGGTGCGGCGCGAATACTGGGGTTATGCGACCGACGAGACGCTGACGCCGGAAGACATGATTTCGGAAACCTATGCCGGCATCCGTCCGGCACCCGGTTATCCGGCGCAGCCCGACCATACGGAAAAGCGGACGCTGTTCGATCTGCTGAAGGCCGAAGACACCACCGGCGTGGTCCTGACGGAAAGCTATGCCATGTGGCCCGGCTCGTCGGTCTCCGGCCTCTATATCGGCCATCCCGACAGTTACTATTTCGGCGTGGCCAAGGTCGAGCGCGATCAGGTGGAAGACTATTCGCGGCGCAAGAACATGCCCGTGGAAGAGATCGAGCGCTGGCTTGGACCGGTCCTCAACTACGTGCCGGCAAAGCCCGAGGACGCGGTCGACGACGCCGCGTGATCTGAGCCGAATACCAGACATGAAAAACCCGCGGAGGCGAACGCCTTCCGCGGGTTTTGCTTGTCTTCAGGTAGCGAGATCAGGCCCGCGATGCGGTCCTGTGTGCCAGTTCCTCGATGCCGACCTCAGCTTCGATCTCGTCGCCCCGGGCCATCAGGTAGAGGCCCAGCACGAAGGTCAGCGCGGCGATGAACACCAGGTACCAGGCATGCGCCATCGGGTTGACCGGCAGCATGGCGCTGACGGCGAGCGGCGTCAGGCCGCCGAAGATCGCGTAGGCGACGTTGTAGGAGAAGGACAGGCCGCTGAAGCGGACATGCGCCGGGAACGCCCGCACCATCACGTAGGGCACCGCGCCGACCATGCCGACCGCCAGACCCATCACCGCGTAGAGGGCAAAGAGCACGGTCATCGAGACGCCGGCATAGGTGTAGAAGGCGAAGGTCGCGATGCCGAAGAACAGGCTGGCGACGGTGAAGAAACGCCCCGAGCCGACGCGGTCGACGATGGCGCCGGCAGACGCCGTGCCGACGATCAGGAAGAGCGTGCCGAAGCTCGTCGCGGCGAGCGAGACCTGTGCGCTGTAGCCGTAGAGCTTCTGCAGGAAGGTGGCGGTCATCAGCGTGGTGACGACGATGCCGGCCGACAGCACCCAGGTCAGCAGCATGGAGATGATCACGCCGCGCGGATGATCGCGTAGCACCGCCTTCAGCGGCAGTTCGCGCACCAGCGCACGGCTCTTCTTCATCTCGGCGAAGATCGGCGTTTCCTGCAGCCAGCGGCGCAGGTAGACGGCGACGAGGCCGAAGATGCCGCCGAGCAGGAACGGGATGCGCCAGGCGAAGGCCGAGACCTGCTCGGGCGTGAAGACGGTATTGATGATCGTTGCGATGAACGAGCCGAGCAGGATGCCGAGTGTGAGGCCCGAGCAGAGGAAGCCGCAGGCAAAGCCGACACGGCGGAACGGCACGTGCTCGGCAACGAAGGTCCAGGCGCCCGGCACCTCACCGCCGATCGCCGCCCCCTGCAGGATGCGCATGACGATCAGCAGGATCGGTGCGGCGATGCCGATCGTCGCATAGGTCGGCATCGCCGCCATGCCTAGCGTCGACAGCGCCATCAGCAGGATGGAGAAGGTGAAAACCTTCTTGCGGCCGAAGCGGTCGCCGAAATGCGCCATGATGATGCCGCCCACCGGCCGCACGAGATAGCCGGCGGCGAAGATTCCGAACGTCTGGATGGTCACCATCCAGTCGGGCATGTCCGGCGGAAAGAACAGGTGGCCGATGACGGTCGCAAAGAAGACGAAGATGATGAAATCGTAGAATTCCAGAGCGCCGCCGAGAGCGGAAAGCCCAAGCGTGCGGTAGTCCTGTGAAGTGAGGCGATGCGGCGCGGCCGCAACGGGCGTGGTCGGGGACATGCTGATGACCTTGTTTCGGACGGTGACCCTGTCTCGTTACCCGTCGAGACAGTCATTTCAAGCAGAATCTGGTGTAGCCTGTAACAGTCCAGTGGCCGGGAGCCAGACTGCGACCGGAACGGCACAGCAGGACGTCGGCAATCTCGCCTCAGAAATTGGTTCAACGCATTGCCGAAGCGATTCCGCAACAGCCTGCAAGTCTCTCCAGATGTTGACGAATTGCGTCAGATCTCAAGGCGGCAGAGGATGGCGGTCGTGTCATCCGACTGCTTGAAACGCGGATAGGTCAACCCGTCCGGATCAAGCTCCCGCTCGAACCTCCGCAACTCTCCCAGCAGCGGCCTCAGGCCGGCCGTCGCCGCGCGGCGCACGAGCCCACCCGCGTCATAGGCACCGTAGAGAGTGACCAGATCGGCCAACCCGTCGGAGCAGATGATGGCGGTCGCGCCGCCGGTCATCACCACGTCCTGCGTCACCAGGTGGTCGGCCGCCTCCGGCACCAGCCCGAACGACCAGACGGTTCCTTCGTTCGTATTCTGTCGCTCGCGACTGCGTCGCAGCTGTTCGAGCGTCTGCGGATCGCTGGTGGCGATACCGCCGGCGCCGATGCCACCCAACCGTTCGACATGGATGCGGGCGGCCGCCTGTTCGCGAACGGGAGCCTCGGGCAGAGCGGTGAAGGTTTCCGCCCGGCCGTCGTCGTGCAGGATGTAGACGACGCTGTCGCCGAAGCCGCAGAACTGCAGAGCCTGCGGCGTTGCCCGAAGTGCTGCGAAGGCGGCGAGTGGCCAGGCATAGCGGGGGTGGTCGCCGGCGACGGCCGCAAAAGCCGTACGCGCAGCAGCGGAGATCGTCCGGACCGTCTGCCGGACGTCGGCGTTTGCCGTGAAACTGTCGGTCAGCCGCGCGGCTGCGAATTCGGCGATCCAGGCGGCGTCCGACCCGTAGGCCGGCATGAACTGCCGGTCGCCGAGGCCGGTCGCGCCGTCGAGCACGAAGGCGGCGTCGCGGTTGAAGCCCAACCGGTCCTCATTGGCGCGGCCAGCCTTGCCCGGATCGGTGATCGTGTCGATGATGTCGATGCGCATGCTGCTATCTCGGCTCAGGCGGTCATTCGCCGAGAACCATCAGGCTCTCGGGCGACAGGCGCAGCGCCACCCGCTCGCCGACCCGCGGCGGTTGCGAATTGGGGTCGTTGAACATGTCGAAGGAGATCGTGTTGCCGCCGAGGTCGACCTTCGTGCGCACGACGGAACCGAGGAAGCTGGATGACAGAACGGTGCCGGCAAGGGCAGCGTCGGCGACGGTGGGCGAGGCGAGGGACGCCGCCTCCGGCCGGAAGGCGAGCGACACTGCCGCGCCATTCCGCTGGTCGGTGATCGGCTGCGGCAGGACGAGCGTCTGTTCCCCGACCCGCAAGGTGCCGGAGGTGGCGTCAATCACGTGTGCTTCGACGACATTGAGGGTGCCGACGAAGTTGGCGACGAAACGGGTGGTCGGACGATTGTAGATCTCGGCCGGCGTGCCGATCTGGTCGGCGCGGCCGCCGTTCATCACGACGATGCGGTCGGAGATCGACAGGGCCTCTTCCTGGTCATGGGTGACGAAGACGGTGGTAATGCCGAGCTTGCGCTGGATCAGGCGGATTTCTTCCCGCAGCGAGACGCGGATCTTGGCATCGAGCGCCGACAGCGGCTCGTCCAGCAGCAGCACCTGCGGCGCTGGCGCCAGTGCCCGGGCAAGCGCCACGCGCTGCTGCTGACCGCCGGACATCTGGTAGGGATAGCGGTCGGCCAGGTGCTCCAGGTGGATCAGCTTCAGCATCTCCTTCACCCGCGTCTCGATCTCCGCCTTCGGCTTGCCGGCCACTTTCAGGCCAAACGCGACGTTGTCAAAGACGTTCATGTTCGGGAACAGCGCATAGGCCTGGAACACCATGCCGATGGTGCGCTGGTTCGGCTTGAGGTTGGTCTGATCCTTGCCGTCGATCTCGATCGTTCCGCCTGACGGCATCTCGAAGCCGGCGATCATTCGCAGGACCGTCGTCTTGCCACATCCGGACGGTCCCAGGAACGAGACGAACTCGCCCTTTTCGATGGTCATGTTGAAGTCGTGCACGACCTTTGTCGCGCCGAAGGACTTCTGCAGATGGGTAAGGGTCAAAAAGCTCATGAAAATGTCTTTCTCAAACCGTGCTGACCTCAAACCGGCCGCTGGGTGGATTTCTGCAGCCGCGAGACCAGTTGCATCAATCCGAGGCAGGCCCAGGTGATGAAGAATGCGATCACGGCGAGCGCCGCCGGCTCGTAGGCGCGGTTGGCGCCGAGCAGCTGCATGTATGGGCCGAAGGCCGGCTTGTTGAGGAGCGCCGCCATGGTGAATTCGCCGATGACGATGGCAAAGGTGACGAAAGCTCCCGACAGCACCGCGACGATGACGTTGGGCAGGATGATGCGGGTGATGATGGTGAACCAGCTGGCGCCGAGGCTCTGGGCGGCTTCCGTCAGCGTTGTGACGTCGATGGTTCGAAGCCCGGTGTCGACCGCCCGGTACATGTAAGGCAGGCTGAGCGTTGCATAGCCGAACATCAGCAGCACGTTGGTGCCCGAGGCCGAACCGGTCAGCGGCAGCCAGCTCGACGTGTTGTAGAGACGGATATAGCCGAAGACGATGACGATCGCCGGGATGACCAGCGGCATCAGCGTGATGAACTCGATGAACGGCCGCAGGTGCGGCAGCTTCAGCCGCACCCAGTAGGCCGTCGGCACCACCAGCAGCACGCCGAAGGCGATGGTGAGCAGCGCCATCGTCACCGAATAGGAGAAGGTCTCGCGAAAACGGTCGTCGGCGAAGACGCGCGCATAGGCGTCGAACGAGTATTCGCCCCGACGCATCTTCAGCGAGAAGTTGGTCATGCCGATCAGCGGCAGGATGAAATACAAAACGCCGACGGAAAGTGCCAGCCAGGCCCAGAGACGCTTCACTTCATCCACCTTTCGCTGCGCGTGCGCAGCCAGATGTAGATCGCGTTGGCAAAGCCGGTGACGACGATCATGCCGAAGGCCAGTGCATAGCCGAGATGCGGATCGCCGAGCACGTCGCCGCGGATCTGCGCGAACAGTAGGATGGGAACGATGCTCAGCGACGAGCCGGTCAAGGCGATGGCGGTCGCCACTGCGCCGAATGCATTGGCAAACAGTAGCGCGAAGGTGCCGAGCAGCGCCGGTGTCAGGATCGGCAGCGCCACCATGCGCCAGTACTGGACATTCGTCGCACCGAGGATCGAGGCGGCCTCCCGCCATTCCTTTTTCAGCCCGTCGAGTGCCGGGGTGATGATGAGGATCATCAGCGGGATCTGGAAGAACAGGTAGGTGATCGTCAGTCCCCAGAAGGACAGCAGGTTGAAGCCGAGCATGCGCAGGTTGATGCCGAGCTGCGTCTGGATAAACAGCGTCAGGAAGCCGACAGGACCCAGCGTCGCCAGGAAGGCGAAGGCGAGCGGAACGCCTGCGAAGTTCGACGCGACACCGGAGAAGGTCATGATCGGGCCGCGGATCCAGCGCGGCAGATCGCCGAGCACGACGGCGGCAGAAACGCCGAAGCCGATCAGGCAGCCGAAGAAGGACGAAGCGAGGCTGATGCGGATCGAAATGCCGTAGGCGCCGAGGATCGACGGCGTGAACAGGTTGAGGACGTTGTCGAAGGTAAAGCCGCCGTCCGGGCGCTGGAAGGCGCCGATGACGATCTTCATCGTCGGCATGATGAGGAACAGCAGGACGAACGCGGCAAACGGCAAGACGCCCAGCCAGTGAAGGGGCAGGCGCCGTCGTAACCGCGGCGCGGATGCGGCCGCTTGTGTCTGAAACGTCATTCCCCTCGAACCCTCTTGCGTCGCCGTTCGACGATCTTGTTCTTCGCAGAGTGCATCGCCGCCCCGGTCATGGCAACCGGGACGGCGGGTCTTTGCTGCGGATTACTTGACGTTGGCGCCGACGACCTTGTCCCAGGCAGCGGTGACGGCGGCCTTGTTGTCATCGACTTCCTTGAGCGTCGGGAAGTAGGCCTTCTCGTAGGAAGCGGCCGGCGGCAGCTTGTCGAGCAGGTCCTTCGGGATCTTGCCCGCCTTTGCCATGGCGTTGAAACGGATCGGGTGGCAGTAGCCCTTCAACCAGCCGACCTGGCCCTCGTCCGAATAGAGGTGTTCCATCCACAGCTTTGCAGCGTTCGGATGCGGGGCGTAGGCGGAAATGCCCTGCACGTAGACGCCGGCGAGGACGCCGGACTTCGGAACCACGACCTCAACCGGCGGGTTGCCGGCCAGCGTGTCCTTGGCGGACAGGGCATTGTAGTCCCACATGACGACGATCGGGGTGGCGCCCTGGGCGAGCGTGCCGGCCTTGCCGATGACCGGAACGAAGTTGCCGGCCTTGTTGAGTTCGGCAAAATACTTCAGACCGGCTTCGCCGGCTTCCTTGCCAGCCTTCGCGCCGCCGGCCATGCCGGCTGCCAACACGCCGAGGATCGCCTGGTTCGACGCGCGCGGATCACCGGCAAGCGCCACCTGTCCTGCGTATTCCGGCTTCGTCAGGTCGGACCAGTCGGCCGGAACGGTCTTCACCAGATCCTTGTTCACCAGCAGCGACATGACGCCGTAATAGTCGCCGTACCAGTAGCCTTCGGCGTCCTTGACGTTGTCGGGGATCTCCGACCAAGTCGAGACCTTGTAGGGCTGC
Organism: Rhizobium sp. 0TCS1.26; assembly: GCF_050455525.1. NCBI lineage: Bacteria > Pseudomonadati > Pseudomonadota > Alphaproteobacteria > Hyphomicrobiales > Rhizobiaceae > Rhizobium > Rhizobium sp. 0TCS1.26. The sequence goes on along the minus strand of NZ_JBCIYV010000001.1, from coordinate 609,711 downwards.
AGCAGGCCCTCGGCCTTCATCTGCGGACCGAAGGCCAGACCGACGTCGATGACGTCCGGTGCCTGCGGGCCCTTGTTGTCCTTGTTGGCCTTGATGGCTTCCACTTCGTCGGCTGAGCCGGCGTCCGGGTTCAGTTCATTGACGGTGATCTCCGGATACTTCTTCTTGAAGGCGGCGATCACTTCGCCGTAGCCGCACCAGTCGTGGGGCAGGGCGACGGTGGTCAGCATGCCTTCCTTCTTGGCAGCAGCGACGATTTCGGCGCTCGGCTCGGCAAAGGCGAAGCTGGTCGATGCAACGACGATCGCCGTCGTCAGGGATAGCATTCGATGGGTCTTGGTCATCACGATGTCCTCCTGGGGTTCCGTGTGTGGCGCGACTCGTAGAGCGAGTTCATGAATGGCATGTGACAGTCGAAAACGGGTATCTGCGGGTCTGCTTATTGTCGACTTCGTTGATATTCCCTTTGAATTCTCGCTAGTTAGAGCGATCCGGCGGTTCTGCCCGACGAAACAGCCGCGAGCGTTCGAAGAGTTTTTCCAGCGAATCCATCCGCTTTCGGGTCTTCTCCCAGGTCGCCGCCTGCACCGCCTCTATCAGCGCCTCGACGGTGAACAGGGTGACCACCGAGGAGTCCCAGGCGGACGGTGCCTCGATGCGGATCTTGAAGACGTGTGGCGCATGTCTGGCGACCGGTGAGGACCAGACATCGGTGAACAGAATGATGATCACGCCGTTGGCGGCCGCTGCTTCCGCCAGCGTTGCAAGCTCCTGCTCGTAGCGGCGGATGTCGAAGATCACCAGCACGTCCCCGGCACTCATGTTCAGCAGATATTGCGGCCAGGAACTGCGGTTGGTCGAGATCAGCGTGGTCTTCGGCCGGATCACCTGCATGTGGGTGAAGAAGTATTCGGCAAGCGCCCCGGTGATGCGGCCGCCGACAAAGTACAGGCTGCGCTTCTCGTCGCGCAGCAGATCGGCAGCACCGTCGAAGGTCTTCACGTCGAGGCTCGACAGCGTATCGCGCAGGTTGGCAGTGATCGCCTCGGCAAAGCGGTTGAGGATGTGGGCGGTCGGCGCGCCCGCCGCCCAGCGGTCGTGCTTGGCGATCGGGTTGGAGATCGTCGCTTCCAGCTCCTGGTGCAGATGCGATTGGAACTCGGGGTAGCCCTTGTAGCCGAGCTTCTGAACCATGCGCGCGACGGTCGGCGTCGAGACGCCGGCATTCTCCGCCGTTGCCGTGATGCTGCCGAGGCCGGACACCGGATAATTGTCCAGCAGGCTGTCTGCCAGCTTCCGCTCAGCCGGCGTCAGCCCGTCGTAGTTCAGACGGATCACTTCCAGCACTGTGTGCGATGGCGACGTCACGAGCTGTCCTGTTCCCTTCCGGTCTTTGCCGGTATTGAGGAGAAGTTAACAATTGCCGAGCACCACGAGTCAATCCACATCCTGAAAAGATTCTTTCAGAATGCAGTTGACCGGCGGTTCATCATGAAGAATTCTCTTCTTATTGTTCCAGGAGCGTGACGCTGAACAAGATGATGCTGGCACCCAACGAGTTCCTGACGCCTGCCGACGGAGATCCCGTCGCCGTCGACAATGCCGCAGGGCAGGGTGGCGTGCTGCTGGTCTGCGAGCACGCGTCGCTGCGGATGCCGCAACGGCTTGGTACGCTCGGCCTTTCGGACGACGCTCTCTCCTCGCATATCGCCTGGGATCCGGGAGCACTCGCCGTCGCGCAGAAGATGTCGCAGGCGCTCGACGCGGTGCTGATCCATCAGCGGTTCTCGCGCCTGGTCTACGACTGCAACCGGCCGCCGAATTCGCCGGCTGCCATCCGGCCGGTCAGCGAAGTCTTCCGCATTCCGGGGAACGAGCAACTGAGCGAGGCGGACAAGGCGCAGCGCGCGGCGGCGCTCTACTTCCCTTTCCAGAACCGCATCGCGACCGAAATTTTGGCGCGGCAGGCGCGCGGGCAGTCAACGGTTCTCGTTACAGTTCACTCGTTTACCCCGGTCTATTTTGGCAGGGCGCGGACCGTGGAGATCGGCATCCTGCACGATACAGACAGCCGGCTGGCAGACCGCATGCTGGCAGCTGCCGCCGACACATCGCTTTACCGTGTGGAGCGCAACCAGCCATACGGACCCGCGGACGGGGTCACGCATACGCTCGAGCGGCAGGCGCTGCCGCACGGGCTCTTGAACGTCATGATCGAGGTTCGAAACGACCTCATCGAAGACGAGATCGGCCAGGGGGTCGCGGCCGATTTTCTCTCAGGCCTGCTGACGGAAAGTCTGCAGCAGAGCCAAGGATAAGACCCGAGGGAGCAGTGCATGCTGGGCTCGTCGTTTCGGCAATACCGCCGGCCGATGTGCCGTCTGGGGCAGGCCGTGCGCAAGGCGCGGTCGCCCTCTTCTATCAACAGGAGAGAGGGCAATGGACAATTCTTCCACGGGGATCAGCTATACGAAGGCTGAGGCTGGCTATTTCGAAAAACGGGGACTTTCGCGCTATGCCGGGGTCTGGTCGCTTTGGGCGCTGGGGGTCGGCGCCGTTATTTCCGGACATTTTTCCGGATGGAACTTCGGCTTTGCAACCGGCGGCTGGGGCGGCATGCTGGTGGCCGGCATCATCATCGCCGTCATGTATCTCGGGCTGACCTTCTCGATCGCCGAGATGAGCCCGGCACTGCCGCACACGGGTGCTGCCTATTCCTTCGCCCGCACGGCGATGGGACCCTGGGGCGGGTTTGTCACGGGGCTCTGCGAGAACGTCGAATACGTCCTGACGCCGGCGGTCATCGTGACCTTCATCACCGCCTATATCAACTCGATCCTCGGGCTCGACCCGGTCTATTCGCCGCTGGTATGGATCGTCTTCTACCTGATGTTCCTCGCCCTCAACGTCTACGGGCTGGAACTGTCGTTCAAGGTGACGCTGGTGATCACCGTCATCTCGCTGGCGGTGCTGGTGTTCTTCTGGATCAGCGCCATTCCAAGCATGGATTTCTCGCGCTGGGCACTCAACATCGGCGTCGGGCCGGATGGTGCGGCAATGGAACTGCCGGACGGCAACGGGTCGTGGTTCCCCTTCGGCTTCACCGGCGTGCTCGCGACGCTGCCATTCGCCGTGTGGCTGTTCCTGGCGATCGAGCAGTTGCCGCTCGCCGCCGAAGAGTCCGTCGATCCGAAGCGTGACATGCCGCGCGGCATCATCCTCGGCATGATCACGCTGATGGTGTCGGCATTCATGATCGTGCTGCTCAACCCGTCGGTGCCTGGTGTCGGATCCTTCCATCTCGGCACCTCGCTCGAACCGCTGCTTGATGGATTCAAGGCAGTCTACGGCGATGGTGGCGTGGTGCTCCTCGGCCTCGTGGCGCTGACCGGCCTGATCGCCAGCTTCCACACGATCCTCTACGCGCAGGGCCGGCAGATCTACTCGTTGTCGCGGGCCGGCTATTTCCCGACCGCACTGTCCGTCACCCATCCGAAGTTCAAGACGCCGCATGTGGCGATGATCTCCGGCGCCGTCGTCGGACTTGCCGTGATGCTGGTCATCTGGTTCTCGCTCGGAGCCGAGGCCGGCGGCAGCGCCATCGGCAGCGTGCTGCTCAACATGGCGGTCTTCGGCGCGATGTTCTCCTACATCATGCAGGCGATCTCGTTCATCATGCTGCGCAGGAACCTGCCGAACATCGAGCGTCCGTTCCGCTCGCCGCTCGGCATCCCGGGCGCAGTGCTGACGATCATCATCGCCATTGTGACGCTGCTCTACCAGGTCCAGGATCCGAACTTCACCAAGGGCGTGCTCTGGGTGCTGGTCTGGTTCGCCGTCGCGATCGCCTACTTTGCGCTTGTCGGCCGGCATCGGCTGATCCTGTCGCCGGAAGAGGAGTTCGCGCTTGAACATCAGGCGGCCGCTGCTGCGGCCAAGTGAACGCAATCTCAGTGCGGCCCGCATCGGTGGGCCGCTTCTCCATCATTTGCGGGTATTCTCATGGCATCCACCTACACATTCGACGAGCTGAAGAAAGACGTCGCCGCCGGGCGCATCGATACGGTCATCGCGGCCCAGATCGACATGCAGGGGCGGTTGATGGGAAAACGTTTCCAGGCGGAGTATTTCGTCGACAGCGCCTGGAAGGAAACGCACAGCTGCAATTATCTGCTGGCGACCGACATCGAGATGGAGACCGTCTCCGGCTACAAGGCGACGAGTTGGGAAACCGGTTACGGCGACTACACGATGAAGCCGGATCTCTCGACACTGCGCAAGACGCCGTGGCTTGAAGGCACGGCACTGGTCCTCTGCGACGTGCTCGACCATCACACGCACGAGGAAGTGCCGCATTCGCCCCGCGCCATTCTCAAGAAGCAGGTGGCGCGCCTGGAGGCGATGGGGCTTTCCGCCTTCATGGCAACCGAACTCGAATTCTTCCTGTTCGACCAGACGTTCGACGCGGCGCGCGAGGCCGGATATCGCAACCTGAAGCTCGCCAGCGCCTATAACGAGGACTACCACATCTTCCAGACCACCAAGGAGGAAGAGGTGATGCGGGCGCTCAGGATTGGCCTGCAGGCCGCCGGCGTGCCGGTCGAAAACTCCAAGGGCGAAGCCTCCGCCGGCCAGGAGGAGATCAACGTCCGCTATGCCGAAGCGCTGACCATGGCCGACCGGCACGTGATCATCAAGAACGCCACGAAGGAGATCGCCTGGTCGAAGGGCAAGTCGGTGACGTTCCTTGCCAAGTGGCACTACAATGCCGCCGGTTCGTCGTCGCATATCCACCAGTCGCTGTGGAGCCTCGACGGCAAGACCTCGCTGTTTCACGACAAGGACGGCGAATACGGCATGTCCGAGCTGATGCGCCACTACGTCGCCGGGCTTCTAACCTACGCCTCGGAGTACACCTATTTTCTGGCGCCCTACATCAACTCGTACAAGCGATACGTCGCCGGCACCTTTGCGCCGACGAAGATCGTCTGGAGCAAGGACAACCGCACCGCAGGCTTCCGCCTGTGCGGCGAAGGCACCAAGGGCATCCGCATCGAATGCCGGATCGGCGGATCGGATCTCAACCCCTATCTGGCGATGGCCGCACTGCTTGCCGCCGGAATCGAGGGTATCGAGAAGAAGATGGAGCTGGACCCCGCCTTCGTTGGCGACGCCTATGGCCGCAGCGGCGTTGAGGAAATCCCGCGAACCCTGCGCCACGCCACGGAACTGCTGAAGGGGTCTGCCATGCTGCGCTCTGCCTTCGGCGACGACGTCATCGACCATTACGTTCGCGCTGCGGAGTGGGAGCAGGAAGAGTATGATCGCCGGGTAACCGATTGGGAGGTGGCGCGCGGGTTCGAAAGAGCGTGAGATAATCGCAACGGATGCCAGTTCGTTGTTGACCTCTTCGCATCGTGCTATTTTGCCGGCTGATCATGAAGCGATCAGGAGGTTACAGTGGCCAGCATTGACAGTGCCTGGTTCCATCAGAAACTTGCCGACAGGGGCGCATCGCTGCGCGACCTGGCGCGGTTCATGCGGCTGGACCCAAGCGCAGTCTCACGCATGTTGAATGGCGAACGCAAGATGAGCGCGGACGAGCAGGACCAAATTGCGGTGTTTCTGAGGGTTGCCCTGGATGATGTAGCGCAGAAAAGGCGAGGAGGGATTGCCGGTTTCGGCGAGGACAAGCAGCAGCCATACGACGCCGAGGCAATAGCAGAATCGCCACAGCCATCAGGGCAGAAGATGTTCACAGAGGCTGATGTCATCTACCGGGAGGGCAAGCGCTGGATGGAGACCGAAGGCGGTGAACTGCTAGAGCTTCATCCGATGTTTGGTTGCATGAAAGGGACAATGACGATTCCCGATGATCTGGATCTCACAGCACCTGCCGATCCGGATTGGGGCAAAGTCTACGAAGATGACTGATGCCTATCTGATCGACACATGTGCGATGATCTGGATCACTCAGTTCGGACCGATAACGCAGCGATCAGCGTCAATACTGACCTCGAAGCAGTCTACTCTCTATGTTTCGGCGATGTCGGCCTGGGAGATAGGAATGCTGGTATCCAAGGGGAGACTGCCCACGACTAAGAATTCGCTCGTCTGGTTTCAGGATTTTGTCGGTCAATCCAGGGCAGATATCTTGGCTGTCACGCCGGAAATCCTGGTGGCTTCGTCTTTTCTTCCGACGCCAATCCACAACGACCCTGCGGATCGCATCCTCATCGCCACCGCCCGCCAACACGACCTGACCATCATCACACGCGACCGCGCCATCCTCGACTACGGCGGGCAGGGTCACGTGAAGACACTCGCCTGCTAGCAGGCTCTGACTGGAGACTGACATGTCGATGCTACAATGTATCTCGCCGATAGACGGGTCGGTGTACGCCGAACGGCCGGCGATGGCTTTCGAGCCTGCCGCAGACGCTGTGGCGAGGGCAAAGAAGGCGCAGAAAGCCTGGGCCAGGCGGCCGCTCGACGAGCGCGTCCAACTGGTGATGAAGGGCGTCGCGCGCCTCAACGAGATGACCGATGAGGTCGTGCCGGAACTTGCCTGGATGATGGGCCGGCCGATCCGCTATGGCGGCGAGTTTCGCGGCTTCAACGAGCGCTCAAACTATGTCGCGTCTATCGCCGCCGATGCGCTGGCGCCCATCGAGATCGAGAACAGCAGCGCCTTCACCCGTCGCATCGAGCGTCAGCCGCACGGCGTCGTGCTGGTCATCGCGCCCTGGAACTACCCGTACATGACGGCGATCAACACTGTGGCGCCGGCGCTGATGGCGGGCAACACGGTTGTCATCAAGCACGCGGCGCAGACGCTGCTGGTCGGCGAGCGGATGGTGCGGGCCTTTGTCGAGGCCGGCGTGCCGGAAGACGTATTCCAGAACCTCTTCCTCGATCACGCGACGACCGAGAAGCTGATTGCTGCCGGATCGTTCGACTTCATCAACTTCACCGGATCGGTTCAGGGTGGCCGTGCCGTCGAACGCGCTGCCGCCGGCACCTTTACCGGCATCGGCCTCGAACTGGGCGGCAAGGATCCCGGCTATGTGATGGAGGATGCCGACCTCGACGCCGCTGTCGACACGCTGATGGACGGCGCCACCTTCAACTCCGGCCAATGCTGCTGCGGCATCGAGCGCATCTACGTGCACGAGAGCCTCTACGACGCCTTCGTCGAGAAGTCCGTCGCCTGGGTTTCCAACTACAAGCTCGGCAATCCGCTGGAGCAGGAGACGACGCTCGGGCCGATGGCCAATGCGCGGTTCGCCAAGACGGTGCGCGATCAGGTGGCCGATGCAGTCTCCAGGGGTGCGAAAGCGCTCATCGATCCGAAGCTCTTTCCGCAGGACGACGGCGGTGCCTATCTGATGCCGCAGGTGCTGGTCGATGTCGACCACTCCATGGAGTTCATGCGCGAGGAGACCTTCGGTCCGGCGGTCGGCATCATGAAGGTCAGATCGGATGAGGAAGCGCTGTCGCTGATGAACGACTGCAAATACGGGCTGACCGTATCGCTGTGGACGGCCGACGAGGAGCGCGCGTCGCAACTGGGCGCCGAACTGGAAACCGGCACCGTGTTCATGAACCGGGCCGACTACCTCGATCCGGCGCTGGTCTGGACCGGCGTCAAGCAGACCGGCCGCGGCGGTTCGCTGTCGACGCTCGGCTTCCACAACCTGACGCGCCCGAAATCCTATCACCTGAAGAAAGCCTGAACCCATGAACATCACCGCCAACTGGAGCTATCCGACCGCCGTCAAGCTGGGCCGCGGCCGCATCAAGGAGCTCGCCGAGGCCTGCAAGTCGCTCGGTATGAAGAAGCCGCTGCTGGTGACCGATCGCGGTCTGGCCAATATGGCGATCACGCTCGGCGCGCTGGAGGTGCTGGAAGCAGCCGGTCTCGGCCGCGCGATCTTTGCCGACGTCGATCCCAATCCGAACGAGAAGAACCTCGAGGCTGGCATCCAGGCCTATCGCGACGGCGGCCACGACGGCGTCGTCGCCTTCGGTGGCGGTTCCGGCCTCGATCTCGGCAAGTGCGTTGCTTTCATGGTCGGGCAGACGCGGCCGGTCTGGGATTTCGAGGATGTCGGCGACTGGTGGACGCGGGCCAATAGCGACGGCATCGCGCCGATCGTCGCGGTGCCCACCACTGCCGGCACGGGCTCGGAAGTCGGCCGCGCCTCGGTCATCACCAACTCGCAGACGCATGTGAAGAAGATCATCTTCCATCCCAAGTTCCTGCCGGGCGTGGTCATCTGCGATCCGGAACTGACCATGGGCATGCCGAAGGTGATCACCGCCGGCACTGGCATGGATGCCTTCGCCCATTGCCTGGAAGCCTATTGCTCGCCGTTCTTCCACCCGATGAGCCAGGGGATTGCGCTGGAAGGCATGCGGCTGGTCAAGGAGTTCCTGCCGCGCGCCTATCACGAGTCCAATGACCTCGAGGCGCGCACCAACATGATGGCGGCGGCTGCCATGGGCGCTGTTGCCTTCCAGAAGGGGCTCGGCGCCATCCATGCGCTGTCGCACCCGATCGGCGCCGTCTACAATACGCATCACGGGATGACCAATGCGGTGGTGATGCCGCCGGTCCTGAGGTTCAACCGGTCGGCGATCGAGGCGAAGATCGAGCGCGCCGCAGCCTATCTTGGCATCTCAGGCGGGTTTGACGGCTTCTACGACTACGTCCTGTCGCTGCGGGCCGAACTGCATGTGCCGCAGACCCTGTCGGCGATGGGTATAGAGCCCGATCGCATCGACGAACTGGCGGCGATGGCGCTGGAGGATCCGTCCTGCGGTGGCAACCCGGTCGCCATGACCCTGGAAAACACGAAGCAGCTGTTCCGCGACTGCTTCTGAGCCCACCTTGAGGGCGCGTCGTCATACGGCGCACCCTCTCCGAATCATGGTCGACGGCGCGCTCCAAGAACTTCCGGGTCATATCGACGGAGTGCCGATTTACGAACCGTTAACCCTGTTTGAGCAGGATCGAGCCATCAGCACCATGATCTGCGGTGCATACCGAGCGATGCGGCTCCATTCTCCTCAAGGACAGATAATGCCAGTCATTTCATTCGCGAACGCCAAGGGTGGAGCCGGCAAGACCACTGCGGCGCTGCTGCTCGCGACCGAGCTTGCTCATCAGGGACACAGGGTGACGCTGATCGATGCCGATCCGCAGCGCTGGATCAGCCAGTGGCACGAGATGTCCGGCGCGGTGCGCAACATCACCATCATCACGGAGGTTACCGTCGCGTCGCTGCAATGTCATCTGCGCGAGGCGGCGGCCACCTCCGATTACCTGATCATCGACCTGGCCGGTGCCCGCGACGCGATGGTGACGACGGCCATCGGGCTTTCGGATCACGTGATGATCCCGGTGCAGGGCTCGGCCATGGACGCCAAGGGCGCGGCGCAGATCCTCGACCTGCTGGCGATGATGAAGGAGCGTGCGGGGCTGGCGATCGCCCATTCGGTGGTGCTGACGCGCGTCGCGCCGATGGTGACGACGCGGTCGCTGGTGGCGATCAAGGGGCTCCTGGCGCAGCGGGGCGTCAACGTTCTCAACACGCCGATCAACGAGCGTACGGCCTTCCGCGAACTCTTCGAAGTCGGCGGCACGCTGTATTCGCTGGATCCGGCGAAAGTCTCCAACCTCGACAAGGCGCGCGACAACGCCCGCGCCCTGGCAGACGAGGTCAAGCGGCTGATGCCGGTTCGCATCATCCGCTCGGGAGCGCCGCGCATCCTCAACTTCAGGCGCGCTGCGGCCTGACCCGCAGCCAAGATCGGGAAACGAGAAAGGGCGCCGTGAGGGCGCCCTTTCTCTTGTCGTCATGCTCGGCTGAGGATCAATCGACGAACTCGACGACGGTGCCGGGCTTGACCATCTTGGCAAGCTCGGTGGCGTCCCAGTTCGTCAGTCGAATGCAGCCATGGCTGTTGGTCTTGCCGATCTTCGACGGTTCAGGCGTCCCGTGGATGCCGTAGGTCGGCTTCGACAGGGCGATCCAGACCGTGCCGACAGGTCCGTTCGGACCCGGCGGGATCTGCAGGATCTTGTCGTTGGAGCCCTGCTGGAAATTGATCTTTGGGTTGTAGGTATAGCCCGGGTTGAGGGCAATGCGCTGCACCGTATGGGTTCCGGTCGGCGACGGGGTGTCGGACGAGCCGATGGTCGCCGGGTAGGCGCTTACCAGCTTGCCGTCGGAGCCATAGGCGAACACCTGCTCGCGGCTCTTGTCAGCGACGATCCGCACGACTTCACCGGTCTTCGGTTCGCCCGGCACGACGACCTTGATCGTTGTGCCCGGAACGGTGAAATCGGCGTTCGGGTTGAGCGCCTTGAGGTATCCCTCATCCATGTGGAAACGTTCGGCGAGCGCCTCGGTCGTCGAGGTGAAGGACATCGCCGGCAGCTGCGCCTTGTGGGCATAGTCCTCGGGGATCGAGGCGACATACGGACCGGCCGCATCGGCAGGGGTGATCGTGTAATCGACGATCGGCAGGCCGCCGGAATAGGACAGCCGTTGCATGATGTCTTCGGAATTGTTCGGGTCGAGCGTCTCGCCGCTCATTTCCTGCCAGGCGGCGACCGCCTTGTTGACGTTGTCGCCCAGGTGGCCGTCGATGACGCCGGGCGAAATGCCCTGGCGGTCGAGATAGACTTGCAGCGCGACGATCTCGGCTTCGGGCTTCTTGGTGACCGAGATTACCTGCTGATTGGTCCGCGGCACGAGGTTCGGCTGCGGTAGCGCCGGCTGGCTGGGCTCGAGAGCTGCTTCCTGCTGGCTGTCGTCCATGAAGCCGCCGTCGGCATCGAGCGGCAGGCGCTCGATTGCCCCGTCGCGCGGAATGCCGCTCGTCACGTCGGCGGGATCCCCGTCGCGGAACTGCCGATAGTCGCGTACGGCGCCATTTGCCTGGTCGTCGTAACGGGGGGCAGCAGGGTAGGGAGCCTGCGGCCGTGATGCATAGCCGTCGTTTGGCCGATAGGCGTCGCCGCGCATTTCCGTGGCGATCAGGTTGCCATAGTGGTCCAGCAGCGTGCGGCGACCCATCTGGTCGCGGCTGATGACCACCTGGCCGGCTTCCGGCACATAATCGAGGATGGCGCCATCGGGTGCCACGAGGATCGGTTGCCCGCCGTAGCCGCCATAGGCGCCCTGCGCAGCGACCGGCTGTGACAGAGCTACGGACAGTGCGAGAGAAAGGCTGATGCTTGTCAGGAGTGCGGACTTCACGATATCACCGATTTCAGTTTCAATAGGTAACGGCGGTCTGTCCGCCTCGTTCCCAACGTTTCAGCTTTCCTCAGACAGTCGAATTTTGACGCCAGTGTGGAAAAATAGAAAGTTATGGTGAACGAAGCCTTAATGTGTGGGTTCGTGAGGGCTGCAGCAAGCCCGGAACCGTGGAGGTGATGCTTGAAGGCACTGATGGCGGCCCAAGGCCCTAAGCTTTTCCTCGATCCGAGCAGCGTTCTCGATATCGGCAGCATGATCGTCAATGGAACGGACATCGCCCCCGGGCGCGCCATTCCCGACGATGGCGATCCGCGAATCGATCACTCGCTGGAGGGCTTCCTGTTCACCTGCGGGCCCGACCATATTCGTCATCCCGAGCCGATCCACGCCGATTCCCAGGGGCGGCGCTATCCGCTGCACGGATCCTTTTCCGCGCATCCGGCAGAAATCTTGTTCTGGGATGCGCAAGGAGAGGACGCTGAATGCAAGGCGCGCATCCCGGTCGATACCGCAGATGGCGGGCAGGCGGTTCTCGAACGGCACTGGCGTATCGACGGGTCGAGCGGCGAGGTCTGCCTTTCCGACCGGGTGATCAATGTCGGCGCCACGCCGTTCGCCCGGGTCCACATGTACCACATGAACATCGGCGCCTGGCTGTTCGACGATCATGTGCGCCTGTCCGGCAAGATGCTCGAGGGGGGCGGTCTCCCGTGGAATTTCGGCGAGGAGCCAGGCGGTGTTTTCTGCGTTCCGGCGGCCGTGCCCGGCGAGGAATGGGCCGAGGTGATGCTCGGGCCGATCGCGGCGCTTGGTGGCGTCACACTCAAGGTCCGGTTCCGCACCGACGGCTTGCCGCACCTGCAGGTCTGGCGCAACCAGAAGGCTCCGGCGCATGTGCTCGGCATCGAGCCGGTGTCGCATCGCTGGGTGTCGCGCGAAGAGCTGAAGAAGTCGGGCGAACTGAAGATGCTGAAGCCCGGCGAGAGCGCCGAATACAGCCTGCGCTTCTGCTTCGTCTGATATATGCCCGAGACATCGCCGGTGCCAGCAAAGGCCGCGCCGCATTGACGCAATCCGGCTGCCATCGTAAGTGAAGACCCCTGTTTTGACCGTTCCGAAAGGCCACGCCATGGACATCCGCCAGATCAACGACGAATACGCCGTCACCGGACAGATTACCGTTGCGGATCTCGATCAGATCAAGGCCATGGGGTTCAAGTCGATCGTCTGCAACCGTCCGGACGAGGAGGAGCCCGGCCAGCCTTCGTTCGCCGAGATTTCCGCCCGTGCCGAGGAATTGGGGCTCGATATCGCCCATATTCCGGTTGGCCGGATGGGTGTCGATGAAGATGCGGTACGCGGCATGGTCGACGCTCTCGACGAGTTCCCCCGCCCGATGCTCGGCTACTGCCGCTCCGGCGCCCGCTCCACGGCGATCTACGAGAAGAGCCAGCACCTGCGCGGCTGACACTCGACCCTTTCCCACGGAACCGCCTGCGGTTTCAGTATCAGCTCATTCATGAGGAGCATCTCCATGAGCATCAAGCGTATCGAACCCGGCAAGCGCATGAGCGGCGCCGTCGTCCACGGCAACACCGTCTATCTGGCCGGCCAGGTCGGTGAGGGAACGTCGGTGACGGAACAGTCGACCTCGGCGCTCGCCGAAGTCGAGCGGCTGCTGGTCGCTGCCGGCTCCGACAAGTCTAAGATCCTGCAGACGATCATCTACCTCTCCGACATGTCGACCTTCGGCGAAATGAACGCTGTCTGGGAAGGCTGGATCGACCCGGCGAACCCGCCGGCCCGCGCCACCAGCGAAGCGGCACTCGCGACGCCGGACTACAAGGTCGAGTTCATCGTTACCGCCGCTCTCTGAGCCGACGGGCCAACAGATCAGCGAGTATCAGTACCGCCCGCGGCCGCCAGGCTTCGGGCGGTTTTTTTGTTCTCTCGATCGGATCGGTGAGCGGGTGGAGCGGGCGATGAGAGCGGGCTTCCTAGACGCCGGCTGTCCCTGCTTCCCAAGCCGGGACGCAAGCTCTTTGCACCGGCTAGCGCGCTCCCCGTTGCCCTCCAGGCTACTCCGCCATCGCGGCGCGCAGGCGGGGTGCTATCCAGTCGAGGAAGCACCGCACCTTCGGCGGCAGGTTGGCCGCTAGCCCGTGAACGACATTCACCGGCAGCGGTTCGGGAGCGAACTCCGTCAGCAATTCCTGTAGCGCACCGGATCGCAAGTGGTCGGAGATCTGGTAGGAGAGCACGCGGATGACGCCGATACCGGCCAGGGCAGCCTGAATCGCAGCCTCCGTCGTGTTGACCGCGAGTTTCGCGCGAGGCTCGATGGAGAAGGCGGCGCCGTCTCGGCGGTAGCGCCATTCGGGAGCGGTCGCGAAGCCTTGGAAGCTGATGCCATCATGCATCACGAGGTCTTCCGGCTGATGCAGCATCCCTCGGCGGGAGAGGTATTCGGGGCTTGCACAGATGACCCGCCGAACCGTACCGAGGCGCGTCGCGATCAGCGCGCTGTCCGCCAAATGGCCGATACGCAGAGCCACATCGACGCGCTCATCCGCCAGGTTGAGCTGCCGATCGGCCAGTGTCAGGCGCAGATTGATCTCGGGTTGCTCCTTGAGAAATTCCATTGCGATCGGCAGCAGGTGGCGCTCGCCGAAGGCGATGGGTGCAGTCACATGCAGACCGCCGCGCAGTGCACCGTAATCGCCACTGGCCTGCCGCTCCGCCGCGTCCAGTTCAGCCAGGATACGCCGGGATGCGGCGACAAACGCGCGACCCTCATCCGTCAGGGCGAGACCACGGCGGGTGCGCAGGAGGAGGCGGACGCCAAGGTGCTTTTCGAGGTCGGCGACCTTGCGGCTGATCGTGGCGAGCGGTGCACGCAATCGCCGCGCCCCGGCCGAAAGGCTGCCGGCATCGACGACCGCGAGCAGGACCGACAGCGATTCAAACCGATCCATCTGATCCTTCCGGAAATTGGAAATGGAGTTCCCAGAATGGCAGGATACACGATCGGATATGGATATTATAGCGTCCACGTCGTCCCGAAGATGCCAACCGGCTCTTCCTATTTCCACTGATCCTGAGGAAGACGACATGCTGAAACTCTCACGTCGCGCCTTTGCCGGCGCCCTTCCTCTGGGTCTCGCCGGAGGCAGCCTTCTTGCCGGAAGCTTGTTCGATAGCCCGACCGCCCTTGCCGCCACCCAGGATGCCGGGAGGACGCCGGTCAGTGTTACGCCGTTGGCGCAGGTACGCATCGGTCGCTTCACGGTGACTGCGTTGACCGATGGATATGCGGATATGCCGTACGGCTATTTTCCGGGACGCTCCCCGGCCGATGTAGAGAAGGCAGCTATCGCGCAGTTCACCGCTCGGCCGAGTGGCGTGCGGTTTCTCTTCAACCAGTATCTTGTCGAGGACGGCGAGCGTCGCATCCTGATCGACGCCGGTCCAGCAGGCTCTATCGGGCAGACGGGCGAGCTGCCGAAGGCGCTCGCAGCGGTCGGGTTGCAGCGCGACCAGATCGACGCCGTGATCGTGACGCATATGCATCAGGACCACATGGGCGGCCTGATCGTCGGAGGCAAGAACAACTACCCCAATGCCGAGGTGTACATCGATCGCCGCGACGTGAAGCATTGGACCGACCCAGCCAAACGCAGCGGCGCACCCGACTATCTTCAGACTAGCTTTCAGATGGCGGAGGAGGTGGTGCGCCTCTATCCCAAACTCCAGGCGATGGACGGCGAGCGTCAGATCATGCCAGGCGTTTCCATCGTCGACCTTACCGGCCATACACCCGGCCATATCGGCGTGCGGATCGAAGATGCAGGCCAGAGCCTGATCATGGTCTCGGACATGATCTTCCCGGTCGTGCATCCCCGAGCGACGGACGTGTTTTTCCTGTTCGAACAGGACCCGGCGGCGGCCAAGGCGATGCGCGACCGTTTCTTTCCTCGCGCGGCTGCGGAAGGCGCACTCATCGCCGCAACGCATATGCCGTTCCCAGGGCTCGGCCGCGTCGTCGCCGATCGCGGGCAGATGCGCTGGGAAGCAGCGGACTGGGCATTGCAGGACTAGGGTCGGCTGCGGGGACGGGATGGCCCTGGCGAAGAAGACCGCTCATGCGGGTTGAGCGGTCCTCTTCCAGGCACCTTCTACGACCGATCGCGGATCTGGCTCAGCGTCCTCGTCGGCGTGATGGCTTCCGGATCGAGCATCACCTCGATGATCGACGGCTTACCGGAAGCCCGGGCGCGCTCGTAGGCGGCGCCGAAATCGGCCGTCTTCTCGACCCGCTCGCCATGGCCTCCATAGGCATGTGCGAAGGCGACGAAATCGGGGTTGACGAGGTCGGTGGCGCTCACGCGGCCCGGATACTCACGCTCCTGATGCATGCGGATCGTGCCGTACGTTCCGTTGTTGACCAGAACGGTGATGATCGGCAGCTTGTAGCGGACGGCCGTGATGAACTCCTGGCCGTGCATCATGAAGCAGCCGTCGCCGGCAAAGCACACGACCTCGCGCTCCGGGAACAGCTGTTTGGCAGCGACCGCTGCCGGTAGGCCGTAGCCCATCGAGCCGGATGTCGGGGCGGCCTGCGTGTTGTAGGCCTGGAAACGGTGGAAGCGGTGTAGCCAGGTGGCATAGTTGCCGGCGCCATTGGTGAAGATCGCGTCCTTCGGCGTGTTCTCCTCGATCCAGTCCATAATCGGGCCCATCTGTACCTCGCCCGGGCCGGTCTTCGGCGGCGTCGACCATTTCAGATAGGCATCGTGCATGGTAGCCGAGCGTTCGGCCCAGACCGGCCAGGCCGGCGGCTCCAGGTCGCGCAGCGCTGCAACGAATTCGGCTGGTCCCGCGCAGATTGCCAGGTCCGGGCGGTAGATGCGGCCGAGCTCTTCCGGATCCGGGTAGACGTGGACCATCTTCTGCGACGGGTAGGGAATGTCGAGAAGCGTATAGCCGGACGACGGCATTTCCGACATGCGGGCGCCGATCAGCACGATCAGGTCGCTGTCCTTGATCTCGGAGGCGAGCGCCGGATTGATGCCGATGCCGACATCGCCCGCATAGCAGGTGTGCAGGTGATCGAAGAGCATCTGGCGGCGGAAGGAGCAGCCGACCGGCACGTGGAAGCGTTCGGCAAAATCGCGGATGTCGGCAACCGCCTGTTCGCTCCAGCGGGTGCCGCCGAGGATGAACATCGGCCGGCGCGCCTCGCGCAGCATGTCTGCGAATGCTGCCACCTGGCTTGCGCCCGGATGGCTTTCGACCGGCGTGTAGTGACGGGCTTCCGGTGCCTCGACTTCATCGACCAGCATGTCCTCGGGCAGCGTCAGCACGACAGGGCCCGGTCTGCCGGAGGTGGCGACGGCAAAGGCGCGGGTGACGAACTCGGGAATGCGGCGGGCATCGTCGATCTCGCCCACCCATTTGGCAAATTCGGTGAAGGCGCGGCGGTATTCGACCTCCTGGAAGGCCTCGCGTTCGCGGGCATCGCGCTGGACCTGGCCGATGAACAGGATCATCGGGATGGAATCCTGCATGGCGACATGCAGGCCGGCGGAGGCGTTGGTTGCGCCAGGCCCGCGGGTTACCATGCAGATGCCGGGCTCGCCGGTCAGGCGTCCCCAGCAATCGGCCATCATCGCCGCGCCGCCTTCCTGGCGGCAGACCAGCACGTCGATCTGGCTGTCATACAGCGCATCGAGAACCGCGAGGTAGCTTTCGCCCGGGACGCAGGACACGCGCTTGACGCCGTTCGCCTTCAGGGCGTCGACGATGAGTTGACCACCGGTCTTCATGAGGTCTGCCTTTTCTGTTCGGTATGTTCGAGTTCCGCGAGAACCTCTGCCGTGTGCTCGCCAAGCGCCGGGCTCGGGCGATGGTAGGAGAGGGGCGTCTCGGAAAGGACGATGGGCGTGCGCACGCCCGCAATGGAAGTACCGTCGGCCGCCGGCAGGTCGATCCTCAGTTGGCGCGCGACAATCTGCGGATCCTCAAACATCTCGGCGATCGAGTTGATCGGGCCGGCCGGAACGGCGTTCTCGCCGCAGGCGGCAAGCAGGTCGGCCTTCGTCCAGCGGACCGTCTCGGCGGTCACAGCAGCCCGCACCGCATCGCGATTGGCGACGCGCGCCCTGTTGGTCGCAAATCGTTCGTCGTCCGCCATGGCGGCAAGCTCGAGGATCGCGCAGAGGCGGCGGAACTGGCCGTCATTGCCGACAGCAAGGATCAGGTAGCCGTCGGCAGTCGGCACGACCTCATAGGGACTGATATTGGGATGGGCATTGCCGAGCCGCACCGGTGGCGTGCCGGAGATCAGGTAGTTCATGTTCTGGTTGGCAAGCACCGCCGACATGACGTCGAGCAGCGCCATGTCCACCTGCTGGCCCTGGCCGGTCTTCATCACGTGGATGAGGGCTGCCTGGATGGCGGTTACGGCATAGATGCCGGTGAAGATATCGGCGATTGCCACGCCCGCCTTCATCGGTTCGCCGTCCGGCGCGCCGGTCACCGACATGAAGCCGGACATGCCCTGGACGATGTAGTCGTAGCCGGCGAGCGCCGCATAGGGCCCGTCCTGGCCGAAGCCGGTGATCGAGCAGTAGACCAGCTTCGGGTTGATGGCTTTCAGGCTCTCGTAGTCGAGGCCGTATTTCTTCAGCCCGCCGAGCTTGAAGTTCTCGATCAGCACATCGGCACCGGCAACCAGCCGACGAACGATCTCCTGGCCCTCCGGCGTCGAAAAATCGACCGCGACGGAGCGCTTGCCACGATTGGTGGAATGATAATAGGCGGCCGAGAGGTTCTCTCCGCCGTCGCTTTCGACGAAGGGCGGCCCCCAGGCGCGGGTATCGTCCCCGCCCTGCGGGTTCTCGATCTTGATGACGTCGGCACCCAGATCGGCGAGCATCTGCCCGGCCCACGGCCCCGCCAGGACGCGCGCCAGTTCGATGACGCGAATGCCGTCCAGTGGTGCCTTCTTACCGCTCTCGCCCGCCATTTTCCTCGCGCCGTGCTTCTATGCCCTGCGTCTTGTCATAGCCTCAGCCGTGCCGTCCGGCACATGATTAATTGTCATGATGTCATTCCAGCCCGCCTTCACCGGTCGCCGGTGAAAGTTGGCCGAGCGCCAGCGCCGCCATGGCCCACTCGGCGAACTCCGCCATTGCCGCCTCGCGACCGATCTCGTTCAGCGTCTCGTGGCGCATCTCCGTATAGATGCGCTTGGTGACGCGCGACTGGCCACGCTCGGCGAGGCGATGCGACAGCCACGAGATTGCCTTGCCGCCATCGGTGGCGGGGTCCTGCCCGCCGCCGACCAGGTGAAACGGCATATCCTTGCTCAGCCGTGACAGGAGATCCGGAGCCATGCCGCGGAACGTCATCGCGAAGACGTCCAGCCACATCGAGACGCTGATGTCGAAGCCGCAGAGCGGGTCCGCCTCATAGGCTTCGACCTCCGCCCGGTCGCGGCTCAGCCAGTCGGCCTGGCTCCTGGCATCAGGCATCGAACGGCCCCAGGTGTCGAAGGTCAGCTTCGGCAGGATCGTGCTCGGCACGTCCGAACCCTTCAGCGCCCGCTCGGTCTTCAGCACCGCCTGCGCTGCCCGTCCCATGAGGCCCACCGCAAAGTTTGCGTTCCAGATCGCCAGTGCGGCGTAGGTGCGTGGATGGCTGACGGCGGTGTTGAGGGCGATCAGGCCCCCCATCGAGTGGCCGAACAGCAGGATCGGCAGGCCGGGATGAGCAAGTGCCGCAAGGTCGGTGATCGCCTTCACGTCGGCGATCACCTTGTCGACACCGTCGCGCGAGGCGAAGCGTCCCTGGACGGCATCGGGGGCGCGCGTCAGGCCGTGGCCGCGGTGGTCGTGGGCGTAGACCGCAAAGCCGTGTCCGGCCATGAATTGCGCAAAGCGCCGGTAGCGACCGCTGTGCTCGGCCAGCCCGTGGCAGATCTGCAGGACGGCGCGGGCGGCGCCATCGGCCGGCTGACGGCGCAGCGAAAGGACAGCGCCGGTCGGGCTCTGCACCGTCTCGGGTATTTCGAACATGGTTTCTCCTTGCGGCCGTCTCCCGCCGAACCTTCACGGGATTTGTGCCCAGCCGCGGCACAAGAAGCAACGGGTTCTACCGCATTTAATGGATTGGCAGAGCTTTGCTGCTAAAGCTGCCGGTCGGGCCGGTCGGGGCCGGTCGGGGCCGGGCGATCGAGGCGCCTGCGGGTTGCGCGGGAGTGATTGCATGAAATCTCAGCCTGCGGATGCATCCTTTGCTGCCCGGGAGGGACGGCGCTCGCCGCTCTTTCTCGCGGCCTTAATAACCGCCGTCGCCGTTCTTTGCTTCGATCTTTTCGATGGTCGGTTTTACTACCGCGACGTCGACGACGCGCTACGGGCGATCCAGATCCGCCAGTTTCTCGCGCATGGACGCTGGTTCGACCTGACGATCGTCGGGATCGACATGCCCGGCGCCTACGTGTCGCCATGGTCGCGGCTTGTCGACCTGCCGTATGTGCTGCTGACCTTCGGCCTGCGGACGGTCATGTCGCCGGAGAATGCCCTCTGGTGGGCGTTGCGGCTCTGGCAACCGGTACTGCTCGTCACCTATTGCTGGCTCTGGGTGGCGACGGCCGTCCGGGTGGCGGGGAAGATGGTCGGGGTCCTGCCGCTGCATGTCGTTGCGAGCTTTGCGCTGATGCCGCTGACGCTCTGGGAATTCATGCCGGGGCGGATCGACCATCACAACCTGCAGATCGTCATCCTGATGCTGGCGCTGTACGGGATCTCCCGCTGGTCTGCCTTCGGTGGGTTCCTGGCGGGTGCCGCCTGCGGGGTATCATTCGCCATTGGGCTGGAACTTGCGCCTGTCCTGGTGATCCTGATGGTCGGCCCGGGCCTTGCCTGGATCTTTGACGTCAAAGCGAGCCGAAGCGTGCAGCTGTCGATGGCTGCCGGGATTGCGAGCGCAACGCTGGTCGCCGGCCTGCTGCTGATTGGACCATCGCGCATGGTGTCAACGGAATGCGATGCGCTCTCCGCACCGTATGTTTCCGCATTTCTCGGATATGCGGCAGTCACCTCCATTTCGGTCTGGTGTGTGTATTCCCGCCGTCGCCTGATCCGGCTGTTGTCGCTGGCGCTTCCGGCCATCGGCATCCTTCTGCTGCTGATCCTTGCATTTCCCGCCTGCGTCGAGGGGCCCTACGGGATGATCGATCCGCTGGTGCGCAGCCTGTGGCTCGACCGGGTGCAGCAGGAAAACTCCGTCCTCGATTTCTATCGGGTGGGCGAGACGATCAAGATCGTCAGTCTCGGGCTGCTGCTGGTCGTCGTGGTCGGTACAGTGCCCATCCTCCGGCACCGGCTGAAGGAGCGAGACGCTGCCTTCCTCATCATCTTCTGCGCGGCAACGGCGCTGTTGCTGCTGACATTCGCCCAGACCCGGTTCATCCGATTTGCGGCGGTCGGCCTGCTGCTGTTCCTGCCTCCGCTTTGGGCTCAGGTGAAAACCGGCTCACGGGTGATGACGAGGGTCACCGGTGCGGCCGCCATGCTCACCCTGCTGGTCGGCACCCTGCTGTCGCGTCTCGTTCCGGCGGAGCCTTACCTGCCCGATGTGCTGGATTACATGGCCGTCGATCTCTGCCCCGTTGCCGATCTGTCTGTTCTGCAGGATTTTCCGCCTGGCCGGATCCTGGCGCCAAGTTCGCTGGGGCTGGTGATGCTCGACGGTTTGCCGCCCGGGTTCTCGATCGCCTCGCTCCCCTTCCATCGCGCAGCGCCCGGAATGCTGCGGATGTACCGGGCATTCCTGTCCACCGACAGCGCCGTTCGCCGGAACGCCGCAGCGCCGTTCGATTACCTGGCGCTCTGCCGTTTTCCGCTGGTCGAGGAGATTGCCGACGACACGCCGTTTGCTGTCCTGACGCGGGGCGGCGGATGGCCGGGTCTTGTGTCGCTGGCGGACGGGCCGCCCGGCAGCCTGCGGCTGTTCCGGATCGACCATTCGGCCTTCCGTTAGCAGGGAAAAGCCGCGTTCAGCCGCCCCCAGCGGCATTGCCGCATTGCTCCGGCGGCTCGTTTCGCCTACATAGCGGCAAAACCAAATTCCCCCCGGAGCACCTTTATCCATGGCACGTCAGTTCATCTACCACATGTCGGGACTGAACAAGTCCTACGGCGCCAAGAAAATCCTCGAGAACGTCAACCTGTCCTTCTACCCGGACGCCAAGATCGGCATCCTCGGCCCGAACGGTGCCGGTAAGTCGACCGTGCTGCGCATCATCGCCGGTCAGGACAAGGAGTTCACCGGCGAAGCCTGGCTCGCCGAAGGCGCCACCGTCGGCTACCTGGAACAGGAGCCGCATCTCGATCCGACCAAGAACGCCTTCGAGAACGTCATGGTCGGCGTTGCCGACAAGACGGCCGTGCTCGAGCGCTACAACGAACTGATGATGAACTATTCCGACGAGACCGCCGACGAAGGCGCCAAGCTCCAGGACATCATCGACAGCCAGAACCTGTGGGACCTGGAACAGCAGGTCGAGATGGCGATGGAAGCATTGCGCTGCCCGCCGAAGGATTCGGACGTGACGCTGCTGTCGGGTGGTGAACGCCGCCGGATCGCGCTCTGCCGCCTGCTCTTGTCGCAGCCTGACCTGCTGCTGCTCGACGAACCGACCAACCATCTCGACGCCGAAACCATCGCCTGGCTCGAAAAGCACCTGCGCGACTATCCGGGCGCCGTCATGATGATCACCCACGATCGCTACTTCCTCGACAACGTCACCGGCTGGATCCTCGAGCTCGACCGCGGCCGCGGCATCCCCTACGAAGGCAACTATTCGGCCTACCTGCTGGCCAAGGCCAAGCGCATGCAGCAGGAGAACCGCGAAGAAGCAGGCCGCCAGAAGGCGCTGTCGCGCGAACAGGAATGGATCGCCTCCAGCCCGAAGGCCCGCCAGGCGAAATCCAAGGCCCGTATCAAGGCTTATGAGCAGCTGGTGGACGCCGCCGAGGGCATCCGTCCCGGCGATGCGCAGATCATCATTCCGGTCTCGGAGCGTCTCGGCAACGTCGTCATCGAGCTGGAAGGCATCACCAAGGGCTTTGAAGGCCGCACGCTGATCAACGACTTGTCGATCAAGCTGCCGCCGGGCGGCATCGTCGGCATCATCGGCCCGAACGGCGCCGGCAAGACGACGCTGTTCAAGATGATCACCGGCCAGGAAAAGCCGGATACCGGTTCGGTGCGTATCGGCGACACCGTGCATCTCGGCTATGTCGACCAGAGCCGCGATGCGCTCGACGGCTCGAAGACCGTCTGGGAGGAAATCTCGGGTGGGGCGGAAGTCATCAAGCTCGGCAAGTTCGACATGAACAGCAGAGCCTATTGCGGCGCCTTCAACTTCAAGGGCGGCGACCAGCAGCAGAAGGTCGGCAATCTGTCGGGCGGCCAGCGCAACCGCGTGCATCTTGCCAAGATGCTGAAGGCCGGCGGCAACGTCCTGCTGCTCGACGAACCGACCAACGACCTCGACACGGAAACGCTCGGCGCGCTGGAAACGGCGCTCGAGAACTTCGCCGGCTGCGCCATCATCATCAGCCACGATCGCATGTTCCTCGACCGGCTGGCAACGCATATCCTCGCCTTCGAAGGCGACGGCCATGTGGAGTGGTTCGAAGGCAATTTCGAGGATTACGAGCAGGACAAAATCCGTCGCCTCGGCCCCGATGCCCTCAACCCCGGCAGCCAGGCCTACAAGCGCCTGACGCGCTGATTGCTACGCATACGCTGAACTGAGTTCGAGCCGCCTGCCTCGGTGCAGGCGGCTCGAACCGCATCGGAGAGATACGTCGGATGATCTGGAAAGATCGGGACTAGGGTTCTCCGACCGGCCACGCCAATTTCCGCTTGCAGCACATGCGCCATCGATATAAAGATATCTTTATGTCTTGATTGGAAGTTGCTGATGAGTCTGGCGCTGGAAAAACTGGTGGACGTGCTGAAGACCGCGGGCGAGCCTACTCGCTTCCGGCTCCTCATGCTGCTGTCGGGCGGCGACCTCACCGTCAGCGACCTTACCGACATCCTCGGCCAATCACAGCCACGCATTTCGCGCCACCTGAAGCTGCTGTCCGAAGAAGGGCTGATCGAGCGTTATCAGGAAGGCGCCTGGGCATTCTTCCGCCTGAGCCGCGAGGGCGAGACGACGCAACTGGCCGGCCTCTTGCTGCGGCAGGCGGATCCGACCGATCCGGTGCTTGTCCGCGACGGCGAACGTCTGGCCGAAGTGAAACGAATCCGCTCCGAGAGGGCGCAGGCGTATTTCAGCCGCAACGCCACCGAATGGGACGAGCTGCGCCGCCTGCATGTCAGCGAAGCGCAGGTGGAAGCGGCACTCGTCGATCTGGTCGGCGAGGAGGCTATGGACTCGCTGCTCGACCTCGGTACCGGCACCGGCTCCATCCTCCAGCTGTTCCAGAACCAGTACCGCCGCGGCGTCGGAATCGATGCAAGCCGCGACATGCTGTCGGTGGCGCGCGCCAATCTCGATCGCGCCGGCATCCTTAAAGCCTCCGTCCGCCACGGCGACATCTTCAACCTGCCTGCCGAGGCGGGTGATTTCGACCTGGTGACGATCCATCAGGTTCTGCACTTTCTGGAGCAGCCTGAGCGGGCGATCGCCGAGGCGGCGCGGGTCCTGCGTCCGGGCGGACGGCTGGTCATCGTCGATCTCGCTCCGCACTCGCTGGACTACCTGCGCGACGACCATGCCCATCTGCGGCTGGGCTTTTCCCACCAGATCGTCAACGACTGGCTGGGCAAGGTCGGCCTGTCGGTCGAGAAGGTCATCGACCTGCGGCCGCAGGACCAGAAAGATACCCCGGCGCTCACGGTGACCATCTGGCTTGCCCGCTCGCCGGTTGCCGCAGCCCCCCCAACGACCGTCACGCGCTCTTCTCTGCCACTGGAAAACGCCTCATGACCTCGCACCGCACGACGCAGACACCCTTCAGCGTGTCCTTCGAGTTCTTTCCGCCGAAGTCCGTCGAAATGGAAGACCAGCTTTGGCAGACCGTTTCTGAACTTGCCCGCTACGAGCCGGAATTCGTCTCGGTGACCTATGGGGCTGGTGGAACGACCAAGGCACCGACTTTCACCACGGTCGAGCGGATGATCGGCGAAATGCGCCTGCCGACGGCCTCGCACCTGACCTGCGTGGATGCGGACCGGCAGGAGACGCACCAGGTGATCGACGACCTGAAGGCGCTGGACGTGCGTCATATCGTGGCGCTGCGCGGCGATCCGTCGAGCGGCATCGGCACCGCCTATGCTCCGCATCCCGACGGCTATGCAAACGCTGCCGAACTGGTGGCGGCGCTGAAGGAGATCGGTGGCTTCGAGATCTCGGTCTCGGCCTATCCGGAAAAACATCCGGAAAGCGCCGACGTCGACAGCGACATCGAGATGCTGAAGCGCAAGGCCGATGCCGGTGCCGATCGGGCTCTGACCCAGTTCTTCTTCGATAACGACGTGTTCGAGCGCTACCTCGAAAAGGTCCGCAAGGCCGGGATCACGATCCCCGTCATTCCCGGCATCATGCCGATCCAGAACCTGTCGCAGTTGAAGCGCTTTGCCGGTCGCTGTGGTTCGACGGTGCCGGCCTTCCTTGATCGCCGATTCGAGGGCTTTGACGACAAGCCGGAAGAGCGGGCGAAGGTGGCCGCCGACGTTGCCGCCGAGCAGATAGAAGATCTTACGCACCGTGGCCTGCACGAATTCCACATCTACACGATGAACCGGGCGCCGCTGGTTGTCGGCACGCTCGAGCGGCTGGGCCGCAGCCCATGCGAAAAGGCCCAGGCCGGAGCAGCGGCCTGAGCCAGATCGTCGTTTCGAAATCTAGGAGGTGAGGGCGGTTTAGGCCGCCCCAGCCGTTTGAAAAACCCCTGTCAAATTACGGGCGGTGCTTTTTCGTCAGACGGATTGCTTGCCTCGGCTCAGACAAAGAGCATTGAAGCGACGAATACGAACGCTGCACCGACGAGAAGGACATTGAAAGAATAGGTTCTACCCATGTCTGCCTCCTTGCGTTGACAGACTGAATGTAGGGCGGTTTTTTCCGCCCTGCAAAGCGAATAATGTGCTGCACTGCCGCAAGGGCCTGCGCCTATTCCGTTAATTGAGAGCGTCAACCCATTGATGACACAGACAAAATCCGTTTATAAAGATGCTTTATAAAGCATGAACTTTTCTGTGTGGGTTGTTAACAACCGTCATATTCCGTGATGCTTTCGGCCCGAATGCGCGTCCGGACTCAGATCTGAAGCCGAGAGCACGCCGTCCCGCAGATCATGGCGACCCTCGATCGAAAGCTCGCTGATCCCAAAAAGCAGATCGCGGACGCCGTCTTCCAGCGTCCGCGATCTGTCCGTTCCATCTCTCAGAGCGCGTCGAGCAGCGCCTGTGTCGGCCAACCGTCTGCAGGCATTCCAAGCCGCAGCTGTTCGCGCTGCACGGCGCGGCGCGTGCCGGATCCGAGGATGCCGTCGATCTCACCGACGTCATGGCTCTTGGCGTCGAGCTTGGCCTGCAGCGCCTTCATCGCCTCCACATCAAGACCGGGCTCCGGATTGCCCTTCAGGTAGGGCGGCGCGCCGGAGAGACGTGTGGCGAAATAGGCGGCCGAGGTCGTGTAGATGAACGACTTGTTCCACTCGAGATAGATGGCGAAGTTGGGGTAGGTGAGGAAGGCCGGGCCCTTGCGGCCCTGCGGCAGCACGAGCGCCGCTGGCAGGTTGCCGAAATCGGTCTTGCCGTCGCGCGGCTTGACGCCGAGCTTGAACCACTCGCCGGCCGGGATCTCGTTGCCGAGGCCGGATTTTTCGTAGGGCAGGCTTTCCGGCAGTTCGACTTCCTGGATCCACGGCTGACCGGCCTGGAAGCCGAGGCTCTTGATGAACGATGCAGCAGTCAGGATGGCGTCCGGGCCGCTCGCCTTGACGTTGACATGGCCATCGCCGTCGCCATCGACGCCATGGGCGATGATGTCGCGCGGCAGCATCTGGACCTGGCCGATTTCGCCAGCCCAGGCACCGGTATTGGTCGCCGGGTCCAGATCACCGTGCTGGACCATTTCCGTCAGCGCGATCAGCTGCGGCCGGAAGAGTTCGGGACGACGGCAGTCGTGCGCCAGCGTCACCAAGGCGTTGCGGGTGTTGAAGTCACCCTGGACGGCGCCGAAATCGGTCTCCATCGCCCAGAATGCGGTGATGACGCCGGGCGCCACGCCGTATTCCTGCTCGGCGCGGCCGAAGACGCTGGCGAGCTGCTGCATCTTCTGGCGGCCGATGTCGAGGCGGGCCTGGCTGACGGTACGCTGGGAGAATTCGAGGAAGGTCTGGCGGAAGACGCCCTGGGCGCGATCGCGTGACAGCACCTTCGGGTCGATTTGTGCGCCGGTGAGCGCCTTGTCCGCCGCCTCTGCCGGAACGCCGGCTGCCACTGCATCCGCCTTCACGCCTTCGAGGAAGCTTGAGAGTTCGCCGCCGCAGGCAGGCTTCGGCGCCTCGGTGGTCTGGGCGAAGGCCGTACTTGCAACAAGGCCGGTGAGTGAACAGGCAAGCAGGAAGGAAGAAGCTTTGGCGCGCAACATGCGATAATCCTCAGACAAATGGTTTCTTCATCTCGGAAAGCTTTGTGACCGAAGATGGGCGGGAGCAGGCTGCAAGCGATTTCCGCAGCCCGTCAGGATCGTTGGAGACAGGTAGCCCTAGTTCTGCGCGGAAGCCACCCATTGGCGCCAGTTCTTGTCCGTGCCGGCGAAAACGTTGATGTCGGTCTCGCCCTCGATGCCCGGCACGAGGCCGGTCGAGGTGTACTGCCAGAAGGCCCAGCGACGATCCGCATAGATCTTCTCGGGATGCGCGGCAACCGACCGCACCCAGAAATGATGCTGTTTGAACTGGCCGACGAGATTGTCGCGGTGGAAATCCACCGAGGTATAGATGATCGGTCGCTTGCCGTAGTGCGCCTCCAGCCGGTCCATGAAACGGCTCATGGAGGCGCGGACGGCCTCCGGATCCGGGCGCGTGCGACATGTCGGCGAGGCAGGGTTCCATTCGACGTCGAGAACCGGCGGCAGTTGCACCGCCTGCTTCGGCACATTGGCGATGAACCAGTCGGCCTGCTCGTCGGCGGTGGAGCAGAAATAGTAGAAATGATAGGGCGCCAGCGGCAGGCCGGCAGCTGCAGCACTGCGCCAGTTTGTCTCGAAGGTCGGATCTATCCTGTCCTTGCCCTCGGTTGCCTTGATGAAGACGAAGGAAACACCGGACTGCCTGACCTTCGGCCAGTCGATGCGGCCGCTCCACTTGGAGACGTCGATGCCGTGCACCTGGTGACGGTCCGGTCCCTTGGTGCCGAAGCTCTGCGGATCATTGTCCTTGAACTTCGACGGTCGAAGGGAATTCTTGTCCATCAGGTCGTAGCTTGCCGAGGTGCAGCCGCTGGCAAGGACGGCGCAGGCGAGGATGGCGATCAGTGGCCGAAGCATGGACGTCCCGTATGAAGCGCTGAGGTGCCGCGCGTTGAAGAGCACGACGCGCAGGCTGAATGCCTTGCTAGCGATAACGCCGTAAACAAACCGTTTGATCAAGCGGAAACATTGGGCGGGTGCCGTCGCTTCGCAGCCGACGCATCAATGTCGGCGGGTTCAATCCGCGCGCCGGACGACCGCGTGCCACGCGTAGCCGCGACCGATCGATGTGAATGTCATATTCGCATTGCGGTTCTCCTGCCGCTGTTCGAGCGCCGTGACGAGATCCGCCCGCGGTGTCACATGAAAGCGGGTCAGCCATGAGCGGAGGCCGGTGCGGAACCATGCCGGCAGGTTCTCCTGCTGGCCGAAGTCGACGATGTGCAGCGATCCGCCGGGACGGAGCGCGAGGAGGGCTGCATCGAGGGCTGCCTGCCAGTCCGGGATCATCGACAGTGCGTAGGAGATCAGCACTCGGTCGAAGCCGTTCACGCCGAAATCCATCGCCGAGAACCGCGTCGCGTCGGCAACCTTCAGGACCGGCTGCACGGGCTTGCCGCGGAAATTGGCGTCAGCGGAAGCCAGCATCTCGGCGGAGATGTCGAGCCCGTGGAGGCGCGCCGTCGGATAATGGCGATGCGCAAGGAGAAGGTTGCGGCCGGTGCCGCAGCCAATTTCCAGCAGCGTGCCGTGCTCCGGAACGTGCAGCTCGCGGATCGCATGGTCGCGGCCCAGCAGATAGTATTTGCGCGTCAGGTCGTACACGTGGCGCTGGTAGCGATACATCCGGTCCATGCGCAGCGCGTGGTCGTCGTCGCGCATCGGATCGGAACCGTGCACCGCGCTCATGCCGCCCGCTCATAGATGTGGAAGCCGCCGTAGATTGCCGAGCGGTCCTGCCGGTTGAGGCGCAGCGACGGTTCTTCGAGGTAGCGCCATTCCGCATCGAGCGCCGGGGAGAGGCGCCCTGCGATGACGCTTCTTTCCGCAGCGGTGCGGAAAATCACGCGGGCGCCCGGTGCTGCCGTGCGGGTGATCTCCGTCCACAGCTCGTTGAGCTGGGTGTCGTTCATCCAGTCCTGGGCATCGAGGAGAACGTAGCGATCGACGGCGCCCGCCTGCTTGGAAGCGAGAAGCTCTGTGAAGGTGGCGTGGTGGACTTTTACCCGGCTGGCATTGGCGCGGATGGCGGCATAATGTTCAGGCCGCAGATAGGTCGGAAGCGTTCCTTCATGCGGCTGCGGGTAGCGACGGACGAAAGCCTGCCAGGCGAAGTAGTTGTCGCGCAGGGGAAAGTGGCAAGCGAGCTTTTCCAACCGCTGGCGCAGCACAGGGGCGATCGAGCCATCAGCCGCGAGGCTCGCGAGCTCGTCATACTGCCGCGGCGGGATGCCGAGGCCGAAGAGCGAGCTCTTGGCACTGGTCAGCCAGCGGATCAGCGGCTTGTCGAAGAGCGGCGCGATCTGGTCATCGAAGAACTGCCGCTGCTCGCGCAGCGAACGCGCCTGCGCCATCGTCGTCAGATCGACGCCGTGCAGCCGTGCCATAAGATGGCCGGCGGCAATGAAGCGGCCGAGCAGCCCGGTACGGTAGATGTTGCGGTCGAAGACGCCGACCCTGCGGCGGCCGGAGAGTGTGCGGCCCTGCCAGTAGGCGCGGGTGGTGGTGTCGAGCCTGGCGGCGATGAACCGGTCGAAGGCCTGGCTGTTGCTGGTCGCGCCTGTTGCCGACAACAGCCGAACCACGTCGCCATGCGCCGGGAGCGCCTCGAAGGCGGCAAGCTTCAGCCGGTTGAGCGCGATGTGGTGGGGGTTGAGGTCGACCACATCGATCGAGCGTGGGGCGCGGGAGAGATAAGCCAGCATGTTGCAACCGCCCGAGCCGATGGTGACGATGCTGTGGCCTTCGGCGAGCTGCATGCCTTCCATGTCGACATCGGGATCCTCCCAGATCTGCGGGTAGACGAGGCCCGAAAACAGGAGGCCGAACAGGCGCTCCGACAGGCCGTTCTTCGACAGAGCCTTATGCTGCAGGAGGGCGGTCTTCAGCTTTCCGTTTTTCCGAAAGCGCGCTTCCGATGCCATTTCCGCCATGTCGAATCCCCCGTCTGGCTTGGAATTCTTCAAGCCTGTAGTTCCGCGCTGCTACAGTTTGATGACGCAGGCGCACCGGGAGAGACCAGCCGGCGGGCTTTCCTTCGACGGCGAATGCTGATTGCATGCGGCGCCAACCGGAGGAACCGCATGCGCCTCGTCAAACGCCTCATGAGGATCTTTCTGTCGATGCTGGTGGTCGTGATCGGCGCCGGCATTGTCTGGCTCTACGCGGTGCCGCCGGAACTGCTGAGGGTCGGCAGCGGCTATGCGGCAAAGATCGTCTGCTCAAACGTCTTCATTGCCCACCGCCCTGAGGCGGAGGTGCTGGCGGACGACGTGCAGGCGCCCGGCCATCCGCTGCTGCGGCTGATGCGCGTCAGCGTCGACGGGGAAGCTTTGCGGGTGCGCACCGCCTTGATCGGCGATATCGCACCGAGCGAGGCCGTGTATCGGCCGGGCCTCGGCTGCAGCGTCCAGCCTAGCGGAAGCCGCACCGCCGCCATCGCGGCGCCCCCGTCACCGCGTGCGAGCCCGGAGACTGCATCGCGTACCTGGCCCGACGGCGAGGCGGTGACGCCGCTCGATCCGGTTGCCGCCGTGCTTGCCCGTCCGGACCTGACCGGGTCCGGCATGCGGGCCGTGGTGGTGGTGAAGGACGGTCGGATCGTCGCTGAGGTCTATGGCGAAGGGTTTGACCGGGACACGCCGCTTCTCGGCTGGTCGATGACCAAGACGGTGAATGCATCGCTGATCGGCAGGATGATCCGCGACGGAAGGATGACGCTTGAGGACAGCGGGTTGATGCCGCAGTGGCGGCAGGATGCGCGACGGGAGATAGAGCTTCGGCACCTGCTCGCCATGGAGAGCGGCCTTGCCTTCAACGAGGAGTATGGCTCGGTCGCCGACGTGACGCGGATGCTCTACCTGGAACCGGACATGGCCAAATTCGTCGCTGCACTACCTCTGGCTGAGAAGCCGGGAGAACGGTTCGGCTATTCCTCCGGCACTGCAGTGCTGCTGTCCAGGCTGTGGATGGACCGTCTGCAGGATCCGGCCAGGGCCCTCGGCTATCCGCGGGAAGCGCTGTTCGGGCCGCTCGGCATGCGCAGCGCGGTGATGGAACCCGATGCCGCCGGGACGGTTGTCGGCAGCTCCTACATGTATGCTACTGCGCGCGACTGGGCGCGTTTCGGCCTGTTTCTGGCGCAGGATGGCGTCTGGCAGGGACAGCGGCTGCTGCCGGAAGGCTTCGTGTCGCAGATGGGTGAGGGAACGGTGGCTTCGGGAGGCATCTATTCGAAGATGCAGACGTGGCTGCCACGGCCGAACGAGAGGCATCTTCTGCCGGCCGACACGTTTTCGCTGGAAGGCCATGACGGCCAGTCGGTGACGGTCATGCGGTCTGAAAGGATGGTCGTCGTGCGGCTCGGCCTGTCGCCCTGGTGGGCGCGGTATCGACCGGCAGCGCTGATCGCGGAGTTGTTGAACGCGGTGGCTGGTTAAGGCCTCGCCGCCTACTTCAGCACGTGCAGCATGTTCTTCTTCTTGGCGTCGTAGTAGTAGCCGCGCGCATAGTTCTTGACGGCGCCGTCGCTGTCGTTGTCGGCAACCAGCCAGGCGCCGCGCAGATACTTGATGGCGTAGCGCAGGTTGGTCTCGGCATCCAGAAGGCCCGAGGCCGGTCCGTCATAGCCCATCGACTTGGCGGTCGAATACTTGATCTGCATGAGGCCGAAGAAGCCGCGCTTGTTGTAAGCCTTTGGGTCGTAGCGGCTCTCGCGGTGGACGACGCGGTGGACCAGCGATTCCGGCACGCCGTAGAGCCCGGCATAACGCTTGATCAGCTTGTTGAGCTCTGGGCTGCTGGTGTCCGCCTTGCGTGCGATCGGGCCGCCGGGTGCCGGAGGGAAGAAGTCGGTCGACATGACCGAGACCGGCTGGCTGGGACCTGCATAGGCGACCATCGACGAAGGTGTGGATGCTGCGATCCGCGGACGCGGCGTCGGGATGGCTGCAAACGGCGTGGTGACATCTTCCGGCAGAGCCTTCGGGGCAGATGCAAGCGTCGGTGCCGAAAGCGACTGGGCAGCGGTCGTCGGACGAGTGACGGTCTGCGCCGTTGCCATGTCGATCGCCTGCAGCGCGCCTGTCTTGGAAACCGAGGTCGGCGCGACGGCCAGTGCCGGCGTCGCGACCGGTGCGTCGCTCGTCTGCAGCGATGCCATGACCGACTGGTTCTGCGCCTGGAGAGCCGCGGTGCCGGTCGGCAGTGCAAGAACGTGAACGCGGGTGCCTTTTTCGAGAACCGCCGTCGTCATGCCTGCCGGCACTGCGACCGGGCCGGTCGCTGCAGCGATTTCGGTGGTCGACAGTCGACCCGTCTTCGGGGCGGTGGCCGAGGCAACCTGCGCTTCACCGGCAACCTTGGCGGCGGACGGATCCGTCACTGCCACGTCGGCCGGCGTTGCGCCGTCTGTCTTCGATGCCGACTGAACGCTCGAGCAACCTGAAACTGCTCCACAAATCGCAACGGCTACAACTGCGTTGCAACCGAGAAATCGGGTAATCGCCATCGGTCTCACTCTCATGAAGATGAATGCCCCACGCCCGCCGGTATCCGACTGTCCATTAAGGTTCATTAACGCATGAC
Organism: Rhizobium sp. 0TCS1.26; assembly: GCF_050455525.1. Classification (NCBI taxonomy): domain Bacteria; kingdom Pseudomonadati; phylum Pseudomonadota; class Alphaproteobacteria; order Hyphomicrobiales; family Rhizobiaceae; genus Rhizobium; species Rhizobium sp. 0TCS1.26. The sequence goes on along the minus strand of NZ_JBCIYV010000001.1, from coordinate 577,125 downwards.
CGCATCCGCAGCAAGACGTTGCGTGTCATGCGGCAATCCGGCGGTATCCGGCGGTCACCGCACGGCTTGCTATAAATCGCGTTCGAGGCTTGCGCGAAGCTTGATTGCGACGACGGACGCGCAGCATTTGCCGGGCGACGCTTTCGGCGATCAGCAGCTGGAGGAGGGGAGCAACGAGCACGGCCGGGAGGAGGGCGATGCCGGCTGCGCTGAGGAACTGTAGGGGAGAAACGCTTGATTCGGCGGTCTGCAGGAAGATCGCCAGGAGCGCCAGCACCAGTCCGGGCCGGCCGGCCTCGACGACGATCTGCCCGAGTGTCCGGATGGTGCCCGACTGCCGGAGATTGTCGTTGTCGGCCATCCGGTTGACGAAACGCCGCTGCTGCGAGCGCATGACGAAGATCATCAGAACGACGAGCCCAAGCCAGGTGAAGGTCTCGATCATCGCCGGCATGGTGGATCGCAGGGCGAGATATGCTGCACCGGCACAGAAGGCGGCGGCGACATAGCCGATCCAGATGGCCGGCAAGAGGAGGAGCGATCTGGCGCGGCCGCGAGCATGGACATGGTCGCGCAGCAGGCGGCCGCATGGCGACGGCAGCAGGAAGACGAGCAGGGCCGTGGATGCAACCATCAGCATGGTGTGAATGCTCATCTTCTCCTCCCGCACCGGCAAGACGTCGTCTTCCCGGTCATTCCTGTGCCCAACGCGATCTGATCAGGCCGGCCTGTAGGACTGGCCGATGACGTCCATTACCTCTGCGAACCACGGCGCCGACAGATCGAAATGCTTTCCACCCTTGATACGCGGGAATTCGATGGTGCGCAATTTCCCATTCTGTTCCTCGTCATGCCCGGTCACGCCGGAAACTCCGTTGAGGGCGCTTTCGACGGCCAGATCGACCATGCCCTGGATGAGGCGCAGGTCATCGCCGTTGGCGGGCGCCGAACGCGCATAATAGCCGGATTTCTGCACCATCGAACGTTCTGCTCCGAGCAGGGTTGCAAAGTGCTGCTGGAACCAGCCGCCAACATTGATCGTGTCGATCTTGACGTGGCCGAAGGCGTCGCGTTTGACGGCTTCACCGGATGCCTCGCGCTCGGCAACGATGGTGTCGAGGCCGGCGCCTTCCGAGACGAACAGGGTCACGTAGCCGCACGTGTCCATGATCCCGCGGAGCCGTTCGGCCTCCGCCTCGAGATCGAAGGCGATCTCGGGCAGGTAGAGCCCGTCGATGTTCTTCATCTGGCTGTTCATCATCAGCCCCTCGACATACTCGTTCGACCGGGTCTCCTGGATATAGGCGCGGGCGGTGGCGGCGGTCAGCCAGCCGCAATGCCGGCCCATGACCTCGTGGATGACCAGCGTGCGCGGCGCAGCACTCTGCTCGTTGCTCACATGGTCGAAGAAATGCGCACCGACTTCGGCCGCAGTCCAGGCGCCGAGCGACTGGCGGATCGGCACGACGTCGTTGTCGACCGTCTTCGGCAGGCCGACCACCGTCAGGTCGTAGCCGTTGGCGGCAAGATAGGAGGCAAGGTCCGCCGCCGTGGTGTTGGTGTCGTCGCCGCCGATCGTGTGGAGAATGGTGATCCCGTCGGCGGCAAGCCGGTCAGCCGCCACCTGCAACGGGTTCTCGCCTTCCTTCACCAGGCCGCGCTTGACGCAGTCGGCGGCATTGGTCAGCTTGACGCGGCTGTTGCCGATCGGAGAGCCGCCGTAGCGATGGAGAAGGTGGGCGCGCTCGCGCATCGTCGGGTCGATTTCGATTCGATCGCCGAGCAGCAATCCCTGGTATCCGGACCGGTAGGCGACCAGTTCGAGCTCCGGCGCGACGTCGGTATAGCGCTGGATGAGACCGCCGACCGCCGAGGAAAGACACGGCGCAAGTCCGCCCGCAGTCAGCATCGCCACTTTCTGTTTCGCCATCGAACCTCCTTCGCGCCGTCGCGCCTATGCGTCTAAGACTGGTCAAATGGATGCGTCACGAGGCCGCGGCTGTAAAGTGAATTTCTCAAGAATTTCCGTCATTTCGCCCGCATTTTGGAACAGTCTGCAATTCAATCGGTTCAAAACATGTGACCGGCCGCAGTGGCCCACAAGCACTTCACAAGAGGTTGCCTGAAGCTGCTCCGGACGCCGATCGCAGCGCTGCCGACGGGCCCGCGCCGGCCCAGGATGACAAAAAGTTAATCGGGGGGAAGTCGCCGGCAGCTTGCCAAGGGTGCCGGAATTTGATGTGGTGCAGCATGTTCTTAGATTTCGCCTGCCTTCAGTTGAATTCGTTGTGGGAGCGGCTGCTGGGCAGTGTCGGCGACGCCGCCAACAACGCCCTCTCGCGGCTTGTCGAGGCTATCCGGACGCTGTTCGAAGGCGATCCGGAGACCCGTCGCCAGGTTTCGTTCTCGGTCGCCATCATTGCCCTGTCCGCCAAGATGGCCAAGGCCGATGGCGCCGTGGTCGAATCCGAAGTCCAGGCCTTCCGGCAGATCTTCGATTTTCCGGAAGAGGAAGCGCGAAACGTGGCGCGGCTCTACAACCTCGCCCGCCAGGACGTTGCCGGCTACGAAGCCTACGCGGAAAAGCTGTCGAAGCTGTGCGGGTCCGGCGAGCAGAACTGCGAGATGCTGGAAAGCGTCGTCGACGGCCTTTTCCATATCGCCAAGGCGGACGGCATGGTGCACGAGAAGGAACTCGCCTTCCTGTCGCGCATCTCCGAGATCTTCAGCATCGACGAGATGCACTTCCGGCGGATCATGGCACGTCATGTGCACATAGAAGGCGTCGATCCCTATCAGGTGCTCGGCGTCTCTCCGAAGGATGATTTCACCGAGATCCGCAAGCGGTACCGCCGGCTGGTTGCCGAGCATCATCCGGACAAGTTGATTGCCCGCGGCGTGCCGGCGGCCCTGCATGCCGCGGCCAACGAGCGCATGGCAGCATTGAACGCGGCCTACGCAGCGATCGCCAAGGAACGCAAGGCGGCATGACTGCACTGGTGCCCGATTTTTCCGGAGCGCGCGTCGAGCCGTCTCCGAACCATGGCGAACGCGTCGGCGGAACCGCACCCGACATGATCATCCTGCATTACACCGGCATGAGCGATCACGGGCAGGCTCTGTCGTGGCTGAAGAACATCGAAAGCCAGGTCTCCAGCCACTATTTCATCTGGCCGGACGGACGTGTGGTCCAGCTGGTGCCGGAGGCGCGGCGCGCATGGCATGCCGGCAAGAGCCTCTGGAGCGGCGAGAGCGATATCAATTCTCGGTCGATCGGCATCGAGATCGCCAATGCCGGCCATCCCGGCGGACTTCCCGACTATTCACCCGCGCAGATCGAGTCGGTAATTGCCCTCTGTCGCGACTGCATGGGGCGCTGGTCGATCCCGACCGAGCGCGTGCTGGCGCATTCCGACGTGGCGCCGCGCCGCAAGGTGGATCCGGGCGAGAAGTTTCCATGGGCACGGCTGGCAGCTGCAGGCGTCGGTCACTGGGTCGAGCCGAGCCCGGTGCGCGGCGGCCGTTACTTCCAGCGCGGCGAAAGCGGCCAGCCGATCGAGGCGCTGCAGGGCATGCTGGCGCTTTACGGTTACGGGGTCGAGATCACCGGCGAATTCTGCGAGCGGACGGAAGGCGTGGTCGAGGCGTTCCAGCGGCATTTCCGGCCGGAGCGCGTCGACGGCATCGCCGACATTTCGACGATCGAGACGCTGCACCGGCTGCTGGCCGAACTGCCACGGTACCAGGGCACGCATTAGAGCCCAAGGCTTCGCATTCTGATTCCGTTGCTACGTCCAGGTGGTTGATAATCCAGAACCTTGCAGGGATGCCGATCACATGGCGGACTTCAGATACATCGTCGTCGGCCGGGGAATGATGGGGTCGGCTGCCGCCCGGCATCTTTCGGCAGCGACCGAAGGCGTTGCGCTGATCGGGCCGGACGAACCACAGGATGCGAAGAGGCATTCCGGCGTCTTTGCAAGCCATTACGATGAGGCGCGGATCACCCGCACGATCGATCCGGATGCGGTCTGGGCGCGCCTCGCCAATCGATCGATCGCCCGCTATGCCGAGATCGAACGAGAGAGCGGCATTCCTTTCTATCATGAGGTCGGCTGCCTTATGGTCGGCCCGGAGCGCGTGAGCGGCCACTCTTATATCGGCGGGATCTGCTCAGCCGCTGCCGAGCTTGGCGTCGAAACGCAGTTGCTTGACGATGCGCAACTGTCCGATGTCTTTCCCGGCTTCGGGTTCGAGCCGCATTGTGAGGCTGTGTTCGAGGCACGTCAGGCGGGCTACATCAATCCGCGGGCGCTGGTTGCCGCGCAGTCGCTGCTGGCGGAGCGGCAAGGCGTAAAGCTGATCTCCGAAACCGTGGTCAGCGTGCGGGAGGAGAGTGGTCTCGCGATCGTTCTCACCGCCGAGGGTCGTCGATACACGGCTGAGAAGGTGCTGGTTGCGGCGGGCGGCTTCTCGATCGCCGAGGGACTGCTGCCGCAGCCGCTCAGAATGTCCGTTTATGCGCGCACGGTGACCTTCTTCGAGATCGCCGATGCCGACCTTACGCATTTAGCGGGCATGCCGTCGCTGATCTACGAGCCGCGCGATCCGTCGCGCCACATCTACATGCTGCCGCCGGTGCGCTATCCTGACGGCCGTACCTTTTTGAAGATTGGCGGCGATCCCGACGATCTTCTGGTGAGGGACGATGCCGCCATGCGCGCCTGGTTCCGGACGGGCGGTCGAGACAGCGTGCGCGATCATCACGCAGACATCATGAAGACGCTGGTCCCGGCGGTGGATCGGACAAAGATCTCGACGGCTGCGTGCGTTGTTTCCAAGACGCCGAGCGGCTATCCGGCGATTGCCTACACGCAGTCGCCGCATATCGCGGTGCTGACCGGCGGCTGCGGCGCGGCGGCAAAGAGTTCCGACGAGATCGGCCGACTGGGTGCCGACCTGCTTCTGCATGGACGCGTGACCGACGATGCTTATGGCGTGCCGTTCGACGCGTCCTTCGGGTGATCCGCGTTGGATTTCCTATGGCTTTCACTTTCCAAACCGTCTAAGGAGCCCCTGCCAGTTGGCCGGGCAGCCGCGCTTTACCAATGCCGAAAGGCGGTAGGGTGAGGAAAGTCCGGGCTCCACGGAAACACGGTGCCGGATAACGTCCGGCGGGGGCGACCCCAGGGAAAGTGCCACAGAAAGTAAACCGCCCCGCCTGCTGTTCTCCTGACGATGAGGGGAAGAGCTGGCGGGGTAAGGGTGAAAGGGTGGGGTAAGAGCCCACCGCGGGACTGGCAACAGGACCGGCACGGTAAACCCCACCGGGAGCAAGACCGAATAGGGACGACGCGGGTGCCGCTTGCGGTGCCACAGCCTGTTTCTGGGCCAGTCGTTCGGGTGGGTTGCGAGAGGCGGCGCGCGAGTGCCGTCCCAGATGAATGGCTGCCACGTTCCGGTGCTCGCACCGGTGCCATACAGAACCCGGCTTACAGGCCAACTGGCGATTTTACCTCTCCTGCTGCGCAACCTGGAGAGGGTTTCGTTTTTCCCCCAACATTTCGGCAGTGACCGGCGCGTTCTCCTGTTGTCGAAGTGTCGCGGCTTCCCGTACTGGTTGTGGTTGCGCGTGCTCGCCATGCCGAGAATTTCCCTAATGTTCCCGGCCGTGTAACGACTTAGGGCCGACTTTGACGCTACGCTGCGGCGTTTGATGGCTCGCGTCGAGCGTCGGCTCGCTAACCCTTTGTTAAACTTAACAGGTCATAAATACTTGACGCGGTCGCCTGTGCGTGGGGCGGCCTCCCATTGACGCCCATATGGTCCCATGTTATCCCAAAACCACACTGCGAGCGGGCAATTCAGTGCCTTTTCATCGGACAGGTTCGGGTCGCTTCCTTCGGGGAGACGCGGGCGGAAACCATTCCGCCTGAACGGCCGGGTTGTGTCTGCTGGCTCGTGTCATGCGGGGCGCGTGCGTGCTCCGGTGCGTAACGGAGCGGATGTTTGGCGTCATGAACCGCTTCCTGTCCAATGCGACGAACAGGATCGATGCGAAGGGGCGGGTTTCCGTTCCGGCGCCGTTCCGTGCGGTTCTTGCGCAGCGGGATATCCAGGAGCTGTACTGTCTCCAGGATCTTGTGTTTCCGGCGATCAGCGTCGGTGGTCCGGATCTGCTCGATCGATACGAGCGGCAGATCGCCTCCACCGATCCGTTTTCGCCGGAGGCCAATGCCATGTCGCTTTTGGTGCATGGCGGCGGTGTATTCATGCGGCTCGATGCGGAGGGTCGCCTGATGGTCACGGATTTCATCCGCGACTTCACCGGCATCACGACGGAGGTCTCCTTCGTCGGGAGGTCGGATCATTTTCAGCTTTGGCAGCCGGCGGCGTTCCACGAGGCGCAGTCGGCGGCAAGAGAGGGGCGCGCCCGGTTGGGGGTGCGGCCCGGTTAAGACAGGGGAGCGGAATGGCGGCGAATCTTGGCGACGGAATTTCCGAGGCCGATGGCGGACCGGCTCGCCACATTCCGGTCATGCTGGAGGAAGTGCTTGCGGCGCTTGCTCCCGCACCCGGTAAAATCATCCTGGATGGTACATTCGGCGCGGGTGGCTACACCCGCGCCATTCTTTCGCGCGGCGCCGAAGTGATCGCCCTCGACCGCGATCCGACGGCGATTGCCGCCGGTCAGGCGCTGGTCGCCGAAAACTCCGGACGGCTTCGCCTTGTCCCTTCGCAATTTTCCAATCTTGCAGAGCATGCGCCGGAAGGCGGTCTCGACGGTGTCGTCCTCGACGTCGGCGTATCCTCCATGCAGATCGACGAGGCGGAGCGTGGCTTTTCGTTCCAGCGCAACGGGCCGCTCGACATGCGCATGTCGGCGGCCGGCGTTTCGGCGGCAGACGTCGTCAATCGCGCCAAGCCCGGTGATCTCGCCCGCATCTTCGGCTTTCTCGGCGAGGAAAAGCAGGCCGGCCGCATCGCTCGCGCAATCGAGAAGCGGCGTGCCGGCGAGCTGTTTGCCACGACCCGGGATCTCGCCAACCTCATCGAAAGCGTCAATCCGCGCAAGGCAAAGGACAAGATCCATCCGGCGACCCGGGTGTTCCAGGCACTGCGCATCTTCGTCAACGACGAGCTGGGCGAGCTGGCCCAGGCGCTGTTTGCCGCCGAGCGGGCTCTGAAGCCCGGTGGTCGGCTTGTCGTCGTCAGCTTCCATTCGCTCGAGGACCGGCTCGTCAAGCGCTTCCTCGCCGACCGTTCGGGCAAGGCGTCAGGCTCGCGCCATCTTCCGATGGTAGAGGAAAAGGCAGCGGTCTTCGAACCTGTGGGCAAGGGCATGATGTCAGCCTCCAAGGAAGAAGCCGACATCAATCCGCGATCCCGTTCGGCGAAATTGCGGGCTGCCTTCCGGACAGCCGCACCGGCTTCGGCCGCGGATTTTTCGATCTTCGACCTGCCTGACCTTGCCAGCCTGGAAAAGATGGGAGCCTGATCATGTTGCGTAGCTTCGATCTCGTGCTGATCGGTGTGATGACGACGATGGCCGTCGTCACCTACAGCATCAAGCACAGCGCCGAGCTGAAGCTCGATGAGGTTCGCCGCCTGGAGACGGAAATCCGCCTGGAGCGCGACACCATCGACCTCTTGAAGGCCGACTGGGCGCTGCTGAACCAGCCGAACCGGCTGCACCGGCTGATGAGCGTCTACGCGTCCGAGCTCGAACTCGTGCCGACAGCGCCGACCCAGCTGGCGATGCCCAGGGAGCTGCCGATGTCGAAGGCGCAGCTGCCGCAGCCGGAAACGACGATCGAGGACCTGATCGCCGGCACCGACCCGGAAGTGGCGGCGGCCATTCGCGGCGTCAACGCAGCCAAGGCTGCCCAGCCGGCCAGCCGGATACCGGTTCCGCTGGCGCGTGGCACGTCCAACGTCGATGTAATCTCAACCGGATCGGTAAGACGCTGATGGCTTTTCTCTCGCGTGTCATGGTTCTGAAGAGCAGGGCGCATTTCTCCTCCGGCGCCAAGGGCGCTCGTGCAGCGGGCGGCGCCGTCAATTTCGAGGGCGTTCGCAAGCGCAAGGCCGGCCAGGCGCGCAATCGCGTCGGCCTGATCATGTTCGGCTTCGTCTGCTTCTACTGCGTCATCGGCGGGCGGCTCGCCTATTACGGCATGCGCGAGCCGGAAACGACATCCAGCATCATGCCGGCCGACCGGCTGATGGCCTCGCGTCCGGACATCCTCGATCGCAACGGAGAAGTTCTGGCGACCGACATCCGTACGGTGTCGCTGTTTGCCGAGCCGCACAAGATTGTCGATGCCGACGAGGTGATCGAGAAGCTGCGCCTCGTGCTGCCCGATCTCGACGCCAAGCAGATCTACAACAAGCTGTCGTCCAAATCCCGCTTCCAGTGGCTGCGTCGCCAGCTGACGCCGAAGCAGCAGAGTGAAATCCTGGCGCTCGGCATCCCGGGGATCGGCTTCCGCCCGGAGAAGCGCCGTTTCTATCCCGGCGGTCCGACCGCCGCTCATATCGTCGGCTACGTCAATATCGACAACCGCGGCGTTGCCGGCATGGAACGCTACATTGACAGCCAGGGGCTTGCCGAACTGGCCGCACTCGGCATGACGAGCAACCAGCCGCTGGAGCCGGTCAAGCTGTCGATCGACGTGCGCGTCCAGGCGATCCTGCGCGAAGTGCTGATGTCCAACATCGCCAAGTTCAAGGCGAAGGGCGCCGGCGGCGTCGTTCTCGATGCCAATACCGGCGAAGTGCTGGCCATGGCGTCGGCGCCCGATTTCGATCCGAACGATCCGACGGTCGGCGGCGAAGAGGGCTGGCTCAACCGGATGTCGAACGGCACCTTTGAGATGGGCTCGACCTTCAAGTCGTTCACGCTGGCGATGGCGCTCGACAGCGGCAAGGTCAACATCAACGACAGCTTCGACGCCCGCTATCCGATCCGCATCGGCGGGTTCACCATCAAGGATTTCCACGGCAAGGGTCGCTTCCTCACGGTTCCGGAAGTCTTCCAGTACTCGTCGAACATCGGCACGGCGAAAATGGCCGACGTCGTCGGCATCGACGGTCACAAGGCGTTCCTGCAGCGGCTGGGTCTGCTAAGCCGGATGCGCACCGAACTTCCGGAAGTCGCAGTGCCGAGCCAGCCGCGCGAGTGGAAGAAGATCAACTCGATCACGATCTCCTTCGGCCACGGCGTGTCGACGACGCCGCTGCAGACGGCGGTGGCCGGTGCGGCGCTCGTCAACGGCGGGCGGCTGATCGAGCCGACATTCCTGCCGCGCACGGAAGCCCAGGCGGACGCGACGGCGGAAACCGTGATCAAGCCGACGACCAGCGACAACATGCGCTGGCTGTTCGAGTGGAACGGCGTCAACGGCTCGGGCAAGAACGCCCAGGTCGACGGGTTCGACGTCGGCGGCAAGACGGGCACCGCCGACAAGGTCATCAACGGCCGCTACAACCACGACCACAACTTCAACGCCTTCCTGGCGGCCTTCCCGATCTACAAGCCGCGATACGTGGTGCTGACCTTCATCGACGATCCGCGCAGCGAGACGGATCGGGCCGTGCTCGCCGGCAACAGCGCCGCGCCGATGGTGCACGACATCATCAGCCGTTCCGCTGCCATTCTCGGTGTAAAACCGCGCTTTGGACAGAACGGCTCCGCCATGCTTGTGTCCTATTAGGTCATAATGAATGGACCCGACGATTCGCGGCCTTCGGACAGGGGCCGCAACGCGAGAGAGGGTACCAATGAAACTGAGACATCTCTTCGGGAGCGACTTCCCGGAGATCGAAAGCGCACTGGCGGGATCTGCCGGTGACATCGAGATCACCGGCATTTCCGCGGACAGCCGCAGGATCGAGCCCGGCATGCTGTTCGTCGCGATCGCCGGCAACAAGGCTGATGGTTCCGTATACGCCGAAGAAGCTGTTCGGCGCGGGGCTGCCGCCGTGGTGGCCAACCAGCCGGTTTCGCTTGCCGTCCCCGTCGTCGCTGTTGCCGATCCGCGTCGATTGTTGGCGCTTGCCGCCGCACGCCTTTACGGCGACCAGCCGCAGACCATGGTGGCCGTCACCGGCACGGCCGGCAAGACATCCGTCGCCTCCTTCACCCGGCAGATCTGGGCCCATGCGGGTCTTGCCGCAGCGCAGATCGGCACAACCGGCGTGATCTCGCCCACCCGCAACGAATACGGCTCGCTGACGACGCCGGACCCGGTGGCGCTGCATGCGCTGCTGGCCAACCTTGCGGGCGAAGGCGTGACGCATGCGGCGATGGAGGCCTCCAGCCATGGCCTCGACCAGCGGCGGCTGGACGGCGTGCGTCTGTCTGCGGCGGGCTTCACCAATCTCGGCCGCGACCATATGGATTACCATCCGACGGTCGAGGATTACATGGCGGCCAAGATGCGGCTGTTCGACGTGCTGTTGCCGAAAGGCTCCCCGGCAGTGATCTTCTCCGACGATCCGTGGTCGCGGCAGGCGGTCGAGGCGGCACAGGCCGCCGGTCACGACGTGCGCACAGTGGGTCGTTCCGGCACCTATCTCAGCCTCAAGCGGGTCGAGCACTTCCGCCACAAGCAGATGATCGAGGTGCATGCCGAAAACCAGATCTTCGAGGTCGACATCCCGCTTGCCGGAGATTTCCAGATTAGCAATGCGCTGGTCGCTGCCGGACTTGCGATGTCCACCGGCGTTGACGCAAAGACCGCGATGGCAGGGCTCGAAAGACTGGTCGGTGCGTCCGGCCGTCTCGAACTTGTCGGTCAGACAGCCCAGGGCGCGCTCGCCTATGTGGACTACGCGCACAAGCCGGAAGCTTTGGAAAACGTGCTGGGGTCGGTCCGGCCGTTCACCACCGGCAAGGTGATCGTCGTGTTCGGCTGCGGTGGCGACCGCGACAAGGGCAAGCGCCCAATCATGGGCGAGATCGCCGCGAGGCTCGCGGACGTGGTGATCGTCACCGACGACAATCCGCGCTCAGAGACGCCGGCGACGATCCGCTCGGAAATCCTGGAGGCAGCACCGCAGGCGATCGAAATTGGTGACCGCGCCGAAGCCATCCGCGCGGCGGTTTCCATGCTCAAAGCCGGCGATACGCTGATCGTCGCCGGCAAGGGGCACGAGGAGGGACAGACGATCGGGGCGACCGTGCTGCCGTTCTCCGATCATGTCGAGCTTCGCAAGGCATTGGAGGAGGCGTCACGATGAGCTGGTTGTGGACTACGGCAGAAATGGTCGCCGTCATGGATGGTCGACCGTCCGGACAGACGCTTCCCGAAGGCATCACGGGCATCTCGATCGACAGTCGCTCGATTTCCCCCGGCGAAGCCTTCTTCGCCATCAAGGGCGATCGGGTGGACGGGCATGATTTCGCCACCACCGCGGTTGCCAATGGTGCAGCGCTGATGGTCGTTAGCGAGGCGAAGCTTCCGGCGCTCGGCCGACTGACGGTGCCGATGATCGTCGTCGAGGACGTGCTGGTGGCGCTCGGCAAGCTGGCGGTTGCCGCCCGCGCGCGCAGCCACGCGCAGATCGTCGCCGTCACCGGTTCGGTCGGCAAGACGACGACCAAGGAGATCCTTCGCTCGGTTCTTTCGCCATCCGGCAAGGTGCATGCGGCAGTCGCGTCGTTCAACAACCACTGGGGCGTGCCGCTGACGCTCGCCCGCATGCCGGCCGATACCGCGTACGGCGTGTTCGAGATCGGCATGAACCATGCCGACGAGATCCGGCCGCTGGTGAAGATGGTTCGGCCGCACGTGGCGGTCATCACCACCATTGCCGCCGCCCATCTCGGCCACTTCAAGAACCTCGACGAGATTGCTGCCGCCAAGGCGGAGATTTTCGAGGGCCTCGAGCCGGGCGGCGTGGCTCTGCTCAACCGCGATATCAAGCAGTACGGCTATCTCGAGCGAATGGCCCAGGAAGCCGGTGTCGAGACGGTGCTGACCTTCGGCCAGCACGCCAAGGCCGACTTCCAGCTCGCCGACTTCGAGGGAACGGCGGACGGATCGACCATCTGGGCTGTCCTCGGCTCCGAGACTGTGGAAGTTCAGATCGGCGCGCCGGGCCGGCATATCGCCGAGAATGCCATCGCCTGCCTCGGTGTGGTGGCGCTGTTCGGCGGCAATCTCGAAGCTGCGCGCGCCGCACTTGCAGACATTCGGCCGGTCAAAGGCCGCGGCGAGCGGCATCGGCTCGGCATCGGCGAGGGACATCTGACGCTGATCGACGAAAGCTACAATGCCAATCCCGCTTCGATGCGGGCGGCAATCGCGCTGTTGGCGGCGAGCGAACCGGAACTGACCGGCCGCCGCATCGCCGTGCTTGGCGACATGCTGGAGATGGGCGAGTTCTCGCCCCGCGTGCACGAGGAGCTCGCCGGTCCTCTGCTGGCGGCCGGCATCGAGCATGTCTGGCTTGCGGGTGCGGAAATGGCGGCGCTGCGCGATGCGCTGCCGGACAGCGTGCAGGTGGAATATCGGCCTGCCACGGCGGAACTGGTCGACCACGTCGTGCGCAGCGTCATTCCCGGCGACGTGCTGATGGTCAAATCCTCCCTCGGCCTCGGCTTCGGCAAGATCGTCGCCGCGCTTATTGACAACTATCCGGCATTGCCCGACAGGGAGCCCAAACTTTGACCGGCTTTAAGAAAGACCCAGCATGCTGATCTGGCTAGTGGAGCTCGCGGGCACCTTCCAAGTCTTCAACCTCTTCCGGTACATCACGTTCCGGACAGGGGCGTCGCTGTTCACCTCCGCATTGATCGTCTTCCTCTTCGGTCCGCAGATTATCGCATCGCTGCGCATCCGCCAGGGCAAGGGGCAGCCGATCCGCGCCGATGGACCGCAGACGCATTTCAAGAAGGCCGGAACGCCGACCATGGGCGGGCTGATGATCCTTGCCGGTATCGTCGGCGGCTCGCTGCTTTGGGCTGACCTCTCGAACGTTTATGTGGTGGCGACCCTGCTCGTAACGCTGGGTTTCGGCGCCATCGGCTTCTACGACGACTATCTGAAGGTCACCAAGCAGACCGACAAGGGTTTTTCCGGCAAGGCGCGCCTCGGCATAGAGTTCATCATTGCCGGCATCGCCGTCTACTTCATGATGCGGGTGTCGGTCGCCAATTCGCCGGCCGGCTCGACGCTGGGCACTTCGATCTCGTTCCCGTTCTTCAAGGACCTGCTCCTCAACATGGGCGTGTTCTTCATCCTGTTCGGCGGTTTCGTCATCGTCGCCGCAGGCAATGCCGTCAACCTGACGGATGGTCTCGACGGGCTCGCCATCGTGCCGGTGATGATTGCCGCGGCCTCGTTCGGCATCATCGCCTACCTCGCCGGCAACGCGGTCTTCGCCAACTACCTGCAGATCAACTTCGTGCCCGGCACCGGTGAACTGGCTGTCATCCTCGGCGCGGTGATCGGCGCCGGACTTGGCTTCCTGTGGTTCAACGCTCCGCCGGCCGCCATCTTCATGGGCGATACCGGATCGCTAGCGCTCGGTGGCCTCATCGGCTCCGTGGCAGTCGCTACGAAGCACGAGATCGTCATGGCGATCGTCGGTGGCCTGTTCGTCATGGAAACCATGTCGGTGATCATCCAGGTCGGCTTCTTCAAACTGACCGGACGGCGGGTGTTCCTGATGGCGCCGATCCACCACCATTTCGAAAAGCTGGGCTGGACCGAAAGCCAGGTGGTCATCCGCTTCTGGATCATCGCCGTCGGTCTCGCCATGCTCGGCCTATCGACCCTGAAGCTGCGGTAGAGCGATGATCCCGGTCACGACGTTCTCGAACAGGAAGGTCGCGCTGTTCGGCCTCGGCGGGTCGGGTCTGGCGACCGCCAAGGCTCTGGTGGCCGGCGGGGCGGACGTCACGGCCTGGGACGACAATCCCGACAGCGTCGCCAAGGCGCAGGCCGAGGGCATCGCCACGGCGGATCTGCACGGCATAGACTGGTCGTCGCAGTCGGCATTCGTGCTGTCGCCGGGCGTGCCGCTCACCCATCCGAAGCCGCACTGGACGGTCGATCTCGCCCGCACCGCCGGCGTCGAGATCATCGGTGATGTCGAGCTTTTCGTTCGCGAACGCCGGGCGCATGCGCCCGACTGCCCGTTCATCGCCATAACGGGGACCAACGGCAAGTCGACGACCACCGCGCTGATCGCGCACATCCTGCGGTCGAGCGGCCGCGATACGCAGCTGGGCGGCAATATCGGCACCGCCGTGTTGACGCTCGACCCGCCGCAGGCGGAGCGGTTCTACGTTGTCGAATGCTCGTCCTACCAGATTGACCTGGCGCCGACGATCGACCCGACGGCCGGCATCCTGCTCAACCTGACGCCGGATCATCTCGATCGCCACGGCACGATGCAGCACTATGCGGAGGTCAAGGAGCGGCTGGTGGCCGGCAGCCGGACGGCGATCGTCGGTGTCGACGACAGCCATTCGGGCCTGATCGCCGACCGGCTGGAGCGTGCAGGCGTCGCAGTCACGCGGATCTCGCGCCGCAGCGTGCTGGCCGATGGCCTCTTTGCGCAGGGCTCCGAAATCATTCTGGCCAAAGACGGCACCGCGGAAACGGTCGCCGACCTTGCCGGTATTGCGACCTTGAGAGGTTCGCACAACGCGCAGAACGCCACGGCCGCCATCGCGGCCTGCCTTTCCGTCGGCGTTTCGAGCGACGATATCCGCCGCGGCCTGCAGAGTTTTCCTGGGCTGAAGCACCGAATGCAGCCGGTCGGTCGTGCGGGAGCGGTAACGTTCGTCAACGATTCCAAGGCGACCAATGCCGATGCCGCGGCACCGGCACTTTCGAGCTATGACCGGATCTACTGGATCGCCGGCGGCCTGCCGAAGTCCGGCGGCATCGCAAGCCTCGCGCCACTCTTCCCGCATATCGTAAAGGCATACCTGATCGGAGAGGCAGCGCCCGAGTTTGCCGCAACGCTCGGTGAAGCGGTGGCCTACGAGATCTCCGGTACGCTGGAGAGGGCTGTCGCCCATGCCGCGGCGGATGCCCAGGCTCACGGTGGCGACTGCGTGGTGATGCTGTCGCCGGCCTGCGCCAGCTTCGACCAGTTCAGGAATTTCGAGGTCCGTGGCGAGCAATTCGTGTCGCTTGTCGCAGGCCTGGATGGGGTGACCATGCTCGTCGAGCCGGAAAAGGGGAAGTGATATGGTAAGTCGCGCAGACAGGGGACCGCTCGCAGACTGGTTCTGGACCATCGACCGCTTCTTTCTGGCGACGTTCGTCCTGTTGATGGGGATCGGCTTCATGCTGTCGTTTGCCGCATCGCCGGCGGTTGCGGAGCGCATCGGGCTCGAACCGTTCCACTTCGTCAAACGCCACGCGCTGTTCCTTGCGCCGTCGCTGATGGTGATGATCGGCCTGTCGTTTCTGACGCCGCGCCAGGTTCGCCGCGCAGCCGTCATTCTGCTTGTGGCCTCAATCCTGATGATGGTGCTGGCGCTGTTCTTCGGCGTCGAGATCAAGGGCTCGCGCCGCTGGTTCTCGATTGCCGGCCTGTCGATCCAGCCTTCGGAATTCCTGAAGCCGGCCTTCATCGTCGTCTGCGCCTGGCTGTTTGCCGAGCACGCGCGTCAGCCGGAAATTCCCGGCAACCTGTTTGCCATCATCCTGTTTGCCATCGTCGGCGCGCTGCTCGTCGCACAGCCCGACCTTGGCCAGACGATCCTCACCAGCGCCGTCTGGGGCGCGATGTTCTTCATGGCCGGCATGCCGTGGATCTGGATCATCCTGCTTGGCGGCCTCGGCGTCGGCGGTCTGGTGTCGGCCTACTACATCTTTCCGCACGTTGCCGGCCGTATCGACCGCTTCATGACCGGCGAGGGCGATACGTTCCAGGTGGACACCGCCCGCGAGGCGATCATCCGCGGCGACTGGTTTGGCCAGGGACCCGGGGAAGGCGTCGTCAAGCGCATCCTGCCGGACAGCCATACCGACTTCATCTTCTCGGTGGCAGCCGAAGAGTTCGGCATCCTGTTCTGCATGGCGCTGGTGGCGGTGTTCGCCTTCATCGTTGTGCGCGGGCTCAGCCACGCCTACCGCGAACGCAACGACTTCAACCGCTTCGCCGTCGCCGGCCTCGTGCTGCAGATCGGCATCCAGTCAATGATCAATGTCGGCGTCAATCTCGAACTGATGCCGGCCAAGGGCATGACCCTGCCGTTGATCTCGTATGGCGGGTCGTCGATGATTGCCATCGGCGTGACCGCAGGCTTCATCCTGGCGCTGACCCGTCACCGGCCGGAAAAGCGCGCCCAGGAGCGCAGCCTGTTCCGCGTCTCGCACGGCGTGCCGGCAGAATAGGGACCATATGAGCAAGGGACTTATCCTACTTGCCGCCGGGGGAACCGGCGGCCATCTGTTTCCGGCCGAGGCGCTGGGGCACGAGCTGCGCGACCGCGGCTTCTCCGTGCATCTGGTGACCGACAGGCGGGCGGAGAAACTCGCCGGGACATTTCCGGCGGACGAGATCCATGTCGTGCCCTCGGCCACCTTTGGATCCAAAAACCCGGTCGCGGTGCTGCGCGTGCTGCTGACCCTTTGGAAGGGCATGCGGAGCGCCCGGCGGGTGATCCAGCGGGTGAAGCCGCGCGTCGTCGTCGGCTTCGGCGGTTATCCGACGATCCCGCCGCTGCTGGCGTCGACCGGCCTCGGCGTGCCGTCGATGATCCACGAGCAGAACGCGGTGATGGGACGCGCCAACAAGGCACTTGCCTCGCGTGTCCAGGCGATCGCCGGCGGTTTCCTGCCGGTCGCCGGTCCGCATGCGGCACAGATCGTCGAGACCGGCAATCCGGTGCGATCGTCGGTGCTGGTGGCGGCGGAGAAGCCTTATGACACGCCGCTGCCGGGCGGCCCGCTGCGCCTTGTCGTGTTCGGTGGCAGCCAGGGTGCGCGCTTCTTTTCCGAGATGGTGCCTTCGGCAATCGCGCTGCTCGATCCCGCACTGCGCAGCCGCCTGGTGCTGACGCAGCAGGCGCGGCCGGAGGATGAGGCGGCGCTGAAGGCCGAATATGCCAGACTCGGCGCAACGGCCGAAATCGCTCCGTTCTTTTCCGACTTGCCGGTTCGGGTCGCCGATGCCCACCTCGTGCTGTCGCGATCGGGTGCATCGACTGTCCTGGAGTTGGCAGTCGTCGGTCGACCGTCTATCCTGGTTCCGCTGCCGCATTCGCTGGACGACGACCAGGGACATAACGCGCAGATCCTCGTCGAGGCCGGCGCTGCGCTGATGCGGCGACAGCCGACCATCACGCCGGAAAGCCTGGCGGCCGACCTCACCGAATTGTTGTCGGATCCCGGTCGGCTTGCCGACATGGCGGCGGCGGCGAAGGGACGGGCGCGGACCAACGCCACGCAATTGCTCGGCGACATGGTAGAGGCTATGGCGAACGGCAAGACGATTGCAGAATTCAAAGGAGTGAAGGCATGAAGATGCCGAAGGCCATCGGCCTCGTCCATTTCATCGGCATTGGCGGCATCGGCATGAGCGGCATTGCCGAGGTGCTGCACAATCTCGGCCATCGGGTCCAGGGTTCCGACCAGTCGGACGGCGCCAATGTCCAGCGGCTGCGCGACAAGGGTATCCCGGTGTTTGTCGGTCACCAGCCGGAAAACCTCGGCGAGGCCGAAGTCGTCGTCGTGTCGACGGCCATCAAGAAGAACAATCCCGAGCTGGTCGCGGCGCGCGAAAAATCGTTGCCGATCGTACGTCGCGCCGAGATGCTGGCCGAGCTGATGCGCTTCCGCAATGCGATCGCCATCGGCGGCACGCATGGCAAGACGACGACCACCTCGATGGTGGCGACGCTGCTGGAAGCCGGCGGGCTCGACCCTACGGTCATCAACGGCGGCATCATCAATGCCTATGGCACCAACGCGCGCATGGGCGAGGGCGAATGGATGGTGGTGGAGGCCGACGAATCGGACGGTACCTTCCTGAAGCTGCCCGCCGACGTCGCGGTGGTCACCAACATCGATCCGGAGCATCTGGACCACTACGGCAATTTCGATGCGGTGCGGGCCGCCTTCCGGCAGTTCGTCGAGAACGTGCCGTTCTACGGCTTCGGCGTGCTGTGCATCGACCATCCGGAGGTGCAGACGCTCGTCGGGAAGATCGAAGACCGCAAGATCATCACCTACGGCGAGAACCCGCAGGCGGATGCGCGCTTTTCCAATATTCGCATGGAAGGTACGCGTGCCATCTTCGACGTGGAGATCCGTCGCCGGCGCACCGGTCGCGTATTCACCTTCAACGATCTCGCCCTGCCGATGCCGGGTCGCCACAACATTTCCAATGCAACGGCTGCGATCGCTGTCGCCAATCGCCTCGGCATCTCGGAAGAGGCGATCCGCAAGGGTCTCGCCTCGTTCGGCGGCGTCAAGCGTCGCTTCACGCTCACCGGAACCTGGAACGGCGTTTCAGTATTCGACGACTACGGGCACCACCCGGTCGAGATCCGCGCCGTTCTGAGAGCTGCGCGCGAGAGCTGTCAGGGCCGCGTCATCGCGGTTCATCAGCCGCATCGTTACTCGCGCCTGTCCAGCCTGTTCGAGGACTTCGTCACATGCTTCAACGATGCCGACAGCATTGTCCTGGCACCGGTCTATGCGGCCGGCGAAGAGCCGATCGAGGGCATCAACTCCGAAACACTGGTCTCGCGGATCCGCGCCGGCGGCCATCGCGACGCGCGCTACATGGAGAGCCCGGCAGAGCTTGCCGGCATCGTCGCCGGCATCGCCAAGCCGGGCGATTTCGTCGTTCTCCTCGGGGCCGGCAACATCACGCAATGGGCAGCAGCCTTGCCCAAGGAACTTGAAGGCATATCGGGACTAGGTTCATGAAGCAGGTGAATGGGGAAAAGCTGCTGGCCTCTCTGGGCCCGGCCGTCAGTGCATTGCGCGGCCGGCTGACGCCGGATACGCCGATGGAGCGTGTCACCTGGTTCCAGGCCGGCGGTCTGGCTGAACTGATGTTCCAGCCGCACGATGCCGACGACCTTGCAACCTTCCTGAAGCTTCTGCCTGAAGACGTGCCGCTGACGGTAGTCGGCGTCGGTTCTAACCTGCTGGTACGCGACGGCGGCATTCCCGGTGTCGTCCTGCGGCTCTCGGCCAAGGGTTTCGGGCAGTTGGAATTGGTCGGCGAGAACCGCATCATGGCCGGTGCCATCTGCCCGGACAAGCACATCGCCGCGATGGCGATGGACAATGGTGTCGGCGGCTTTGCCTTCTATTACGGCATTCCCGGCTCGATCGGCGGGGCTCTGAAGATGAACGCCGGCGCCAATGGCGGCGAGACCGCGGCGCGCGTCGTCGAGATCCATGCGATGGACCGCAAGGGCGAGCGTCACGTGCTGACCAAGGACGAGATGGGCTACAGCTATCGTCACTCGGCAGCGCCTGCCGACCTGATCTTCACGCATGCCGTCTTCGAGGGCTTTGCGGACGACCGCGCCAAGATCCGCGCCGAGATGGACGCAGTGCGTCATCACCGCGAGACGGTACAGCCGGTCAAGGAAAAGACCGGCGGATCGACGTTCAAGAACCCGGCCGGCCATTCCGCCTGGGAACTGATCGACGAGGCCGGCTGCCGCGGGCTGATGAACGGCGGCGCTCAGATGTCATCCCTGCACTGCAACTTCATGATCAATATCGGCCACGCCACCGGCTACGACCTGGAATATCTCGGCGAGATGGTACGCCAGCGGGTGTTCGAGACCTCGGGGATCAAGCTGGAATGGGAAATCAAGCGGCTCGGCATCTTCATGCCGGGGCGTGAGGTGAAGCCGTTCCAGGGCGTTACGACCGAATAAAACGACGGACAGGTCCGTTCTTGGAGACGTGCGTTTCCTGAACGGACCTGGCTGACAGCAAGCGCCATTCCGAAACTGTCTGGCCAACTTCCCACTGCAATAAAGCAGCACCGTCTGCTTCATGACGGCGCGGACACGCTCAGCGCATGGCGTCCGCGATGCGCAGCAGTGCCGCATAGATGATTTCCGGATCGCTTGGCGCGACCGCGGATCGGGCCAGCATTTCCGCATCTGCGACAATCTCATGAGCCGCCTTCAGAGCTGACCGCCCCGCCGGCGTGAGTTCCGTTTGGCGAATCCGGCCATTCTCCGGATGCGCCATTCGCTCGATGAGGCCGGCTTTCTCGAGCGTCACGATGATCGCCTGCATCGTCTGCGGCGTCACGAAGGCCCGCCGCGCCAGATCGGCATTCGACATGCCGGCACTGACTTCCAACCCGGCAAGCACCGAATATTGCGGCATCGTCAGTCCGACGTCCCGAAGCTGCGTGTCGAGGTGGCCGCGCAGCGCCTGCTGCGCGCGCTTCAGCGCATACCCGATCGAGCGGTAGGTATCGTCCTTCGGCGGATCCATCAGGCTGGACATATCAGGGCCCTTACATTATTAATGTCAGTACCCTGACATTATCGGTTCAGGCTTGAAAAGGATAGACAGCTCATGGCGCGACTCATCGGACCAGACTTCATCGGCATCCAGACGAAGGACCTGGATGCGGCCCGTCGCTTCTACCAGGACGTTGTCGGACTGACGCCGTCGGCGAAAGCGCCTCCGGGTGCTGTCGTCTTTGAAACGCAGCCCATCCCGTTTGCCGTCCGCACGCCGATCGAAGACCTTGACGATACGCAGAAGCTCGGCGTCGGGATCGCGCTCTGGTTCGGCTGCGATGACGCCGACGAACTGCACGCGCATCTGTGCGAGCATAATGTGCGCATCGCTTTCCCGCCAAAGGACGGTCCGTTCGGACGGTACTTCGCCTTCGTCGATCCGTTTGGCTACACGATCACCGCGCATACCGTCTCGGCCTGAGCGAGATCTCGCATGGAGCGTTCCTGGCCTATGCGCCATGAAAAAAGCCCGCGAGGCCAATGGCTTCGCGGGCTTTCCCGTCAGTTTGATTCCGGTGAGGCTCAGACTTCTTCCTTGCCCGACAGCAGGATGCAGGCGAGCGTAATGACTGCCGACAGGCCGAGATAGTAGCCGACATAGGTCATGCCGTAGGTGCCCTGCAGCCACGTCGCGATATAGGGCGCCAGCGAGGCGCCGAAGATGCCGGCGAAGTTGAAGGTGATCGATGCGCCGGTATAGCGCACGGCCGTCGGGAAGGGTGCAGCGAGCGCCGTTCCGATAAGGCCGTAGGTCACGCCCATCAGCGCCATCGAGGCCGCCGAGAAGACGAAGATCATCGTTTCGCCGCTGGTCATCAAGGTCGGCAGAGCGAACGAGAACAGCCCGATCAGTACGGTGACGCCGATCAGCAGCTCACGCCGTCCGACCCGGTCGGCAAGCTTTCCGGCAATCGGGATGAACAGGCCGAAGACGATCGAGCCGAGAAGCTGGACTTCCAGCGCGTCGACGAACGGGATCTTCAGGACCTTGACGTTGTAGGAGAGCAGGTAGGCCGAGCCGATGTAGAAGAGCACGAAGGTGGCGAGCGCCACGAACGTGCCGAGCACCAGGCTGCGCTTGTACTTGCGGAACAGCACCGCGACCGGCACGGCAACGCGCTCATGGCTGTCGATCGCCTTCTGGAAGGCCGGCGTTTCGGTAATCGAGAGGCGGACCCAGAGACCGACGACGATCAGCAGCGTCGACGAGATGAACGGCACGCGCCAGCCCCAGCTGAGCAGCGCCTCCTGGGACATCACGTGCAGCAGCAGCCAGAAGATGCCCGAGGACAGGAAGAGACCGAGCGGCGCGCCGAGCTGCGGGAACATGCCGTACCAGCTGCGCTTGCCCGGAGGCGCATTTTCAGTTGCGAGCAACACGGCTCCGCCCCATTCGCCGCCAAGGCCAAAGCCCTGGCCGAAGCGGCAGACGGCCAGCAGCAGCGGCGCGATCACGCCGATCTGCTCATAGGTCGGCAGAAGGCCGATCACCACCGTCGAGATGCCCATCGTCAGGAGTGCCGCGACAAGCGTCGTCTTGCGGCCGATGCGATCGCCGAAGTGGCCAAACACGATGGCGCCGAAGGGACGGGCGAAGAAGGCGATGGAGAAGGTTGCAAAGGAGGCGAGGAGGGCGGTCGTCGGATCGCTGTTCGGGAAGAAAAGCGTCGGGAAGACCAGCACCGCGGCCGTCGCATAGACATAGAAGTCGAAAAACTCGATCGTCGTGCCGACCAGACTGGCCGTCAGGACTTGTGCAGGTGAATTCTTTGCAACAGGTACCAACGGCTCGGCGGACGACGACACGGTGTGCATCGCTTGGGTCATTTTGTTATCCACTAAGGTTCTAAAGCGGATCTAAAAGAAGGTCCGCGCGCTCCTTAGCGCAATTTTCAGAACGCGCAAACCCTCATTCTGCCTTGTTCGCGGGCGATCCGAGCCGGGCGGAGGGCAGCGTAGCGTGCTGCTACCAGCGTGAAGTTAACGAAAGTAAACGATTCATTAACCATGTCTGCTCTCTAATGAACCTGCGCAGGAATCAGGTTGACGCAAGCGCCGGGGCTTAAGTCCCGTCATTTTCGAGGAGCGTTTCGATGAGTGGCAGGCATGTGGCAGTTCTGATGGGCGGGCTTTCCTCCGAGCGTCCTGTCAGTCTGTCGTCCGGTGCCGCCTGCGCAGAGGCCCTCGAGGCGGAAGGTTTTCGCGTGACGCGGGTCGATGTCGGCCGGGACGTCGCAGCGGTTCTGGCAGACCTGAGGCCTGACGTTGCCTTCAATGCCCTGCACGGACCCTTCGGCGAAGATGGCGCTATCCAGGGCATCCTCGAATATCTGCAGATCCCCTACACGCATTCGGGCGTCCTGGCCTCCGCGCTGGCGATGGACAAGTCGCGCGCGAAGGCAGTTGCGGCCGCTGCCGGGATCCCGGTGGCGCCGGGCCTCGAGCTCGACCGCCACGCGATCGGTGCCGAGCATCCGATGGAGCCGCCATATGTCGTGAAGCCGGTCAGCGAGGGCTCGTCCTTCGGCGTGGTGATCGTCCGGGAAGGGCAGTCGCACCCGCCGCAGGTTCTCGGTTCCGCCGACTGGCGCTACGGAGACCGGGTGATGGTCGAGCGCTATGTCGCCGGCCGCGAACTGACCTGCGGTGTGATGGACAACCAGGCGCTCGGCGTGACCGAGATCGTGCCGCTATCCGGCACCTTCTACGACTATGATGCAAAGTACGCCGCCGGTGGCTCGAAGCATGTCATTCCGGCAGATATTTTACCAAATATTTACCAAAAGATTCAAACACTGGCAGTCAAGGCGCATCAGGCGATGGGGTGTCGGGGGGTGAGTCGTTCGGACTTCCGCTTCGACGACCGGTTCTCCGAGGATGGCGAGCTGATCTGGCTCGAGGTCAACACCCAGCCGGGTATGACTCCCACCTCCCTGGTGCCTGAAATGGCGGCGCATGCCGGCCGTAGCTTTGGTGATCTCGTCCGCTGGATGGTGGAGGACGCTTCGTGTTTGCGCTGATTGGTAAACGTGGGCCTGCCGCCGGCAGCCGCCCGACACATGCTGCAATGGGTTCCGACGAGCGGATGGTTCTGCCGCGCCCGATGCGGCGCGTCGTGCGCTTCTGTGTGTCGCTGGCAACCGGCCGTATTCATGTTCCGGCTCATGCGGGCACGGTTTCCGTATTCGCCATGTTCGGCATCGTCGGCCTCTACGGCATGTCGCTTGGCGGTCACGCAAAGGATGTTGCTCAGGCCACAACTTCAGCTGCCGGCTTTGCCATTGAAAAGGTTATGGTCTCCGGCAATGCCCAGACCTCCGAAATCGATATCCTGCAGCTCCTCGGCCTGGATGGCACGACCTCCCTGGTGTCGATGGACGTCGAGGCCGCACGGCTGAAGCTTTCCGATCTGCCCTGGGTCGAAAGCGCCGAAGTTCGCAAGCTCTATCCGCGCACCATCGAGGTGACGCTGAAGGAGCGCGAGGCGTTCGGCATCTGGCAGCACGGTTCGGAACTGTCGCTGATCGAGAAGGACGGATCGGTCATCGCACCGCTGCGCGACAACAAGTTCGCGTCGCTGCCGCTGTTCGTCGGACGCGACGCCGAGACTGCGGCCGCCGTCTTCGACAAGGAAATGGAAAAGTGGCCGGATATCCGTCACCGGGTCCGCGCCTATGTGCGCGTTGCCGGTCGCCGCTGGGATCTGCATCTGGACAACGGCATCGTCATCAATCTGCCGGAAGAAAAGGTCGACGAGGCGCTTGGCCTTCTGTCGCGTTTCGAGGCCCAGGAGGGTGTGCTGGAGCGTGATATCGCAGGAATAGATCTGCGTCTGGCCGACCGCACGACGGTTCGGCTGACCGCAGGTGCCGCCGAGCGGCGGGGAGAAGCGCTGGCGGCACGTGCCAAGGCGCTCAAGAAGGCGGGAGGCCAGACGTGAGCTTGTTCAGTTCTTCCGGTTTGGGTTTGCCGCGCTTGAAGCCGCTGCCGTCGAAGCGTTCGCATGTGGTGTCGGTGCTGGATATCGGCTCCAGCAAGATCGTCTGCATGATCGGCCGCCTGACGCCGCGCAAGGAAAGCCAGATCCTGCCGGGTCGCACCCATAACGTCGAGGTCATCGGCATCGGTCACCAGCGTTCGCGGGGCGTGAAGTCCGGCGTCATCGCCGATCTTGACGCGGTCGAGAGCGTCGTGCGGCTGGCCGTCGATGCTGCCGAGCGGATGGCGGGTCTTACCGTCGACAGCCTGATCGTCAACGTTTCCGCCGGTCGTCTGACCAGCGACGTCTACACCGCGACCATCGATCTCGGCGGCCAGGAAGTCGAAAGCTCGGATCTGCGCAAGGTGCTGATGGCGGCAAGCCACCAGTCGCTCCGTCAGGATCGCGCCGTGCTGCATTCGCTGCCGACCGGCTTCTCGCTGGATGGCGAGCGCGGCATCCGCGATCCGCTGGCGATGTACGGCGATCTGCTGGGCGTCGACATGCACGTGGTGACCGCCGAGCGGGCGGCGCTGAAGAATATCGAGCTCTGCGTCAACCGCGCTCATCTGTCGGTCGAGGGCATGGTGGCTACGCCTTACGCAAGCGGCCTTGCCGCTCTCGTCGACGACGAGGTCGAACTGGGCTGTGCCGCCATCGACATGGGCGGCGGCACGACGACCATCTCCGTGTTTGCCGAAGGCAAGCTCGTGCACACCGATGCTATCGGCCTTGGCGGCCATCACGTCACCACCGACCTGGCGCGGGGCCTTTCGACCCGTATCGAGGACGCCGAGCGGATGAAGGTGGTTCACGGTTCGGCAATCGCTTCTGCCGCCGACGAGCGCGACCTTATTTCCGTCCCGCCGATCGGCGAAGACGACCGCGACCAACCGACTCAGGTGCCGCGCGCGCTGGTGACCCGGATCGTCCGGGCGCGTCTGGAAGAGACGCTCGAACTGATCCGCGACCGGATCCAGAAGTCCGGGTTCAGCCCGATCGTCGGAAAGCGCGTCGTGCTGACCGGCGGTGCAAGCCAGTTGACCGGCCTGCCGGAAACGGCGCGCCGGATCCTGGCCCGCAACGTTCGAATCGGCCGGCCGATGGGGGTCTCCGGACTGCCGACGGCAGCCAAGGGCCCGGCCTTCTCCACGGCAGTCGGCCTGATGATCTATCCGCAGGTGGCGGAAATGGAAACACATGCCGGGCAGGGCGGTCTCCTGACCGGGTTCGGAACAGGCAATAGCCGCATCGCCCGTGTCGGGCAGTGGCTGAAGGAAAGTTTCTGACGCATTAGCTTCGGGCAAGGGTGTCGGCTTAGGTTTAGAGAATTGGCCAGCTTGGCGAGGCGGCCAGAGAAAGAAGGAACGGTTAAGATGACCATCAATCTGCAAAAGCCGGACATTACCGAGCTGAAGCCTCGGATCACCGTCTTCGGCGTTGGCGGAGGCGGCGGCAACGCCGTCAACAACATGATCACCGCAGGACTGGAAGGCGTCGATTTCGTCGTCGCCAATACCGATGCCCAGGCCCTGACGATGTCGAAGGCCGAACGCATCATCCAGATGGGCGTCCAGGTGACGGAAGGCCTTGGCGCCGGCTCGCAGCCGGAAGTCGGCCGGGCTGCTGCTGAAGAATGCCTCGACGAGATCATGGATCATCTGTCCAGCACCCACATGTGCTTCGTCACCGCCGGCATGGGCGGCGGCACCGGCACTGGCGCGGCTCCGGTCGTTGCCCAGGCAGCACGCTCCAAGGGTATCCTGACCGTCGGCGTCGTCACCAAGCCCTTCCACTTCGAAGGCGGCCGCCGCATGCGTCTGGCCGAAATGGGCATCCAGGAACTGCAGAAGACGGTCGACACGCTGATCGTCATCCCCAACCAGAACCTGTTCCGCATCGCCAACGACAAGACCACGTTTGCCGACGCGTTTGCGATGGCCGACCAGGTTCTCTACTCGGGTGTTGCCTGCATCACCGACCTGATGGTCAAGGAAGGCCTCATCAACCTCGACTTCGCCGACGTTCGTTCGGTGATGCGCGAGATGGGCCGCGCGATGATGGGCACCGGCGAAGCGTCCGGTCAGGGCCGCGCAATGCAGGCTGCGGAAGCAGCAATCGCCAACCCGCTGCTCGACGAAACCTCGATGAAGGGCGCTCAGGGCCTGCTGATCTCGATCACCGGCGGTCGCGACCTGACGCTGTTCGAAGTCGACGAAGCCGCAACCCGCATCCGCGAAGAAGTCGATCCGGACGCCAACATCATCCTCGGCGCGACCTTCGACGAAGCGCTTGAAGGCGTCATCCGCGTTTCCGTCGTCGCCACCGGCATCGACCGCGCAATGGCCGAAAACGACCTGCGTGCAGCCGAAATGCGCGCAGCCCAGAAGCCGCTTATCCGTCCTTCGGCGGCCGTTGCTCCGGCTCCGGCCGCATTCCAGCCTGCAATGGCGCAGGCACCCCGCACCGTCCCGGTTGATCCGGTCGCTGAAACCATCCGTCAGGCAGAAGCCCAGATGGAACGTGAACTCGCCATCCCGGCACCGGCACCGCAGGCTGTCGCACCGGCACCGCAGCCGGTCGCCCAGCAGCCCGCACCGATGCCCGTGCAGGAAGAGTTCCGCCCGCAGAGCCGCCTGTTCCAGGCTGCAGCCCCGGTAGAAACCGTTCAGCAGCGGCCGGCTCCGGCTCCTCAGCCGGCTCCGGTCTATCAGGCAGCACCGGCCTACCAGGCGCCGCAGCCCCAGCAGATGGCTGCACCGCAGCCGGCTCCGCGGATGGCTGCCGTCGAACCTGCGACTCCGATGATCCGTCAGGCGGTCGAGCAGGTCCGCATGCCGAAGGTGGAAGATTTTCCGCCGGTGGTGAAGGCGGAGATGGAACAGCGTACGCAGCCGATGCATCACGCCGCAGAAGAACGCGGTCCGATGGGTCTGCTGAAGCGAATCACCAATTCGCTCGGCCGTCGCGACGAGGACGAAGGCATTTCTGCGGAAATGACCTCGGCACCTGCCGCAGCCTCGCAGCAGCGTCGCCCGCTGTCGCCGGAAGCCAGCCTCTACGCTCCGCGTCGCGGCAATCTCGACGATCACGGTCGCGGTGTTCCATCTTCCTCGCAGCATGAGGATGACCAGCTGGAAATCCCGGCGTTCCTGCGCCGCCAGTCCACCTGACGTTACAGAGTTCGTAATCTTGAAGACCCGGGCATCGTCCCGGGTTTTCTGCATTTAGACAGAGCGTTACCTGAAAGTGTTGAAATCTGAGAACCGTCACGATCGTAACAATTCGAAACGAACAGTGATTTGGATTGAGGCGCCTGCCGCCGTATGTACGAACTACCAAGAGGGTCCGAGAATCGGCGATGCGCCGCAGCGGATCCCAAAAAGGGTTCTGGACCGGTAATGCGGCCCGGCCCGGCAGTAAAAAGGCTAACGTAATGACTATCGGACTTCTGGGTTTTCAAACGACGATCGCTTCGCCGGTTACGCTTTCCGGCATCGGCGTCCATTCGGGTAGCCCGGTTTCGATCACCTTTCAGCCGGCGGAAGCCGGTACTGGCATTATCTTCAGCCGCGGCTTCGCCGATGGCTCGACCGTCGAATACCGCGCCGTATCCTCGCAGGTTGGCAATACCGATCTCTGCACCGTGCTCGGCACGTCGCTGTCTCGTTCGGTCGCAACCATCGAGCACGTGATGGCGGCATTCTACGCGCTGGGCCTCGACAACGTCGTCGTCGACGTCGATGGCGCCGAAATGCCGATCATGGATGGTTCGTCCTTCCCCTTTATCGAGGCCATCGAGCAGGCCGGCGTCGTCAACCTTGGCGAGAAGCGCCGCTACATTCGGGTGCTGAAGCCGGTGCGCATCGATTCGGGTGCGTCGTGGGCCGAGTTCCGCCCGTACGAAGGCACGCGCTTCGAAGTCGAGATCGATTTCGATTCGCCGCTGATCGGCCGCCAGTCCTGGAAGGGCGATCTGACCGCTCAGGTTTTCCGGGATGAACTGTCGCGGGCCCGCACCTTCGGTTTCATGCGCGACGTCGAGCGCCTCTGGGCGGCCGGCTTCGCTCTGGGTTCTTCGCTCGAAAACTCGGTGGTCATCTCGGACGACAACTCGGTCGTCAACGTCGAAGGCCTTCGCTATACCGACGAGTTCGTCCGCCACAAGACGCTTGATGCCGTGGGTGACCTGGCGCTTGCCGGTGCACAGTTCATTGGATGCTACCGTTCCTATCGCGGCGGCCACAAGATGAACGCCAACGCCCTGAAGGCGCTCCTCAACGATCGTACCGCCTATGAAGTGGTCGAGGCACCGGTGCGCAGCCAGCGGGTTCGCGCCCGCGAATTCGTCGCCGTCAGCGCCCCGGAATTCGCACCCTGGGTAGGTTAAAATTTCACAGTCCAGTCCGCCTAGGCCGCCTCCTTGAGGCGGCCTTTCTTTTTGCCGCAAGCCTTGTGCCGGTGCCACAAAAATGCGTCAAAGCACCATCATTGCGTTGCTCTCCCGCTTCTTTTATGGCTAGAACGCCAACCTGGGCGGACGATGTACTATCGCGTGGCAATCGGGAACTGTCGAATGACTGAGACGAAGTCTGTTGGAATGACGAATGCGGCGCGGATCGCAGCAGTTTCACTGTTGATGGTGACCGCCAGCATCGCCGTGACCTCGTGCCAGTCCGATCCGGACGTCGATATCACCAAGCTCGGCCTGGCGACCGATCCGCCGGAGCAGCTCTACAATCAGGGCCTGGCCAACATGAAGGCCGGCAACATCACCGAAGCCAGCCGCAAGTTCGATTCCATCGAAAAGCAGAACCCGTTCACCGAATGGGGCCGCAAGGCGCTGGTGATGAGCACCTATGCCAAGTACCGCCTCGGCAAGAACGATGACGCCATCCAGACCGGCAACCGCTACCTCAAGCAGTATCCGCGCTCTGACGACAGCGCCTATGTCCAGTATCTCGTCGGCCTGTCCTATTCCAAGCAGATCGCCGATGTGACGCAGGACCAGAAGTTTGCCCGCAGCACCATCGACGCGATGCAGAAGGTCGTCACCGACTTTCCGAAGTCGGAATATGTCGAGGACGCGCAGGCAAAGATCCGCTTTGCCCGCGACCAGCTCGCCGGCAAAGAGATGCAGGTCGGCCGCTACTATCTGGAGCGCAAGGAGTACCTTGCCGGGATTTCGCGTTTCCGCGTCGTCGTCGAGCAGTACGGCACGACCAACCAGGTCGAAGAGGCACTCGCCCGGCTGGTCGAGTCCTACTATGCGCTCGGCGTCACGGAAGAGGCGCAGACGGCAGCTGCCGTGCTGGGCCGTAACTATCCCGACAGCCAGTGGTACGCGGACAGCTACAAGCTGCTGAAGGGCGGCGGCCTGGAGCCGCGCGAGAACAGCGGCTCGTGGATCTCTCGTGCCGGGGCCCGACTGCTTGGCTCCTGAATAGGGTTCGCATGCTCATCCAGTTGTCGATCCGCGACATCGTTTTGATCGAGCGGCTGGACCTGTCCTTCGAAAGCGGCCTGTCGGTTCTGACGGGCGAAACCGGGGCGGGCAAATCCATCCTCCTCGACAGCCTGTCGCTGGCGCTCGGCGGCCGCGGCGATGGCGGTCTCGTGCGCCATGGCCTTGAGCGTGGCCAGGTGACGGCTGTGTTCGACGTGCCGGCCAATCATGCTGCGCGCCTGCTGCTGCGCGAGAACGGCCTGGACGATGATGGGGACCTGATCTTCCGGCGCGTGCAATCGGCCGATGGCCGCACCAAGGCTTCGATCAACGACCAGCCGGTCAGCGTGCAGATGATGCGCCAGGCCGGTGTTTTGCTCGTCGAGATCCATGGCCAGCACGATGATCGGGCGCTGGTGGACATCAATGCGCACCGGGCACTTCTCGATGCGTTCACCGGCCTCACCGACGAGGTCGGCCAGGTGTCCACCCTCTACCGTCAATGGCGTGATGCCGACCGGCTGTTGAAGACCCATCGTGCCAAGGTGGAAGCGGCTGCCCGCGAGGCCGATTACCTGCGGGCCTCCGTCGAGGAGCTCGAAGGATTGAGCCCGCGCGACGGCGAGGAAGACGAGCTGGCCGAAGCGCGTGCACGGATGCAGAAGTCCGAGCGCATTGCCGGCGATATTGCCGAGGCGTGCGAATTCCTGAACGGCAATGCCTCGCCTGTGCCGCTCATCGCCTCGCTGGTGCGCCGGCTGGAGCGCAAGAGCCAGGAAGCGCCGGGCCTGCTGGAAGACACGGTGCAGCTGCTCGACGAGGCGCTCAACATCCTGTCCAGCGCGCAAATGGAGGCGGAAGCCGCACTGCGCCGCACAGAGTTCGATCCGCGTGAGTTGGAGCGCGTCGAGGAGCGGCTGTTTGCGCTTCGCGCCGCCGGCCGCAAATACTCGGTTGCCGTCGCCGATCTCCCAGCGCTCGCCGAAAAGATGATCGCTGATCTGGCCGATCTCGATGCCGGCGAGGAACGGCTCGGCCAACTTGAGCAGGCGGCCCAGACAACCAAGGCCGAATTCGATCGCGCCGCACTCGTGCTTTCCGAAAAACGTCATCGTGGCGCCGATGCGCTGGCGCAGGCGGTGATGGCAGAGCTCCCGGCTCTGAAGCTGGAGCGAGCGCGGTTCATGGTCAACGTCTCGGCCGATCCGCAGAATCCCGGCGCCGAGGGCATCGATACGGTCGAGTTCCACGTGCAGACCAATCCGGGAACCCGCCCCGGTCCAATCATGAAGGTCGCCTCGGGCGGTGAACTGTCACGGTTCCTGCTGGCGCTGAAGGTGGCGCTCGCTGATCGCGGCTCGGCACCGACGCTGGTCTTCGACGAGATCGACACGGGCGTCGGAGGCGCTGTGGCGGATGCCATCGGCCAGCGGCTGAAGCGGCTGTCGGACAAGGTACAGGTGCTGTCGGTCACGCATGCGCCGCAGGTGGCGGCGCGCGCCGCCACGCATCTGCTGATCTCCAAGGGGCCGGCCGGCGACGGCTCGGACAAGATCGCCACGCGGGTCGCCACCATGTCGCCGGAACACCGGACGGAAGAGATCGCCCGCATGCTTGCCGGCGCGTCTGTCACCGACGAGGCACGGGCTGCTGCCGTAAGCCTGCTTGCCGGACGCGGCTGAACTTTTAGCGCTCGTCCAGCTCTGCAGGCAGCCGGCACACTCTTTCCATCCCGATAAAAAGCTCTAGAAAACGACTCTGCAGCTCGCGAGGAGTCGATCACCATGGCCGCCGAAAAAACACCCGTCGAAAATCTGACCGAAGACCAGGCGGCGGCGGAGCTGGAGTTTCTGGCAAGCGAGATCGCCCGCCATGATGTGCTCTACCATCAGGGCGACGCGCCGGAGATCCCGGATGCGGATTACGACGCGCTGAAGCGCCGCAACGATGCGATCGAGACGCGCTTTCCGGGCCTGCAGCGCAGCGACAGCCCGACGCTGAGGGTCGGCTCGGCGCCGCTCGCTGCCTTCGCGCAGGTCACCCATGCGCGGCCGATGCTGTCGCTCGACAACACGTTCTCGGATGCCGATGTCGCCGATTTTGTCGGCGCGGTCTATCGCTTCCTTGGCCGTCTTCCGGACGGTTCGATCGCCTTCACTGCCGAGCCGAAGATCGACGGCCTGTCGATGTCAATCCGCTACGAGAACGGTCGCCTGGTCAGTGCTGCGACGCGCGGCGACGGGACGACCGGCGAGAACGTCACTGCCAATATTCGCACCATCAGCGAGATCCCGCAAAAACTTCCGGCCGGCGCTCCGGCAGTGGTCGAGGTGCGCGGCGAGGTCTACATGGCCAAGAGCGCTTTTCTGGAGCTCAACGCGCAGATGGAGGCGGAAGGCCGCCAAACCTACGTCAACCCGCGAAATACGGCGGCCGGTTCGCTGCGCCAGCTCGACCCGAAGGTGACGGCCAGCCGCAAGCTGAAATTCTTCGCCTATGCCTGGGGCGAGATGTCCGACATGCCGGCCGACACCCAGCTGGGCATGGTGGAGAAATTCAAGGAATGGGGCTTTCCGGTCAATCCGCTGATGAAACGGCTGACCTCGGTCGAGGACATCCTGGCGCACTACCACGAGATCGGGCTGCAGCGGCCGGAACTCGACTACGACATCGACGGCGTCGTCTACAAGGTCGACGAACTGGAGCTTCAGCGCCGCCTCGGCTTCCGCTCGCGCTCGCCGCGCTGGGCAACGGCGCACAAGTTCCCCGCCGAGCAGGCGTTCACCACCGTCGAGAACATCGACATCCAGGTGGGGCGCACGGGCGCGCTCACTCCGGTGGCGCGGCTGACGCCGATCACTGTCGGTGGCGTGGTCGTCACCAATGCGACGCTGCACAACGAGGACTACATCAAGGGCATCGGCAATTCCGGCGACCGCATCCGGCCGGAGGATCATGATATCCGCATCGGCGATACGGTGATCGTCCAGCGGGCAGGCGACGTCATTCCGCAGGTGCGGGACGTGGTGATGGAAAAGCGCCCGTCGGATGCCAGCGCTTACGTGTTTCCGAAGAAGTGCCCGGTCTGCGGCAGCCATGCGGTGCGGGAAAAGAACGAGAAGACCGGCAAGCTCGATTCGGTGACCCGATGCACCGGCGGTTTTGTCTGCCGGGCACAGGCGACCGAACACCTCAAGCACTTCGTGTCCCGCAACGCCTACGATATCGAGGGGCTGGGCTCCAAGCAGGTGGACTTCTTCTTCGAGGCCGAGGATCCGGCGCTGCAGATCCGCACGGCGCCCGATATCTTCACGCTGAAGAAGCGCCAGGAGCAGTCGAGCCTGACCAAGCTCGAGAATATCGAGGGTTTCGGCCGGGTCAGCGTCAGGAAGCTGTTCGACGCCATCGACGAGCGGCGCTCGATTGCCCTCAACCGCTTCATCTATGCGCTCGGCATCCGGCATGTAGGGGAAACGACGGCGAAGCTGCTGGCCCGGCACTACGGCACCTACGAGGCCTTCAATCAGTCGATGAAGGAGGCGGCGGATCTTTCCGGAGACGCGTGGACAGACCTCAACAACATCGAGGGCATCGGCGAGATCGTCGCGCGCGCCATCGTCGAGTTCTTCAAGGAACCGCGCAATATCGAGGTGGTGAAGAGCCTGCTGGAGGAAGTGACGCCACAGGCGGCCGAGCCACTTGCTGCATCCGACAGCCCGGTCGCCGGCAAGACCGTGGTGTTCACCGGTGCGCTGGAGAGGTTCACCCGAGACGAGGCCAAGGCACGCGCCGAAAGCCTCGGCGCCAAGGTTGCCGGATCGGTCTCCAAGAAGACCGACATCGTCGTGGCCGGCCCGGGTGCGGGCTCCAAGCTCGCCAAGGCGGCTGAACTTGGCGTCCAGACGATGGACGAGGACGAGTGGCTGGCGCTGATCGGCGGGTGAGGGCTGGCAACGTGGAGCCCACGCTTTGCCGAATCAGTCGCCGATCGATAAAAGCAGCTCCAGAGCTAACCGGGACCTACCCTTGAAAACCATCGCCATCGACTTCGAGACCGCCAATGAGCAGCGCGGCAGTGCCTGCTCGGTGGGGCTCGCGTGGATCGAGGACGGCCGGGTGGTGCGGGTCGAGGAACGGCTGATCCGGCCCCGCGACATGCGGTTCTCGTCGTTCAACATCGCCATCCACGGGATCCGTCCCGAGCACGTCGAGGATGCGGGCGAGTTCCCTGAGGTGATGGACGAGTTCATCGATGATTTCCGCGGCGCGACTATGGTTGCGCACAACGCCTCCTTCGATTTCAGCGTCTGGCGCGCCTGCCTTGACCTCTACCGTCAGGGCTATCCCGAGCTCTCCTATCTCTGCAGCGTCAAGATGGCGAAGAATGTCTGGCCGCACCTGACGTCGCATCGGTTGAACGTGCTTGCGCACCATCTCGGCCTGACATTCGCGCACCACAACTCTGCCGAGGATGCCAAGATCTGCGCTGAGGCGACGCTGGCGATCGCGCGCTCCGTCGGTGCCGCGCATGCGCACGAAATCCCGGCCCGGATCGGCATGACAATGGGACGCCTCTACGCCGGCGGCTACGCCCCGTGCACGCTGCGCATGCGCTGAAGGTTGAGGGCTCCAGACCGACGGTTGGTGATGACGTTGTAAAAAGCGGCCGGCTCCTTATCTCAAGGGCAATCGCTGACCCGGAGAATTTCCATGCGCCTTGCTTCCCTCGCTCTTGCCGCGGCCCTTCCTCTTGCTGCCCTCTGCGGACCCGCGTCCGCCGAAGTCGTCGGCAAGGTAGGCGTCGACTGGATGGGCAACGACATCATCGTCGACGCGCTGAACGATCCGAAGGTGAAGGGCGTAACCTGCCATGTCACCTATTTCGATCGCGGCGTGCTGGACCGGCTGAAGAACGGCAACTGGTTCGAAGATCCGTCGAACAATTCCATTGCCTGCCGCCAGACCGGACCGATCGAGATCGGCGATATCGACATGTCGCAAGACGGCGAGGAAGTGTTTCGCCAGGGCATGTCGCTGATCTTCAAGAAGCTGGTGGTCAACCGCATCTACGACAAGACCAACGACACGCTCATCTACCTGGTCAACTCACGCCAGCTGACCGACGGCTCGGCGAAAATGGCGATCTCCACGGTTCCGCTGTTCAACCAGAGCCCGAAATGGACGAACGGCGCGCCGAACTGAGCGTCGCCGCAGCCAACGATCTTTCTGATCGACACGCATGAAAAAGCCCCGGCGTGAACCGGGGCTTCCTATCGGCACGTTCTAAGGGCTGTCAGGCGGCCTGCGCCAGCTCGTCGGCGATGACGGTGTCGAGGTTGAGGAAGCAGACCATCGTCTTTTCCAGTGCGACGATGCCGCGGC
Source organism: Rhizobium sp. 0TCS1.26 (assembly GCF_050455525.1). Lineage (NCBI taxonomy): Bacteria > Pseudomonadati > Pseudomonadota > Alphaproteobacteria > Hyphomicrobiales > Rhizobiaceae > Rhizobium > Rhizobium sp. 0TCS1.26. Next base: position 541,833 of record NZ_JBCIYV010000001.1, on the reverse strand, counting down.
AGAAGGCGCGCTGCGCTTCCGGAATGATCTCCGGCGCCGGCTGCAGGTCCTCGCTCTTGATCGTCATCATGTCGGACACCTGCTCGACCAGCAGGCCGACCAGCTTGCCGGCGATGTCGGTGACGATGATCGCGGCGCGCTCCGACGGTTCGGTCATCTTCATGCCGAGGCGGCAGGCCATGTCGATGACCGGGATGACGGCGCCGCGCAGGTTGATCAGGCCGAGGACGTAAGGCGGCGTATGCGGCATCGGCGTCACCGGGGCCCAGCCGCGGATTTCGCGGATGGCCATGATGTCGATGCAGAATTCCTGATCGCCGAGGTGGAAGGAGACGATCTCGAGATAGGCTCCGGACTGCTTGAGTGCGTTGGTCATGATCGAAACTTTCCCAATCTGCGGTGATGGCTGGAGACGGCGCCGGTAACCCTCTTCATCGCCTGCAGACGTGCGCCATCATGCGCCAGCGGATCACCTTGGTCGGAAAAACTCTCGCAAACAGGGGTTAAACATTCGCTAAGCCGTAGTATGCTTGGCGCACGCAAGCGTCGCCACGCGGAACCGGCATCGATGGAATCCTCTGGAAAGTACCAATCACTACCGTTTTGGCTGATTGGCCTGCTGCTCTTCTCGGCGGTGCTGAGTGCCGCCGTCTACGGCTGGATCCGCAACGGGTCGGCGATCTTCCTGGCAATGTCGGAAAGCCTCGCCTCCTGGTGCATGTGAGGCGGCGCTCCTGTCGCCGTTGCGCCATCGCTCTGGGACAAATCGGCGCGCTCTTGCGCTCTCCGTCGATTTGATTTGAAGCCGCGCATCCGGCAGCCTAAGGCTTGCACGGATCTTTGCCGTCACCCTTGCCGCCCCCAGTTGCCGTCATTTGCTCAGGAGCATTTCCCGATCATGAAAACCGTCCGTACCGTTCTCTGGGTCGCCGTTGCCGTGATGGCCGGGGTGCTCGGATGGCTCACTTACGAGATGACCCGGTCGAAGCAGGATATCGCCGAGGGCCCGTTCGGTGTGCCGTTCCGACTGGTGGCGCAGGATGGCACGCCGATCAGCGAGAAGGCCTTCCAGGCCAAGCCGACGGCGCTGTTCTTCGGCTTTACGCACTGCCCGGAAGTCTGCCCGACGACGCTGTTCGAGCTCAATGCCTGGCTGCACAAGGTCGATCCGGACGGCACCAGGATGAACGCCTATTTCATCTCGGTCGATCCCGAGCGGGATCCGCCGGATGTGCTCGGTCGCTACGTCTCCAATGTCAGCGACCGGATCGTCGGCATTTCGGGCGCGCCGGACAAGGTCGGCGAGATGGTCAAGGGGTTCCGCGTCTACGCCCGCAAGGTGCCGGTCGACGAGAAGGCGCCGAACGGCGACTACACGATGGATCACACGGCATCAGTCTTCCTCCTCGACAATGGCGGCCGGTTCGCCGGCACGATCGCCTATGGCGAAAACGAGGAGACGGCTCTGAAGAAACTCGAGAACCTCGTCAAAGGATGAGCCGCCACGGGCTCGTCGAACTTGATGCGGTAAAAGGTTTTGTGGCATGGCTGCCACCAGCCAACGCAGCCGCAGGAAGAACCGACCTTGAGTGAGATCCGCCTCTACGTCACCGTCACCGAACGGCAATCGGAAGATATCCTGGAACTGCTGACGCTGTGCTTCGGCGAAGAGGATCTCGCCATCGGCACCACCGAGGTCGACGAGAAGGCCGACCGGTGGGAGGCGTCCGTCTACCTGCTGCAGGCGGACGAGGCGGATGTGCACGAGCGGTTTGCCGCCACGATCGCCGAAGGCTATCCGGAGCTTGAGATCCAACGGGAGGTGCTGCCGGATATCGACTGGATCGCCAAATCGCTGGAAGGGTTGAAGCCTGTCCGTGCCGGTCGCTTCCTTGTCCACGGATCGCATGACCGCGACAAGATCCGCAACGGCGACCTGCCGATCGAGATCGATGCCGGCCAGGCGTTCGGCACCGGTCATCACGGCACCACGTCGGGATGCCTGGAAATGATCGCCAAGGTGATGCGCGCGCACCCGCCGCGCAATGCGCTCGATCTCGGCACCGGCAGCGGCGTGCTGGCGATCGCGGTCGCGAAGCTGCGCAAGATCCCGGTGCTGGCGACCGATATCGATCCGGTGGCGGTGCGGGTGGCTGCGGAGAACGTCCGGCTGAACCGCATCGGGCACGGCATCACGCTCGAAACGGCGCCGGGCTTCCATTCCTCGTCGTTCCGCCGCCACGGGCCGTTCGATCTGATCATCGCCAATATTCTCGCCCGGCCGCTGATGCGCATGGCGCCGCAGCTGGCGATGCACCTGTCGCCCGGCGGCGACGTCATCCTGTCGGGCATTCTCGCCAGCCAGCGGTGGAAGGTGATCGCCGCCTATAGCGGTGCCGGTCTGGCGCATGTCGAGACGATCTGGCGCAATGGCTGGGTAACCATCCATCTGCGGCACGCGCGCTGATCACCGGACGGGCGGTTCACCTGGGCGCGGGCAAAAGAAAAGGCGGCACCAGCGGGCCGCCTTGAACGTCTCTTGTCTACCGGCGGACCGTAAGCCGCGCCGCTGCCAATTCTTAGAACAGGTAGCGGGTCGCACCCTTGCGGCGCAGTTCTTCGCGGCTGGTGCCGAGTGCGGCCAGACGCTCGTCGTCGAGATAGAGCAGGGCGCCGTTGACGTAGCGGCTTGCCTGGCGTTCACGCGCCGCAACGACGCGATCGAATGCATTGCGGAAGAAGGAATTTGCCATCGGAGCGATCCTTGTCTCGGGGAGCCAACCATCCGTCGGCTCGATGGGTTGAATATAGTGCCTCTTATTCAGGCTTATCAGAGCCAATGTGGCAGGCGTGCCATGCTCTGGACGCATGTCTCGGGCTGCCCGTCGCGAAGCTGACCGACAACCCGAACGCTTGAGGGTCGGTCAGGGTGCTGGCCTTGCCGCGATTTTTGGCTAACATCGTGCCTTTCCCGGAATCGCTATCGAAAGCCCCTTCATGTTTCAGTCGTTCGACAACACCTCGTCTCCGCAGTTCGGTCCGGCGCGCGTCCAGGCGCTACGCGAACGCTTCGATGCGCTCGGCATCGACGGCTTTCTCGTGCCGCGGGGCGACGAGTTCCAGGGCGAATACGTTCCGGCCTGTGCCGAACGGCTGGCCTGGCTGACCGGATTCACCGGGTCTGCCGGCATGGCGCTGATCCTGCGCAGCCAGGCGATCGTGTTCGTCGACGGGCGCTATACGACGCAGGTCGTTCAGCAGGTGGATGCAGCGACCTTCACGCCCGGCGATCTGGTCGGCGAACCGCCGCATGCCTGGATCGCTAAGCAGGCGCCGAAGGGCCTGCGGCTCGGCCTGGATCCGTGGCTGCACAGCCCGGCCGAACTGAAGCGGCTGACGGTGGCCGTGGAGGAGCGCGGCGGCACGCTCGTGCTGCTCGACGGCAACCCGATCGACGGACTTTGGAGCGACCGTCCGGCCGAGCCGATGGGCGCCATCACCGTTCAGCAGGACAGCCATGCCGGCCGGCCGGCGGCGGAAAAGATCGCCCAGATTGCCGCAGGCCTTGAAGGCAAGGGGCTCGCCGCCGTGCTGATCGCCGATCCGTCCTCCGTCGCCTGGATCTTCAATATCCGCGGTTCCGACGTTCCGCACACGCCGCATCCGCTGGCGCGCGCCATCCTCGCCGCCGATGGCGAAGCGGAACTGTTCGTCGATCCACGCAAGCTGGGCGCGGACGCCAAGGCGCATCTCTCGGCGCTCGCCAGCCTGTCGGCGCCGGCCGATCTGCTGGCGCGCCTGTCGCAGATCGCTGCCGGCGGCGCGAAGATCCAGATCGACGCGGATGCCACCTCGGCGGCGCTCGTCGTCGCCATCGAGGGCGCAGGCGGTGTGGTCGTCGAAGCGACGGATCCGGCCCGCCTGCCGCGGGCTGTGAAGAACGCCGTCGAGTTGCGCGGTTCGGCGGACGCGCATGTGCAGGATGGCGCAGCCATGGTGGCGTTCCTGCATTGGCTCGACAGCCAGCAGCCGGGCAGCATCACCGAGATTGTCGCGGTAAAGGCTCTCGAAGGTTTTCGGACCGGCACCGGGGAAAGCCTGCAGAACCCGCTCAAGGATATCTCCTTCGATACGATTTCCGGTGCCGGCGAGCATGGCGCCGTCATTCACTACCGGGTGACGACCGACACAGACCGGCCGGTGCGCGACGGCGAGCTGTTCCTCGTCGATTCGGGCGCGCAGTACGTCAATGGCACGACCGACATCACTCGGACGGTAGCGGTCGGTTCGGTCCCGGAGGAGCAGAAGCGCTTCTTCACGCTGGTCCTGAAGGGGATGATCGCCATTTCCGCCGCACGCTTCCCGAAAGGGACGCGGGGCTGCGATCTTGATCCGCTGGCGCGCATCGCCCTGTGGAAGGCCGGCGCCGACTACGCGCATGGCACCGGCCACGGCGTCGGATCCTACCTGTCGGTCCATGAAGGACCGCAGCGCATCGCCCGTCTGTCGACGCAGGAGCTGCTGCCCGGCATGATCCTCTCCAACGAGCCCGGCTACTATCGCCCCGGCTCGTTCGGCATTCGCATCGAAAACCTCATCTACATCACCGAGCTCGATGCGATCGATGGCGGCGACATGCCGATGATGGGCTTCGAGACGCTGACCTGGTGCCCGATCGACCGCCGGCTGATTGTCAAGGATCTGCTGACGGCAGACGAGCTGTCTTGGATCGACGGCTATCACCGGACGGTGCGCGAGAAGCTGACGCCGATGATTTCCGAACCGGAGGTGCGCGACTGGCTGGACCGGGCGACGGCGGAACTCTGAGGCGCAGCCTTCAGAGTTTGCCCTGTCACACGAGAACCAGGTGGCGAAGCAGCATTGCTACTCCCCAGCCTGTCGCCAGAAGCGGCAGACCTGGATGGCGAAGGCCAACCAGAAGCGCCGCCAGCATGGCGATCTTCACGTCCCAGCCGCCATCGAAGAAGGATGGTGCCACCAGGGTCGTCAGCACGGCGGCGGGCACGGCATTCAGAGCGGTTTCCATGCGCGGCGGAATGCTGCGCATGGAACTGATCAGCCAGAAGCCGCCGATACGCGTCAGATAGGTCGCGAGCCCGGCCGCGAGGATGACCAGCGTCAGTTGAAGATCGCTCACAGGCCTGGCTCCTCAGTCGCGGCGGCAGCCGGCACGTCGCGGTGAAGCAGGACGGCTGCGATCACGCCGGCAAGTGCCCCGGCGCTGACGTGCCACGGCGAGCCGATGGTGTGCATGGCGACAATGGATGCCACGGCGCTCACCGGCACCACGATCGAAAACAACGGGCGGCGACGGAAGCCGAGCACCAGGCCAAGGAAGTAGACCGGCAACAGCACGTCGATGGCCAGTGCCGCAGGGTCGCCAATCATTTCGCCAAACAGCGCGCCGATGCCGGAGCTTCCTACCCACAGCGCATAGACGATGGTCGCCATGCCAAAATACCAGCTTGGCTCGACGCGTCCGTGGCCATCGACACGCTTGGCCGATTCGGCAAATTGCGGATCGGTGAGAAAGAAAAAGGCGAGCGCCCGGGTGAGCGAATGATAGCTGCGCAAGTGCGGCGCGATGGCTGCCGAATACAGGACATGGCGAAAGTTCACGGCAAACACCGACAGCACGATCAGCCAGGCCGGCACGTGGCTGCCGAACATCTGCACGCCGACCAGCTGGCTGGCGCCGCCGAAGATCACCGCGCTCATCATCGTCGCGTGCAACGGCGTGATGCCGCCGTCAACGGCAATGGCGCCGAAGATCAGCCCGAACGGCATGGTCGAGAAGCCGATGACAAGGCCCGTCTTGGCGCCCTGCCAGAAGAAGTTTTGCTGCATGCTGTCGCCCCCTGATGGGCAAGACTTAGGACCTTTCGCATGGCGATGGAAGCCGCCTCCGACAATCGCGCGGAAGATGGCGCGCGGGCGCGAGCGGGGCCTGACGCAGACCCGATCGCAGCAGCCAAGATGGTCAGTCGGCGAGAATTTCGCGGCTCGTGACGATGGCAATGCCGTTGTCGCGCATCTCGGAGATCGCTGCCGTAACGCCCTGCGGATCGATCCCGCGGCTGGCATCCTCGATGAAGCGTACCTGCACGCCGGGCAGCATTTCCCGCGCGTCGAGCGCCGAGAACTTGACGCAGTAGTCGGTCGCCAGCCCGCAGATGTCGAGCTCGCTCACCTGCTGTGCGCGCAGATAGCCGGCGAGGCCGGTGACGGCGGCGTGGTCGTTGTCGCGAAACGCGGAATAGCTGTCGACGGCGGGATTTTCGCCCTTCTGCTGCACGTAATCGAAGGCTTCGGTATTGAGGTCTGGATGAAATTCCGCGTCCGGACTTTCCTGCACGCAGTGATCCGGCCAGAGCACCTGCGGCTTGCCCGACAGCGTTGCGATGTCAAACGGCTTGGCGCCCGGATGCTGCGAGGCAAAACTGCCGTGATTGGCCGGGTGCCAATCTTGCGACGCCACGATAAGGTCGTAGGCGCCGTCCTCGATCAGCCGGTTGGCGACTGGCACAACGGCGTCGCCGTCCGCTACCGGCAGGTTTCCTCCCGGGCAGAAACCGTTCTGCAGGTCGATCAGCAGCAGGGCCTTCATCGTCGTCTCCAGGCGTTGCACCTCATCCGGACAGGATGCCAAGCCGACGGCGAAGGATCAAGCGTCGATCAATCCTTTCGACGCTCTTGGAGAACAGCATTTCGGCTTGGGCACGGATATTGAAATGAGGTTGCTCGCCCCGCGAGAGCTCTGGCCCTATCTGACGGTCAACATCCAGGAGAAATCTTATGGCCTTTGCACAACCCTCGACCGCCGTCGGCGTGTCGAAACTTCCGCCATTGGGCGCGCCTGGCCTCGTGGCACTCGTCGTCCTCGTTCTCGGCACTCTGCTGCTCGGCGCCGTCTATGGTACCGCGCATGGCGCGCTCTTCCTCATCGGCGGCGGCCTTGGCATCGCTCTCTACCATGCGGCGTTCGGCTTCACGTCGGCCTGGCGCGTCTTCATCGCCGACGGCAGGGGCCGCGGCCTGCGCGTCCAGATGCTGCTGCTGGCGCTCGCCGTGATCCTGTTCTTCCCGGCGCTTTCCAACGGCACGCTGTTCGGCAACGAGGTTCGCGGCAATATCTCGCCGGCCGGCATTGGCGTCATCGCCGGCGCCTTCATGTTCGGCATCGGCATGCAGCTCGGCGGCGGTTGCGCATCGGGCACGCTGTTCACCGCCGGCGGCGGCAACGCCCGAATGCTGGTGACGCTGCTGTTCTTCGTCATCGGCTCGCTGCTCGGAACCATCCACTTCGACTGGTGGGTCAGCCTGCCGTCGGTACCGCCGACGTCGCTCTTCCAGCTGTTCGGTGCAGCCGGCGGCATCGCCGTCTCGCTCATCCTGTTTGGCGCCATCGCGGCAATCACCATCTTCGTCGAACGCCGCCGGCATGGAACGCTTGAACAGGCGCCGTCCTCGCCGCGGCACGGATGGCAGCGCTACCTGCGCGGTCCCTGGCCGCTGGTCGCCGGCGCCGTGGCACTGGTGGCCCTGAACTTCCTGACGCTGGCGATTGCCGGTCGTCCCTGGGGCATCACTTCTGCCTTCGCGCTGTGGGGCGCCAAGGGTGCGCAGCTGTTCGGCATCGATCCGACCCAGTGGGCTTACTGGCAGACACCGGGGAACGCCAAGGCGCTGTCGCAGAGCGTGCTGGCGGATGTCACGTCGGTCATGGATTTCGGCATCATCGCCGGCGCCATGCTGGCCGCCACTCTTGCCGGCCAGTTCGCCCCGTCGCTGGACATCCCGTTGCGCTCGGTGCTTGCCGCCGTCGTCGGTGGTCTGCTGCTCGGCTATGGTGCGCGCATCGCCTATGGCTGCAACATCGGCGCCTACTTCTCGGGGATCGCGTCGGGTAGCCTGCACGGCTATCTATGGGCGGTCGCCGCGTTTGCCGGCAATATCCTCGGCGTCCGGTTGCGGCCGTGGTTCTTCCTCGAGCGTTCGTCGATCCGTCGCAACGACGGCTGACACGCGTTTCTGCCCGCAAAAAGTGCGCGGCTGCGGCATTTTAAAGGCCGCGCCGCGCCAGCGCCGCAATTCGGTTAAACTTCCGTCAGGTTCGGTTAATATTTCCAATCGGACACGACGGGGGCCCGCGTAAACACATTGGTTACCATAATTCGTCATTCTATCAGCTATCCGGCAGACACGACTGGGCCACGCATCTTGCGGTCCGCTCGCTGCCGACAGGTTCCGTGCGGCGCAGCTTTGTCAGCGCCGCAAGTTCGAGTAGCGGGTAGAGGGTGACGCGTATCATGGCATCGGCAATCGCGGCGAGACATTCCGCCTCCAAGTCTTCCAGGCGCGCCGCACAGCCGGCCAAGGTCTCTGCACCGCGCAAGCTCTTGAAAGGTACCGCAGCCATCGGCCTGACGCTGATGGTCGGCGGCTGGATGGTCGGTGCTCTCGCAACCGTCCAGAACATGGGCTCGCTCAAGCCGGCAGCCTTCGCCCACGACCTGCGTGCCTCGCTCGACCTCAAGCCGCTGATCGGACCCGCGTCGGCCGGCGAGCGGGCGCTGCGCATCGCGAAATTCTCTCGCTTGACCGCCGCCGCCGATCCCAAGTCCGCTCGCTTGCAAGGCGCGACGCTCGCGCATCTGGAAGCGCGTCGTCCGGCAGACGATAACGTCAGGGGGTCGCTGGCGCTCGCTCTTGCGCGCGCCGAGGCCGAGAAGCAATTCGCCGCGCTGGCCGACAAGCGCCCGACCGCCGACGAGCTGAAGGTGGCGATGGCGGCAGCCATGCAGGAAACCGTGCTTGTCGCGCCGCCGACCGAGACCGCCTGGGACGAATCGCCGGCAGGCAATGCAGACGGCGGCGAGGTCGAGATTGCCGATCTGCAGAGCCCGGCTGAACTGGCCGTTGCCAATGCCGTCGGTCCGACAGAAGACGACAGCCTGCCGATGGCGGGTCCGCTGCCGATCACCCGGCCGCCGTCCAATGCGCTGGCTATGGTCATTGCGCCGTCGGCCGCAAAGCCCTCGACGCGGGATGCCAAGCCCGACGCCGCGGATACTGCCGACGAGAGCGAAGACGAAGCGCCGAAGGTGCTCGCCTATGCCCGCCCCGAAAATCCGATGAAGAGCGCCGCCCGTTCCGTTCCGTGGCCGGACCGCGGCGTCAAGATCGCTGTCTACGACATCACCAACGGCGTCGTTCACATGCCGAATGGCGAGAAGCTCGAGGCCCATTCCGGTATCGGCAACATGCGCGACAATCCGAAGTTCACGCATGTGAAGATGCGCGGGCCGACGCCTCCCGGCACCTACAAGCTGTCAATGCGCGAAAAGCCATTCCATGGCGTCGCCGCCATCCGCCTGACCCCGACCGACGGCGTAGCACCGCTTGGCCGCACAGGGCTTCTGGCCCACACCTACCTGCTGCGCAGCGCGCCGGGCGATTCCCACGGCTGCGTCGCATTCGCCAATTACGACAAGTTCCTGAAGGCATTCCGTCGTGGCGACGTCACGCACATGATCATCGTCAATCGCCATGACGGCAGCGTGCCGACGGCGGCGCTGCGCAAGATCAACCCGCGTGGTTCTTCGCCTGCGACATCGACCGCCGAGAGTGGCGACGGACGCCGCACGCTGGTCGACTACCTGAAGGGCGACGGCTAACAGCCGTCGTCAGCCCAGAAGATCTTTGGCGATGCGCATGAAGATGCGGGCACCGATCGGGATCAAGCCATCCGGAAAGTCGTAATCCGGGTTGTGGAGCGCCGCGTAGTCGGCGCCGGCGCCGAGAAACAGCATCGCCGATCTCGACCGCTCGCCGAACCGGCCAAAATCCTCCGAAGCCCTGAACGTCTCTCCTGCCTCGTGGGATAGGCCTTCGCCATCGAGCGCTGCTCGGATGATTGCCACGGAATCCGCATCATTGGTGCAGTGGCGGAATTCGTCATGGTAGCTGAAATCGACCTGCAAGCCGTGTCGCTCTGCCGCCTCGCGCGCGAGCGCTTCCGCTTTGGCGCGCAGCTCGGCCATGGCGCCGTCGGACACCGTGCGCAGCGTTACCCAGACCTCTGCTGATCCCGGGGCAATGCCGAAGGCCGGTTCTCCGACCCTCACATGGGTGACCGTCGTCAGCACCAGGTCATCCGACTGGAGGCTACCCGTGCGCAGCGCCGTCAGTGCCGGGATGAGGTCGGCGACGGCCGGTGCAGGCGACGTGCCGGTTTCCGGCATCGAGGCATGCGCCGTCTTTCCCGACAGCTTGATCTTCAGCCCGCAAGACGCGCAGTTTGCCGGTCCGGCCTTGATCCAGCTGTGGCCGAAAGCGATCCCCGGCATGTTGTGGAGAGCGAAGGCATAGTCTGGATTGAGCGCCGCAAAGCGCGGATCGGCCAGCACTGCTGCCGCCCCGGCGCCATTCTCTTCCGCCGGCTGGAACAGCAGGATCACGCGGCCGCTCGTCGGTCTCTGGCGGCCGAACGCGCGGGCGAGGGCCGCAAGAATGGCCATATGGCCGTCATGACCGCACATATGGCCCTTGCCGGGGATCTGCGAGCGGTGCGCGACCGTGGTGATCTCCTCGATCGGCAGCGCGTCGAGTTCGGCGCGGAACATCACCGTCGGACCCGGATCGTTGCCCTGGTACGCGGCAGCAAGGCCGGTCCCACCGAGACCAGAAACAAGCTCGTCTGGCTCTGTCGCGGCCAGCAAGCTCGCCACCTCGGCTGCCGTTCGGTGCTCGTCGCCGGAGACTTCCGGCATGGTGTGCAGCTTGCGGCGCCAGGCGGTAAGTTCGGTGACGTCCTGATCGCTGAGGAACATGGTGGCCTCCCGTGTGGAAGGTTCAAGACCTAGCCGGGCAGCGCGGTAAGGGCAAGCCGCGCCGATGGCCTGCTACCACTCGATGCCGATCTTGCCGAAATGTGCGCCGCTTTCCTCGTAGCGAAACGCGTCGGCGAGCTGCTGCAGCGGAAAGACCCGGTCGATCACCGGCCGGAGGATGCCGGTATCGAGAGCGCGGACGAAATCCTGCTGGTGGCGGCGGCTGCCGACGATGATGCCGGAGAGGATCGCCTGCTTGCCCATCAGAGCGGCGGTCGGCACATCGCCGCTGATGCCGGTCAGGACGCCAATCAGCGTGATGCGGCCGCCGATGGCAACTGCCTGGATGGATTGGGCGAGTGTGCCGGGACCGCCGACTTCCACGACGTGATCGATGCCCCGTCCGCCGGTCCACTCCAGGACTTCTTTGCCCCAGTCCGGCTGGCGCTTGTAGTTGACGGTAAATTCCGCGCCAAGTGCGCGTGCCCGCTCTAGCTTCTCGTCCGATGACGAGGTTATGGCGACGCGGGCGCCCATGGCCCGGGCGATCTGCAGGGCATAGATGGAGACGCCTCCGGTGCCGAGCGCCAGCACCGTGTCGCCGGCCTTCAGCTTGCCGACTTCGACAAGTGCCCGCCAGGCCGTCAATCCGGCGGTGGTGATGGTGGCCGCCTCCGCGTGGCCAAAGCCCTTCGGCGCGTGGGTGAAGGCTGTCGCCGGCCGCACGGCAAATTCGGTTGCAAAGCCGTCGATGCCATCGCCCGGCACGCGGGAGAACCCGCCCGAGAGGGGTGGGCCGTCCTGCCAGTCCGGGAAGAAGCACGAGACGACATGATCGCCGGTCTTGAATTCATCGACGCCGGCGCCGACGTCTTCCACCACGCCAGCGCCATCGGCCAGCAGCACGCGCCCGTCGCTCGGCATCTTGCCGCTCGCCACGCCATAATCATGGTAGTTGATCGAGCTGCCATGCAGGACGACGCGGATTTCTCCGGGCGCCGGACGCCCGGGGTCAGGCAGGTCAACGCGCTTCAGGGCGCCCAGTCCACCCGGTGCGGTAACGATGGCTTTCATGGCATGGCTCCTAGGTCGGCAGTTCGGTTCATACCGGATGACCTAGCGGGGAAGCCGTGCTGGGCAAGGGTAATATGGAGGCGCCGGAGCGCCTCCATCCACCGTTCAGTGGCGCAGACCGCTGACGATCTCGAACATCTTGTCCATGTTGCCGCTTTCGGCCGCATAGCGCAGCGGCTTGCAGCGCTCGACGATGACTTCCTCGGCGTTCGGCTGCGTCGTCAGGATCTCCATCACCTCGTCGATGAAATCCTTGAGCGGCATTGCCGTCGGGTCGTTTGCCTGATGCTCGCCCAGCAGCGTCGTCTGCACGTAGGGCGGAGCGATCTCGATCACCCGCACCGGCGTCTCCACGAGTTGACGGCGCAACCCCATCGAATAGGAGTGGATCGCCGCCTTGGTGGCGGAATAGGTCGGCGTTGCGGCCATCGGCACGAAGGCGAGGCCGGACGATACGGTGAGTATCGCCGGGTTCTCCTGGTTCAGCAGGTGGGGCAGGAGGGCCGCGGTCAGCCGGATCGGGCCGAGCAGATTGGTGGCGATGGTTTCTTCCGCGGCCGCCAGATAGTCCGGCGCCTCGGTCAGCGTCTCTTGCTTCATGATGCCTGCATTATGGATCACGACGTTGATGCCGGGATGCGCGCGCACTGCCTCTTCGGCAAATGCCTTGATGCTGTCGGCATCGGTCATGTCGACGGTGAGTGCCGCCATGCCGGGATTGGCGGACGTGACCTCGTCCAGCGTCTGGCGCCTGCGGCCGGAAATGATCACCTGGTTGCCGTGCCGGTGAAACGCTTCGGCAAGCGCGCGGCCGATGCCGGAGCCGCCGCCGGTGATGAGAATGGTGTTGCCTGTCGTCTGCATGATCGCGATCTCCTAGATGATTGCACAGACAGGAGATATGGCGCATCCTCTCTTTCCGGAAGAAGGCACCGGAAAGTTCTATACGCACCATAAGGAGAGTGTCTGTGAACCAGGCTGTTGCGGGCGGAAAAAGTTACGGCATGGCGCGGGATCTCGACGAAGAGATCGATCCGGCGTTGGAAGAACTGGTGCGCGGCATCATCGGCCAGGTGGCCGACAAGTGGACGATGCTGATCCTTGAGGAGCTGGAGGCGCGCGGCACGCTGCGGTTTACCGAGCTCGGTCGGCATGTCGGCGGCATCAGCCAGAAAATGCTGACCAAGACGCTCCGCGACATGGAGCGCGACGGGCTGGTCTCGCGCACCGTCCATCCAGTCATTCCACCGCATGTCGACTATACGTTGACCGACCTTGGCCACAGCCTCGGCGAAGCCTTCTGCGGCGTCTGGATATGGGCCGAAAAGCACCACGCCACGATCGAGGCCGCCCGCGCCGCGTTTGCGGGGCGGGTGGGGTAGGTAACGCGGTTGAAGAGGGGCGGTAGCCTATAGGCGGTTGCGCCTGAGCGGTGGCAATCCGCGACCAGCATTATTCGCGTCGCAGACTGACCAAGTTCCTCACAGCTTCTCCACGAATCCGTCCAGCACGCGTTTCTGGCCGGCCTTGTCGAAATTGATCGTCAGCTTGTTGCCCTCGATCGTCGAAATGTTGCCGTTGCCGAACTTGATGTGGAAGACCCGGTCGCCGACGGAGAAGGCTGAGGGCGTGTCCGATACCGACTTCGCCACCAGTTCGCCGTCGATGGTCTTCGTCCGCGGTCCGCTTTCGCCGTAGCCGATCCGCTCCACCGCATGTCCCGATCGGGTGCCCCAGTTGTCGCGGGTGGCGTCGGTCTTGTTGGCCTGCGCGCGCTTCCAGCCGGGCGTCGAATAGGTGTTGGCAAACGGGTCGGCCTTGTCAAATCGTGACTGGCCGTAGCCGCCGCGTCCGCCACCATAGCCGCCGTAGCCACTGTCAGAGGCTGCGACATCGACATGGGCCGGCGGCAGTTCGTCGAGGAAACGCGACGGCATGGTCGACTGCCAGAGGCCGTGGATGCGGCGGTTGGAGACGAACCAGATGTGGCAGCGATGCTTTGCGCGGGTGATGCCGACATAGGCGAGGCGCCGCTCTTCCTCCAGCCCTGAGCGACCGCCCTCATCGAGCGCCCGCTGGTGGGGGAACAGGCCTTCCTCCCAGCCGGGCAGGAAGACGGTATCGAATTCCAGACCCTTGGCCGAATGCAGCGTCATGATCGAGACGGCATCCATTTCCTCGTTCTGCTCGGCGTCCATCACCAGCGAAACGTGCTCGAGGAAGCCGCGCAGGCTCTCGAAGCTCTCCATCGATCGGACGAGTTCCTTCAGGTTGTCGAGCCGGCCCGGCGCTTCCGCCGACTTGTCGTTCTTCCACATGTCGGTATAGCCCGACTCTTCGAGGATCTGCTCGGCAAGCTCGGTATGTGTCGTGGATTCAAGCAGTTCGCTCCAGCGCCTAAAATTCTGAATCACGTCGAACAGCGCCTTGCGGGCCTTCGGCTTAACCTCGTCGGTCTCGATCAGGTCGCTGGCGGCAGCCAGCATCGGCACGTCGCGGGCACGGGCATAGTCGTGGAGCGTGCGGATGGTGGTGTCGCCGAGGCCGCGCTTCGGGGTGTTGACGATGCGCTCGAAAGCGAGGTCGTCGGCCGGCTGGCAGACGAGCCGGAAGTAGGCCATCGCGTCGCGGATCTCGAGCCGCTCGTAGAAGCGCGGACCGCCGACGACCCGGTAGTTGAGGCCGAGCGTGACGAAGCGGTCTTCGAACTCGCGCATCTGGAACGAGGCGCGCACGAGGATGGCCATGTCGTTGAGCTTGTGCTTGACGCCATTGCCGTCACCGCGCTGCAGCCGCTCGATTTCTTCGCCGACGGCGCGGGCTTCCTCTTCCGAATCCCAGGCGGCGTGGACGATGACCTTTTCGTCGTCCGGATCGGTGCGGTCAGTGAACAGCGTCTTGCCGAGGCGCCCTTCGTTATGGGCGATCAGATGACCGGCGGCGCCGAGGATATGCTCGGTGGAGCGGTAGTTGCGCTCCAGCTTGATGACCCGGGCGCCCTGAAAATCCTTCTCGAAGCGCAGGATGTTGTCGACCTCGGCGCCGCGCCACCCATAGATCGACTGGTCGTCGTCGCCGACGCAGCAGACGTTCTGCGCGACGTCTTTAGGCCGCTGGGCCAGCAGCCGCAGCCACATGTACTGGGCGGTGTTGGTATCCTGGTACTCGTCGACGAGGATGTAGCGGAAGCGCTGGTGATAATCCTTCAGCACGTCCGGATGGCGACGGAAAAGGTCGATCGGATGCAGCAGCAGGTCGCCGAAATCGCAGGCGTTCAGCGTCTTCAGGCGCGCCTGGTAGGCGGCGTAGAGCTCGCGGCCCTTGCCGTTGGCAAAGGCGCGCGCATCGCCTTCCGGAATATCCTTCGGCGTCAGCCCCTTGTTCTTCCAGCCGTCGATCATGCCGGCGAACTGGCGGGCCGGCCAGCGCTTGTCGTCCAGTCCCTCGGCCTGGATCAACTGCTTGATCAGGCGGATCACGTCGTCGGTATCGAGAATGGTGAAATCCGAGCGCAAACCGACGAGTTCGGCGTGGCGGCGCAGAAGCTTGACGCCGATCGAGTGGAAGGTGCCGAGCCAGGGCATGCCCTCGACGGCGCCGCCGACCAGCACGCCGATCCGCTCCTTCATCTCGCGGGCCGCCTTGTTGGTGAAGGTGACGGCAAGGATCTGGCTGGGATAGGCGCGGTTGGTCGCCAGGATGTGGGCGATGCGGGTGGTCAGCACGCGCGTCTTGCCGGTGCCGGCACCGGCCAGCACGAGCACCGGCCCGTCGACGGTCTCGACCGCTTCTCGCTGTTCCGGATTGAGGCCAGAGAGATAGTCGCCGGCGCTCTTCTGGTCGCGCGCCGCCATCGCCCGTGCCGCAATGCCGAGCCCTGCGGGGTGAGGAGGCGCAGGCTGGGACTGCACCTGGCCGGACTTCTGCCGGGGCGTGTGATCCGGTTCCTCGTCGAAGAACGGAATGTCGTCGAAACTGTTCGTCATGCGGCCAATCTAATGATTCCGGTAGAACAAGGCCATAGTTGATGTTCTGGTTTTATTCCAGATCCGGCCTTTCCCGCAGCAAAAACCGGCAACCGGCAATGCAGCTGCCGCTTTCTTCGGCACGGAGGACAGGCCGAAGGGCTTGCTTTCGGCGCAACGTTACAATTCGGCAAGGTTGGCAATCCAATGTTGCCTCTCCATTCGTAACACGGGATACTTGGGACACGTGTCGTTCCCCCCCAATCGGAGTTGTGAATGCGAATCTGGAAGCAGTTGCTGCTCAGCCTGGCAGTGTTGATGGCCGGTGTCTTCGTCTGGCTGCTGATCAGCCCGAGCGCCGGCGCGACCCTGGTTCGCTTCGGTGTTCCGCAGCAACTGGTGGCGCTGGTGCATGCTCCAGCGCCGGCCGCCGAAGCGCCGGCCGGACAGGGCGCCGGACGCGGCAGCCAGCCCGGCGGGCAGGGTCGGGGCCAGGGCGGCAGCGGACGCGGCACGCTCGTCGTCGCCGTGCCTGTGGTGACCGGCACCGTCAACGACAGGCTGTCGGCCATCGGCAGCGGCGAGGCGATCCAGTCGGTCGTCGTCATGCCGCAGTCAGCCGGGACGATCGAAGAGATCCGCGTGGCCGCCGGCCAGGCCGTGAAGAAGGGCGATGTGCTGGCCCGTCTCGATGACGAGGAACAGCTCATCGAGCGCGACAAGGCGCAGGTCACCTTGAGCAGCGCGGTCGAGAAGTCCACCTCCTACAAGAACCTGCAATCGATGCCGAGGCTCGATGTGCTCGATGCGCAGATCGCCGAGAAGTCGGCACGCCTGGCGCTCAGCACCGCCGAGTTCAACCTGCGCCGCCGCGACATCGTCGCGCCGATCGACGGCATTGCCGGCATCGTCGCGGTCAATGTCGGCGACAACGTAACGACGCAGACGACCGTGGTGATGCTGGACGACCGGTCGCAGATCCTCGTCGACTTCTGGGCGCCCGAGCGCTTCGTCACGTCGCTGCGTCCGGGCATGCCGGTGGAGGCGACATCGGTCGGGCGGGCCGGGGAGATGTTCAGCGGCACGATCGAATCGATCGACAACCGCGTCGATGCTGCCAGCCGGACCATCCGCGTGCGGGCCCGCATTGCCAACGACAGAGACCTTTTGCGCGCCGGCATGTCGTTCAGCGTCGCCATGCGCTTTCCCGGCGATAGCTATCCGGCAGTCGATCCGCTTTCGGTCCAGTGGGATGCCGACGGCTCCTATGTCTGGCAGGTGGTCGACAACAAGGCGAAGAAGGTGCGCATCAATATCGTTCAGCGCAATCCCGACACGGTTCTCGTCGATGCGGAACTGCACGACAAGGATCTGGTCGTGACCGAAGGCCTTCAGCGTGTGCGTGAAGGCCAGCCGGTGCGCATCCAGGGCGCGACGCAGCAGGTGGCGGAGGCTGAGCGGACATGAGCGACACGACGGATACGACGCCCGACGCAGCCAAATCGACCTTCACAGCGCTTTTCGTCCGCCGACCGATCCTGGCGGCGGTGATCAACACGCTTCTGGTGGTGGCCGGTCTTGCCGCCTTCGTCGGCGTCGAGGTGCGCGAGCTTCCCGACGTCGACCAGCCGGTAATCACCGTGCGGACCACCTATGACGGCGCCGCCCCGCAGACCGTCGACCAGGAACTGACGCAGGTGATCGAGGGCGCGGTGGCGCGGGTCAGCGGCCTGAAGACGCTGTCGTCGGAATCGCAGTTCGGCTCCAGCCGCGTGACGATGGAATTCAGCGACACGGTCGATCTTGCGGTTGCCGCCAACGATGTGCGCGATGCCATCGGCCGCGTGTCCAACCAGATCCCCGACAATGCCGACGAGCCGCGCATCATCAAGGCCGACTCAGATTCGCAGCCGATCATGCGGCTTGCGGTGACATCCTCGACGCTGTCGATGGAAGACCTGACGCTCTTGGTCGACAACGAGATCACCGACCGGCTGGCGGCCGTCGAGGGCGTTGCCGACGTCGAGCTCTACGGTGACCAGGAGAAAATCTTCCGGGTCGACATCAATCAGGGGGCGCTGGCCAGCCGCGGCCTGACGGTTGCCAACATCATCACTGCGCTCTCCAGCGCCGCACTCGACGTTCCAGCCGGATCGCTGACAAGCCGCACCCAGGACATCGTCGTTCGCGCGACGGCGAACCTGTCGACGCCGCAGGATTTCGAGAACGTCCTGATCAAGGACAATATCCGCCTGCGCGACGTGGCAAGCGTCATGCTGGGCCCGGATGAGGGGACCACGACACTGCGGTCGAACGGCGTGCAGGGCGTCGGCCTCGGTATCATCCGCCAGGCGCAGTCCAACACGCTGAACATCTCGACGGGCGTCGCAGCCGCTGTCGCCGAGTTGCAGGCGGCGCTGCCGGAAGGCACGCGTGTCGTCATCACCTCCGACGACGCGGTGTTCATCCGAGGCGCACTGCACGAGGTCGAACTGGCGCTTGGCCTGTCGGCAATGATCGTCGTGGTCGTTCTCTATCTCTTCCTGCGCGACTGGCGGGCGACGCTGATCCCGGCGCTGACCATGCCCGTTGCCCTAATCGGTACGCTGACGGCGATTTATCTTGTCGGCTTCTCAATCAACATCCTGACGCTGCTGGCCATCGTGCTGGCAACCGGGCTTGTGGTGGACGACGCGATCGTCGTTCTCGAAAACATCGTCCGGCGACGGTCGGAAGGGATGGGCCCACGCGCAGCCGCCGTCCTCGGCACCCAGGAAGTGTTCTTTGCGGTCCTGGCAACCACCGCGACGCTTGCGGCCGTCTTCATTCCGCTGTCCTTCCTGCCAGGCCAGTTGGGCGGACTGTTCCGCGAGTTCGGCTTCGTGCTGGCGTTCGCCGTAGCGCTGTCTTCGGTGACAGCACTCACGCTCTGTCCGATGCTGGCGTCGCGTATGCTGACCAAGCCGATGAGCGAGCCGAAAGGCTGGCTGTCGAGCTTCGGCGACCTGTTCGCCAGCACCTATGCCAAATGCCTGCGGTTCTGCCTCAACGCGCCGCTGGTGGTGATCACCTTCTCGCTGTTCTTCTCGTTTGCCGCCTTTACCGCCTTCGGGCTGGTGAAGAACGAGCTGACGCCGATGGAAGACCGCTCGATGGTGATGATGCGGCTGACTGCGCCGCAGGGCGTCAGCCTCGATTATACGCAGGACCAGTTGAAGCGCGTCGAGGAAAACCTCCAGCCGCTCGTGGATTCCGGCGAGATCCGCAACATCTTCTCGGTTTCGGGCATGAACGGCTCGACTAACAGCGGCTTCATGGTGCTGACACTGGCGCCGTGGGAAGAGCGTGCCCGGACGCAGAACCAGATCGTCACCGACATCAACGCGGCGACGGCCCGCGTTCCGGCGGTGCGCGGCTTTGCCATCCAGTCGAACAGCCTGCGCATTCGCGGGGCCGGTAGCGGCTTGCAGGTGGCGCTGGTCGGCAACGAACATGCGAGCCTGACGGCTGCTGCCATCAAGCTGGTCGAGGCGATGGAAGGCAGCGGCTTCTTCGATACGCCGCGTCTCGACAACGAGCCCACCCAGGCGCAGCTTTCGGTCTCGATCGACCGCGAGCGGGCATCGGACCTCGGCATCGACATTACCGGGCTCTCGGCCGCCATGCAGGCGCTGCTCGAAGGCCGCTCGGTGGTCGACGTGTTCGTCGATGGCGAGGCCCTGCCGGTCAAGCTGCTGTCATCGACGCAGCCGCTCAACGATCCGACCGATCTCGAAAACATCTTCCTGCGCACCGGCGACGGCAAGGTCGTGCCGATGTCGACCATTGCCACGCTGAAGGAGGGCGCCGTCGCGCCGCGCCTCAACCGCGAACAGCAACTTGCCGCGGTTTCGCTGTCGGCAAGCCTCAAGGATGGCGTGTCGCTGGGGCAGGCGCTCCAAGAGGTTCAGGCGCTTGCCCAGCCGCTGCTGCCGGCTGGCGCTCGCCTGATGCCGCTGGCGGAAGCCAAGACGCTCGGCGAAAACTCCAGCGGAATGGCGGTCACCTTCAGCTTCGCCATCGCCATCATCTTCCTGGTGCTGGCTGCACAGTTCGAGAGCATCCTGTCGTCGGTGATCATCATGACGACGGTTCCGCTCGGGCTTGCCTGTGCCGTCATCGCGCTGCTGGTCACCGGCTCGACGCTCAACGTCTACAGCCAGATCGGCCTCGTGCTGCTGGTCGGGGTCATGGCGAAGAACGGTATCCTGATCGTCGAGTTCGCCAACCAGCTGCGTGATCGCGGCGTAGCGGTGCGCGATGCGATCGAACGGGCCTGCAGGATCCGGCTGCGGCCGGTGATGATGACGATGATCGCAACGATCCTCGGCGGTGTGCCGCTGGTCTTCGCACAAGGCGCCGGCGCCGAGGCACGCATCGCGCTCGGCTGGGTGATCGTCGGCGGACTGGGCCTGGCGACGCTGGTGACGCTGTTCATCACGCCCGTCGCTTACCTGCTGCTTGCCCGCTTCGCAAAGCCCCATGCGCATGAGCAGCAGCGTCTCGAGGACGAGTTGGAGCGGGCCGCCAACCGGGCCGCCAACGAAGAGACAAAGCCGCCACTGCTGGCGGCAGAGTGACCGACAAGCCCTTGTGATTGCTGCGAAGAGGTCGCCGGGCGGCTCTCCCGCGCTGGACAAAGCACTCATCGTCACCTACCAAATGCCGGGCGACATTCGCCCGGCAGACGCGGAGACAGACGATGGTGATGAGAGACGCATTGAGCGGCCAGCGCAACGACGCAGGGATGGTGGCCGTTCTGGAAATTTTGCGTCAGGAGCTGGGTGATCGTCTGCAGACAGGCCAAGCGTTTCGCGAGCAGCATGCGCACACCACCACCTACCTGCCGAGCCAGCTTCCGGATGGTGTCGTGTTCGCCGAAACGGTCGAGGACGTGAAGACGGTGGTGAAGGCCTGCGCCGCACACCGGGTTCCGGTTATCGCGTTCGGCACAGGCTCCTCGCTCGAAGGTCAGGTGAACGCGCCGTCCGGTGGCGTCTCTCTCGACTTCAGCCGGATGGACAAGGTGCTGCGGGTCTCCGCGGAGGATCTCGACGTGACCGTCGAGCCCGGCGTCACCCGCGAGGCCCTGAATACCTACCTGCGCGATACCGGTCTTTTCTTCCCCATCGACCCCGGCGCCAATGCCTCGATCGGCGGCATGACGGCAACGCGCGCCTCCGGTACCAATGCCGTGCGCTACGGCACGATGAAGGACAATGTCCTGTCATTGACCGTGGTGACGGCGGACGGCGAGGAGATCACCACCGGCACCCGGGCGCGCAAGTCATCCGCAGGCTACGACCTGACACGGCTCCTGGTCGGTTCGGAAGGCACGCTCGGCATCATCACCTCGATCACCCTCAAGCTGCAGGGCATTCCGGAAAAGATCGGCGGCGGCGTCTGCGCCTTCCCGAGCGTCAAAGCGGCCTGCGACGCCGTCATCATGACTATCCAGATGGGCATCCCGGTCGCCCGCATCGAGCTTCTGGACGCGACGCAGATCCGCGCCTGCAACGCCTATTCGGGCCTGAGCTACGAGGAGAAGCCGACGCTGTTCGTCGAGTTCCACGGAACCGACGACACTGTGTCCATGCAGTCCGAGCAGTTTGCCATGATCGCCGAGGAGTGCGGCGGCGAGACCTTCCGCTGGACCGGCGACGCGCAGAAGCGTGCCAAGCTGTGGAAGGCGAGGCATGACGCCTACTGGGCATCGCGGGCGCTCGCGCCGCACCTGAACGGCCTGTCGACCGATGTCTGCGTGCCGATCTCCAGGCTTGCCGATTGCGTCGCCGAGACCCATGCCGACATCGTCGAGAACGGCTTTCTGGCGCCGATCGTCGGCCATGCGGGCGACGGCAACTTTCACGTGCTGATCCTGTTCGACGACAGGGATCCGGCCGACATCGAGCGGGCCGAAGCTTTCGTCGAGCGGCTGAACCGCCGCGCGCTGTCTATGGACGGGACCTGCACCGGCGAACACGGCATCGGCCAGGGGAAGATGAGCTTCCTTGAGCAGGAGGCCGGTCCGGCGCTGGCGCTGATGCGGTCGATCAAGACGGCTCTCGATCCGCACGACATATTCAATCCCGGCAAGATCCTGCGCCCGCAGGCTTGAGTATCCCGTAAAGGAAGGGTTGCCCCATTTTCGGGTGCAACTAAACTGGTCGTTCAGACCAAGGAGAGTGGCGCGGTGCTCGGACGGATAATGCTGGTGATCGGCGGCCTTGTCGTCGTCGCGTTGTTTACCGCCTTGCTGGCGCCGTTCTTCGTCGACTGGTCCGATTTTCGCCGTGACTTTGAAAATCAGGCGAGCCGCATTCTTGGCAAGAAGGTCACGGTCCACGGAACTGTGGATGCCAGGATCCTGCCGTTTCCGTCGGTGACGATGACCGATGTGCGCGTCGGCCAGGATGTCGACGGAACGCCGCTCGTGCAGGTGGCGCAGTTTTCCATGGACATGGAGCTGGCGCCGTTCCTGTCGGGCGAGGTGCGCATCTTCGACATGCGCATTGACCGTCCGAAGGCGCGTATCCGGCTGTTGAAGGACGGACGGCTGGACTGGATGCGCGGCAGCCGCCCGGATTTCGTTGCCCGCAACGTCGTCCTGGAAGGGGTGCATGTCACCGGCGCCGAGATTGCCTTCATCGACGAGGCGACAGGGCGCAACCGCAACCTCACGGGGATGACCGCCGACATGTCGGCAAGCTCGCTTGCCGGTCCCTGGCGGGTGGAGGGCAATGCGACGCTGGACGGCCGGGAATCGAAATTCTCGCTGTCGAGCGGCGCGCCCGAGGCGGGTGTCGTTCCGCTGCGGATGAAGATCTGGCCTGATATCCAGCCTGTCGAGGTCCAACTGGACGGGGCGCTGTCGGTTGCCGAAGCACGGCCGCAGTACAAGGGCGATTTCGGTCTCTCCTTCCTCGATCAGCCGATCAATCCGGTGCTGCCGCAGGGCGCCAAGCCGCCACCGCCGCCACGCACGCGCGGCAAGTTCGAGCTCACCAACGACCGGCTGCGCGTGCCGGAATACCGCATCGAGATCGGCGCGGTCGACAACCCTTACGTGATCACCGGCGAAGCGACGCTGGATACCGGAGACAAGCCGGAGTTCCTGCTCACCGCAGACGGCCAGCAGGTGGACGTGAACCGGCTGACGGCCGACCTGATGCGCGGCAAGACGGCGCGCAATCCGCATGTGTCGGCGCAGCACCGGCTGAACGCGCTAATCGAGATGGCAGCGCGCATTCCGATCCCACAGGTGCCGGGCAAAGCCAGCATCCGCCTGCCGGCGATCGTCGCCGACGGGACGACTGTGCGCGACGTGCGGCTTGACGTACGACCGGCGGGAGACGGTTGGACGGTCGAGAATGCCGTCGCGACGCTGCCGGGACGGACGCAGGTGGAGGCCAACGGGCAGTTGTCGCTCGCCGGCAACGCATCGTTCATCGGTCGCATGCTGCTTGCCTCCAACCAGCCGTCGGGCTTTTCCGACTGGCTGACGGGCCAGGTGGATCCGGCGATCCGCCAGCTGAAGGCCGCCGGCTTCTCGGCCAACGTCAACCTGACGCCACAGGTCCAGCAGTTTCAGGATCTGGAGCTTGCGGTCGGCGTCGCGACGCTGAAGGGAAGCCTCGAACGCCGCTCCGCTGGCGAGGAGACCCCGTCGCTGACCGTCGATCTTGCCGGCGACGATGTGGATCTCGACGCGCTGCGGGCGCTGGCATCGCTGCTGACCGGCGAAGATGCAGGCGAAGACGTGCTCGATCACCGGCTGGCCGCGCATGTGAAGGCGCAACGCCTGACGGCCTTCGGCATCACCGCGCAGGACGTCGAGACGAATGTCGACCTTGGCGACGGCAAGCTTGCCGTCCAGCGGCTGACCATCGGAGATCTTGCCGGTGCAAGGATCAGCGGGCAGGGCAGCGCCGAGGGCTCGCTGCTGGCCTATACCGGCAGTGGCACGCTGGCCTTCGACGCCGCCGATCCGACGGCCTTCGTGGCGATGCTGAGGGACCGACTTACCCCCCACCCGATCCTCAGCCGTCTTGCGCGGAGCGGCCCGTCGTTTGCCGATACCAGCCTAAAGGCGACCGTCACGCTCGGCGACGGGCTGGACGCCAAGATCAACGGCCAGACGAACGGCAGCCAAATCACCGCGGACATCCGCTCGCCCAACATTCTGGACCTGACCGCCGAGACGATCATCGACGGCAGCCTGTCGCTCGCCAACCCGGATGCTGCGGTGATCGCCGCGCAGGCGGGGTTCGATCCGCTGCCCTTCGATGGCGACAGCGATGCCAGCCTGGCACTCGATCTGCATCGGCAGGGCGAGGGACCTGCAAGGGGCAAGCTCGTCTATGCGACGAACCGAACCCGGCTCGAAGCTGCGGGCGACTTCGCCGTCGCGGCCGACAGGTTCGGCGAAGGCCAGTACAGCTTCACCGTCAACAGCACGGATCTCGAGCCGACGATGCTGATGGCCGGCATCGGCCTGCCGCAGTTCGGCATGGGGCTTCCGGCCGAGATCAAGGGTCTGCTGAAGGTAGAGCCGCAGACGCTCGAGGCCTCGGAATTCTCCGGCCAGATCGCCGGCAATGCCGTCAGCGGCGCTCTCAGCCTCGATCGCACCGCCAGTCTTCCGACGGTTCGCGGTCGTCTGGCACTTGGCGCCGTCGACCTCTCATGGCTCGGCGAGGGCATTTACGGGCCGCTGACCGAGGCCGATGGCGATGCGCTATCGAGCAAGCCGTTCGCGCTGCCGATCTTCGCCGGCATCGACTTCGCCGTCGACCTGACCGCCGAAAATCTGCGTGGCCTTGACCGGCCGCCGGTCACAGACGTCACCGGACGTCTTCTCAGCCGTGCCGGTACCGTCAGCCTGGAAGATGCCAAGGGACAGTGGTCCGGAGGGCAGATTGCCGGACGGTTGTCGATGTCGAACAGCGAAGGTATCGGCGTGTTGCAGACGCGGTTCAGCATCGATAATGCCGATCTGGCGCCGCTTACCTGGCAGCAGGACGGCGAGCCTGTGGCAAGCGGTCGGATCTCGCTGGAGCTTGCCGCGGAGGCAACGGCCAAGACACCTGCCGAACTCCTCTCGGCAGCCAGCGGCTCCGGCGTGCTGCACTTCAACGACCTGACGCTCGGCCGTATCAATCCGGACCTGTTGCCGGCGCTGGTTGCGGCAGCCGATCGCATCGAGGGTGAGGTGACCGAGCCAAAGGTGACCCCGCTGCTGCGCGACCTCGTGCATGCCGGACGGACGGCGGTCGGCTCCGTCGACATGCCGTTCACCATGAGCGGCGGGCAATTGCGGGCGCAGAACGTTGCGACCGAGGCCGGTGCGACGAAGCTGACGGGCGAATTGCGCATCGATCTGGTGCGCCAGGCGCTCGATGGGGTGCTGGAGATCGGCTACGACGCCGGTGAGGAAGCCATCGCCGGCGGCGATCCGTCGGTGCGTCTCGCCTATCGCGGACCCATCGAGGCACCGGAGGAGACGGTCTTGGCGGGCTCGATGACCAACTTCCTGTCACTGCGCGCCTTCGAGCGCGAGCGGCGGCGGGTGGAAACGCTGCAGGCGAGCGTTCTGGAGAAGCAGCGGCTGCGGCGCGAGGTGACGCTCTACACGTTCCAGGACAACGAGCGGCGCGTGGCGCGGGAAAAGGCGGAAGCCGAGGCCCGGGCAAAGGCCGAAGAGGAGGCGCGCCAGCGCGCCGAGACGGAGCGCCAGGCGCGCGAGCAGAGCGAGCGTGAGGCGCAGACGCCGCAACTGACCGTGCCGCCGACCGGCGACCTGTTTCGCGGGGATGGTTCGCTGCCGGGCGTCAACGGCAACTAAGGTCCGACAAAACGCGAGCCTTAGCCGGTCTGCGACGGGGTCTCCCGCTTCAGCCAGGCCAGCACGTGCAGCCTGAGGGCTGAGGAGAGGTTGCTGTTGCGATCGCGACGGTCATCGATCTCGGCGATCAGCGATGCGAGACTGACGCCGCGAACGGCGGCAATGCCCTTCAGTTCATCCCAGAAGCCGTCTTCCAGCGAAAAGCTGGTGCGGTGGCCGTGCAGCGTTGCCGAGTGCTTGCGGATCATGCCTGCGGCCTACCTGGCTGATGAGGATGCTCGTAAAGTGATTCGGAATTCGCCGCCAAGCGACTGATATTGCTGAAATCGCGCAGGGCGGCTCAGTCGCCGCCATCTTGCCGGTCCCCAGGCGGGGCATCGGCCTTTTCGATGCGGCCCTGATCGAGAGCTTTGGCAGCCTTTTCGTTGAGGGCGCCGGTCAGCGACCTTTCCTGCCGCGTACGGCCAAAACTGATGCGGTTCTGCTCCGCCTGCCGCTCCTTTTCCGAGCGCAGCTTCGACTTCCGGGCCTGGCGAAGGTTGACGATCTCGGCGCTCATGCGGCTCTCCGGCGGCTGCCAGCGTTTGGTCGATCAGTGCTTCTTGCGAAACGAATCGAGGGAAACGACGGAACCCTTCTTGTCTTCCTCGGACTTCGGCTCCTCGTCGCCTTCAGGCTTGGCAACCACATCCACCGGGTAGGCGGTGATCTCGGCCGAGGTTTCCTCTTCGTCCGACAGCGGCACCTCGAATTCCAGCTCGAAATTGACCGAAGGATCGTAGAAACCGCGAATCGCGTTGAACGGG
The DNA here is from genome assembly GCF_050455525.1 of Rhizobium sp. 0TCS1.26. NCBI lineage: Bacteria > Pseudomonadati > Pseudomonadota > Alphaproteobacteria > Hyphomicrobiales > Rhizobiaceae > Rhizobium > Rhizobium sp. 0TCS1.26. The sequence goes on along the minus strand of NZ_JBCIYV010000001.1, from coordinate 515,252 downwards.
ATGTACAGGCGCTCTGGCGTGTCGGAGAACGACAGGCCGATCTCGAAATGCGTGTCCGAGACCTTGAGATCCCAGAACTGGTGCTGGACGACGATTGTCATCTGCTCGGCATATTTCGACTTCAGCATGGGCGAGATGCGGACGCCAGGCGCGCCGGTCAGGAAGGTGATGAAGAAATGATGATCGCCAGGAAGGCGGCCGGTCGCGGCAACCTCGGTCAGGACCTTACGGATAACGCCACGCAGAGCGTCCTGCGCCAGAATGTCGTAACGGATATGATCCTGACTCATCGGTGTTTTCTTCCAATCGTATATCGTCGGTTTTGGCCGTGATTTGCTCGGCTCGTTATAGGACACGTGCATGCTCGGCGGAAGCCCCGCCGGAACAAGTGTCATCATCATAACCAAAAACGAAGAGGAGGAGAAGGTGAAGGCTTCTGTTGCCAGGTGCCTTCGGACCCCGCCTCAAGGGGCTAACCTAGAGGACTTGGTTCGGATTTCCCGCACCGCCATTAGGCAGCGAGAGCATAACCCTTAGCGTTGTTGTCGTTTGCAACTACACTTGTGACCCGATAACGGCGGTATCATGCCGAGCAAAAGTTCGATCTTTACGCCCTTGTCGATCCTATTTCGCCCCCATCAAAAGCCGGTCCAGAAGACCGACCGGTTTTTGGTGGAGGCGCCGGGTACCGCCCCCGGGTCCAATAGGTTTATTACACCGACCGTTTATCGCCATATCCGGAGCAAGCCCCGGCAACACCTATATAGGGGCATCTCGCGCGGATGAAAAGAGGCGCCGACATCATTGCTGCGCGCGACGGGGATTCTACGCTGTCCTCCGGGTGCAAGACACCGAATGTCGGGGACAAGCGTTCCTCCGGCCCTATATCTTGAGGCGCGCCGATCGTAAGATGGCGCGCCATGGAATCGGCAGGCACAGACGTTCGGCGGACATACGGTGAAACAATATCTCGATCTCCTGCAGCATGTGATGACGACCGGTACCGACCGCGGTGATCGCACCGGCACCGGCACGCGCTCAGTGTTCGGCTACCAGATGCGTTTCGATCTCGCCGACGGCTTTCCGGTCCTGACGACGAAGAAGCTGCATCTGCGGTCGATCATCCATGAACTGCTGTGGTTCCTGAAGGGCGAGACGAATATCGCCTACCTGAAGGAAAACGGCGTTTCGATCTGGGACGAGTGGGCCGACGACAAGGGTGAGCTTGGTCCCGTCTATGGCTACCAGTGGCGCTCCTGGCCGTCGCCGGACGGCGGCTCGGTCGACCAGATCGTCAACCTGATCGACGGCATCAAGCGCAATCCGCTTTCGCGGCGGCATATCGTCTCGGCCTGGAATCCGGCGCAGGTGGACGACATGGCACTGCCGCCCTGCCACTGCCTCTTCCAGTTCTACGTGTCGGGCGACCGGCTGTCGTGCCAGCTCTACCAGCGGTCGGCCGACATCTTTCTCGGCGTTCCGTTCAATATTGCGTCCTACGCGCTGCTGACGATGATGGTGGCGCAGGTGACCGGCTACAGGCCGGGCGAGTTCATCCACACGCTGGGCGACGCGCATATCTATTCGAACCATTTCGAGCAGGCCGAGCTGCAGATGCAGCGCCAGCCGAAGCCGCTGCCGACGATGGAGATCAACCCGGACGTCGAGGACATTTTTGGCTTCCGCTTTGAGGATTTCGCGCTCGTCGGCTATGAGGCGGATGCGCATATCCGGGCACCGGTGGCGGTATGAGCGGCCGGCCGGTACCGATCGTCATCGTCGCTGCGGTGTCCCGCAACAACGTCATCGGTCGCGGCGGCGACCTGCCATGGCGCCTGTCCACCGATCTGAAGCGGTTCAAGGAGATGACGCTCGGCAAGCCGGTGGTGCTCGGTCGCAAGACGTTCGAGAGTTTCGGCGGCCGACCGCTTCCGGGTCGCCCACATGTGGTCGTGACACGCGATGCCGGTTTTGCCGCCGCCGGTGTCGAGACGGCCGCATCCCTGCCGGAGGCGATTGCCAGGGCGCAGGCTCTCGCGGAACAGACCGGGGCTACAGACATCGCCATCATCGGCGGTGGCGAGATCTACCGCCAGGCGATGCCGATCGCCGACCGGCTGGCGATCACCCATGTGGAGACCGTTATCGACGACGGCGACACGTTCTTTCCGGTGATCGACGATGCGATCTTTACGAAGACCGAAGAACAGGCCTTTCCCGCCGGTGAGCGCGATAATTTCGCGACCCGCTTTACCGTCTATCGACGCCGAGATGATGCGATCTGAAACATTTCGTTACCAAACACCCGGATGTGAGGTTCGGCCGCGTTGAAAGCGGGTCCTGGCATGCCTATAACGGGCAGGAACCCGATCGCCGCCTATGTGACGTGGCATGTCGAGGGGTGGGAGTGACTCGAACAAAGAGGTTTTGATGCCCTGGAGCAATCAGAATGGCGGCGGCCCCTGGGGGGGCGGCGGCGGCAATAATCAAGGGCCATGGGGCCAAGGCCCTAACCGTCCGCGGGGCGGAGGCGGCAACGGCGGCGGCGGCAATGGTGGCCCCCCGGACCTTGAAGACATCATCCGCCGCAGCCAGGACAGGCTTCGCAGCATCGTTCCGGGCGGCTTCAACGGCGGCGCCTTCGTCATCGTCCTGCTGGTCATCGCGGCGTTCGTCGCGTTCCAGTCCGTCTACACTGTCCAGCCGGACGAGCGCGGCGTCGAGCTGCGCTTCGGCAAGCCGAAGGAAGAGATTGCGGCGCCAGGCCTGCACTACCACTTCTGGCCCTTTGAGACGGTCGAGATCGTCAAGGTTACCGAGCAGCAGCAGAATATCGGCGGACGCGGCAACGCCAATTCCGCCGAGGGCCTGATGCTTTCGGGCGACCAGAACATCGTCAACGTGCAGTTCTCGGTGCTGTTTACCGTCAGCGATCCGGAAGCGTATCTGTTCAACCTCGAAACCCCGGCAGCAACCCTGCAGCAGGTCTCCGAGAGCGCCATGCGCGAAGTGGTCGGACGTCGTCCGGCACAGGACATTTTCCGTGATGGCCGCGAGCAGGTCTCCAACGAGGTGCGTGACATCATCCAGGGGACGATGGACACTTATGGCTCCGGCATCTCCATCAATGCCGTGCCGATCGAGGATGCGGCTCCGCCGCGCGAAGTGGCCGATGCCTTCGAAGAAGTCCAGCGTGCCGAGCAGGACGAGGACCGCTTCGTCGAGGAAGCCAACCAGTACGCCAACCAGAAGCTCGGCCAGGCCCGAGGCCAAGCGGCACAGGTCCGGGAAGAGGCGTCCGCCTACAAGGATCGTGTCGTCAACGAAGCCACCGGTGAGGCGCAGCGTTTCGTGTCGATCTACGACGCCTATTCGACGGCGCCGGACGTGACCCGCGAGCGTATCTTTATCGAAACCATGGAGCAGGTCCTGAAGAACTCCAACACCATCATCCTGGATGAAAAGCAGGGCGCGATCCCGTACCTGCCGCTGAACGAGATGATCCGGCAGAACAATGCGACGAGCGGCACTGCCGTGCGGGGGGCAAACCCGTGAGTTCCAACCGTCTCCCAGCCGTCATCATCGGCCTCGCCCTCATCCTGTTCCTCGTCTACTCGTCTGTGTTCATCGTCAACGAGCGCGAGCAGGCTGTCGTCGTCCGCTTCGGTGAGATCCAGTCCGTCAAATCGGAGCCGGGCATCTACATGAAGCTGCCGTTCGGCTTCATGGATGCCGACCGCGTCCAGTACATCGAAGACCGCGCATTGCGCTTCGACCTCGACAACATTCGCGTCCAGGTCCGCGGCGGCGCTTTCTACGAAGTGGACGCCTTCGTGGTCTACCGCATCGCCGATCCCCGTCGTTTTCGTGAAACCGTCTCCGGCGATCGCGAATCGGCGGAATCGCGCCTGCGCACCCGTCTCGACGCCGCACTGCGCCGGGTCTACGGCCTGCGCAATTTTGGCGCTGCACTGTCTGCCGAACGTTCGGCGATGATGCAGGAAGTCCGCACCGACCTGCAGGCGGCAGCCGAATCTCTCGGTCTCGACGTCCGGGACGTGCGTATCCGCCGGACCGACCTGACCCGCGAGGTCTCGCAGCAGACCTACCAGCGGATGAAGGCCGAGCGTCTCGCGGAAGCCGAACTGATCCGTGCACGGGGTAACGAGCAGGGCCAGCGCCGCCGGGCCATCGCCGATCGTCAGGTCGTCGAACTGGTTTCGGAAGCGCAGCGCGATTCGGAAATCCTGCGCGGTGAGGGCGATGCTCAGCGCAACCGCATCTTCGGCGAGGCCTTCTCGCGCGATCCTGGCTTCTTCGAGTTCTATCGCTCGATGCGGGCCTATGTGGGTGCGCTTGCCGACAAGGGTACGACGATGGTGCTGTCGCCGGACTCGCAGTTCTTCCGCTACTTCAACCAGAGCCAGCGCTCTGGAAGCGGGCCGGAACTGCCGCCGCCAGCGGCTCCGGCGGGACAGCCGGCGACACCGCCGGCAGGTCAGCCGGTCGCGCCGGAAAACGGCGCGGCTCCGGCGCGCCCCTGAACCTAAATCGATCTGCGAAGGGCGGCCACGAGCCGCCCTTCGCTCTTCTAAGCTCCTGCTCATGCAATCTCCTGGGGGCTCGCGAAAAGGTCACTTCCCCTGTCTTCATTCCGCCGTATGCTTGGCGTCAGGTGGCGATATTTCAACCGAGGATGCCTGATGGTGAACTCCCTTCGATTGTCCTTGCGGCATTCCCTGGCGACCGTGATGGCGCTGACCTTGATCGGCGGATCGGGCGCTCCCGCTCTGTCGCAGACGACGGCACCGGCGGCTGCGACTGCTACTCCGGCACCGGCAAGACAGAACGGCGCGGGTCCGGCATCCGTCGCCGACCTCGCCGAGGGGCTGCTCGACGCGGTCGTCAACATTTCCACCTCGCAAAGCGTCAAATCAGGTGGTAACGGCCCGCAGCCGGTGGTTCCGGATGGCTCGCCGTTCCAGGAGTTCTTCGACGATTTCTTCGACGGGCAGGGCAATCAGCAGGGGAACCGCAAGGTCAATTCGCTGGGCTCCGGCTTCGTCATCGATCCATCCGGCTACGTGGTCACCAACAACCACGTCATTGAAGGCGCCGACGACATCGAGGTGATCTTCCCGAACGGCAACAAGCTGAAGGCGAAGCTCGTCGGCACCGACACCAAGACCGACCTTTCGGTGTTGAAGGTCGAGCCGAAGGCGCCTCTGAAGGCGGTCAAGTTTGGCGATTCCAAACAGATGCGCATCGGCGACTGGGTGATGGCCATCGGCAATCCATTCGGCCTCGGCGGATCGGTCACCGTTGGCATCATCTCGGCGCGTGGCCGCAACATCAATGCCGGCCCCTACGACAATTTCATCCAGACGGACGCGGCAATCAACAAGGGCAATTCCGGCGGTCCGCTGTTCAACATGTATGGCGACGTGATCGGCATCAACACGGCGATCATCTCGCCGAGCGGCGGTTCGATCGGCATCGGTTTCGCGGTGCCGACGGAACTGGCGCAGAACGTCGTGCAGCAGCTGATCGATTTCGGCGAAACGCGGCGCGGCTGGCTCGGCGTGCGTATCCAGCCTGTGACCGACGACGTGGCGGAAAGCCTCGGTCTCGAGAGTGCCCGGGGTGCGCTGGTGTCCGGCGTCATCAAGGGCGGACCGGTCGACAACGGCGTGGTGAAGGCCGGCGACGTCATCCTGACCTTCGACGGCAAGCCGGTGAAGGAGATGCGCGACCTGCCGCTCGCGGTCGCCGAGAGCACCGTCGGCCGCGAAGTCGATGTTGTCCTCATGCGCGACGGAAAGCAGCAGACCGTCAAGGTGACGCTCGGTCGGCTGGAAGACAGCGCCGATGCCGGCGATCCGTCTGATCCGGCGCTTGCCGAAGGCGAACAGCAGACGCCGGACGCCGATGCAGACAAGGGACAAGATGCCGCCGAGGGTCCGGTCGAGGCGTTCGGCATGACGATCGCGGTGCTGGACGATGAACAGCACAAGGCCTTCAAGATCGCCGAAAGCGTCGAGGGCGTGGTGATCACCGCTGTTGCGCCCGGCTCGCCCGCCGCGGAAAAGGGCCTGAAGGCCGGCGAGGTGATCGTCGAGGTCGCACAGGACTTCATGGCCTCCCCGAGCGATGTTACCGCCCGCTTCGAGGCGTTGAAGGGCGAGGGCCGTCGCAACGCCCACATGATGGTCGCCGGCGCCAACGGCGAACTGCGCTTCGTCGCGCTGCCGCTGGAATAGTTGAGAAGGCACTCCGGTTCAGCCGGGGTGCCTTTCCAGCTCGGCGGGGTTGATCTTCACATAGGTGACGTGGCGCTTCAGGTGCGGGTGGCTGTCAGGCACCCGCGGATGATCGAAATCGAGATTCGGAAAGGCCTTCATTCCGATCCGCTGCATGACGGCGGTCGAACGATGGTTGGAGGCAACCGCGAACGATACGACGCTGCGCAGCCCGCGAACCCGGAAGGCATGATCGAGCAGGGCTGCGGCGGCCTCTGTGACATAGCCATGGCCCCAGAAGCGGGTGGCGAGGCGCCAGCCGATCTCGATCATTTCCGGTGGGAAGATGCCCGGCATGTTGGCCGGCGCCAGACCGCAGAAGCCGACAGCCTCCTGCGTCTCCTTCAACTCGACGGCGTAAAAGCCAAGCCCTTCTTCAAGGATCATCGCGTTCACCCGTTCGAAGAGCAGGTCCGATTCGGCGTGATTGCGACGGAAAGGGAAGAATTCCATCACCTTCGGGTCGGCGTTGATTTCGCGAAACAGGTCGCGGTCCTGCTCGAGCCAGCTGCGCAGCAGCAGCCGCTCGGTCTCAAGGATGATGCGCGGTTCTGTCGCGCCGCTCACGGCGTCACGAAATCGGTCTTGCGGTATCCCTGGATGTAGAGAAGGGCGGTCAGATCCGCGTGGTCGATGCGAATTCTCGCCTGGGCGGCGACGGCAGGCTTTGCGTGCAGCGCGACACCGGCGCCGGCGAGATCCAGCATGCCAAGGTCGTTTGCGCCATCGCCGACGGCCATCGCGTCGTCGGGCGAGATCCCGAGCCGGGCTGCGATTTCCTGCAGTGCGTCGACCTTCGCCTGCTTGCCGAGGATAGGCTCGGCTACGGTGCCGGTGAGGATGCCGTCTTCCTCAAGCAGCACGTTGGCACGGTTCTCATGGAAGCCGAGCATCTGGCCGATGGGACCGGTGAAGACCGTAAAGCCGCCCGATACCAGCGCGGTGTGAAAGCCCTTGGCGCGCATCGTGGCAATCAGTTCCAGACCGCCCGAGGTCAGCGTGATGCGTTTGGCGATGACGTCATCGACGACGCCGACAGGCAGCCCCTTCAGGAGAGCGACGCGCTCCCGCAGCGCCGGCTCAAAGGCGATCTCGCCGTTCATCGCCCGGGCGGTGATCGCCGATACCTGATCCTTCAGCCCGACGACATCCGCCAGTTCGTCGATGCATTCCTGGCCGATCATGGTCGAGTCCATATCGGCGATCAGCAGCTTCTTGCGGCGTGTCTCGACGTCCTGGACCACCACGTCGACCGGTTTGCCGCCGATTGCCGCGCGCAATGCCGCGTAGGACGCCGCCATGTCCGCCTCGTTGCGCAGGGCGATGTCGCAGGCGATGCCATCGGCCAGCCAATAGAGACCGGCGGAATCCACCGCGTCTGCGGCCTGTTCTCCAAGCTTTGCATCGAGGACGGGGTTTGACGGATGGGCAATGAGCGTGGCAACGAGAGCCATGATGACAAACCTTCGGGACGATTGCGAGGCCATCCTGATAACCGGGCCGACGGCCAGCGGCAAGTCGGCGCTCGCCATGCAACTGGCGCGCAAGCATCGCGGCGTGGTGATCAACGCCGACAGCATGCAGGTCTATGATACGCTGCGGGTGCTGACCGCAAGGCCTTCAGAGGAGGAGATGGGTGGCATCGACCACAGGCTCTACGGACATGTGCCTGCGCGAAACGCCTATTCCACCGGTGACTGGCTGAGGGACGTCGAGCAGCTGTTGCCGGTCCTTCGCCAAGAGGGACGTCTGCCCGTCTTCGTCGGCGGCACGGGTCTCTACTTCAAGGCGCTGACAGGCGGGCTCTCGGAGATGCCGGCCATTCCCGCCGACATCCGCGACCGGTGGCGCAGCCGGTTGGTCGCCGAGGGGGCTGAGCCGCTGCACGCGGCGCTTGCGGAGGTGGACCCGGTGATGGCCCGGCGACTTCGGCCGAGCGATGGACAGCGCATCGTGCGCGCGCTCGAAGTGATGGAGGCGAGCGGCCGATCGATCGGCGAACTCCAGGAGCATAAGGGTCCGATGCTGATCGATCCGCAGCGGGCCGAAAAGATCATCGTGTTGCCGGATCGCCGGCTCCTGCACGAGCGGATCAATCGGCGTTTTGGCCTGATGCTGGACGGCGGAGCCATCGCGGAGGTGACGGCATTGCGGCAGCTCGATCTGCCCCCGGCTGCGCCGGTACTGCGGGCGATCGGCGTCGCCGAGATCGGTGCCATGCTGACTGGGAATATGGAGCGGAAAACGGTGATCGAGCGCGGCTCGGCGCTGACCCGGCAGTATGCCAAGCGACAGATGACATGGTTCCGCAATCAGATGGACGACAGCTGGGTGCGTCTCGATCCATTTGGCGGCAACTGACGGTTTCGCCTCAGTCCTTGTCGTAGAGGCTGCTCAGCGGCTTGCGCAGCAGGCTTTCGCGCAGCGATCCCTCGCGGCGCACGAGCGTACTCCTTGTCCCCGCAGTATCATCGACACCAAAGGGGCGGAACGGCGAGGATGCGGCACTGTCTCGCGGCGGCTCGCGGCGGATAACCCGTGTTTCGGCTGCAGCGGCCGCGTCAAGCCGTGTGCCGGGAAGCATGTCCGGGCGGTAAGGCTCGAGCTCCGGCTGAAGCGTCGGAGGGGCTGTAGCGAGCGTCTCACCGCGCAGTTCTTGCTCCCAGCGCGCCACCTCGGCATCACCGGCATCTGTTTCGGAGCCGCTCACGTCGCGATGGTTGCTGGCGGCCATGCTGCGCTGGAAGCTCGCGATGTCCGGTCCGGATACCGCACGCATGCGTGCGACAACGGCGCGCAGATCGACGTTGTCCGGCGTTACTTCGGAGCCCTTGTCGGAAACCCCGTTGGCCTTGGGCAACATGTTCTTTTCGACGCGGGCAAAGTTCATGCGCATCGGAACGGCGATCGCTTCGCCGAATGCGATCGCCTCGCCATTGCCGATCGACGACAGGAAGCTGGTCGTCGAAAGAGAGGAATTCGGGATGGCCGAGCGGATGATCTCCTGGTCCCGGTCGTTGGCAAGCCGCATCGCAAACACGGTCGAGCACTGCGACAGGATGGTCTGGTCGAGTTCGCCGGGCCGCTGGGTGATGACGCCGAGCGACACGCCGTATTTGCGGCCTTCCTTGGCGATGCGGGCGATCGCCTGGCGGGTCGGGAAGAAGCCCAGCTCACGATCGGCGGGAACATAGCGGTGCGCTTCCTCGCAAACTACCAGCATGTGGATCGCGCCATCGCTCCACAGCGCCAGTTCGAACGACATGCGGCAGAGGATCGAGGCGACGGAATTGACGACTTCCGAGGGAATGCCGGCGAGCTGGAAGGTCGAGATCGGGCGGTCGCCGCCCGGAATGCGGAAGATATGGGCGATGGTCTCCATGATCGTGTCGTTGATCGTGTTGTTGGAGAACATGAAGTGGTAGCGCGGATCGTTGATGGCGGCCGTCAGGCGTACCTTCAGCGCCCGCAGCGCCGGCTTTTCGGCGCGGCCCTCGAGCCGCCCGATCCGCTCGTCGATCAATGCCAGCAGGTCCGCCATCCGGTAGGGCACCGGCGTATCGGCCGTCACCGAGCTTTTTTCCGTGCTGCGGCGCATCAGCGAACTGTCGCCGCCGCGGAAGGCGCGCTTGGCTTCCGGAATGACGTCGCGAAGGATGTCCAGCTCTTCGGGGACCGGCTGGCGACCACGGAAGATGACTTCGGCGAATTCGTCGAGGCGCATCAGCCAGAAGGGAAGATCCAGCGTGTCGGTGTCGATGACGACTGCCTTGTTGGGGAAGGCGGCAGCGAATTCGTTGTGCGGATCGAGGATTAGCACCCGCAGTTTCGGATCCACCTCGATCGCCTTGTGAAGCAGCAGCGATACGGCCGTCGACTTGCCGACGCCGGTGGAGCCGACAATGGCGAAGTGCTTGGACAGCATGGACGGGATATGGATCGCGGCATCGATCGTCTCGTCCTGCGTCAGCCTGCCGATGACGCAGGTATCGGCCTTGCCGGTATCATAGATGCGGATGAGGTCGGCGGAGCGGATGCGGTGGGCGATGGCGCCGAGATAGGGATAGCTGGTGATGCCGCCGGAAAACTCTTCGCGGCCGTCTTCGCCGACGCGAACCTCGCCAAGCAGTTCGACCTCGATGTGAAATTCGTTGTCGGCGGCTTCCGTCCAGTCCTGCGAGCCGGTGGACATGGAGCAGGTGAGGGCGACAACGCGGTTGTTGCCGACGCTGATCGAGATCAGCCGTCCGACGGACCAGAGTTCGGTGAGATCCGTGGTGCCGCGTTCGGCGACGGCCGCGATCGTCGCGCGCGAGCCGCTGCAGGCCACCACGCGGCCAAGCAGCCGGTTGCGGGGATGAAAGCCGTCGCGCCGATCCTGTTCGCCAGCCGAAATCGAGTGCTGAAGCTCGTGGTTACGCAAGAGACGGCCCCTGTACTCGGGCTCAGCCAGGCATTTCACCCAACGGTCACGCGCCCGCTCAAACGGCGACCATAGAGGCGTGCGCTTAACAAGATCTTTCCGCTTCGACGGGCTTCTCCCGAGCTCCGGCCGAGCGAAAGCGGCCTCTGGCGTTTTATTGCGCAATTGCATTGACGAACGGAAATTTTATGACTAACTGTTCGGCCCATGAACAGATCGAACGCACTTATCGTGGTGGGACGGCGCATGGGCAGGACGGAGTAACCGTCCGGCGATAGCCACCCATGCGCAAACCAAGGCTCCTCCAGGGGCCTTTTTTTATGCCTTCAACCAGGCCTCGGCCTCGTTTCAAACAGCAGCAGACGGAATTGCGACATGACGGGTACAGACAATCGGATGACTGGGGCGGAAATCGTTCTGAAGGCTCTGAAGGATAATGGCGTAGAGCATCTCTTCGGTTATCCCGGCGGCGCCGTCCTGCCGATCTATGACGAGATCTTCCAGCAGGACGATATCAAGCACATCCTCGTCCGTCATGAGCAGGGTGCCGGTCACGCTGCAGAAGGCTACGCACGTTCGACCGGCAAGGTCGGTGTCATGCTGGTCACGTCCGGCCCGGGCGCCACCAACGCCGTGACGCCGCTGCAGGACGCGCTGATGGATTCGATCCCGCTCGTCTGCCTGACCGGCCAGGTTCCGACAACGCTGATCGGTTCCGACGCCTTCCAGGAATGCGATACGGTCGGCATCACCCGGCCGTGCACCAAGCACAACTGGCTGGTCAAGGACGTCAACGAGCTGGCTTCGACCATCCACGAGGCGTTCCGGATCGCCCAGACGGGACGTCCCGGCCCGGTCGTCGTCGATATCCCGAAAGACATCCAGTTCGCCACGGGCACCTATACGGCGAAGGCCGACCATGTCGTGCAGAAGAGCTACAAGCCGAAGATCGAAGGCGATCTCAATGCCGTGCGCGCCGCGGTCGAGCTGATGGCCTCGGCGAAGCGTCCGGTCTTCTATACGGGCGGCGGCGTCATCAACTCCGGTCCGGAAGCATCCAAGCTGCTGCGCGAACTGGTCGAACTCACCAACTTCCCGATCACATCGACGTTGATGGGGCTCGGCTCGTATCCGGCCTCCGGCCCGAACTGGCTCGGCATGCTCGGCATGCACGGATCCTACGAAGCCAACATGGCGATGCACGACTGTGACGTCATGGTCTGCATCGGGGCGCGCTTCGACGACCGCATCACCGGCCGCCTGAACGCCTTTTCTCCCAACTCGCGAAAAATCCACATCGACATCGATCCGTCGTCGATCAACAAGAACGTCCATGTCGACATCCCGATCCTCGGGGATGTCGGCCGGGTGCTGGAAGACATGGTCCGGTTGTGGCGGGCGCTGCCGCAGAAGCCGGCAAAAGACCAGACTGCCGAATGGTGGCAGAGCGTCAAAAGCTGGCGGGGCCGCAACTCGTTCGCCTACAAGAACTCGTCGGACGTCATCATGCCGCAATACGCCATCCAGCGGCTCTACGAGGCGTCCAAGGGCCGCGAGACCTTCATCACCACCGAGGTCGGCCAGCACCAGATGTGGGCGGCGCAGTTCTTCGGTTTCGAGGAGCCGAACCACTGGATGACCTCCGGCGGCCTCGGCACGATGGGCTACGGCCTGCCGGCGGCCATCGGCGTGCAGGTGGCGCATCCGGATGCGCTGGTCATCGACATTGCCGGCGATGCATCCATCCAGATGTGCATCCAGGAAATGTCCTGCGCCATCCAGCACAATCTGCCGGTCAAGATCTTCATCCTCAACAACCAGTACATGGGGATGGTCCGCCAGTGGCAGCAGCTGTTGCACGGCAACCGGCTGTCGAATTCCTATACGGAAGCAATGCCGGACTTCGTCAAGCTGGCGGAAGCCTATGGGGCGGTCGGCATGTACTGCGACGATCCGCGCGAGCTCGACGAGAAGCTGGAAGAGATGGTGGCGGTCAAGCGTCCGGTGATCTTCGACTGCCGCGTCGCAAACCTTGCCAACTGCTTCCCGATGATCCCGTCCGGCAAGGCGCATAACGAGATGCTGCTTCCCGACGAGGCGACGGACGAAGTGGTCGCGACCGCCATCGACGCCAAGGGCCGACAGCTGGTTTGATCGCAGGAGAGGGACGCGAGCACGCAGAGCGTTAGCATAATCCAGTCGGAGCGAATTTCCCCGGGCGATCGAGGCGCTCGCACGGGGCATGGATTTCGCCGATGCGATGCATGTGTGCCTGATGGAACAACACGAAACCTTGGTCACCTTCGACCGGATAAGCCTCGCCAACCAGCATGTGAACTCAGCCAGCATTACGCTGGCTTCCTGAACCAAGACATCCGAGGAAACGGACACACGATGAACGCACATCTTCAGCCGACCGGCTCTGCCTACTTCATCACACCGGAAACGGCCAAGGAAGAGCGCCATACGCTCTCGGTCCTGGTGACCAACGAGCCCGGCGTGCTTGCGCGGGTCATCGGGCTGTTCTCGGGGCGCGGCTACAACATCGAGAGCCTGACGGTATCCGAGACGGAGCACGAGTCGCATCTGTCGCGGATTACCATCGTCACCACCGCCACACCCGGTGTGCTGGAGCAGATCAAGGCGCAGCTGGACCGCATCATTCCGGTCCATCGGGTCGTCGACCTGACGGTGCGGGCCAACCAGCTCGGCCAGGAACGGCCGATCGAGCGCGAGGTGGCGCTGGTCAAGGTCACCGGCACCGGCGAGGGGCGCGCCGAAACGCTGCGGCTGGCCGACGCCTTTCATGCCAAGGTCGTGGATGCGACCGTGACGCATTTCATTTTCGAAATCACGGGCAAGTCGTCGAAGATCGACCAGTTCGTGGCGATCATGAAGCCGCTCGGCCTGATCGAAGTCTGCCGCACCGGCATCGCCGCGATGAACCGCGGCGCCCAGGGGATGTGACTATCACTGTTGCCTGAAGCGGCACAATCGAATCCCGGCAAAGACTTGGCTGCCTTGGCTGGGAAATCGATTCCGCTGCTTCAAGCATAGGATCAAAGCATTTCGAGGGGCTGCTTGCGTTGCGGCGGCGGAAATGCGGCGTCCAGGGCAGCCCAGTCCGAATCGCTGATGTCGAGTTCAAGCGCGCCGATGTTCTCCTCGACGCGCGCGACCCGGCCCGTCTTGGGAATGGCCACGACATTGTCTCGCTCGAGAACGAAGGCCAGCGCGACCTGCGCCGGCGTCGCCTGATTGGTCTTGGCGATTCGGATCAGTTCCGGATGGCGCAGCAGCCGGCCCTGTTCGATGGGGGAATAGGCCATCACGGCGATGCGCCGCTCCTGGCACCAGGGCAGCAGGTCATACTCGATGCCGCGCCGAGACAGGTTGTAAAGCACTTGGTTGGCAGCGCAGTTCCCGCCGCCCGGAACATTCATCAGTTCCTCCATGTCCTCAACGTCGAAGTTCGAGACGCCCCAGTGGCGGATCTTTCCTGCGGATTTCAAAGCCTCAAGGCCGGCGACCGTTTCCGACAGTGGATGCTCGCCGCGCCAGTGAAGCAGATAGAGGTCGAGGCGATCGGTGCCCAGTCGCTTCAGGCTTTGCTCGCAGGCAGCTATCACACCCTTCTGGCTGGCATTCCACGGATAGACCTTGCTGACGAGGAAGACATCGTCGCGGCGCCCGCGGATCGCCTCGCCGACCAGTTTCTCGGCTGCACCCTCGCCGTACATCTCAGCCGTGTCGACCAAGGTCATGCCCTTGTCTACTGCAGCCCGAATGGCCGCGATCTCGTTCGGACGCTCGTCCGCAACCTCTCCCATCTTCCAGGTGCCGATGCCGAGCGCCGGGATCTCCTCTCCGGATGGCAGGCTGGCGTAGGGCATATCTGCGTGCATGACGTTCTCCCAAGATGTATGTCCCTGGACATAAGGGCGGAGAGCCATGCTTCAAGCCGTGGCACTGACGATGCTACCGCCCGGGAGCGGTAGCATCGCATTTCAGAGTTCCGATAACTGATCAAAGCTTTGATCAGTTGAAATGCTTGGCGCGCAGCCTGCAGTCCTCGTCGGACTCGCGGTTGGGAACGCCGACAATGTAGGTTTCGGCGAAGGTTTCCGGATTGTTCATCGCCTCCGACTTCAACTCATTGGCGAAGGTCTCTGCGGGATTGCCGAAGATGAAGGGAGCTGCCACCGTGACGCTGACATGTCCAGCCGGAGGATTGGGCGGTGCCTGGTCGAACTGCGCCTCGAAGCTCGAGAAGTTGCGGATCGGCGATGTGCTGCCGATATTCGGCAAGGCATTCACCGTGTCCATCTGCAGGGCGCACTGGAAGTTCTGCGGCGCGTTGAAGATGGAGTTGAGGGTCTTGTTGAACGACAGCGTCAAGTTGAACGCGAACCGGTTCGTGCGCATGTCCAGAGCGCCCTGATTGTCGGTCAGGAGACCTCTGTAGATGAGTTCAGCCGAGGCGGGACCGGCGGCAACCAGCGAGATGGTCATGAGGCCTGCTGCGAGGGCCGCTTTCGCGAGCCGGCTGAGGATGTTTACGGAAATTGTCATGTCTGTTCTCCGAGGTTTGAGGGCTGCATTTTCCGCACGTCTGTGCGGTCACGCCGGCATCCGCCCTGCCGGAGTTCATCTGGCCGACCATGGTCTGGCCGGCCCGCATCGATCTTGTTGCTGACGAGACCGGCGCTCAGTCGTCGCGGTCGCTCGGCCTGATGATGTTGTCCGGGCCGAGGATCACGGACCGGCTGGGTCGGCTGGGACTGAATTCGACGAGCTGGCTGATCCCGAGATTGTCCGGTTCGATTGCCTCGCCAGTGCATTGATCGCCGAAGTGCACAAAGATGCGTCCCGGCTCGACAATGAAGTCTGTCGTCACATTGGCGTGGAACCGGGAAATCAGCAGCGGCGCTCCGCCCAGGGCGACCCCGTGGTAGATCATGTGCTCGAAGCGAGCGTTCAGCTGACGGATGGTCAGCGCACCCCGCGTTCCGTCGGTGCGCAGGTTGGCGAAGGCGGGCGCACCGTAATCGTCGCGGTCGATATCGATCGCATTGTCGCGGTCGAAGTCGCCGATCACTTCTTCCGACGGACGAAAACGACGGCGCCGGCCGATGAGGTGTCGTTCGCCCCATACGAAGCTCAGCGTGTCCGACCAGGCGAAGGTGACGCTCGTTCCCGGTGCTGCGGGTCTGACGTGCCAGGCGAGGCTGACGATATGCGGCGACGCGTCGATGCGGGGCGGAACGCCAAACAGCACGAAGCAGCCGTGCATGCGAGAGTGGTTGGTGCAGGTCAGTTGGTAATCCGACATTGCCGGCCTCCTTGGATGAGCATCGGTTGGGTGGGCGGCCGTCGTCGGCACGGCCGCCCACATGCGTCAGGACACAGCGATCATGTTTTCGAGATTGAGGACCGCGGTGCGGCTGGTCTGGGCACCGCCGTAGGTGACCTCGACGGCCGTGGTGACATCCTCGATGTCGATGACGTCGCCGGTCTCGAAGTTGCCGAAGATCACCCAGTAGTTCGGATGCGGGGTGAAGACGGCCGTCATGTTCGGCTGGGCCTGGACGACGAAGGTGCCGGAGCCGGCCATGCCGATGCCGACCGAGGTGGCGTTCGGCTGGACGTTCGACAGCTGCTTGACGGTGAGCGAGCCGAGCGAGCCGCCGGATGTCGGGCCGGCGAAGGTCGTCGCGCCGTACTGATCCTTCTTCAGCTGGATCAGGTTGAGGCCGTTCGGATCAGCCGGAACCACCTGAGACGCGGAGAAGTTGATGCCGGGCCGCAGGACGCCGGTCTCCGACCAGATGAAGCTGTAGTCGAGCCCCCAGGTGAAGGTGACGCGGCTGTTGGGAGCGGTCGGGCGGGCGAACCAGGCAAGCGAGAAGACATTGCCGGGCGTCGTCGTCGGCGGCGCCTTCTGAAACACGGCGAAGCTGCCGGAAAGCTGGGAATCGTTGATGCAGGTGAGCGAGTAGGTGGTCATGGATCTGCCTTTCCTTGGCGTTTGTCCCCGGAAAAGGGAGCCGACGCCCTGGGGGCGGCGCCGGCTCATCCGTCTCTTGCCGGGCGGGCGGGCGCCGGGGAGCGGATTGGTTGCCGCCCGACGGTACGGGCGGGCACAGGTTCGCGGGCCGCAGCGGCGGGAGGCCGCTTTGCGTCGGCGATATTCGGATCGTGTGTGGTCTCTGGTGCCGGAGCCGCGTGACAGCGCCCGGCTGGTCTTGCAGCAGCAGCTGCGGCCCGTCTGAATGGCGGAAACGCCTGCTGGAATGACCTGACGATAGCCGCGCACGGTGCAGGCGTCGTGGGACGTGCGTCCCGACAATCAGCATCAGCGTCCCGATTTCCGATTGTGACAGATGGGTTTCGGAGCAGAGCCTCAGAGACCCTTGAGCTGTGTCAGCCACTCGACGAGGCGTTGGGCGGGCTCACCTGCGACGCCTGCGGGAATGTCCAGGCTGCCCTGCCGGGCCTGCCTGCGGTAGGCGCGCGGCGTCGTTCCGTAGGCTTGCTTGAACAGCCGGCTGAAGTGGGTCTCGTCGGGAAATCCATTGTCGTAGGCGATTTCGCCGATCTGCCGGTGAGCGGTGGCCGGGTCGGCAAGCGCCACCAGCGAGCGCCGCAGACGACGTCGACGAATGTAGGTCTCGACACCACCACTTGCCTGGAACTGGCGGAACATCTGCGTGCGGGAGAGCGCGAACCGCTTGAGCAGGAATGCCGGATTGAGGTCGATGCGATCGAGATTGTCTTCGATGAAGCGCCGGAGGTCTGGGGCATGACGGGAAACGGTGGCCGTCGATGGGCTCGCGTCGGGGCCTTCGAAGCAGAAGGTGATCGGCGTCTTCAGAACAGAGGCCAGCGCCATGGCTTCGCCGCGCTCCGCATAGGACGCCATCTGAACGAGCATCCGCGCCAAGTCCTCCAGAAACCGCGAGGCAACCCGGTGCGGGCGCAGGACCCGGAAGGCAACGGGATCCGGCGGCGCCACCGCAAGCGGCAGAAACAGACGCGGGATGATCAGGTGGATCGTCTCGCCAGGCGAGAAGACGCAAGTCATCGGCGTGCGAAGATCGAGGATGGATACGTCGCCCGGTCGCATGCGCCGGGCATTGGGATCAGCAAAACGGATCTGGCCGCCGACGACAATCGTGACGATGAAGTGGTCGTGGTCGTCGCGTGTGACTGTGAGCGGCGTCCGCGATAGCCGCCCGCCGCTACTTTCAACGTGACAGGCAAGGAAGAAGCCCAGGTGATAGACCGTCAGCTTGCCGTAGAAGGGGCGACCGGTGGACGGAGATCTCGCCGGCTGCCAGTCGAGCAGAGACGAAAACAACCGCCGCCAGTCGCCGGCTGGATCGGTGCCGTCAGCGGAAAACTCGACCCGTTCTACCGGATCGGTTGGATCCGCGAAAACGTCGCTGATCGGCTCGCTCGCTTGCACGGATGTCCTCAACCACTTACGCGAGCAGGAATATAATCACATTATCTCAGGTTGTATAGATGGGATTTGCAAACGCCTTGGGTTGCCACGACCAGCCCTCTCCGCGACAGATCAAGGCGCCGGGAAGGCGCTGCAGTACTTGACCCAGGTTTCGCGGAATGCTGTCTTCGGGTGCAAGACAGAGGTTCCCCGATGACCGACAGCGAACACCACGACCACCATCACCACGAGCACGATCATCACCACGACAACAGCTACACCGACATGCAGGCGCGCGTTCGGGCGCTGGAAACGCTGCTGACGGAGAAGGGCCTGATCGATCCGGCAGCGCTCGATGCGATCGTCGAAACCTATGAAACGAAAGTCGGTCCGCGCAACGGCGCGCGGGTGGTGGCGAAGGCGTGGTGCGAGCCGGACTTTGCTGCGTGGCTGAGAGCGGATGCGACGGCTGCGATTGCCAGACTTGGCTTTACCGGGCGCCAGGGCGAGCACATGCGGGCGGTCTTCAACACGCCGGAGACCCACAACATCGTCGTCTGCACCCTGTGCTCCTGCTATCCTTGGGCGGTGCTCGGCCTGCCGCCTGTGTGGTACAAGGCGCCGGCCTACCGTGCCAAGGCCGTCATCGATCCGCGCGGGGTGCTTGCCGAGTTCGGCGTGACCCTTGCCGGCGACACCAGGGTTAGGGTGTGGGACTCGACCGCCGAACTGCGATATCTCGTGGTGCCGCAAAGGCCGGCGAACACCGAATACTGGAACGAAGACCAGCTGGCGAAGCTCGTGACGCGTGACTCGATGATCGGGACGGGGCTTGCACTTGCACCGGAGGGGGCTCGATGAACGGTCCGCACGATCTCGGCGGCCAGATGGGTTTCGGAGCGGTCTCTCCTGAGCCCGATGAACCGTATTTTCACGCGGACTGGGAAAAACGGGCGCTGGGCATCACGCTCTCCTGCGGAGCCTTCGGCGCCTGGACCATCGACGAAAGCCGGCATGCCCGCGAAAGCATTCCGCCGGCCACCTATCTTTCCGCCAGCTATTACGAGATCTGGATCCGTGCGCTGGAGGTTCTTCTCGAGCGGCATGGCTTCGTGTCGATGGCCGAACTCGCCACGGGCCGCAAGCTTGCCGAGCCGGCGACGCCGAAGCGGGTGCTGACGGCGGACCTGGTGGGGGGCGTTCTGGCCAAAGGTGGACCTTGCGATCGGCCGGTCGACGAGCCGCCGCGCTTCGTGGTCGGCCAGGACGTGCGCACGAAGAATTTCAATCCAGTCACGCATACGCGGCTGCCGCGCTACGCGCGCGACAAGCTCGGCCGGATCGAGGCGATCCAGGGCTCCTTCGTCTATCCGGACGACAATGCCCATGGTGCGGGCGAAAACCCGCAATGGGTCTACACCGTCGTCTTTGACGGACCGGAGATCTGGGGCGAGGGAAGTGATCCGATGCTCAGCGTCTCGATTGATGCCTGGGAGAGCTATCTTGAGCCGGTGTAACGTGCCTTCGAACCTGCTTCAGTCGCCCGGCCTCCCGCGATCGGACGAAGGAGATCCGGTGTTTGCCGAACCGTGGCAGGCGCAGGCCTTTGCCATGACCGTGCACCTGCACGAGCGGCAGGTGTTCGAGTGGAGCGAGTGGGCGCAGCATCTGTCGGAAGAGGTGCACCGGCCGGAGCGCGCGGCGGATGGGTCAGACTATTTCGACGCATGGGTGGCGGCGCTGACGCGCCTGCTGGAGGCCAAGGGTGTAGCCGATACCGACATGGTTCTCGCCTTGCAGAGGAGTTGGCAGCGGGCTGCCGAAGCGACGCCACACGGCCAGCCGATCGCGCTTGCCAACGATCCTGGACGCCGGTGATCGCCTGATCTTCAGGCGGGCAGCTGACGGTAGGTTTCCTCGGCGACCTGCCGCAGCACGTCACGCGGAACCTCGCCGGTGATCGCGTAGCCGAAGCCGTTGTCGATCCAGTAGAAGGTGTCGACCTTGCCACTGCCGGCAAAGCGAAAGCTCGTCTGTCGATCGTCGGCGTTTCGCCCGACCAGCAGCGTCAGCCGCTTGCCCTTGTCGTCCTCATACATGAAAAGCGCACCGGCCTGGCCCTCCACAGGTACCAGCCTGCCGCCGACCAGGTGAAACCCGAGGGCCGACAGGTTCGGGACTTTCAGGTTGGCATGCGACAGGCGCTTGCCGAGCCAGGTGGCGAGATGCGCCTCCTCGGCGGCCGCGACCTCGACGGGATGGCGAACCTCGCTCGCATAGATCAGATAGGCGGCACGCGCCTCGTCCGGCAGTTCCGTCTCCTGCACCAGGAGCTGGGGATCATGGCTCGCGACTGTCGGCAGGTAATGGCCGGCTGCGGCACCGGCGACGAAGAGCGCAAGGCCTGCTGCGAGGTTGCGCCATCCGGTACCCAGCGCCGGGCGATGACGAAGCAGCTCTCCATCCTCGGCGGTCGACCGGGCGTAGCCGGAAAACGCAGCACGGATCGCCAGGCTCTGCGCCTGCCACTCTGCGATACGCGCGGCATCCTGCGGACTGCTCTCCAGCCATTGGCGAACTTCACTCTGCCGCCCTGCGTCGAGCAGCCCGTCGGCAAAGGCGTGCAACTCTTCCTCGCTCGGCCGCTCGGTCTCTGAAATCATGTCGGTCTCCTCAGCGGAACGATGTTTTCCGCCTTCATGTAATCGCCGACCTTCTGGCGTGCCCGCGCCAGGCGCGACATCACGGTGCCGATCGGCAGGTCGAGCAGCCCGGCGGCCTCGGCGTAGGAACAGCCTTCGACGACCACCAGCATCAGGACGGCACGCTGCTCTGCCGGCAGGTTGTCGAGCGCGGCGAGCAGCCTCTTCCGCTGCAGGGGATCCGATACCGGATCCTGCGTCGCAACGTGCGCGGCCTCGGCCAGGTCGACGCTCGGATGACGGCTGCGGGTGCGGACGCCGTTGCGGTAATGGTTCGTCACGATCGACAGCAGCCAGCCACGTAGATTGAGGCCGCGCCACTGACGACGTTGTTTGAGGGCCGCCTCGAGACTGTCCTGCAACAGGTCTTCCCCCTCCGTATCCGACCGGGCAAGGCTGCGCGCATAGCGGCGGAGCGCCGGCAGCAGGGCGAGGACCTGTCCCTCGAAGCTCTGGTCGTCCGGGTGGTTCATCGGCAAACCCTAGAGCGGATCAGTCGGGATTGACACCGCCTGATCCGCGTCGGTGAAGGCTCAGGGCTTGGCCAGTTCCCAGGTGCCGTTGACGCCGTCGCCGGTAATGTCACCGGCCTTGGTGTCCTTGATCCAGTAGTAGAGCGGCATGCCGCCCTTAGCCCATTGCTTGGAGCCGTCCTTGCGGGTGATGACGGTGAAGCCGCCTTCATCCTTGGCGCCTGCGGCGGCCATCAGCGGCGGCCAGTTTACAGCGCAGGGGCCGTCGCAATTGGACATGCCCATGCTGTCCTTCTTGAAGGTGTAGAGCGTCATTCCGGTCTCGCCGGCGAGCGCCTTGCCCTTCGCGGTATCGATGGTCTTGACCGGTGCGCCGGCGGCCAGTGCGATGGTTGCAGAGACGGCGAGCGCGGCGGCCGTTGCGATCATGCGGAGCGAAGTCATGGATGGTCCTCCCAGGTTCGTGAAGCGGGCGAGTGCCCGGCAGCTATGAGACACCGAGGGGCAGCGTTTTATTCCGTTGGCTCGCGTATTTCTTCACGAGCCGCGCATTTGATCCTCTTTCGTTCTTTCCGGTTGCGCATGCCGCACGAATCCTGCGAAGAGGGACGATGCAGTTTGCTCCACAACAGGACGAGGCCCTGAAGGCCGTTTCGAAATGGCTGAAGGACGGTCGCAGCCAAGTGTTCCGATTGTTCGGCTATGCCGGTACCGGCAAGACGACGCTTGCCAAACATTTTGCCGAGAATGTCGACGGTGAGGTTCTGTTCGCTGCATTCACCGGCAAGGCGGCGCAGGTGCTACGCTCGCGGGGAGCCTCCAATGCAAAGACCATCCATTCGCTGATCTACCGGCCGCGCGGCGAGGAAGCCGTGGAGAACGAGGAAACCGGCAAGACTTCCGTGTCGCCGATGTTCTCGATCAACCGCCAGAGCCCGCTTGCCAAGGCGGCGCTGATCATCATCGACGAATGCTCGATGGTCGACGAGCAGCTCGGCCGCGATCTGATGAGTTTCGGCAGGCCGATCCTGGTGCTCGGCGATCCGGGACAGCTACCTCCGGTATCCGGCGGCGGCTTCTTCACCGAGCAGGAGCCGGACTACCTGCTCACCGACATCCACCGCCAGGCGCGCGACAATCCGATCATCCAGCTTGCCATGCAGGTTCGCGAGGGCAAGGAGATCATGCACGGCGACTACGGCACCGCGCAGGTGATCTCCCGCAACGACGTCAACCAGACGCTGGTGCTGGAGGCGGACCAGGTGCTGGTGGGCACCAACAAGACCCGGCGTCGCTATAATCAGCGGCTGCGCGAGCTGAAGGGTTTCAATCAGCCTTACCCACAGTCGGGCGACAAGCTCGTGTGCCTCCGCAACGACCCGACCAAGGGGCTGCTCAACGGCTCGCTGTGGCAGGTGATGAGTTCGTCGCGGGAGACGGTGAAGCCGGGCATCAACCTGATGATCCGCCCGGAAGACGACGACATGAACCGCGGTGCGTCCAAGATCAAGCTGCTCAAGCAGGCGTTCGAGGAAGAGGGCGAGATCCCCTGGACGACCCGCAAGCGCTATGACGAGTTCGATTTCGGCTATGCGCTGACGGTGCACAAGTCGCAGGGCTCGCAGTGGAACAACGTCGTGCTGTTCGACGAGAGCTGGGCGTTTCGCGACACCCGCGAGCGCTGGCTCTACACAGCAATCACCCGGGCCGCCGAGACCATCACCATCGTTCGTTGATGTCGTCCGGGCCCCGTCGCGGCGCCGGAGAATTTTGGTCGCCGCTGCCGGCCTGCGGCGTTGCCGAGAGGCGGCCGCATGCAGTAAACATCCTGCAGCGTCCTCTAGGAAATCAGCAATGCCCGCCAAGCTTTCCGTCAATCTGAATGCCGTCGCCATGCTCCGCAACCGGCGGGATCTTCCCTGGCCAAGCGTTGCGGATCTCGGTCGGATCGCGCTCAAGGCCGGCGCCCATGGCCTGACGGTTCATCCGCGCCCGGACCAGCGGCACATCCGATTTTCCGACCTGCCGGTGCTGCGGGCGCTGATCGATGACGAATTTCCGAGTGCCGAGTTCAACATCGAAGGCTATCCGAGCGAGGACTTCCTGCAACTGTGCGAGAAGACCGAGCCCGAGCAGGTGACGCTGGTTCCCGACGATCCGTCGCAGGCGACATCGGATCACGGCTTCGACTTCCGTGCGCAGGGCGACATGCTGAAGCCGATCGTTGCGCGCCTGAAGGCTGGCGGCATGCGAGTCTCGCTGTTCGCCGATGGCGACGGGGATGGCGAGGCCGTGAAGCTTGCCAAGGCGACGGGTGCTGACCGCATCGAACTCTACACCGGTCCCTATGGCGGCTGCTATGACGCGCCGGAGAAGGCAAAGGTCATGCTTGACCTGCTCGGGCGAACTGCCGATGCCGCGCATGCGGAAGGCCTCGGCGTCAATGCCGGGCATGATCTGACCGTCGCCAACCTGCCGGCGCTTGCCCGGCGCCTGCCGCATCTGGCCGAGGTGTCGATCGGCCACGGGCTGACGGCCGATGCGCTGGAATTCGGCATGGCCGAAACGGTGCGACGTTTCCGGCGCGCCTGCGGCGAGCAGGTCTGACGCCAGGGTTCAGAGATCGAGCGTGAATGTCTGGCCGTTGATGGCCTGGCCGAACGCTGTCTGGGGTTCTTCGGCGGCCAGACGGAAGCCGGCCTTGATGTAGAGGCCGCGGGCAGCATCAAGGCGGTCGTAGGTCCATAGCGAGATCTGCCGGTAGCCGGCCTGCCGCGCGAAATCGACGGCTTCCGCCACCAGCCGCTTGCCGAGGCCGGTCCCACGTGCGGCAGCGTCGACGTAGAGGAGGC
Source organism: Rhizobium sp. 0TCS1.26 (assembly GCF_050455525.1). NCBI lineage: Bacteria > Pseudomonadati > Pseudomonadota > Alphaproteobacteria > Hyphomicrobiales > Rhizobiaceae > Rhizobium > Rhizobium sp. 0TCS1.26. The sequence continues at coordinate 491,056 of NZ_JBCIYV010000001.1, read as the reverse complement.
GCAGCTTTGCGATATCGTTACCGCCATTGGCGATGAAGATCGAGCCAATCCGCTGGCCGGACCGTTCGCCGATCCATGCCCGTTCGCGCGCAGCATCGAAGCCGCTGAGAAACCGGCCGGCCACCTCGGCGACAAGCCCCTCGAACGTTGCGTCAAAGCCGTAGGTCTCGGCATAGAAGCGAGCCTGCGATTCGACGACCCAGCCGATGTCGCCCGGCCGCGGCTGGCGCAGTGTTGCGATCTGGTTTTCGGTCGCGTCCAGTCGCTGCTCGACGATCCGCAGTGCCTGGACGAGCAGTGCCGTTGACGCTTCGTCCAGTCCAGCAATCGTCCCGGCGATCTGCTGTCGAGACAGTTCGACGAGCCTTTGCCATTCGCGTTCCCCGGCCGCGGTCAGCCGCAGCGACTGGATCCGCCGGTCAGTTTCCGTCCGCTCCGCCAGCATGAGGTCGGCAAGGCGAAACTTCTTCAGGATGCGGCTGAGGTAGGCAGCATCGATCATCAGGCCGCGGATGAGATCGGCAGCGGCGATGCCCGGCTGGGCGCCGACCTCATAAAGCACCCGGCCTTCGGTCAGCGTGTACTCCGATTGCAGATAGCCGCGCGACAGGATGCCGAGGCGGGTGGTGTAGAAGCGTTTAAAGCGGCGAATGGCGTCTATGGCGTCGTTCATCGGCAGGATCCTCCAGAAGGAGCATCCCGCCGATAGTTGACTGAGTCAAGTTTTCAAGTGACGTCGGGTCGTGCGGTCCGGCTCGTTCAGCCGAGTTCAGCGCGGTGCGCGTTGAAGTACTCGACAACCGATTGCGGCTTCCTGCCCGTCAACATCTCGAAGTCGCTCGTCACTAGATCAAAATTCCCGGCGCGAATGTTGGCATCGGTGGAAACCACGAGATCGACGACGAAGTCTGGCATGCCGGCACCCTTGACGCCGGCGGCGAGATCCTCATCGGAGACGCGCACAACCTTCAACGGCTTTCCGGCAGCGCTTGAGACGGCTGCGCCGATCTCGTCGGCACCCAGCGTTTCGGATCCGGTGAGCGTGAGCGTCGTGTTGCCTTCAGGCGGTGCGGCAAGCGCCGCCGCTGCCGCCCTGGCGCAGTCGTCGCGGGAAATATTGCTGACACGGCCACCGCCCATGCCGGTATACCAGACGCCGGCCTGCAGGTTGTGCGGCATGCCCATCAGGTAGTTGTCGATGTACCAGGAATTCCGGATGATCGTGTAGGCGAGGCCGGAAGCCTTGATCGCCTGCTCGGTCCCCAGATGATCCGGCGCAAAGCTGACCAGCGAGCCGTCCGGGTTCGGCATCGACGTGTAGAGAAGATGGCGGACGCCGGCGGCGGCTGCTGCGGAGACTGCTGCCTGGTGCTGCTGCAGACGCTTGCCGGGGCGGGCAAGTTCGTCGGTCGAGATCAGCAGCAGCCGGTCGATTCCGGCGAACGCCGCGGCGAGGCTCTCGACATCGTCGAAGTCGGCGCGCCTCGTCTCGATGCCTCGGGCGGTCCACTCAGCTAGCTTTGCCGGATCGCGCGAGGCGGCAACAATGTCCGACGGGGCAATCTTCCCGTCGTCGAGCAGGTGGGCCAGCACCGCGCTGCCGAGTTTGCCGGAGGCCCCGGTCACCAGAATCTTGGTCATCTTGTCGTCTCTCCTGATATGGCTGCCCGGCAGCCGGAAGGGTGGTCTCAAAATGAGAGCAGCACTAGGATAGGAATTGACCCACGGGTGTAAAGGAGGCAGTTTCGGGGGAGATCGTTACCGGAAGGGAACCACCATGGATCAACGAACACCTGCCCATCTGCTGGGACCTCAGCGATCCGACCTCTCCGCCATTGCCGACTGGGATACTTCAAACTGCCCGGTGCGCGATGTGTTGAGCCAGATCTCCGGAAAATGGTCGATGCTGCTCCTGCATGCGCTGTCGGAACGGCCCTACCGGTTCGGCGAACTGCGCCGTCTGGTGCCGGATATTTCCCAGAGAATGCTGACGCAGACGCTGCGCGACCTGCAGCGCGATGGGTACATCGATCGCACGGTATTCCCGACCAAGCCACCCAGCGTCGAGTACAGCATGACGACGCTCGGCCATTCGATGTTCGACGCGCTGTCGCATGTACTGAGTTGGGCCGGCACGAACCACGCCGCCGTCAGGCGTGCCCGCGAGACATTCGACGCCTCGCCGGTCTAGCCTGACTGCCGGCGAAGCCCGATTGGTGTAGGCTCAGGCGATATTCAGCGTGAAAACCTGTTGCGGTGGTGCGGCTCGACCGGCCCTGGCGACGCGTAAGGATCATTCGTCGACAAAGAGACGCCCGTCGTGGCATGCGGGGAATCGGGTGCCGTCTGGCAGCCGGTCAATCCGGCGACCAAGGCGACGATGGATGCTGCGGTCAACATACGCATATTAGTTCCTAAACGTTGGTGTCTCGCTGAGGCCGCCAAGCGGCCTGTCTCCATGACTTAGGCATGCGCCTGTAGCAGCGCAATGACACCGACAACTTCGCCTTGGACGAATAGGTTTCAATCGCCGAAGGCTCTCCTTCCTCGCTTAAAGAGGCGCGGGAGCATTTTCTTCACCCACTATGCCGAGCCCGCTTGACGATCGCTTTACCTCCAGCTAGAAGGGGAACCGTACCGTACGGTACTTAATTGGGAGGTGACCGACGTGTCCGCTGAGCTGTCAGAAATGCCTGAGTTTTCGCCGCGCCAGAACGCTGTTCTGGAGCAGGCGCTCAAGCTTCTGGTCGATGGCGGCGAGAAGGCGTTGACGACGTCGGGACTGGCGCGCGCCGCCAACTGTTCCAAGGAAAGTCTCTACAAGTGGTTCGGCGACCGTGATGGCCTGCTGGCCGCGATGATCGCCTTTCAGGCAAGCAAGGTACGCACCTTCGAGCGCAGCGGTGGACGGCTGACGGCGGACCTGATGCGCGAGCATCTTGAAACATTCGGTCGCGACCTTCTGGAAGTTCTGTCGGGCGATGTGTCGCTGGCGCTCAACCGGCTTGCCATCGGCCAGGCCAGCCGCGAGGGATCGAAGCTCGGGCGGTTGCTGATCGAGCATGGACGACGCCAGATCGACCGTCGGGCGATCGGCCTGATGGAAGCCGGACGGCGCGCCAATCTGCTGCGGTTTCCAGATGCCGACAGCGCTTATCATACGCTTTACGGCCTCATCGTCTCCGACCTGCATGTGCGCATGCTGCTCGGCGAAGCAGGCCTCAAGGACAATGCACGCCAGGCGGCGAGGGCGGTGGACGCCTTCCTCCAGCTGCACGGCGCGTAAGCAACATGTCGGCGTCGCCCGAAGGTGCCGTCGATCACACGTTCAAATCAACACGCATAGGGAAGGACTCGAACATGCGCGTCTATTACGATCGGGATGCTGATCTCAACCTCATCAAGTCGAAGAACGTCGTCATCGTCGGTTACGGCAGCCAGGGCCGTGCCCATGCGCTGAACCTCAAGGATTCCGGCTCCAGCAACGTCGTCATCGCCCTGAAGGCCGGCTCGCCGACCATCAAGAAGGCCGAAGCCGACGGCTTCAAGGTGATGACCGTCGCCGAAGCCGCCAAGTGGGGCGACCTGCTGATGATGGCGACGCCTGACGAGCTGCAGGCCGACATCTACAAGGCCGAGATCGCCGGCAACATCCGTGACGGCGCCGCAATCGCCTTCGCCCACGGCCTCAACGTCCATTTCGGTCTCATCGAGCCGAAGGCTTCGCTCGACGTCGTCATGATCGCGCCGAAGGGCCCGGGCCATACGGTCCGCGGCGAATACCAGAAGGGCGGCGGCGTGCCGTGCCTTGTCGCCGTTCACCAGAATGCTTCGGGCAATGCGCTGGAACTGGCGCTGTCCTACGCCTGCGGCGTCGGCGGCGGTCGCTCGGGCATCATCGAGACCAACTTCAAGGAAGAGTGCGAGACCGATCTGTTCGGCGAGCAGGTGGTTCTCTGCGGTGGTCTGGTGGAACTGATCCGCGCCGGTTTCGAAACGCTGGTCGAGGGCGGCTACGCGCCTGAAATGGCCTATTTCGAATGCCTGCACGAAGTGAAGCTGATCGTCGACCTGATCTATGAAGGCGGCATCGCCAACATGAACTACTCGATCTCCAACACGGCCGAGTGGGGCGAGTACGTCTCCGGTCCGCGCATCATCACGGCAGAAACGAAGGCCGAGATGAAGCGCGTGCTCACCGACATCCAGACCGGCAAGTTCACCTCCGACTGGATGCAGGAATACCGCGCCGGCGGTTCGCGCTTCAAGGGCATTCGCCGCATGAACGACAGCCACCAGATCGAAGAAGTGGGCACCAAGCTGCGCGCCATGATGCCGTGGATCGGCAAGAACAAGCTCGTGGACAAGACCGTCAACTAAGCTTTCGCCATCTTCGCCAGCAATCATGAAGGCCGGGGCGAACGCTCCGGCCTTTTGGCGTCGCTCGCCACCGGCACCGGTCTGCCGGGCGAGGCAAGTGCGTCCGGAAACCCGAAAAAATCTGATCGCTATCGATAAGTCAGTATTGCTGACCTATCGAACTTTATGTAACGCTTGAGCTTAGAAACTTGAAATAAGAGGAAACGCCCGTGCTTGATTGGGATCATATCTTTGCGACGCGCTCCGGTCGGATGCGCGCCTCTGAAATTCGCGAATTGCTGAAGCTCTTGGAACGCCCGGACATCATCTCGTTCGCCGGCGGCATCCCGGACCCGGCACTGTTCCCAGCCCAGGCGTTCAACGAAGCCTATCAGGAAATCTTCTCCAGCCCGCAGGTGAACGCCGCGCTGCAGTATTCGGTGAGCGAAGGCTACCGACCGCTGCGCGAATGGCTGGTCGGCGAGATGAAGAAGATCGATATCGAGTGCACCGTCGACAACGTCTTCATTACCTCCGGCTCGCAGCAGGCGCTGGATTACCTCGGCAAGCTGTTCCTGTCGCCGAACGATACCGCGCTGGTCACCTGGCCCACCTATCTCGGCGCGCTTCAGGCTTTCAACGCCTACGAACCGCATTACGACCAGTTGACGCCGGGCGGCAACCGCACGCCTGAAGCCTACCGCGAGACGGCAGCAAACAACGGCGGCAGGGTGAAGTTCGCCTATCTGTCCGCCGACTTCTCCAACCCGACCGGCGAGACGGTCGATCGCGCGGCGCGCGAAAAGCTGCTGGACCTTGCCGACGAACTCGACATCGCGGTGCTCGAGGATGCGGCCTACCAGTCGCTGCGCTATGACGGCGATCCGATCCCGCCGATCCTGTCGCTCGAAATCGCGCGCAAGGGTGGCATCGAAAACACCCGCACCATCTATTCCGGCAGTTTTTCCAAGACACTGGCGCCGGGTCTTCGCGTCGGTTTCGTCGTCGCCAACATGTCGGTCATCCGCAAGCTGGTGCTGATGAAGCAGGCCGCCGATTTGCATTCCTCGACGATCAACCAGATCGCCATCGCCACGGTCGCGGAACGCATCTTCGACAATCAGGTCGCCAAGATCGGCGCGGCCTACAGCGCGCGGCGCGACGCGATGCTGGCGGCGCTCGAAAAATACATGCCGGCCGGCACCAGCTGGACCAAGCCGCAGGGCGGGATGTTCGTCTGGGTTACCCTGCCAAAGGGGCTCGACGGTGCCGAGCTTCTGGCGCGTTCGATCGAGACGGAGAAGGTCGCCTTCGTGCCGGGTCAGGCTTTCTTCGCCGACCGGTCCGGCACCAATACGCTGCGGCTGTCGTTCTCCTGCGCCAACGAGGCGATGATCGAGGAAGGCATCCAGCGCCTCGGCCGATTGATCAGCAGCGCGGAAGCCAAGGCCGCTTGACCGGCGCCTTCACAGCGTAACGATAGGATGACCCGCCATTCCGGCGGGTTTTCCGGTCATGGATGAACCCGCTGTCCGAGCTCTCTTGACGCAGATGCCATCGGTCATTGATCTTCGTCAGCAGCTGGCAGAGTGACCGACACAGGGAAGGCGAGACCCCGAGCATGAGCATCCGTCCCTTCCAGATCCACGTCTCCGACGAGGCCATCGAAGATCTGCGTCGCCGTCTGTCGGGCGCGCGGTGGCCAACCTCCTTCGACGACGGAAGCTGGGAGGCCGGGGCCCCACGCAGCTTCATGCGTCGGCTGGTCGATTACTGGCTGGCCGAATTTGACTGGCGGCGTGAGGAAGCAGCTCTCAATCGCCTGCCGCAGTACATGGCGCGAGTGGAGGGCACCGACATCCACTTCCTCCACCAGCGCGGCATTGGTCCCCGGCCGATGCCGATCATCCTGACGCACGGATGGCCCGGCTCTTTCACCGAGATGGAGAAGATCATCGACCTGCTCAGCGATCCGGCTGCGCATGGTGGCGACGCGGAGGATGCATTCGACGTCGTCGTGCCGTCCTTGCCAGGCTACGGTTTCTCGGCAGCGCCTGCCGGACCGGGCACCAATTCCAAACGTGTCGCAGAGCTATGGTTCGCACTGATGCGCGAACTCGGCTATAGCCGCTTTGCCGCACAAGGCGGAGACATCGGGGCAGGCGTGACCGCCTGGCTCGGCCGCCTGTATCCTCAAGCGCTTACCGGCCTCCACCTCAACTATATTCCCGGCAGTTACAGGCCGCCTCTGCCCGGTGCCGAACCACTCTCGCAGGAGGAGCAGGATTTTCTCGATCGCGCGGCCGCGTGGAGCCTTGAGGAGGGAGCCTATGCGGCGCTCCAGGCGACGAAGCACCAGACGCTCGCCTTTGCGCTCACCGACTCGCCAATCGGCCTTGCGGCCTGGATGGTCGAGAAATTTCGCTCCTGGAGTGATTGCGGGGGCAATCTGGAGGATGCCATCCCGATGGATGCGGTGTTGCGCGACGTCAGCATCTACTGGTTCGGCGGGATGATCGACGCGTCGCTTCGGATCTACCGGGAGAACAGGTTGGCACCGCTGTCGTTCGAACCGGGAGACCGGATTGAGCCGCCCATGGCGATGGCGCTCTTCCCAGGCGAAATGCCGACGCCGCCTCGATCCTACGTGGAGCGCGTGTTCAACGTCGAACGCTGGACACACATGCCGCGCGGCGGGCATTTTGCAGCGCTCGAACAGCCGCAGTTGCTGGCTGAAGATATACGGACCTTCTTCCGCCCCTTACGGAACTGATCGAGCAACAGTCCGCACGCGTCGTCAGCGCGTGCGGATGATGAGGTCAGTCCGGCGGCGTCAGTCGGAAGCCAGCACGATCAGCATGTCGCTGTCGTCGTATTCGATCCTTTGGGCGCGGGGCGGGTTTACCGTCACGCCACCGAGGTTGCGCTCGTCTTCGTCCCCATCGCGCTGCCGCCGATAGCCGATGGCGATCTCGCCGCGCCGCAGGGCTGCAAATGCCAGCGTGAAGAAGTTCACCGGGCGGTCGATGTCGACATAGTCGCTCACCGGGCGCATGTAGATTTCCGAGCCTTCCTCATCGAGCAGTTCGGCGAAGATCGCCGCCATCGTCTCGTTCTCCGAAGCCTGGGCTAGCATCAGGCTGACCAGCTTGTTGCTGACGACGAAATCCTCGGCGCGGGTGACTTCGGCAAGGTCGCGGTTGCGCACGTCGATCATTTCGCTGACGACGCTGATATGGCGGGCAGCGGCCTCGCCGATCTTGCGCAGTTGCAGGAGGGTGATCAGAGTGCGGGTATCGGCGCTCTGGGCGTTCATGCTGTCGCTGTAGCCGAGCACCAGCACGTGATCGTAGGAGGGGATGTCGAGGAGGTCGAGCGCCGCGCGGCTGCTGGTGTCGATCATCTTGTGGTCTATGCGCATGACTGCGGGATCGATGGCAAGCTCTGCGACATCGGCCTCGAACTGCGGCGCATTAGCAGCGATCGTCAGTTGCGAGCCGGGTGCCACGTAGCGGGCAAGCTCGCTGGCGATGATCGGACCGCGCCGGTTCCAGCCGAGGATCAACGTGCGCTCAGCCACTGTCGTGCGCTTGACAATCGGCCGTATGGACGGCTTGTCGATGGCGTGGTCGCCGCTCCAGGTGACGATCGACGCGTCGTCCTCGGCAATGATGATCGCCTTCTCGCCCGCGACGATGACGCGATTGGCGGCAGGGTTGATCTCGACCTCACCCGACGGCAGAGACAGGCCGATCAACGTGCTGTTCTCATAGCTCAGGACAGCGCTGGCGAAGGATTTCCCGACAAGTTCGGGCTGCTCGATCGTGTATATCTCGCAGCCGTCGAAATCCAGAAGTTCGGAATAGACCGCGCTGAGACCGGCTTGGCGGCTGGTGTGGACGACGATGCGGGCGATCAGGTCGTCGGCCAGCACCAGCTGCAACTCGCTGCCGCCGACGATCCGGGCAACGTCGGCATTGCCGGCATCGCGGATTTCCGCGGCGATCGTATAGCTTTCCGGCCGGCGCTGCGGATCGTTGACGAGGGCGAGCACCGTCTTGATCACTTGGGCGTCGACATCCTCGCCGTCGGGCGACAGGACGATGATCGACCGTGACGTCTGCGGATTGACGATGCCGAGGTCGTAGAGATCGGTCGGATCGCCGCTGCGGCAGATGATGCGCGTATTCTTGCGGTCCGCGATCTTGGCGGCGATCTCGTCTTCCATCTCCACCTTGTCCTTGTTCGCCATGATGACGATGCGCGGACGGCGGCGGCTTTGATTGGCGATCACCAATTCCGAGATGACATCGAAAATCGAGGGAGACCAGTTGAGGATGATCGTGTGATCCGTTTCGAGGATACGGGAGCGGCCCTTGCGCAATTCGCTGAGCTTCTCCTCGAGACCCGAACTGATGACGCCGATCAGTGCCGAGAAGACGAAGATGCCGGCAATGGTGACGATCAGGGAGACGCCGCGGAAACTCCAGCCCTGGTCGCCGCCGATGGTTCCGGCATCCATGGTGCGCATCAGCGATTCCCACGCGCCCTCTATGAAGCCGACGGACGAGCCGCCTTCGGGAGCGATGCCGGTCAGCGCGAGGATGGCGCCGGCGAGGAAGATGACGAAGAGCGAGATCAGCGCCAGCCAGCCCATCAGCGCTATCGCGCCGCCGGCCATGGTCTTGTCGAACTCGTAGCGCAGTCGCGCTGCAAGTTGTGTCCGAGTTTTCATTATGGAAGCGCCCCCTCGACGAATGTCGCACTGCAGCGATTACAGCAAAGCCGCTGTAAATCAATCAGCCGGCGAAGGTCAGACGCGGCAAATCATGCGACAGGGTAAATTTCGTCGCGGTTGTTCTTCGGCGACGGGACGCAACACGTTTTCGGCTGGCATCGGCTGTCACATTCGTGTCAATGAGCGATGCTTAAGGTCGGCTTCAATCCGCACCGAGGAACTGAATGATGAAGACGCTTGTTTCCGCATTTACCGCACTGCTGGCGTTGGGCGCGCTCGGCCAGCCGGCCGCCGCCGCCGATCTGGTGATCTACACGAGCCAGCCGAATGAAGATGCACAGGCGACCGTCGACGGCTTCAAGGCCGCCAATCCAGGCGTCGAGGTGGAATGGGTGCGCGACGGCACGACCAAGATCATGGCCAAGCTGATGGCCGAGATCGAAGCCGGCAACCCGGTCGCCGACGTGCTGCTGATCGCCGACACCGTGACGCTGGAGCGCCTGAAGCAGGACAAGCGACTGCTCGCCTACAAATCGGCCGAAGCTCCGTCCTACGATGCCTCGCTCTACGATGCGGACGGCTTCTACTACTCAACGAAGCTGATCACCACCGGCATCATGTACAACACCCAGGCTGCGATGAAGCCGACCGGCTGGAAGGATCTGGCAAAGGCAGAGGCCAAGGGTCTCGTCAGCATGCCGAGCCCGCTCACCTCCGGGGCAGCGCTCATCCACGCCCACACGCTGGCCGGCAATCCGGCGCTTGGCTGGGATTACTACAAGGCGCTGAAGGACAATGGCGCGACGGCTGCCGGCGGCAACGGCGCAGTGCTGAAGTCGGTGGCCACCGGCGAGAAGGCCTATGGGGTCGTCGTCGACTACATGCCAATCCGCGAAAAGGCCAAGGGAGCACCGGTCGAGTTCGTCTTCCCGAGCGAAGGCGTGTCGGCAGTGACCGAGCCGGTGGCCATCATGGCCGGCACCAAGCATGCCGATGCGGCGAAGAAGTTCGTCGACTACGTGCTGTCGGAAAAGGGCCAGCAGGGTTTCCTGAAGCTCGGCTACATCCCGGCGCGCAACGGCATGCCGGTGCCGGAAGGTTTCCCGGCGCGTGACACGATCAAGGTGATGCCGCTCAACCCGGCGGAAGCCCTGAAGAGCAGCGACAAGGATCTCAAGACATTCTCCGAGATCTTTGGCGGCAACGGCTGAGGCGCATGCCGACATCCACCGGTCACGGAAGCAGCCAGCCGCGCTGGCTGTTTCCTTTTGTGCTCATCGTTCTCTTCTGCCTCAGCGTCCTGCCGCTTGGCCGGCTTGCCGCAACGGGGATCCTGTCGCTTCTGCGTGGCGGCGGCGATGGACTGATCTCCGACCCGGCGCTGTGGAAGGCAACTTGGAATACGCTGGCCAGCTCGTTTCTCGGCATGTTGGTTTCGGTGTTGCTCGGCGGCCTGATCGGGCTGCTGCTGACCCTCTTCGACATCCGCGGCCGCACGCTTCTGGGCTTCCTTTTCATGCTGCCGATGATGATCCCGCCGCAGGTGACGGCTCTGTCTTGGCTCGGCTTGACGGGCCCCTCCAGCACGCTTTTGAAGGCGATCGGCATGGCGCCGCCGCTCGGCAGCCCGCAACCGCTCTATTCACTCAGTGGCCTTGCGCTTCTGCTGGGCGTGCAAAGCGCGCCGCTCGTCTATCTGGCGCTGCGGGCCGGGCTGCTGGCCCTGCCGCGCGATGGCATCGAGGCGGCGCGACTGTCCGGCGCCTCACCGTTCCAGGTGCTTCGCGACATCATCCTGCCGCTGGCGCTGCCAGGCTTTGCCGCGGGTGCTGCGATGGCCTTCGTCTCGAATGTCGGCAATTTCGGCATTGCCGCCATCCTCGGCATTCCGGCCGGGATATATACGCTGCCGACGCTGATCTATGCGAAGTTCGCCAGCTTCGGGACCAACACGTTCGCCGACATCTCCACGCTGTCGGGCGTCATCGCGCTGCTGTCGCTTGCCGGCCTGCTGGTCGAGGAACGTGTCCTGAAGGGCCGCGACTATCGCATCATCGGTCTCAGCGGACTCAGCCAGGTTTTCCAGCTCAACGGATATCGCTTGGTCGCCGAGCTCCTGCTGTGGTTGCTGATGATCATCATTCTCATCCTGCCGTTTTCGGCACTCGTCGCCAGTTCACTGGCGCCCGCCTATGGGGTGCCGCTCACCCTGAAGACCGCGACCCTGCATGCTTACGAGGAAGTTGTTTTGCGCCAGACGGCCATCCGTTCGGCATTCCGCAACTCGCTGTTCCTGTCTCTTTCGACCGCACTTGGTCTCCTCCTGGTCACGGTGCTGATGGGATATGTCGTGGCACGCAGCAATCGTCGGGTGGCGGCGGTGATCGGAACATTGGCCGATGTCCCTTACGCGCTCCCCGGGATCGTTCTTGCGGTCGCCTGCATTCTGCTGTTTGCCGCACCGTTGCCGATGATCGGCGTCTCAATCTACGGGACGATCTGGATCCTGCTGTTCGCCTACCTGTCGAGCTTTCTCGCGGTCAGCCTGAGACCGATCGCCAGCGCCTTCCGGCAGCTCGATCCATCGCTCGAGGAGGCGGCGCGGCTGGCCGGCGCAGGCTTCGGGCGGCGGATGCGCGACATTCTCGTGCCGCTGGTGGCGCCGGCGGCGGGTGCCTCGGTGGTGCTGGTATTCCTGATTGCCTGCAACGAACTGACGGTATCGGCTCTTCTATGGTCGGCGGGCACACAGACGCTCGGCGTCGCGATCTACAATCTCGACGACAGCGGCAGTTTTAATCTGGCGTCGGCATTGTCGGTGCTGGTCGTCGTTCTGGTGCTGGCGATGATGGGGCTGCTGGAACTGCTCTCCGGCCGGCTTCCCAAGGGAGTGGTGCCATGGCGAAGCTGACCCTCAACCATCTGTCGAAGGATTTCGGCACGGGTCGGTCGGCCGTCTCCAACGTCTCGCTGACCATTCGCGAAGGCGGATTTCTGGCACTGCTCGGCCCCTCGGGCTGTGGCAAGACGACCGTGCTGCGGATGATTGCCGGCTTCGAGCAGCCGACCGACGGTGCGATCCTGCTCGGCGAACGCCTGCTGGCGGATGCCGCAACCAGCGTTCCGCCCGAGCGGCGCAACATGGCGATGGTTTTCCAGTCCTATGCGCTATGGCCGCACATGAGCGTTGCCGAAAATGTCGGCTATCCGCTCAAGGTGCGCGGCATCGGCGGCGAGAAGCGGCGCCGGATCGTGGGCGATGCCTTGGCATCGGTGCGGCTCGAGGAATTCGCCGAACGCCGGCCTGCGGATCTGTCGGGTGGCCAGCGGCAGCGCGTGGCGCTCGCCCGATGCCTGGTCACCGAACCGGATGTCGTGCTGCTCGACGAACCTCTCGCCAACCTCGACCGGCATCTTCGCCAGGAGATGGAAGAAACATTTCGCGAATTCCACCGCCGGTCCGGCGCGACGATGATCTACGTGACGCACGACCAGGCCGAAGCCATGGCACTTGCCACCGATGTCGCAGTAATGTCGGAAGGACGGCTGCTGCAGGCAGCGCCGCCGGAAGAGATCTACGCGCGGCCTGAGGGAAAGTTGGTTGGCGGGTTGATCGGGCAGGGCTCCATCTTAAGCCTGGCCTGGCCCCAGGAAGCATCACGTCAGGCCGACTGGACGCAGGTGAGGGGCCTGCATGGCCTGCGGCCATCCCCGGACATGCCGCTCGCCGATGTGCTGGTTCGACCGCAGGACGTGGTGATCTCCGGCGAGGGGCTGGACGCTGTGGTCGAGACCGTTGTCTTCGAGGGAGAGCGTTACGCGCTCGGCTTGAAGCTCGCCGACGGGCAGGGGCTCCGCGCCTTCACCCGCAGGTCTGCAAGCCCTGGCGATCATGTTCGGGTGGTGATCCGCTCGGCATGGAGGTTGTAGTCCGCTGCCGCGACGCTATTCTTCTGCGCCGTAACCGTGAAAGCCATCCATGCCCCTCCGCATTGCCACCTTCAACATCGAAAACCTGATGGCCCGCTTTGATTTTTCGGGCTTTCGTCACGAAAATCGGCAGGACCGGGTCGTGCGGATGTTCGGCGTCAGCGACAAGGAACTCTACCGCGATCTCGAACAGGCGCGGCTGATCTCGGAGACGGACGATACCCGCCAGCTATCGGCGCTGGCGATCGCTGCGACGGGTGCTGACATCCTCTGCCTGCAGGAAGTCGACGACATGGCGGCGCTCAACAGTTTCGAGCGCGCCTATCTGAGCCGTATGATGGGTGTCGGCTATCGCCAGAAGGTTCTGGTCGAAGGCAACGACACGCGCGGCATCGACGTGGCGCTGATGATGCGCGACAAGACCCGTGACGGTCAGCCGATCCAACTGGTGGAAGTACGCAGCCACGCCGCGCTCACCTATCAGCAGCTTGGGCTGTTCACGCCGCAGATCGCCCTGACCAACAAGCCCGACGATCGCGTCTTCCGCCGCGACTGCCTGGAGGTCGACGTGCGGATCGGCAACAAGCCGCTGACCATCTACGTCCTGCATCTCAAGTCGATGACCCAGTCGCGCGACGATACCGATGGCCGCTTTGCCAGCATGCCGGTGCGCGAGGCGGAGGTCAGGGCCGTTCGGCACATCATCGAGCGGCGCTTCGGCACCGACGGTGCCGGCACGGCAAGCTTCGTCATCTGCGGCGACATGAACGACTATCAGGAGCGCCTGAAGGTCACCGGCGACCAATTCTCCGGCTATGCCTTCGAGCCGGTGCGCGAGGAGATGAGCGCGCTCGACATCTTCACCCGCGACGGCTTTGCCGACAATATCGTCAGGCGCAGGCCGGAGATGGATCGCTGGACACTCTTTCACTCCCGGGGGCCGGAGGAACAGCACCTCTGCCAGCTCGACTACATTTTCCTGTCGCAGGCGCTGGCGCGGCATAATCCGGACGCCTTCCCGGAGATCATTCGCCAGGGACAGCCGTACCGGACCGCCATGCCCGCTGGCCAGCAGGTGGAGCGTTTCCCGCGCGTTGGCTGGGATCGGCCCAAGGCTTCTGATCACTGCCCGGTGGTCGTTTCGCTGGAGCTTCCATGAGTTCGGACAGGATCATCTGGCCAAGCGAACGGACCGTCGTGCCGATCGACCGCGTCGACATGCGCCTTCAGGCCGGGCAGCATCCGTTCCAGATTGCAGAAGCCGATGCCATTGCCCGGAACTGGGCGCTTGAAACGACGGCCAACCCGGCGCTGTTCAATGGCGACGTGCTGCTGCAGGACGAGGTGCGGCTGGAGAACGGCGTTGTTCATGCGCGGGCCAGGCTCTCGGACTTCGCAACGCTGCTGTGGTGGCTCAAGCAGCGGCAGCCGGTCAGCGGTGGCATCTTCGTCGCCAGCGCCGTTCCCATGTCCAGCGACGGCGCGTTGATCGTCATCCGTATGGCCCGGCATACGGCCAATGCCGGCAAAGTCTACTTCGCTGCAGGTTCGCTCGACCGCTCGGATGTGATGCCGGGCGGCCAGGTGGATACGCTGGGCAGCATGGCGCGGGAACTGCTTGAGGAGACCGGTCTTTCCGTTGCCGAGGCGGTCGCCGATCCGCAACTCTACGCCACTGGCTTCAACCGTCGTCACTATGCTTTCAGGCTGTTCCGCTTCCCGATGACGGCGCAAGAGATGTGTCGGCGTGTCGAAACGCATATGCAAACGGACCCCAATCCTGAGATCGACGCCGTCTACGCGATTCGCGATGCCGATCCGCAGGCCTCCAATTATGACGGGCTGACGCGCATCGTTCTGTCCTTCGTTTTCGGCAACCCGCGAGACATTGCGGGTTGAAGGAAGAGGTCGTCTCGGGCAGTTTGGGCGCGAACGGTCAGGTTGCCGGTTCCGGCAGCCATGAATGAGTATCGCATGAGGAGGTTTCCTTGGGTCTTCGCTACGCCATTTATGACGTCTTCACCGATCGCCGGCTGGCGGGGAATCCGCTGGCCGTGATCTTCGATGCAGACGCTTTGTCTGACGAAACGATGCAGGCCCTGGCACGCGAGATGAACCTCTCGGAGACGGTGTTCGTCTGCAATGCCGCCAATCCGGCACATGCGGGGCGGTTGCGGATCTTTACGCCAATGCGCGAGTTGCCGTTTGCGGGACATCCGACGGTCGGCGCGGCGGTAGCGCTCTGTGAACTCAATCATGCCGAGCAGCGTCCGGATTTCGACCTTGTCTGCGTGTTGGAGGAAAAGGTCGGGCCGGTTCGCTGCGCCGTGCGCCTGTCGGCGGAGGCTGCAAGCTTCGCCGAGTTTGACCTACCGCGCACTCCATCCCGGATCGAGCTCAATCTCGACCGTCAGGGCCTTGCCGACGCGCTTGGCGTGAAGGTTGCCGATCTCGCCTTCGAAAATCACGTGCCGTCGATCTGGAGTGCCGGGGTGCCGTTTCTGATGTTGCCGCTGCACAATCTGGCGGTTGCCCAGTCGGTCGAGTTTGACCCCGGCCTATGGGAGAAGGCGGCGCCGTTCGTCGAGGGTCGCATGGCCTCGGCCTACCTCTATTGCCGTGGCGGGGTGCACCATGCGGCTAAATTCCACACCCGGATGTTCTCGCCGGACATGGGAATAGCGGAGGATCCGGCAACGGGAGCGGCAGCCGCTGCTCTGTCCGGTGCAATCCGGCATTTCGACGGGCTCCCCGACGGCCATCATCCTGTCCTGATCGAGCAGGGCGTCGAAATGGGACGTCCCTCCTTCATTCATCTGCACATAGATGTGAAGGACGGTGCCATTGCGCGGGCGCGCATTGGGGGGCAGGCTGTGAAGATAGCGACCGGCGAGATCCATCTCTGATTCCGGATATTTTTTCGGCCGATGGGAACCTGGATCCGAGGTCGGCGTTATTGGGAGCCGAGCGGAGAAGGACGATGCAGACGTGTTTCGAGTGCACCTTGATGATGCTGGAACCAGCCGAATTTTCCCCGGTTGATCCAGCCGCAATTGATCGACCGGATCGATCCCGTTGATGTGCCGCCTGCGTTGAACCGACATCCCGCTGCCAAACCGACGAGGCGCTGAAATCGCCGTCGGAGGCGAGTGTTCACCTCCAGAAAAAAGATGATCGCTGCTCTGTTCAAGCGTAGCGCCACCCGTGTGGCCGCCGCGGCGATCCGTCGAAATTGCATGCTTTAGGAGTAACCTGATGATCAGGAGCGAGACGAGACCCAGCCAGGATCCGCTGAACTCGGAGGACCTGGCGAAGTGCCAGCAGGTCTTCGAGCGTCTGCGCTTGGAAATCTGCCCGGATGACGACGCGGAGGAGACCAATCGTCTCGCAGCCATCACCATCGAGCTTTACCGGCAGGGCGTCCGCCGCGAGGATCTGCTGCGCGAAATGGTAGCGGCTGCACGCGGTCACTGATCTCCGCACCCTCGGAAGACTTCCGGAATTATGTCTACGGCGCGGATCTCGGTCCGCGCCGTTCTTGTCTGAGAGACACAGCAGCAGACCCAGCGGCGCCTTGCCGTTTACGTAAACTGCGGTTTATATCGGTGGAGTGCTGCCGCCTTGCGGCACGTCATCCTGGGGAGGATCCATGCCGCTACCACCGTCGTTCAAGAACCTGCGTATCCCTGCCGTCGCGGCGCCTATGTTCTTGGCGTCGGGCCCCGATCTTGTCGTCGAGACCTGCCGCGCCGGTGTCGTCGGCACTTTTCCGGCGCTCAACCAGCGACGGACGGAAGGTTTCGTCGACTGGCTGGCGGAGATCGAGGGACGGTTGGCAGGCGTGCCCGACGCTGCGCCATTCGGCGTCAACCTCATTGTTCACCGCTCCAATCCCCGCATCGAGGCGGACCTGAAGGCCGTGGTCGACCACAAGGTGCCGCTGGTGATCACGTCTCTCGGCGCCGTGCCGGACGTCGTGAAGGCGGTTCATTCCTACGGCGGCGTCGTCTTCCATGACGTGATCAGCAGGCGCCATGCGGAGAAGGCCGTGGAAGCAGGGGTCGACGGCATCGTTGCGGTTTGCGCCGGAGCCGGCGGTCATGCCGGGACGCTGAGCCCGTTCGCCTTCATTCCTGAGATCCGCTCGTTCTTCGATGGAACGATCCTGTTGTCCGGCGCAATCAGCACCGGGGCGCAGGTGGCTGCCGCGCGCCTGATGGGCGCCGACCTGGCCTATCTCGGCACGCGGTTCCTTGTGACGCAGGAATCGATGGCGAGCCAGGAGCAGAAACAGATGACGATGGAAGCCCGTGCCGGTGACGTCGTCTACACGCCGGCTATTTCCGGCGTGAACGCGAACTTTCTGCGCCAGAGCATCGTGGCTGCGGGGCTCGATCCGGACAATCTTGTGGCCAGCGGACCGATGGATCTCGGCCATGAGGCGAAGGCCTGGAAAAGCGTGTGGTCGGCTGGTCAGGGCGTTGCAGCGATCGACGACATTCCTTCAGCGGCAGAACTGTGCGCCCGACTGATCCGCGAGTACCGCGCGGCCCTGTCGGCGGGAGCCGAAGACCGATTTCTGTCATAGCGGTCGAGACGCCGCAGGCATTGCTAAATGCTGGACAGCAAAAAGCCCCCGAGCAAGCTTGGGGGCCATGCATTCGACGTCTACCTTACCACTGGCTGCGTTCTGGCGCGCCGATGGCGGTATGCGTCTTTTAGCGGAACGAGCGGGATGCGATCGTGCGGATGTCGTAGCGGGTCAGGCCGATGTCGTTCAGGGCCTGACTGGACAGGCTGCCCAGCTCGTTCATCGTGCGACGGTAGCTGATCCAGCTCTTTGCGAGGCGAATCGGGTTCATGGTGATGTTTCCTTGAGCTTGTCTCGCGCCGGGTGACGGTCTTGTCACTGGCGATGCACCTATATAGGCGCAAAGCTCAATATCTTGCAGTGCAAAAAATAAGCGACTGCCATGCAAATGTGCAATGGATTGCCGCATTTGTAGCCGTGGATCAGAAACTAGGCGAAGAGGATGAACGCCGGAAAGGCGGACACAAAAAAACGCCCTCCGCGATCGGGAGGGCGTTTTGCAAGCGGCAGAAGCCGCAGGACGATAGCGTATTAGATGCCGACGGCCGTACGGGCGATGCGGCGGATTTCAGAGCGGCCGATACCCAGATCGTGAAGTTCGCGGTCCGACATGCGGCCGAGTTCCGAAACGGTCTGACGGTACTTGCGCCAGTTGGTGAGCGAGCGAGCGATGTTCATTGGTCAATTCCTCTTGGTGGTTGCGAGAGCCGTTCACAGGGTGTGTTGCCGTCTCTCAATCGATTGAATGCCAATATAATCAGCCCAGCGCCGATGAACAGCGCCCATCCCGTATGCCACCCATGCGCGAAATGCATTGCTTGATCCGCCCCTGTGGCCGGCTGGTCAATAAATGTGCGGACTGGCGTGGGCGGGGATGCTTGGACGCTCCGGCTGCGGGTCGTCCGGCTACATGGACGCGCAAGAACGACGCCCACCGGGGGAGGATGTCCGGTGGGCGTCATCTCAGTGACCAGCGCTTGGGAGGAGGAGGGTTGCCGGTCGATCGGAGTTCCGCTGGGAGGAGGAGCGCGGCGCTCCGAATGTCGCCGCAGAAATCAATCTGCGTTGTCTTGATAAGCTAGACGGACTGCCGCCGATTGTGCGGCGCAATAATCAAATGCGAGCCATTCATCAGGCGCATGTCTTGTCTGCAGATGCTCAATCCTATTCCGAACTGGTTACCGGAGCATTAAGATCCCGGCATTGGCCGAGGTTCATCATACGCGGCATTATCAGGTAAGGCACTGCAGCTTCGCCCTTGGGATAGGCGGCCCGACCTGTCATTTTTCCTTTGCGTACGGAAAAAACGGTTGTTATAGAGACGCGCGCTCCGGAAGGCCTCTGCGCGAGGATTTTCGTCGCGGTTTGCGGCGCGGGTATGGTGAAATTGGTAGACACGCCAGATTTAGGTTCTGGTGCCGCAAGGCGTGGGAGTTCAAGTCTCTCTACCCGCACCAGGTCTAGGAGTCTGTCGTCGAAGGCCGAAATCGGCCGGTGGCCGCAAAGACCCAGCGCACGAGATTGCATCGAGGCCACGACCGGCAACACGTTCCGGCGTCGTGCTCACGGAAACCACGGCTGTCTGAGCACCGCCGCATGATATGAAGGTATGACTTATGCAGGTTATCGAAACGCTCGCTGAAGGGCTGAAGCGCGAAATCAAGGTCGTTATCCCGGCCAAGGACATGGAACAGCAGATGAACGAACGCCTGGCCGATGCCAAGGACAAGGTTCGCATCAATGGTTTCCGTCCGGGCAAGGTGCCTGTCGCGCATCTGAAGAAGATGTACGGCAAGTCGATCATGGCCGAGCTGGTCAACGAAATCGTTCGTGATCGCCCGAGCGCCATCCTTTCGGAACGCGGCGAAAAGTCGGCGACCCAGCCGACTATCGCGATGACCGAAGACGAAGCCGAAGCCGAGAAGATCCTCAACGCCCAGGCCGATTTCGAATTTACGCTGACCTACGAAGTCATCCCGCCGATCGAACTGCAGCCGACCAGCGGCATCAAGGTCACCCGCGAAGTCGTTGAAGTTTCCGAAGACGAAGTCAACGAGCAGATCCTCAAGATTGCCGATAGCGCCCGCACCTTCGAAACGAAGGATGGCGAGGCCGCTTCCGGTGATCGCGTTACCATGAACTATCTGGGCAAGGTGGACGGCGAAGCGTTCGACGGCGGTGCTGCTGAAGACGCAGAACTGGTGATCGGCTCGAACCGCTTCATCCCCGGCTTCGAAGACCAGCTCGTCGGCGTCAAGGCTGGCGACGAGAAGACCATCACCGTGACCTTCCCGGCTGACTATCCGGCTGCCAACCTTTCGGGCAAGGAAGCCACCTTCGACATCACCGTCAAGGAAGTCGCTGCACCGGCAGAAGTCGAGCTCAACGACGAGCTTGCTTCGAAGCTCGGTCTCGAGTCGCTCGACAAGCTGAAGGAGATCGTTCGCGGCCAGATCGAAAGCCAGTATGGCAACGTGACGCGTCAGAAGGTCAAGCGTCAGATCCTCGACCAGCTCGACGAAATGTACAAGTTCGAGACCCCGGCTGGCCTCGTTGACGCCGAGTTCGACAACATCTGGCGCCAGATCAACACGGATCTCGAACAGTCGGGCAAGACTTTTGCCGACGAAGACACGACGGAAGAGGACGCTCGCGAGGAATACCGCAAGCTCGCCGAGCGTCGCGTTCGCCTTGGCCTGGTGCTCTCCGAGATCGGCGAAAAGGCCGGCGTCGAAGTGACCGAGGACGAAATGCAGCGTGCGCTGTACGCCCAGCTGCAGCAGTTCCCGGGCCAGCAGAAGGAAATCCTCGACTTCTTCCGCAACACCCCCGGCGCTTCCGCTTCGCTGCGTGCACCGATCTTCGAAGAGAAGGTCGTTGACCAGCTGCTGTCGGAAATCGACGTCACCGACAAGACGGTGACGAAGGAAGAGCTGATGGCCGAAGACGAAGATGGTGCCGAAGACGGTGCCAAGGCCGAAAAGAAGAAGGCTGCTCCGAAAAAGAAGGCCGCCAAGGCCGAAGCATCCGAGACTTCCGAAGGCGAAGAAGCTGCTGCTCCGAAGAAGAAGGCTCCGGCCAAGAAGAAGGCTGCCGAAGGCGACGCCGAGTAAGAGCGAACCTTCACTGCGTGATCAGAGCCCTCGGCAGCAATGCCGGGGGTTTTTTCCATGATTGGGGGGCAAAGACGCCAGCCTCTGCCGTGTGGAAGGCTCTGGCTGGGCTCCAAGGGGAGTGGAATGGGAGGGAGGGTGCGACGCACCCGAAGACGGCTGAGAGATCGACTGCCCTGCGCAGCCGGTTCCGACGGCTGGCTCGCCTGTCGACATCGAACGTCTGTTCCGCGGCCGCCCGCAAAGGCGGGGCTCACCAACTCTCTGCAGAGCCGGGGGTCCGCGAGCCCCTAACCGGCGTCATGCCGGCTGGCTGCACGTTAGCCTGCGGCTTTCGACTGCCTCAAGGCCGGCCCCAGTGCGAAGCCACCGAAGCTGCTTCTGCCCTTAAGAATGCGTAAACGCCGGTCTCGTTCTGGCGCACCGAGTCCTCGATAATCCAGCCGAATGCCCAGGCTTCGCGCAGCAGGCGTCGTTCCTCTTCGCTCAGGAGGGCGGCGTCGCTCGAATATGGGTTCTCGTGTGCCGGCACGCCGAGAATACGGGCGTTGGCACCGCGTTCCTGACAATCCAACAGAGACTCAATTTCCATGCGCCGATCCTTATAGAGGAGGGCGTAATACTGACATGTCGGCGTGGTCGCAAGGCGATCGACGGCAGTACGGACGCGAAATAGCAAATATTCGTCATAATAGAGAAGCTTGAAGAATCAGTCGCTTAGTGAAGCAGGTGGCGGCGCGTGCCGCTCTAACCATTCCACATCCCAAAGGTTGCGAAAGCGGACCCGATGGTCTGCTTCAGTCGCGAATTCCCGGAACCAATTCGCCACCGAATGACTTCATCGTATTCAGTCAAGGTGATGGCATGACGCGATACCACTTCAATCTGCGCAGCGACGACGGATGGACCAGTGATGTCGTCGCCGTCGATTTGGCCTCGCCTGTCGACGTGCTGGTGGAGGCCGGTCGACTGCTGTCAGATGTTGCCCGCGACGAACTGCCGGGAAGGGACCGCCTTCTCGTCTTTCTTGAGGTCCTCGACGCCGAGGGCTGCCCGATTTTTGTGAGCAGCCTGTCGTTTGTCGCGGAATGGTTAGGCAATAGCAGCTCCGGCGGCGATGGCACCGACTAAGCCTTCCTTGTTATTCCAATCCCATCACACCGTACCGAACCTCCGATGGCGGGCTCTGCCAGCCATCAATCCGCACCTACGCATACAACTATGAGGCGTTTATTGCAAGAATGCACTTTTGAATTGACCTAGATGCTAATGCGTTCTACGGTTGTCTTGTCAATCAGGAGGAACGCAAATGGTGTATTCCAAGAATCCCTTTCTGCAGGTGGCGCGGGCCGGTTCGGCAAGTAAGCCGCGCAGCGGTTTGGCTGCCTCTCCGGCCGGCCGGCACATGCAGCTCGCCAAGAACTGCTTCGCGCTCGCCAAGCGCTACAAGGCGAGCCGGAACCGCAAGAAGTACTGGAGCATGGTGAAGGCCGGTCGCAGCGCTCTGGCGCTGGCCCGACAGGAGATCCGGCTGTTCAAGCAGGGCAAGAGCATCCGCCGCCGATCGTTCGCTGTTCACCGCGCGGCCTGAAGCCTCGATCATTCCGGCGCGGGGCAATCGAAGCCGTAGCCCCGCGTGCAGGTGGCGCAGCCAATGTGGCGACGTCCCCGCCGGGGCGCTGCGCGCGATAAAGAAAGCCACTGTCTGAGGGAGGTCATGATGAACGACGCTTTGCTTTTTGGATATTCGGTCGAGGAAAACGATGGCAAGTTCGTCATCACGCTGGCTGGCAAGCTGGCGCTTCCGATCATGCAGGACATCGCCGCGCAAGTGACCAATGAGCCCGGCTCCGCCGGCAGCGTGACGCGGTTGTTCCCTTACAGCCTGCTTGCCTCGCAGGCGGTGCGGCTGATGCAGCAGCCTTCCGGGAAAGGCGCAGAACGGGAGGAAACCTCGCTCGAGGATATCTTCGGCCAGGGGTTCGACCGCGACCTCGACGACTTCGAGCGGCAGTTGGACCGGTACCAGAACATGCTGCCGATGTCGGCACGCGGACCGGCGGGCGCTCCGCTGATCGCAGCCGACGGGGATGACGCGATGCGCGCCAAGAAAGCGGTCGTCAAGGCCGCCAATCCGTGAGGAGGATGGCATGGTTCAGCTTTCCCGTGAGGAGACATTTCTCCTCCTGACCTGCAGACCCTACCTGTCGGGCGCCGACGACCAGCGTCTCATGCGCATCGTCGCGGAGGAGCCCGACTGGTCCTTCATTCTTTGGCGTGCCGAGAGCTATCAGACGCTTCCGGTCTGCCTCCATCATCTTCGCCGACTGGACCTCGGCTACGCCGTTCCGCAGTGGGTGATCGCCTACATGACGGCCTGGTCGCAGCTATCGCGGGCACGCAGCGAGGTACAGTTCAAGCAACTCGGCGAACTGCTCGCGCATTTCCGTGGGGCAGACATCGATCACTACCTGTTCAAGGGGCCGATGATGTCGGCACTTCTCTACCCGGACCCGGCTCTGCGGCCGATGCAGGACATCGACCTGATGGTACGGGCGGCAGACGTGCGACGCGTCCAGCGCGAGCTCTACGCTCTCGGCTACCAGCACGGCGTGTTCAATCCGGCGGACGGAGTGTTCACGCACATGTTCCGCAAGATCACGCCGAAGACCATGGAGCATAAATATGCGCTTCATTCGGTCACCAAGGTGGAAGAAATCCGGCCAGCGCTCGACGTCAGCCTGATCGCCCCGGAATGGCGGATGCGACAGATCAAGTCATTCGTCAAGGACGACGGGACGGTTCGCATGCCGGTGTTCATTGACGTGCATTTCAGTCTCGGCGAGGGGATGGACGAGGCGGATGTCTGGCGCGGCACTGGCCGGCGGCGTGTTCTGGGGCGGGAGGTGCCGAGCCAGTCCTTGACCACCGCTCTCTGGTTCAGCGCCGCGCGGGTCTATTACGAGGCATTCCAGCACGGCACGCTGAAGCTGCAGATGCTCGGCGATATCGATGCACTGCTACGGATGCACGGGTCGGAGATCGACTGGCCGCAGCTTCTCGCCATCGCCTCGAAGTATCGCTTCTCGGCGGCGATCTTCTACGTGCTTGAGCAGGTTCGGCGGTTGTTCGACGCGCCGATCCCGATGCAGGTCCTGGTGCTTCTGCTTCCGGATCCGACGCGCCAACCGGATCCCGCCGATTTCGGCGACATCCTGCCAAAGCTCCTGTCGCGAACCGTCGTTACCGACATCGAGCTTGCCTGAACCAAGTCAAGACATCCGGCACGTGTTCTGACCGGCAGCCATCTTTGCTGCCCGGATGGATGCGGCCCAGCGATGTTCACAACTCCGGGGGGAGAGACATGCAACGCGTAGCAATCATCGGAGGTGGGCCTGCGGGTCTGGCCACGGGCCAGGTATTGGCCGAAGCCGGGATCGATTTCGTCCTGTTCGAGGCCGGCAAGGCCCTCTTGGAACGGCAGCACGAGCAGGCGGGCCATCTCGGCGCCGGCATTGGCGGCGCTGGCCTGTTTTCGGACGGCAAGTTCAGCTTCTATCCGTCCGGCACCCACCTCTACACACTGGCCGATCGTGTGCGGCTGGGAGAGGCCTATGGCTCGATCGAGCGGCAGTTGACGGAGGCCGGTATCGAGGCACCGCCGCTCGACCCGGATGCCGGAAACGGGTTTGCCGCAGCCGACGCGCCGATGATCGCCAAGGCCTATCTCTCCACCTATGGATCGCTCATCCAGCGCCGCGCTTTGATCGGCAGGATGATCCGCGACTTCGAGGAGCAGATCCGCTGCGAGACGCGCGTCGAGCACATCGACGAGACCGCGGACGGGTTCGGCGTCAGGTCTGTCGGATTGGATGGAAAGGTCCGCGAGGAGCAGTTCAGCCACCTCGCGCTGGCGACCGGCCGGTTCGGACCGCAAGCACTCGCCGGAATGCTGTCGTCGCCGATGGCGATGACCGACCTGCGGCTGGAATTCGGCATCCGCCTGGAGCATCCCGATGGCGTCGGCTTCCTGTCTCGCGTCAAGCGCCCCGACGTCAAGTTCATCCTCGACGCGCTGGAGACGGAGGTGCGCACGTTCTGCACCTGCCGCAACGGCGAGGTCTGGATGATCCCTTACGGGGACGTCGCGGCGCTGTCCGGGCGTTCCGATGGTCCGCCCAGTCGCTACTGCAACTTCGGCCTCCTGGCGCGCTTCACAGGCGAGCGGTTCGAGACCGGCCGGCGGATCTGGGACGCCATGCAGAGGGAGCTGGGCGAGGAGGCACCGGCAGTGTGGCAACCGCTGCCCGAGTTCCTGGGACTGCCGATGCCGGACGCCGATCCCGATCCGCACGGCAGGCCCTGGTATCCACAGGGTGGTTTCCGCCGCGGCGACATCGCCGGCAAGCTTCATCCGGAACTCTACGAGATCCTCGCCGAAAGCCTGAGGATGCTGATCGGCCGCTTCCCCGACATGCTGTCGCCAAAGACGGTCTGCCTCTTCCCGGCGATCGAGGGCGTCGGCGCCTTCCCGGCTGTCGACAACGGTCTCTCTGCCGGCGACGGACGGATTTGGTTCTGCGGCGATGTGGTCGGCCGGTTCCGGGGGCTGGTTCCGGCGCTGGTCAGCGGCGCCTATGCGGGTGCAGCCATTGCGGCAGCGCTCGGCCACGAAGTCTTGCCATCCGCCGACGAGCAATGGCAGCCGGTCGCCGCCCAATAGGGGCTGATGCACTGCAGAGACAATAGGGTACGCCGTCAGGGACGTGAATCATGCTGATCGCCATAGAGGGAATAGACGGTGCGGGAAAAACGCACATCGCCGGAAGGCTTGCGCGGGCCCTCAGCCAGCGTGGCCACCCGGCGCGGGCGTTGAACAAGAGCGACATCACCTTTGGCGACAATTTCGCCGATAGCCGGCTCAGCCTGTTGAAGGAGGTCATCTGGCCGCAGCAAGGCGAGCCGAAGCAGGATCTGCTCGGTACGCATTTCTATCTCCACCTTCTGGCCGCCTGGTTCTCCGCCATCGGTTGCCTGCTGAAAGGCAGCCGGACGATCTCGGTGATGGATGGGTCGCAGTACCGGGTTATCGCCAAGGCACATCGACGGTCCGGTCTCAGCCTCGACGTGCTGCGCGGCTACTTCGCGTCGGCGGCAGAACCGGATCTGGTGGTGCTGCTGTCAATAGATCCCCGGCTTTCCTGGACGCGTCGGGCGCAGTTCAAGGAAACCGAGCTTGGGCGCTGGGACGGCCTCGCCGGCGATCCAAGGACCGCCTATTGCGCCTACCAGGATAGCATCCAGGTTCTGCTGATGCAGATGGCCGAGGCGGATGGCTGGATGGTCGTGCCGCAGGACGAGACGACACGTGACACGGATGTCGTCGACGCGATCCTGCAGCATCTGAGTGTCTACACCGACCAGCCGAACAGCCGGCCGCTAAGTGTGCCTGAGCTGCAGCTGCTTGCCGACCAGCCGGAGCTTACGCCGGCTGCCACTTGAGGTAGATCGTCGCCAACGGCGGGAGCGTCACGAGGATCGAATGATCCCTTCCATGCGACGGCTGCGGCTCGCTCCGTGCCTCGACATTGCCGAGATTGGAGCCGCCATAGACGGCAGCATCGGTATTGAGGACCTCCTGCCAGCGGCCCTCCCTCGGCACACTGACGCGATAGCCCTGTCGCGGAACTGGCGTCATGTTGGAGATGGCGACGATCATGTCCGACCCATCGCCCGTCTTGCGCAGCATGCCGAAGACCGAGTTCTCGGCGTCGTCGCCGATCACCCACTCGAAGCCGTCGGGGTGGAGGTCACCGTGCTGCAGGGCGGGTTCTTCCGCATAGAGCCGGTTGAGGTCGCCGATTAGCCGCTGCATGCCGGCGTGGTCCGGCCGGTCGAGCAGATCCCAGACGATCGAGCCGTCGTGGTTCCATTCGGTCTCCTGCGCAATCTCGCAGCCCATGAAGATCAGCTTCTTGCCCGGATGCGCCCACATGAAACCGAAATAGGCGCGCAGGTTCGCCATCTTCTGCCAATGGTCACCAGGCATTTTGCCGAGCAGTGAGCCCTTGCCGTGCACCACCTCGTCGTGGCTGAGCGGCAGCATGAACCGCTCGGAATAGGCATAGACCATGCCGAAGGTCATCGTCCCGTGGTGGTACTTCCGGTAGACCGGCTCGTCCTGCATGTAATGCAGCGTGTCGTGCATCCAGCCCATGTTCCACTTGAAGTCGAAGCCGAGACCGCCTTCTTCCACAGGCTGGGTAACGCCGGGCCACGCAGTCGATTCCTCGGCCACAGTGAAAGCATGCGGGCAGCGCTGATGGATAATGCTGTTGAGGTGCTTGAAGAACTCCACCGATTCAAGGTTCTCGCGGCCGCCATACTTGTTGGGGATCCACTCATCTGCATTGCGCGAGTAATCGCGATAGAGCATCGAGGCGACCGCGTCGACGCGCAGCGCATCGATGTGGAAGTGCTCGAGCCACTCGAGCGCCGAGGCAATGAGAAAGCCTTTCACCTCGTTGCGGCCGAGATTGTAGATCAGCGTGTTCCAGTCCTTGTGGAAGCCTTCGCGGGGATCCTCGTGCTCGTAGAGTGCGGTGCCGTCAAAGCGGGCGAGCCCCCACGGATCGGTCGGGAAATGCGCCGGGACCCAGTCAAGGATGACGCCGATTCCGCAAGCATGGCAGCGGTCGATGAAGTAGGCGAGATCCTCCGGCGTGCCGTAGCGCCCCGTCGGCGCGAAGAGACCCAGCGGCTGATAGCCCCAGGAGCCGCCGAAAGGGTGCTCCATGATCGGCATCAGCTCGATATGGGTGAAGCCGAGCTTTGCAACATAGGGAACCAGGCGCTGGCTGAGTTCGACCCAGTCGAGCGAGCGGTTGCCTTCTTCGGCGACGCGCAACCAGGAGCCGAGGTGTACCTCGTAGACGGAGATAGGCCCTTCGCCCGAGCGCTTGGCAGCGCCCTGGCGCATCCACTCGCCATCGGTCCACTGGAACGGCCGGCTGGACGCAACGATCGAGGCGGTGGCCGGCGCAGCTTCGCTGGCACGTGCGACCGGGTCGGCCTTCTGCGGCAGAAGGTTGCCGTTCTGGTCGACGATCTCGAATTTGTAGCGGTCTCCCGGCCCGATGCGCGGCAGGAAGATTTCCCAGATGCCGGCCTGCGGGCGCAGGCGCATCGGATGACGGCGACCGTCCCACGCATTGAAGTCGCCGACCACCGAAACACGCCGGGCAGTCGGCGCCCAGACGGCGAACCGCACGCCTTCAACGCCGTCCACCTCCATCGCACGCGCACCCATCGTGCGGCCGAGATCGTAATGGGTTCCCTGGCTGATCAGGTGAAGATCAAGCTCGCCGAGCAGCAGCCCGAAGGAGTAGGGGTCTTCGGTCTCCTGCACCGCATCCGGCCACTGGATCCGGAAGCTGTAGCGCCCGCCTGTCTCCAACGCAGCCGCAAACAGGCCGGCCTCGTGCACCGGGTGCATTTTGGTACGAACGGCGCTTGCATCCGCCTGCAGGAGCTCGACGCCCTCGGCGCCGGGCAGGAAGACCCGCACGACCGTCACCCCATTCACGACATGGGGGCCGAGAATGGAGAATGGATCCCCGTGTCGTCCATCGACAAGAGCATTCACCGCGTCACGATCGAGGCCGGCGAGAAGTTCGGATCGTTCCATGTTCATGCGTTCTTCTCCGCGAGCCTGTCGACGATGGCGGCAAAGCCGCTCAGCGGAATAGGCAGCCATTTTGGACGGTTGCGTGCTTCATAACCGATCTCGTAAGCTGCCTTTTCCAGGAGGTAGAGATCCAGCATGCGGCGCCGGTCATCTTCGCTGACAGCCAGGTTTTCCGACTGCCCGACTGCCTCGAAATACTGTTCGAGGAAGGCCGCTTCCGCCTGCTCGGTGAACCGGCGGATGATATCGCCGCGCACCGGGTTGTCAGTTTCGGTCACCGCTTCGGTTTCCAGGTCGGCAGTGGCCGCAAGGTAGCTCAGCGAGCGCAGCAGTCCTGCAACGTCACGAAGCGGGATGGTCTTGCCGCGCCGCTCCTGCAGGTCGCGCGCAGGCTCGCCTTCGAAATCGATGATGTAGGCATCGTGTTCGGCAACCAGGATCTGGCCCAGATGGAAGTCTCCGTGATTGCGGATCATCAGCGCGCCCTCGGCGGCCTGTGCAAGCTCTGCGGAAATCCGCAACAGTTCGTCCCGGCGGGACAGAAGCGGCGTGACCAGCGCTGCCGTCTCCGGTTCCATGTCGCGCTGGTTCTCCTCCAGGATCGCCAGTGCCTTTTCGATCTGGCCGACTGCGCTGCGGCGCCAGAACTCGACATTCTCCGGCTTGGCCGGAAGCGGGGCAAAGTCCTCGTCGTCCGTCGGATTGGCGAGCGCGACGTGCAGTTCGCCAAGCCGCTTGCCAATCATGCCGGAAAACTCGACCAGCGGGCGCAAGAGGTCGGCTTCGGCTTCCGGACCCGGCTGCGTCAGGCCGATATCGTCGAGAGCCCGGCGCAGATTGGTCAGCATCCAGTTCCAGGCATCGCCCTGGTTGCGGATCGCGCCCTGGACGATGATCAGCGTGTAGCGCGTACCGTCGGGCGCGGTCCGGGCAATTTCGCCCAGCAGTGGCGCAGTGTTTTTGTAGCCGACCTTGGTCAGGTAGCGGGTCATCTCGACTTCCGGATGAACGCCCGGAAAGATGTGGCGGATCAGCTTGATCATCGCCACGTCAGCGATGATCAGCGAGCTGTTGGACTGCTCGGCCGACAGCCACCGAACCGGCAGATCCTCGGCAAGGCTCATGCAGTCGAGCGCTTCGGTGCCGAGGAACTCGAGGGTGCCTGAGCGGCCCGAAATGACCGATCTTTCGCAAAGTCCGCGGATGACGCCGCGTGCCATGTTCTCGATGGCGAACCCATCCGTCAGGTAGCCTACGCGGCGGCCTTGGCGGATGCGGGCCAGAGCCAGCTGCTGGGCCAGTGCCGGCGGCTGCGTGTCGTCCCAGGCGGCCGTCAGCGGCAGCAGATAGGTTTCGGTGTGGCCCTCCAGCTCAGCTTCGAGCTCGCCGAGCAGGATGTTGTGGGTGAAGCCCATGGGGGTGGCCGCCACCAGCGTCGCCCGCTTGAGGGTTTCGCCCTTCGAGCCGAACCAGCGGCGCTTGTCGAGGTAGGCCGGCAGGATGTCACGCGACAGGGTGGCTGCAAGCTTCGGCTCGTCGATCAACTCCATCAGGTCGCGGCGCATGACCATCGTCGTGAGGTCGGGCATTTGCTCGGGGGGCTCCGTTCGCCAGGCTGGGCCATCGGCTTCGGCCACAAGCTGGAACCAGTAGAAGGAGAAGGGAGGCAGAGTGAGCAGGTAGGTCAGCTGGCCGATCGGAGGGAAGGGCGACATGCCGGTCAATTCGATCGGCACGCGTCCCTGGAATTCCGACAGATCAAGTTCAACTGCCTGCGGCAGGCGCGACAGGTTGGCGACGCAGAGAATGGTGTCGCCTTCGTATTCGCGCAGGTATGCGAGGATCTTGCGGTTGCCGGGCGTCAGGAAACGCAGCGTACCGCGTCCGAATGCCGGATGCCGACCGCGCAGCGCCAGCATGCGGCGCGTCCAGTTGAGCAGCGAGTGGTTGTCGACACTCTGCGCTTCGACGTTCAGCGCTTCGTAACCGTAGAGCGGGTCCATGACCGGCGGCAGCACGAGGCGTGCCGGGTCTGCGCGCGAGAACCCGCCATTGCGGTCCGGCGACCACTGCATCGGGGTACGAACGCCGTCGCGGTCGCCGAGATAGATGTTATCCCCCATCCCGATTTCGTCGCCGTAGTAGATGACCGGCGTTCCGGGCATGGAGAGCAGCAGCCCGTTCATCAGTTCGATGCGCCGGCGGTCGCGTTCCATCAGCGGCGCCAGGCGCCGGCGGATGCCGAGATTGATGCGGGCCCGCTGGTCGGCGGCGTAGATGCTCCAGAGATAGTCGCGCTCAGCGTCGGTCACCATTTCGAGCGTCAGTTCGTCGTGGTTGCGCAGGAAGATCGCCCATTGGCAGTTTTCCGGGATCTCCGGCGTCTGGCGCATGATGTCGGTAATCGGGAAGCGATCCTCCTTGGCAATCGCCATGTACATGCGCGGCATCAGCGGGAAATGGAACGCCATGTTGCATTCGTCGCCGTCGCCGAAATACTCGCTGGTGTCCTCCGGCCACTGGTTCGCCTCAGCCAGCAGAACCTTGCCTGGATGTGTTGCATCTAGGGCTGCGCGGATCTTCTTCAGGATGTCGTGCGTCTCGGGCAGGTTCTCGTTGTTGGTGCCCTCTCGCTCGATCAGGTAGGGGATGGCGTCCAGGCGGAAGCCGTCGATGCCGGTCTCGAGCCAGAAGCGCATGACATTGAGCAGTTCATCGAGAACCTGCGGGTTGTCAAAGTTCAGGTCCGGCTGGTGGGAGTAGAAGCGGTGCCAGTAATAGGCACCGGCGACCGGATCCCATGTCCAGTTCGACTTTTCCGTGTCGAGGAAAATGATGCGGGTTTCCGGGAACTTCTGGTCGGTATCCGACCATACATAGAAATCCCGCTCCGGCGATCCGGCAGGCGAGTTGCGTGCCCGCTGGAACCACGGATGCTGGTCGGACGTGTGGTTGATGACCAGCTCGATGATCACCCGGATGCCGCGCTGGTGCGCCTGATCGACGAAGGCACGGAACTCGTCCATCGTGCCGTAGTCGGGGCTGACATTGCCGTAATCGGCGATGTCGTAGCCGTCGTCGCGACGCGGGGAGGGGAAGAAGGGCAGCAGCCAGATCGCCGTGGCACCGAGCGACGCGATATGATCGAGCTTCTGCGTGAGCCCGGCAAAATCACCGATACCGTCGCCGTTGCCGTCACAGAAGGATTTGACGTGCAACTGGTAGATGATCGAATCCTTGTACCACAGGAGATCCTTTTCGGTCGGTTGGCTCTGGCTCTGCATCATGTCCATTTAGGATTTTCCTCGGTTATCGTACGCGCCAGATGGAAAAAGGCTGGTTCGGCTCAAGTCGAAGCCGCTGCCATTTCCCCGTCAGCGTGAATTTCTGGCTGCTGACGAGATCTTCGACGTTAAGCGCGCCATTGTCCGGGAGGTTCCATGACCAGAGGGGTATCTCGACATCCGCCTCCTGCACGTTGTGCGGATCAAGACTGACGCCGATCAGGAGCACGTTCTCGCGGCCGGCACTGGCCTTCTCGAAGAACATCACGTTGTCGTTCCAGGCGATCAGCTGGTTGAGGCCTAGATGCGAATGGAGCGCCGGGTTCTCCTTGCGGATCCGGTTCAGCAGGGCGATCTCGCTCTTGATGTTTCCGGGTCGATCCCAGTCCCAGGCACGGATCTCGTACTTCTCTGAATCCGCGTATTCCTTGCGCTTGGCGTCCGGGCGGCCCTCGCACAGCTCAAAGCCGTTGTAGACGCCCCATAGACCCGACAGGGTGGCGGCCAGCGCCGCGCGGATCAGGTAGGCGGAGCGCGGCGCGTTTTGCAAAAAGTCCGGGTTGATGTCGTGCGTGTTGACGAAGAAATGCGGGCGGAAGAATTCCTTGGGCGCTTCAGTGGTGATCTCGCGCATGTAGGTTTCGAGTTCCCACTTGGTGTTGCGCCAGGTGAAGTAGGTGTAGGACTGGGAGAAGCCGACTTTGGCGAGGCGGTACATCACCTTGGGACGCGTGAAAGCTTCCGAGAGGAAGACCACGTCCGGATGGCGGTCACGGATGTCGGCGATTAGCCATTCCCAGAACGGAAAGGGCTTGGTGTGCGGGTTGTCGACGCGGAACAGCTTGACGCCGTTGTCGACCCACAGCTGCACCACGTCGCGCAACTCCATCCACAGCGACGGCACGGCGTCCTTGGCGTAGAAATCGACGTTGACGATGTCTTCGTACTTCTTCGGCGGATTTTCGGCGTAGCGAACCGTTCCGTCCGGGCGCCAGTCGAACCAGCCGGGATGCTGCTTCAGCCAGGGGTGGTCCGGGGACGCCTGGATCGCCAGGTCGAGGGCGATCTCCAGGCCGTTCTCGCTAGCTGCCTCGACCAGCCTGCGGAAGTCATCGAAGGTCCCAAGCTCCTGATGGATCGCGTCGTGGCCGCCGTCCGGAGAGCCGATGCCATAGGGGCTGCCCGGATCGTTCGGCCCGGCCGTCAGGCTGTTGTTGCGGCCCTTGCGGTTGGTGGTGCCGATCGGATGGATCGGCGGGAAGTAGAGAACGTCGAAGCCCATCTCGCGGATCGCCGGCAGTCGCGCAATAACGTCGTCGAACGTGCCGTGGCGATTGGGATCGCCGCTCTGCGAACGCGGAAAGATCTGGTACCAGCTGGCGAAGGCAGCCTCGCGACGCTCTGCATCCAGCGGAATGCTCTTCGAACGGAGCCGGTGCGGGCGGCGATCGGCATCGGCCATCAACCGGAAGGTTTCCGGCGCCAGAAGGAGCTCGATACGTTCAGGCTCGGCTGCCCGGTCCAGCCTTTCCGCCAGCTCCTGCAAGCCTATCAGAACATCACCCTTGGCAGCGCTAAGCGCATCTCGAACATGGGCCATGCCTTCCTGGATCTCCAGGTTGAGGTCAAGCCGCGCATCGTGCTTCTTGGAGAACTCGTAGCGAAAGATCTGGAACGGGTTGCGCCATGTCTCGACCGCGAATTCGTGCCGGCCCATGCGCTTTGGCGTGAACTCTGCCCGCCAGCGATCGTTCTCGACGAGTCGCATCTGTACTTCGGTCCATACCTCTTCGTCCGCAGTCCGCCAGAGCAGGGCAGCGGAGATTGGATCGTGACCGTCGCCAAAGATATCGGCTTCCACGACTACCGTATCGCCGACGACGCGCTTGACGGCAAAACGTCCGTCGTCGACGCTCGGGGTGATTGCTTCGATCGCCAGGCGCGGCGAGGCGGCTGCCTCATCAACATCCTGGGCCGGCACTGCGCCTGCAATGACGGGCGAAGCATGCCCCTCGAAGATGCGCAGTTCGCCGGGCTTGAGGCGCAGGTGGGGGGCAATCGGCGAGGAGCCGCCCTCGGTCGGATCTGTCAGCGGCAGGAAGCCGGAGGCTGCATCGCGCACCGCATTCAGTGGCGCCGGCGCCCCGGCGCGCAGATCGCGGTTGACCACCACCAGGCGGATGCCTTTAGCCAAGCGCTGGTCTGCGGCGTCGGCCTGCAGCAGGGCGACCGCCGGGCTCTGTGTCACGTTGATCAGTTGCAAGGGGCTTGAGCGAAACTGTGCTCCATCGCGCAACAGGGTGTCGTTGACGCGGCGGATCTCTGACGAAAGATCGTATGTCTGACGGTCCGCAAGACCGCGCAGACCTTCGCCGTTGCCGTGCACGGGATCGAGCGCCGCCGTCGCGCCATATTCGAACCCAACCGGCACCATCAGGCCGTCGCCGATCGCGGCGGAAAGCTTCAAAGCCTGGACTGCCCGTCTGGCGCGTATCTCGGTGCTGTCCATGCCGTGGGCGAGGCGCTTTGCGAAGGGGACTTCGGGGAAAGCGATCTGGTACCGGAATGCGCGCTGCAGATCATGCTCCTCGATGAACCAGCGCTGCTCCAGATCCCACCACGCAAGCGAGGAAAAGCAGCCATCGAAACCGACGTCGGGAAGCGCCCGCCGCAGCTCGAACGAGGTGCCGGGCGTCCAGGCGAGGAAGGTGGCATCCGGACGTGCGCGCCTTGCGGCCTCGATCAGCCGCTGCCAGCTCTCGGTCGGCAGGCCCTCCAGACCGAGGCAGCGGAAGCCGGAAACACCGGCACCGACTATTCGCATGAGCCGTTGCGACCAGGTGTTCAGATGCGCTTCGAGCGCTCCGGGATCGCCGGCGTTCACTCGGCGGCTGTTCGCGTCGTGCGGAGAAAGCCGCGGATCGGCGGCCGGGCCAGTGGTTTGGCCTTCTGCAACTGCGAGACGGTCAACCACCAGGTCCAGCATCAGTGACAGGCCATGCTCGTCGGCCATCCCCACCAAGCGTCGAAGACCCTCCTCCAGATCATCGCCGAGCCCATAGGCCGGATCCAGCCGGTCCAGAGAGGATGCGACGAAGACGCTCGTGTTGACGGCGCGGGGGAAGAGCGGGGCGCTGAGAATGGTGTCGAAGCCGAGACCGCGGGCATGCTGGAAGACGGCGTTCCAGGCGGCGGGATCCGTGAGCAGTAAAGGATGGATGTAGTAGATGCGGGGGGCGGCAAGGGTGGAAGAGGTAAGGTTCGATTGAACGATGTTCATGGGCGCCGTACTCCGCAGGTTTTGCGTCTAACGTCGGGAGGAAGGGCAGGTTCCACACGCGCGAAGCGTTCTTGGCCGCACAACGACACGCGTCGGGAGATCCCCGCCGTACGCGACGAGGATATCCTCGGGGCTGACGGACAACCATCGCCGGCCGGTGGCGTTGTCGAGCCGGCTAGCGCCCATCCGCAAGTATTCAGTGCAGCTGCGCCTCGTCGACCGCCTGCTTGAAACAATCGCGTGCGTGGTCGGGTTTCTCGCGACCATCGAGGGCCGCCAGGCACGATTGGTGGGCGGTTGCGAAGCTCATCGCCTTCACGCCGGGCCAACGATGATCCATGAACTGGATCGCCTCAAGCGGGCCAGTAATATCGAGCCCGGCGGCCTGAACCGGCCGGCGCCATTGAGGATGTTCCATGTGCTCCTCCCATGCGCTGCCGGCAGAACAATACCGTAGCGACGAGGCGCTAACTTCAATCCTGATCCAAAGTTCCAACCCACGTTTTCTGTGTCCTGACATCCTATGCCAAAACCGGGGATGAAGCCGCGGCTGAAAACTCTTTGGCAACCTCCACGGAGGATGATGCAGCCATCTTGGAATGGAGCGATCATGGCCAACGCATCTGCAAGCAAAGGACGGCGGACCAAGCGTCGGACGACCAGGAAGAAGAGCGGCAACCGGGTCTGGCCCTGGGTGGTGGCGCTCGTCGGTGTCGCAGGCGCCATCACGGCCTACGAGCATGGCGACCAGCTTCAAAGGTGGACACCAACGGTGTTCAAGACCGCGCCGGCCCGGCTGCTGGCGGCGACCGAAAGCCGGCCGAAAGACCGTCCCGCACCTGCCGTGCCGCTCGCTCACCCAGTGCCACGCGCACCGGTTACGGCAGTTCCAATGGCGGCGGTGCCCATCAGCAAGCCGGAGGCCGGCGAACTGGTCGGCAAGAACTTCCACGGCACCTTCTACTTCTGCGGCACGTCCGGCCTCGACAACTGCGTCGCGGACGGCGATGTTTTCTGGTTCCGCAAGCAGGCGATCCGACTTGCGGATATCTCGGCGCCGGCGTCGCAGAATGCCCGGTGCGACGGAGAGCGCGCCAAGGGTTTTGCGGCGAAGGTGCGGCTTCGGGATCTGCTGAATGCCGGCACGTTCGAACTCGCCGACTGGCCGAACAAGGATGAGGACGGGCAAGGCCGAAAGCTCAGGGTAGTGATGCGCAACGGCCAGTCGATCGGCGCTCAGCTTGCTCGCGAAGGTCTGGTGCGGACCGGTTCGGATGGCGGAAGAACCTGGTGCAACTGACCGGCGACCGGAAGATGCGGCTGCGCCGGCAGACCCGGGCCGCTGTTTCGGACCGAGGCATCGGCCGGATTGTCCGCAGCGTGTTTAGGATTTGGGAACCAGTTCAGGCGATCTTGCCTAAGTGAGTTTGATTCGAACGCGTGCGTAGCAGGAGACACCATGACGCTTGCCCATTTCCCGGCCGATAGACGGACTGCCGATATCCGCCGTTGCGCGCAGGCGCTCCTGACGCTTCATGGCGAAGAAGCCAACCAGTACTGGCGTTCCGAAATGCGGGCGATCGCCGCGGAACTTGCGCAGCAGGGCGCTGAGCCACAAGAGATCTCGCGTCAGGCGGCGCTGTTCATGAATGCCGTGCAGATGGAACTGCAGGCATTGTTCGCGGCAGACGACGATCTAGCCGTCGACGCCCGCGCCTGATTCCCGCGCATCTTCTCAGTTCCCTGATCGATTCCGGCGGAGGCCGCAATATCCAGCGGCCTCGCCGAGGCTCTCAGCGAGAATGCCTGATCGGCAGGATCAGTAGCCGCCGCCGACCGCGGACGGCCAGACGACCGGTTCGGGATTGGCGCCGCCATGTTCCTGGACGAAGCCGCCGACGGGCTGTCCCTGATAGATGTGCGGATTGCCCGTGGACGTGCAGCCGGCAAGGCTGAGGCTCGCGAAAGCGAGGATAAGTGCAACAGCGGCGGATTTCTTGTTCATGACGATCTCCAGTCTATGCCGCGTAGATCGTACATGCGACGCCAGACTGCAAGAGCCTGTCGAACGACATCTGTAATCGTTGCAGTTCTGCCGCAGCTTGCGCTGCAGCTCTCTGATATGACCTGTCAGGAAAATGTTTGGTGGGTGATGTAGGGCTCGAACCTACGACCCGCTGATTAAGAGTCAGCTGCTCTACCAACTGAGCTAATCACCCATCCCCGTGGCGCTTCCGTTCGGCGGCGCCGCTGGTGTGAAGGGGCGTATAAAGAGGATGCGCAGGCTTGTCTAGCACCCATGTGAAAAAACTTTCGTTTCTTTTCAATTGGCCAGCGGCCTGGGGATAACGTTGCGTCCAACTCATAAAGGACGTCGCAAACGGCTTGCCTGCAGCCAACCGCCAGCCATCGGGTGGGCTTTACAGCGCAGTTTGCGGCGTCCATCTAGTGGAGCCGTCTATCAGAGGAGGAGATGAGGATGTCGACGAAAGACGATCTGGTGCGGATTGCCGCGCAGGAAGAGGCGCTCTGCTTCGAGCACTTCAATCTCGATTCCGCCTGGTCTCTCGGCCAGCATATTCGCGCGGCCGCGTCATCTGTAGGCCATGTCCTTTCGATCGACATCCAGATCAACGGGATGCAGGCGTTCTTTGCCGCACTGCCTGGCGCCAGGCCCGATTTCGAGCACTGGATCCGCCGCAAGCGCAATCTGACGCTGAGGCTGCTGCGGCCGAGCTACGCTATCGGACTCGAACTGGCGCAGCAGAACACGACGACGGAAGCGAAATCGGGGATGTCATCCGCCGACTACGCAGCGCACGGCGGCAGCTTTCCAATTCGCGTCATCGGAGTGGGGTGCATCGGTGCGGTGACGGTGTCCGGCCTGCCGCAGCGGGAAGACCATAATCTGGTCGTCGAAGCGCTGGCACTGCATCTCGGCATCGAGCCGAGCCATCTCCGGCTACCTTGAGAGACCTCTTCCAAATCGGTCCATCGACAACGAAAAAGGGCCGCGCGATGGCGGCCCTCCGACAGAATGGTGACGACAATTATCGTCTGATCATCCGGCCAACGGCGATCAGGATGCAAGCGCCGATGAAGCCGGCGATCAGGTAGCCGATCCAGCCGCCCAGAACGACGCCGAAGATGCCCAGAATGGCGTTGGCAATGATCGCGCCGACGATGCCGAGCAGGATGTTCATCAGAACGCCCATGTTGCTCTTCATGAACTGCTCTGCGAGCCAGCCGGCGATACCCCCGATGATGATAGCTGCGATCCAGCCGATGCCTGCGCTTTCCATAATTGTCCCTTCCATTGTGGTTGCGCCCCATCAACGCGGATCCTCGCTTCAGGTTCCCGAGCTTTGGAACACGCCATAGTTCTGCCGGGGAAATCTTCTCCAAGGGCCGCGATCAAAGCCGGTTCTGAGGAAGCGCTTTCTTTTACAAGCGGCTGTCTTTAACTGGATGCGCCATCTTCGATGAGGTCAACGGACTTGCAGAACCGTGTTTTTCGATCAACGCCGGCGCTCCTTCGCCATGCCGTCCTCGTCCTTTGCCTGGTCGCATCGGCAGTGGTTCCAGCTGCCGTGCTGGCGCAGTCCGAGCCCGCGCCGCCATCGGCAGCAGCGCCGCCACCGGCGCCGGCACCCGACGCGGGCTCAGCATCGACGCCTGATGCCGTGCCGGCGGCCGATACCGCTCCTGACCGGCTGACGACGCGATCGCAGAAGGCCGCAGCCGATGCCGGCAAGAGCCTCCAGGCGCTCCGCGCCCAGGCGGATGCTGAAAACGTCGAGGACGTGCAACTGGCGGACTTCAAGGCGCAGTCCGACGACGTGGACCTGCAACTGACGGCGATCCTGGCGGACCTGAACCAGCGGGTCGAACAGATCCAGGCGCGCCTGAAGGAACTTGGAGAGCCACCGAAGGAGGGACAGCCGCCGGAGGCCGTCGTGGTCACCGAAGAGCGTGAACGGCTGACGGCCGAGCGGACCGAACTGACGGCGACCGGCAGCGAGATCAACCACATCGTCGCCGGCGCGCGCGAACTCTCAGGCAAGATCACCGAGCAGCGGCGCCGGCTTTTCTCGGCAACGCTCCTCAAGCACACGGAACTGTCGCCGGGCGTCTTCATCGATGCCGGCTCCGCTTTCATCGACGAGATCGGCACCTTCACCGCAACGCTTGCCGGCTGGTTGGCGTTTGCGTGGAAGTTCAAGAAGCTCCAGTTTCTTGGAGCCGTGGTCCTGTCGTTCGGTGCGGCCCTGCTGTTTCTTGCCGGCGGCTACCGATTTTTCGGCCGGATGGTGAAGCGCGACCTGGCGATGGAGAGCCCACCCTTCATCACCCGGCTGTCGTTTGCCTTCTGGTCGCTGATCGTGCAGACCTTCTCACTGTCCGCTTTCCTGGCATCGACCTTCTTTTTCCTGGTCAGCTTCAACGTGCTGCGGCCCGACATCGCGCCGGTGCTGGGAGCGCTGCTCGGGATGATCTGGGTGGTGGTATTCGTGGCTCGCCTGAGCGGCTTGGTGTTTGCGCCGCTCCATCCAAACTGGCGCCTCATTCGCATGTCGAACCGCGGCGCCCGGCGCATGTACTGGCTGACGCTGCTGATGGCGGTGATCAACGGCCTGGACTACGTGCTGGCGGAAATCAGCGAGGTGCTGAACTCCCCTGTGGTCCTCACCATCGCCAAGAGCCTGATCGCCTCGGTGTTGATTGGCGTCATCCTGCTGCTGATGTCGTTCATGAAGCCGCTGCTGGCGGAAGACAGGGATCCGGACTCCCCGGGCCGGCCCTGGCCGCGCGGCTTCCCGCTGCTGTTGCGGGCTGCAGGCGTGGCGCTGATCCTGGCGGTTCTTGCCGGCTATGTCGGACTGGCGCGCTTCGCCGCGACGCAGATCGTTCTCACCGGCGCGCTGGTCGTGACGATGTATATTGGCATTCTCTCGGGCAAGGCGGTCGGCAAGCAGGGCGCCTTCGCCCGTACCTCCGTCGGACGCTATCTCGCTGGCCGCTACCGGCTGTCGGAGGTGGCGCTTGATCAGATCGGCCTTGCCTCCGGGCTCGGCATCTATGCCGTGGCGCTGGTCTTCGGCGTTCCGATGATCCTGCTCACCTGGGGCTTCCAGATCCAGGACATCCAGGCGGCCGCCTACCGGCTGTTCACGCAGATATCGATCGGCAGCATCTCCATCTCGCTGATCGGCATCCTCGGCGGCATCCTGCTGTTCCTCCTCGGCTATCTCGGCACCCGCTTTGCCCAGCGCTGGATCGATCGCAACGTCATGGCGCGCAGCCAGGTTGATCTCGGCGTCCGAAATTCGGTGAAGACGGGCATCGGCTATCTGGGGATGGGTCTTGCCGCCGTCGTCGGCATCTCGGCGGCAGGCATCGACCTGTCGAGCCTGGCGCTGGTGGCGAGCGCGCTCTCCGTTGGTATCGGCTTCGGGTTACAGAACATCGTCTCCAATTTTGTCTCGGGGCTCATCCTTCTCGTAGAGCGCCCGTTCAAGGTCGGCGATCATGTGGTTACCGGAACGACGGAAGGCATCGTCAAGCGAATTTCTGTGCGCGCCACCGAGATCGAGACCTTCCGCAAGCAGTCGATCATCGTGCCGAACTCCGATCTCATCAACGCGGCCGTCGGAAACTGGACCCACCGCAACCGGGTCCAGCGTTCGGAGGTGCCGGTGAGCGTCAGCTACGACACTGATCCGCAGCAGGTCATCGACCTTCTGATGCAGATCGCCAACGAGATACCAGAGGCACTGCGCAATCCGGAGCCGCATGTGGAATTCCTGCGGTTCGGCGCTTCGTCGCTTGATTTCGAGCTGCGCTTCCACCTTGCCGACATGAACGACGGGTTGGCGGTTCGAAACCGCGTGCGGATGGAAGTGCTGCGTCGCTTCCGGGAGGCTGGCATCGAGATGCCGTTCCCGCATCAGGATATCAACGTCAGCGGCACCGTGTTCACCGCGCGCCAGGCCGGGCAACCGCATCCGATGCCGCAGCCGATCCCTCCTGCACAGCCGGAGACGCTGCCGGAGGACGACGGAAAGTAACGGCAGCCGCGGTCCTTCCAGGCGATCCTGTTGCCAAAGCTGCGCTCGTCGCGCCAAGCTCTTTCGCTGTCGTTATCAGGCATCTGGCAGGCGGGCCGGAACTGCATAGTCCAGCCCATTGCGAGTCCGATCCGCCGCGTCGTGAACGCTGGCGGAAGGTTGAGAGGGTTGGGTGATGAAGACACAGGCGCGGGCAGTGGTTATCGGAGGCGGCGTCGTCGGTGTCTCGACCCTCTACCATCTGGCGAAGAAGGGCTGGAGCGACGTCGTCCTGATCGAGCGGAAGGAACTGACCTCGGGCTCCACCTGGCACGCTGCGGGACTGCTGCCGCTCTTCAACCTCAGCTATTCCGTCGGCCAGCTGCACAAGTATTCGGTTCGCTTCTACGAGGAGCTGCAGCAGGAAACCGGCATGAATGTCGGCTTCTCCAAGGTGTCGAACATCCGCCTGGCGCGCACCAAGGACCGCTGGGACGAATACATGTACTACGCCGGCATCGCCGAGACGATCGGCGTCAAGGTCAATCTTCTGACACCGGAACAGGTGAAGGAGGTCTGGCCACTCTGCGAGACGGACGGATTGCTCGGCGCCATCCAGCATCCCGACGATGGCTACATTCAGCCGGCGGACCTGACCCAGGCGCTTGCCAAGGGCGCCCGCGACCTCGGCGCCACGATCTACCGCAACACGACGGTGACGGGCATCGCGCAGCAGGACGACGGGCAGTGGGTGGTGACGACCGACAAGGGCGACATCACCGCCGAGCACGTGATCTCCTGTACCGGCAATTTTGCTCGCAAGACCGGCGAGATGGTCGGCATCAATATTCCGGTCATTCCCGTCGAGCACCAGTACATCGTCACCGAGCCGCATCCGGCCATCCAAGAACGTCGCCGTCAGGGGCTGCCGGAAATGGGCGTGCTGCGCGAATCCGACAGCGCCTGGTACATGCGCGAGGAAGCCGGCGGCCTGATCCTCGGCCCCTACGAGGTCGGCGCTCCAGTCTGCTACGTCGATGGACCTTCGGACCAGAGCGAGTACGAGCTTTTCCAGGAAGAGCTCGACCGGCTGATGCCGCACATCGAGGCAGCTATCGCCCGGGTGCCGGCGTTCGGTGAAGTCGGCATCAAGAAGGTCTATAACGGCGCGATCGCCTATACGCCGGACGGCAACCCGATTGTCGGCCCTGCGCCGGGGCTCAAGAACTTCTGGCTGAACGAGGGACACTCCTTCGGCATCACGGCCGCAGGTGGCGCCGGTTGGCAGCTCGCCGAATGGATCGTCGACGGCGAGCCGACGGTCGACCTGATGGGCGTCGATCCGCGCCGCTTCGGACCGTACGCGACGGAAGGCTACCTCATCGCTAAGAACGAGGAGGCCTATGCCAACGTCTTCACCATGCATTACCCCGACGAGGAGCGCGCCGCCGCCCGGCCGCTGAAGACGACGCCGGTCTACGATCGCCTCAAGGCGCTCGGCGGCGTGTTCGGCTCGGTCTACGGATGGGAACGTGCCAACTGGTTCGCGCCAGCCGGCTACGCGGTGCCGGAGGAGGATCTCGGCGTCGGCGCCGACGTCATCACCAGCCACAACCATGCGCCACGGACCGACGATGGCCGGGTCGTCGAAAAATGGTCGTTCCGCCGCTCGAACTATTTCGAGCATGTCGGCAGCGAGGTGAAGAACGTCACGGAGAATGTCGGCGTGCTCGACATGTCGCCGTTTGCCAAGATCGAGGTTTCGGGTCCCGGCGCACGGGCCTGGCTGGAAACAATCTTCGCCAACGCCATACCGAAGAAGCGCGGCCG
This sequence comes from Rhizobium sp. 0TCS1.26, assembly GCF_050455525.1. NCBI lineage: Bacteria > Pseudomonadati > Pseudomonadota > Alphaproteobacteria > Hyphomicrobiales > Rhizobiaceae > Rhizobium > Rhizobium sp. 0TCS1.26. The sequence goes on along the minus strand of NZ_JBCIYV010000001.1, from coordinate 448,197 downwards.
CATCACGCTCGCCCATATTCTGACGCCGGCCGGCGGCGTGCGTGCCGAGTTCACCATCTACGAATGGGCGCCGGGCCGTTTCTACATGGTCTCAGCCGGTGGTCTTGAGGCGCACGATCACGACCTTCTGTGGCGGCTCCTGCCGCAGGACGGCTCTGTCGTGCTGCAGCCGATCACCCAGAAATACGGGGTACTGGTGCTTGCCGGACCACGGTCACGCGACGTGCTGAAGAAGCTGACGCGCACCAGCCTGGACAACAAAGATTTCCCATGGTTGACGGCAAAGCCGATCTCCGTCGGCGTTGCCAGCGCACATGCTCTGCGCGTCAATTTCGTCGGCGAGCTCGGCTGGGAGCTGCATCATCCGATCGAGATGCAGGCCTATATCTTCGACAGGCTGATGGAAGCGGGTGCCGAGTTTGGTATCAGGCCGTTCGGGATCCGTGCCATGGTTTCGATGGCTGTCGAGAAGTCGTATCGCAACATGGGCCGCGAACTGTCGATTGAATACAATGCCTATGAGTCCGGCCTCGACCGCTTCATCAAGCCTGAAAAGCCATTCCTCGGTCGCGATGGGCTCGTATCCTACCGCGATGCCGGCCTGAAATGGACATTCAGCACGGTGGAGGTACGCGGCAACACGGAAGTCGACGCGCGCGGCTCTGAGGCGATCTACAACGAGGCAGGGGACATCGTTGGACGCGTGACCAGCGGCGGATTCGGCTGGCGCGTCGGCAAGTCGCTGGCGCTGGCGATGCTGAAGCCTGAACAGGCAGCTCTCGGTACGCAGCTCAAGGTCAAGATCCTCGGAACGCTGTATGAGGCAGAGGTTATCGGAGAAAGCCCGTTCGATCCCGACAACAACGTCCTGCGTGCCTGAATAAGAACTTTCCGGACACCCGAAAAGCGACTTCCTGTGGCCGCTTATTCAAGTCTTGCCTGTCGTCCACCCGCTCCTGCTTAATGGTTCCGAAATCCGCGTGCCTTATCGTCACGACGATTGGGGATCAAAAGGCTTGTCATGACGTATCTGGGTGTTTCTGGAATGCAGTATACTGGGGAAAAATTTCCGGATGCCCGGATTCTCCTCGCTGAGGATTCGAACGTCTTCACCTCGATGGTGCGGCAGCGTTTGAAGGAGATTTTCGATATCGACGTCGAGATCTGCCGGACTTACGACGATCTCACCACGGCAAACGAGCTGTCGGAAGAACCGGTCCGGCTGGCCATCTCCAACATCAACCTCCCAGGTGCAGAGAACGGCGAGGCGCTGGAATATCTGCTTGACCTCAATATTCCGACGATCGTTTTCACCGGGACGTTCCAGGAGCAGACGCGCGAGAAGCTGCTCGCCAAGGATATCGTCGACTATATCCTGAAGGACAACATCTTCGCCGTCGAGATGCTGGTCGAATCGGTCTGCCGGTTCCTCACAAACCACCGCCATCACGTGCTGATCGTCGACGACAGCCCGACGGCCCGGGCGCTGCTGTCGACCCGCCTGAAGCGCTACAATTTTCGTGTCAGCGTCGCCGAAAGCGGCGCCAAGGCGATCGATCTGTTGAAGAAGAATGCCGATATTGGTCTCGTCGTGACAGACTACAACATGCCAGACATCGACGGCTTCGAGCTTACACGTCGTATCCGCTCGGTTCGCGGTTCGCACGAATTAAGGGTTATCGGCGTGTCGTCCTCGACCAACCGGCTGCTCTCGGCGCGGTTCCTGAAGGCCGGTGGCAACGACTTCATGCTGCGGCCGTTCATCGACGAGGAGTTCTACTGCCGCGTCAACCAGAACCTCGACACGCTATCGCAGATCCGGACCATCAAGGCATCGAACGCCCGCGACGCGGCTGCCAGTCTCGCCGTGCCGGCCTAATCCGTCGGCCGCGACATATGCCAGGCGTCAAGCTGCGACGCCGGCACGCGCGCTGCTGAGCGTCATCTTGCGCTCGGCGCGTTCCTGCTGAGGGGAGCGGTTGTAGACCTCGCGGTAGCATTTGGAAAAATGCGAGGCCGAGACGAAGCCACAGGCCACTGCGACCTCCACCACTGGCATCGACGACTGGACCAGCAGATGACGCGCGCGGTCGAGACGGATCTCGAGATAGTAGCGCGCAGGCGAACGGCCCATCTCCTGGCGGAACAGCCGTTCGATCTGACGACGTGAGAGGTCCGCATCGTCGGCGATCTCGACGAGCGAGAGTGGCTCTGCCAGATTGCTTTCCATCAGCTCGATGATCGACAGTACCTTGCTATTCTGCACGCCGAGGCGAGCCCGCAGGGGCAGGCGCTGGCGGTCGTGCGGGTTGCGGACGCGGTCCGTCAGCTGCTGCTCGCAGACACGGTTGACCAACGCCTCGCCGAAATCCTGGCCTATGAGATTGAGCATCATGTCGAGCGATGCGGTGCCGCCGGCACATGTGTAGAGGTTGCTGTCGACTTCGTAGAGATCCGCATAGACCTCCGCCTGCGGAAAGGTCTCGGCAAAGCCCGGAAGGTTTTCCCAGTGGATCGCGCAACGCTTGCCGTTCAGGAGGCCGGCCTGGGCCAGCACATGGGCGCCGGTACAGAGGCTGCCGACCGCAGTGCCGCGGTTGTAGGTCTCGCGCAGGAAAGCGTGCACCGACTTGTTGTTGAAGTCCTCGATCTGAATGCCGGAACAGATCAGCACCATGTTCGGACGGTGCTCGCCGCTGATGTTGCGGCGCTCCTCGGCAAGCGAGGTGTTGACCTCGATGGCAATGCCGCTGGAGGATGAGACCTTTTCGCCGTCAACGGAGGAGAGGCGCCACTCATAGGCTGGATAGCCGAGCATTCGGTTGGCGATCCGCAGGGTTTCGACCGCTGCCGAGAATGGCAGCATCGTGAAATTCGGCACGAGGAAGAAGACCAGGGTACGCTTGTGGGCGGGGTGCTTGTTCATCGCGGGAACTCCGTGGCGGTTCAACATTCCTCGCTTGAAATTATGGTTGTTCAATGTCTCGTTTGCGACATCTACATCTCTAATGCCGTCGCGCGGGCAGGAGTGTCTTTGGAGACGTTCCCGATTGGCGCTTGGTTGCACAGATGCACACGTGGATGCCCGGATCTGCCGAAAGTTTAGCCGAAACGCTAGACGCATCGCCCGCGCTACCGGTGTCGGTTCAGCGCGGGCTTGAAGCAGAGCGGTGATGGTCCATGCTAGGACTTTGGCCCGTTGCCGATGTCATCAGCAGGCCAGCCGATATCCTTGCGGACGTCGAAGGGTAGACCTTCCAGTTGCAGGGCCGTCCGGCGGCGGTTGCTTTCAGCGGCGTGCCGCAGCAGCCGGCGGCCGGCTGCCTGCAGCAGGAGCGCCAGGCGCTCCGTGAGCACAGGTGAGGAATAGGCCCGCCGGTCAGGCGGGGCATGCGGGAGAGCAAGGGTCACAGCCAAATCCTTTCGTTGTTTAGCCGAGCTATGGATGCGCCTCGCCAACTGTTCAATCAATCAGATCGACATTATCCGATCCATGATAGTTATTGATGGAAGATCCGTAGCTTTCTGAAGATGCGCCATTAATTGCTGTCAATCAAATGCAATGATGTGCGGCTAAGTTTCAATTTTGTTGACGCTGGTGCGCAGATATCTAGTCCATCTGCCGAGTGCCCGTCAGCCATGACCTGCGCTCAAGATCAAGGTGCGACGGAATCCGACCTTGATCCGGATGAGCCGCGCGTCGGATTGACTGTGAAGCGAACGCGGTGATATCGTTCCTCTGTTCAAAAATATTGAAAGCCAGATGATGAACGCCTCCTTCCGTCCCGCGCTTCCTCTGCTCGACAACGACGTATTGAAGACGTTCGTAGCGATTGCCGACACCGGCAATTTCTCTACCGCCGCCGAGGCGGTATTGCGCACTCCCTCGGCGGTCTCAATGCAGATCAAGAAGCTGGAGGAGCAGTTGCGGGTAACGCTGTTCCTGCGTGATGCGCGGTCGGTGTCGCTGACGCCGCACGGCGAGATGCTTCTATCCTATGCACGGCGGATGATCGCCCTGTCCAACGAGGCGGTGTCACGTTTCATCATGCCGGAACTGTCGGGAGTTGTCCGCCTGGGGGCGGCAGACGACATCGCCGAGCGGCTGCTACCGGGGATACTGAAAAACTTTGGCAGCAAGTTTCCCGGTATCATGGTCGATGTGACGGTCGACATGAGCCTGAAGCTCAGACGCCGGATGGAAGAGCAGCGGCTTGATCTTGCACTGGTGAATTTCTCCAATCATTCGACGACGCTACCGGGGGAGATCGTCTACCAGGACAAGCTTGTCTGGGCCGGAGCCCGATGCGGAACGGCGCATCTTCGTGATCCGTTGCCGATTTCCATCTGGGAGGAAGGCTGCATCTGGCGCCAGGCGGCGGTGAACGCGCTGGAGCGAATGAAACGGCCCTACCGGATTTCCTATCTCAGTGCCAATACGATGGCGCAGCGCGCCGCGGTGCTCTCTGATCTGGCGATCGCACCGTTTCCGCGGTCGTATATCACCGAGGATATGGCGGTGCTCGGGGTCAAGGAGGGGCTGCCCGACCTGATGACGTTCGACGTAAGGCTTCTCTGTGCGCCAAGCCTATCCGTTCCGGCGAAGGCGGTGGCGGACAGCATCCGCGATGCCTATGCGGAACGGGAAAAGGCTGCCGCCTGACGCGTTCAGTCGTGATTTCGGCGGCGCCTGCGGGCAGAGCGGCCGCGCCTGGCGGACGCAAGACGAGAACGAGCGGGTCTATGTCAGACATCGACTCGCCGATCAGATTGCGAACGCGGCGGTAGAACCCGCAACCGATCCACACGAGAAGAGTTGCGGGTCTGGTGCATCACATCAATTGCAAAATGGCGGCGGCAAGCAAGGCCGTCGCTAGGGCGATTACGAAGCCGAGGCGGACGAACATGCGCCGGCGGTCATCACTCCCGGTCCAGTCATACTGCATCCTGAGGCCTTTCCGTCTTGCGCATCCGCATCGTCATGACCGGACCGAAGACACAGGCGAAAGCGCATTCCGCCATTCCACTCATTATCCGCGTAACCGTTCGCGAAGCTGTCGCACTTGGGGACACGCAAGTCGTTGCGTCGGGCCGCCACGTCGACCGCCGGCGGCTGCGGGTGCCGCCGAGGTGGCTGCAACAGCGCCGTCGACCGAATTGTAAGCGTGATAGACCCTGATCTAGGTGCCGTCGGCGGCGACCTGCTCCGGATGCCACTTGCGCAAAGCTCCAAGGAGGGGGCCTTACCAGATGCCGCGGGTCAGGCCGTGGTAGAGGTATGTCCACAATGGCGGCGGGAAACGCAGTTCCGATCGGCCTTCGGGAGCGTAAGGGGTTGCCGTGCCATCCAGCACGGCGCGCAGTGCCGCGACGACCTGATGCGCGCCGGCGGCAGTCAACAGCAGGGGATAGGTGGAGATCGTGTCCCGTGGCGAGGGACGGAGGCGGATCTCCTGGAGCGTCTTGCCGGTATCGGTGCCGGCATCGACCAGATGGATCGTCGCGCCGAAATTCTCCTCGTCGCGTTCGACGCGAGCCCAGTACCCGCCCATCTGGCCACGGTAGGTCGGGTTGATACCGGCGTGAAAGTTGACGACGGGGCAGGAGATGGCGACAAGCGTCACGCGCGACAGGAGCCGGCATGAAATGGCGAAGACGAGGTCCGGCTTGAGTTCCGCGAGCACGGCATGCGCCTCGGGATCGTTAAGAGATGCCACATGGCGGACAGGCACGGCGGGGTCGAATGCATCAGACAGGTTGTGACTGCTCAGGATCTCCGCGCTGCGCCGGGCTGCCAGCGTCTTGCCGAAGCGCGAGACGATCATGGTCGCCAACTGGCCGAGGGCCGTTAGCCACCCAAGTCTTCGCGCTCGTCGCTTCAGCAGCGTGCGCTTGGTTTCGCTCTCTTCCTGGATGACCTGCAGCTTCGGAAAATGAGCGGCGAGCACGTTGATCATCACCTGCGGGTTCGCCCCGCCGGCTGTCAATACTGCCACTCGGGCGTCGCGCAATTCCGGCATCAGTTTTCAAGCCTCCCAGCAGATCGTCGGGATCCTCCACCACGGGCTCGCAAGAAAGCGTTAAACGGCGGTAAGCGTAGCCGACAGATCGCCGAAACCGGCAAGACGGCACTCATACGCGAGCCCCAGATAGGCTGCAGCTTGCGTGCCGGTCGAGACCCACCGGAAGATTTCACCGACACCCGATCTTTTACAGGTACGCGTGCCATAGAGTCGGCAGGCGGCGAGGGTCGATATGCTCGTTGATCTGATGGTGACATGCGCGCAGGATTTCGTTCGCAATCGCTCCCTACGCAATCACGTGAACCTTTTCGCGTCTCGTACGTTCCAGAAGCGGAAACATGATTTCCGACACGATTTTGCCTCTTTCCATCGGAGTATTTCGACATGACGGCCAAGACAGTTACCGTAACCGCTGCCCTCTTCGCAGCAATCATGACGCTTTCTTCCTGCGGCAACACCATTCGCGGCATGGGCGCCGATACGGCTAACACCGTCGATGCGACGCAGGATGCTGGCAAGCGTGTTAACCGGGCCGCCCAGTAAGGCACCCGGACCGAGAAGGCCGGTCCTACGTCGGACCGGCTTTTTCTTATGCTATCCCGGATGCTGTTGTGCTTGCGGCTGTTTGATTGATGACGGTCCTCACAGCGATCAAGTTTCGCCGGGCCAAATGAAGAATTCAAATCACTCGCGGTCTCAGGCGGGCCGGCGGAAAATTGTCACTCGGTCCGCGGCGTCGAACCACTACGCTGAGCGGCTGCATCGATGTCACAGCGACGCCTTGATCTTCTTCGCAACATGCGGCGGGACCCACTTCGTCCAGATGTCTGGATAGGTCCTGAGGAAGTATTTCGCGCCGTCTTCGCTGGTAGCCTGCTCTTCGTCCATCCACGCCAGCACCTTGCCGACCGTCTGGTTGTCCCATGTTCGAGTCTGGACGTATTCCATCGCAACGCCTGCCTCATCGGCAAAGCGTCGGGTGACAACCGTCTGAACGTCGGAGACCGGATAGGCGTTGGCCTTTGGGTGCTCGCAGCCAGGAATGGCGGTGCACCTGTTCCATTCCATGTTGTCGTGCGGCACGTTAAACGACAGTTTCACCATATCGTATTTGCCGAGCGTTGCGGTCGGCGCCCAGTAATAGCCGAGCCAACCGGTCTTTTCTTCGAACGCCTTGGCGATCGACCCGTCAAGTTCGGCTGCCGAACGCGTCTGCACCAGTTGGAAGCCGCGCTCCTCAGCATTCAAAGCGCGATAGAGATTTTCCGTCGTTACATGGCAGTTCCAACCCGTGGGACAGTTGGTGATCGCGCCCTTGCGTCCATTATCTGATGCCGGAAAGAGGTCGGGGTACTTAAGCGCGTCCTGGACCGTCCGGATCTTCGGATTAGCGTCAGCAAGAAATTTCGGAATCCACCAGCCTTCGACGCCACCATCGGACAAGAGCGCGACTGTCTGGATGAGCCGTCCCTCGGAGGCCGCTTTCTCGAGCGCTGTCCGCACGCCGTCAACCCACATTTCCGGCGCGAGATCCGGCTCGCCTCTTTCGTTCATCGAGGTGAAGGTCGGCATCGTGTCACCGGGAACGAGCGTAACCTGGCAGCCGTATCCCTCCTCAAGAACGATCTTGTCGAGATGTGCCGCAAGGCCCGCAGAACCCCAAGTCATCTCGGCGATCGTCAAGTCTCCGCAGTCAGCCGCCTCGGCACAGGCGGCACCTGCAGAGAGACCGATCGCGAGAGCAGCAAAGGAGAGCAGCCGTGTCATCCTGTCCTGTACCTCTGCAGCGCTATCGTCTGCATCATCGTTTCCGCGGTTGTTCGAGCCTACGGCTTCGGCGAGGAAAAGCAACCTCCATCGGGCTTCGCGAGGCTGATCCTGACAGGGCCGCTAGACAAGTCGGCGCATCGCCAGGACGGGAGGACGAGTTCATGGGGCTGCGGAAAATATAGCTCTCCGGCGAACATTCGGTACCGGCACTAACGCCTCGGTAACACATGACGGGCTATCAGTCCTGCGTGGCCAGGCCGCGGTGGCTCCGGATTGGTATTGCGTCCCGGAGCCTTGCCGCCGCCGCTCGAAAGGGCGCAGATACCTCCTGCCCGCATCTCACCCAAAGTTGCCGCCCATGGGATCGGACCTACCCTGCAAGAGATGTGGCTGCATGCACCGTTGACAGATACGCCTCGCGGCCCCAAATATCGACGTGCCGCCGCGTCTCTTCGCGGTGGTGCGGACGGACAATCGGTGTCCTGAGGGACAGGCTGAGGTGCTCCTTGTCGACGGCGCTGCATTTCGCAGGCGGATGAGACGCCCTGGCGGCCGAGGCCCGCGCCTCAAAACCATGATCAGCCTGGCGGGCGACCTCCTCATCTACGAATTCGCCGCCTTTCATGGACTATGATGCGTGTCGGCCGGTCCGTCCTTCCCCTCTTGCCTGGCGTGTTCATGGACGTTCCCCAATCCGGCAAAATCATCCTGGTGCTCGGCGGCGCACGCTCGGGAAAATCGGTGTTCTCTGAGAGCCTCGCTATATCGAGCTGCCTGGAGCGACACTACATCGCCACCTCGCAGCCCTTCGACGACGAGATGCAGACGCGGATCGCGCAGCACAAGGAGCAACGCGGCGACGGATGGATGACGCACGAGGTGCCTGTGGATTTGCCCGAGGCCATCGGCGATGTCGATGCGGGTGACCGGGTCATCCTGGTCGACTGCCTGACACTCTGGCTGTCGAACCTGATGATGGCGGAGCGCGCTGTGCAAGGGGAGGGCGAGCAGCTCGCTGGTGCGCTTCGGAAGATTCGGGGACAGGTCATCCTCGTGTCGAACGAGGTCGGTCTCGGCATCGTCCCAGACAATAAGATGGCACGGCAATTCCGCGACCATGCCGGGCGGCTGCACCAGCAGATCGCCTCGATTGCCGACGAGGTCTACTTTGTCGCCGCGGGCCTGCCGCTCAAGATGAAGGGTTGAAGGTCAGACGCCCAGCCACAGCCGAAGCGGATGGCTCGGGTCAGACAGCAGCTTGGCTGCCATGGCGACGCAGGAAAGCACCAGCAGCGGCTTGATCAGCTTGGCTCCGCCGCGCATGGCGAGCCTTGAACCGATCTGTGCGCCTATCAACTGCCCGACGCCCATCATCAGCCCGAGTTTCCATAGAATTGAGCCGTTGATGGCGAAGACCAGCAGCGAGCCGAGATTGGAGCCGAGGTTGATGAGCTTGGTATGCGCCGTCGCCTTAAGCAATCCGAAGCCGGCCAGCAGGACGAAGCCGAGCATGTAGAATGAGCCGGCGCCGGGCCCGAAGATGCCGTCATAGAGCGCCACCAACGGCACGGCGGTGACGGCAAAAATTCTCGGCGAAATCCTGCGGGTGCTGTCGAGATCCGAGAGATTGGGCTTCAGGGCGAAGAACAGCGCGATGCCAATGAGCAGGACCGGGATTGCCGCACCCAGCACGCGCGCCGGCACATGCGACGCGATCAGCGCGCCGCCGCCGCCCGCGATGACGGCGATCAGAGCCATCGGCAGCTGCTTTTTCAAATTGACGTGGCCGCGCCGTGCATAGGCGATCGTTGCTGAAGCAGCGCCGAAGGGTCCCTGAACCTTGTTGGTGGCGATGCTCTCTAGGGGAGGGATGCCGGCCAGCAGAAGACAGGGGACCGTGACCAGCCCGCCGCCGCCGGCAATGGAATCGATGAAGCCGGCGACAATGGCGGCAAGGAACAGCAGCAATAGAACTTGGGGCGCGAGATCGTGCACTGGGAAGACTCGTCAAAGCGATAGGAGGCAAGGCCGGTCTTGTTGCACCGGCCCGAGCGCAATGCAACCGAGCACCGCGTGTCACAAAGCCTATGTGCACCGCACCGCGCTCTTGCGTCCTCGAACTTCGGCGGTATGGTGCGCCGCTTTTCAAATTCTCGGGATGTCTTCCATGCACAAAGTCATTTTCGACACGGATCCAGGCATCGACGACGCGATGGCGCTGCTGTTCCTTCACAAGCACCCGCAGATCGATCTGGTGGGCGTGACGACGGTTTTCGGCAACGCTCCGATCGACATCACCACCCGCAACGCACTTTACCTCGGTGAAGCGTGGAGCATTCCGGCGCCCGTCGCCCGGGGTGCCGGCGTCACGTTGGATGCAGATCGCAAGGGCGGCTACTGGCCGACCGCGATCCATGGCGAAAACGGCATCGGCGAGGTCGCCATCCCTGACATCATCAACCGCGTCGAAGACGGTCACCCTGCCCACCAGTTCATTATCGACACGGTCCGCGCCCATCCCGGCGAGATTACGCTTGTGGCCGTTGGGCGGATGACCAACCTCGCCCTTGCCATAAAGGCCGATCCCGGGATTGCGAGCCTCGTCAGGCAGGTCGTCATCATGGGCGGCGCCTTCGACGTCAACGGCAATGTATCGCCCGCAGCGGAAGCCAATATCCATGGCGATCCGGAGGCCGCAGACGTGGTGTTTACCGCCGCCTGGCCGGTCGTCGTCATCGGCCTCGACGTGACGATGCAGACGGTCATGACAAGTGGCTTCCTGGCGGAGATGGTCGCTTCAGGCGGCGAGGACGTCAGGCTGCTGTCCGACATTTCCCAGTTCTATATCGAGTTCTACAAGACGCGGGTCGGCGACGGCATGGTGGTGCACGACAGCTGCGCCTGCGTCTATCTCGTCCGGCCGGATCTCTTCGAAACCCGAAGTGGCCCCATCCGCGTGGTGTGCGGCGGGATTGCGGACGGACAGACGATCCAGAAACCGGACAGCAGAGGCTTTCCACCCGGCCATTGGGACAGTCATCCGAGCCAACTCGTCTGCACGAAGGTGCGGCCGGACGAGGTGCTGGCGGTGATCCGTGCGGCTATCGTCTCGGGTCAGGCTCTCTGAGCCACTGCTTCAGGTCCCGGCGTTGCTGTTTAGGCAACAGTTCGGGTGCAAAATTCCATTCCCAGCTTCGCGGCCCATTGGCATCGAAGCCGGTTTTCCCTATGTGGAACCTTAACTAATCAGCATTCAGAGGATATCAGCGTGACCGCTACCTTCGATAAAGTCGCCGACATCATTGCCGAAACGAGCGAGATCGATCGGGCTACCATCACTCCGGAGAGCCACACGATCGACGATCTCGGCATCGACAGCCTGGACTTCCTCGACATCGTCTTTGCGATCGACAAGGAATTCGGCATCAAGATTCCGCTCGAGCAGTGGACGCAGGAAGTCAACGAAGGCAAGGTTTCGACCGAGGAATACTTCGTTCTGAAAAACCTGTGCGCCAAGATCGACGAGTTGAGGGCGGCCAAGGGCTGAAATGCCGCTGCCGGCGAGGCCTCATGCTTCTTGAATATTTCCAGATGATCGATCGCGTCGAAGCGATCGATCTCAACGCGAAGACGTTGAAGGCGCGATCCGTCGTGCCTTCGAAAAGCCCAGTGTTCGAAGGGCATTTCCCCGGAATGCCACTGGTGCCCGGCGTGCTGCTGATCGAAACGATGGCGCAGGCCAGTGGCTTCCTGGTGCTCGGGGCGAGCGGCTTCGCCGCCATGCCTTTCCTGATGTCGGTCGACGGCGCCAAGATGCGGACCTTCGTCGAACCCGATGCGGTCCTCGACATCGAGGTGTTTCTGGAGCATGAGGGATCGGGTTATGCCGTGACCAAGGCCAAGATCACCGTTGCGGGGAAGCGGGTATGCGATGCGCAGTTGAAGCTGCGGACCATGCCGTTCGACGAGGTGCCACTGGCTGATGTGGTGCGCAAGCGGGCCGAGGAAGTCGGGCTGATGGATGCGCTTGCCGCTGAGTGACCGGCAGGCGAGAAGGATTGATCTCACTATGAGCAGCTCAGACAATGATGTCGTGATCACCGGTGTCGGGATCGTCACCTGCGCGGGGGTTGGCAAGGAGCCGCATATCGCGTTGCTGACGGGCGGCGAAGTCGGTCGGCCGCGCGTCGAGACGGAACGGTTCGCGCCCTATCCGGTGCATCCGATGCCGGAGATCGACTGGTCGCAACAGATCGCCAAACGCGGCGATCAGCGCCAGATGGAGAACTGGCAGCGGCTAGGTGTCTTCGCCGCCGGACTGGCTCTCGACGATGCCGGCCTGAAGGACGATGCCGAGGCCTGCGGGTCGATGGACATGATCGTTGCAGCGGGCGGCGGCGAGCGCGATATCAAGGTCGACTCGATGATCGTCGACGAAGGTCTGAAGCGCAACGACCGCGAACGACTTCTGAACGAGAAGCTGACCACGGAACTGCGCCCGACGCTGTTCCTCGCGCAGCTTTCGAATCTGATGGCCGGCAATATATCCATCGTCCACAAGGTGACCGGCTCGTCGCGGACCTTCATGGGCGAAGAAGCCGCCGGCATCTCGGCAGTCGAGACCGCCTATCATCGCATCAAGGCCGGCCAATCGACGCATTCGCTGGTCGGTGGCGCCTTCGTTGCCGAACGTCCGGACATCATCCTGCTGGTCGAGGGCATCCAGGCCCATGCCACGGGCGAATGGCACCCGCTGTGGTCTCGTTCTGTCGACAATGGCGGCGGGATGATGATGGGATCGGTCGGCGCCTTCCTGGTGATGGAATCCCGCACCCATGCGGAAGCCCGCGGTGCGCACATCTACGCAAAGATCGATGCGATCGAGGGCGACCGCGGCAACCGCGCGGATCGGGGCCTGGAAACACGGCTTGCCCGGCTCGCTGGTCTGGCGACGGACGTGACCACGGGCGATCTGGTGGTATTTTCCGGATCGAGCGGCGTGGTCGATCTCGCGGCACGTGAACGTGCGTCGCTGGAAGCGGAATTCCCGGGCGCGGCGATCCGCGGCTATGGCGGGGTTGCCGGTCACGCCATGGAAGCACAGTTTCCGCTGGGGCTGGCGCTCGCAGCGCTGGCGCTCGACGGACATGCACAGGTTCCGGCCTTCGACGCCGAGCATGAGCGGCCGATGAGCGGCGGCGCGTCCCATGCGGTGGTAACGACGGTCGGCTATCTGCGCGGCGAAGGCATTGCCGTGCTGTCGGCAAACGGCTGAGGACATCATCATGAGCAACACAGCTTTCACGGATCACCTGGGGCGGCCGATCGTCGCCGTTACCGGCATGGGCGTCATCACGTCGCTCGGCCAGGGGCTGACTGACAACTGGGCGGCGCTCACTTCCGGCACCTCCGGTATTCATCCGATCGAACGGTTCCCCACCGAGGGTCTGTCGACCCGGATCAGCGGCACGGTCGACTTCATCGAGATCCCGCGTCCGAACTCCGTCGAGCGGTCGTTCGCGTTTGCCCGCGAAACGACGGTCGAGGCGCTGGCACAGGCCGGTCTGTCCGGCGATTTCGGCGGTCCGCTGTTCCTTGCCGCACCGCCGGTCGAGCCCGAGTGGAGCGCCCGGTTCGAATTGGCCGATCGTGCGCCGCCGGCGCAGGTGGAAGGCGATGCCTATGATCGCTTCCTCGCGGCCATGCGTGAACGTCCCGATCCGGTCTTTCTCGAGGCTGCGCAATTCGGTTCGATCTCCGAGCGGCTGTCCGATCATTTCGGCACGCGCGGACTTCCGGTGACGCTGTCGACGGCCTGTGCCTCCGGTGCAACGGCGATCCAGCTTGGCGTCGAGGCGATCCGCCAGGGGCGCACCGATCGCGCGCTGACGGTTGCGACGGACGGTTCCGTGAGCGCCGAGGCGCTGATCCGCTTCTCGCTCCTTTCGGCACTGTCGACACAGAACGATCCTCCGGAAAAGGCGTCGAAGCCGTTCAGCAAAGATCGCGACGGCTTCGTCATCGCCGAAGGCGCGGCGACCTTGGTGCTGGAATCGCTCGAATCGGCTGTCGCCCGCGGCGCCAAGGTGCTCGGCATCCTGAAGGGCTGCGGCGAAAAGGCCGACCATTTCCATCGCACGCGTTCGTCGCCCGACGGCGGGCCGGCCATTGCCACCATTCGTGCGGCGCTGGAAGATGCGGGAATCGACGAGGGCGCCATCGGCTACATCAATGCCCACGGAACCTCGACGCCCGAAAACGACAAGATGGAATACGGCGCGATGCTGGCTGTCTTCGGAGACCGGCTGAAGGATGCGATCCCGTGCTCGTCCAACAAGTCGATGATCGGTCACACCCTGACGGCTGCCGGCGCGGTCGAGGCGGTGTTCTCGATCCAGACGATGCTGACCGGCACGCTTCCGCCGACGATCAACCACATCAATCCGGATCCGACGATCGTGCTCGACGTCGTGCCGAACGTGAAGCGCGACCAGCAGGTCACGGCGGTGCTGTCGAACTCCTTCGGCTTCGGAGGTCAGAATGCCAGCCTTGTCATGACGGCGGAGCCAGCCTAAACAGCGCTCCAAGTCGGCCAGTTGGCCCCATGATCTTTGACGCCTCCGGGTGATAAGGAAACTTCTATGCGCGCTCTGCAACTCATCGACGACCGCCGTCTCGAAGCGGTCGATATCCCCGAACCCGAAGCGCCGGCCCCGGGCGAGGTGAGGCTGCGGGTGAAGGCTGTGGCGCTCAACCACATCGATGTCTGGGGATGGCGGGGCATGGCGTTTGCCAAGCGCAAGATGCCGCTGACCATCGGCGCGGAAGCCTCCGGCGTCGTCGAGGCCATCGGCCCCGGCGTGTCGAACGTTCTGCCCGGCCAACTGGTTTCGGTCTACGGCGCGCGCACCTGCGGTCTCTGCAAGCCCTGTCGCGAAGGGCGCGACAATCTCTGCGAACACGTGGCGGGCGTGCACGGTTTTCATCTCGACGGTTTCGCTCAGGAAAAGATCAACATCCCGGCCCGCCAGCTCGTTCCGGCACCGCCGGGCATCGATGCGGTTGCCGCCGCCCTCGCGCCAGTCACCTTCGGCACGGTCGAACACATGCTGTTCGACAACGCCAAGCTCGAGCCAGGCGAGACGATCCTCGTGCATGCTGGCGGTTCGGGCATCGGCAGCGCCGCAATCCAGCTCGCCAAGAAGATGGGCTGCACGGTAATCACCACCGTCGGCTCCGACGACAAGATCGAGAGAGCCAAGGCCCTTGGCGCAGACCACGTCATCAATTACCGCACGGACCGGTTTGAAGGCGTCGTGCGCAAGCTGACCAAGAAGAAGGGCGTCGACGTCGTCTTCGAACATGTCGGCAAGGACACGTTTGCCGCTTCCATGTTCTGCCTGAAGCGCGGCGGTCGTCTGGTCACCTGTGGCTCGACCTCCGGCGTCTCGACGGACGTCAACCTGATGATGCTCTTCCAGCAGCAGTTGAAGCTGCTCGGTTCTTTCGGGTGTCGGATGGAGAACATGGCGAATGCCATGCAGAAGATGGCGCGCGGCATCGTCCACCCGGTGATCGACACCGAGGTGACCTTCGGCGAGATCGACAAGGCGCTCGAGCGCATGGAGTCGCGGCAGATCTTCGGTAAGATCATCCTCAGGATGGACTGACGCGCCGTGAAGATGGTGATCACCCGGATCGTTCTGGCACTGCGCCGTTTCCAGCAATGGCTGGTGGCGCAGGTCGCCTTCAGCTTCCTCAACCTGCTGAAGCTGCTGCCGGCCGACCCGGCGATCCGGTTCGCCGACTGGCTGGTGCGCAAGATCGGGCCACGCACGCGGCGGCATCGGCTGATGCTGGTCAACCTCGCCAATGCCTTCCCGGAAAAATCCGAGGCCGAGCGCCACGAGATCGCCATGGCCAGCTGGGGCCACATGGGTCGGCTCGCGGCCGAATACGTATTCCTCGACGAACTTTTCGATTTCGACCCGGAGAGCCAGGCGCCGGGACGGGTGGAGGTGTCGGGCATCCCGATCTTCCTCGATCTGCGCGACAATCCGCGGCCGTTCATCGTCTTTACCGCCCATACCGGCAATTTCGAACTGTTGCCGGTGGCCGGCAATGCCTTCGGCCTGACGGTTACGGTGATGTTCCGGCCGCCGAACAATCCCTACATTGCCGAGAAGGTGTTTTCCTTCCGGGCGGCCCGAATGGGCAAGCTCGTTCCCTCGCATGCCGGATCGTCGTTCGCGCTCGCCCGGCAACTGGAGGCGGGCAAGGGGATCGGCGTCCTCGTCGACCAGAAATTCCAGAAGGGGCTGTCGACGCAGTTCTTCGGCAACCCGGTGCAGACCAATCCGCTGCTTGCCAAGCTCGTCCGGCAGTTCGACTGCGAAGTCTATCCGGCACGCTGCATCCGGCTCCCCGACAACCGCTACCGGCTGGAGATCGAGCCGAAGATCGAGATCGCCCGCAACGACAAGGGCGCCGTCGACGTGCAGGCGATGGGCCAGTTGCTCAACGACAAGGTCGAGAGCTGGGTACGCGAACATCCGGAGCAGTGGCTCTGGTACCACGACCGTTGGAACATCAAGCACAGCCTTAAGGATTGATGTCAGACGCTGGTCTCGACGTCGGTTTCGAGGATTTCCCTCAACCGCTGCAGATCGACCTCGACATGCCGCGCATCCTCCTCGAACTGCTCCGGCGACTGGCCGGGCAGGCGGGTGACCATGAACATTGCTTCGGCGCCATCGCCATTCGGCACGATCCGGAAGGCGTTGTGGACCCGCAGCCCGGACGGCATGTCGACCACATGGTCTATGACGCCCAGAGCATTCGGCGCTGCGAAATTCACCCGTACCTCGCCAAGCGGTCCGCCATCGGCCAGCCACCCGTCGCCGTCCGCCCTCAGGCCTTCCCCGAGCCCCGATGCCCAGCGTGACATGTTTTCGGGACGATGGGCAAAATTGTAGACGCTGCGCCAGTCCCTGTTGATCGCCAGGTGGACGATGCGGCTCTCCATCGGTGCCATGCGTTGCTCCTTCGTGTTTATCTTTCCTATGTTTATGGCGCAGCTGACGGGCCTGGCAAGGAAGCCTTTCAATCCTGCTGCATAGCGGGTGCGGACGAGACCGATCGTCAGTAAATTTCATCGCCGCTCCTCGCCAATCGCCTTGCTGTTTGCCATATGCAGTGCCAAAACAGCATCCCGATCCCTATGGAGGCATTTTCGTGGAACAGGCAGAAATCGGCCTTATCGGCCTTGGTGTTATGGGGTCCAACCTCGCACTGAACATCGCCGAAAAAGGCAACCGGATCGCGGTCTTCAACCGTACGCCGGAAGCGACCCGGAAGTTCTATGCCGAGGCCGGAAGCCTGCAGGGGCAGATCATTCCCTGCGAAACACTCGAAGAATTCGTGGCTGCCATCCGTCCGCCGCGGCCGATCATCATCATGATCAAGGCAGGTGATCCGGTCGATCAGCAGATGGAACTGCTGAAGCCCTACCTGTCGGCCGGCGACATCATGATCGATGCCGGCAATGCCAATTTCCGCGACACCATGCGCCGCTTCGATGCGCTGAAGGACAGCCCGCTGACCTTCATCGGCATGGGGGTCTCCGGCGGTGAGGAAGGCGCGCGCCACGGCCCGTCGATCATGGTCGGCGGTACCGAAGACAGCTGGAAGCGCGTCGAGAGCGTGCTGACCTCGATCTCCGCGAAATACGACGGCGAGCCTTGCGTCGCCTGGCTCGGCAACGACGGCGCCGGCCATTTCGTCAAGACGATCCACAACGGCATCGAATATGCCGACATGCAGATGATCGCCGAAATCTACGGCATCCTCCGCGACGGGCTGAAGCTGTCGGCCTCCGAGATCGCCCAGGTGTTCGGCCGCTGGAACAGCGGCCGGCTGGACAGCTACCTGATCGAGATCACCGAGAAGGTATTGTCGGCTGCCGATCCGATCACCGGCAAGCCGATGGTTGACGTCATCCTCGACGCAGCCGGCCAGAAGGGAACCGGCAAGTGGTCGGTGATCGAGGCGCAGAACCTCGGCGTGGCGGCAACGGGCATCGAGGCCGCGGTCGCCGGCCGTATCCTGTCGTCGCAGAAGGCCGAACGGGTTGCCGCCGAGGAGATCTTTGGCCTGCCGCAGACGACGGCGATGCCCGGTATCGACGGAATGGCCTTCCTCGACGATCTGGAGAACGCGCTGCTGGCGGCCAAGGTCGCCGCCTACGCGCAGGGCTTTGCGGTGATGGCGGCAGCGTCCAATGAATACAATTGGAACCTGCCGATGCCGACGATCGCCAAGATCTGGCGTGCCGGCTGCATCATCCGCTCGGAATTCCTCGACGAGATCACCTCGGCCTTCACCAAGGACCCGGATATCGCCAACCTGATCGTCACGCCGGCATTTTCGGCGCTGGTCAAGGAAACCGACGCCTCGCTGCGCCGAGTCGTTTCGACGGCCGTCATGTCCGGCCTGCCGGTTCCGGCTCTCGCTTCGGCGCTGTCCTACTTCGACACCTATCGCCGCGGTCGTGGCACGGCGAACCTCATCCAGGCGCAGCGCGACTTCTTCGGCGCGCACGGCTTTGAGCGCGTCGACGGTATCGATCGCCCGCACGGCCCTTGGGGCAGCGGGCTGGGAACCGGCGCCTGATCCATGAACGACATCTGCGGATCCGGCATCTTCGCCGGTCCGCGGCCTTGAGCGACCGCCGTGCGCGTCCAACATCGCGCACGGCTTTTCCGTCCTGAGGGAGGACGGGTTCTTTTCAAGACGGAGGAGATATCCATGGGCTGGCAGCCATCTGACGATCGCTATTCCCGCATGCAGTACAATCGTTGTGGCCATTCGGGCCTCAAGCTTCCGGCGCTGTCGCTCGGTCTCTGGCACAATTTCGGCGAAGACACGCCGCACGAGCGCAAGCGGGATATCTGCCGGACCGCCTTCGACCTCGGCATTACCCATTTCGACCTCGCCAACAATTACGGTCCGCCGGCGGGGAGTGCTGAAACCGCGTTCGGCGAGATCCTGCGGACGGACTTTGCCGGATATCGCGACGAACTGATCATCTCGTCGAAGGCCGGCTACAACATGTGGCCGGGCCCCTACGGTGAATGGGGAAGCCGCAAGTACCTGATCGCATCCTGCGATCAGTCGCTGAAGCGGATGGGGCTCGATTACGTCGATATCTTTTACTCCCATCGTTTCGACCCCGACACGCCGCTCGAGGAAACCTGTGGCGCCCTGGACCATATCGTCCGCTCCGGCCGCGCCCTCTATGTCGGCATCTCCTCCTACAATTCGAAGCGCACCCGCGAGGCGGCGGAGATCCTCAAGGCTCTCGGCACGCCCTGCATCATTCATCAGCCGAGCTATTCTATCATCAACCGCTGGGTGGAGGAGGACGGGCTTCTCGATACGCTCGAGGATCTCGGCGTCGGCTCCATCGTCTTCTCGCCGCTCGCCCAGGGCATGCTGACGTCGAAGTATCTCGGCGGTATTCCCGATGACAGCCGCGCGGCGCAGGGCAAGTCGCTGCGTCCGGCCTTCCTCGACGACCGCAATATCGGCAACCTGCGTGGTCTCAATGCGATTGCCGAGAAGCGCGGCCAGACGCTGGCGCAGATGGCGATCGCCTGGGTTCTGCGCGGCGGGCGGGTGACCTCGGCGCTGATCGGTGCGAGCCGGCCGGAGCAGGTGGTGGATTGCGTGCAGGCGCTGGATCGGCCGGACTTTACGGCGGAGGAGTTGGCGGAGATCGAGGTTTTCGCCAAGGATGCCGACATCAATCTCTGGGCGGCCTCGGCAGAACGCGAAGGTCCGGCCCGCTAAGCATTTCGGTCCGCGTCGTCATTGTCAGAGCCCGGCCCAGCGCCGGGCTTTTTCGTATCGGTGACCCGCAGGCGCTTCAGGTGCGGCGTAAACGAGTTGGAACAAGCGGCTCATTTCATTGCCGAATTGTAATGTGGCGGTTCATCTGCCGTTCACCCCTCGGCACCTAGGGTCAGGCTGTTGAACAAGACATACGAGGAGACGCCCGATGAAGGCTTTCATTTCCATCCTGACCGCCGCCACCATTCTTGCCGCGCCGATGGCGATGGCGCAGGACTACCGCGGCCATGGTCCCGATCGTCACCGCACCGTCGAGCGTACGATCGTCAAGAAGACGATCGTCAAGAAGCAGCGCTGGAACAAGGGTCACCGCATGACCCGCGCCGAACGCGCCCGCGCTGCCGCGGTTCGTGACTATCGCAGCCACCGCCTTTCGGCTCCGCCGCGCGGCTACCAGTGGGTGCGCGTCGACAACCAGTTCCTGCTGATCGGCGTCACCAGCGGCATCATTTCCAGCATCATGGCCGGTCGCTAAAGGCTGGACCAGGACTATTCGAAAAGCCGCCGGGGATCCCGGCGGCTTTTTTTGCGTCAAGCGCCATCCTCGATCCCTGGCCCTTCGACACGGTTCTTCTCTAGCTGTCCTTGGCGAGGCAATCGACCAGCGACGACGACAGGCCATTCATCAGATCGAAGTACAGATCAGGCCCTTCCTTCAGCGTCGCACCCTCGGGATCGAGCACGCCGTGGCGCGCCTTGGTGCCCTCGGTCACGACGTTGATCAGCTTCGGGGTGAACTGCGGTTCGGCGAACACGCAGGTGGCGCCGAGATCGACGATCTTCGACTGGATCTCACGCAGCCGCTCGGCGCCCGGTGCAGTCTCCGGCGAGACGGTGACCGAGCCTGCGACCTTCACGCCGTAGTGATGCTCGAAATACTGGTAGGCATCGTGGAAGACGACGAAGGGCTTGTTCCTCACCGGCGCGATCTGCCTGGCGATGTCGCCGTCCATGGTGTCGATGCGCGCCAGCAGCGCCATGGCGTTGCGGCCGTAGGCCTCGACATTGGCCGGATCGGCGGCTGCCAGCTTTGCCTGGATCTCCTTCACCAGCGCCTTGGCATTTTCCGGATCCAGCCAGAGGTGGGTGTCGAAGCCCTCGTGGCCGTGGCCCGCATGGTCATGGCCCGCGTGATCGTCGGCGGCGTGATCGTGCTGGTGATCGGCGTCAGCCTCCGCGGCGTCATGATCCGCGTGGCCGTGCTCGTCACCATCATCATGCGCTTCGAAGGCACCGCCTTCGCGGAAATTCAGCTTCTCCAGTCCGGGCGCATCCTGCAGCGCCACGACGACGGCCTTGCCGGCCAGCGCATCGAGCGGCTTGTCGAGGAAGGCCTCCATGCTCGGACCGATCCAGAACACCACGTCGGCATTCTGCACGGCACGCGCGTTGGAGGGCTTCATCGAATAGGTGTGCGGCGAGGCGGCGCCTTCGACGATTAGCGTCGGCACGCCGACCCCCTGCATGACGCCGGCGACAAGCGAGTGGATCGGCTTGATCGACACAACGACATCCGGCGCGGCGAGCGCACCGCCTGCACCCATCAGCATGGCCGAAGCCATGAGTGCAGCCGTCAATCGCGCGGTTTGTCGGATCCCTGTTTTCGTCATCGCACAACTCCTTGAACGCATCCGTAATGTTATTACATTGGGTTGTGTTACGCTATAACGCGTGTCATAGCAGAGGGCAACACCGTCCAAGGATTTTTGATGTTGATGCATTCGCCGCCCGGTGACGGGCAACTCGTTTCGCTGACGGGCGCCGGGGTGCGCCGACAGGGACGCTGGCTGGTGCGCGGGATCGACCTGTCGATCCGCCGCGGCGAGATCGTCACGCTGATCGGACCCAACGGTGCCGGCAAATCGACGACGGCCAAGCTGGCGATCGGCGTGCTGAAGCCGGACGAGGGGGTGGTGTCCCGCAGCGGATCGCTGACCATCGGCTACGTGCCGCAAAAACTGTCGATCGACTGGACCATGCCGCTGACAGTCGAGCGTCTGATGCACCTCACAGGCCGGCTTTCGCAGCCGGTGCTGCAGGAGGCGCTTGCGGCAGTCGGCATTCCGCATCTTCTGAAAGCCGAGGTGCAGCACCTTTCCGGCGGCGAATTTCAGCGGGCGCTGCTGGCCCGCGCGATCGCCCGCAAGCCCGACCTGCTGGTGCTGGACGAACCGGTGCAGGGCGTCGATTTCGCCGGCGAGACGACCCTCTACGACCTGATTGGCCGGCTGCGCGATACCACCGGCTGCGGCATCCTGATGATTTCCCACGACCTGCACGTGGTGATGGCGAGCACCGACACGGTGATCTGCCTCAACGGCCATATCTGCTGTCGCGGCACGCCGGACGCGGTCAGCCAGAGCGCCGACTACCGGCGGCTGTTCGGTGGCGCCGCTCGCGGACTTGCCTTTTACGACCATCGCCATGACCACGAGCACCTGCCTGACGGTCGGGTGCGGCACAGCGACGGAAGCGTGACGGATCATTGCCATCCGGATGACGGCCATCACGCGGATGACGGCGCGCACGATCACACGCATACGCACAGCGCAGGCGCGGGCGCGAAGAACTCCGCCGGACCGGGACACGATCATACCGGGCATTCGCATCTGCCGCCTGCGGTCTCTGCCAGCCATTCGCATTCCCACTCTCATGCCCATTCCCACTCTCATTCGCATGCCGAAGACCATGAACACGATCATAGTCCCCGGCAGGGTAGCGGGGACGACGAACGCCATGCTTGACGACTTTTTTATCCGCGCGCTGCTCGCCGGCATCGGACTGGCGCTGACGACCGGGCCGCTCGGCTGCCTGGTCGTCTGGCGGCGCATGGCCTATTTCGGCGACACCATGGCGCATTCGGCGCTGCTTGGGGTGGCGCTGTCGCTGTTCTTCGAGGTCAACCTGCTGGTCAGCGTGTTTGCGGTCGCAGTGGGTGTATCGCTGCTGCTGCTGTTCCTGCAGCGGCGCCAGGGGCTGTCGGCGGATTCGCTGCTCGGCATCCTGTCGCATGCAACGCTTGCCATCGGCCTGGTGCTGGTTGCCTTCATGTCCTGGGTGCGGATCGACCTCATCGCCTTCCTGTTCGGCGACATCCTGGCCGTGACGATCCCCGACATCCTGCTGATCTGGGTTGGCGGCGCCTTCGTGCTGGTATCGCTGACCTTCCTCTGGCGACCGCTGATTGCTTCCACCGTCAGCCATGACCTGGCGGAGGCAGAAGGCCTGCAGCCGGAGCGGGCGCGGCTGCTGTTCATGCTGCTGATGGCTCTGGTGATCGCCATCGCCATGAAGATCGTCGGCATCATGCTGATCACCGCGCTGCTGATCATTCCCGCCGCCACCGCCCGCCGGTTTTCCGCAAGCCCCGAGACCATGGCGGTGATCGCCTCGGTGGTCGGCGCATTGTCGGTGACCGGCGGCCTGTTCGGCTCGCTCTACGGCGACAGCCCATCCGGCCCGTCGATCGTCGTCGCGGCGCTGATCCTTTTCATGCTGAGCCTCCTGCCGATGGCGGGACGCAGACTGGCCAAGACCTCGACGGTCAGCGGAGATGCCCGATGAACACCCAGCCGCAAACACCGAACCTCACCAAGAACCAGACGCTGGTGTTCGACACGCTGACCCGCGCCGACCAGCCGATGAGCGCCTACACCATTCTCGACCGGCTGCGCGACAGCGGCTTTCGGGCGCCGCTGCAGGTCTACCGGGCGCTCGACAAGCTGCTGGAGCTTGGCCTCGTGCACCGGCTGGAAAGCCTCAACTCCTTCGTCGCCTGCTCGCATGTGGAGGAAAGCTGCTGCCGCCACCACGGCACGGTGGCCTTCGCCATCTGCGACAATTGCGGCCAGGTGCAGGAATTCCATGACCACGCGATGGACGACCGGCTGACGGAATGGGCAAAGCAGACCGGGTTCCGCGCCGAGAAGACCACCATCGAACTGCGTGGCCGCTGCGAGGCCTGCTCCGGCTGAACCTTTCCGCTCGTTACAGCGGCTTCATCTCCCGTGCGAAGCGCTTCCAGTTGGCGGCATAGTTTACCGCCGATGCCTTGAGCTTCTCGACGGCCGCTTCATCGAGCGTGCGGATGGCCTTGGCGGGTGAGCCGACGATCAGCGAGTTGTCGGGAAACTCCTTGTCCTCGGTGACCAGCGCATTGGCGCCGACCAGGCAGTTGTTACCGATGCGGGCGCCGTTCAGCACCGTCGCCCCCATGCCGATCAGCGAATTGTCGCCGATGGTGCAGCCATGGATGATGGCACCGTGGCCGATCGTGCAGCCGGCACCGATCGTCACCGGAAAGCCCCAGTCGGTATGGATGACGGTGTTTTCCTGGATGTTGGTGCCGGCGCCGAGCGTGATCCACTCGTTGTCGCCGCGGATCGTCACGCCGAACCAGATGCCGACATCTTCGCCGATTTCCACCTTGCCGATCACATGCGCGCCGGGCGCCACCCAGAAACGGTCCGGCGCCGGCGTTTTCGGTTCGAATTCGCCCAGGGCGTATAGCGGCATGATCGGTTCTCCTCAGGCGGTTCAGACGACGGCGATCTCGAGCACGGCCAGGCCCTCGACGGCGCAGACGACACGATCGCCGCGCACCACCGGGCCGACGCCGGCCGGCGTGCCGGTCATGATGACGTCGCCGGGAGCGAGCGTGAACAGCTTCGACAGTTCCGCGACGATTTCCGGCAGCTTCCAGATCATCTGCGCCAGATCGCCCGTCTGCCGGCGGTCGCCGTTGACCTCGAGCCAGATCTCGCCGGTCTGCGGATGGCCGGCCTTTGCCACCGGCACCAGGGCCGACACCGGCGCCGAGCCCTCGAAGGCTTTTGCGGCCTCCCAGGGACGGCCGGCCTTCTTCACCGCGTCCTGCAGGTCGCGGCGGGTGAAATCCACGCCGACCCCGTAGCCCCAGACGCAATCCAGCGCCCGCTCGACCGGGATGTCGCTGCCGCCCGCCTTCAGCGCCATCACCAGTTCGACCTCGAAATGCACGTTGGAAGACAGCGGCGGGTAGGGGAACTGGCCTGAGGTCAGCAGGTTCTGCGGGTTCTTCTGGAAGAAGAAGGGCGGCTCGCGCGACGGATCATGGCCCATCTCGATCGCGTGGTCGGCATAGTTGCGACCGACGCAGTAGACCCGGCGGACCGGAAAAAGATCCGTCGAGCCTTCGACCGGCAAAAGCACCGGGGCAGGGGCCGGAATGACGGTTTTCGGAGCGGTCGGTTCGGCCATGGGCATGTCCTTGGAGGTTGGAAATGTGTCTGGCTCCCTTCCTAAAACAGCCCGGCCGGTTTGTCTTGCGCTTCCTGTCGTCCAACGCTTCGACCATTCTCGCACCGGTGGAGCGCATGGGGACGCGGGCGGCGCAATCTTTTCTCCGGCGCCGGTTTCCTGTATGAGCGGGCGCAAACGAGGTTTTCCAAATGTATGCGAATGCGCTTGGCGCCGGCGAAAAAATCTTAGCCGTTGCCCCGATGATCGACTGGACGGATCCGAAGCGATTTCTACCAAAGAACAGCGCTTCTGCCGCCGCGTCTGATGCGAATGCGTACTCGATGCGTACTTGACTGACATGAGGAATGCTGAAGAAGGGTATATGTGCCGTGCCGGCCGCTGCGGCGCTTTCGTTAACCATGAGAATGGTGTATGAGCAGCTTCTACTTTGGCTCGCCAGCTCTCTGGGAAATCGCGAAGTGAAAACTAATAAATCGCTGGCGCGCCAGACGAGGCTTCTCTCGGCCATGGCAAACGAGAAGCGCCTACACATCTTGAAGATCATTTCCGAGCAAGAGCTAGGAGTGGGAGATCTCGCTTTGCGGGTGGACCTCAGCCAGTCCGCACTTTCCCAGCATCTTGCCAAGCTAAGGGCTTCCGATCTGGTAGTAACGCGGCGGGACGCGCAGACCATCTTCTACTCGACGCAAGACCCCAGGGTTCTGGCTGTCTTGAAAACGCTGGACGAGATCTACGGTGAGGCCGATTAGTCCAGTTTAGGTGCCAATGCTCTGGCAAGAGCAGAAGTACGAGAAGCGAAATTGCCACGTCTTAGTGGCGCATCGCGCTTCGGCTAGTTTCGTCGGCGGCGGAGACTACGAGGCCTGCGTATCGGATCGTGTTACCGTTCCCATCGCGGAAGCCTCGGCCGAACCCGGTTACAACGAAATACTCGCTCGCGCTGTTGAGGACACGGTAGGTTTCCTGCTGAGGTCGGTCTGCTATGATGCTGTCTCGAATGGTCTTTGCGAGCCGCGACCGATCTTCTGGATGCACACGGTCAAGGTAGGCTTCGATGGCTAAGCCGCTCGATGCATCGTGGGCGTCCAGTCCGAAGAGCGATGCGAGCGCTGCATCGGCGTAGACTATGTTCTCTGGAACGTCCCAGGTGAAGAAGCCCACTTCAGGGGGCGCCTCTCCGGCTACCTGAGCTACAAAAACAGCTTCATCCGTCGGGCGCACTGCTTTATCTCCTGCAGAAAAATGTGGTTCATAACGGCCAAGGTAGTACTACGTAGCGTCCAGTCCAGCGGATCAGGGGCGAGTCATTTGTTTAAGCTCCTGCACAGCTGCTGCGCGCCGCGCGTCGAGGTAGGAGGCCAGATCTTGCAGGTGCACCCCCTTCGGCACGAACGAAAATGAGCATGAACGAACGCGGATCATTTCGGAAACATATCAAGATGTCCCACTACCAACAGGGCAAGCTGTTCGCCGTTGCCCCGATGATCGACTGGACGGACCGTCACTGCCGCTTCTTTCACCGGCAGTTGTCGAGCCGTGCGCTGCTGTTCACCGAAATGGTGGTGGCCGACGCGATCATCCACGGGCCGCGCGAGCGGCTGCTGTCGCATCACGCGGCCGAGCATCCGGTGGCGCTGCAGCTCGGCGGTTCGGACCCGAAAAAACTCGTCGAGGCGGTGCGCATCGCCGCCGACTTTGCCTATGACGAGATCAACCTCAATGTCGGCTGCCCGTCGGACCGGGTGCAATCGGCCACGTTCGGCGCCTGCCTGATGCGCACGCCGGAGCTTGTCGCCGACTGCATCGCGGCGATGAAGCAGGTGAGCGACGTGCCGGTCACGGTCAAATGCCGCATCGGTGTCGATGACCAGCAGCCGGAGGCGGTGCTGCCGGATTTCCTCGCCCGCATGGTGATGGCCGGCGCCGACGCCATCTGGATCCACGCGCGAAAGGCCTGGCTGCAGGGGCTTTCGCCGAAGGAAAACCGCGACATCCCGCCGCTCGACTACGACCTCGTCTATCGGATGAAGCGTGAAAACCCGGAGGTCTTCATCGGCATCAATGGCGGCATTGCCGACCTCGACCAGGCGCGCGCCCATCTTTCCCATGTGGACGGGGTGATGCTCGGCCGCGCCGCCTACCAGAATGCCGGCCTGCTGGCCGAGGTCGACCACGCGATCTACGGCGATGCGCCAGGCGACCCGGACTGGCAGCAGCTCTGCGACACGATGATGGCCTATGCGGCGGAGGTAATCTTATCCGGCGGGCGCCTGAACCACGTCACCCGCCACATGGTCGGCCTCTTCCAGGGTTTTGCCGGCGCAAGGCGCTACCGGCAGCTCTTGTCCTCGGAGGCGACCAAGCCCGGCATCGGGCCGGAGCTGATTGCCGAGGCGTTTGCCGCCGTCGACATCGCTGGCGGCTCGAAGACCGCCGGTTCTCCTGCGGCAGACCGGCTGGCCGGCTGAGGCCAGGCGCCCACCGCCTTCAGCCAGCGGCGGAAGCGCCGCTGGCGGGCGAGCCCGACGAGACGGTAGCCGACGTCAACGACGAAGGGCAGAAGGGGCGGATGCACCTCGGCGAGCCACGCGGGCGCTTCCGGCTCTGCGGTCTCGACCGTCGCCGACGCGCTGTCGAAATCGTGCAGCAGCTCGCAGCAACAGGCCAGAAACGCGATGGCCTTGAGCGCGTCGTCTTGCGGCAGCCCGGACAACCCGCAGCAGGCCGGGGTTTGATTGCGGCCGGCGCAGCAGCGCCCGGAACGCCGGCAGGCGCGCATGCCACAGGCGGTTTTCGGCAGCTCGAGCACCTCGGCGACGGCGAGCAGCAGCCGGAGACGTTGTGGATCGATCGTTGCTTGCGTGGTCATCGCCCGCACTCTCCTTTGCGCCAGGCAGCCGAAAGCCGTCACGCGGCAGGACCTGCCCGTGGTTCTCCAAAACCGTTTCGATCTCATCGGCCGGAGCGCTGAAAGCTGCCTCGGAGTTTGAGTAGAAATGACACCTTTCAGCGCCCCGTTCGGTGGTTTATGCCCGGACTGCGATCTCTCTGCAGGAGGCGGGGTCTGGCCTCATCCGCCGCCCGTCCCGGTGTCCCAAGATGGGCAACCGACGGAGCCGCGGGCGGCGCGGCCAGAACGTCGAACCGCTTCCCTTATGCGCCACACAGGCACGTCCGGCGCAGTACGACGGGTTTTTGAAAACGGCAGGCCGACATCCGAGGCGCTTGCCCGTTTCCCCCGCATCTGCCGGAGGGAGATCATTTTCCCGGACCCGGGCCATGAGGTTCTGCGTCTGCCCCCCATGAACCGCACCGGCCCCGCATCGCCAGAACGCCTTCTGGTGTAACCGCTGCGGAACGGCGCCATTGTCGGCGCGCAGACTGGGGCGGGGATGGAAAAACGCCAAGCCCTTGTTCGGGCTCGGAGAGGGGTCGGGAAATGTCCCCGGCTCGCGGGCTACTGGCCGCCGAGCAGGTCGCGCAGGCTCCACGGGTATTCGCCCTGCTGGTTGGCGATATCATCGACCTTCCAGCCGCCCTGTTCGCGCTTCAGCGTGTAGTAGAGCGTGACGTTTTCGGCGCCGTTGCGGAAGCTGACCTCCAGCTCGGCGGTATCGTCGAGGAGGATCGGGGCTGACAGCTTGACGCCCTTCGCCTCGCCGTCCTGGCCGGCAATCACCGGGTCGAAATCCACGGCCCCCACCTCGCCATCGGCGGACGTGTCGCGGTCCGCCTGGAACAGCCGGTTCAACCCGCGCGAGAGGAACGGCTGGTAGGGCGAGGGCGCGTCCTCGACCGTCTCGGCCGTGTCATAGGCGTAGAGCGCCTTGATCAGCGCCTGCGGGGTTTTGTAGGTCTGCGCCGCGTGGGCGGGAAGGGCGAAAAGGGCGAAGGCAAGGATGAGGAAGCGCATGGGGGGATGGTCCAAAAGGGGGTGTGGGGGCGACGCAGGGATAGCGTCTTTACCAAACATGCTTGCGGGTCATGAAGAACCGTACGAAAAACAGTGGAATCCGAAACACGTATTTTGCCATGCGCTGATTCTCAACTAAGATGTTGAAAGAAAAACTTAGCCACTGTTCATCAAGTGGGTGCGTTTGTCGGCTAGGTTGGATAGGTCATGCTGAAAGAGATAAGGTTAACCAATTTCCGTAAATACGATAGTTACATTGTAAGGTGTGAGCGAGGCAATGTCCTAGTAGGTCCCAACAATTCCGGCAAATCTGGAATTATAGAAGCTTTAAGAATACTAGAAAACTGTTTGCGCTACACGCGTAAACGGACGCCGACGCTAGTTCAACTCCCAGACGGGAACGTCGCCGATGGGCACCTTGTTCCGCAGTCCAGCATAGATGTAGAACTTACCCATTCCAGTCACAACTACATTGACGCTCCTTCAGTGTTGGAGTTCAAGCTTACAACTGACGCTAAGGCCATCGTCGTTATAGAGCGGAATGAGCCACTTAAGTTTGCCGTCGACGCAGGTGGGCCTAGACTTAATTCCGCCTCCAAGTTTCAGAAAAAATTCCCCCTTGAACTTACTATTGTTCCGACCCTAGCTCCACTAGAGCGAGAAGAGACTTACGTACTCGACGAGACAATCCGCAAGTCTTCATCCAAAAAAACTTCAAGTCGCCACTTCAGAAATATATGGTTTCGGAAAAGCCAATTAGAATTTGATCGATTTGCAGAAGATGTGTCTATAGCATGGCCCGGCATTACTGTTCAAAAGCCAGAACGGCAGAGAGGCAACTCTGCTGTGCTTGAGATGTTCTACAGCGAGAACAGATTCGACAGAGAAGTTCGATGGGCCGGATTCGGCTTCCAGATTTGGCTCCAGATTCTGACGCACCTTAGCCGAGCCAATGCGGCGTCTACGGTTGTGATCGATGAGCCGGATATATATCTACATCCCGATGTACAAAAGAAATTACTGAAGCTTCTTCGGGATCGTTTTGGGCAATTCATCATGGCGACTCATTCGGTTGAGATTATCAACGAAGCTGATGAGATGGAGGTCGTCTCCATCAACTCTAAGTACCGAAATGCCAAACGGATCAGGTCTGAAGAAGACTATAACAATATACGACTTTACGTAGGATCTTCTACAAACACCGATTTTGCTCGGGTTGCGAAAACACGCAAGGTCGTCTTCGTTGAGGGTGAAGATCGTAAGATATTCCAGATCTTAGCGCGAAGCTTGGGGCTGGATGCGCTGGCGCAGAGTGTAGTTCCATTCGTAAAGCTGGGAGGGTTTGAGGGATGGCAGAGGGCTTTAGGGGCCGTGTGGGCGTTCAAGGAGATCTTAGATCTAGAGATTTCCGTCTTCTGTATCTTCGACCGCGATTACCGTTGCAATGAAGAGGTTTCGGCATATCAGACCGAATTTGAAGCCAATGGCCTAACCTCTCGCATTTTAGGGCGTAAGGAGATCGAGAACTATTTCCTTGATCTGACAAGCTTGAGAGCTGCTCTAAATAGGAGAAGAGTAGGTCGGCATAAAGCTGCTCTGGAAGAAGAAGACTTTCTGCGTTTAATTGATCAAATCACCACAAAATTCAAATCGAAGGTCTATGGCCAGAGGACTGCGAAGAAGGCAGATTACTATAAAAATATTCGATCGAGCCATGATCACGCCACTGTCATAGAGGGTGTCCACGCGGAACTTGAGGCAACATGGTGTGATCTACAAAAGCGGCTGCACATTGTGCCGGGAAAAGAGTTTTTGTCGGAGTTGAATTCAGAGCTTCAGCAGCAAGGAATTGGGCAACTAACCCTCAGGATGATTTCTGAATCCTTCGACACGAAAAGCATCGATCCCGAATTTTACGATCTGCTGATGGAACTTGACTCGTTTGTACTGTGGACTGAATCGAGCCTGTATTTGGAAGAATCAATCCTAGTTTATCGCACCTATCTGTCGAGGGCTGCCATTATTTTAATGCTTGACGCAAGCCGACTGGATCCCGGCCCTAATCCGGGGCGACGGCACATAGGTTGAGGTGACCGACCGCACCGCCGTGCAGCAGGGCCCCTCAGTCCTGGCGGGACTGCCGGGGCTGAGCCAGGGGTGTCGACCAGTCCTTCGGACCGCCCACAGGTGGGTAGGTCGGCTTGTGGAAGTGCGCGTCGCTCCCCTCTTTCGGGCCAGAACTGCCGCCTGGGCCGTCCCGTCTTGCCCTTGGTGCGGCGTTTCTGCTACTTGGCGTCACAGGGGTCTTCGTGGGGCCGCCGCAAGATTGTCCGTTTCGATCCATGTGCCAATATGCGCCAGTCGGCGAGGGCGCGACTCGTGTACCGGATGCTCGCCATCCGTTGCCCTTAGGAGCCGGCGCTAAAGCCGCCGAGCACCGCCTTGACCTCTTCGTCGGTTGCGAAGTCGCCGCGATCGGCTTCGGCAACGGCCGCCTCTATCTCGGCCACCTGCCATTCCTCGCGGGCAAGGAAGTCCTCAATGGCGTCCATCGCAACGCTCTCGGCCGGTTGAGATAGCCGCTCGGCAACCCGCGCGAGGCTTTCTGCGGTCTCCTCAGGAATGCGCACAATTACAGAATTCATCGTCAAGCCTCTGCCTTGGAGCGATTATGGGCGCTGTATGTCCAGCGTCAAGCGCCTTCATTTGCCAAGTCAGCCACCCGCCACTACGCGGCGACCTCATCCCTAAACGCGCCGTGGGATGCGGGCGCTGGTGCATCGCCCCGATCCGCAGACCTCGCTATTTCTTCTTGGCCTGATCGTGATGCCACTTGATGGCGAAGAACATGCCCGTGCCGAGCACGAGGATCTTGAGCGGAAAGAAGACGATCGGGAACCAATCCCACATTTCGGATACATCCAGGCACTGTTGACACGGTCGATTGTGAGGGACCTCTAACGCAGCTTGTCTGCCGACGACATCCGCCATGTTGACGCAGTCGCATCGGCAGGTGGCCGGTGCGTCGGTGCGTGGCTTCGTCTCCCGGCCGGTGCACCTTCTCCGGTCTCTCGGTCTTGCCGCTGGTGCGGCCCTTGCGCCTGACCGCGCCGGGATCCTCGTCGGAGCCGGTGCCGGTCTTGGCTCCGGGCGAGCGGGCGGGAAGCCTCGGTGGATCCTCGGGTCAGGCCCGAGGATGACGGAGAGTGTGGCGCCGAGGGTGACGGAGAGGATAGGCCCGAGGATGACGGAGAAGGTGGGGCCTAGGATGACGGAGAGGGTGGGGCTGAGGATGACGGGGTGTGTGGGCAACGATGACGGTGAGGGCGGGGCCGGGGATGACGCAGAGTGTGGGGCTGGAGGACGACGGAGAGGGTGGGGCGAGCGGATGCCGTGCCGTGTGCCGGCCCGTCGCTCTGGCTCCGGGCGTTCGTCGCGGCATTCGATGTACCGGATCGATCGGTCCGCGCGGCGGACCGCTCCTCACCCCTCATCTGCCTGCCGGCATCTTCTCCCCGTGACGACGGGGAGAAGAGATCTGCGGCTGCCGTCGCTGCCCGCCTTGCGGATCTACCCTGTGGAGGAGGGAGACGGGCGGTTACCGTCCCGGCCGCCCGGTCTTGCCCTTGGTGCGGCCCTTGCGCTTGACCTCGCCGGGATCCTCGTAGGAGCCGGCGCCGGGCTTGGCGCGGACGATCGGGCGGGGGTCGTCCTTGCCGCCTCGGATATCACCGTCGCTTTTTTCCGGCTGGCCTTCGAGCAGCGGCGAATGGCGGCGCTTGGTGCTGAATGTTTCCAGCGGCCGTTCGGGCAGCGCGAGCTTGTCGGCTCCCTGTCCGGCCTCCGGCCCTCCACGCCGCTTGCCGAGCGGCTTTTCGGTGCGGCCGACGGTCATCTCGTCGAGCGTGTTCTTGCGGAACAGCGGTCGTGCCGTGTCGGTGCCCGGACCCATGTCGTCGAGCGAGGGTTTGGCGAAGTAGGAGGCTTGCTCCCCTGATCTCCCCCCTTGAGGGGGAGATGCCCCGATAGGGGTAGAGGGGGGTGCTTTTCCAGTGTCGGGAGCACCTCCGCCCCCCTCTGTCCTGCCGGACTGCCGGGGTTGAGCCACGGGTCTCAACCCGTCCTCCGGACCCCCCTCATTGGGGGAGACAGACTCGGAGCGATCGCTCGTTCCACCCGTCTTGCCGCCACGACCAGCCGCACCCTTGCCGCCGCCCGAGGGCAGCGAGGCGCGGGTGGCTTCGGCATTGCGGCGCACGCCCTCCTGGGCCTTGCTCTCCTCGCGGGCGATCGGATCGTCCATGGCGGCGAGTTCGGAGGCCTTGAGGCGCTTGATCTCGTCGCGCAGGCGGGCGGCCTTCTCGAAATCGAGGTCGGCGGCGGCGTTGCGCATGTCCTTTTCCAGCGCGTTGAGATGCGCCTGGAGATTGTTGCCGACCAGATGCCCGCCATCGGCAAAGCCCTTGCCGGAGGCGCCGGAAATGTCGGCCCGCACATGGTCGCGCTCGTAGACCGAATCGAGGATGTCGGAGATGCGCGCCTTCACCGATTCCGGCGTGATGCCGTGCTCGGTGTTGTAGGCCACCTGCTTTTCGCGGCGGCGGGCGGTTTCCTCCATCGCCCGCTTCATCGAGCCGGTGATGTTGTCGGCATAGAGGATGACCTTGCCGTCGACGTTACGCGCCGCACGACCGATCGTCTGGATGAGCGAGGTCTCCGAGCGCAAAAAGCCTTCCTTGTCGGCATCGAGGATGGCGACGAAGCCGCATTCGGGGATGTCGAGGCCCTCGCGCAGGAGGTTGATGCCGACCAGCACGTCGAAGGCACCGAGGCGAAGATCGCGGATGATCTCGATGCGCTCCAGCGTGTCGATGTCGGAGTGCATGTAGCGGACGCGGACGCCCTGCTCGTGCAGGTATTCGGTGAGATCCTCGGCCATGCGCTTGGTGAGCACGGTGCACAGCGTGCGGTAGCCCTTGGCGGCGGTTTCGCGGATCTCGCCGAGCACGTCGTCGACCTGGGAGCGGGCCGAGCGGACTTCCACCGGCGGATCGATGAGGCCGGTCGGGCGGATGACCTGCTCGGCAAACACGCCGCCGGACTGTTCCATCTCCCAGTTGCCGGGGGTGGCCGAGACGGCGACGGTGGGCGGCCGCATGGCATCCCACTCCTCGAAGCGCAGCGGCCGGTTGTCCATGCAGGACGGCAGGCGGAAGCCGTATTCGGCCAGCGTCGCCTTGCGGCGGAAGTCGCCCCGGTACATGCCGCCGATCTGGGAGACGGAAACGTGGCTCTCGTCGATGAACAGCAGGGCGTTATCGGGGATGTATTCGAACAGCGTCGGCGGCGGCTCGCCCGGGCGGCGGCCGGTCAGGTAGCGGGAATAGTTCTCGATGCCGGCGCAGGAGCCGGTCGCCTCCATCATCTCGATATCGTAGCGGGTGCGCTGCTCGAGCCGCTGGGCTTCCAGCAGCCGGCCGCCCGCCTCGAGCTCGGCAAGCCGCAGCTTCAGCTCTTCCTTGATCGACTTGATGGCGCCGTTCAAGGTGGGGCGCGGCGTGACATAGTGCGAGTTGGCGTAGATTTTCACCGATTTCAGGTCGCCGGTCTTGTGGCCGGTCAGCGGGTCGAACTCGGTGATCGAATCGATCTCGTCGCCGAACAGCGAGATGCGCCAGGCGGCATCCTCCAGGTGGGCGGGGAAGATCTCGATGGTATCGCCGCGGACGCGGAACGAACCGCGGGTAAAATCCATGTCGCGGCGCTTGTACTGCTGGGCGACGAGGTCGGCCAGCAGCTGGCGCTGGTCGATGCGGTCGCCGAGCTCCATCTGGAAGGTCATCGCCGTATAGGTTTCGACCGAGCCGATACCGTAGATGCACGACACCGAGGCAACGATGATGCAGTCGTCGCGCTCGAGGATGGCGCGGGTGGCGGCGTGGCGCATGCGGTCGATCTGCTCGTTGATCGAGGATTCCTTCTCGATGAAGGTATCCGAGCGCGGCACATAGGCTTCCGGCTGGTAGTAGTCGTAGTAGGAGACGAAATATTCCACCGCATTGTCGGGGAAGAAGTTCTTGAATTCCGAGTAGAGCTGGGCGGCGAGCGTCTTGTTGGGCGCCAGGATGACCGCCGGGCGCTGCGTTGCCTCGATCACCTTGGCCATGGTGAAGGTTTTGCCCGAGCCGGTGACGCCGAGCAGCACCTGGGAGCGCTCGCCGGAATTGATGCCCTCGACGAGATCGCGGATGGCGGTCGGCTGGTCGCCGGCCGGCGCGTAGTCGGAGACCATGCGGATCGGGATGCCGCCTTCCGACTTCGACGGCCGCGAGGGCCGGTGCGGCGTCCACATCTTGCCGTCCTTGAACAGCGGATTGCCGCTCTCGATCAGTTTCGACAGCGCGTCGACCGTGGCGGTGACGGCGCCCGGGGCCAGCGTCTGCGAGAAGGTCTGGGCGTCCTCCAGCGACATGTCCATGCCGGCGACCGGGTTGAGGCCGGCGGCGGCGCGGGTCTTCGGATCCGACGAGGCGCCGATCGACACGCCGCGCGAGGTCTTGCCGGACGTCGTGTGCTTGGCGGTCTTCGGAGCCTCCCGAGCGGCGGCCTTGATCGCCTCCTCGCGGGCGGCGATCTCGATCTTCTTGCGGTGCTTTCCCGCCTTCGACGCGATTTCGCGCTGCGTCTCGACGCCGGAGGTTTCCGCCTCGGCCTCCAGCTGCTTCACCCAGTCGGCGACCGAGCCGCCGAACGGCTGGCCCTCGAAGGCGGACTGCGGCGCTTCATCAAAACCGGCGGCGGGGGAGGATTTCTTCGGAGCTTTGGACATGCCGGAAATATGGAGGGGCTTGCCCGGAAAGTGAAGAGCGGCAGAAACAAATTGAGAACGAAAACGGCGGGCGGCGGGGTAAAGTGCGGGTCGCGGTTTGCAAGCCGGGATCGCTGGTTCTAAAGTGGCGCGCCCGGGACGGACGGCGAAAGATTCTGGGGAGGCAGTTCCGCGACCCGCTCCCGCCGTTCCGAAAATAGCCCCAATCCACCGCCTCTTGAGCGGGTGACGGTCATGCATGCTGCGCGGCGCAGCTCGAGGTTCATTGATGGCTCCTTCGTTTTCCACCCTTGCCGCCCGGCGTTTCGGTTACGGCCTGCGGCCCGGCGAGACACCGCCGGCCGATGTCGAGAGCCTGATGACGCAGGTGTCGCGCGGCACGGCGGCCAAGCCACGCTTTCCGCGCGAAGGACTGCTCGGCCGCAAGGAAACCATCGGCCGGCTGGTCTCGGTGCGCACCGTCGAGGCGAAGGTGGCCGAGGCGGGACGGCCGAATGCGTCGATGCGCGCCGACACCGAACGCGAGGCCGACCGGCTGTTCTTCCGCGATGCGCTGGGGCGGATCGCCCAGGCGGTCTATTCGGAAAACGGCTTCTACGAGCGGCTGGCGAGCTTCTGGCTCGACCATTTTTCGATCGACGCGGCAAAGACCTACGAGATGCGGATGATCGCGCCGGTCTACGAGGCGGAAGCGATACGCCCGCATCTGGCGGGACCGTTCTCCGACCTGCTGCGCGCTGCGGTGCTGCATCCGGCGATGCTGATTTCCACGGACCAGACGCTGTCGGTCGCGCCGCAATCGCCGGCCGGAGCCGAGGCGGGCGGGGCGTTGAACGACAGGCTGGCGCGGGCGCTGCTGCAGGACTATGCGCTGGGGCCGGACGTGCCGGTGGCGGAGGCCGACATCCAGGCGGCAGCGATGCTGCTGACCGGGGTGACGGTGGACGTGCGCACGCTGACCGTCGGCTACGAGCCGCAGCGTGCCGAGCCCGGTCGGTTGACGCTGCTCGGCCGCACCTATGGCGAGGGCGGGCGCGGCGCCAAGGATCATCTCGACCTGCTGGGCGAGCTGGCGGACCGGCCGGAAACCGCGCAGTTCGTCTGCCGCAGTCTTGTCCGCCACTTCATCGCCGAGGTGCCGCCGCAGGAGGTCGTCGAGGCGATGGTTTCGGCCTGGACCGCCACCGGCGGCAACCTGACAGCCGTCTACCGGGCGATGCTCGACCAGCCGCGGGCCTGGGCGCCGGAGGCGGGCACGGTCATCCAGCCGTTCGATTTCGTCGTCTCAAGCCTGCGGGCGCTGGACGTCAAGGGCGAGACCTTCGAGGCGATGGCCAAGGCTGCCGACGATGCCGCGGCGACCGAGCGCGCCGCCGGCGATGCCAAGGCGCCGGTGCGCTACCGGGCCGAGGTGACGCGGGCGCTGACGGTCGACGGGCTGGAGCGTATGGGCCAGCCGATCTGGGGCGTGTCCCGGCCGCTCGATGCTGCGCCGCCTTCGGCGGCGGCCGGCGCTGCGAATACGAGAGGTGTCGACGCCGGCGGGCCGGCACAGGCCGAAGGTTCCGTGCAGAGCGTCTGGCTGACCAAGCGGCAGCTTGCCGAGCGTATCGCCTGGATCCGGCTTGCGGCGCGGGTGCTGATCGCCGATCCGCATCCGGCAGCCCTGATCGACACGGCGCTTGCCGATGCGGCGCGCGACGAAACCCGGACGGTCGTCCCCCAGGCGCCGACGAAACTCCACGGGCTGACGATGGTGTTTCTGTCGCCCGAGTTCAACAGGAGATGACGGTGGCCAAATCCGACCTCTACGCGCTGTCGCGCCGCGGCTTCCTGGCATCGGCCTTCGGTGCCGCCACCGTGCCGCTTCTCGGGCCTGTCCGCCTGGAGGCGGCGCAGGGCGACAACCGCTTCATCGCCATCTCCCTGCGCGGCGCACTGGACGGGCTCGACCTCGTCCAGCCCTATGGCGATCCGGCGTTTGCCGATCTGCGCCCCGATCTCGCGCTGTCGCCGGACGACCGGCTGATCGATCTCGACGGCTTTTTCGGACTGCACCCGGCCGCCGCGCCGCTGATGCCGCTGTGGCAGGGCGGCGAGCTTGCCTTCGTGCATGCGACCGCCACCCCGTATCGCGGCGGCACCAGTCATTTCGACGGACAGGATGTGCTGGATGCCGGCAGCCTCGACGGCCGGGCGCTGAAGAGCGGCTGGCTGAACCGGTCGCTGTCGCTCATTCCGCGCGCAGGCTCGCGCAAGACGCTCGATATCGGCATGTCGATGGGCAGCCTGCTGAACGGACCGGGCGAGGTCGACCTCTGGTCGCCGGCGATGCCGCTGCCGCTGGCCGAGGACGAGCTGCGCTTCCTGGGGGCGCTCTATGCCTCCGACGAGGGTTTTCGATCGGCGCTGCTGGAGACCGGTGACGCTGGCCCCGCCGGCGGCATCCTCGATCCGGCCGGCCGCCGGGCAGGCCTTGCAGACATCGTGACGCAGATCGGCACCCAGCTGCGCGGCGACTACCGGATCGCCAGCCTCTCGCTGTCCGGCTGGGACACGCATGCCGACCAGGCGACACAGTTCGACACGGCGGCAGGCGACCTGGCGGCGGTGCTGACCGGCCTCAAGCTATCGCTTGGCGACGCCTGGGGATCGACGGTCGTACTCGTGCAGACGGAGTTCGGCCGGACGGTGCGGCAGAACGCCACCCGCGGCACGGACCACGGCACGGCAAGCGTGACGATCATCGCCGGCGGCGGGCTTGCCGGCGGCCGCATGCTCGGCACATGGCCGGGGCTTGGCGCCGGCCAGCTGCTCGACGACCGCGACCTGATGCCGACCACCGACGCGCGCGAGATCGCCGCGGCGATGCTGCACCGGCAGTTCGACATCACCCCGGCGAACCTGTCGGCCAAGGTGTTCCCGGGCCTGTCTTTCGACCAGACCTCGGCGTTCCTGAAAGTCTAGCGGCGCCGGGGCCTCGACGGACCCCTTCGCTCAGATCTCCGGCACCACTGCCGGACGCCCTTCATCGTCGAGCGCCACCATGATGAAGGTGCCCTCGGTGACCTTCTCGCGCCGGCCGATGCGCGACCGGTTCACCCAGGCTTCTACCTGAAGGGTGATCGAGGTGCGGCCGATGCGGGTGATGTCGGTGTGGATGCTGAGCGTATCGCCGATCTTCACCGGCTGCTGGAAGGCCATCTCCTTGACCGCTGCGGTGACCACGCGGGTGCGCGCCCGTTCGCCGGCGCGGATGCCGGCAGCAAGGTCCATCTGCGCCATCACCCAGCCACCGAAGATATCGCCGGCGGGATTGGCGTCGCCGGGCATTGCCAGCGTGCGGAGCGTCAGCTCGCCGTCCGGGCCGGGGTGATCGTTCATCGGTCTCTCCTCGAGCAACATTGTGCACTGCAAACAAATGCGACTGTATTGCCGCAGCGCACGCCGTGCAACCTCCTGGAGCCGTAATAGTGTGTTGCTGCAGGGACTTAAACATCATTTACGAGTTCGAAACAGAACCGGGGTAACTTTACACGCATCTATCTATCGGGGGGTAAAGAGATGAAGAATATCCGGATTTTCACGCGGCTATACATGCTGGTCGGGCTGGCCGTCGTGGTGCTGGCGGTGGCGATGACCGTCAGCCTGATGCAAAGCTTCGATGCGCTGACCAAGGAGCGCAAGTCGGCTCTCGCTGCCATGGACGCCAATGCGCTGGGTATCCTCAAGCTCTACCACGCGCAGGAGCAGGCCGGCACGATGAGCCGCGAGCAGGCGCAGACGGAAGCCAAGCGGACGATCGCGGCGATGCGCTACGACAATGGCAGCGGCTATTTCTGGATCAACGACATGCTGCCGCGGATGATCATGCATCCGATCAAGCCGGAGATGAACGGCAGCGACCTCACCCAGAACAAGGATCCGAACGGCAAATTCCTGTTCGTCGAGTTCGTCAAGACGGTGAAGGCCTCGGGCCAGGGCTTTGTCGATTACGACTGGCCGAAGCCGGGCGCCGAAAAGCCGGTCGGCAAGTATTCGCATGTCGCCGGCTTCGAGCCGTGGGGCTGGATCGTCGGCACCGGCGTCTATGTGGACGACCTGGACGCGCTGTTCTGGATGAAGGCGACGCGCTTTGCGATGATTTCCGGCGCCGGCCTGCTGCTGCTGGCAGGCGCCGCCTACCTGATCGTGCGCAGCGTTACCGGGCCGGTGAACGGCATCCGGCGGGCGCTGGAGCGGATGGCATCGGGCGAGGCAGGCGTCACGGTGGAAGGCGCCCAGTATCGCGACGAGCTGGGGGCGATCGCCAAATCGCTGCTGGTGCTGCGCGACGCGGTCGATGAGCGGTCTGCACTGCAGGCCCGCGAAGCCGAACAGCAGCGCCAGATCGCCAGCGGTCGCGAAGAGGTGGCGCAGCAGATGCAGGCCTCGGCTGCCCGCCACGAGCAGGCGATGGCCGAACTCGGCGGGGCGCTGGAGGCGCTGGCGCAGGGCGACCTTTCGGTGGCGCTCGGCGATCTGGGACAGGACTACGCCAAGGTGCGCAGCGACTTCAACCAGGCCGTCGCATCGCTGCGCGGCACGATCGAGGCGATCGCCGAGACCGGCCATATCGTCCATGACAGCGCCGCCGACATTTCCGGCGCGACCAACAACCTGTCGCGGCGCACCGAACAGCAGGCGGCAGCGCTGGAGGAAGCGGCCGCATCGCTGGCAGAGATCACCCAGACCGTGCGCAGCGCCTCGGAGCGGGCCGCCGAAGCGCGCTCGATGGTCTCCGAGACCAAGGACAGCGCCGACCGCTCCGGCGCGATCGTCCGCAATGCCATCGACGCCATGGGCCGGATCGAGGATTCCTCCAGCCGCATCAGCCAGATCATCGGCGTCATCGACGAGATCGCCTTCCAGACCAACCTTCTGGCGTTGAACGCAGGTGTCGAGGCGGCACGCGCCGGCGAGGCCGGCCGCGGCTTTGCCGTCGTCGCCCAGGAAGTGCGCGAGCTGGCGCAGCGTTCCGCCAATGCCGCCAAGGAGATCAAGACGCTGATCCGCACGTCGGCCGGCGAGGTGGAAGCTGGCGTTTCGCTGGTGCGTACCACCGGCGATGCGCTGGTGGAGATCGCCCATCTGGTGGAGCGGGTGAATGCGCAGGTGGAGAGCATCGCCAATGCCTCGCGCGAGCAGGCGACGGGGCTGCAGGAAATCAACGCCTCGGTCAACGCCATGGACCAGATGACCCAGCAGAACGCCGCGATGGTGGAGGAATCCACCGCCGCCAGCCAGACGCTGGCCGAGCAGAGCCGGCAATTGCAGGGGCTGCTGTCCGGCTTCCGGCTGGAGCCGGGCGAGGGGCGGCAGGTCCGCACGGCGCGCGCCGCCTGACGTTTGTTTGTCGACATGCAAAACAGCACCCGCCGGGAAACCGGCGGGTATTTTCGTGGCCGGTTGATCCTGCGCAAGGCGTGAGCCGCGCATGCCCTGACGATGGCGCTACGGCTGACGGGGGATGAAGCCATGCGGATCGTGATCATCGACGGGCATCCGGATGCGGCCGGCGGACATCTGTGCGGGGCGCTGGCGGATGCCTATGCGCAAGGCGCAGCGGATGCCGGTCATGCGGTGACGCGGCTTTCCCCGGCGATCATGAGGTTCGGCTTCCTGCAGTCGCAGGCAGAGCAGGAGAAAGGCGTACCCGAGGACGACATCCGCGCGGCGCAGGCGGACATCGCGGCATGCGATCACCTCGTGCTGATCTATCCGCTGTGGCTCGGCGGGATGCCGGCGCGCCTGAAGGCCTTCTGGGAGCAGCTGGCGCGGCCGGGCTTCGCCTATGATCCGAGCAAGGGT
Source organism: Rhizobium sp. 0TCS1.26 (assembly GCF_050455525.1). Classification (NCBI taxonomy): domain Bacteria; kingdom Pseudomonadati; phylum Pseudomonadota; class Alphaproteobacteria; order Hyphomicrobiales; family Rhizobiaceae; genus Rhizobium; species Rhizobium sp. 0TCS1.26. The sequence goes on along the minus strand of NZ_JBCIYV010000001.1, from coordinate 406,661 downwards.
CCGTTCGGCGGCAAGCTGCTGGAGGGCCGCTCGGCGCGGGTGATCGTGACGATGGGCATGCCGTCCTGGTGGTTCCGGCTCGCCTACCGCTCGGCGAGCCTGACGGCGCTGCGCATCGGGATCCTGCATTTCGTCGGCATCCGGCCGGTGCGGGCGACGCTGATCGGGCAGGTGGCGGCGCCGGACTTCAACGCAAGGCACTGGCTGGAGACGGTACGCCGGCTGGGCAGGGGCGGCCGCTGACCACAGCCGCGGCTGCGGCCGGGCGGGATGCGCCCGACACCGAATGAGCGACACATGACCATGAAATGGCCCCGATTGGGAAAGCCTTCGTTTACCCTGTCCACCTACACTCTGCGGGTGTGCCATTCTTAGCACGCCCAGACGTGAGCAGACTGTATGGCGTATGCTTTTACCTCCCGGCGGGCGCTAGCCTTCCTGATGATCTCGACGATGCTGGTGGGCTGCAGTGCCGACGGCCTGGTGCCGCCGGGATCGATCGACAGCGGCACGCGCGTTTCCTCCATCCAGACCCGCCGACCGGTGGCGGTCTCGCCCGTCGACCAGGGCTATGGCGCCGCCGGCCGGGCACCCGTCCAGGCAGGGCAGTCGCTGGAGCCGCTCGATGCGGCGCCGGGACAGATGCAGCTGATGCCGCCGGCCCAGGCTGCCACGGGCCGCCTGCCGATGATCGACAGCGACGAGGCGATGGCGCCGCCGCCCCGGGTGATGGGCGCCCCGCCGGCAAGCCTCGGCACGCTGACCTACGACAGCAACGGCGTGAACATGGATGCCGAAATGGGGCTCAATGCCGCGACGCCGCCGGCCGGCGCGCCGGTGATCGGGCTGGCGCAGGAGCAGGATGCCGACATTGCCGAAGGCGACACCAGCCAGCCGGTGGTGGACGGCATCGGCACCGACAATCCGGTGCCTGTCGGCCGGCGCGCGAGCGCCCAGCGGATGAGCGCGCCGATGGTCGAGCCGGCAAGCGATCCGTTCGCCGGTGCCAGCTCCGATGCCGATGGCGAGGACCTGGTGGTGGTGCCGCCGAAGCGTTCCGGCCGGGCGGCCCGCAACGATATCGACAGCATGCCGCCGCGCCAGAGCGAGCCGAGGCAAAGCCAGCCGCGGCAATCGGCGCCGCGCTGGGGCGATGCCTCGCCGGTGACGCCGCCCAGCCGCGCGCCGCAGGAAGTGGCGATGCTGATGCCGAACAACCCGACGGCGCCGCAGATGAGCGCCAGGCCGGACCAGCCGATGCCGGCCTCCGAGCTTGCCTGCCGGCGCGAACTGAAGCGGATGGGCGTCGAGTTTGTCGACAAGCCGCGGATCTCCGACGGCGGCAGCTGCGGCATCGACTATCCGGTGTCGCTGTCGGGGCTTTCGGGCAGCATCGACGTCAAGCCGGCGGTCGTGCTCAACTGCCAGACGACGCTCGCCTTCGCCAAATGGGTGAAGAACGAGCTCGCGCCTTCGGCGCGGCTGCGCTACCTCACCGGTATCGGCACGATCCAGCCGATGGGCGGCTATTCCTGCCGGCGGATGAACAACAGCCGCCAGCGCTACAATCCGATGTCGGAACACGCGCGCGGCAATGCCATCGACATCGGCAAGTTCGTGCTGAAGAACGGACACGCCATCGACGTGCGCAAGAAGGGTTTCTTCTCGTTCCGCGAGGGTGGCCTGCTGAAGGCGGTGCGCTCCGACAGCTGCAAGTATTTCAACACGGTGCTGGGGCCGGGCAGCAACAAGGAACACTGGAACCATTTCCACTTCGACCTGCGCAGCCGGGCCTCCGGCAACCGCTATTGCAGCTGACCCGCTGATGACCTGACGGCGGCCTGGCCTCCATCGCCTCGCCGGCATGAGGCCGCGCCTTCAACCTCGTTTTCCCGGAGATCCTCATGACCGAGATGCTCACCATCGGCGTGCTGTTCGGCGGCCAGTCGGCCGAGCACGACGTTTCGCTGATGTCGGCCGCCAACGTGATGAAGGCGATGGACCGCAGCCGCTACCGGGTGGTGCCGATCGGCATCGCACGCGACGGGATCTGGCGGCTGCAGGAAGATGCAGCAGCCGGTGCGGGCGGGCTCGACGCTGAGAGCGGCCGCGGCGTGGCGCTGGTGCCCGGCGGACGCGGCCGGCTGGTGGCAACGGATGGCGCGGCGGGCGGCGAGCTGCCGGTGCTCGACGTGCTGTTTCCGGTGCTGCACGGGCGGTTCGGCGAGGACGGCACGGTGCAGGGCTATGCGGAGATGGCGGGCCTTGCCTATGCCGGCTGCGGTATTCTCGGGTCGGCTGCGGCGATGGACAAGGATATCGCCAAGCGGCTGCTGCGCGAGGCGGGTGTGCCGGTGGCGGCGGCCGTCTGCCTGACCGATGCCAGTGAGATGGATGCGGAAAACCTGGCGGAGAGGTTCGGCTATCCGTTCTTCGTCAAGCCGGCACGGCAGGGATCGTCGTTCGGCGTGTCACGCGTCGATGGCGCGCAGGCGGTCGGCCCGGCGCTCGAAAAGGCCTTCGAATTTGGCGACAAGGTGCTGGTCGAGGCGTTCCTGTCCGGCCGGGAGATCGAGTGCGCGGTGCTCGAACAGCCCGACGGGCGGCTGATCATCTCGCCGCCGGGCGAGATCGTCACTGCCGCAAAGCACGACTTCTACAATTACGAAGCCAAGTATTTCGACCCGGAGGGGGCGGCGATCGTCATCCCGGCGGTGGTGACGGACGGCGTGGTGGAGCAGGCGCAGGCGCTGGCCGCAAAAGCCTTCCGGGCGCTCGGCTGCGACGGCATCGCGCGGGTCGACTTCTTCCTGCTCGACGACGGGCAGCTGCTGGTCAACGAGGTCAACACGATGCCCGGCTGCACCGACCGCTCGATGTATCCGCTGGCGCTTGCCGAATGCGGCGTGAGCTATGCCGGCTGGATCGATGTGGCGATCGAATTTGCGCTGAAGCGTCGCCGGTAAAGGCAGGCGAGATAACGAGAGGGGATGTTGGGAGGGCGGGCGCATCAGCGTACCCTCGAAATCTGGCGGGCGTGCCTATATAAGGCGCAGCATCCTGCCAATCCTCCTGGCCTTTCCGAGATCCCATGTCCCCCATCGTATCGATCCAAAACCTGACGAAAACCTATGCCAACGGGTTCCAGGCGCTGAAAGGCGTCGATCTCGACATCCGCGCCGGCGAAATCCTGGCGCTGCTGGGGCCGAACGGCGCCGGCAAGACGACGCTGATCTCGATCGTCTGCGGGCTCGCCATGCCGTCGTCCGGGACGGTGCTGGTCGGCGGCCACGACGTCGTCAAGGAATTCCGCAAGACGCGCAAGCTGATCGGGCTGGTGCCGCAGGAGCTGACGACGGACCAGTTCGAGACGGTGTGGAACACGGTGTCGTTCTCGCGCGGCCTGCACGGCGAAAAGGCCAACAAGCCGCTGATCGAGCAGATCCTCAAGGACCTGTCGCTGTGGGAAAAGCGCGACAACAAGCTGCGCGAGCTGTCCGGCGGCATGAAGCGCCGCGTGCTGATCGCCAAGGCGCTGGCCCACGAGCCGCGCATCCTGTTCCTCGACGAGCCGACCGCCGGCGTCGATGTGGAACTGCGGCGCGGCATGTGGGCGGCGATCGACCGGCTGCGCGAGACCGGCGTCACCGTCATCCTCACCACCCATTACATCGAGGAGGCCGAGGAGATGGCCGACCGCATCGGCGTCATCCGAGACGGCGAACTGCTGCTCGTCGAGGAGAAGAAGGCGCTGATGCACAAGCTCGGCCGCAAGCAGCTGTGCCTGGAACTGAAGGAGCCGGTGGCCGCGCTTCCGCAGGATCTGGAAGGGCTGAACGTGACGCTGTCGGAGGATGGCCGCGAACTCGTCCACGAGTATGGCAATGGTGCGGGCGAGGGGCAGATCGGCCAGGTGCTGGCCGCAGTCGAGCGCGCCGGCCTGTCGATCAAGGACGTCGCGACACGGCAGAGTTCGCTTGAAGATATCTTTGTCTCGCTGGTGGAGGCACGCGCATGAACATCGAGGCAATCAAGTCGATCTACATGTTCGAGATGGCCCGCATGCGGCGCACGCTGCTGCAGAGCGTCATCTCGCCGGTCATCACCACCTCGCTCTACTTCATCGTCTTCGGCACGGCGATCGGTTCGCGCATCCAGGAGGTGAACGGGGTTTCCTACGGAGCCTTCATCACGCCGGGGCTGATCATGCTGACGCTGCTGTCGCAGTGCATCGGCAACAGCTCGATCGGCATCTATTTCCCGAAATTCACCGGCACCATCTACGAGCTGCTGTCAGCACCGGTGTCGATGGCGGAGATCGTCATCGGCTATGTGGGTGCTGCCGCCACCAAGGGGATGATCGTCGGCCTGATCATCCTTGCCACCGCCTCTTTCTTCGTCGACCTGTCGATCGCCCATCCGGTGATGATGGTGCTGTTCATGGTGCTGACGGCGGTGACGTTTTCGATGTTCGGCTTCATCATCGGCATCTGGGCGGACAATTTCGAGCAGTTGAACCTGGTGCCGATGCTGGTCGTGCCGCCGCTGACGTTTCTGGGCGGCAGCTTCTATTCGATCGACATGCTGCCGCCGTTCTGGGCCGCCGTCAGCCACCTCAACCCGGTGCTGTATCTCGTCTCCGGCTTCCGCTGGAGCTTCTACGAGATCTCCGACGTCAACCCGGTGATCAGCCTGGTGATGATCGGGCTGTTCCTGACCGTCTGCCTGTCGGTGCTGTTCTGGATCTTCAAGACCGGCTACCGGCTGCGCAAGTAAGAGGGGCGCAGCCGGAAGCCGAGAGCGGCGATCAGCCCTGGCTGAGCTGCATCTGGCGGCCGCCGCGGGCGACCATGACCGATGCGCCGAGAGCGGTTGCCACCGCGAGGAACGAGATCACGCCCATCGGTCCCTGCAGGTCGATCAGCAGGCCGCCGAGCACGGCGCCGCTGGAGATGGCGATCTGGAAGGTGGTGAGCAGCAGGGCGCCCGCACTTTCGGCTTCATCCTGGGCAGCCCGGGTGATGTAGCTCTGGATGCTGACCGGGAAGGCGCCGAAGGCGAAGCCCCACAGCGTGACGGCCATGGCCGAGGCGAGACCCGACTGGCCGAAAACTGCCAGCAGCACGGCGGAGACGGCGATCAGACCGGAGGCGAAGACGGTGCCGAGCGTGGCGCTGCGGCTGGTGATCATGCCGCCGATGATGTTGCCGAAGAAGCCGCCAACGCCATAGGCAAGCAGAACCAGCGAGATCATGTCGACATCCAGACGCGGAATGCCTTCGAGGTAAGGACGGATGTAGGTGAAGCCGGCAAAGTGCCCGGAGACCACCAGCAGCGTTGCGACAAAGCCGATGCGGATCTTTGGCCGGCGCAGGACGGCGGCCATGGTGCCGAGGCCGGCATGGCCGGCGGGCGGCAGCGAGGGAATGGTGATCGCCTGCGCAAGGAGCGCGACGATGCCGACGGCGGCCGACAGCACGAAGGCGGCGCGCCAGCCGAGCGTTGCGCCGATATAGGCGCCGAGCGGTGCGGCGGTGACGGTAGCGACCGACACGCCGGTAAAGATCATCGCCATGGCGCGCGGCAGGTGTTCGATCGGCACGAGACGCAGCGCCATGGCGCCGGCCATCGCCCAGAAGCCGCCAAGCCCGATGCCGAGGAGGACGCGCGACACGAGCAGCAGCGTCAGGCCGTTGGCGAGTGCGGCGAGCACGCTGGCGACGATCAGCAATGCGGTCAGGCCGTAGAGCGTCCAGCGGCGGTTGAGGCTGCGGGTGCCGATGACGATCGCCGGGCCGGCGATGGCGGCGACCACCGCGGTGACGGTGACCGTCTGTCCGGCGATGCCGGAGCTGATGCCGAGATCGGCGGAAATCGGCGTCAGGAGGCTGGCGGGCAGGAACTCGGCCGTCACCAGACCGAAGACGCCGAGCGTCAGCGAGACAATGGCATCCCAGCGCGCCTTGCCGGAGAAGGCGGGCGCCGCTGCGCCTCTGCCCTGCTCGTCGTCTTCGAGGAAGCTGTCACTCATGATGGTCTCCTATGGGAGGTTATGCATGTCCGGTAGCGGACGGTGGCGACAGATCTAAGGGTGACGGGCTGTATCTTCCATGCTAATAAATCCGATATGCTTGATCATTCGTCCAAACTTTCATCCGACATCATCGGCGACCCGCTGACCGAAATGCTGCGTGGGCTGCGCCTGGACGGCGTCGACTACGGCCGCTGCCGATTGGCCGAACCCTGGGCCACCGAGTTTCCCGCACAGGAATCGGCACGTTTCCATTTCATCTCATCCGGCTCGGCGATGCTGAAGACGCCGTCGGGCGCGTGGCTGCCGCTGCGCCCCGGGGACGCGGCGCTTCTGCCGCGCGGCGACGCCCACCGGATTGCCAGCGATGCGGCTGCCGATGCCGTTCCGTTCAGCCAGTACGACCGCCGTCAGGTGTGCGACGGGATCTACGACCTGCAATGCGCCGACGCCTGTGGCGGGACGCTCGCCTTCACCGCCTCGATGCGCTTCAACATCGACAAGCTGCATCCGCTTCTGCAGCTGATGCCCGACACCATGCTGACCAGCGACCTTGCCAAGAACGAGCCGGCCATCCCGCATCTGCTGGAGGCGATGGCACGTGAAGTGGACATGGACCGGGTCGGGGCGGGCGGCATTCTGGCGCGGCTCGCCGACGTGCTGATGGCAACGATGATCCGCGCCTGGGTGGAACATGGATGCGGCGAGACGGCCGGCTGGATCGCCGCCGTGCGCAGCCCCGATGTCGGGCGCGTGCTGTCCGCCATCCACCTTGAGCCGGAACGCGACTGGACGGTCGGCGAACTGGCGCGGCTGATGGGGACGTCGCGATCCGGCTTTGCCGAGCGGTTCGCGCGCGTGGTCGGCGAGACGCCGGCCCGCTACGTTGCCAAGGTGCGGATGCATCAGGCGCGCCTGTGGCTGAAGGACGGCATGCGGGTGGCATCCGTCGCCGAGCGGCTGGGCTACGATGCCGAAGCCTCGTTCAGCCGTGCCTTCAAGCGCATCATCGGGTCGCCGCCCAGCGCCTTTCGTCCAAAGGGCAACAATGCCGCCGTGCTGCGGGCGGTCGCGGCACCACTGGAGATCGCTCCGGCGGCGTGACGGGAACTGCAGGGTACGCAGGGTGCCGCGAAACGCCGGTGAACGGTCGTTCATCGTCTCGCCCCAATCGCACGCAAGTCTGAGGCCCCGCGCTCTCGATGACCGCGCCTGCGCATCTCAAGGATGGGTGAGGCGAGCGGAGCTGCCGGCACCGGATGGAGGATCGCATGACGGCGAGAGGAATGTGGTGGCTGTTGGCTTCGGCAATGATCTGCGCCGGCCATCCGGCGGCGGCGGTCGATGGACTGTCGCTCGATTACCGGGACGTGAAGTTCCGGATGGCGACACCCGGCATCAATGCGGCCGATACGAAAAAGATCGGGGCGGCGCTGGCGGGCGTATCTTCCACCGCGGTGCGGGCGCTCGGCAGCGAGCCCGTGGTGCTGGGCGAAGCGCGCGGCACGATGGGAAAAACCGGGCCTGCCGATTTCTACCTTCTGTCGGGCAAGCCGCCGGTTGCCATCGAGCCGTTTCCCGACGCACCGGCGCAGGTGATCCTCGCCATCCGCGAGGGGCAGTCGATCAAGACCTATGTTCTGCCGAAAGAGGTCCAGTACAGCCGGATCGTCGGTGCGGTGGACATGGACGAGGATGGCCTCAGCGAGGTCCTGCTGGAGGCCAGCGCGATGAACACGGGCGAGATCCATACCTCTGTCTCGGCGATACGGCTGGAGGCGCGCAATACCGCGCGGCCGGTGCAGACGCTTGCCGACGTCTACCTCGATACCTGCGAGGCGCCGCATGGCGAAAAGGCTCGCAGCGCCAAGATGGTGCGGCTGCAGGGCGCCGAACTGACGGGTGAGGCGACGGCCGAACGCTGCAGCTGAACGGATTTTCGCGGTGGCCCGCCCAATCAGTCGCGCAGCCGCAACTCGTCCGTCTGGATCTGCAGCGAGCCGAGCGTCGACAGGAAGCTCATGCCGAGCAGGCTTTCCGACAGGCGGCCGTCTTCGGTGACCAGGGCGCGGATGTTGGAGCGCGTGATCGGCCCGACGGCAATGCTGTCGAGGCGCACCGGCGCCGCGCGCGCCTCGCCATTGGCGGTCGAGACGCGCACCGTGAAATTCAGCGTCGCCGGATCGAGCCCCAGGCGATCGGCATCCTCGAAGGACAGAACGACGGCGCTGGCACCGGTATCGATGAGCATCGGCAGGGTCTTTCCGTCGATCACCGCCTGGGCCTGGAAATGGCCGTTGCGGCCGCGGTGGATGACGACTTCCTGCGAGCCCTCGCTGGTGGTCATCACCAGCGGACTGCCGGGGACCAGACCGGCGGTGACGCGGGCCGCCACCTGCTGCAGGTCGTGGCGGTAGACATAGCCGGCAACCAGCACCAGGCCGATCAGCAGCCAGACGGCGATGTTGCGCAGCACTTCGCCGGCGCGCCCGCGGCGGCCCGCCAGAAAGCCGGCGGACAGCAGGACCACAAGCGCCGACAGCTGCACCAAGCGGCCGAAATCATCGTTCTGCAGCCCGAAGGTCTGGCCACTGTCGTTGTTGATGATCAACAGCGCCAGGCCGAAGCCGAGAACGGCAAGCAGCACCGTCAGCATGTTCATGGCTGACGCCTCCGGCGGGCGGAGCGGCGGATTTCATGCTGCGACTTGGGCTCGATGCCCTGCATGCGGGCGGGAAGCGCTGCCATGACGGCTGCGCGTTCCCCGTCGGTGTAGAGCGTCCAGGCGCCGATCTCGCCGCCCGTGCGGCCGCAGCCGACGCAGAGGCCGGTGGCGTCGTCGATGGCGCAGACAAGGATGCAGGGGCTAATCATGATGACCGTATATCATGGCTTCAAAGCAGGACCGCAAGGGCACAAAGAAGTGTGGTCTCGGTGATCTGCTGGGTGGCGCCGATGGTATCGCCGGTATGGCCGCCGATGCTGCGCGAGACGAAACGGGTGAAGAGCAGCGCGGCAAGGCCAGCCGCCAGCAGCGCCAGGACGACAGGCACCAGCGGCGCCCCTGCCGGCAGCAGCACCAGCGACAGGGCAGCACCAAGGCCGAGCGCGATGCGCATCGCGGCAGCCAGCGGGCGACCGGCACCGGCCGCCGTGCCGTCGGTCCGCGCGGGCGGAAGATCGGCCCAGTGCCAGACCATGAGGGCGCGGGAAAAGGCCGCCGCGGCAAGCAAGGCCGCCGCTGCAAGACCGGCGCCGGCGGTGGCGGCGATCGCCATCAGTGCCGAGGCGCGCAGGCCGAAGGCCAGGACCAGCGCCACGACGCCGTAACTGCCGACGCGGCTGTCCTTCATGATCGACAGGGCATGCGCGCGGTCGCGGCCGCCGAACAGGCCGTCGGCGCAATCGGCAAGCCCGTCTTCGTGAAGGGCGCCGGTGACGAGCGTCAGGGCGGCAAGCGAGAGGAAGGCGGCGAGCAGGCCGGTTGCCGGACCGGATGCCGCGTAGAGGAGGACGGCGGGGCCGAGTGCCGCGACGAAGCCGGCGAGCGGAAAGGCGCGGCAGCTACGCGCCATCGACCCGTCATGGCCGACAAAGGCACGCGACGGCATCGGCAGGCGCGACAGGAACGCCAGCGAACGGGCGAGGTCTTTGCAAAATTCCGTGGCGTTTGGCAGTTGTTCCTCCGTGCATGCCTGATAAACAGGGCCACCAAATCAGATTCCGCCGTCGTCACATAGGGCGGCGTTGAAAAGACCCTGAGGAAAGAGTGATCCGATGAGCATGAGCGGCCTGCCTTTCGACGATTTCCGCGTGCTGCTGCGCGATCTGCCCGGCCCCGACACGCGGGCGCTGGTGGCGGCGCGCGAGCGCGACAGCCAGCTGACCAAGCCGCCGGGGGCGCTGGGGCGGATGGAGGAGATCGCCTTCTGGCTGGCGGCCTGGTCGGGTCGGGCGCCGGCCGTCAACCGGCCGATGGTGGCGATCTTTGCCGGCAATCACGGCGTCACACGCCACGGCATCACGCCGTTTCCGCCGAGCGTCACGCAGCAGATGGTCGAGAACTTTGCCGCCGGCGGGGCGGCGATCAACCAGATCTGCGCCGCCTATGATCTCGGCCTGAAGATCTTTGACCTGGCGCTCGATTACCCGACCGGCGACATCACCGTCGAGCCGGCGCTGTCGGAGCGCGACTGCGCGGCGACCATGGCGTTCGGCATGGAGGCGATCGCCGGCGGCACCGACCTGTTGTGCATCGGCGAGATGGGCATCGGCAATACGACGATCGCAGCCGCCATCAACCTTGCGCTCTATGGCGGCGAGGCGGAAGACTGGGTGGGGCCGGGCACCGGCTCGCATGGTGCAGTGCTGGAGCGCAAGATCGCCGCGGTGAAGGCAGCCGTCGCCTTCCACAAGGACCACCTGTCGGACCCGCTGGAAGTGCTGCGGCGCCTCGGCGGCCGCGAAGTGGCGGCGATGGCCGGCGCCATCCTCGCCTGCCGGGTGGAAAAGATCCCGGTGCTGATCGACGGCTATGTGGCGACAGCCGCGGCGGCAATCCTCAAGGCCGCCAATCCGGCAGCCCTCGACCATTGCCTGATCGGCCACGTATCGGGCGAGCCCGGCCATCTGCAGGCGATCGAAAAGCTCGGCAAGACGCCGCTCCTGGCGCTTGGCATGCGGCTCGGCGAGGGCACCGGCGCGGCACTTGCCGCCGGCATCGTCAAGGCGGCGGCGGCCTGCCATTCGGGCATGGCGACGTTCGAACAGGCCGGCGTCAGCACCGCAGGCCAGCCGGTCCCGCATACGCACTGAGGCGAGTGGGCGGGCGAGGGACGGCGGGGTCGGTCAGCTGGCGGCAGATCGGCGACTGGCATGGAGGAAGCGGAGCACGATGATCTCGTCTTGCCCGACCCGGTAGAAGAGAATGTAAGGGTAAGGCAGCAGCACCACCCTTCGGACTCCGGCGCGGTTTGTCCGGCGGCCGATCTGAGGCTGCTGCTTGAGAACCTCGATGATCTCGTCCAGCCGCGCCGCGACACTCGCCGCGCCTGTGGGTGATATACTGCGGATGAATTCGAGCGCGTGCTCGATCTGGCGCAGGGCTCGCCGGGTGATCCGCAGCTTCAACGGGAGAACTTCGAGAGTACCTGTCGGAGCGCACCCTCACCCAGGAGGTCGTCCCGATCAACCTCGGCAAGTGCCTGCAGGATCTCGGAGTCTTCCTCCGGGCTCAGTGGATAGACGGGCTCGTCTTCCTGGGCGAGCATCAGCACCAGCCGGGCGATCTCGTCCTGACGTTCCGGCGACAGCGTGCGTGCCGTCTCGACGGCCTGTTCAAAAAGCTTGGTCATGGCGGCAGTATGCGCCGGTTCTGCCGGTGACGGAAGCGGCAAGATCCAGGCAAAGCTTCTGACAGGTGCCGGCGTCCATGTGTCGGAGGTGACGTGGCGACTGGCGGGCAGCAGGCCGCGACCTGCACGGCAGCATCCATTCGAAAAAATACTGCAGAGATACATCCTATCGCAGGAGCTTGCTTCAGAATACTAAGTCTGTACAGTATATTCAGCTTGAAAATGCCGTCTGACTGTGGGGAAGACCATGCGGAGCATGAACGGGTCGCGGCCAGCAGCCAAATCATCGGGTGAAGCTCCCAGGCTGTTGATCGGACCCGTCATCCTCATCGTCGAACTGGTCGCCGCGCTCAGCCTGTGGGCCGCGCAGGTCCGTGGCATCCCCGGCGCCATCGGGATCGGCATTCTGATCACGATCGCGGGCGCCTCCATCGGATGTCTGGTCGGCTTCCTGTTCTCGCTCCCCCGCGTGCTGACCGTCGACGCCGGCCCTGCGGTGGTGCGGCTGGAGGCAGGCGCTGCCAAAGGCGTTGCGGACGGGGGTGCGGGCAAGCCGAAACCGAGGCTGCTCGCCTCCAACACCAACCTCGAGCGGATTTCCGAATGGCTGACGACGATGCTCGTCGGTGTCGGGCTCACGCAGGTCTCGTCGCTGTTCGACTACACCCGGCGTTTCTCGAATTTCATCGGCACGCATGCGGCGATCTTCACCGGGATCGACGGCAAGCCGACCGCCGGTGTGCTGCCGATCGTGGCGCCCATCCTGCTGGTGTTCGGGCTGGTGGTCGGTTTCCTCTCGCTCTACCTCTATACGCGGCTGGCATTGTCACCGCTGTTCCTGATGGTCGAGGACACGTTGACGCGCGATCCCGGCAAGGAAGTCATACAGGGTGCCGACCACAGCATCCGCGAGGAGGCTGCCACCATAGCCGATGCGACGCAGGATCCCGTCATGCGGCAGGTGGCCGATGGACGCGCCATCTCCGTCGAGGAGAGCCTCTATGTCATCCAGAACCTGCTCTACGAAGATGACGCTTTCGACCGGGCGATCCAGCTCGGCAATCAGCTGGCCGGAACGTCGGCTCCGCAGATCGCCCACTACTGGCTGCTGATGGCGGCAGCCTTCGGCCAGCGCCATCACTTTCTGCTGCAGTCGTCGGGGCCTGCCGCCAAGGACACGCTTGCGGCACGTCGATCGGCTCTGGATTCCGTGAAGGAGGCGGTGAAGCGGGATCCGCGGCTGAAGGCGCAACTGCGGGCGATGATGAACGCCGATGCGGTGGACAACGACCTGCAGGACTTCAAGGATGATCCCGAGTTCCTTGCGGTTCTCTGAGCTTCACACGTGCAGCCTCAGGCAAAGCTCCGGCGGCGTGGTTGGACGGCCGGGATGTCGGCGACGGCGGGCAGTGACTGGAGGACGCGGGTGGCCGGCAGGATGGCGATGACCTCGGTGCCTTCGCGCAGCTTCGACTTGAGGATGAACTGGCCGTCATGCTTTGCGAGGATCGCCTGGACGATCGGCAGTCCGAGGCCGGTGCCCTGTTCGGCGCTCTTGATGGCGATCGAGCCCTGGCCGAAGGCCGACAGCACGACCGGGATCTCCTCCTCGGCGATGCCAGGTCCGTTGTCGCGGATCGCCACATACTGGCCGCCGCCGGCCGTCCAGCCGACCTTGACCACCACCTCGTCGCCCTGTCCGGCGAATTTGACCGCATTCGACAGGAGGTTGAGGATCACCTGGCGCATCGACTTCTCGTCGGCCCAGACCTGCGGCAGGTCGGGCTCGAACTGCTGGCGGATGGTGATGTTCTTGGCGCGCGCCCGCAGCTGCACCATGCCAATGCAATCCTCGGCAACCTCGAGCAGCGACAGCGCATCTTCCGACAGCTCGTAGCGGCCGGCCTCGATGCGCGACAGGTCGAGGATCTCGTTGATGAGGTTGAGGAGATGCTGGCCGGAGCGGTGGATATCGCCGGCATATTCGCGGTAGGTGGGGTTGGCGAGCGGCCCGAGCACCTCGGTGTTCATCACTTCTGAAAAGCCGAGAATGGCGTTGAGCGGCGTGCGCAGTTCGTGCGACATCGAGGCCAGGAACCGCGATTTGGCAAGGTTTGCCTCTTCGGCTCGGCGGCGCGCCTCGTCGGAGACGGATTTCGCCACTTCCAGCTCGGCGATCAGGTCGTCCTTTTCCGACTGATAGGCCATCAGGCTGAGGTTGGAGCGGTAGAGCCGGTCGGCAATGTAGTGGAACAGCAGCAGGGCCGTGGCGCATAGGGCGGTCAGGCCGATGTCGAGCATTTGGTGCGACAGCATCGCCCGGAACGCCAGGACGGCGATGGGCAGGGCAAACGAGACGAGCACCGCCTGGCGCAGCAGGACATTGCCCATGGCCGAGATGGCAATCGCCACCAGGAGGACGACGCCCTTGAAGAAATAGAAGCTGTCGCCGCCGCAGGCCGCGCAGGAGGTGGCGGAAAACGCCGCCCAGCTGCAGCCCATGAGGATCTGGCCGCCGAGGAAGAGCCGCCGCCAGACCGGCGTGCCGGCATTGGTGAGGGTGCTGCGCGAGGCCTTTTTCGCCAGCAGCAGGTTCACCGAATGGATGGCGAGCGTCACCAGGCCCCAGCTGAAGAACGAGGCATCGCCGTTGATGTAGAGGCCGATGACGGTGACCATGACGACGAAGACCGGGATGATCAGCGCGCTGTGCAGCATGGTCTGGACGTGCAGGGAGAGCAGGTCGCGATCGAAGGCGTGGGTGCCGTTGGCGCTCGACTGCAGGCGCTCGCGGGTAGCGCGCACGGCTTTCGACACCGCCTTGTTGCGGTGCTGCCGGGATCGGTCGACAATGGTCTTGTCGGGGATCCTGTCGGGATTGGTACTGACGCCGCTACTCATGGCCATGGTCGCTCATCCGGAAGATCGCCAGACTATGAGGGAAACCTTAAGAAGATCCTGCCAGGCAAGGTTTTGTTTGCCATCTTCGACAAGCTTCCGTTCGGGATTGGGGCCGAACCATGACGAGACCGTATCGCCGCCGCCCGACCATCAGCCGCCCGCGTGACCTGCTTCTGACGGCCGGCTTCCTGTTCCTGCTGATCCTCGTGGCTGCGCGCCTCGATCCGTCCGGCGAGGATGCCTCATTCTCCGGGCCGTTGCGCGTCATCGATGGCGATACGCTGGCGCTCGGATCCGAGCGGCTGCGGCTGTCGGGCATCGACGCGCCGGAGATCATGCAGACCTGTCGGCGGACCGACGGCAGCGAGTGGCCGTGCGGGCGGGCTGCAAAGGACAGTCTGGGCGCGCTGATGCGCGACGGACAGGCGAGGGGTGCGGCGCCGGAGTGTCATGGTGCGGCAATGGACCAATACCGGCGGCGGCTGGTAACCTGTACTATCAACGGCGATAATCTGAACGGCCGGATGGTGCGCGACGGCTATGCGATCGGTACCGGCCTCCTCACCTTCCGGCGGGAGCAATCGCTGGCCGAGGCCGAGCGCGTCGGGATCTGGAGCGGCACGTTCGAGACGCCGCGTGCCTACCGAAAGCGGATGGACGCGGCAGCCGAGAACAAGGATATGCGAGACATTTGGCTGAAGTTGAAGGAAATGCTGGCACTGCACTGGCTCTAGAAGAAGGGTTGGAGGGTGCGCGTATCGGGGTGCTGCGCACGGCGATCGCCGGCTGCCGCATCTGTCGCGACGCGCCTTCCCGCGGTGTCGACCGGCGCCTGCCGCACGAGCCGCGGCCGGTGGTGGTGATGTCGGACAAGGCGCGCGTGCTGATCGCCGGCCAGGCGCCCGGGCTTCGCGTGCACCAGAGCGGGCTGCCATTCGACGATGCGTCCGGCGACCGGCTGCGCGACTGGCTGGGGGTGACGCGCGACCAGTTCTACGATCCCGACCGTTTTGCCATCGTGCCGATGGGGTTCTGCTTTCCCGGCTACGATGCCAAGGGCAGCGACCTGCCACCGCGGGCGGAATGCGCGCCGGCCTGGCGGGCCGAGGTGATTGCCGCCATGCCGCAGGTGGAGCTGGTGCTGGCAGTCGGCGGCTATGCGCATGCCTGGCACATGGGACGGCTGGCGGCGCCGACGATGACCGACACGGTGCGACACTGGCGCGCGGCACTGATGGTCAACGAGAGGCCGCGTGTGCTGCCGCTGCCGCATCCGAGCTGGCGCAACAGCGGGTGGCTGAAGCGGAACCCGTGGTTTGCGGAGGAACTGCTGCCGGTCCTGCGCCAGCATGTGGAAAGCCTCTGCGGGTGAAAGGAATTTCGGTTACAGGCGAAGCTTTTGGCGCTAAGAAGAAAATTAATCCCAGAGGAGCCCTGATGGACCGTCTCGACCGCAAAATCCTGCGCATTCTGCAGGAAGATTCGACGCTTGCCGTGGCCGATCTCGCCAAGAAGGTCGGGCTTTCCACGACGCCCTGCTGGCGCCGCATCCAGAAGATGGAAGAGGACGGCGTGATCCGTCGCCGGGTGGCGCTGCTCGATCCGGTCAAGGTCAATACCAAGGTCACCGTGTTCGTCTCGATCCGCACCGCCAGCCACTCGATCGAGTGGCTGAAGCGGTTCTCCGAAGTGGTCTCGGAATTCCCCGAAGTGGTCGAATTCTACCGGATGAGCGGTGACGTCGATTACCTGCTGCGCGTCGTCGTGCCGGATATCGCCGCCTATGACGCCTTCTACAAGAAGATGATCGCCCGCATCGAGATCCGCGACGTGTCCTCGGCATTCGCCATGGAGCAGATCAAGTACACGACCGAGCTGCCGCTCGACTACATGATGATCGACAACCAGAAGTCCGGCGAGGACTGAGGGCTGCTGGCTAGTTTCGCCGGTTTGATGTATGATTGCCGCAACGGAGGGTTGTTCCATGTCGTTGCTGGATGAATTGAAGCGCAAGGCAGACGTGATCGCACGATCCGGCTCCGCCATTCGCGACGAGGCACGGGCGGCGGGCACCACTTTTTCCTACGTGGATCCGGCTAATCCCGATGTGATCATCGTCGAGCAGGGAGACGGGGAGACACAAAGGGTTCTGCCCGCGGTGCCGAGAAGCGCAAAGGGGTGAGCGCGGTCGCCGATCGCCCCGTTTGCAGCCTCCTGACCGGACCGAACGGCGCCGGCAAGTCGACGCTGTATTCGTTGATCGATCTTCCCGGTGCCTTCATCAACGCAGACGAGATCGCCGCGCGCATCTCACCGGCGAACCCGGAGCTCGCAGCAGTTCAAGCAGGGCGCGAAGTTCTGGGAATGATCGACGAGATGTTCGCGCATAGGCGCAGTTTCGTCTATGAGACGACCCTCAGCAGTCACCAGTCCATCAAAGTGATCGGTCGTGCCCGGCAATCCGGCTACAAGACGCAGATGGTCTTCATTGCGCTCCAAAGTGCAGAGCTGCATATCCAGCGTGTGCGCGACAGGGTGGCGAAGGGCGGGCATCATATTCCCGACGAGACGATCCGGCGTCGGTTCGAGGTGTCGCTGGAGAAGCTGCCGCTGGCCGTTCCGTACTGTGACGAGCTGGCCATCTTCAACAACAGCTTCCAGAGCGGACCGTCGTTGCGGCTGACAGTCAGGGACGGGCAGGGTGGAATCGAACGCCCTGTCGCGGGCCTCTGGCTTCGACCGGAGGATTGCCGCGGTGCTGGCTCCGGCACTGTCACTGGACGCAGAGGCCCTGTTTATCGATTGACGCTGTCGCGCCGTGCCGACGCGCGTTTTTCGGCCGGCGATAACGACGGTTCACGGGACCGTCATCTCCGATTGCCGACAAAACCGGCGCTCCTAACTGAACAGCAGACCCGGCGCCGCGTTGCGTCGGGTACTAATCAGAAGGAGATTTTTCTTGCGCTCACCCTCCCTGCTTTCGCTGGCGCTTCTTGCCGCATCGACCATGCCGGGCATGTCCGCTGCCCAGGACCGGCCGACCTACGGGCCGCAGCTCGAGGGTTTCCAATACCCGTTCACGACGGAGCGGTTCAGTTTCTCCAGCCAGGGGCAGACCCTCGACATGGCGTTCATGGACATCGCCGCGGAGAACCCCAACGGCCGGACCGTGGTGCTGCTGCATGGCAAGAACTTTTGCGGCGCGACCTGGGAGGGAACGGTCGCGCGCCTGACTTCTGCCGGCTACCGGGTCATCGTGCCCGACCAGGTGGGGTTCTGCATGTCGAGCAAGCCGGCCGCCTATCAGTTCAGCTTCCATCAGCTGGCGGAAAACACCAAGGCGTTGCTCGAGCAGCGCGGCATCGAACGGGCGACGATCCTCGGCCATTCGATGGGCGGCATGCTGGCGACGCGGTTCGCGCTGATGTATCCGGAGCGCACCGAGCAGCTGGTGCTGGTCAATCCCATCGGGCTGGAAGACTGGAAGGCGAAGGGCGTGCCCTACCAGAGCATCGACGCGGCCTACGAGACCGAGAAGAAGACCTCGTTCGACAGCATCAAGCAGTACCAGCAGACATTCTATTATTCCGGCCAGTGGAAGCCCGATTACGACAGGTGGGTGGAGATGAGCGCCGGCATGTAT
Organism: Rhizobium sp. 0TCS1.26; assembly: GCF_050455525.1. NCBI lineage: Bacteria > Pseudomonadati > Pseudomonadota > Alphaproteobacteria > Hyphomicrobiales > Rhizobiaceae > Rhizobium > Rhizobium sp. 0TCS1.26. Next base: position 388,732 of record NZ_JBCIYV010000001.1, on the reverse strand, counting down.
CGCGGCGAGGGCGGCGAGCGGGTCGCCTGGAGCCAGGCGCTGACCTCCGACATGCTGTTCACGCAGCCGGTGGTGCACGAGTTTGGTTCGCTGAAGGTGCCGACGCTGCTGATGATCGGGCTGACCGACAAGACGGCGCCCGGCGGCAATCGCGCGCCGAAGGAGATTGCCGCAACGCTTGGCGACTATACGCAGCTCGGCAAGCAGGCGGCGCAGGCCATTCCCGGTGCGGCGCTCGTCGAGTTCGAGGATCTGGGACATGCGCCGCAGATCCAGGATCCGGACCGGTTCCACGCGGCACTGCTCGACGGGCTGAAGAGGCTCTGAGCCGCCGGTCGGACCGGAGTGGAAGGCCCGCCGCGATGGCGGGCCTTGCCGGTTATTCCTTTTCCAGCCGCGCCAGGAGCGACGAGGTATCCCAGCGCTTGCCGCCGAGCTTCTGCACTTCGCCGTAGAACTGGTCGACGAGCGCCGTCAGCGGCAGCGAGGCGCCGTTGCGGCGGGCTTCGGTCAGAACGATGTCGAGATCCTTGCGCATCCAGTCGACCGCAAAGCCGAAATCATAGGTGCCGGCATTCATCGTCTTGTGACGGTTCTCCATCTGCCAGGAGCCTGCGGCACCCTTGGAGATGACATCGACAACGTTTTCAATGTCGAGGCCGGCTTTCTTGCCAAAATGAATCGCCTCGGCGAGACCCTGGACGACGCCGGCGATGCAGATCTGGTTCATCATCTTGGTCAGCTGGCCGCTACCGACCGGGCCCATCAGGCCGACCATGCGCGCATAGGCGTCGATCACCGGGCGGGCTTCGGCAAACACCGCCTCGTCGCCGCCGCACATGACGGTGAGCACGCCGTTTTCGGCGCCGGCCTGGCCGCCGGACACCGGCGCGTCGATGAAGCTGCAGCCCTTGGCCTTGGCCGCCGCATCGATTTCGCGGGCGACCTCGGCCGACGCGGTGGTGTTGTCGATGAGGATGGCACCGGCCTTCATGCCGGCCAAAACGCCGGTCTCGCCGATCGTTACCGAGCGCAGGTCGTCGTCATTGCCGACGCAGGTGAAGACGAAATCGGCATCTTTCGCGGCTTCGGCCGGCGTTGCGGCGAAACTGCCGCCGAACTTTTCGACCCAGCTTTGCGCCTTGGCGGCGGTGCGGTTGTAGACCACGACGTCGTGGCCGCCCTTCTGCCTGAGGTGTCCCGCCATCGGGAAACCCATCACGCCAAGACCGATGAATGCTACCTTCGCCATTGCCTGCTCCTGATTGATCGCCGTTGCTTAGACCATAACCGGGAGCGGGAAAAGGGCGGGGGCGATGGCATGCGGCACCCGGCGCACAGGGTCGGCGGCGGATCCGGTCAGAAGCCAGCGCCGCCATACGCTTGGCAAAACTCAGAACGGCTTGACGATCGCCAGCAGCACGACGACGACGACCGAGACCAGGACGATCGGCATGCCCTTGGCGACAAAGGCCGGCGGATCGATGAGGGGGTTTGCCTCCATGCGCCGCAGCCAGGCGCTCTGCATGCCGTGCAGGGCCGACAGCATGACGACGATCAGCAGCTTCAGATGCAGCCAGCCGCCGGAAAAGCCGACATAGCCGAAGGCGAGGATGAGGCCGAAGATCCAGGCGCCGGCCAGCGCGGTGGTGGTGACGATGCGGTCATATCGGCGCAGCGAGGCGATGACGCCGGTGCGGATTGCCGCCGGCACCATGCCGATGACGAAGGCGTTGATCAGCATGCCGCCGACCCAGATGATATCGGAGGCGACGTGCAGCCCCTTGATGATGAAATACAGCATTGTTCAGCCCCAGATCTGCGTTTCGGAAAAGCCGAGTTCGGCGAAATCCGGCTTTCGAAGCGCGACTTCGCCGGGATCGGCGGGAAAGAATTCATCGAGTTGCGGCGGCGCCACCGACGTGCCCGACAGCATGGCGTGGACCTGGCCGCGATGGTGGATCTGGTGCTGGAAGAGGTGCATCAGCAGGCGATCGGTGCGCTCCACCTGTTCGCGATCGCCGCGGGGAATGCCGACCTCGAGCGCCAGCATGTCCGCATCGAGCTGACGACAGTGGTCGATGAGGCGGCGATCGACGGCGCGCTGTTCGCGCTCCAGATCGGCGAGTGCCGGGAAGGGGATCTGCGGATCAAAGATCTCCGGTCCGACCGGATCTCCCTCCAGAGCGCTGACATAGAGCCAGTCGACGGTGAGGATATGGTTGAGGGTATGGATGATCGACGGGAAGAAGCTGGTGCGCCTCGCCTGCAGGTCGTCTGCCGACAGCTGCCGGCAGGCGCGCAAGAGACGGTGGTTGCACCAGGCGTTGTTGTAGGCCTGGGCGAGAAAATAGCGTTGCAGCAGCATGGAGCCTCCCATATGTGCGGCGAACCTTAGAGAGCCGCTGCGGCCATGGCTAGATGGTTGGAGCCGGAGGCTTGCGATTTCACCAGCCGCTCAAGCGGCCGGGCGACAGATCCTGCGCGGTGGCTGGAAGGCCGGCGGTTGCGGGTGTAGTCTTCGGTGAAGCCGCGGCGGCGAGACGCTTTGGCGTCCGTCCTGCCATCGTTCCGGCCTGGAGGAGGTTTGATGTTCCTTGATCTCAACGGCTATTACCGGCGCCGGCCGGAACCGCCCGCCGGTCGTCCGCCGCGCCGGCAGCTGACGCGCGGCGAGGAGAAGCTGCTGATCTGGGTGATCTGCGTCAACATCCTGCTGCTCGTGGTGGCGCCGATCGGCGGCGCAACCGTCGTCCAGGCGCTGATCGCGAGCTTTGCCGACTAGGGCAACCCGCCCGCATCAGTCCTTGAGGCGGGCGATCACCAGGTGGCCGGGGCTCGGCTCGCCGTTCTGCATGCGCACGTTGATGTCGGAGATCTCGACGATCTCGAAGCCGGTGGCGGCCAGCCGTTCCTCGATATAGCTGCGCGCATGGGCAAAGCGCTGGTGCGGGCCGACCATGTAGGGGCGTCCGGCAAGCGTCGCGTCGGGCAGGGTTTCGGACGAGAAGGCGAAGATGCCGCCGGCCACCATGTTTTCCGCGGCGCCGAAGAGCAGCGCCTCCAGCGCGCCGAGATAGGGCAGCACATCGGTGGCGGTGACGAGGTCGAAGGGCTCGTCGTCATTGTCCTCAAGGAAGTCCTCGACCTCGGCGACGTAGAGCGTCTCGTAGAGGTCTTTCTCATGGGCGATCTCGACCATGTTTTCGGAGATGTCGATGCCGGTGATGTCGTCGGCCATGTCGCGCAGCGTGCCGCCGGTGAGGCCCGTGCCGCAGCCGAGATCGAGCATGCGCTTGAACGGTCCGAGCTTCAGCTCCTGCAGGCGCTGGCGCACCATCACCGGAACGGCATAGCCGAGCTGGGCGACGAGGATGTCCTCGAAGCTTTCGGCGTGCTGGTCGAAGAGGGTCTCGACATAGGCATCGGGCGCCTTCGGCGGGGTTTCGCCGCGGCCGAGCGAGGCGATGCGCACCGCTGCACCGCCGTGATCCTCGGGGTCGATCTCCAGCACCTCGTGATAGGCCGCAACGGCAGCGTCGATGTCGCCGGACTTTTCCAGCGCCAGTGCCCGGTTGTAGGCTTCCGCCAGTGCTTCTTCGTCGATCTTTGCCATCGCCATCATCCTCACGTGTCGCCGAGGCTTTACGCATCGCCGGCCGGTTTGGCAATCGCCAAGCGCCGGGAGAGGCGTTCGCTAGGGTGCGGCAGGCCGCCTACCGGCTGATGCGGACGATAAAAGTGGATGGTCCGAAAGCCGTTCGGGATCATCATCTTAGTTGGTAAACTGAATATTAGCTGGCATGCGCATTCAGGTCCGGTTCACGGCCGGGGGTCGTCTCATGGAGGCTGGAACAAATCGTCGAGCGTCCCGTTTAGGGCCACCGACCGCCCCGATGAGAGGGCGGCGGGCGCGTCAAGGGACGGATACGTAACTGCAGCCAGGGAGATTGCATGTCCAAGAGAACCAGGCTCCTCGCCAGTGTGGCGATGCCCCTCATTTCCATCAGCCTGATCGCGCCGACGGCGCTTGCAGCGCCGGTGATGCCAATGGCCGGAGGTGCCTCGCAGGCAGGCTCCCTGCCGATCGTCAGGGTCCAGCAGACCATCGTCGTGCCGCCAAGCGCCGACCAGGCGCCGGCCGAGGAGACCGAGCCGGCCCAGACGCCCGCCGAGCCCGAGGCAAAGCCTGAGGCGACCGAGCCCAAGGCCAGCGAACCGGCCGCCGAAGCGCCCGCAGCCGAAGCGCCCGCAGCCGAGGCTCCGTCATCGCAGAGCGCACCCGCAGATGCGCCGGCCGCAAGCCAGGTGACGCCGGAACCGGAGCCGGAAGCTCCGTCGAAGCCGGCCGAAGAACCGAAGGCGGAAGCACCCGCAGCGGAAGCACCGGCAGCTGAAGAGCCGAAGACCGAAGCACCAAAGACCGAAGCACCTGCCGCAGAAGCTCCTGCCACGGAAGCACCTGCGACGCGGGAAGCCGCTCCCGAGGCACCGAAGACCGAGGCACCGGCAGCTGACGCACCGGCAGCTGAGACGCCCGCAGCACCCGCAGCGCCGTCCGAGGCACCGGCGACGTCCCAGACGCCCGCAGCCCAGGAGCCGGCAACGGCCGCTCCGGAGCCGGCAACGCCTGCCGCTCCAACCCCTGCCGCTCCAACCCCTGCCTCTCCGGCACCTGCTGCGCCGGACGCCTCTTCGCCTGCAGCGCCTGGCACCGCTCCGGCAGCACCGCTGCCGTCCGCTGACGGCGGACAGCGCGCCGAGCAGCCGGCCGCTCCGCGCACCGAGGCTGAAATCGAGGCGGCGAAGAAGATCGCCGCAGATCCGGCCTCCAGCAACCAGACCGTGGTGCTGCCCGTCGAGAATGGCGCAGCCGTGCTCGACAGCGCCAAGGAAGGTGCTGCACCGGCAGCAGCGACGACGCAGGCTGCTCCCGGCGCACCGCGTGACGGCAGCCGTGCAAGCCGCCGCGATGGCCAGCCCGCCGGAGCGCCGGCAACCGCTGCCGCACCCACCACGCCTCCGGCACCGCCGCCGACCTCGGATGCCGAGGCGCAGGCTGCCGTCGGTGGCCAGCGTTCGGCACCGGTGCAGATCGAGCCTTCGATCCGCGAACGCGGCGAGCGGCTGAGCGAGCGTCCGCGCTACGAGCGTCCGCGCGGCTTCGACAACGGTCGCGAGAGCGATGACGGTCGCCTGATCATCCAGCTCGACAACCGGACGACCGTGCGCCACGACGACAGCCGTCGCTTCTACGCCCAGGACTACGAGCCGGAATATGAGCGTCTTCGCGACGGCCGGACGCGTGAAATCATCGAGCGCGACGGCGGCGTGCGGATCGTCACGATCCGCGACCGTTACGGCGATATCGTCCAGCGCTCGCGGATCGGCGAAGATGGCCGCGAATACGTGCTGTACTACTCGCCGGAGCGCAACCAGCCGCGCGGTCGCGACTACACCTGGCGTGATCCGGCCCTCGACCTGCCGCCGATGCGCCTGACGATCCCGGTCGACGAGTACATCATCGACACCTCGTCGGAACCGGACCGCGATTACTACGAGTTCCTCGAGCAGCCACCGGTGGAGCGCGTCGAGCGCGTCTACTCGCTGGACGAAGTGAAGTACTCGGCTCGTATCCGCGACAAGGTGCGCCGCATCGACCTCGACACGGTGACCTTCGCCACCGGCAGTGCCGAGATCCCGATGAACCAGGCGGGTTCGCTGCGCAAGGTGGCGGATGCGATCAAGGAAGTGCTGGAGAAGGATCCGAGCGAAACCTTCCTGATCGAAGGCCACACGGATGCCGTCGGCTCGGACGAGAGCAATCTCGTGCTCTCCGACCGCCGCGCGGAATCGGTCGCCGTGGTGCTCTCGGATGCCTTCGGCATTCCGCCGGAAAACCTTGCGACGCAGGGCTATGGCGAGCGCTACCTGAAGGTTCGCACGGAGGCTGCCGAACAGCAGAACCGTCGCGTCACCATCCGCCGCATCACGGCGCTGGTGAAGCCGGTGGCGCAGAACCGCTAAGCGGTCCACCACCTCGACATCAAGAAGGCCGCCGGAGCAATCCGGCGGCCTTTTTCATTCGGTGAGGAGTTCGGCTGCCGGTCGATTGCCGGGCTCAGGCAGGCCGGTGACCGAGACGACGAAATCGGTGATCGCCTGGGTATCGTCGAGGTCGAAGACAGGCAGGCTGGTCTCGTCGACCGGATGGTCCGCAGCGATCGCGACGATGTGCGGATCGCCGGGCGCCAGCGGCTCGCGGTTCTTCGCCTCCAGCCGCCGCGCCTCGATCTTCGGCACCGGCTCGCGCTTGTAGCCTTCGATGATGACGATGTCGCACGGCGCAAGACGCGCGAGGATTTCCTCAAAGCTCGGTTCCGGCGCGCCGCGCAACTCGTGCATGATGGCGTAGCGGGTGCCAGACACCAGCGCCACCTCGTGGGCGCCCGCCTGACGGTGGCGCCAGCTGTCGGCGCCGACCTTGTCGATGTCGAAATCGTGGTGGGCGTGCTTGATCGTCGAGACCCTGTAGCCGCGGGCCGTCAGCTCCGTGACGATCCGCACGGCGAGCCCGGTCTTGCCGGAATTCTTCCAGCCGGAAATGCCAAAGATCCGCGGCCTCGTCTGAGCGTCCAGGGTCATGATCGGGTCTCCAGAAACAGATGCGCCTGGGTGAGATCGCCGGGCGTATTGACGTTGAGGAAGGGGTCGAGCAGCCCGGCTGCAGTGGTGATCGGCGGAAAATCGACCGCCGCCGTGGAATGGCGGGCGAGGAAGGCCTTGACGCGGCGATTGTCCGGCTCGGCGAGGAAGCTTTCGAGATCGTCGGCCAGCACCACGGGCCACAGGCCGCAGACCGGATGCATGGCGCCGAGCGAGTGGGCCACGGCGATGGTCTCGGCGCCGGTCAGGGCCGCATGCAGGCGGGCGACGAGATCGTGTGGCAGGAACGGGCTGTCGACCGGCGCGACCAGCACATGGCTGGCAGATGGCGCCGTGGCCCGCGCATGGCGGAGGGCTGCGAGGATGCCGGCGAGCGGTCCCGGCCGCCCGGCAAGCGTATCCGGTACCAGCGGCAGGTCGGTGGCAAGCGCTTCTTCGCGCCCACGGGCTTCGAAAAGATCGGGCGGCGCATTGAGCGCCAGCGACGCGACCTGCGGCCGCAGCCGTGCGGCCACATGGGCGAGAAGCGTACGGCCGCCGAGCAGGACGGACGTCTTGTCGGTTCCCATGCGGCGGGAAAGGCCTCCGGCGAGAATGACGGCAGGCGGCAGCGTGCTCTGCTCGACAGCCGTCATCGGGCGTTGACCGAGGCGACGTGGCGGGCAAGCTTTGCCAGCGTCTGGCCGCCATATTCTACGGCGCCGAAGCCGATCGCCCAGTCCCGCCGTGCGCGCGATGGATGCATCTGACGCAGCGTCAGGACCGTCTTGCCGTCGCTCTGCTCGTCGAAGGTGATCAGCATCCTGAACGTGCCCGGATCGTCTTCCTCATCCGAGCCGTGCTCGACCTCGATCAGGGCCGCGTCCTCCATGCGCAGGAAGCGCATGCGGTTGGTGTAGCGGGTGCCGTCGTCCCCCACCATGTCGAACCGCCAGACACCGCCGGGGCGCAGGTCGATCTCCCGGGTCTCGATGGCGAGGCCGTCCGGTCCGAACCATCGGCCGATCTGGTCGGGATCCGCCCAGGCGGCATAGACGAGGCTGCGGGGCGCATCGATCACCCGGGTGATGACGATCTCGCGGTCGAGAGGCCAGTCGCGCCAGGGGGATTGCAGGTTGTTCGGTAGATCGGCCATGACTTTCAAGTCTCCCTCTTCCTCCGTTCGATATGGTTCTGCATGCGGTCGAGGCGCGCGTTCCAGGTTGCAATGTGCTGGTCGATCCAGGCTTGCGTGGCTTCGAGCGCTTGCGGCTCGACGCGGCAGGTGCGGACGCGGCCGATCTTTTCCGAGCTGACGAGGCCGCTCTCCTCCAGCACCCGGACATGTTTCAGCAGTGACGGCAGGGCCAGCTCGAACGGCGCGGACAGTTCAGTGACGGATTGCGGCCCGTCGCACAGCCGGCTGACGATCGCCCGGCGGGTCGGATCGCCAAGTGCCGAGAAAGCCCTGTCCAGATCGAGCGAATACTTAGCCATATGGGAAAGTAACATCGTGCTGGGCGCCGTCAACGGAAACTTTCAGAACCGGCTAAGTTTTTGCATTCGAGCGCGCGACGACTCCCCGAGGTCAACCGGAAGGTCGCGTGCTTGCCTCGGCCGCGATGCTGCGCGTCCGCTTCTTCTCGCGGTAGAAGGCATAGAGGCCGGAGGCGACGATCAGGCTGGCGCCGACCGCCATGAAGCCGTCCGGCCGCTCGCCGAAGAAGTAGAAGCCGAGGCTGAGCGAGAAGATCAGCGCCGTATAGCGGAACGGCGCGACGAACGAGATCTCGCCCGACCGCATGGCGATGACGATTGCCTGGTAGCCGGTAAGGATGAGGGCCGCGGCGAGCGCCAGATGCAGGAAGGCCGACAGGCTGACGGGGCTCCAGCCGCCCATCGGGACGATGAGGATGGCACCGAACACGGTGTTGGTGAGGCCGGCAAACAGCGAGATCAGCAGGGTGGGGATGCCGGGCGGAATGCGCTTGGTGATCAGGTCTCGACCGCAGGTGAAGACCACGGTGATGAGCGCCAGCAATGCGGCCGGGGCGAAGGCATCGGGACCCGGGCGCAGGACGATGACGACGCCGATGAAGCCGACGGTGATGGCAGCCCAGCGCCGCCAGCCGACGGCTTCGCCGAAGAACAGCCGGGCGCCGAGCGTCACCGCCAGCGGCAGCGACAGGAGAATGGTCGCGGCGACTGCCAGCTCGATATGCGCCAGAGCCGTGACATAGCTGACCGTGGCGGCGATCTCGAAGGCCGAGCGCAACAGCACCCGCGGCGAGAACATCAGGCGGAATTTGTCGAGCACGCCGTAGTGGCGGGCCATGAGCAGCAGCAGGGCGGTGGTCATCAGCCCGCGCAGGAACATGATCTGACCGGTGTTCATCTCCGGCGTCACCATCTTGACCAGAGCGTCATTGGTGTTGAACACACCCATGGCGACGGTCATCATGATCGCGCCGCGGGTGTTCTGCGACAGGGGCATTTCCGATTCCCTAAAATGCTTTTCCTGTGACTTAGAGCAAGCATGCCCATGCCGCCAGACGCGGCACGCAGACATTGCGGCGGCAATCGGCACTGCCGACAACAAACAGTGCTCCGGCGGCGCTATCGTTAACGGTTGTGCAACCGGTGCTGATCCAGTCTGGTACGCCCCGCATGATACGGGATGACAGATGCGTCCGCTGCCGATGACCGGCAGTTGCGGCGTGTGCACTGAGGAGGTGCAATGTCGTTCCTGGATCGTCTTCTGCAGAGCCGTCGGATTGTCACGAAGGTTCTGCTTTTCGTCGTGCCGCTGATCCTGCTGATCGCCGGCGTCGGACTTGCCGGTTTCTACACGGCGCGCATGCTGAACGGCCACATGACCGTGACGCGCGCGACCATCGAGAACATCGGCGATTTCGAGCGGCTGCAGGCAGCCCTCCTGGGGTTTGCCGCAAATCCGCAGGCGGACACGCTTGCCCAGCTCAACCAGACCATCGACCGGCAGGAGAAGGGCGTCGCCACGCTCGAGAGCCTGCTGATGAGCGACGGTGACCGTGAGCGTGTGGAGCCGGTGCGCCAGACGGCGCCTGCGCTGCGCCAGGCGACGGCCGGGCTGTGGGAGATCGAACGCAAGGTGACGCGCACCGAGCAGGCGCTGGAATCGGGCGTCGACGACATCCGCATGCTGGCCTCCTCGGTCGATGCGCAGATTGCCAACGTCCGCAAGGAATCGGAAAGCAAGGAGCGCTTTGCCAAGGGCGCGCTGTTCGACGCCTTCGTGCTGAAGAGCATTTCCACCCGCATCCAGAACGTCCAGGACGCCATCAAGGACGTCACCAGCGACGAGACGGTGGTCAAGGCGACGCAGACCTATCTGGGGCTATTGCAGAAGGAATTCGTCAAGCTGGAGGGCAGGGCGACCTCCAAGGTGGCGCGCATGCTCGACGGCGCCAAGAGCGAGGCCGACGGTCTGCAGACGCTGCTTTCCAGCGATCGCCCGGCGGCGGAAAAGGCGCCGGCGGCGCGCCAGTCGCTGCAGAAGCTGCTGTCGCTGCGCGAGACCTTCATGGCCGAGGTGCAGAAGAGCACCGCGACCGCCACCGACCGGTTTGCCACCCTGGAAGACGAGATCCAGCTGATGCGCAGCCTGCTGGCCGAAATCGGCAAGTCGCTGCAACTGATCGACATGCTGCAGCTGCACACCGAGCGCCTGCGCGTCAACCTGACGGAGGAGGCCCGCCAGGAGGTGCTTGCCGACGTCCGGGCGTTGACCGCCTCCAGCGCTGCGGTGAGCAAGCTCGGCACCAAGAACGAAGCGATGCGTGAATTTGCGCCGCAGCTTTTGCCGCAGCTGGACCAGCTGAGCAAGAATACCGAGGTCATCCTGGCGCTTTCCAGCGAATGGAAGGTGGCGCGTACCGCGGCCGAGCAGACGCTGGCGCAGGGCATGACGGGGCTCAAGGATTTCGTCGCGCAGGCCCAGGAAGCCGGCAAGCAGGACAGCGAGCGCTCCGCCAACCTGTCGGTGGCGGCAACCGTGATCGGCACGCTGCTTGCCATCATCGGCGCGCTGATGCTGGTGGAGACGCTGCGCGGGCCGCTGCGCCGGGTGACGGAGATCATGACGCGGCTTGCGGGCGGCGACCTGGAGGTGGCGATCGACGGCCGCGAACGCGGCGACGAGATCGGCGACATGGTGCGCTCGGTCAGCGTCTTCCGCGACGCGGCGGTCGAGAACGTCCGGCTGGAGCAGGAGGCGCATTCGGCACGCGAGGCCTCGAATGCCGAGGCCGACCGGCGGGCCCGCGAGCGGGCGCGGATTTCCGAGGAGCAGAATCAGGCGCTTTCGGCGCTGGCGGAAATGCTGCACCTCTTGGCCGACGGCGATCTCGAGCAGGAGATGACCGAAAACCTGCCGGCCGACTTCATCGAGATGGCCCGCACCTACAACCTCGCCGTCCGGACGCTGCGCGCGACGCTCGGCGACGTGCGGGCGGTGGCCGACGACATCAACAGCGGCGCCGGCAATCTTTCGGCGTCGGCCGACGATCTTGCCCGGCGCACCGAGCAGCAGGCCGCGGCGCTAGAGCAATCGACCCGGGCGCTGCGACAGCTCTCCGACATCGTCCGCTCGACGGCTCAGAGCGCCCAGCATACGGCACGCTCCGTCGACGAGGCGGGCGCCTTCGCGACGCACTCCGGCGAGGTGGTGACCAGCGCCGTGCAAGCAATGGCCGAGATCAGCCGGTCGTCGGACAAGATCAGCACGATCATCGGCGTCATCGACGAGATCGCCTTCCAGACCAACCTGCTGGCGCTCAATGCCGGCGTCGAGGCGGCGCGGGCAGGCGAGGCGGGACGCGGCTTTGCGGTCGTTGCCCAGGAAGTGCGCGAACTGGCGCAGCGCTGCGCCAATGCCGCCAAGGAGATCAAGGGCCTCATCTCGGCAAGCTCCGGACAGGTGCGCAACGGCGTGCAGCTGGTCGAGCAGACCGGCGAGGCGCTGGGCCAGATCATTGCCCATATCGGCACGGTGCAGAAGCTGGTCTCGGACATCTCGACGGCGACCGGTGAACAGTCGGTCGGCATCGGCGAGGTGAGCCAGGCGCTCGGCGAGGTGGAACTGATCACCCAGCGCAACGCGGCGATGGTCGAGGAGAACAATGCCGAGATCCACGGGCTGCGCGGCCGGGTCGAGGCGCTGGCCGACAAGATCGAGCACTTCAAGACTCGCGACCCGCACCTCGAGATGGATCTCGGCCGGACCGAGCGGCGCGACGACGTGCTGCGCGGCCGCACCCGGGCGGCCTGACATCAGGCTTGAGAAGAACGTCAAGAGGGGCCGCGAGGCCCCTTTTTCGTCGGGGAGCCGCGGAGGATCAGGCCGTGTCGCCACCCGCGTCCGGACGCACCCGGGATACATGATCGCCGACGAAGACGATGACGTAGCCGCCGCCCGCCTCCGCTTCGGCGGCGATCGCCGCGAGCCCGCTGCGATAGGGTTCCGTGCGCCAGATGTCCGGATGGGCGGGGTCGACCAGAACCGTCGTCTGCGGGCCCTGACGGTAGAGCATCATCTTTGCCGAAGACGGGTCCCACTCGGGGCCAAGGCCTGCATCGGTGCGCCACAGGCAGAGGAAGTCGCGACAGGTCTGCGGGCGATCGTCGTAGATGCGGCAGCCGTGGTCCTCGACACAGTGCCGGCACCAGGCATTGGCCGGCTTCGACAGCACCTCGATATCGGGCAGCCGGCAGCAAAGCGTGCAGGTTCCGCAGGCGCGCGCCGACAGCTCGGTTGCGGCGGCAGTGCCGATGCCGGAAATGGGAGAGGCGAGATCCATCGGCGCTTCCTACAGGGTCGGCGCCTGTCGCGCATCCCCTTTGCCGGGTCGAATTCAATGCGGTTCGGGCGCTCGCCGGCAGACCGACGGAAGCCTGCCGCCTGGCGGGGCGGAACAAAAGCCGGTGTCATGCGTAAAAGATGGTCCTGTTCAACTCCGACACAGGGGAGCTTCCCATGGCCTCCATGCATGCCGAACCGGTGGTCCTTCCCGGCCACCGCCTCTCTGCGCTTTTCATTCCCTTTCCGTTCGTCTGCTTCACGCTGACGATGGCGACCGACATCCTGTTCTGGCGCACCACCAACCTGATGTGGCAGAATTTTTCCGCCTGGCTGCTGTTTGCCGGCGCACTCTTCGGCGCCATCGGCATCCTTGCCGGCATCATCGACTGGATCCGCCCGGCGACCCGCCTGATGATGCCCGGCATTGCCGCGACGCTCGGCTTCATCGTCGTTCTGCTGCTGTCCGTCGTCAACAGCCTCATCCATGCCGGCGACGGCTGGACCGCCGTCGTGCCGAACGGACTGGTCGCCTCGGCCGTCACCATGCTGGCGATGCTGGTGACGCTGTGGCTTGCTGCTTCCCGCCGTCCCGTCGCCTACAGGAGACTGTCATGAGATCCGCTCTTCCGGGATATGCCCTTCCGATGCTGCGCCGGCTGCTGATGGCCGGTGCGGCCGTGGCGCTCGTTCTTCCGCAGGCTGCAGTGGCGCAGGACGGCGGTTTCGATACGTCGCAGCAGATCGGTCCGGATCCGGTGCTGCCGGAGCCCAGCGCGTCGCTGCTGCCCGACCTGAAGGTCGCCTCGGTAATCGGCTGGAAGGACGGCGAGATGCCGAAGGTCGCCGACGGCCTGTCGATCAGCGTCTATGCCAAGGACCTTGCCAATCCGCGCACCGTCCACACCCTGCCGAACGGCGACGTGCTGGTCATCCAGTCCCAAGGACCGAAGGGCGAACCGACCTCGCGGCCGAAGGACTTCATCCGCGGCTGGATCATGGCCATCTCGCACGGCGATACCGGCGGGCCGAAGAAGGAGAGCAATCTCATCACCCTGCTGCGCGATACCAATCGCGATGGCCAGGTGGACGAACGCCAAGATCTGCTGACCGGGCTCAACTCGCCGTTCGGCGTGGCATTTGCCGATGACACGCTGTATGTCGCGGCAACCGATGCCATCCTCGCCTATCCCTACAGACTGGGCGAGACGCAGATCTCGGCTGAGCCGCGCGTGCTGACGCCGCTGCCGGGCGGGCCGATCGACCACCACTGGACGAAGGACTTGGCACTCAGCCCCGACGGCCAGATGCTCTACGTCTCGGTCGGCTCGAACTCGAACATCGTCGAGAACGGCATCGAGGCCGAGAAGGGCCGGGCGGCGATCTGGCAGGTCGACCGGCAGACCGGGGCGGCACGCGTTTTCGCATCGGGTCTGCGCAACCCGAACGGCCTCAGCTTCAACCCGGCAACAGGCGAGCTGTGGGCGGTCATCAACGAGCGCGACGAGCTCGGCCCGAACCTCGTGCCCGACTACATGACCTCGGTGAAGGACGGCGCCTTCTACGGCTGGCCGTGGAGCTATTACGGCCAGCATGTGGACCGCCGCGTTCACCCGCCGCGTCCGGACATGGTGGAGAAGGCGATCCCGCCGGACTATGCGCTGTCGAGCCATGTGGCGGCCCTCGGGCTGACCTTCTCGACCGGTTCGGCGCTGCCGCAGCCCTATGCCAACGGCGCCTTCATCGGCGAGCACGGCAGCTGGAACCGCGACCACTTCAACGGCTACCGGGTGAGCTTCGTGCCGTTCGAGAACGGCAAGCCCTCCGGCAAGACGCAGGACGTGGTGACCGGCTTCATCGACGGCGACAATGCCCGGGGCAGGCCTGTCGGCGTCGGCATCGACGGCACCGGCGCGCTGCTGGTGGCCGACGATGCGGGCAACACGGTGTGGCGGGTGGCGGCAGCCGACGGTTCGGTGACGCCGCAGCCGCTTGCCACCGACCAGATGCCGACCGGCTCGATCGGCACCGCATCCACCCCGGCAGCTTCGATCCCTGCCGCAGGCGCGACGGGCGGGACGACGCCGGCGCAGACGCAGATCGCGCCGGCCGCGCTGCCGCTCGATCCGCCGAAGCCCTGAGCCGGCGCCCGGCCGCTCAAACAGTAAAGGGTCGCCTTTCCGGCGACCCTTTTTTACGTGCGGGGATGACAGATCCGGTCAGATGGTCAGCACCAGCGGGCAGTGATCCGAGATCTCCGGTTCAACGACGACCGAAAACGTCAGGACCTCGATGCGTTCGTTGACCAGCATGTAGTCGGCGAACCTGCCTTGCTTTGCATAGTGCGACGTGCGCGTGCCTTGAAACCCGCGGCTCGTCACCAGCTCCGTGAGCCCCAGCCGGCCGAGGATCGCGAAGGTCTCGCTGTCGGGCTCGACGTTAAAATCGCCGCAGACGATCAGCCCATCGTCGGGTTGAGCGACCCGACGTACCAGGTCCACCAGCCGGTGCGCCTGCTGCCGTCGCGCGGGCGTATCGGTCTTTCCCTGAGGATCACGCAGCCCGTGCATGTGCGCGATGCAGACATATCTCTCGGTCTCGACATCGTAGACACGGATGGCATGCGCGTTGCGCGATCGCGGGTGCTCGCCGTAGCCGTGCGGCGAGAATGCCTTGTGGACAAAGCCCTGGGCCTGCTCGGTTATCGGCAGCGATCTGTGCACGAAGGTTGCCAGTCCCCACTGGGAGGGCACGGCCTGCGCTCCGTCCCAGAGCACGCCCCGGCTCGCCGGGCAGAAGGTCGCCTGATGGTCGGCAAGGGTTCGGGCAATGTCCCGGAAGAAGTTCGCCCGTTGCTGCAGGACATGGTCGCCGTCCCGATAGGTCAGCCAGTCCTTCTCCGTGTCGGGGGTGTGGACCACCTCCTGCAGGCACAGGATGTCGGGCGCTTCGGACCGGAGGTAGGCGGTCAGGTCCTCGTGAAGCTTGCCGCCCCAGCCGTTGAGAGACACGATCTTCATTCCGGCACCTCACGTCTCGCGCGGCGGAAATGGAGCAGGCTTAAGATCAGCCGCCGGTGACGCTCATGTGGCGGGAGACGGCGGGACGGTTGTTGCGGTCGATGATGAAATCATGGCCCTTCGGCTTGCGCAGGATCGCTTCGTCGATGGCGGCCGACAGATAGCCGTCGTCTTCGGAGGCGCGCAGCGCCGTGCGCAGATCTGCCGCATCGTTCTGGCCAAGGCACATGTAGAGCGTGCCGGTGCAGGTCAGCCGGACACGGTTGCAGCTCTCGCAGAAATTATGGGTCATCGGGGTGATGAAGCCGAGCCGTCCGCCGGTTTCCTTCACCTCGACATAGCGGGCGGGGCCGCCGGTCGCGTACGGGATGTCGTTGAGCGTGAAGCGCTGCTCGAGATCGGCGCGCAGCTGCGACAGCGGCAGGTACTGGTCGGTGCGATCCTCGTCGATCTCGCCCATCGGCATGGTTTCGATGACGGTCAGGTCCATGCCGCGGCCATGGGCGAAGCGCATCATCTCCGGGATTTCATGATCGTTGAAGCCCTTGAGAGCCACCGCGTTCAGCTTGATCTTCAGCCCGGCCTTCTGCGCCGCGTCGATGCCTTCCATGACCTTCGACAGCTCGCCCCAGCGGGTGATCTTGCGGAACCTGTCGGCATCCAGGGTGTCGACGGAGACATTGATGCGCCGAACGCCGCAGTCGTAGAGTTCGTCGGCATAGCGGGCGAGCTGCGAACCATTGGTGGTCAGCGTCAGTTCGTCGAGACGGCCGGACTCGATCTGCCGGCCGAGCGCGCGCACGAGAAACATGATGTTCTTGCGCACCAGCGGCTCGCCGCCCGTCAGCCGCAGCTTGCGTACACCCTTGGCGATGAAGGCGGAACAGAGCCTGTCGAGTTCCTCCAGCGTCAGGAGGTCCTTCTTCGGCAGGAATGTCATGTTCTCGGCCATGCAGTAGGTGCATCGGAAGTCGCAACGGTCGGTCACCGAGACGCGCAGGTAATTGACCGCGCGGCCGAAGGGATCGATCATCGGGGCGGTGACAGAGCCGAGGGCAGTGTGATCGCGGGGCGCAGTGACGAGACTGTTCAAGGGCATATTCTCCTTCCTGCAAAATGGGTCTTGATGTCGGCGACGTCAAGTCGGATAGGCTTTTGGACGGCCGGTGCACCGCCCTTGCAGGATGCCGGTACCGCCCCATGTCTCAGAGCAAACGGATGATCGTCCCATGAGCGACACTTTCGACCAGGCCTGGCCCACGGAACTGCGCGTCTCGCAGGATCGTCGCATGCTGATCGTCAGCTTCGACGACGGCGCGCGCTTCGAGCTGCCGGCCGAGATGATGCGGGTCTTGTCGCCATCCGCCGAAGTGCAGGGTCACGGACCGGGCCAGAAGGTGACGGTGCCGGGCAAGCGCATGGTGGCCATCCGCAACGTCGTTGCGGCCGGCAACTACGCGGTGCGGATCGCCTTCGACGACGGCCACGACAGCGGCATCTTCACCTGGCGCTATCTGCGCGAGCTCGGCGAGACGGGCGAGACGCTGTTTGCCGCCTACGAGGCCGAGCTGGCGGAAAAGGGGCTCGACCGCGACGCTCCTTCCTTCGGACGCTGACCGGTGGTGACGGGCAGCGACAGCGATAGCGAGCACTGGCTTCGCGAGGAGGACCAGGAGGACAAGCAGGTCGGCTTTCCCGAGCTGTTCTTTGACCTGATCTTCGTCTTTTCGCTGATCCAGCTGTCGCATTTCATCGCCGGAGAGTTCACGCCGTTCGGGCTGCTGGAGGGCGGGCTTCTGGCGCTGGCCCTGTGGTGGGTGTGGAACCATACGGCCTGGGTAACCAACTGGCTCGACCCGGACCGGGGGCCGATCCGCGCCATGCTGTTCGGGCTGATGTTCTTCGGCCTGCTGATGTCGGCGGCGATCCCGCAGGCGTTTGCCGAGAAGGGACTGATGTTTGCCGGCGCCTATGTGGCGATGCAGCTCGGCCGCTCGCTCTTTGCCATCTACGCCTTCAAGGACGTGCTGCCCTCGGTGCGGCGCAATTTCGTGCGCGTCTCCCTCTGGTTTGCGCTGTCGGCCTGCCTGTGGATCGCCGGTGCCCTGTCGGTCGAGGAGACGCGCCTGATCCTGTGGAGCGTGGCGCTGATCATCGAATATGCGGCGCCGGAACTGCGCTTCTTCGTGCCGGGCTTCGGGCGGTCGCATTCCAGCGACTGGGACATTTCCGGCGAGCACATGGCCGAGCGGTGCGCGCTGTTCGTGATGATCTGCCTTGGCGAAAGCATTCTCGCGATCGGCCGCAGCTTTGCCGAACAGGACCTGTCGGTGCCGGTGATCGCCACCTTCGTCGGCGCCTTCGGGGTGAGCGGCCTGATGTGGTGGATCTATTTCCACTTCGGCCAGGCCAAGGCCAGCCGCGAGATCGAGGAGACGATGGAGCCGGGCGAGGTGGCCCTGCACGTCTTCACCTATGGCCACATGCCGGTCGTCGCCGGGATCGTGCTCTGCGCGGTCTCGTCGGAGCATCTGCTGGCGCATCCGACCGAGGTGACCGATCTGGCGCGAGCCGCTGCCATCCTCGGCGGACCGGCGCTGTTCCTCCTCGGCAATCTCTGGGTCAAGCGGATGACCACCGGACGAATACCCTATTCGCACTGCGCCGGACTGGTGCTGCTCGTGGCCGCGCTGCCGCTGGCGCCAGGACTGGTCGGCGGCTGGGCGGGGCTTGCCGGCGCGCTGGCACTGCTGGTCGTTGCGGTCTGGGAGTACCGGCGGCTGTCGCGCATCCCGCACCAGTCCGACGAGGTGGGAGAGCTGCGCGGCGAGTGACGGCGTGTCTTGCCGCTGTCAATCCGAGTGACTAGTCTGCCGCAAAAATCAATGCGGGAGACATCACATGGGGATCATCGAAAGCGTCGAGCAGTTGCGGTCGATCTACGACGGCTGTTCGGAAGCCTCGCTTGCCAAGGTGGCGGTGCGGCTGACGCCGGAATACCGGCAGATGATCGACGCCTCGCCCTTCGTGGCGCTGGCAACCGTCGGCCCGGAAGGTCTCGACTGTTCGCCACGTGGCGACCTCGGCGGCGTGGTGCGGATCGACGACGAGAAAACCCTGATGCTGCCCGACTGGCGCGGCAACAACCGTGTCGATTCGCTGATCAACATCGTCCGCGACCCGCGTGTGGCGCTGATGTTCCTGATCCCCGGCTCGAACACCGTGATGCGCGTCAACGGCCGGGCCGTGGTGTCGGCCGATCAACAGCTGCTGCAGAGTTTCGAGATGGACGGACGTCATCCGCGCACGGTGACGGTGGTGAGTATCGACGAGGTGTATTTCCAGTGCGCCCGGGCGGTGATGCGCGCCGAGTTGTGGAACGCCGAGCATCACGTGGCGCCCGACAGCCTGCCGACGCCCGGCGCCATGCTGAAGGCCACCAAGGCGGATTTCGACCAGATTACCTATGACCGCGAATGGGCCGCACGCGCCAAGGCCAGCATGTGGTGACCGGCGGGCATTTCTGGTCGGGTGGTCGCATCGGTCGGGGCTACTTCTTGTAGATCAGCCAGCCCTTGCCGGCGTAATCCTTGCGCATGCCGTCCTCGAAGATCATCGTCCGGTTGCGGCCGGCATTCTTGGCGCAGTAGAGGGCCGTGTCCGACTTGACGTAGAGATCGCCGGGATCGACGGCCTGGGTTGCCATGGCAAAGCCCATCGAGACGGTGATCGGCCCGTAATCGACGCCTGTCCGTGAATGGCGGAACGGGCGGATCTCCAGGGTGCGACGAACGCGCTCGCAGAGGCTCATGACCTCCTCGGCGGTATTCCCCTCGACGATCAATGCGAACTCCTCGCCGCCGGTGCGGGCGACGAAGACCTCCTTGCGGACGCTGGAGCGCAGCACGGCGGCGACGGAGGCGAGGATCTTGTCGCCGACCGGATGGCCGTAGCTGTCGTTGACCTTCTTGAAGTTGTCGATGTCGGCGAGCACCAGCGCCGTCAACGGCAGCTTCATCGGGTCGTCGTAGAGGGCGGCGAGCTGCTCGTCGAAGGCGCGGCGGTTCGACAGGTGCGTCAGCGAATCGGTGTTGGCGATGCGCTTGTACTCGTCGAGTTCGCGTCGGACCTGGTCCATCTCCTGCGACCGCCTGGCGACACCCTCGACCGTGCGCTCGCCGCTGGCGATGGTCTCGCCGGTCGCCTGGGTGAGAAGGGCCACGGCGCTGCGCACCAGGTCGGCGGAGAAATTGCTCTTCGAATTGATGCGTTCGGCCGTCTCGCCGAGCAGGCGATTGTAGGTTTCCAGCGAATCCTGCTCCTGACGCAGCAGGATGAGGATGGCTTCGAGCTGGCTCAGCAGCTCGGTATGTGCAGTGTCGACCACCTGCGCCTGACCGGGCCCGAGATGGGCAGAGCAGAGATCATCCAGTTCTTCCTGCGTCGGCCGGCTGCCCAGCAGCGCCAGATCGCGTGTCAGCGCCGGGTTGGTGCCCAGGCAGACTTCGTAGAACAGAGTGTAGTTTCTCGGGATGGGGGCGACGCTCATGGTGCGCATCGCGTGCATGATTTGAGTTGCCACGTCAGAGGCTGGCGCTTTCGGCGCAGAGGCCGTCGTCATTGCTTGCTCCGAGGCTGGGGACTGGAATGATCAAACTATAGTTAAAGCGGAATCATTGGGAAAGACTTAAGAATCAGGCAGGCCGAAAGATACGCAATTCATGAGTTCTTGCAAAGGCTGCACTAATTAGCGCGCCAAATCAGCGGCTTTGGCCAAAACGAAGTATGCGGGATGCAAATCGATTAAATTTTAGGTTGTGCCAAAAAGGCGCAGTCCTGGATCAGGACTTAAAAAGGCGAGGGCCCCGACTGGCGGGACCCTCGCGCAAACGCCCGTTACTTCGGGCCGATCATGTTTTCCGGACGAACATACTGATCGAATTCTTCGTTCGTCAGGTAGCCGCCGCCGACCGCTTCTTCGCGCAGCGTCGTGCCGTTCTTGTGGGCGGTCTTGGCAATCTTGGCGCAGATGTCGTAGCCGAGCCGGCTGTTGAGGGCCGTCACCAGCATCAGCGAATTCTCGACGCCCTTGCGGATGTTGTCCTCGCGGGCCTCGATGCCGACGACGCAGTTGTCGGTGAACGAGACGGCGGCATCGCCGAGCAGCTGCACCGACTGGAGGAAGTTGTAGGCCATCATCGGGTTGAAGACGTTGAGCTCGAAATGGCCCTGGCTGCCGGCAAAGGTGATCGCGGCGTTGTTGCCGAAGATGTGGGCGCAGACCTGGGTGAGGGCTTCCGACTGGGTCGGGTTGACCTTGCCCGGCATGATCGACGAGCCAGGCTCGTTTTCCGGCAGCGACAGTTCGCCAAGGCCGGCGCGCGGGCCGGAGCCGAGGAAGCGGATGTCGTTGGCGATCTTAAAGAGCGCTGCTGCAGCAGCATTGATGGCGCCGTGAGCGAACACCATCGCATCGTGGGAGGCGAGCGCTTCGAACTTGTTGGGTGCGGTGACGAAGGGCAGGCCGGTGATGCCGGCGATTTCTTCGGCGACCTTTTCGGCGAAGCCGACGGGGGCGTTGAGGCCGGTGCCGACGGCGGTGCCGCCCTGCGCCAGTTCATAGAGGCCGGGAAGCGAGACTTCGATGCGCTTGATCGCCGAGGCGACCTGCGCGGTGTAGCCGGAGAATTCCTGGCCGAGCGTCAGCGGCGTCGCATCCTGGGTATGGGTGCGGCCGATCTTGATGATGTGCGCGAACGCCTTGGCCTTGGCATCGAGCGCCTGGTGCAGGTGCTTCAGCGCCGGGATGAGGTGGCGGACGACCTCTTCGGCGCAGGCGATGTGCATGGCCGTCGGATAGGTATCGTTCGACGACTGGCTCATGTTGACGTGGTCGTTGGGGTGGACGGGCTTCTTCGAACCCATCTCGCCGCCCATCATCTCGATCGCCCGGTTGGAGATGACCTCGTTGGCGTTCATGTTCGACTGGGTGCCGGAGCCGGTCTGCCAGACGACCAGCGGGAAATGCGCATCGAGCTTGCCGTCGATGACTTCCTGGGCGGCGGCGATGATCGTCTCGCCGAGCTTGGCGTCGAGCACGCCGAGCGACATGTTGGCGCGGGCGGCGGCTTGCTTGACGATGCCGAGCGCGCGCACGACGGAGAGCGGCTGCTTCTCCCAGCCGATCTTGAAGTTGCCGAGCGAGCGTTGCGCCTGGGCGCCCCAATAGCGGTCGCTGGCAACGTCGATCGGTCCAAAGGTATCGGTTTCGGTGCGCGTGGTCATCGTCTGGCCTCTGTGTGACACGGGTCGTTCGGAAAATGCAGGCGCAGCGGCGAGCCGTCGTCGCCTGCACGGTCGGGCGCGCGAATTACTATACGATTGCATCACGACTGCAAGCACGACAAGGCGCCAAATGAGCGCGTGCGGCGCACAAGGGCGAGGCGGCGCCAAGCGTGTTCGGAATGCCACGCTCGTCATTTATCGCAGCCGCGAAGAGCCGGAACCTGGCAACCCGGCGACGCGTTAAAGCCGCCGTCAGTAAAAATTTAACCAATAGTTTCTTAATCTTCCGGAAACGATAAGGCGCCGGACGGCTCTCGAGGAGCCTAACGGAGGCCGTCTTTCGTTTGCTTTTCACGCCGCGCTCTATCCGCTAGACAGGCGCGGACAACATATAAAAGCCCGCTGATTCAAGGCTTACAAGGTGACGGGGAAGACATTGCCGCACGCCCAGAAAACGACCAGTTTCGCTCTTGCTCTGCTCTCAGGCATCTCCTTCGTTGCAATCGCCGCTCCGCCGGCCCAGGCGCTGACCCTGATGGACATGCTGCGCGGCAAGCGCGAAAGCATCCAGGAACAGGTGGAAAACCGCAGCACCACCGTCTCGCCGGCGACCCAGCGTCAGGCGGACCGGAGTGATCCGGAACCGCTGCCGAAGATTTCCGGGCCGCGCTACTACACCTACAAGACCGATCCGATGCGCCAGGTGAAGACCGGCGCATTCGCGGCCGCCACTGCGACCGACGCAACGCGCTTCCTGGCGCAGGCGAAGGTCAATGCACCGGCCGACGTCGCAGAGGCGGTTGAAGCCTATTACAGCAAGAACGGTACGCCGCTGTTCGTCGAGAACGGCGACGTCAACGAGCGGGCGCATACGGTTCTGGCGGTGCTGGCAAAGGCCGGCGAATACGGTCTCGACCCGGCCGACTATCGCCTCGACGTGCCGATGCTGACGACGGCAAGCGTCACCGACGATGCGGCAAAGCCCGCCGTCGCCGATGTCGCCATCGATGCGGTGCAGGCCGCGACCTCGCCCGCCGATGCGGCAGCCGCGACCGTTACGCCTGCGTCGCCTGCCGAGCAGCACGACAAGGACCTGATGCAGTTCGAACTGGCGCTGTCGGCCAAGGCCGTGCTGTTTGCCCAGGACATGGCCCGCGGCCGCATCGATCCGAACCGGATTTCCGGCTACCACGACCTGAAGCGCCGCACGGTAAACCTTGCAACGGTTCTGCCGTTCGTCGGCACGGCGCCGGACGCCGGTGCGTATCTTGCAAGCCTTGCGCCGACCAGCCCGCAGTTCCTGGCGCTGAAGGCCGAACTCGACCGGCTGCGCGCCGAAAGCAAGACCGCCGAGACGGAAGTGCGCATTCCCGAGGCGCTGGTGCTGAAGCCCGGCAACCAGAGCGAGGATCTGTCGAGCGTCATCTCGGCAATCCAGAAGCGTGGCTCCGAGACGCTGAAGACCGAGTATGCGGCAACCTTCGCCTCCTACCAGCATACGCCGGACTATGCGCCGGAACTCGTCGACCTGGTGAAGGGCTTCCAGAAGGAAGTCGGGCTGAAGGCCGACGGCGTGATCGGACCGGCAACGCTGCGCGCCATGGCCGGCCATTCCGACCAGAGCAAGATGGACAAGCTTGTCGTCGCCATGGAGCAGGCCAAGTGGCTTCCCGATGACCTGGGCAGCCGCTACGTGCTGATCAACCAGCCGGCCTACCGCGTCTACTACCACGACCACGGCCAAGAACAGTTCTCCATGCGCATCGTGGTCGGCTCGAAGTCGAACCAGACCTACTTCTTCCAGGACGAGATCCAGACGGTGGAACTCAACCCCTACTGGGGCGTGCCGCAGTCGATCATCGTCAACGAGATGCTGCCGAAGCTGCGCAAGGATCCGAACTATCTCGACCGTCTCGGCTACCAGGTGGAAGTCGGCGGCAAGGCCGTCGCCTCCAGCTCGGTCAACTGGTACGGCTCGACGCAGTCGATCGCCGTGCGCCAGCCGCCGTCGAGCGACAATGCGCTGGGCGAGCTGAAGATCCTGTTCCCCAACGCGCATGCCATCTACATGCACGACACGCCCTCCAAGAGCTTCTTCCAGCGTGACATGCGGGCGCTCAGCCATGGCTGCGTGCGCCTGGCGGAGCCGCGCAAGATGGCGGCAGCCGTGCTCGGCATCAGCGAGCAGGAGGTCGGTACCAAGATCGCTCAGGGCAAGAACCTGGCGATGACGGTGCCGCAGAAGATCCCGGTCTACGTGGCCTACTTCACCGCCTGGCCGAACAAGGACGGCAAGGTCGAGTTCTTCGACGACGTCTACGGTCGCGACGAGGCGGTGGTGAAGGCATTGCAGGCAACCAGCAAGGCGCGCGGCGCCTGAGCCTGAAGCCCTGATCCGCTGACGACAATCAATAGAACCGCCCGTGGCCATGCCGCGGGCGGTTTTTCTTGTGGGTCGTCGGTATAGGCGCGATCCGGCTGGCGCGGCTCAGGCAGCCTTGGCGAGTGCCAGCGCCTGCAGCACCATGTCAGCCGTCAGCTCGTCGAAGTGGGTGATGACCCGGGTCGGGTTCAGCGTCTCGACCGCGACGTCCGAGTAGCCGAAGGTGACGGCGATCGAGGCGATGCCGGCATTGCGGGCGGCCATGATGTCGTTGATGCTGTCGCCGACCATCAGGCTGGTGGCGGCATCGCCGCCGGCCCGCTCGATGGTGCCGAAGAGATGACGGGCATCGGGCTTGCGAACCGAAAACGTATCGCCACAGGTGATGGCGGCAAAGCGGTGGGTGAGGCCCAACGCATCGAGCAGCGGCAGCGTCAGTTGCTCGACTTTGTTGGTGCAGACGGCAAGCCGCATGCCGGCCGTTTCCAGCCGGTCGAAGCAGGCGAGAAGCCCGTCGTAGGACCGGCTCTGGCCGGGCATATGGTCCTTGTAGTGGCTGAGAAACCGCTCAAGCAGCGGTTCGACATCGGCCTCGTCGAGGGGTTCGCCGCGCAGGTCGAAGGCACGCCGGATCATTACCCGGGCGCCCTGTCCGACGAGATGCGTCAGGTCTTCGAAGGTGGTCGGCGCAAGGCCGCGGGCAGCGATCGCGTGGTTCAGGCTGTCGATCAGATCCGGTGCGGTATCGATCATCGTCCCGTCGAGATCGAAGACGACAAGGGGTTTCGTCACGGGCAGGGCCTCGCATGTTGAAGACATCGTGCTGCCGGCTTAGAGCGTTTGACGCATAAATGGAACCGGTGGCGGCGTCTTCCGGCGGCTCCGGTGGCAGAAGACGTTCAGGTGCCGCGACAGATGGCGCACAGCTTGTTGCCGTCCGGGTCGCGGACATAAGCGAGATGGACGATGCCGACGCCGGTCTCGCGCGGACCTGGCGGTTCTTCGATCGAGGTGCCGCCGTTGGCGACGGCGGTATCGTGAAAGTCCCGCACCTGTTGCGGCGAGCTGCAGCGAAAGGCGATGGTGCCGCCGTTCGCGGGCGTGGCGACATTGTCGTCGATCGGCTCGCTGACGACGAAACTGCTGCCGTCGTGCCTGTAGAACAGCTGGGCATGGCCGCTAGCGGCGCGGTTCTGCGTCGGACCGGGGGCGCCAAGCGTTCCCAGAACCGCGTTGTAGAAGCGTTCCGAGCGCTCGATGTCGTTGGTTCCGATCATCACGTGATTGAACATGCTGTTTCTCCCGAGGCATTGCTGACTGGCATTCTACAATGGAAGACAGCCGATGGAACGGGAAAAGCAGGGTGGTTGGCCGGGTGCCAGGGCGGTCGGTAGGCATCCCCGGGCACGGCTGCCTGTCACCGCGAATGCTGTGGGCGGGGCCTTTTGTTTGGTCGCCGGGGCGTGTAAACAGCTGACGGCGAAACAGACGGGAGCTTGCGGCGCATGGACGCCCGGGAAATGAAAGTGAAGGCGGCGGAAGTCGCACTTCAGCATGTCGAAGACGGCATGCGGCTTGGTATCGGTACCGGTTCGACGGCAGACGAGTTTGTCCGACTGCTGGCGGAAAAGGTGGCCGACGGGCTGAAAGTGCAGGGGGTTCCGACGTCCGAACGGACGGCGCGGCTCTGCCTGGAGCTCGGCGTTCCGCTGAAATCTCTCGACGAACTGCCGGAGCTCGACCTGACGGTCGATGGTGCCGACGAGGTGGACGGGGCCCTGTGCCTGATCAAGGGCGGCGGCGGAGCCTTGCTGCGCGAAAAGATCGTCGCTTCGGCCTCGCGGCAGATGATCGTCATCGCCGACGAGAGCAAGGTCGTCGAGACGCTCGGCCAGTTCCCGCTGCCGATCGAGATCAATGCGTTCGGCATGACGACAACGAAAATCGCCATCGAACGGCTCGCCGGGAAGCTTGGTCTTTCGGGCGAAATCCGGCTGCGGAAGTCGGGCGACGGACGCTTCACGACGGATGGCGGCCACCATATCTACGACGCATTTTTTGGCCGTATTCCTGATGCAGAGGCACTTGCGACACAATTGAATTCCATCCCCGGCGTCGTCGAGCACGGGTTGTTCATCAACATGGCGTCCTTTGCGATCATTGCCGGGCCGGCGGGTGCGCGGACGCTCAAGGCGAATTAAAGACAGGAGCAATCATCCATGATCAGACATGCGGTTCTTGGCCGTGCGGCCGCTCTCGCAGTTCTCCTCTCCGGCGCCGTGTTCGGCACGTCCGCGGGTGCGCAGGAGATTCCCGCCGATCAACTGAAGGCGGCCAAGGACGTCATCACGTCGCTGAGCGCCACCGAGCGCTACGACGCGATCCTGCCGAACCTCGCCGAGCGGCTGAAGGGCGAATACACGCTCGCCTCGCCGAACTACCAGGATCAGATCGCCAAGGCGGTCGACCAGCAGGCGCTGGCTCTGGCGCCGCGTCGTGCCGACCTGGAGAACGAAGTGGCGTCGATCTTCGCCAAGTCGTTCACCCTTGAGGAACTGAAGCAGATCGCCGCCTTCTACGGCTCGGACGTCGGCAAGAAGTATCTGCAGGCGCTGCCGCTGGTTCAGCGCGAATCGGTTCGCGCCGCAGAAATCTGGGCGAACGGCATTTCCCGCGACCTGACGACGAAGACCACCGAAAGCCTGCGCACCGTGATCGATGCCAAGCCGGTACAGCCGCCGGTCGCCGAAGTCGGCGGCGCCGCCGCAGCGCCGAAGCCCTGAACGGCAGACCCCACGTATCGAGAAGAGCCCGGCATCGTCCGGGCTTTTCTTTTTGGCGCGAGGCATCCTATATGCGCTGAACAGCGGCACGGCTGACAAGCCATTGGCCGTGCCGCAGCATTTTGCCGACGAAGGAGTTTTCCGATGGCCGCTTTCGATTACGACCTGTTTGTCATTGGCGGCGGATCGGGCGGCGTGCGCTCGGCGCGGCTGGCGGCGGGGCTCGGCAAGAAGGTGGCGATCGCCGAGGAATACCGCTACGGCGGCACCTGCGTGATCCGCGGCTGCGTGCCGAAGAAGCTGTTCGTCTACGCCTCGCAATACGGAGAGCATTTAGAGGATGCCGCCGGCTTCGGCTGGACGGTGGGCGAAAGCTCGTTCGACTGGACCCGGCTGATCGAGGCCAAGGACCGCGAGATCGACCGGCTTGAGGGGATCTACCGCCGCAACCTGGAAGGCGCCGGCGCCGAGCTTCTGGAAAGCCGCGCGGAACTGGTCGACGCCCATACCATCCGGCTGGTGAAGACCGATACCACGGTGACGGCGGAGCGCATCGTCATCGCCACCGGCGGGACGGCCAATCCGCACGCCTCGCTGCCCGGCTCGGAATTCTGCATCACCTCGAACGAGGCTTTTCACCTGGAGAGCCTGCCGAAATCCATCCTGATCGCCGGCGGCGGCTATATCGCGGTGGAGTTCGCCAACATCTTCCACGGCATGGGCGTCGAGACGACGTTGATCTATCGCGGCCGGGAAATCCTGTCGCGCTTCGATGCCGACATGCGCCACGGCCTGCACAAGGCGATGGAGGCCAAGGGCATCCGCATCATCGTCACCGACATGATCGAGGAGGTGACGCAGTCGCCGGCCGGCGGACTGACGGCGCGCACCAAGCAGGGGGCGACGCTGGTTGCCGACCAGATCATGCTGGCGCTCGGCCGCGACCCGCACACGCATGGGCTCGGCCTGGAAAAGGCCGGCGTCGAAGTGAACGAGCGGGGCGCCGTGATCGTCGACGCCTATTCGCGCACCAGCGTGCCGCATATCTTCGCGCTCGGCGACGTGACCGACCGGGTGCAGTTGACGCCGGTCGCCATCCACGAGGCGATGTGCTTCATCGAGACCGAGTACAGGAACAATCCGACGGCACCGGATCATGAGCTGATCGCCACCGCGGTGTTCTCGCAGCCGGAGATCGGCACCGTCGGCCTGACGGAAGAGGATGCCGCCAAGCGTTTCGACGAGATCGAGGTCTACCGGGCCGAATTCCGGCCGATGAAGGCGACGCTGTCTGGCCGCGCCGAGAAGATGATCATGAAGCTGATCGTCAATGCCAGCGACCGCAAGGTCGTCGGCGCGCATGTGCTTGGCCACGATGCCGGCGAGATGGCGCAGCTGCTCGGCATCTCGCTGAAGGCCGGCGTCACCAAGGACGACTTTGACCGCACCATGGCCGTGCATCCGACCGCAGCGGAAGAGCTGGTGACGATGTACAAGCCGAGCTACCGGGTGCGTCACGGGCAGCGGATCGACGGCTGAAGAGCGCCAAGGGTCTGCTCGGCAACCGGCGTGCGGGGCCGGTCGAGACGGCCTGACGGACAAGCGATCCGGCGGTGCCGGGGAGACGCCATCGGCGGCAAGAGCCGCCCTAGGCAAGTGAGGCGTTAAGGTTTATAAGCCGCGCCATCGAGACGGCCCCGGCAGACCCGGGCACGAGAACAACGGAACACGGACATGGTACAGAACTGGACCCCGAACACCTGGCGGCAGAAGCCCATCCAGCAGGTGCCGGATTATCCGGACGCGGACGCGCTGGCCGCGACCGAGGCGCAGCTTGCGACGTTCCCGCCCCTGGTGTTTGCCGGCGAGGCGCGCCGCCTGAAGAAGAACCTTGCACAGGTGGCCGAAGGCAACGGCTTCCTGCTGCAGGGCGGCGACTGTGCCGAGAGCTTCGCCGAGCATGGCGCCGATACCATCCGCGATTTCTTCCGCGCCTTCCTGCAGATGGCCGTGGTGCTGACCTTCGGCGCCCAGCAGCCGGTGGTGAAGGTTGGCCGTATCGCCGGCCAGTTCGCCAAGCCGCGTTCGTCCAACATCGAGACGATCGGCGACGTCGCGCTGCCGTCCTACCGCGGCGACATCATCAACGGCATCGAGTTCAACTCGGAGGCGCGCATTCCGAACCCGGAACGCCAGCTGATGGCCTACCGGCAGTCGGCCGCGACGCTGAACCTGTTGCGCGCGTTTGCGATGGGCGGCTACGCCAATCTCGAAAACGTCCACCAGTGGATGCTCGGCTTCGTCAAGGACAGCCCGCAGGGCGAGCGCTACAAGAAGCTCGCCGACCGGATTTCCGAGACGATGGACTTCATGAAGGCCGTCGGCATTACCTCGGAAAACAATCCGGCGCTACGCGAGACGGATTTCTTCACCAGCCACGAGGCGCTGCTTCTGGGCTATGAAGAGGCGATGACCCGCGTCGATTCGACCTCCGGCGACTGGTACGCGACGTCCGGCCACATGATCTGGATCGGCGACCGCACCCGCCAGGCGGACCACGCGCATGTGGAATTCTGCCGCGGCATCAAGAACCCGATCGGCCTGAAGTGCGGCCCGTCGCTGCAGGCCGACGATCTGCTGCGCCTCATCGACATCCTCAACCCGGCCAACGAGGCCGGGCGCCTGACGCTGATCTGCCGCTTCGGCTACGACAAGGTGGCCGACCACCTGCCGCGGTTGATCCGCGCCGTCGAGCGCGAGGGCCGCAAGGTGGTGTGGTCGTGCGATCCGATGCACGGCAACACGATCACGCTCAACAATTACAAGACCCGGCCGTTCGACCGGGTTCTGTCGGAGGTCGAGAGCTTCTTCCAGATCCACCGGGCCGAAGGCTCGCATCCGGGTGGCATCCATGTCGAGATGACCGGCAAGGACGTCACCGAATGCACCGGCGGCGCGCGCGCCGTGACGGCCGGCGACCTGCAGGACCGCTACCACACGCATTGCGACCCGCGCCTCAACGCCGACCAGGCGCTGGAGCTGGCCTTCCTGCTGGCCGAGCGGATGAAGACCGGCCGCGACGAGAAGCGCCTGGCGGTCAACGGCTGAGACAGGACGAGACTGCAGCCATTCGACAAGGGCCGGGGGAAATCTCCGGCCCTTTTTGGTTGGTCGGGGAGCAGATTGACAAGAATGCGGATTTTACGCATTTTCCGATCTGTTGAAGGAGCGTGATGATGGCATCTGCAATCCAGGTTTCGGCCACCGAGTTCTCGCGCGGCTTCGGCAAGTATCGTGAGGAAGCCTTCTCGACGGACGTCATCGAAGTCACGTCCCATGGTCGCGTCATCGGCGGTTATCTGAGCGCCAAGGAACTCGAGCGCTATCATCGCCTGAAGGACAGGGAGCGCCAGGTGCTCCGCGTCGAGGATATCGATGCGGCGCTGCTGGCCGAGATCGAAGCCGCCGAATACGGCGTGCCCGGCGAGTGAACCTGCCCGAGCCAGTTCCGGGGCTCGTGATCAGATACAATTACCTTTGGCATCGCGACAGATTGAAAGGCTTGTCGGAAGGCGACAAGGATAGGCCTTGCGCGATCGTCGTCTCCGCGAGACAGACGGGGCTCGTCGCGGTCGTTCCCATCAGCCACGCCTATCCCGAGCCTGGCGAGGAATTTCGCTGCATCGAAGTTCCCCCCGAAGTTGCAAGCGCAATCGGGCTGGATAGCGCCGTGAACTACGTCAAGCTGGAGATCAATCGGTTCGAGTGGCCCGGCGACCACCTGCGGCCCCTGCCGCACGATCCGACCAGGATCGACTACGGCATGCTGCCGAAAGACTTCTTCGATCTTGTCCGCAAGCGGCTTGCCGACCTGGCGAGAGCGCGGCAGCTGTCGGAAGGCAAGCGGTAGTCCGTCGGGTCCATGAGTACGAGGCGGTTACTCTTATTACGGCGCAGGGGCAGGTGGCGGAGGTGCTCGCGTGAGGCGGCGTGAACAAGCCCGGCTCGGAGGCCGTGATCGCCCGGTTGCCCAAAAAATCACAGCACGAAATGTTGTCGCCTTGGCTGCCGCACGCTAAATCAACGGCATGACCCAGGAAAACGCCCAGACCCTCCGCATCGCGCTCGCGCAGCTCAACCCTGTTGTCGGCGATGTCGCCGGAAACCTGGCCCTGGCCCGCGAGGCCCGCCGCGATGCCGCCCGCGAGGGGGCCGATCTCGTCGTCTTCACCGAGCTCTTCCTGTCGGGCTATCCGCCGGAAGACCTGGTGCTGAAGCCGGCCTTTCTCGATGCCTGCTGGAAGGCGCTGGAAGCACTGGTCGAGGATACCAGGGACGGCGGACCGGGCGTGATCGTCGGCCTGCCGCGACAGGGTCCCAAGGGGCGTCACAACTCGGCAGCGATCGTCGACAACGGCGCCATCCTTGCCTTGCGCGACAAGATCGACCTGCCGAACTACGGCGAATTCGACGAGAAGCGCGTCTTCACCGAAGGCGAGATGCCGGGGCCGGTGAATTTTCGCGGCGTGCGCATCGGCGTGCCGATCTGCGAGGAAATCTGGAACGAACTCGGCGTCTGCGAGACGCTGGCCGAAAGCGGCGCGGAACTGCTGATCGTTCCGAACGGCTCACCCTACTATCGCGGCAAGATGGACGTCCGCCACCAGGTGGTGCTGCGCCAGGTGATCGAGAGCGGGCTGCCGATCATCTACGTGAACCAGAACGGCGGCCAGGACGAGCTGGTCTTCGATGGCGCGAGCTTCGGCTTCAATGCCGACAAGACGCTCGCCTTCCAGATGAGCGAGTTCGAGACGGCGCTGACGGTCACCGACTGGCACCGGCGCGACGGCGTCTGGCGCTGCAGCCAAGGGCCGATGGCGCATATTCCGGAGGACGAAGAGGCCGACTACCGCGCCTGCCTGC
The DNA here is from genome assembly GCF_050455525.1 of Rhizobium sp. 0TCS1.26. Classification (NCBI taxonomy): domain Bacteria; kingdom Pseudomonadati; phylum Pseudomonadota; class Alphaproteobacteria; order Hyphomicrobiales; family Rhizobiaceae; genus Rhizobium; species Rhizobium sp. 0TCS1.26. The sequence continues at coordinate 356,857 of NZ_JBCIYV010000001.1, read as the reverse complement.
TCGGCTTCCGCGACTACGTCAACAAGAACGGCTTCAAATCGGTGGTGCTCGGCCTTTCCGGCGGCATCGACTCGGCCGTTTGCGCGGCGATCGCCGTCGATGCGCTGGGCGAGGAGCGGGTGCGCACCGTGATGCTGCCCTACCGCTATACGTCGGAGGAGAGCTTTTCCGATGCCGCCGACTGCGCCAAGGCGCTTGGCTGCCGCTACGACATCGTGCCGATCTCCGAGCCGGTCGAGGGCTTTCTCTCGGCGCTGTCGGAGATGTTCGAGGGCACCGAGGAAGGCATTACCGAGGAGAACCTGCAGAGCCGCACGCGCGGCACCATTCTCATGGCGATCTCCAACAAGTTCGGTTCGATGGTTGTGACTACCGGCAACAAGTCGGAAATGTCGGTCGGCTATGCGACGCTTTACGGCGACATGAACGGCGGCTTCAACCCGATCAAGGACCTCTACAAGATGCAGGTCTACGGGATCGCCGAGTGGCGCAACGCCCACCTGCCGCCGGGCGCGCTGGGGCCGGGCGGCGAGGTGATCCCGAAGAACATCATCGCCAAGGCGCCGTCGGCCGAGCTGCGGCCCGACCAGACCGACCAGGATTCGCTGCCGCCGTATCCGGTGCTCGACGACATCCTCGAATGCCTGGTGGAGGGCGAGATGGGGACCGAGGCGATCGTTGCGCGCGGCCATGACGCGGCGACCGTGCACCGCATCGAACATCTGCTGTATCTTGCCGAATACAAGCGCCGGCAATCGGCACCGGGCGTCAAGATCACCAAGAAGAACTTTGGCAGGGATCGGCGCTATCCGATCACCAACCGGTTCCGGGATCGGTAATCGTCGGAATGCATAGGATTGGCGGGATGTTGACGCCGCTCTGTCCCGCCGGACATTTCCCCACATAGGGGAGATCGACCCAGCGCACCGTGTCGGAAGGAAAGACATGCGCAGTTCCATCGAGATCTTTGATCTGAAGAGCCGGTCCTCGCGCGTGGTATGGCAGACGGATGCGCTGTTCGAGGCTCCCAACTGGTCGCCGGACGGCCGCTTCCTGATGCTCAACAGCGAGGGACGCATGGTCCGGCTGGCGGTGGAGGGCGGCGCGCAGCCGGAGCCGGTGGACACCGGGTTCGCCATCCAGTGCAACAACGACCATGGCATTTCGCCGGACGGCCGCCATCTGGCGATCTCCGACAAGTGCCAGTTCGGCAAGTCGGCGATCTATATCCTGCCGATCGACGGCGGCACGCCGAAGCTGGTGACGGAGAACCTGCCGAGCTACTGGCATGGCTGGTCGCCCGATGGCGGCCGCTTCACCTATTGCGGCATCCGCGACGATCTCTTCGACATCTATACGATCGCGACCGACGGCACGGACGAACGGCGCCTGACGCAGGGCGAGGGCCGCAATGACGGGCCGGATTATTCGCCCGACGGCCGATGGATCTACTTTAACTCCAGCCGCACCGGCCGCATGCAGATCTGGCGCGTGCCGGCAGATGGCGGGGCGGCCGAGCGGATCAGCCACAGCGACGACGGCGACTGGTTTCCGCATCCCTCGCCGGACGGCGGCAAGGTGATCTTCCTCGCCTATGACGGAGCCGTCTTCGATCACCCGCGCGACCTCGACGTGTCGATCCGGATGATGGATCCGGACGGCGGCAACGTCGAGACGCTGCTGTCGCTGTTCGGCGGCCAGGGAACGATGAACTCGCCGAACTGGGCACCGGACGGGTCAGCCTTCGCCTTCGTCCGCTACAGTCCTCAACGATGACCGGCGTAGAGCCCGGTGACGCTCCCGAACCCTGCGAAGATCCGCGGCCGGCGCCCGCCGGTGCCTTCGATGAGGCGGCGCGTGCGGCCGTCTACCACGCCATCCATTCGCGCCGCGACGTGCGCGACCAGTTCCGCGCCGAGCCTCTACCGGACGACCTGCTGCGGCGGCTGCTGGAGGCCGCGCATGCGGCACCCTCGGTCGGCTTCATGCAGCCGTGGAGTTTCATCGTCATCCGCGATGCGGGCGTGAAGGAGAAGGCCTGGCAGGCGTTCTCGCGTGCCAATGAAGAGGCGGCGGGTCTGTTCGCCGACGAGCAGCAGGCGCTCTACCGCAGCCTGAAGCTCGAGGGCATCCGCAAGGCGCCGGTATCGATCTGCATCACCTGCGATCCGGACCGCGCCGGCCCCGTGGTGTTGGGACGCACGCACAACCCGCGCATGGACGTCTATTCGACCGTCTGCGCGGTGCAGAACCTCTGGCTGGCAGCCCGCGCCGAAGGCGTGGGCGTCGGCTGGGTGAGCATCTTTCGCGACGAGGACGTGCGGCAGATCCTCGACATTCCGGAGCGGGTGGAGATCGTCGCCTGGCTCTGCGTCGGCTATGTCGACGCGCTCTACGAGGCGCCCGAGCTGGCGCTGAAAGGCTGGCGGCAGCGGCTCGATCTCGATGCGCTGATCTTCGAGGACGGATGGGGGAAGCCTGCCGGGCGCTAGCGGCGGCGCCGGCTATTCCTGCAGCTGACGCGGTGCCTGCTTCGGGCTTGCCAGATCGATATTCTGGTCGTCCGGGAAGAACTGCGGGCCGACTGTGCGGATCGGCTTTGTCGGATCGTAGTCGCGCTCCGGCATGATTGGCGAGGCATCCTGAACCGAAAGCTGAGACTGGGTGCCCAGCCGGGTGATCGAGCTGTCGCGATTGCTGCCGACGCTCGGCGCCACGGTTGCTTCCTCGGCCCCGAGCGAGGCCGGAATGGCGACCGGGTCCTGTTCTCCGCAACGAAGCTTGCGCATCTCTTCGCGCACCGCTGCCTCGTCACGGCCGAGCGACTGGACGACCTTCTGCGGCGCCTGCCGGCGGGCAAGGATCTGGCGGCGGTTATCTTCCATGGATGCGAGGTTGGCGGCGTAGTCGCTGCAGTCGCCTTCAGCCGGCGTCTCTCCGGCGCCGGACGATCCGCCGAGCCTGACGATGCTGCCATTGCCGCAGCCCATCTCCTGCATCTCCATGCGCAGCCTGCGGATCTCCCGGTTCTGCCGGTTGAGCGTCGTGGCATAGACATTGGCGCCGCTGGTGCTGCCGATGACCTGGGTGGTGCCGGCGATCTCCTGGCCAAGTTCCAGACAGCGGGAGGCAGTATCGGCGGCAAACGACGAGGCGGGGATCAGCAGAACGAGAGCGGGGAGGAGAAACGTGCGGGGCATCGGGGTTCCGTCATCTGGCATTGGCGGCCGGACGCCTAGCTCGCCGACCGTCGTGGTCTGCCAGTCTGGGGCGTCCGGGTTGACAATGTCATAAGCCCGCTGCTGTTCCGTCGCTCAGGCGCCGACGACGGAAAAATCTGCGTGCGAGGCTTCGACGACGGCAAGTGCCGCCATGTTGACGACGCCGCGCGAGGTAACCGAGGTCGACAGGATGTGGGCCGGCTGTGCTGCGCCGAGAAGGATCGGCCCGACATGCAGGGCGTCCATCATCGTGCGGGCAATGCCGAGCGAGATGTTGGCGGCATCGAGGTTCGGGAACACCAGCAGATTGGCCTCGCCGGACAGGCTGCTGTCGGGCATGGCCCGCTTGCGCAGGTGTTCCGAGAGCGCCGAGCCGGCCTGCATCTCGCCGTCGACTTCGAGTTCAGGCGCCCGCTGGCGCACCAGTTCGAGGGCCGCCCGCATCTTGGTGGCGCTTTCCGAATTGCGCGAGCCGAAGTTCGAATGGCAGATCAGCGCCGCCTTCGGTGTGATGCCGAAGCGTCGGATTTCCTGCGCCGCCAGCACCGTGATCTCGGCGATCTCGGCATGCGTCGGATTGTAGTTGACGAAGGTGTCGGTGAAGAAGACCGGACCCTTCTGGGTGATCAGCAGGCTGAGGCTGGAAAACGCGCAGACGCCGGAGCGCATGCCGATGATCTGGCGGACATCCTTCAGGTGACGATCGAAGCGGCCTTCGACGCCGCAGATCAGCGCGTCGGCATCGCCGCGCTTGACGGCGAGGGCGCCGATCACCGTGGAATTGGTGCGCACGATGGTGCGGGCGGCTTCCGGGTTGATGCCGGCGCGGCCGACCAGCGCCGAGTATTCATCGACGTAGTCGCGGTAGCGCGGATCGTCTTCCGGGTTGATGACGGCAAAATCGGTGTTCGGCCGGATGCGGATGCCGAACCGCTTGAGGCGGGCCTCGATGACCGACGGACGGCCGATGAGGATCGGGACGCCGGTCTTTTCCTCGAGCAGAACCTGGGCGGCGCGCAGCACGCGCTCGTCCTCGCCCTCGGCGAAGATGACGCGCTTCTTCTCGGCGATCTTGGCGCTGGTGAAGATCGGCTTCATGACGAAGCCGGAGCGCCAGACGAAGCGGCTCAGCTGGTCGAGGTACTGATCGAAGTCGGCAATCGGACGGGTGGCGACGCCGGTCTCGGCGGCGGCCCGGGCAACGGCCGGCGCGATGCGCAGGATGAGGCGCGGATCGAAGGGCGAGGGGATCAGGTAGTTGGGTCCGAAGATCGGCGTCTCGTCCGAATAGGCGCGGGCGGCGACGTCGGAGACCTCTTCGCGGGCAAGGCCTGCGATCGCCTTGACGGCGGCCATCTTCATCTCTTCGTTGATGGTCGTTGCGCCGCAATCGAGCGCACCGCGGAAGATGTAGGGGAAGCAGAGGACGTTGTTGACCTGGTTGGGGAAATCGGACCGGCCGGTGCAGATCATCGCATCCGGGCGGGCGGCGCGGGCAAGCTCCGGCATGATTTCCGGCGTCGGGTTGGCAAGCGCCATGATCAGCGGCTTCTCGGCCATCTGCACCAGCAGTTCCTGCTTCAGGACGCCCGCCGCCGACAGGCCGAGGAAGACGTCGGCGCCGCCGATCGATTCGGCCAGCACGCGCTTGTCGCTCTTCTGGGCGTAGATTTCCTTCCACGGATCCATCAGCACGTTGCGGCCCTCATAGACCAGGCCTTCGATGTCGTGGACCCAGATGTTTTCCCGGCGCGCGCCGAGGAGCACCAGAAGGTTGATGCAGGCAAGCGCTGCGGCGCCGGCGCCCGAGGTGACGATCTTGACGTCCTCGATCTTCTTGCCCGCAAGTTCCAGCCCGTTGAGGATGGCGGCGGCGACGATGATCGCGGTGCCGTGCTGGTCGTCGTGGAAGACCGGGATGTTCATGCGCTCGCGCAGCTGGCGCTCGACCTCGAAACATTCCGGCGCCTTGATGTCCTCAAGGTTGATGCCGCCGAAGGTCGGCTCGAGGGCGGCCACCGTCGACACCATGGCATCGACGCTCTCGGCGGCGATCTCGATGTCGAAGACGTCGATGGCAGCGAACTTCTTGAACAGGACGGCCTTGCCCTCCATCACCGGCTTTGAGGCGAGCGGGCCGATATTGCCGAGACCGAGAACGGCCGAACCGTTGGAAACGACGGCCACGAGATTGGCGCGCGCCGTGTATTCGGCCGCCATTTCCGGGTTGTCGCGAATGGCAAGACAGGGGGCTGCGACGCCCGGCGAATAGGCGAGCGCCAGGTCGCGCTGGTTGCCGAGCGGCTTGGTCGCCTGGATCTCCAGCTTGCCGGGTCGCGGATAGCGATGGAAGAACAGCGCCTGTTCCTCAAGGTCCGCGGTTGCGGTCTGCTTGTCCGAAAGAGCCTTAGCTTGCTCGTCCATCGCCGTATCCTTTCTGGTCGTCTTTTGTCACCGGTCTCTTACAGCAAACTTTCGGCCGGAACAGTAGCCAATTTTCGCCTCGCGCGCCCGGCGGTACCGCTGTCCGGCGCCAGACAGTCCTCGTCCGCGGAGCGGTCGATCCGGGCGGCTGTCATCTTCCTGATAAACGAGTCTGATCTTGAACGGCCTGAAGGGACTGCACGACGAAAGGGCGGGAACCGTGGTTCAGACAGTGGAAACCAGACATTTCAGGACTCTCTTCATTTCCGACATCCATCTGGGATCGAAGGCGGCGAAGACGGACTTCCTGCTCGACTTCCTGCGTCATCACGAGGCGCAGACGCTCGTGCTGGTCGGCGACATTGTCGACGGATGGCGACTGAAGCGCAGCTGGTACTGGCCGCAGGGCTGCAACGACGTCATCCAGAAGCTGCTGCGCAAGGCCCGCAAGGGAACCCGCATCATCTACGTTCCCGGCAATCACGACGAGTTCCTGCGGTCGTTCCCCGGCGTGCACTTCGGCGGCATCGAGGTGGCGGAACGGCTGATCCACGAAGCGGCCGACGGCAAGAAGTATCTCGTCCTGCACGGCGACGAATTCGACGTGGTGGTGCGCAACATCCGGCTTCTCGCCTATCTCGGCGACTGGGCCTATGACGCGGCGATCGTCATCAACGGCCTGCTGGCGATCGTCCGGCGGCGGCTCAACATGCCCTACTGGTCGTTCTCCGCCTGGGCCAAGCTGCAGGTGAAGCAGGCGGTCAACTTCATCGGCGAATTCCAGAAGGTGGTCGCCGAGGAAGCCCGCCGCAACCATGTCGACGGGGTGATCTGCGGCCACATCCACCATGCTGTCATGGAAGACATCGACGGCATCCGCTACATCAACACCGGCGACTGGGTGGAAAGCTGCACGGCGATCGCCGAGCACATGGATGGCCGATTCGAGCTGATCTCCTGGCAGCGGGCCGACGAGGGCGCCGAAGTGACGTCGCTGCCGGTCGCCGCCAAGGTCCTGGCGGACGCGCGGGCCGCCTGACGGGTCGAGTTCACCGGCGGGAGCAGAGGCGACAGGCGGGGCGGGTGCCGCAAAGCCTATAGGCAGGTGCGCGGCGCTGGTGTATGCGTCGCTGATCATTCGCCTTCTGATTTCGGAGCCTGCGTGGCCCAATCCAGCCTGCCGGTGCCGTCCCTGTTTGCCACGCGCTGCGCGCTCGCCTACGCGGCGGCGCTCGGCGTCAACGGCGTGCTCCTGCCGTTCTTCCCGGTCTGGCTGAAATCCCTGTCGCTCGATGATTTCCAGATCGGCATCATCCTCACCGTGCCCATCGTGCTGCGCGTACTGTCGGCGCCGATCGCCGGGATGCTGGCCGACCGGCTGCCGGAACGCGCCCGGGTGCTGGTATTTTCCGCCGCGCTGTCGCTCGTCTCGGCCCTGGCGCTGACACTGGCGGACGGCTTCTGGATGGTGCTGCTGGTGTTCAGCCTGCAGGGCGCGGCGTTTGCGCCGTTCACGCCGGTGCTCGAATCGATCACCGTCACCGGCGTGCGCCGCTGGGGCTACCGCTACGGCTCGATCCGCGTCTGGGGTTCGATCGGCTTCGTCGCCATGTCGCTGATCGCCGGGGAGGCGATGGCACGCTCATCCGGCTCGGTGGTTCCGTGGGCGGCCAGCGCCGCCTTCCTGCTGACGCTGATTGCGGCGTTCGGCGTGCCGCGGCTGGGACGGGCGAACGGTTCTTCAGAGCCTGGCCCACGACAGTCTGCCGACAGCGGGTTGGGCGGGCGGCTGACGCTGCTGATGATCGGCTGCACGCTCGTCCAGTCGACGCACGGCATGTATTACGGCTTTTCCGCCATCCACTGGCAGGCGATGGGCTTCGGCGGCACCGAAATCGGCTTCCTGTGGTCGGCGGGCGTGCTGGCGGAAATCCTGTTCTTCTTCCTCTCCGGCCGCATCGCCCGGCGGATTTCGCCGAATGCGCTCATCCTGTTCGGCTCGGCGGCGGCGGTCCTGCGCTGGTGCCTGTTCGTGCTGCCGCTCGACTTCTGGCCGGCACTGCTGCTCCAGTGCAGCCACGCGTTCAGTTTCGCCTTCCTGCATTTCGGCATCCAGCAGAAGATCGTCGAGCAGGTGCATGAGAGCCGCGAATCATCGGTGCAGGGCACCTATTTCTTCTATAGCGGCGCCTTCCTGGCGGCCTCGACCTTCCTGTCCGGCGCGCTCTACCGCGAATTCGGCCAGCCGGCCTATCTGGCAATGGCGGCGGTGGCGGCGATCGGCCTGTGGCTCAACACCCGCGCCGCCCGGCCTCAGCCCCAGAGCATGGGCTCGGGCGGGTAGACGAGCGACCCCTCGAATCGCAGCCCGGGCTCGCGGTCGCGCGCCAGGAGCAGCGGCCCGTCCAGATCGGCATAGGCGCAGCCCTGGGCCAGAAGCACGGCGGGTGCCATCGACAGCGAGGTGGCAAGCATGCAGCCGACCATCACCGAAAAACCGAGCCGGTCTGCCTCCGCCTTCATCCGCAGCGCCTCGGTGAGCCCGCCGGTCTTGTCGAGCTTGATGTTGACGGCGTCGTAGCGGTCGCGCAGGCTTTCGAGATCCTCGGTCGCATGGACGCTCTCGTCGGCGCAGACCCGCACCAGGCGAGGCATGGCTGCAAGCGCTGCGTCACGGCCGGCCGGCAGCGGCTGCTCGACGAGCGCTATCCCCGCCTCGGCGCAGATCGCCAAGTACCGGGCGAGGTTGTCGTCGGTCCAGCCTTCGTTGGCATCGAGGATGATCGTCGCCTCGGGCGCCGCCCGCCGGACCGCGAGGATGCGCTCCTCGTCGTCCTGCGTGCCGACCTTGACCTTCAGCAGCGGCCGCCGGGCATTTTCGGCTGCCTGCTCCGCCATCGCCTCGGGCGTGCCGAGCGAAATCGTGAAGGCGGTGACCAGCGGCTCGCGGATCGGCGATCCGGTCAGTGCCGCGACGGTGGATCCGGCCCGCTTGGCCTCGAGATCCCAGAGCGCGCAGTCGACCGCGTTGCGCGCCGCACCGGCCGGCATCAGCGTCTGCAGGCCGGCGCGATCGAGGCCATCCGCCACGGCCCGGGCCAGCTTCTCGACGTCGGCCGCGACGCCTTCGACGGTCTCGCCGTAGCGGGCATAGGGCACGCATTCGCCACGCCCGACGATGCCATCCTCCTCGATCGTGCAGACGACCACATGCGCCTCGGTCTTCGAACCGCGCGAGATCGTGAAGGTGCCGGCGATCGGGAATGTTTCCGTTGTGGCTTTGAGGTGACGGGGCATCGAATTCCTTTCGCTCCGCATGGCAATTCACCGGCGGGAGTTTATATTGGCGGTCTCATCGGTAGCATCAACCGGACGTTTGAGCAGCAACATATGCATGGCAACCCGAAGCCGGCCGATGACAGGCCCGCAACATTCGAGACGGCAGGATCCGCCGACACCGCAGGATCCGTCGACGGAGCCGAGCGGGTAGTGCTTGCTGGCGATTGGCGCAACCGCGGCATCGGCCATGTGCTGAGCGATCTCACGGCGTTCGAGGCGCGCGGTGGCTCCGGGCCGCTGCAGATCGACGTCTCCGGCATCGACATGGTCGATACGGCCGGCGCCTGGCTGATCCGCCGCCTCATCCTGCGCCAGCAGGCAGCCGGCCGCGACGTCGAGCTGGCCGGTGCCGGGCAGACGCTCTCAGACCTCATCGATGCGATGCCTACCGAGGAACCGGCTGGTTCCGGCAAGACTGCCGATGGCCGCTCGCTGTTTACGAGGATATTCGAGCCGCCGGGCCGGGCGATCAGCGGCTTCGTCGGCGATACGGTCGCCGGCATGCACATTCTCGGCTCCGCCGTCGGCGGCGCACAGCTGAAATTCGGCCGCGGCGCCGGCGTCTCTCCCGCCTCCGTGGTTACCCATATCGACCGCATGGGCGTCCAGGCGGTGCCGATCATCGTGCTGATGTCGTTCCTGATCGGCGCCATCATCGCCCAGCAGGGCGCCTTCCAGCTTCGCTATTTCGGCGCCGAACTGTTCGTCGTCGACCTCGTCGGCATCCTGCAGCTGCGCGAGATCGGCGTGCTGCTGACGGCGATCATGATCGCCGGCCGCTCGGGCAGCGCCATTACCGCCGAAATCGGCTCGATGAAGATGCGCGAAGAGATCGACGCCCTGACGGTGATCGGTCTCAATCCGGTCGGCGTGCTGATCTTCCCGCGGCTGGTGGCGCTGACGATTGCGCTTCCGCTGCTGACCATCGTTGCCAACTTCTCCGCCCTCTACGGTGCGGCGGTGATCACCTGGGCCTATTCCGGCATCACCTTCCAGACCTTCCTGTCGCGCCTGCACGAGGCGGTCGACTATTCGTCGGTGGCATCGGGCATGATCAAGGCGCCATTCATGGCGCTCGCCATCGGCATCGTTTCGGCTGTAGAGGGTATGAAGGTGGGCGGTAGCGCCGAATCGCTCGGCCAGCACGTCACGGCCTCGGTGGTGAAGTCGATCTTCGTGGTCATCCTCATGGATGCGCTGTTTGCCATCTTCTACTCCGCGATCGACTTCTAGGGAGCCCATGGCAATTCAGGAAACAGACACTGCGACCGAGGAGCATCCGGACGATGACCGGATCATCCTGTCGGTGCGCGACCTGACGGTGTCGTTCGGCTCGAACACGGTCCTCGACCGGCTGAACCTCGACATCTACCGGGGCGAGATCCTCGGCTTCGTCGGCGCGTCCGGCACCGGCAAGTCGGTGCTGATGCGTACGGTGCTGAGGCTTCTGCCGCACGGTTCCGGCTCGATCCGCATTCTCGGCGTCGATTACGAGAACGCCGACGAGAAGGAGCGCATGCGGCTCGACATGCAGCTGGGCGTGCTGTTTCAGCACGGCGCGCTGTTTTCGGCCCTGACGGTGAAGGAAAACATCCAGCTGCCGATGCGCGAATATCTCGACCTGCCGCAGTCGCTGATGGACGAGCTGGCCTACCTGAAGATCGAAATGGTGGGACTTGCCCCGGATGCCGCCGACAAGTATCCGTCCGAACTCTCCGGCGGCATGATCAAGCGCGCGGCGCTCGCCCGGGCGCTGGCGCTCGACCCGGCGCTGGTGTTCCTCGACGAGCCGACATCGGGCCTCGATCCGATCGGCGCTGCCGAATTCGACATGCTGATTGCCAGGCTGCGCGATACGCTCGGCCTGACCGTCTACATGGTCACACACGACCTCGACAGCCTGTTCTCGGTCTGCGACCGGATCGCCGTGTTGGGGCAGAAACGCGTGTTGGTGGAAGGGACGCTGGACGATATGCTCGCCTGCGACGATGCCTGGGTCCAATCCTACTTCCACGGAAAACGGGCGCGTTCGATCGTCAGCGACGACGACAGCGCGAACGGCGCAAGGCCAGGAAAGTAAAGAGCCATGGAAACCAAAGCCAATTACGCCATCGTCGGCTTCTTCACGATCCTTGTCGTGCTGGCGGCCTTCGGCTTCGTCTACTGGATGGCGCAGTTCGGCCGCAGCGGCCCGATGGCGGAGCTGGCGATCCGCATTCCGGGATCCGCCAACGGCCTGTCGGTCGGCTCGCCCGTGCGCTTCAACGGTATTGCCGTCGGCTCGGTGCGCAACCTGACCATCGACCCCGACGACCCCAACTTCTCGATCGCCTTCACCGAGGTGCAGACGACGGCACCGGTCTATCCCTCGACCAAGGCCGTGCTGGAAGTGCAGGGCCTGACGGGTGCTGCCTATATCGAGCTCTCCGGCGGCAACAAGGGCGAGGAGAACATGCTGAACAAGGCCGAGGAAACCGGCCGCCCGGCGGTGCTGCTGGCCGACCAGTCGAGCGTCACCAACCTGCTGGCGACCGCCGACAAGATCCTGCAGCGCGCCGATGACGCGATCGGCCAGATCCAGGGCTTCGTCACCGACGCGCGCGGACCGCTGACCCGGACGATCGAGCATGCCGAGACCTTTACCGCCGCTCTCAGCGAAAACTCCGGCGCCATCGACGAATTCCTGCGCAGCCTTTCGGCGCTGTCGGGCACCTTCAACACCGTCTCCGTGCGTCTCGATTCGACGCTCGAGGCGGTTGACGGCCTGGTGCGCGCGGTCGACGCGAAGAAGATCAACAACATCATCTCGAATGCCGAGAAGGTGACCGGCGACATCGCCCAGTCGACCGACCAGATCGGCGACATCATGTCGGAGGTGCGCGACGCCGCGAGCGGCTTCAACCAGGCGAGCACCGAGGCACAGAGCGTGCTGCGGCGTGCCGATGCACTGCTGGCCGCCGTCGACGCCAACAAGGTGAATACCGCCGTCAACGACATCACCCAGGCCTCGGCCGATGCCCGCGGCGCGATTGCCTCGGCACGCGAGGTGGTGGATGGGGTGGCCGATCGCCGCGACGAGATCAACGACGCGATCCGCGACTTCACGGAGCTGGCGCAGAAGCTCAACCAGGCCTCGACGCGGGTCGACGGCATCCTCGCCAAGGTCGACAACATGGTCAGCGGCTCGGATTCGCAGGGCCTGTTCGCCGAAGCGCAGAAGACGCTCGAATCGATCCGGGCAACGGCCGACAATCTCAACAACCGCATCGGGCCGATCGCCGACAACCTGACGCGCTTCTCCGGCACCGGCCTGCGCGACGTGCAGACGCTGATCACCGATACCCGGCGCACGGTGCAGAGCCTCAACGAGACGATCACCAACTTCGACCAGAACCCGCAGCGCCTGATCTTCGGTGGCGAGACGGTGAAGGAATACGACGGCAGGACACGCCGTTGAAGATCTTGAGCAGGAACACGGGAGAGGCCGGGGCACACATGATGGAAGCCAATGCGATGTCCAAGGCGCTGATTGCGCTGCCGCTGATTGCACTGCTGCTGGCAGGCTGCGGCAGCAAGGCCAACAACGACACGTTCGACCTGTCGATCACGCCGATGGCCAACGCGCCGACGGCCAAGAGCCGGCAGATCCTGGTGACCGAACCGACGGCGTTGAAATCGCTGGACAGCGAGCAGGTGGTGGTGCGCGTCTCGGCCTCCGAGATCCAGTACCTGTCGAAATCGCAGTGGGGCGACCGCCTGCCGCGGATGGTTCAGTCGAAGCTCGTCGAGGCCTTCGAGAACACCGGCAAGCTTGCCGGTGTCGGCAAGCCGGGGCAGGGCCTGGCGATCGACTACCAGGTGGTCACCGACATCCGCGCCTTCGAGGTGGATACCAGCGGCGCCGATGTAGCACATGTGCAGATCTCGGCCAAGATCCTCAACGACCGCAACGGCACGGTGCGGGCGCAGCGGGTGTTCGAGGCGAGCGTTCCGGTGCGCGGCGCCGACAATGCCCAGTTTGTCGCGGCGATCAACCGGGCGTTTGCCCAGGTGGGCGCGGAAATCGTCGACTGGACGCTGCGGTCGATCTGATCGGCGGGCTTGAGGCAAGCATTTTTGAAGGCCGGCGTTCGATGAGAACGCCGGCCTTCTTGCGAGCGGGATGCGCTTCCATGCGCATTCCCGACGGCGCACCGCCGAACGGAGAAAACGACGATGGGCATCCGCAACATTCTCATCGAGGGCGGCTCGGGAAGCGGCAAGACCACGGTCGCCATCGAACTGGAGCGCCTTGGCCATCACGTCGTCCATGGCGATCGTACTCTCGCCTACCAAGGCGATCCGGCGACGGGGCAACGGCTCGATCCCTTGGTCGTCGAGCATCATCGCCACGACCCCTCCTTCATCTCGCGGCATCACATCTGGGACATCGAGGCCGTGAAGGCCCTTGTTACCGACCCTACCCATCGGCAAACCTTCTTCTGCGGCGGTTCGCGCAATTGGTCCCGGTTCATTGATCTGTTCGACGCAGTCCTCGTGCTCGACATCGACCGCGAGACGCTGGAGCGTCGTCTGGACGGCCGACCGAACGAATGGGGTTCGGAGCCATCGGAACGCGCCCTGATCCTTCACCAGCACACGACACGCGCCGATCTTCCAGCACAGGCAATCAGCATCGATGCCAACCGGCCGGTCAGCGCCGTCGTCCAGGAGATTCTTGCCCGCTGCGAATAACCGAGGCTAGAGCGTCGTCGTCGCCGCCGGACGACCTTCAGCCACGTTTTGCTGACAGGCGAGATACGAACCCTGATCATTGCAGCCAATGAAAAAGCCGCCGGATGATCCTCCGGCGGCTTTTCGATGTCGATGCCTTATGACTTTGCCGATCAGCTGAAGCGGCCCGCGGCATGTGCCAGCATCGTATAGACCTTGCCGGTATCGGAGGTCAGGTAGCTTTGCGTGACGCTGCGGTCGCGATCGGTGCGGGCAACATCGGCAAGCAGTTTTTCGAAGTCGGCGATGTAGCGGTCGACGGCGGTGCGGAATTCCGGCTCGCGCTGGTACTTCCGCTGGATGTCGTCGAAGGTCTGCTGGCCCTTCAGCGTGTAGAGGCGACGGGTGAACACGTCGCGCTCGCCGCGCTGGTAGCGGCGCCACAGGTCGACCGAGGCATCGTGATCGATGGCGCGGGCGATATCGACCGACAGCGAGTTCAGCGATTCCACCATGTGGCGGGGATTGCGCTGGTCGCCGTTGCGCTGCTGCGGTTCGGCGGCGCGGGCGGCAGGCTGGCGGAGCGCCGCGGTCTCGTCGGCATCCTCACGCGAGGCGCCGCGCAGCAGGTCGCTGATCCAGCCGCCGGTTTCACCACGCTGCGGCGCGGGCTCCGGCTGACGAGGAGCGACCGCCGTCGGGCGATCGACGGGCAGGCTGCCGCGCAGGCCACTGGCGAGCGTTTCGCTGCGTGGCTGTGCCGCTGTCTGCGGTGCCGGCTGCTGGACCGGGCGCTGAGCCGGCTGCTGGGGGGCAGCGATGGTGGCGCGCGGTGCGGCGACGGTTGCTGCCGTCGGCTGCGGACGCACCGGTGCCGGGGCAGGCTGGGCCACCGGTTGCGGCTGTGGCTGCTGGCGCACCGGCGCCGGCTGCGAGACTTCCAGCGACTGGGCGGACTTGCCGACCAGAGCCGAGATATCCTGCAGCGCCTTGATCTGCTCGGAGACGGCGCGGCGCATGGCGGCCGCACTTTCCTTGGCTTCTTCCGGCAGATCGAAGGCGCCGCGCTTCAGTTCGGCGCGGGTGTCGTCGAGTTCGCGACGGATTTCGCCGGCCGAGCGGCGGATCTCGTCGGTGGCGCCGGCGAAGCGCTGCATGGCTTCCTCGACCGACTGGCGGAGCGCCTGGCGCAGTTGTTCGGCGGTGGCATCCGACTTGCCGGCGGCCTCGGCGAGCATCCGCTCGACATCCGTCAGCGAACCGGCAATGCCGCCGCGCATGCGTTCGGCAAACACGCGCGAGCGCGTCTCGGCATCCGACAGGGTGTTCTCGATCGCCTGGGTTGCCTCGGTGCCGGCACCCATCAGCGCGGCGCGCATGCCTTCAGCCGTCTGTTCGGCCTGGTGCTGGGTCTCGGCGAGGTTGCGGTTGATCTCGGCGAACGAGCCCTGCAGGTTCTGCCGCAGGCGCTGGCCGACTTCGGCGCTGCGCTCGTCGACACGCTGGAAGGCGCCATCGACGATGGTCGACAGGTTGCGCATGTTGATCTCGATCTCTTCCGACCGCTTGACGAGGCCGACGGAGAGCGAGCGAAGCGCATCCTGGCGCTCGGTGAGCGTGCTGGCGAGGTTCGACTGGGCAGCGCCCAGCAGTTCCGACGCCTGGTCGAGCACCTTGGTATACTCGTCGAAGCGGCCGACGATGGTGCCGACCTGGGTCAGCGTGTGACCGGAGATGTGGGTCAGGCGGTCGACATTGTTCTCCAGCAGGCGGCTGGAGCTCGACACCATGTCGGCGGCCTGGGTGGTGCGCTCGGTGAAGCGGGCAGCCGTCGCATCGAGCTTTTCATCGGCGGCGGCGAGCTTGTTGGTCGCATCGTCGATGGTAACGCCGATCTCGCGGGCGGCATGCTCGACCAGCGAGGCGATGCCGGTATTGCTGTTTTCCAGCCGGGTGATCAGGTCGTTGACGTTTGCCGCCAGGCTGTGCTCGACGTTGCGCAGCGTGCCAGCGGCCTGCTGGGTGCGGTCGCCGATGGCGGCCAGCGTCTCGTTGGTGCGGTTGGCAATCGCCTCGACGAGCGCGCCGTTTTCCTGGCGCAGGCGCTCGGCGTTGAGATGCGCTGCAGCCACGAGACGTTCGGCGCTCTCGTCGGCAGCCGTCGCCAGACGTTCGGCGGCCGAACGACCGGTTTCGGCATACTGTTCGACCAGCGGCCGGGCCTTCTCGTCGATGAGGCGCGACAGCTCGGCCGAGCGCGAGGCCAGCATCGAGTTGAGGTCGCGCGAGCGGTTGTCGAGGCTGGAGCGGATGGCTTCGCCGCGCGCCTCGAGCGCCTTGTCGACCGCCTCGATGGCGGCATTGATATCGCCCGCGGTTTCGCTGAGCGTGCTGCGCAGGCTGTCGCCGCGGCTGGCGAAGGACTGGTCGAGCGACGACAGGGTAGTGTCGATCGACTGTGCGGTCTCGGAGAGCGAGGAGCGGATGGCATTGCCGCGCTCGTCGAGCGTGCGGCCGGCCTCGTCCAGCGTCCGGGCGATGCCGCCGACCTGGTTCTGCACCAGCGTCTCGGCTTCAGACACCTTGTGCATGATCGAGTTGCCGGCTTCGGAGAAGGCCTGGGCGACCGCGGCAGCCTGACCGGCGAGCCGGTTCTGGGTTTCGCCGATGCGGCCGACGATCTCGTTGGAATGCTCCTCGATCGAGCGGGTGAACTCGGTGTGGCGGTTCGAGATGTCGTCGGAGAACTGCGTTCCGACCTTGGACATGTCTTCCGAGAACTGCGTGCCGACCTTTGACAGCTCCTCGGCGGAGCGCATGGCTTCGCTGTCGAGCTCGCGGGCGGCGGTGCCGACGGCCTCGCGCAGCGAACCGGCGAGGGTGGAGGCGCGGCCTTCGATGGTACGCGAGACGTTGTCGAGACCGATCGAGATGGCGCGGTCCATCGTCGACAGGCGTTCCTCGACGCGGGCGGTGCCGGTCTCGAAGCTCGAGCCGATGCGCTCGGCTGCCTCGGTGCTGATCCGCTGGAACTCGGCAGAGCCCTGTTCGACGGTGCCCGTCAGGCGGTCGATGCTGGAGGTGCTGACGCGCTCGAGATCGCTGGTGCGCTCCTGCAGGCGTTCCGACAGGTCGCGGCCGGCGTCGTCGACGCGCGCAGTGACCGTGTCGATCTGGGTGCGGATCCGCTCTTCCAGGCCGCCGAACGTGCCTTCGATGCGGCGACCCGTTTCGTCGAGCACCGTCGAGACGCCGCCAACGGTCTGTTCGACACGGGTGGAGAAATCGCCGGCGGCCGTAGTGATTTCGCGGGCCGCGTCGCCGAGGCGATCGGCGATCTGGCCGGCGCTGTCGCGCAGGCGGTCGTCGAGATCGCCACCGACGCCGTCGATGATGCCGCGCAGCGATTCCTGCTGCATCTCCAGCGACATTTCCAGCATGCCGGTGCTTGTGGCGATCGTCGTGCCGAGCAGGGTTGCCTGGTCGTTGAGCAGGTCGCCAAGCTGGGTATGAGCCTCGTCGAGGGTGAGCGAGATCATGTCGCGGCGATCGTCGAGCGTCGCGCGCAGCCGTTCATGCGCCGTCTCCAGCGTTTCGGTGACCCGTTCGGCCGTCGACGATGTCAGCTGCGACAGGCGTTCCTCGCTGGTGCCAAGCGCGCCTTCGACACGGCCGATGCCGGTGGCAAGGCTGCTCTCGAACCGCTGGGTGTTCTCCGAGAGCGCCGTCTCGATGCGATCGGCGGCGGTGCCGACCGTGCGATCGATCGTCTCGCTGCCGAAGGAGAGGGTGCGCGACAGTTCTGCAGTACGATCGGCAAGCGAGCGGTCGAGACGCTCCTGGTTCTCGGCATAGGCGGCGCGCAGGGCTTCGCTGCGGCTGCCGAAGCTGCGGGCCAGCTGTTCGTCGGCCTGCTCGACCGTCGACATCAGCGCTGCCGAGCGTTCCTCCATCGCCTGGGCAAAGCGGTCTTCGCTGAGCGCCATGGTGGTGGTGAGCGACATGGCATGGTCGCCAAGCGTCTCGGCGATGCGCTCCGAAGCGCCGGAGACGATCTCGCCGAGTTCATCGACGCGGCGGCCGAGATCACCCTCGATCCGCCCGCCGGTTTCGGCGAGCCGCTGCGACATGGTGTCGATACGGCTGTCCATCAGGCCGGCCAAACGATCCTCGTTCAGCGACAGGGTCGTCGTCAGCGCCATGGCGCGATCGTCGAGTGCATCCGCCAGGCGCTCGCTGGCACCGGCAACGATGTTGCCGAGCGCATCCACACGACGACCGAGATCGGCATCGATGCGTTCATGGCCCTCGGACAGAGCCTGCGACAGGGTGGCGATGCGGGTGTCGATGAGGGCGGTCAGGCGATCTTCGCCCACCGACAGCGTGGTGGTGAGCGCCATGGTGCGGTCGTCGAATGTTTCGCCGATGCGATCCGAAACGCCCGAAACGATGTTGCCAAGGGCGTCGACGCGCGTGCCCAGATCAGCCTCGATGCGATTGTGGCCGTCAGACAGCGCCTGCGACATGGTGTCGATGCGGCTGTCGATGAGGCCGGTCAGGCGATCTTCGCCGACCGACAGTGTGGTGGTGAGCGCCATGGTGCGGTCGTCGAAGGTTTCGCCGATGCGCTCCGAAACGCCGGAAACGATGGTGCCCAGGGCGTCGACGCGGCTGCCGAGATCGGCCTCGATGCGATTGTGGCCGTCGGCAAGCGCCTTCGACATGGTGTCGATGCGGCTGTCCATCAGCCCGGACAGGCGGTCTTCGCCGACCGAAAGCGTGGTGGTGAGCGCCATGGTGCGGTCGTCGAAGGTTTCGCCGATCCGCTCATCGACGCCGGAGACCATCTCGCCGAGATCGGTCATGCGACGGCCAAGGTCCGTCTCGATGCGCTGATGGCCTTCGGACAGCGTCCGCTGCATGCTGTCGATGCGCGTATCGATGAGGTCGGCGAGGCGTTCCGGCGCACCGACGACGGCATTTTCCAGTGCCGAGGTGCGGGCTTCGAGTACCGAGACGAAACGGTCCTGGCTGCCGGCGACGGCATCGACGATGGCGGCCGAGCGGTTGGTGACGGTTTCCTCGAAGCGCGTCTGGCTCTGGTCGAGGGCGCCGGTGAAGCTGCTGGCCTGCTCGGCCATCACGGTGCCGATGCGCTCGTGGGCGTTGGCAACGCTTTCGGTCAGTTCCGCCGTCTGTGCGGCAAGCGCGCCGGCAATCTGGATGCTGCGGTCGTCGAGATCGTCAAGCAGAGCGCGGCTGCGTTCGTCGAGACCGCCGACCAGCGAACGGCTGCGGCTGTCGAAGCCTTCCGTCAGATCGCGGTTGCGGGCATCGAGATCTTCGATAAGGGCGCGGCTGCGGCTGTCGAGACCCTCGTTGAGGCTGCGGTTGCGTTCCTCGAGTTCGGCGGTCAGGCGACGGGTGCGGCTGTCCAGTGCCTCGTCGATCTGGCTGCGGCCGCTTTCAAGCGCCGTCTCGATCAGTTCCTGGCTGGTGCCGAGCGTCGTTGCGAGCGCCAGCGAATGATCGGTCAGTGACGAGCCGATGCGATCGATGCTGGTCGACAGGATGCCCTCGATGGAATCCGAGCCGCCGTTCACCGTCTCGCTGATGCGGGCCAGGCTTTCGGTGAGTTTGGAGCCGAGCGTACCGGCGCGCTGGTCGAAGGCGCTGGTGAAATCGGAGAGGCCGGTGTCGAAGCTGGCGCTGAGCTGGCCAATGGTGCCCTGCAGGCGTTCCTCGAAGAGGCCGGTGCGCAGGTCGAGATCCATGACCGCATCGTCGGCGGCGGACTGCAGGCTCTGGCGGAAGCCGGCGCCCTTGTCGTCGAGCGACCGGTTGAGCGAGCTGAGGACGCTGTCGAGCGAGCCGGTGATGGTGCGCTCGCCGTCGGTCAGCGTCTCGTTGATTTCGCGGGTGCGCGACAGCAGCGTCTCGTTGAGCAGGCGCGTGCGCTCGGACAGCGCGGCGTTGAGCTTGTCGGTGCTGGCATCGAGCGTCGAGGCGCGGGTCTCGAAGTTCTTGAGGATCTCGTTGCCGCGGTTGGCGAGCGTCGAGGTCAGCGTCTCCAGACGGTCGTCGAATTCCAGGGCCAGCGACGAGCCAGAATCGGTGAGCGCCTTCAGCAGCGTGTCGGTCTTTGCAGCGAGCAGCGAGCCGAGGGCTTCGCCGGCGGCATTCGAGCGCTCCGTCAGCACGGCGGCGCGGGTATCGATCATCGAGGCGAAGGCTTCGCCGGTGGTGGCGAGCCGGACGGCGATCTCTTCGGTGGCGAGCGAAAGGTCTTCCTTCAGCTGGTCATGGGCGCCGACGATGGAAGAGCGGATGCGTTCTGCATGATTGACGATGGCGTCGCGCTCGGAGCCGAGCTCGTGAACTAGGCCGCGCACGCGCAGTTCGTTGTCGGCATAGCTGCGCTCGAGCGCGGTTACTTCGGAATGCACCAGCGTCTCAAGCTCGGTTGCCCGGGCGATCGTGCGCTCGATGCCCTCGTTCATTGCAGAGACTTCGCGGCGGACGGCCTGGCCGACCGACATGATGCGTTCGGAGGCAATAGTTTCCGGTTCCGAGAGACGCAGCGCCACTTCTGCCATGGAGCGGGCGGCATTGCGCAGGTCCTGGGCGCGGGCCATCATCACGGCGAAGGCGAAGAACAGCATGATCGGCACGAAGATGCCGATAAGGACGGCGAGCAGGCCGGGCATGGCGAGCAGCGAGGCGACAGACGAAGCCTGCCACAGCTGGCTGCCGTAAAGCAGCTGGGCGAGACCGAGGCCGCAGAGCGCCCAGAGAACCGACACGATGCCGGCATTGCGGAGCGCCGAACGCATGGAGCCGCTTTCCAGCGAGCGGAGGATGGCGGAATTGGCGCGGCGGCCGCTGTCGTTGGCGGGCTCGAAGGTCGGCGATTTCGGCGCGGTGGTTTCGGCAGCCGGCGGACGGGGCGCTTCCGGCGGACGGGTCGGGCGCTGGGGTCTGGCGGTACGCTGGTCTGGCTTCTGTTGCACACGTGCCTCCCGGGGCGCAGCTGCAGGCCTGCCTCGAGACGCCGGCTGCTGCGGCTGCGGCTCGTCGTTGAAGTCGATCTTCAGTGCGTCTTCCAGTGCCTGGAACGCGGTCTCGTCGATCGACTCGCTGTGCGGATTCTTAGCCATGCGGTTACGCCTCGTTACATACTCATCCGGCCAGTCGCTGTTTTCCGCCTTGCCGTCTGCAGCGAACTGTCGACCCGCCGTCCGGAGCCCGCCGGCATTGCTGCGGCACGATCCGGGCATTCCAAAGACCGGCTTTCTTCCTTGACCACGTGGTCATAAGAAAAGCTTACCGGCTACGCATTTGCCGGGAGAGCGTCATGCCCACACCGGTTTCAATCGTACTGTAGTGGCACATTCCCCGCGAAGACACAATTCGAGGCCCCGGAGGCTCATGGGGATGGCCCTCTTGTTAACAGATTTTAAACTCTGGCTGCCGCCGTTTTCCCTGATTCTGGCGGCGGTTACGCATCGTTAACCATGAATGCAGAAAGCCCGGGCAAACTGTGCCGAAATTTAACGCGATGGCGACCGGTACGCCTCAGGCTCGACCGAGGTGACAACACAAGGAACATCAGCATGGCAGCGGTCAGCATCGCTTTCGAAGCGCCCGAACAGGCGTCCGGCTCCCGTGCAGGTTCCGAGCGGCCGATCGACCTCGTGCATCTGGCGGTGCAGACGATGGGCGACAAGCTGCTGGAGGCCGAGGTGCTGCAACTGTTTACCCGCCAGGCGCGGGCAGCGCTCGCCGAACTCTCATCTGGCTCGCCGAAAGCGGTGGTCGCGTCCGCACACCGGCTGAAGAGTGCCGCCAACGGCGTCGGTGCCTTCAAGGTGGCCGCGCATGCGCAGTCGCTGGAAAACGATCCGCAGGATGCGGCGGCCCGCGCAGCGCTCAGCGCCGCCGTCGTCGAAACCGAGAACTTCATCCTCAGGCTGTCGCGCTGAGGGTTGGACGCAAGCGTTCGCAAGCGCCGGGACCACCTGTCGGCTCCGCTCGCCGGACGGTGACGCAGACGGCCGGATACATTGGAAACATTGACTGAGGCGGCGAATTGTCGGAAGACAGCGCCGCCTTTTTCCGTTATCCCGCAAGCTTCTCCCAGGATCCAGACATGACGAAACTGACCATCGTCGCCTTCGACGGCACGCGCTTCGACCTCGATGCGGAGCCCGGCTCCACAGTCATGGAGAATGCCGTGCGCAACTCCGTTCCCGGCATCGATGCCGAATGCGGCGGTGCCTGTGCCTGTGCCACCTGTCATGTCTACGTCGACGACGCCTGGACCGAGGCTGTCGGCGGGCCGCTGCCGATGGAAGAGGACATGCTGGATTTCGCCGTCGACGTGCGTCCGACCTCGCGCCTCTCCTGTCAGATCAAGGTGACGCCGGAGCTCGACGGGCTCGTGGTGCAGGTGCCCGAACGCCAGGGCTGACCGCCGTCCCGCCTGCCGGGATTCCGGCAAAAAAATAGCCTCGCTGCGCTTTCAAGCGTCGAGCGAGGCCGAGGCTGGCGTATCACCGACAGGCGAGGGAGGAGCGACCTGTGGCAAGACGATACGCCGGGAGGAGAACACGATACGCGCGGACTACGCCCAGAGGGGGGTGACACGCATTGCGTGCCCTGAACTGAACGTCGTCCAGAATGTCCGGCTGCCGGGGGCTGCTGCCGTCCGGACGCCGCGCGGACCATGGAACATCATGTTCCGGAAAAGGCGGTTGCCGCATGCGCCGCCTCGCATGCGGCAACGTCGCCTCTGGTCCGCCCGGAATGTCAGGAACCTGACCGCCGTCCGTAAGGCTGAATTTATGCGTATTTACTAAATTGCGCTATTCCAAGAAATCATCAATCATTGGCGAGGGGCGGCGCAAGCTCCGGGCGAGGCTGGCGACCCGTCGCCAGCCGGCTGAACCAGCCTCACTCGGTCGCGGCGGCGCGGTACTTGAGGAGCCGCATCATGCGCGCGTCAAAATTCTTCGACTCGACGATATCGAAGCGCAGCTGTTCCTTGTCATGCTCGTCGACGATGCGCCGCGTGGTTTCGCCGACGCGGGCCTCCAGCAGCGCGCAGGTAGCCTGAGGCCGCAGTTGCTCCAGGCTCTGCTCCAGCTGGCGGGCATAGTTGCGGGCGATCTCGGCGTGGCGTTCCTCGTGGCGCTTGATGTCGGAGGACAGCGTGTCCCAGATCAGCCCGAGGCTGCCGGTGGCGGCGCGGCGGTTCTTCCAGCGTGGCAGGATGATCTTCGTCTTCAGCGTCACCTTGGTGCCGCCGATGGAGCAGCGCGCCGTGTTTTCCAGATAGGTGACTTCGCCGCCGAAGCTAATCTGCGTCGCGCCGGGATGGCGAAAGCCGCTGGCGCGGGTCATCGGGCCGCGCCGCTCAAGCTCGCTGTCGAGATCCTCGGCGGTGCGGCCGCCGATCGAGAAGTAGGAATAGGTCTTGGTAATCAGCGGTGCGGGAGAGGCCAGACCTGGCGCCGCAAGCAGCAGCAGGGTTGCCCCGAGCAGAAATCGGGCGCGGCGGGCTGAGGACATTCTGGGCCTTGCGAGATTGAAGTTGGCTGAAGCTTGGGGCATAGCGCTTAGCATCGCAACAGGTCGTTGCGAAATTGTTCGTGAACGAGACGATTGGACCTCCGGTGATTCTCCCCAGCGGCAAGATTTGGCAGGTCGGCCACGGCAGACAGCTTTCGCTCGGACCGCAGGGTCACCTGATGGCGATCATCAACGTGACGCCGGATTCGTTTTCCGACGGCGGCCGTCACCAGGGCGTCGAGGAGGCGGTCTCGCATGCGCTGCGCTGCGTCGAGGAGGGGGCAGCGATCCTCGACATCGGCGGCGAATCGACCCGTCCCGGTGCGACGCCCGTCTCGCCGGAAGAAGAACAGGCGCGGGTGCTGCCGGTGATCCGCACCCTGAAGGGGGAGACGGATGCGCTGATTTCCATCGACACCTATCGCGCCTCGACGGCGCAGCTGGCGGTCGAGGCAGGCGCCCATATCGTCAACGACGTCTACGGCCTGCGCCACGACCCGCAGATGGCGCAGGTGGTGGCGCAATCGGGGGCGGGGCTGGTGATGATGCACACCGGCCGCGGGCGCGAGGCGGAAAAGCTCGCCGACCTGATCGCCGACCAGCAGCTGTTCTTCAAGACGTCGCTGGCGCTTGCCGATGCGGCGGGCATTGCCCGTGATCGCATCGTGCTCGATCCAGGCTTCGGGTTTGCCAAGAATGCGACCGAGGATTTTTCGCTGATGGCGCGGTTCGAGGAGCTCCAGGCGCTCGGCCTGCCGCTTCTGGTCGGCACGTCGCGCAAGCGCTTCATCGGTTCCTCGACGGGCCGCGAGGCGCCGGATGCGCGCGACGTCGGAACCGCGGCGACGACGGCGCTGTTGCGGATCGGCGGGGCGGCGATCGTGCGCGTTCATGCGGTGCCCGCCAATCGCGATGCGCTGCGGATTGCCGATGCGGTGCTCGCGGCAGGCGCCAGGCCGGGAGAAAGCCATTGAAGACCTACCAGATCACGTTGAAGAACTGCGCCTTCTATGGCCGTCACGGGGCGCTGGCGGAAGAATCGGTGCTCGGCCAGCGGTTCTTCATCGATGCCGAGCTGGAAGTGCCCGCAGCATCGGCGCTGGCGGAGGACGATCTGGCCGCCACCGTGCATTACGGCCATGCCTTCACCGTCATCGAGGATGTGGTGACGAAGACCCGGCGGGCATTGATCGAGGCACTCGCCAACGACATCGCGCTGGCGCTGTGCGCCAAGTTCCCGCAGATCCGGCGGGCGGCGATCACCGTGCGCAAGCCGAGCGTGCCGATCCCGGGTATCCTCGACCATGTGGAGGTGCGTGTTGAGCATCGTCCCTGAGGCAGACGACCCGCGGACCTGGACACAGGCGGCCATCGGGCTTGGCGGCAATATCGGCGATCCGGCCGGCGCCATGGCCGAGGCGCTGACGATTTTCGACGGCCGCGACGACTGTCGCGTCGATGCCGTATCGAGGCTCTACCGGACGCCGCCCTGGGGCAAGACGGACCAGGCGGATTTCTTCAACAGCTGCGCGCTGCTCTCGACCCGCCTTTCGGCCAAGGCGCTGCTCGATCTATGCCTGTCGATCGAGCGCGGCATGAAGCGGGTGCGCATCGAGCGCTGGGGACCGCGCACCATCGACATCGACGTGCTGACTTTCGGGGAGCAAGGAGAGATCCACGAGGAGGGGCTCGACGTTCCGCATCCGCGGATGACCGAGCGCGGCTTCGTGCTGATGCCGCTTGCCGACATCGCGCCGGATCTCAAGGTGCTGGGCAAAACGGTTTCGGCCTGGCTGAGCCAGGCCGATGTCTCGGGAATTGCCGTTGCGGATGCGGCGCGCGACTGGTGGCGCCGCTAGCCGATCTCGACCAAGGTTAGATCAGGGCTTGATGGATCCGACGGCGAGCTCGTCGGTATCACGCGTCAGGGCAAGGCCGATGACCGGCACCATCTGCTCCTCGACCTTCACCGAGATCGTGATGTTCATGACCGCGGGGTTCTGCATGCGGGCGATCATCACGCCGTTCAGCTTGGCGCGGTTGATGCCGACGACGATCTTGTCGCCGCTGACGGCGCCCGAGACGATGTCGAGACCCTTGCCCTCGGCGCCATCGAGAAACTTGCCCTTGTAGCCGCCGCCGGCCTGGCTGATGACCGCGGACATCGGCTGCTTGAAGACGCCGACGCGGCAGGTGCCGTCGAGCTTGATGCCGAGATCGGCGTCAGGCGTCGGTTCGCCGGTGAGGTTGCAGGTGAACTTGGTGCCCTTGTACTTGCCGGCGACGATCTCGCCCGGACCCTTCCAGGCGCCGGCTGCGGTCTCGAAAAACACCTTGTCGCGGGGTGCTGCATCGGCCTGCGGGGCGATGGCGGCAACGGCGAGGGCAGCGGCGGCGTACAGCCCGACCTGCGGGGAAAAGAAGCGCGAGACCATTAAACTTTCCTTGGCGAGCGGCGTCCTGAATTGCGTTAACCATAGTCTCGCAGTGGTTAACGAGCCGTTTATTTTCGGTGGTTTCCGGGTCCTTGCGCGCGGTTCAGGGCGTGCGATTTCCGGACGAGGCGATGTCGCCGATGAAGTCGCCGATGCCGGGCCGTCTGAGGGCGCGGAAGGGCAGTGGGCGGCAAAGATCCATGGCCGCGATGCCGATGCGGGCGGTGAGCAGCCCGTTGATGACGCCCTCGCCGAGGCGTGCCGAAAGCTTTGCCGCAAGACCGTGGCCAAGCACCTGCTGGGCGATACCGTCGCCGACGGCGATCGAGCCGGTGACCGCCAGGTGGGCGATGACGTCGCGCAGCAGCCGCAGCAATCCGATCGTGCCGGGACGGCCCCCATAGAGTTCGGCCATGGCGCGCACCAGCCTTGTGACCTCGAACAGCACATAGGCGAGATCGACGACGGCGCGCGGGCTGACGGCGGTGACCACCGAGGTGCGCCGCGAAGCGCCGAGAATGAGGGCACGCGCCTGGCGGTCGAGCGGCGCCATGAGTTCGCGCTCGGCAAGATCGAGAAGCTGCGGTGCGTCGATGATGTCGTCTTTCGTCGCATCCAGCGCCGCCCGGCCGCGGGCCGTCTCGGCCCGGTGCGACAGCAGGGTTTCGAGCCGCGAGACGATCTGGCGGGCGGTCTTCGGGCCCGAGGTCGCACCGATCGCCTCGGCCTCAGCCTTCAGCGACTGGACGGCGCCGAGCCGCATCAGCCCGGCGATCTCGCGACCGACGACGATGGCAAGCGCCAGGACGGCGACAGCGAGAACGCCGACGGCTGTGTAGCCCAGCCAGTCGGCGCGCGAAAACAGATCGCGGACGATGGCATCGGCCCAGAGCCAGAACGCGAGCGACAGGAAGGCGGTGAAGGCGCCGACGGCGAGCTTGCCGAACGAGAAGCGGCGCTTGCGCGGCGTGGCGACCAGCGCCTCGGCCGCCGCCAGTTCCGGCGGCGTGATGAACGGATCGTCGGCATCCGCTGTCGGAATAATCCCGTCGTCGAATGCCCTTGGCGCACGCCGCACGGTTACCGGCGCATCGTCGCCGGACAGCTGGAAGACACCCGGACGACGAGGCGTGGCCTGGCCCTGCGGCGGTTCACGGTCGTCATTGGTCATCGATCGCTCCTCATGCCAGCCGGTCTCCGAACAGGAACTGAAGGGCGCGGTCGAGGCGGATATGCGGCACCGAAAGCGTCACGTTGCCGGCCTCGTCGATGTCCGGCGGACGGAATCTGACGATATTCAGGTGGGGTAGCGCGCGATCTTCAGAAACAGAGTCCGGACCTTGAAAAAGAGAATCCGGTTTCTCCGGCAAGTCCCCGGGAAATATGGCGGTTCGGCGTTTGCCGTCGAAGATTTCTCCGTCGATCCTCTCGCCCGCCATCGGCGTGCCGGTGATCACCGGCAGCGTTTCGCCATCCTGGCGCACCGTCGCCTCGCGGGTGGCGCGAACGGAGGCGATGGCGATCACCTCGATGCCGGCGCCGGACATGCCGATGCGCTGGATGGCGCGGTCGACGAGGCGGCGGGTGAGCGCTTCGAGACGGTCGTGGCTCTCATGATGCAGGTGGTCGGCCTTGGTGGCGGCGACCAGCACCTTGTCGATCCGCCGGCCGAGCAGCGACGAGAGCAGTGAATTGGTGCCGGGGCGGAAGCAGGCCAGCACGTCGGCCAGTGCCCGCTCCAGATCCTGCACCGCCTCCGGGCCGCGGTTCAGCGCCTGCAGCGCATCGATCAGCACGATCTGCCGGTCGAGGCGGGCAAAATGTTCGCGGAAGAAGGGTTTGACGACGACCGACTTGTAGGCCTCGAAGCGGCGCTCCATCATCGCCCCGAGCGTGCCGCGTTCGAGGCGGCCGTCGGGAAGGTCCGGGATCGGCGCGAAGGTGAGCGCCGGCGAGCCTTCGAGGTCGCCGGGCATCAGGAAGCGGCCGGGCGACAGCGTCGACAGCGACCGCTCATCGGACTTGCAGGCCTTGAGATAGGCGGCAAACGCTTCCGACAGGCGGCGGGCGGTCATCTCGTCGGCCGGAGCTGCCGGATCCATGCTGTCGGCCAGTGCCAGCCAGTCGCGTGCCAGTTCGCGGCGGATGCCGGTGCGGGCAAGGGCGACGGTCGCGGCGCTGAAGGTGCGGAAATCCTGGCCGAGCAGCGGCAGGTCGAGGAGCCATTCGCCCGGATAGTCGACGATGTCGATGGACAGCTTGCCGGCCGAAAACATCCGCCCCCAGCCGCTGGCGCTCTGGTAGTCGAGCGTCAGGCGGAGTTGCGAAATGGCGCGGGTCGAATCGGGCCAGATCCGGTCACGCACCAGCGCCTGGATGTGGTCCTCGTACTGGAAGCGCGGGATCTGGTCGTCCGGCTGCGGCTCCAGACGCGCAGCCGACACCCGGCCCGAGCGCACCGCTTCGAACAGCGGCAGGCGCCCGCCATGCAGGAGATTGTGGACGAGCGACGAGATGAACACCGTCTTGCCGGCCCGCGACAGGCCGGTGACGCCGAGCCGGACCGTCGGATTGACGAGGCCCGACGCGCGGTCGGTGAGGTTGTCGAACGCGATGAGCGCGTCGTCCTTGAATGTGGTGAGGGATGGCGGCAAGGCAAAGACCCGTTGATGTCGTTCCTGCCTATATAGACAGCGCATCCGGTTGCAAAAGGGAAGGGCGACCGGGAATGGCGCCTTGCCGCGCTCAGCCCTTGAGGAAATCGCTGAGCAGCCAGGTGCCGGCGGCGGCGGCAACCGTGCCGCCGTGATCGAGAACCGCAAGTCCTGCCGTCGGATAGCCGGCCGGTATGGCGGCTGCGGTCCGGTCGTCGCCGAGCAGCGCCTGCAGCACCTCTTCCATGCGCGGGTTGTGACCGATCAGCATGACGGCTTGCGCCTGCTTCTGGGTGGAGAGAACCTCCAGATAGGTCTCGACGCCGCCGTTATAGAGTTCGTCGATGAACAGCATTTCGCACTCCTCGCCGAAGGCGCGGCGCGCGGCGTCGGCCGTCTGGCGACAGCGCAGCGCCGTCGATGACAGCACCAGATCGGGCCGGTAGCGGCGGTCGGCGGCGAGCGACGTGACGATCTCGGCTTCGGCGAAGCCGTGCTCGTCGAGCGGGCGGTCGAAGTCGCGCCCGCCGGGTTCGGCCCAGGCCGAGCGGGCATGGCGCATGAGCAGGATGCGGGACGGCTGCGGCTCGACTGTGATCATGTGATTTTCGCGCTGGGTGACCGGAGGATGTCGAGTAGCCTGATGCCGGGCGCCGCGTCAACACTCCCGTTACGGGCAGTCGGACCGCCACCAAATCCCAGGGGTGGAAAACGCCGTTGCTCTGCATTTCCAGAAACCGCTTAAAGATTAGTCGCTTAGCTGAAATTTATGTCAATTTTAAAAATGCCTTATAAACACGCGTCAGGCTTGAATCGTCCCCTTAACTTGGAGTATAGGACGCCGCGTGAGAGCTGTTCTTCAGGAGAATTGCGTTGAGTGAGAAGATCGACCTTAGCAGCTACATCCTCTCGGAAGATGATGAGTTCATGAATGCCAGCCAGCGGGCATATTTCCGAGCCAAGCTCATCGCCTGGAAAAACGACATCTTGAGAGAAGCGCGCGAGACGCTTGGGCACCTCGCCGAAGAAAGCGCCAATCATCCGGATCTCGCCGACCGGGCATCTTCCGAAACCGACAGAGCCATCGAACTGCGGGCCCGTGACCGGCAGCGCAAGCTGATCTCCAAGATCGACTCGGCCCTGCAGCGCATCGAGGACGGCACCTACGGTTACTGCGAAGAGACCGGCGAGCCGATCGGCTTGCGACGGCTCGACGCGAGGCCGATCGCCACCTTGTCGATCGAGGCCCAGGAGCGCCACGAGCGACGCGAAAAAGTCTACCGGGACGAATGATCCCGACCGGTCAAGGCGCTTTCCGCGGAAGGCGCCTTTTTTGTTTGCGGCAGAGCCTTGTCCGCAGGCGAGCTGCGACGTCCTCTCCTGCCTGACCCGTGGCCGAGCGGCCGGGCAGAGCAGCACGCTCCGCCCGTTGCCAGGTGCTAGCGATCGTTGCGGTTTACCGACATCTCGCCGAATATGCGGGCGATCTCCGTCTGCAGCGACGGATCGGGCGTCGCACCGGTGACGCGCGGCTGGGCCGGATCCCGCGGCGGCAGGGCCGGTACGGAGGTTGCCGGTTCGGCACCGTCCCGCTCCAGCGCCAGATTGTTGGCCATTTCCTCTTCCAGGATCCGATCGAAATCGC
The DNA here is from genome assembly GCF_050455525.1 of Rhizobium sp. 0TCS1.26. Classification (NCBI taxonomy): domain Bacteria; kingdom Pseudomonadati; phylum Pseudomonadota; class Alphaproteobacteria; order Hyphomicrobiales; family Rhizobiaceae; genus Rhizobium; species Rhizobium sp. 0TCS1.26. The sequence continues at coordinate 326,856 of NZ_JBCIYV010000001.1, read as the reverse complement.
TGCCGAGCGGGCGCGAGGGCGCCGGCGAAACGGGCGCCTGCGGCGGCTGCGCGTTCGCAACGATTGCCGGCGCAGCTGCAGCCGGTGCGGTGATTTCGAACGGTGCGGGCGACGGGATCGATGCGGCGGGGGCTGGAGCCTGCGGCGTCGGATGGAAGACCCGCTGACGGGCGGCGTCGAGTGCGTCGGTTGCAGCACCGATATCCGGGGCGGCGTTTTCCGTCTGCCGACGCTCGGCGGCCGGGATGGCCGGCGCGCTGACGGGAGTGACAGAGATCGGCGCTGCAGACATAGGGGCTGCGGACATGAGTGATGTGGGCATGGGTGCGGCAGGCTCGGGAAGGACATCCGGGGCCGGCGGTTCGACGGGACGAGCGGTCTGCGCAGGCCGCGGCTGCGGCGTAGGCGGCATGTCTCGCACCGGCGCCTCGGCAGTCACGTGCGGCGCTGCGGGCTCGGCCATCTGGCGTTCGACCGGAGGTGTCGCGACAGGTCGCTGGGCTGCAGTCCGCTCCGGAAGGGGGCGCTCGGGGATGGGACGCTGGGTAGTCGGCCGGGCGCTGACCGGGCGTTCGACCGCAGCCTGCGCCGCCGGCTGTGGCGCAACGGCTGCAACAGGCTCGGCTGCCGGCGAACGGGCGACGGTCGCTGACGCCAGGCGCTCGCCCGCCGAAGAAATCTGGCGCGGTGGCGCCTGAAGCCGTGGCTCGGCCGGCGTCTCGTCGGAAAGGCTTGTCGTCTCGCCCCCCTGCTCTGCGTAGCCGACGGTCTGCAGCCCCTGGGGCCGAATGCCGCTTTCGATGACGACATCCGTCGGGCCGCCGATCATCACCAGATGTTCGACATCGTCGCGGCGCACCAGGACGATCCGCCGGCGCGCATCGACGGCGGCTGCATCGAGCACCTGCAGGCGCGGCTGGCGGTTCTTGCCGCCACGCAGGAACGGCGAGGGGCCGCTGCGCCGGCGCAGCATCAGAAGCACGGCGACGAGGCAGAGAAAGCCGAGGCCGACGCCACCGACCGCGATGAACAGGCGGCCGCCGTAGTCGCTCATCAATTCCTCGATCATGCCGTGCTTCTCCTTGGTTGCCTGTTGCCCGACCACCGGGAGGCTTGGACGTCGAGGCGGTTTACCAAACCGCCAGATCATGGTGCCGACGGCAGGCCATCGGCAGTCACCGGCATGCATCCGGCAGCCTAGGCAAGTCGCAAGCCCGCGGCAAGCCGGCCCGCCGATACAGTCTGCCCCGACAGGTTTCGTCGCCTGCCGCACCCGGCAATGGCGAATATGGAGAGGGGCGGCACTTGAGCAATAGGAATATGAATGTCTTCAACGGCTTTCTGCGGCTCGACGCTTTTTGACGGGGCTTCAACTTGCTATGGAAGACGTCAGGAACGATTCCGGGGCCGTCACTGAACGACAGGTCGAAGTGCGAGGTGTAATGTCGAAAGCGCAGCCGGCCGCCAGTTACGACGCGCCGCTGGTGGACAGCGGCAGGCGGAGTGGCACAGTCTTGCGCCTGCTCCTGCTGGCGCTGGTGCTGGTCGGCGTGTCGATCGCCTTCGTGGTATTCAAGGACGCGATGGACAACGAACTGGTGCTGGGCGTGCTCGGCGTGCTGGCGATGGTCGGCATCTTCTTCATCGTTTCGTCGATCATCGGGCTTGTGGAAGTGATGCCGCAATCGCGCTCCGACGAGTTTGCCGCAAGCTACCTGGCCGGCCATCCGGACGGCATCCTGGTGACCGACGAGCGCAGCCGCATTCTTTACGCCAATGCCGCCTATGGCCGACTGACCGGTGCGACGAAGGCGGCCAACGCCCAGTCGCTGGAAGCCCTCTTGTCGAAGAACCGCGAGGCGACCGAAGCGCTTTACCGCTTGACCGCAGCACTGCGCGAAGGCCGCGAGGGGCACGAGGAATTCCGCCTGCTGAAGCCGCTCGGCCGCGCCTCGGCCAGCGGATCCGGCGCCCACTGGTACCGCCTGAAGGCGCGCATCCTGACCTCGCCGACGCAAAAGACGCCGCATGACGTGTGGCAGATCGCCGACATCACCTCGGAGCGGGAGGACCAGGAGCGGTTCTTCCGCGAGCTGCAGAACGCCATCGACTATCTCGACCATGCGCCGGCCGGCTTCTTCTCGGCGGGCAAGAAGGGCGAGCTGTTCTACCTCAATGCGACGCTTGCCGAATGGCTGGGCCTCGACCTCACCAAGTTCGTGCCGGGATCGATGACGATTTCCGACATGGTGGCCGGCGAGGGCATGGCGCTGATCCAGTCGGTGCAGGCAGGCCCCGGCCAGACGCGCACCGAAACGCTGGACCTCGACCTGCGCCGCAGCAACGGCCAGAGCCTGCCGGTGCGCCTCGTCCACAGCGTTTCGTCGATGCGCGATGGTGCGCCGGGCGAAAGCCGGACGATCGTTCTGGGCCGGCCGAAGGGCGAGGGCGCCGACCAGTCGGCCTCGGCGATGCGGTTCACGCGGTTCTTCAACAATACGCCGATGGCGATCGCCTCGATCGGCGGCGACGGCAAGATCCTGCGCATCAACGCACCGTTCCTCCGGCTGTTTGCCGGCGTCGTGTCACGCGACGATGTGGAGGCCGGCGCGACGCTGGACGCCATCGTCAACGAGCAGGCGCGCGGCGACCTGGAGCGGGCGCTGGCGGCGGCCAAGGACCGCCAGGGAGACATCGCGCCGATCGACTGCCGGCACCCGGGCGACGAGAACCGCCATGTGCGGTTCTACGTCAATGCGGTAATCGACGAGAGCGACGAGGCGCCGGAAGAGGTGGCGATCGTCTACGCCGTGGAGACGACCGAGCAGAAAGAGCTCGAGACGCAGATGGCGCAGACGCAGAAGATGAATGCCGTCGGCACGCTGGCCGGCGGCATCGCCCACGACTTCAACAACGTGCTGACCGCCATCCTGCTCTCCTCCGACCACCTGCTGCTGCAGGCGCGCCCCTCGGATGCAAGCTTCGCCGACCTCATGGAGATCAAGCGCAACGCCAACCGCGCCGCGGTGCTGGTGCGCCAGCTGCTGGCGTTTTCGCGCAAGCAGACGATGCGGCCGGCAGTGCTCAACCTCACCGACGTGGTGGGCGACCTCAGGATGCTGGTCGACCGGCTGATCTCGGGCACCAATGTCAAGCTCGACGTCGACTACGGACGCGATCTCTGGCCCGTGCGCACCGACCTGTCGCAGTTCGAGCAGGTGCTGATCAACCTTTGCGTCAACGCCCGCGATGCGATGCCGCAGGGCGGCCAGATCCGCATCCGCACCCGCAACGTGACCGGCGCCGAGGCTGCGGCATTTGCCGGCGCGCGGCTGCCGGCCGACGATTTCGTCATGGTCGAAGTGGCCGACAGCGGCACCGGCATTCCGCCGGAGATCATGGACAAGATCTTCGAGCCGTTCTTCACCACCAAGGAGGTCGGCAAGGGCACCGGTCTCGGCCTGTCGATGGTCTATGGCATCGTCAAGCAGTCGGGCGGCTACATCTATCCGGAATCAGAAGTCGGCAAGGGCACGACGTTCCGGGTATTCCTGCCGCGCCACATTCCCGAGATCGTGCCGACGCCGGAACCGGGCAGCCCGGGCTCGGCCAGCGCCGACGTCGCGGCACAGCCGAAGATCGCCTCGGCCCCGGCCGAAGACGTCGATCTCACCGGCAACTCGGCGGTCGTGCTGCTTGTCGAGGACGAGGAGGCGGTGCGCCGCGGCGGCAAGCGGATGCTGGAAACCCGCGGCTATACCGTGCACGAGGCAGGCTCCGGCACCGAGGCGCTGGAGATCATGGAGGAGCTCGAGGGCAAGGTCGACATCGTCGTGTCCGACGTGGTGATGCCGGAAATGGACGGGCCGTCGCTGCTTAAGGAGCTGCGCAAGACCTATCCCGACCTCAAGTTCATCTTCGTTTCCGGCTATGCAGAGGACGCATTTGCGCGCAACCTGCCGGCGGATGCCAAGTTCGGCTTCCTGCCCAAGCCGTTCTCGCTGAAGCAGCTGGCGGTGGCGGTGCGCGAGATGCTCGACCGGCAGGACTGATGCGGCAGACGTGCACGCCCGGGACGGGACTTAGAAGGCGTTGAACTGGCGTTTCGCACAGGCCGGAACGCAAAGCGAACGCTCAGGCGATCATGGAAGAGAAACAACGGCATGAGCCCTCTTGCATGATGAGAACAAAAAGTGTACATACTGATCACCGGCTGCTGGATTGCTAGGGCCGCTGCGATAACCTAAAGGTGGGATCAGATGGCACAGAATTCATTGCGGCTCGTAGAGGAAAAATCGGTGGACAAAAGCAAGGCGCTGGAAGCGGCACTCTCTCAGATCGAACGGTCCTTCGGCAAAGGCTCGATCATGAAGCTGGGCGCAAACGAGAGCGTGGTCGAAATCGAGACGGTATCGACAGGCTCGCTGGGTCTCGACATCGCGCTTGGCGTCGGCGGCCTGCCCAAGGGCCGGATCATCGAGATCTATGGTCCTGAAAGCTCGGGCAAGACGACACTGGCGCTGCAGACGATCGCCGAAGCCCAGAAGAAGGGCGGCATCTGCGCCTTCGTCGATGCCGAACACGCGCTCGATCCGATCTATGCCCGCAAGCTCGGCGTCGACCTGCAGAACCTTCTGATTTCGCAGCCGGATACCGGTGAGCAGGCGCTCGAGATCACCGACACGCTGGTGCGTTCCGGCGCCGTCGACGTGCTGGTCGTCGATTCGGTCGCGGCGCTGACGCCGCGCGCCGAAATCGAAGGCGAGATGGGCGACAGCCTGCCCGGCCTGCAGGCGCGTCTGATGAGCCAGGCGCTGCGCAAGCTGACCGCGTCGATCTCGAAGTCGAAGACCATGGTCATCTTCATCAACCAGATCCGCATGAAGATCGGCGTGATGTTCGGCTCTCCGGAAACCACGACCGGCGGTAATGCGCTGAAGTTCTACGCCTCAGTGCGCCTCGACATCCGCCGCATCGGCGCGGTGAAGGAACGCGAGGAAGTGGTGGGTAACCAGACCCGCGTGAAGGTCGTCAAGAACAAGATGGCGCCGCCCTTCAAGCAGGTGGAATTCGACATCATGTACGGCGAGGGCGTTTCCAAGACCGGTGAACTGGTGGATCTGGGCGTCAAGGCCGGGATCGTCGAGAAGTCCGGTGCCTGGTTCTCCTACAACAGCCAGCGGCTTGGCCAGGGGCGCGAGAATTCCAAGAATTTCCTGCGCGACAACCCGGAACTGGCCAACGAGATCGAACTGGCGCTGCGCCAGAACGCCGGCCTGATCGCCGAGCGGTTCCTGGAAAACGGTGGGCCGGACGCCAATGACGGCGACGGCGAACCGGACGCCTGATCCGATCCGCAACAGTCCTGAAATTCAAGCCGGCCGCATATCGCTGAAATGATATGCGGCCGGTTTTGCGTCGTGCTGGACAGGGTTCGGCTGGAACGGTAAAAGCCAGTGGTTTTTGGGACGAAGACCGCGTTCGAGGCGGCTTAGAAGGGCATGGCATGAGTGGCGTGAATGAAATCCGGTCGACCTTCCTCGACTACTTCCGGAAGAACGGTCACGAGGTCGTGTCGTCGAGCCCGCTGGTGCCGCGCAACGACCCGACGCTGATGTTCACCAATGCCGGCATGGTGCAGTTCAAGAACGTCTTTACCGGGCTCGAAAGCCGTCCCTATTCGACCGCCACCACCTCGCAGAAATGCGTGCGCGCCGGCGGCAAGCACAACGACCTCGACAATGTCGGCTATACCGCCCGCCACCTGACCTTCTTCGAGATGCTCGGCAACTTCTCGTTCGGCGACTATTTCAAGGAGCAGGCGATCGAGTTTGCCTGGAACCTCGTCAACAAGGGGTTCGACCTGCCGAAGGACCGGCTGCTGGTCACCGTCTATGCCGACGACGAAGAGGCGGCGACGCTGTGGAAGAAGATCGCCGGCTTTTCCGACGACAAGATCATCCGCATCGCCACCTCCGACAATTTCTGGCAGATGGGCGATACCGGCCCCTGCGGTCCGTGCTCGGAAATCTTCATCGACCAGGGTGAGCATGTCTGGGGCGGGCCTCCCGGCTCGCCGGAAGAGGATGGCGACAGGTTCCTGGAATTCTGGAACCTCGTCTTCATGCAGTTCGACCAGACGGCGCCGGGCGAGCGCACGCCGCTGCCGCGTCCGTCGATCGATACCGGCATGGGGCTGGAGCGCATGGCCTGCATCCTGCAGGGCGTGCACAGCGTCTTCGATACCGACCTGTTCCGCACCCTGATCGGCGCCACCGAGGAGGTCGTCGGCGTCAAGGCCGAGGGCGACCAGGCGGCAAGCTTCCGTGTCATCGCCGACCATCTGCGCTCGTCTGCCTTCCTGATCGCCGACGGCGTGCTGCCGTCGAATGAAGGCCGCGGCTACGTGCTGCGCCGGATCATGCGCCGCGCCATGCGCCACATGCAGCTGCTCGGCGCCCGCGAGCCGCTGATGTACCGGCTCTTGCCGTCGCTGGTGTCCGAGATGGGTCGCGCCTATCCGGAACTGCTGCGCGCCGAAGCGCTGATCTCCGAAACGCTGAAGCTCGAGGAAGGCAAGTTCCGCACGACGCTGTCGCGCGGCCTGTCGCTGCTGTCGGACGCCACCGATACGCTGACCAACGGCGATTCGCTGGATGGCGAGACGGCTTTCAAGCTCTACGATACCTATGGCTTCCCGCTCGACCTGACGCAGGACGCGCTGCGTGCCCGCGGCATCGGCGTCGACCTCACCGGATTCAACGACGCGATGCAGCGGCAGAAGGCGGAAGCCCGCGCCAGCTGGTCGGGCTCCGGCGACAAGGCGACCGAGACGGTGTGGTTCGAGCTCAAGGAAAAGTTCGGCGCCACCGAATTCCTCGGCTACGACACCGAGACCGCCGAGGGCGTGATCCAGGCGATCGTGCGCGATGGCGCGGTGGTGGACAGCGCGGCTCTCGGCGAGACGGTCCAGGTGATCGTCAACCAGACGCCGTTCTACGGCGAGTCGGGTGGCCAGATGGGCGATACCGGCATCATTCGCGGCGATACGGCAACGCTTTCGATCACCGACACGGTGAAGAAGGGCGAGGGTCTGTTCGTCCATCAGGCGATGTTGTCGGAAGGCTCGCTGAAGACCGGCGATGCGGTGGCTCTCGAGGTCGATCATGCGCGCCGGTCGCGGCTGCGCGCCAACCATTCGGCGACCCACCTGCTGCATGAGGCGCTGCGCGAAGTGCTCGGCACGCATGTCGCCCAGAAGGGCTCGCTTGTGGCACCCGAGCGGCTGCGCTTCGACGTGTCGCATCCGAAGCCGATGAGCGCCGAGGAGCTGCAGCGGGTCGAGGAGATGGCCAATGCCATCATCCTGCAGAACGCCCCGGTCTCGACGCGGTTGATGAGCGTCGACGACGCGATTGCCGAGGGCGCGATGGCGCTGTTTGGCGAAAAGTACGGCGACGAGGTGCGCGTCGTGTCGATGGGCACCGGCATAGACGGCGCGAAGGCAGGCAAGGCTTACTCGGTCGAACTCTGCGGCGGGACACATGTCCGTTCCACCGGCGATATCGGCCTGGTGCGCATTCTCGGTGAAAGCGCCGTCGGTTCCGGCGTGCGTCGCGTCGAGGCGGTTACGGCTGCCGGCGCACGCGCCTATCTCGCCGAACAGGACGAGCGGGTAAAGGCGCTGGCCGGTGTGCTGAAGGTGCAGCCGACGGAGCTCGTGTCGCGCGTCGAGGCGCTGATGGACGAGCGCAAGAAGCTCGAAAAGGAACTGGCGGATGCCCGCCGCAAGCTCGCCATGGGCGGGTCGCAGGGCGCACCGGCCGTCGAGGCGCGGGATGTCGGCGGCGTCCGCTTCCTCGGCAAGGCGGTCTTGGGCGTCGATGCGAAGGACCTCAAGGGCCTCGTCGACGAGGCAAAGACCGGGCTGGGATCGGGCGTCGTGCTGCTGATCGCGGTTGCCGAAGACGGCAAGGCGAGCGCGGTCGTCGGCGTCACCGAAGACCTGACGGAGCGGATGAGCGCCGTCGATCTGGTACGCGTCGCATCCGGCGCGCTGGGCGGCAAGGGCGGCGGTGGCCGGCCGGACATGGCGCAGGCCGGCGGTCCCGACGGATCGAAGGCCGACGAGGCGATCGAGGCGGTGGCCGCGGCCATCGCGGCCTGACCTCTCCGTGATATCAATGGGTGCCGTGGCCGTTGCGGCGGCGGCACCGATAACACCCTCGCAACCACCCGCAAGGAGAGCGACGTGACGCTGGCGGCACCGATCGAGGCGATGGACGACCTGCCGGACGAGGGAGACGGTTTCCTCCACGGTCTGTTTGCCCATGCGCCGCAGACCACCGCCTTCAACAAGCTGCGCAAGCGGCTGCTGCGCCAGGTGCGCCAGGCGCTCGACGACTTCGGCATGCTGAACGGCCAGAAACGCTGGCTGATCGGGCTGTCGGGCGGCAAGGACAGCTATTCGCTGCTGGCGCTGCTGATGGACCTGCAGTGGCGCGGCCTGCTGCCGGTGGAACTGGTCGCTTGCAATCTTGATCAGGGGCAGCCGAATTTCCCAAAGCACGTGCTGCCGGATTACCTGTCGTCGATCGGCGTCAAGCACCGGATCGAGTACCGGGACACCTATTCGATCGTCAAGGAGAAGGTGCCGGAGGGCGCGACCTACTGCGCGCTCTGCTCGCGGCTGCGGCGCGGCAATCTCTACCGGGTGGCGCGCGAGGAGAACTGTGACGCGCTGGTGCTCGGCCATCACCGGGACGACATTCTCGAAACCTTCTTCATGAACCTCTTCCACGGCGGCCGGCTGGCCGGCATGCCGGCCAAGCTGCTGAACGACGAGGGCGACCTGATGGTGCTGCGGCCGCTTGCCTACTGCGCCGAGGAAGACCTCATCAAGTTTTCGGCCGCCATGCAGTTCCCGATCATCCCCTGCGACCTCTGCGGCTCGCAGGACGGGTTGCAGCGCAATGCCATGAAGCAGATGCTGTTGACCATGGAAACGCAGATGCCCGGCCGCAAGGACCGTATGCTGCGGGCGCTCGGCCATGCCAACCCGTCCCACCTTCTCGATCCGGCGCTGTTCGATTTCGCCGGGCTGGTTGCCGCTCCCAAAGCTTGAGGTCTTTTCCGATGTCGATTGATGTAACGGCGCTTGCCGACGTGCTGCGGCGCGCCGCAAAGGCCGAAATCCTGCCGCGCTTCCGGCGCCTCAATGCCGGCGACGTGCGCGCCAAGTCGGAAGCCACGGACCTGGTGACGGAAGCCGACGTCGAAGCCGAACGGATGATCCGCAGCGAACTCGAAAGGCTTGCGCCGCAGGCGCTGTTCGTCGGCGAGGAATCGGTGGCCGCCGATCCGGACCTGCTGCACAGGATCGACGGTGCGGAACTGGCAGTGATCGTCGATCCGGTCGACGGCACCTTCAACTTTGCCTCCGGCATTCCGGCGTTCGGCGTCATGGCCTCGGTCGTCTACAAGGGCGAGACAGTCGCCGGCATCATCTACGATCCGATGGGTGACGACTGGGTGATGGCGGAGAAGGGGAGCGGTGCCTTCCTGCGCCGTCCTGACGGCGATACACAGCGCGTCGCGGTAGCCGGCGCCAAGCCGCTGGAGGCGATGATCGGCATGGCATCGGTCGGCTATTTCTTCGGCGAGCAGCGCCAGCAGATCCTGTCCAATCTTGCCAAGGTGCGGATGTTTGCCTGCTATCGCTCTGCGGCGCAGGAGTACCGGACGGTTGCAGGCGGTCACGTGGATTTCGCGCTCTACAACAAGCTGATGCCGTGGGATCACCTGGCCGGCACGCTGATCGTCCAGGAGGCTGGCGGTCATGTGGCGCGCTTCGACGGCAGCGCCTACCGGCCGACCGATGTCGATGGCGGGCTGCTGGTCGCGACCGACCCGGATAGCTGGCAGGTGCTACGCCGCGAGATCATTGGCTGACACGGTTGCCGTTTCCTGAATGCAAAAAGCCCCGGCGGTGAACACCCGCCGGGGCTTTTTTTGTCGGGATGTGGCGGAAGATCAGGCGCGCGGATTGTGCGGCTGGAAGAGCTTCCCCTTCTCGGCGATCAGCACGAAGACCAGGCCGATGACGCCGACGGAACAGAAGCCGAGCACCATCGGGAAGGCCGTGCCATCGAAAGCCTGGCCGATGACCGCGCCGATGGCCGCGCCGCCGACCGTGCTCATGAAGCCGAGGACGGACGAAGCCGTGCCTGCCACGTGGCCGAGCGGCTCCATGGCGAGCGAGTTGAAGTTGGCGCCGATCCAGCCGAACTGGAACATCGCAAGGCCGAAGAACGACAGGAACAGCAGGAAGGGCATCGGCTGCGGGCCGAGCACCTGAACCAGCATCCATACGCCGGTGACGAGGATAAAGCCGAGCAGCGATGCGTGCGACAGGCGGCGCATGCCGAAGCGGCCGACGAGGCGCGAGTTGATGAACGAGGCCAGCGACATGAAGGCGGCAACCGCGGCAAAGGCGACCGGGAACCAGGCACCGAGCCCATAGACGCCGACATAGATCTGCTGCGCCGAGTTGATGAAGCCGAACAGCGCGCCGAAGATGAAGGTGGCGGCCAGCGTATAGCAGAGTGCCACACGGTTGGTGAGCACGATGCGGAAGCCGGCGATCACGGAGCGGACGGTGAGTGGGCGGACATCCTCCGGTGCCAGCGTTTCCGGCAGGCGCATGGTCATCCAGACGAGGATGGCGCCGGCCATGACACCGATGAACAGGAAGATCATGTGCCAGTTGCCGCCGAGCATGATCAGCTGCCCGGTGCCCGGTGCGATGATCGGCACGATCATGAAGACCATCATGATCAGCGACATGACTTCGGCCATGGCGCGGCCGCCGAACACGTCGCGGACGATCGACACGGTGATGACGCGGGTGGATGCGGCGCCGGCACCCTGCAGGAAGCGCAGCGCCAGGAGGCCGCCGAAGCTCGGCACGGCGACGATCGCCAGCGCGCAGAGAATGTAGATGACGAGGCCGACGATCATCGGCGCGCGGCGTCCGAAGCGATCCGAGATCGGCCCGTAGACGAGCTGCGCGAAACCGAAGCCGAAGAGGTAGGAGGAGACGATGAACTGCCGGTCATTGACGGCTTCGACGTTCAGTGCCGCACCGATGTCCTGAAGCGCCGGGAGCATGATGTCGATGGCGAGCGCGTTGAGCGCCATCAGCATGGCCATCATGGCAATGAATTCGAACTTGCCCATGCCCTTGAGCCGGGCTGGCGCCGTAGTGGATGCGGAAGTCACAATCACGATTCCTGGAAAAAATGCAAAGGCGCCGCGGGAGCGCGGCGCCTCGATCCGAACGATCATGGCCGGGGGGGACCGGCCAACGGGCCGATCAGGCAGCGCCGCGGACGGCGACACCCTGTTCCTGAAGATGGGTCTGGAGTTCGCCGGACTGGAACATCTCGCGGACGATATCGCAGCCGCCGACGAATTCGCCCTTAACGTAGAGCTGCGGAATGGTTGGCCAGTTGGAGTAGTCCTTGATGCCCTGGCGGATTTCCTGGTCGGCAAGAACGTTGACGCCCTTGTAGTCGACGCCGAGGTAATCGAGGATCTGGACGACCTGGCCCGAAAAACCGCACTGCGGGAACTGCGGGGTGCCCTTGAGGAAGAGCACGACATCGTTGCCCTTCACTTCGCCTTCGATCAAATCATGAATTCCGCTCATGGCTGCATCCTCTCTATTCGGGTTCAAGGTCCGAACGCTATTGAGCCTTAGATAACATGCGCGACGTCAAATTCCAGCCGTTGCGCGTGATGAATGCGATCAATTCCGCTGATAGGCGCCATGCGTGGCGCGGCCTGCCGAGCCTGAAGCTATTCCGGCGCCGAGGTCTGCAGCGCAAGTGCATGCAGCACGCCGCCCATATTGCCCTTCAGCGCCTCGTAGACCATCTGGTGCTGCTGCACGCGGCTCTTGCCGCGGAACGCTTCCGCCACGACCTCGGCGGCATAGTGATCGCCATCGCCGGCGAGATCGCGGATCGTGACTTTGGCACCCGGGATCCCGGCCTTGATCATGTCTTCGATTTCACCGGGGTGCATGGGCATGGGGTTTTCCTTCCGTATCATCAATGCGGCCGCGTGACTGACCGGCGGCTTTTGGCCAGAGTGCCAAAAACCGCCGGATTGTCAAAGCGGCAGGCGGTCGTCTCAGGCCATAAAGCTGGGGAACCAGCTCTCGTGGGCGTTCACCAGATCGACAACCGCGACATCGACGAGATCGTCGATCACCAGACGCTCGCCGCCGACGGTGCCCAGCGTGCGGAACGGCACGCCGGCCGATTCGGCCGAGGCGCAGACGAAGTTGGACAGATCCGCCGGGACGGCGACGACGTAGCGGGCCTGGTCCTCGCCGAACAGCAGCGCATGCGGCTGGCCCCTGCAATCGCGCAGCGACAGCGTGGCGCCCTTCAGCGAGGCCATCGCCATTTCGGCAAGCGCCAGTCCGAGGCCGCCCGAGGAAATGTCGTGGCAGGCAGTGACCTGGCCGCTGCGGATGATGCCGCGGACGAAATCGCCGTGACGGCGTTCGGCGGCAAGATCGACCACGGGTGCGGGACCGCCCGTCGAGCCGATGATGTCGCGCAGGTAGATGCTCGAGCCGAGATGGCTGCCGTCGATACCGATCATCACCAGCACGTCGCCGGTCTTTGCGGTGCCGATGCGGGCCATCTTCGACCAGTCGGGCAGCAGCCCGACGCCGGCGATGGTGGGGGTCGGCAGGATCGCGACGCCATTGGTTTCGTTGTAGAGCGAGACGTTGCCCGAGACGATCGGGAAGTCGAGCGCCCGGCAGGCTTCGCCGATGCCCTGGATGGCGCCGACCAGCTGGCCCATGATCTCGGGCTTTTCAGGATTGCCGAAGTTGAGGTTGTCGGTGGCGGCCAGCGGTTCGGCGCCTGTGGCGGTGATGTTGCGCCAGCATTCGGCGACCGCCTGCTTGCCGCCTTCGACCGGATCGGCCTCGACATAGCGCGGCGTGACGTCGGAGGAGAAGGCGAGCGCCTTGGTCGGGTGGCCGTCGACGCGCACCACGCCGGCGTCGCCGCCCGGGTGCTGCAGCGAATTGCCCTGGATCAGCGTGTCATACTGCTCGTAGACCCAGCGGCGGCTGGACTGGTTCGGCGAACCGACGAGCTGCAGCAGGGCCTCGTTGTAATCGGCGGGGGCTGCGACCTGATCGGCCGGCATCGCCGGGCGGCTGGCGGTCGCCTGCCACGGGCGGTCGTATTCCGGCGCTTCGTCACCGAGCTGCTTGATCGGCAGGTTGGCGACTTCCTCGCCCTGGTGGATGACGCGGAAGCGCAGGTCGTCGGTGGTCTTGCCGACGATGGCGAAGTCGAGGCCCCATTTGACGAAGATCGCCTTGGCCTGCTCTTCCTTTTCCGGCTGCAGCACCATGAGCATGCGCTCCTGGCTTTCCGACAGCATCATCTCGTAGGCGGTCATCCGCTCTTCGCGCACCGGAACCTGATCGAGATAGAGCTCGATGCCGAGGTCGCCCTTGGCGCCCATCTCGACGGCCGAGCAGGTGAGGCCGGCGGCACCCATGTCCTGGATGGCGATGACGGCGCCGGTCGCCATCAGCTCGAGGCAGGCTTCCAGCAGGCACTTTTCGGTGAACGGGTCGCCGACCTGTACGGTCGGGCGCTTCTCTTCGATCTGCTCGTCGAATTCGGCCGACGCCATGGTTGCGCCGCCGACACCGTCACGGCCGGTCTTGGCACCGAGATAGACGACCGGCAGGCCGACGCCCTTGGCTTCCGAGAGGAAGATGCCGTCGGACTTCGCCAGACCCGCAGCAAAGGCGTTGACGAGGATGTTGCCGTTGTAGCGCGGATCGAACTCGACCTCGCCGCCGACCGTCGGCACACCGAAGGAGTTGCCGTAGCCGCCGACGCCGGAGACGACGCCCGAGACGAGGTGGCGGGTCTTTGGATGATCCGGCGCGCCGAAGCGCAGCGCGTTCATCGCCGCGACCGGCCGGGCGCCCATGGTGAAGACGTCGCGCAGGATGCCGCCGACGCCGGTCGCTGCGCCCTGGTACGGCTCGATGTAGGATGGGTGGTTGTGGCTCTCCATCTTGAAGACCACGACGTCACCGTCATCGATGTCGACGACACCGGCGTTTTCGCCCGGACCCTGGATGACGCGCGGACCTTTGGTCGGCAGCGTGCGCAGCCATTTCTTGGAGGATTTGTAGGAGCAGTGCTCGTTCCACATGGCGGAGAAGATGCCAAGCTCGGTGAAGCTCGGCTCGCGGCCAATCAGATCGAGGATCCGCTGGTACTCGTCCGGCTTCAGCCCGTGGGCGGCAATGAGTTCAGGCGTGATCGCGATCGTATTGGATATGGTCATCGTCTTCTCTGGTAGCGGTCCGAACTGGCGTCTCTTTAGCCTAGATGGCAAAAGGGCGCGACAGGAATTTCCTGCCGCGCCCGGATGTTTTTGCAGTGCACGCCGGCAGGCTGCCGGTGATCAGAACTTGTAGCCGACCATGATACCGCCGCGGGTCAGGCCGTTGTTCGGCTCGCCGCAGAGATTGGCATGCGAGGAGTGTTCGGCCTGGGCGACGATGCGCCAGTTCTTGTCGATGTTGAAACCGGCGGCCACGTATTCGTGGAACAGCGTGTGGCATCCGAGGAAGGGACCGCGACCGCCGTCCATCTCCTGCTTGCCGTTGTTGAGGCTGCCGCCGAAGCCGGCTTCGAGGAAGAAGCGCTCGGTGATGTTGGCCGTCCAGGAGAAGCCGGCGAATACCTGATGGGCTTCGCCAGCGGTGCTGATGTCGCCACCGACGTGGATACGCGGGCGGATAAACTTCTCCCAGCCCGGCGCATTGTCGTGATCCCACGGGTCGAAGAAGACGATGCCGGTGACGAAGGCGCCCTTCTCGTCATTGCTGTAGGTCTTGTCGAGAGCGGTGAGAACGCCGAATCGCGCTTCGTCGAAAATCGAGGCTTCGGCGGGCGCTTCTGCCGGAGCGGCGAAATCGGCGGCCGAGGCCGAAGTGGCGGCGAATGCTGCGCTGAGCGAGAACAGCGCGGACATTGCAAGCTTTTTGACCGCATTCTGATGCATGTGAGGATCGACTCCGTCTGGCTTCTGCATGCCGCGACGCGCGTCGAAGCACCAAGTGTGGCAGAAACTAGACAGCAGGTTCAGCGGTTGGCAAGCGTCAAATTACCGAATGCCCCCGGCGCTGTGCGAATGCGCGCAGGTGTTGCAGGAAGAGGACGCTGCCGGAGCAAATTCAGCAGCCTTTGCCGCCATTTGCCCAGCGGTTGATGTCGGTGCGGATGCGCGCCGCGGCCGGTCCGTCCATCATCGGCCCGAAGGCATCGAGGCGGGCCGGACTTCCTTCCGCCTGGACGACCAGAAGCGGTCGCGATTCGGGGCTGTGGCGGGGCACGGCGAGAATGCGCGGGCGGCCGGAGAAGGAATTCAGTTCCGGTGCCAGACGGTAGTCGCGGAAGGCGGCGTCGCCCGACTTGAACCAGCAGCCGTTGGCGGCAATCGCCACCCGCTCCATGGTCGGCAAGGCGGCGCGATTAACGGCGACCGGGGCGGGGCTGCGGCTGGACTGGCAGGCAGACAGGGCTGCCACGGCGGCAGCCGCGACGGCGAGGGGCAAACGGTTCATGACGGCTATGTCTTCCTGGCGCTGGCTATGCGGGGGACGTCTTCAGGCGGCGATGACGTCGAGCGCCGAGGCAAAGATGCCGCGGCCATCGGTTCCGCCATGGGCGGCCTCGATCAGGTTTTCCGGATGCGGCATCATGCCGAGCACGTTGCCGCGCTCGTTGACGACGCCGGCGATGTCGAGCAGCGAGCCGTTCGGATTGGTGCCCTCGGCATAGCGGAAGACGACCTGGCCGTTGTCATCCATGCGCTTCATCGTTTCGTCGTCGACGAAGTAGTTGCCGTCATGATGGGCGACGGGGCAGCGGATGATCTGGCCGGTCTCGTAGGCGCGGGTGAACTCGGTATCGGCGTTGACCACCTCGAGCTTCACTTCCTTGCAGACGAATTTCAGCGACGAATTGCGCATCAGGGCGCCCGGCAGCATGCCGGCCTCGACGAGGATCTGGAAGCCGTTGCAGACGCCCAGTACCTTGACGCCCTGTTCGGCCCGATCGCGGATCGCCTGCATGACCGGCATGCGGGCGGCAATCGCGCCGCAGCGCAGGTAGTCGCCGTAGGAGAAGCCGCCGGGAATGACGATAAGGTCGACGTCCGGGATCTCGGTTTCCGTCTGCCAGACGGTGATCGGCGCCTGGCCGGAGATGCGGGTGAGGGCGTCGATCATGTCGCGGTCGCGGTTGAGACCTGGGAGCTGGACTACGGCTGACTTCATGGCTGTGGTTCAAACCTTGCTTGGGGTTCTTGGAACTCGCGCAGTTCCAGGCGGTGTTCGATGCGATCCAGACGTAACTCGTGTCTCGCCAATGTCGTGTGAAGGCTATGGATATCCTGATGCAGGACCACAACAGCCCCGCGCATGGCATTGACTTCGGCCTTTATTTCGCGCTGGCCGAGCTTGAGATCCGCAATATCAGCGTGCACCCGCTTCAAAAGCTCGTACACGAGATCGTTGGTGATATCGGCCATGCGCGAACTCCTTCGCTGACGACCTTCAGTCGATTGCGATAGTATAGTTCTCGATCACCGTGTTTGCCAGAAGCTTGTCGCACATGGCCTTCAGCTGCTCTTCAGCTGCGGCCCGGTCGGCGGTATCGACCTCCAGGTCGAAGACCTTGCCCTGGCGAACCTGGTGGACGCCATCGAAGCCGAGGCTGCCAAGCGCACCCTCGATTGCCTTGCCCTGCGGGTCCAGAACGCCGTTCTTCAACGTGACGGTTACGCGTGCCTTGATCACTGACTGCTCCCTGACGGATTACTTGACCAGAACCGGGCCGGTGCCGCGGATCGGTTCATTCTCGTTGATGATGCCCAGACGGCGGGCGACTTCCGAATAGGCTTCGACCAGGCCGCCCATGTCGCGGCGGAAGCGGTCCTTGTCCATCTTTTCCTTGGTCTCGATATCCCACAGCCGGCAGCTGTCGGGCGAGATCTCGTCGGCCAGGATGATGCGCATCATGTCGCCCTCGAACAGCCGGCCGCACTCGATCTTGAAATCGATGAGCTGGATGCCGACGCCGAGGAAGAGACCGGAGAGGAAGTCGTTGACGCGGATCGCGAGCGCCATCACGTCGTCGAGTTCCGCGGGGTTGGCCCAGCCGAAGGCGGTGATGTGCTCCTCGGAGACCATCGGATCGGCGAGCTGGTCGGACTTGTAGTAGAATTCGATGATCGAGCGCGGCAGCACGGTGCCTTCCTCGATTCCGAGACGTTCCGACAGCGAGCCGGCGGCAACATTGCGCACGACGATTTCCAGCGGGATCATCTCGACTTCACGGATCAGCTGCTCGCGCATGTTCAGCCGGCGGATGAAATGCGTCGGGATGCCGATCTTGTTCAGATGCGTGAAGATGTATTCGGAAATGCGGTTGTTGAGCACGCCCTTCCCGTCGATGATGTCATGCTTCTTCTTGTTGAAAGCGGTGGCATCGTCCTTGAAGAACTGGATCAGCGTACCCGGCTCGGGGCCCTCGTACAGGATCTTGGCCTTGCCTTCGTAAATCCGGCGGCGACGGTTCATGATCATTGGTCTCGTTGTTCTGGCGCCAGGAGACGCCGTTTGAAGTGCTTGAGCGGTCCCATAAAGGAAAACGGGACGCTCCACAATGTGGCTTTGCCGCGATGCGATAGCGGAGCGGCTGCCGGCGCTTCCATCCGCCCTGCCGCGGGGCGGGCCTGACCATGCCTAGCACGGAATGCCCCGCAGGTGCGAAATGTCCGGATACCCGACGGTGGATGATGCCCGGCCGGCCGCTAAGGCTTTAGCCCCGACAGGAAGCGGGCAAACACCATCGTGCCCTCCGGCCAGGGGCCATGGCCGGACTCGACATTGATGTGGCCGGCCTCGCCGGCATCGATGAGGGCCGATCCCCAGGCATTGGTGATGTCGTCGGCGTGGTCGTAGCTGCCGAACGGATCGTTGCGGCTGGCGACGGTCAGCGACGGGAACGGCAGCGGGTCGCGCGGGTAGGGGCCGAAGGTCATCAGGTGTTTTGGCCGGATGTCGGAATTGGCGACGTCCGGCGGCGCGACGAAGAAGGCGCCGGCGACCTTCTGGCGGAACTGCGGGATGGCGTGGATCGCCGCGGGGATGCCGAGCGAATGGGCGACAAGCACGACCGGCCGTGTCGAGGCGTTCACCTCTTCGGCGACGCGCGCCACCCAGTCGTCACGCACGGGCTTCGACCATTCGGCCTGCTCGACGCGGCGCGCCGTCTGCAGCTTGGCCTCCCAGCGGGACTGCCAGTGGGTGGGGCCGGAATTGGTATAGCCGGGGATGATCAGGATATCTGCGTCGGAAGCTTTCATGCGCCTTATCTGCGATTGACACCGGTGGAGGTCAAGACCGCAATGGCGAACCACCGGACGGATTTTGAGCTTGGCTCGCATCCCCTGCGTGGCTCGCCGCGGACAGGTATCGAGGTGGAGGCGGCCCGGCGGGTGACCGTCGGGCCGCCTCGCAAGATCAGCCGAAGACGCGGCGGAAGATCGTGTCGACATGCTTGGTGTGGTAGCCAAGATCGAATTTTTCGCGCAACTGGTCCTCGGAGAGCGCCGCGCGGACCTCCGGATCGGCCAGCAGTTCCTCGAGGAAATCCTTGCCCTGTTCCCAGACCTTCATGGCATTGCGCTGCACGAGGCGATAGGCATCCTCGCGCGACGCGCCGGCTTGAGTGAGCGCCAAAAGCACACGCTGCGAATGAACAAGTCCGCGGAACTTGTTCAGATTGTTCATCATGTTGTCCGGGTAGATGACCAGCTTCTCGACCACGCCGGCCAGCCGGTGGAGGGCGAAGTCGAGGGTAACCGTGGTATCCGGGCCGATGGCGCGCTCGACGCTCGAATGCGAGATGTCACGCTCGTGCCAGAGCGCGACGTTCTCCATGGCCGGGACGACAGACATGCGCACCAGGCGGGCGAGACCCGTGAGGTTCTCGGTGAGCACCGGGTTGCGCTTGTGCGGCATGGCCGACGAACCCTTCTGGCCGGGCGAGAAGAACTCCTCCGCCTCCAGGACTTCGGTGCGCTGCATGTGGCGGATCTCGATCGCGACGTTTTCGATCGACGAGGCGATGACGCCGAGGGTGGCGAAGAACATCGCGTGGCGGTCGCGCGGGATGACCTGGGTCGAGACCGGCTCGGGCTGCAGGCCGAGCTTTGCGCAGACATATTCCTCGACGTGCGGATCGATGTTGGCAAACGTGCCGACCGCCCCGGAGATGGCGCCGGTGGCGATCTCGGCGCGGGCCGCGACCAGGCGGGCCCGGTTGCGGTGCATTTCGGCATAGAAGCGGGCAAAGGTCAGCCCCATCGTCGTCGGTTCGGCATGGATGCCGTGGCTGCGGCCGATGCGGATCGTGTCCTTGTGCTCGAAGGCGCGGGTCTTCAGCGCCGCCAGCACGCGGTCCATGCCGGCGATCAGGATATCGGCGGCACGCACCAGCTGGATGTTGAAGGTGGTGTCGAGCACGTCCGACGAGGTCATGCCCTGGTGGACGAAGCGCGAGTCCGGGCCGACGAATTCCGCGAGGTGGGTGAGGAAGGCGATGACGTCATGCTTGGTGACGGCTTCGATCTCGTCGATGCGGGCCACGTCGAACTGTGCCGCATTGCCCTTTTCCCAGATCGTCCGGGCGGCTTCCCGCGGAATGACGCCAAGGTCGGCCAGCGCATCGCAGGCATAGGCCTCGATCTCGAACCAGATGCGGAATTTGGTTTCGGGCGACCAGATGGCGACCATGTCGGGCCGGGAGTAGCGCGGGATCATCGGGGTTTCCTTGCGGTGTTTTCAGAAAGCTGGCCCGCTTTAGCAAGAAGAGCAGCCAAGCTCAACGCGTAGCGCGCAGAAGGACGGGGGTCGCCGCAGCCAGCAGCAGCGGGCCGAGCGGCAGATAGAGGCGCAGGCCGATGACCAGGAACTGGTAGGTGGCCGACGCGGTGGTGAACAGCTGCTGCAGGGTCCAGTCGAGCGTGAAGGCATCGGCATGCCAGCGGGCATAGAAGGCGCGGTAATCGAGCGCAAACAGCAGCGCGGTGAAGGCGAGCGTCGCGGCGCCGAGGATGACGAAAGCCAGCGGCAGGCGCAGCCGAAGGCGCACGACCCGCCGGCGAAGCAGAAGAAGGACAGCGGCCGACGCAAGCCACGCCAGTGCCGCGCCGCCGGCAAACACCATCAGCAGCGGCGACAGGTGGAAGGTGTCCAGCCGCTCGGTGCGCCAGAGACCGGCCAATGCGAGGCCGGCGCAGCAGAAGCTCCAGCCGATGGCGCCGGCAGACAGAGCGACGAGGCCGATGCCAGCACTTGTGCGGGCGTCGGCCGGGGCGCTCAAGCGGCAGCGCTTTCGGCGGCCTGCCGCAGCGCGGCGATGTTGGCGCGGTAGGCCTCGACGCCATCCCCCTTGAAGACGGCCGAGCCGGCGACGAAGACATTGGCACCGGCCGCGGCAGCAGCACCGATCGTTTCCGGCGTGATCCCGCCATCGACCTCAAGGTCGATCGGCCGGTCACCGATCAGCGCCTTCGCGGCACGGATCTTGTCGAGCATGGCCGGAATGAATTTTTGGCCGCCGAAGCCGGGATTGACGCTCATGACGAGGATCAGGTCGATATCGTCCAGCACGTTTTCGAGCACCGACAGCGGCGTGGCCGGGTTCAGCGTGACGCCAACCTTCTTGCCGAGGCTGCGGATGGTCTGCAATGAGCGGTGCAGGTGCGGGCCAGCTTCTGCATGCACGGTGATGCTGTCGCAGCCGGCCTTGGCGAAGGCTTCGAGATAGGGATCGGCCGGGGCGATCATCAGGTGGCAGTCGAAATAGGCTTCGGTGTGCGGCCGCAGCGCCTTGATGATATCGGGCCCGAAGGAGATGTTGGGGACGAAATGACCGTCCATGACATCGAGATGCACCCAATCGGCGCCCGCCTCGACGATGCCGCGCACCTCGTCGCCAAGCCTGGAAAAATCAGCGGCGAGGATGGAGGGGGCGATACGGATGGGCAGAGGCATCAGGGATCTCCTGGGGCTGAATGATGTCGGGCTGCGCTTATCACCGGCGGTGCGGCGGCACAATCGCCGTGCACCGCCGACCAGATCTTGCGAACCCTATTCGGTTTCCGGCCCGACGAGGCGGAAGGCGTCGTCGCGCCATTCCTGCAGGCGGAACGGGTTTTCTGTCAGTTCATGATCGGTGCCGAAGGAAAGCTCACCGATCACCGTCTGCACCGGCAGGCCGGTCGCCGCGACGGGAAGCGGCGTGCCGTCGGCCTGCGCCTTCGCCAGTGCCGCACGCGCGACCTGGACGGCAGCATAGGCGGGAAGCGTGTAGCCCTCCGGCTCGAAACCCGACGAGCGCAGCAGGCCGGCAGCCTCGGTTGCTTCCGGCAGCGCCGGATAATCGGGCAGCGCCACCGCCTGCACGTCATCGGCCAGCCGCACCGGCCGGTTGGCGGCGCGCATCACGTCGCCCCCGAGGAAGGCCATGGGCGTGCCTTCGGCTGCCGCATCGCGGGCCATCACCGCGACGTCGGCACGATCGCCGCCGACCAGAACCTGGGCGGCACCGGCCTTGGCAAGACGGCGCACCAGCGCCAGCTGCTGGTCCTGCCCCGGGCGATAGGTATCGGCAAACACCGGCTTGATGCCTCCGGCTTCGAGGCGCTGGCGCACGGCGCTCACCAGTTCGCGGCCGTAGATGGTGCCGTCATCGACGAGCGCGATCGGCTGGTTCTGGAAGCGCGACAGGATCGTGTCGGCGAGTTTCTCGGCTTCGTCGCCATCGGCCGGGCCGAGACGGAAGAACGGCCAGCCGTAGCGATGCGCATCTTCCATGAGGATTTTTGACCGCACCGAGACGGAGATCGCCGGGATCGCCTTCTCCTTCAGTCGCGGCAAAGCATCGGTGAGCGTCTCGACGCAGAGAAAGCCGACGACGGCCGAAGCGCCGGCGCCGATGGCGCGGTCGGCGATCGCTGCCCCGTCCTTGCGTTCGCAGCTTTCGTCGATGGCAACGATGCTGTCGCCCGGCTCTGCCGCCGCCTGGGCGCCGCGCAGGATCTGCGCGCCAAGAAGGGCATAGGGACCCTGTTGCGGAGCGACCACGACGATCGTGGCCGCCTGTGCCGTGCCGGCCGCGGCAATGGCGATGGAAAAGGCGGCGCAACGGCGCAGAAGAGCCGGGATGGAGAGAGGTCCTGTCATGACGCCACATTTAGCCTGAGCGACGGCGGCGTCAAAGGAAATCCGCGCCGCATGCCGATGACCCGCTGCCGCGACAGGACCCGCGATGGTTGGCGGCGAGACGCGCTGCCGCCAGGCGATGCATCGGCGTGGAAAATTTCTGCCTGGCGACCCATATTGTTCGTGAGGACCGGCAGCGCCGGCACCCGGGAGGAAGTGTGTGACGATATCGCAGAAACCTGCGGCGAGCCTCGTCGATCCGGCGATCTACCGCAACGGCATGGCGCGCTATGCGGGCCATGTTCAGCTGGTGACGACGGAATGGGAGGGCGTGCGACGCGGCGTGACGGTGACCGCCGCCTGCTCGGTTTCCGACGATCCGGCGACCGTGCTGGTCTGCCTCAATGCCGAAAACTCCGGCAACGCGATCTTCGAGGCGAGCGGCCGCTTCGCGCTCAATGCGCTTGCCGCCCATCACCAGCCGCTCGCCAAGGCGCTGGCGGGTTTTGGCCAGCTGCCGTCGGACGAGCGTTTCGCGCTGGGTGACTGGCGGCGGCTGGAAACGGGTGCGCCGGTGCTTTCGGATGCGCTGGTCGCCTTCGACTGCCGGCTGATCGACGTGCGCCGCATGTCAACGCATCTGGTGCTGTTCGGCCGCGTCGCGGAGATGCATTTCGGCCCGGAAAACCCGGCGCTCATTTATCTGGACCGCGCATTTCACCCGCTGTAACCTTGGGTCGCTGGAGGCGCCATGGAACGATTTGAGGCAGGTACGACGCCGACATCGATCGACGATACGCTCCGTCTGCTCGAAGGACAGGATTACCTGGCCGGGCGCGGGCTGGCGACGGTGATCTTCCTGGCGCTGCGGATGAAGCGGCCGCTGTTCCTCGAGGGCGAAGCGGGCGTCGGCAAGACCGAGATCGCCAAGGCTCTGTCCGTGGGGCTCGACCGCCCGCTGATCCGGCTGCAGTGCTACGAGGGACTGGATGTCTCGTCGGCCGTCTACGAATGGAATTATCCGGCGCAGATGCTCGACATCCGGCTTTCGGAAGCCTCCGGGGTCGATGATCGCCGACAGCTGCAGGCCAATCTCTACGACGAGCGTCACCTGATCCGCCGACCGGTGCTGCAGGCGCTGGCTGAGGCCGGCGAGACGGCGCCGGTGTTCCTCATCGACGAACTGGATCGCACCGACGAGGCGTTCGAGGCGTTTCTGCTCGAAGTGCTGTCGGACTTCCAAGTGACCATTCCCGAACTCGGCACCATACGGGCGGCCGAACCCCCGATCGTCGTCATCACCAGCAACCGGACCCGCGAGATCCACGACGCGCTGAAGCGGCGCTGTCTCTATCACTGGGTGGATTATCCGGAAGCTGCCCAGGAACTGGCCATCCTGCGGCGCAAGGTGCCGCAGGCATCCGAGACCCTCTCGCGGCAGGTCGTCGCCTATGTCCAGCGGCTGCGGACGATCGACCTGTTCAAGAACCCGGGGATTGCCGAGACCATCGACTGGGCGACCGCACTCACCGAACTCGACCGCATGGCGCTCGATCCGGAAACGATCACCGATACGCTCGGGACGCTGCTCAAATACCAGGACGACATTGCCCGCATCGGCGGCGGCGAGGGAGCGCGGATCCTCTCCGACGTAACGGCCGAACTGCTGGCGGCCGGGTGAGATGATGGCGAGCGCACATTCTGCCGGAACGACCGTTCTTGCACCCGTTGTCGATCACGGCGGGCGGCTTGCCGACAACATCCTCTACTTTTCCCGCCTGCTGCGGCGCGCCGGACTGAAAACCTCGCCGCAATCGACGCTGGATGCGGTGGCTGCGGTCGAGGCCGTGGGTATCGGCGGACGCGACGAATTCCGGGCAGTGCTGGCGGCGATCTTCGTCAAGCGGCGCGAGGAAATGGCGGTCTTCGACGAGGCGTTCCGGCTGTACTGGCGCAAGCGGGATCTCGTCGAGAAGATGATCCAGATGATGTCGCCGAAGACCGCCGACAACCGCCCGCCGGAAAAGCCGAAGCCGGGCGCGGCGCGCGTCGACGAGGCGCTGGTGGCCGAACGGCAGCGGCCATCCAAGAGCCCTGCACAGCCGGAGCTGGAGATCGATTCGCGGCGAACGGCTTCGGCATCCGAAGTGCTGCGGCGGACGGATTTTGCGCAGATGACGGCGGCCGAGCTGGCGCAGGCGCGGCACGAGATTGCCAGGCTGGCGCTGCCGCTTCAGAGCGTTGCGACCCGGCGTTTCGAGGCGTCGCCACGGCCGGCGCGGATCGATCGGCGGGCGACGCTGCGAAAATCGATGCGCAGCGGCGGCGACCTGATGCTGCCGGTGTTCCGGACGGTGCGGCGTCAACCGCCGCCGCTTGTCGTGCTTGTCGACATCTCCGGCTCGATGAGCGCCTATAGCCGCATCTTCCTGCAGTTCTGCCACGCGATCATGGAACGGCGGCGGCGCGTCCACGTCTTCCTGTTCGGAACGCGGCTGACAAATGTCACCCGCAGCCTTCGGGCGCGCGACCCGGACGAGGCGCTCGCCGCCTGCAGTGCCACCGTCGCCGACTGGTCCGGCGGCACACGGATCGGCGGAACGCTTGCCGCCTTCAACCGCGTGTGGGGGCGCCGGGTGCTCGGCGGTGGTGCCGTCGTGCTGCTGATCACCGACGGTCTGGAGCGCGACGGCGTCGAGGATCTTGAGCGCGAGATCGACCGACTGCACCGCAGCTGTCGGCGGCTCGTCTGGCTCAACCCGCTGCTGCGCTTCGAGGGCTTCGAGGCGCTGGCGCGCGGCGTAAAGACCATGCTTCCGCACGTGGACGAATTCCGCCCCATGCACAATCTGGCGTCGCTCGGCGAGCTTGCCGCGGCGCTTTCCGGTTCCACATCCGGCACATCCGATCCGCGGCGGTACCTGCAGCGGACCGAGACAGGGAGACCGACATGAACGACCAACTGGATCCTTTGGCAACCGCCGAAGCCTGGAAACGCGAGGGCCGGGCGGTTGCCGTCGCGACCGTCGTCGAGACCTGGGGCTCGGCGCCGCGGCCGGCCGGCAGCCACCTTGTCGTCGACGGCGAGGGCAATTTCGAAGGCTCCGTCTCCGGCGGCTGCGTCGAGGGGGCGGTGATCACCGAGGCGCTCGACGTGATCGAGGCCGGCGCCGCAAAGATGCTCGACTTCGGCGTCGCCGACGAGACGGCCTGGCGGGTCGGTCTTTCCTGCGGCGGCCGCATCCGGGTCTATGTCGAGAGGCTCGGCTGATGGAACTGGATACACTTATCCGGCTGAACGCCGCGCGCCAGTCGCGCCGGGCGGTGGTGCTGGCGACAGAGGTGGAGGGCGGCGCCTCGACGGTTCTGGTCGAAGGAGAGGCCTGGCCCGAAACCCTGCGGGAAGCGGCGGGCAAGGTCCTCCTGAGCGGCAAGTCCGGGCTCGCCGAGATCGCCGGCCGGTCGGTGTTTCTCAACGTCCACCTGCCGCCGCCGCGGATCGTTGCGATCGGCGCCGTGCACATCACCCAGGCGCTGGCCCGGCTGGCGCCGGTCATCGGCTTCGACCTGACGATCATTGATCCGCGCACGGCGTTTGCGACGCCCGAGCGGTTTGCCGGCGTCGATCTGGTGGCGGACTGGCCGGAGGACGTGCTGCAGGCACGGCCGCTCGACGGCTATACGGCGCTGGCCGCCGTCACCCACGATCCGAAGATCGACGATTTCGCGCTCGCGGAAGCGCTGCGCCGCGGCTGTTTCTATGTCGGCGCGCTCGGCAGCCGGAAGACGCATGCCAAGCGAGCCGAGCGATTGCAGCAGGCGGGCATCAGCGAGGCCGACATCGCCCGCATCCGCGCGCCGATCGGTCTCGACATCGGCGCCGCAAGCCCCGAGGAGATCGCGCTTGCCGTGCTGGCGCAGATCGTCGAGGCCTATCGCCGGCGCGACATCGGCGGAGCCGCTGCATGATCTTCGGAACCGTGCCGCTCGCCGAGGCGGAAGGGACGATCCTCGCCCATGCTGTGCAGACGGCCGATGGCCGGATCTCGAAAGGGACGCGCCTGTCGCGGAGCGATGTCGACCGGCTGCGTGGCGAGGGGATAAGCGAGATCGTCGCGGCGCGTCTGGAGCCCGGCGATCTGACGGAGGACGTCGCCGCCGCCCGGCTTGCCTCGGCGCTGGCCGCTGCCGGTCTCGAACTTTCCGAGGCGGCGACCGGACGGGTGAACATTCATGCGACCGCTGCCGGGCTTTTTCGTGCCGACCGCGAGACGATCGACCGCTTCAACCGGATCGATCCGGCAATCACGCTTGCCTGCCTTGCCGACCGCAGCAGCGTTTCGGCCGGCGCGATGGTGGCGACCATCAAGATCATTCCGCTCGCCGTTGCTTCGCAGCCGGTGGAGGCGGCGCGCGCCATCCTTGCGGCCGGAGAGGCGATCGGCCTGCGGCTCTACCGCCCGCATTCGGTGGCGCTGATCCAGACCGTGCTGCCGCTCACCAAGCCGTCAGTGCTCGACAAGACCGCCGACCTGCTCGGCCGGCGGCTGGCGTCCTCCGGCAGCGTCGTCGTCTCGGAGCGGCGCGTGGCCCACGAGGCCGGGGCGGTGGCCGAAGCGATCCGCGCCGCAGCGACGATCGACAACGGCAGCGGCCCGAAGATGATCGTGCTGTTCGGCGCCTCGGCGGTCTGCGATGCCGAGGACGTGCTGCCGCAGGCGATGCGGCTTGCCGGCGGCTCTGTCGAACATGTCGGCCTGCCGGTCGACCCCGGAAATCTGCTGGTGCTTGGATGGCTCAAAGACATGCCTCTCGTTGCAGCACCCGGCTGCGCCCGCTCGCCGAAGGAAAACGGGTTCGACTGGGTGCTGAACCGGCTGCTTGCCGGCGAGGCGCCGACGGTGGAGGATCTGACGGGGCTTGGCGTGGGAGGCCTGCTGATGGAAATTCCGAACCGCCCGCAGCCGCGCGAGCTCGGCATGCGCAAGGACGGGCCGCTGCTCATCGGCGGCGTGCTGCTGGCGGCAGGCCGGGCAAGCCGCATGGGCGAGGCGGGCCACAAGCTGCTGGCGGAGTTCGACGGAATGCCATTGGTGCGGCGGGTCGCCGAGCGGGCGATCGCCGCGCTTGGCGGACCGCTGGTGGCTGTCACCGGCTACCGCGCCCCGGAGGTTTCCGCAGCGCTCGAGGGCTTATCCCTGACGATCGCCGAAAACCGCGACTATGCAAGCGGCATGGCAAGCTCGCTGAAGACGGGGTTGGGTTCTCCGGCGCTCGCCGCAGTCGCGGGCGTGATGGTTCTACTTGCCGACATGCCGGGTCTATCACCGGCCGATATCGGTGCGCTTGCGGACGCCTTTCGCAAGGCGGACGGACGGGCGATCGTGCGGGCGGTTGCCGGCGGCAAGCGCGGCAATCCGGTCATCCTGCCGCGCGCCACGTTCGGCGACCTGATGCAGCTGGAGGGCGATGTCGGCGCACGGCACGTCATCGAGACCTGCGGCCTGCCGATCATCGACGTGGAGATCGGCCAGGCGGCACATGTGGACGTGGATACGCCGCAGGCGGTGGAAGCAGCGGGCGGCATCCTGAAAGGCTAGGCGACGTCTTCGGCCAAAGGCGGCCATTGCGGCCAGGGGACAGACGGAGGGACGGCAGTGGACAATGCAGCGATCGAAGAGCTGTTCGAGAGCCTCGGCCCGGTCAGCATCCGCCGGATGTTCGGCGGCAAGGGCATCTACCACGATGGCGCGATCTGCGCGCTGGAAGTGTCGGGCGAGATCCTGCTGAAGGCGGATGCCGAGACCGCCCCGCATTTCCGTGCCGCCGGTTCTCGCCAGTGGGCGTATGAGGGCAAGTCCGGCAAGCCGGTGCTGATGCCCTACTGGTCGATCCCCGACGAGGCGCTCGACGATCCGGATCTGATGACGAAGTGGGTGAGGCTCGCGGCGGAAGCCGGCATGCGGGGCGCCAAGCCGCGCAAGGGGAGCGCGTAGGCGGTAAGTAGGCAGTAGGCAATAGGCAGTAGGCAGTAGGCAGTAGGCAGTAGTAGAGGGTCAGGCGCGGGGGCGCAGGGCGAGCTTTTGAACGGCGTCACGGGTGAAGGCCGAGACCGGCTCCGGCAGTTCCGTCGGCAGGAACCAGCCCATGTCGGACAGCTTGTCGGGTTCGGTGATCGTTGCTTCGCCGGAAAAGTCCTGCGTCAGATAAATGACGGAAATCCAGTGCTGACGGTCGCTCTCGATCACTTGTTCGGAGACGCAGAGCAGGCTGACGGCGCCGATCGTCAGGCCGCTTTCTTCCTCGGCCTCGCGGCGTGCCGCATCCGCCGATCGCTCCATGTGGTCGACCTTGCCGCCTGGAATGTTCCAGTGTCCGGCCTCCGGCGCCTTGACGCGCCGGTAGAGGAGGATCCTGCCATCGTCGCGAAGCACGACGAGACCGGTTCCAAAACCCGGGAAATCAATGCCCGGCTGTGCGGGCATGTAGATTTCCGCAGACATGGAGGTGTCAGGCCTTGGCGCCGGCGACGATCAGCATGAATGCCGGGATGTCGTCGCCGAAGCCGACCGGGGTCGGGCCGTCGTCATGGTCGCGGTGCTGGCGGGCACGACGTTCGCGATGATCGTCATTGGCCGGATTGGGCCGACCACTGTTGCGTCCACCGTGCTGCTGCTGCCTGCGATGGTCCACCTTCTGGTGCTCTGCTGCCACGTTTTCCGTCCTTGCTGGCCTGATGGGTTCAATGCTTGGCGCTTCCGCCACTGCTGCCGCCTCGACGACGACAGGAGGCGGGCTGCGATCCTCGTCGCGACCGGCGCGCTTGCCGCGGCCACGCTCGCGCGTGCCTTCGCGATCACGATCCTTGTCGCGCTCGCGACCCTTGCCGCGCGGACGATTGCTTTCCTGGCTTTCCATAGGTGCCGGAAGCGCGGACAGATCGCCGTTCTCCCATTCGATCTTCTCGCCGATCAGCTTTTCGATGGCGTCGAGATACTTGGCGTCCGACTTGGTCACCAGCGTGAAGGCCTGACCCGAACGACCGGCACGACCGGTACGGCCGATGCGGTGAACATAGTCTTCGGCATGGATCGGCACATCGAAGTTGAAGACGTGGCTGACGTCGGGGATATCGAGGCCGCGGGCCGCAACGTCGGATGCGACGAGCAGGGTGATCGCATTGGCCTTGAAACCTGCCAGCATCTCGGTGCGCGAGCGCTGGTCCATGTCGCCATGCAGGGCGCCGACGGAGAAGCCGTGGCGTTCCAGCGAGCGGAACAGGTCGGCGACATCCTTCTTGCGGTTGCAGAAGATGATGGCGTTCTTCAGTTCGTCCTGCGCCTTGATGAGATCGCGCAGAACGGCGCGCTTCTCATAATCCTTGGCGTGTGCTGCGACGAGGCGCTGCGTCACGGTCTTGGCGGTCGAGGAGGGCTTGGCGACCTCGATGCGTTCCGGGTTCTGCAGGAAGCGATCGGCCAGCTTCTGGATCTCCGGCGGCATGGTGGCCGAGAAGAACAGCGTCTGGCGGGTGAACGGGATCATCTTGGCGATCCGTTCGATGTCCGGGATGAAACCCATGTCGAGCATGCGGTCGGCTTCGTCGATGACCAGGATCTCGACGCCGGTCATCAGCAGCTTGCCGCGCTCGCAGTGGTCGAGCAGGCGGCCGGGGGTGCAGATCAGCACGTCGGCGCCGCGCTCGAGCTTGCGGTTCTGCTCTTCGAACGAGACGCCGCCGATGAGCAGCGCGACGTTGAGCTTGTGGTTCTTGCCGTATTTTTCGAAGTTTTCCGCAACCTGGGCTGCCAGTTCGCGGGTCGGCTCGAGGATCAGCGTGCGCGGCATGCGGGCCCGCGCTCGGCCGTTCTCGAGAAGGGTGAGCATCGGCAATACGAAGGAGGCGGTCTTGCCGGTACCGGTCTGCGCAATGCCGCAGATGTCGCGCCGCTGAAGTGCGGGAGGAATCGCGCCAAGCTGGATCGGCGTGGGTATCGTGTAACCCGCGTCGGTCACGGCGGAGAGGACTTTTTGGCTCAGGCCAAGGTCAGCAAATGTGGTCAAAGAAAAAACTGTTTCCGTTCCGGTTCACTAAGAACGCTGTGAGTCGGATCAGTGCTGTGTCCGACGATGGGCGCGACATAGGCGCAATGGCCGGCAAAGTCAAGAAAACCACGCCGAGAGGCGGCAGGAATGTCGATTCCGCCGCCGTTAAGGATAATACTGGGTCTATCGATGGTTTATTTCAAGTAGCTTGTCAGCTTCATCCCGGCGTTGAGGAAGTGCATCGGGTCGGTTGCCTCGCCGTTCCTGCGCACTTCGTAATGAATATGGGGGCCGGTGGAGCGGCCCGTCGATCCAGCCTTGCCGATGACCTCGCCGGCCGCGATTGTGTCGCCGACGGAGACCAGGATGCTCGACATGTGGCCGTAGCGCGTCGATACGCCCTGGCCGTGGTCGATCTCCACCATGTTGCCGTAGCCGTTCGTATAGCCGGCAGCGGTCACGCGGCCGTTGCCGGTGGCGCGGATGCCGTTGCCGCTCTCGGCCTGGAAATCGACGCCGGCGTGCAGGGCGAGGCGGCCGATGAACGGGTCGACGCGGTTGCCGAACGGGCTGGTGATGTCGCGACCGGGCGCCGGATTGCCGAAGGGCAGCTTCCGCGCCGTATCGCGCACCGTCTCCAGGCGGTTGAGTGCGGCATCGAGCCGATCAAGCGAGGTGTCGAAGGCATTGACGGCCGCCGGCTCGACGAAAGGTCCGCCGATGCCGTTCGGTGCGGGGGCGGCCATGTCGGCCGTTGCAAGGTCGATCCCGGTGCGGCGCATGATCCGGGTCATCGCGGACACCGTCTTGTCGGCATCGTCGGTGAGGCCGCGGATGCGGGCGAACTGCTCCTGCTCGACGGTTCGCAGCGAACGGGTGACGCGGGAGAAGACACGGTCGGCGCGATCGGCGACGCTTTCATGCGTCGGCGCAAAGGCGGTCGCAGCCGAGCGGCCGGCGGGCAGGGACGGGTCCAGCGCCAGGAGCCGGTCGATGGCCTTCTGCCCCGAGCTGGCGTTCGCCTGGTTGTCCTTGACGACGGGCTGGAAGGCGTTGGCCTTGGGCGCAGGGGCCGACGTCAGGCCCGATTCCTCGGCCCGTTCGACGAGCGACCCAAGCCGCCCGTGGCGGGAGAAGAGTGCATCCTGCTGCTCCAGCAACTTTTCGACCTTCTGCTCGACGACCTGCTGATCGAGCAGCTGGCGCGAGGTGATGCGGTCGAGCTGCGCACGCAGGGCCGAGATGCGGTCCTCGTAATCGTGCTGGATGCGCGCCTGGCGGGCCATGGCGGCGCCGATCAGGTCGTCGCGCAGCACGAGATAGGTGGTGGCAGCCAGATAGCCGATGGTGAAGAGGCCGACGAAACAGACGGCGGCGGCGGTCATCCAGGGGCGGATGGTCATGTGGCGGATGCGCTCGCCCGAGGCGAGGATCAGCACGGGCGGTGCGCTCCGTCTGCTGAAAACGCGGTTGTCGCTTGCCCCTGCCACGCTCGTCCCCCGCACCCTTCATCACCCCGATCCGTCAATGCGACTACACATCGTTAAGGTTAATCCCGGGTTAACTCCGGGCCTTTCGGGACGCGTTTGGGTGCTTTGCCGGCGAAGTAAACGCCGCTTCCGTCAGGCGCTGCTGGTTGCCGTCAGCGAGCGGTAGAACGACGGCGTCAGGCCGGCTTCGGCGCGCGCCACATCGTTGAAGGGCGGCTTCAGCGAGCCGCGGAAATTGGCCCGCACCAGCTCCTTGAAGGTGGCCGCCGGATCGCGCTTCTCGCGGGCGCAGAGGAAGCGGAACCATTTGGCGCCGATCGCCACATGGCCCTTCTCGTCGTTGTAGATGACATCGAGGACGGCAGCAGTTTCCATGTCGCCTGTATCGCGCATCTTCGCCTGCAGCGACGGGGTGACGTCAAGCCCGCGCGCCTCGAGGATCAGCGGCACGACGGCGAGCCGCGCCGTCAGGTCGTTGCGGGTCGAGTGGGCGGCCTGCCACAGGCCGTCATGGGCGGGCATGTCGCCGTAATCGGCGCCGAGATCCTGCAGCCGGGCGCGCACCATCCTGAAGTGCTTGGCCTCCTCGAAGGCGACCTGCATCCAGCCGTCGAAGAACGAGTTCGGAACCGGCTCTGTGGCGTAGCGGGCGACGATATCGAGCGCCAGGTCGACGGCGTTGAGTTCGATATGGGCGATGGAGTGGAGGAGTGCGATGCGCCCCTTGAGGGTGTGCAGCGAGCGCTTCTCGACGGCCCGCGGCGGCACCAGCTGCGGACGATCCGGACGGCCGGGCCGGTCCGGGAGCGGCGGATCGAGCGGCGAGCGCAGTGACAGGCGGCGGGCGAACCAGCGGGTCGCCGCATGCTGGGCGATTGCCGTCTTGCGGTCGAGATCGGCGGAGGCGATCGCCAGGATCGCCCCGCCGCGCAGCGACGGAATGGCAGGAAGATCGTCTGTCTGAACCTCGGTCATGGATGTCTGAGTGTCACAGGCCCGTCACGGCTTCAAGGCCTTTGCCGCATCGAGCACGTCCTGCGCATGACCCTCGACCTTCACCTTCGGCCAGACGCGGGCGATCGTCCCGTCGGGTGCAACGAGGAAGGTCGTGCGCTCGACGCCCATGTACTTCTTGCCGTACATGCTCTTTTCCTTCCACACGCCATAGGCCTCGCAGACCGCATGATCCTCGTCGGCGGCGAGCGCCACGGTCAGGGCGTACTTGCGGACGAACTTGTCGTGCTTGGCGGCCGAATCAGGCGAGATGCCGATGACGATGGCGTCGGCCGCTTCGAAGTCGGCGCCCTTGGCGGTGAAGTCGATGGCCTCGGCGGTGCAGCCGCTGGTGTCGTCCTTCGGGTAGAAGTAGAGGACGACCGTCTTGCCCTTGTTAGCGGAAAGCTGGATGGTGGTGCCGCCGTCGCGGGGAAGCGTGAAATCGGGGGCGGGTGCGCCCTGTGCGAGATCCGACATTGTTTTCCTTTCTTTCGCCAGTATCTAGGGGAATTGCTGCCGCATTCGTTATATACTGGCGCGCCGCGGGTCCAGATCACCCGGCAACGGGCGCGTGATGAGAACCGGAGAACCATGGCGGAAATACGAGGCGAAAAAGTCAGGTTCCGCCGCAAGGACATGATCCCGCTGCATGCGCTGCCTTCGGCCCAGGCGCACGATCCCGTCATCGTCCATTGCCCGCCCCGGCGGCGGCGCATCCACAGCTTTGCCCGCTATGTCACCTGGCTTGCGGTGCTGATCGCGGCGGCCGTGGCGAGCGCCTTCTTTGCCATCGAGACCGGCGCCGTCGACGGCGCGCTGAACGCCCGGGCGCAGGCGGCGCTGAACGGCGCGATCGGCAACCGCTACCGGGCGACTGTCGGTTCGACGGCCATCCGATTCGATTCGGATTTCCGGCTGGCGCTTGTCGCCCGCGACGTCGATATCGTCGAAGTGGCGACGGGAGAACACCTGACGCGCACCGGCGCGGTGCGTCTTGCCATCGATCCGCTGGCGCTGGCGAGCGGCCGCGTGTCGATCCGCCACATGGAGGCCGAAAACATCAGCCTCGACACGGCGCTGCTGCCGGCCGGCGACCCGATGGACCTGTCGACCGTGCGTGTCGACCGCCTGCCGGCATCGCTGGAGCAGGCGTTTCAGCGGCTCGACGAGGCGCGCGGGCTGATCGAGCGCACCGGCACCGGATCGGTGCGGATCTCGGGCATCAACATCCAGTTCCCGCCGGACGCGTCCGGCAAGGTCTCGACGCTGGTTGTCTCCGACCTCAACTTCACCATGACCGATGCCGGGCAGATCGCCCTCAAGGGCCGCGTCGAACTCAATGGCCGGCCAGCCGACCTGACGGTCGACGCGACTGCCGTCAACGGCGTGACGCGGATGCTGACGGCGCGGATCGGCGGCCTCGACCTGACGCCGTTCCTGCTGCAGCGGATGGAAGACGGTTCGCCGCGCGAAGGTCTTGAGGGCTCGATCGCGCTCGACCTCAACGCCCAGCGCGACACGGCCGAGACGGAGCCGGCGATCAAAGCCGAGATCCACCACGACCGCGGGCGCTTCTATTTCGACGGGATCGGCCAGGAACTGTCGGGCGCCGAGATCCGCGCGGCCTACGACTTCACCCGCAACTCGATCCAGATCATGCCTTCGGAGTTGCGCTTCGGGCCGACCGTGCTGCCGCTCAGCGGCGCGCTGATCGATCTCAACCGCATCGACGCGGCCGAGCAACGGCCGGGCTTCGGCCTCGACCTGCTGGTCAGTGGCGGCAAGGCACAAGGCTCGGCCGGCGGCGAAGAACCGGTGCTGTTCGACATGAAGGCCGGCGGCCGCTACCTGTCGCGCGATCGTCAGCTGGAATTCGACGAGATGCAGGTATCGAGCCCGATGGGGCAGATGGCCGGCGCGCTAAAGATCCACTTTCCGGGCAACCAGTCGCCGGAGATCAGCTTCGGAGCGCAGCTGCCGCGCATGGATGTCGCGGCGGTCAAGCAGCTGTGGCCGTTCTGGATGGCGCACAAGCCACGCGACTGGGTGACGTCGAGCCTGTTCGGCGGAACCGTGACCAACGGCTCGATCTCGGTGTTCATCCCGGCCGGGCGCATGAAGGGCCCGGGCCAGCCGATGGAGCTCAACGCCGACGAATTGCGCGTCGCCTTCGACATCGCCGACAACCGCCTGACGCTGCCCGGCGAACTACCGCCGCTGCGCGACGTTGCCGGCCACTTCGACCTGAAGGGCGAGCGGCTGCGCGTCGACCTCAAGAGCGCCAACGCCTATTTCCCGTCTGGCCGCACCGTCAACGCCGAGGGCGGATCGTTCACCATCGGCTCGACCTACAGCAAGCCGCTGATGGCGGATCTGGAGATGACTGTGTCCGGAGCCGCCGACGCGGTGGCCGAGCTTGCCACCTTCAAGCCGATCAACGGTTTGAAAGGCACTGATTTCAAGCCGGAAGATTTTTCCGGCAAGGCCAAGGCGACCGTCAATGCACGGTTCGGGCTGATCAACGACCAGCAGCCGCCGGCGCCGACCTTCAAGGCGAGCGTCGCGCTGGATGGCGTCGATCTGGCCAAGCCGATGGAAGGGCGCACCGTCACCGACGTCGACGGGACGCTCGACATCGACGACAAGGCCGTGCGTCTGAACGCCAAGGCCAGCATCGACACGGTGCCTGCCGAAGTCACGCTGGTCGAGCCGATCGGTTCGCAGTCGAACGTGGCGCGCGAGCTGTCGCTGAGCGCGACGCTGAACGATGCGCAGCGTGAAAAGCTGGCGCCCGGCCTCTCCGACATCATCAAGGGGCAGATCGGCCTGGAGCTGTCGCGGATTGACGCCGAGCGCCAGCTGGTCAAGCTCGATCTCGGCAAGGCAACCCTGTCGGTTCCATGGGTGGGCTGGACGAAGGGCAGCGGCATTGCCGCCAAGGCAAGCGCCGAGGTGCAGAGCAAGGATGGCAACACGACAATCCAGAAGCTCGACCTGTCCGGCGACGGGTTCGGCATCAACGGCAAGGTGGCGCTCGACAAGGGCGGACTGAGCTCGGCGGATTTCAGCCACGTGCAGCTGTCGCCGGCCGACGATTTTGCCGCCTCCATCCGCCGCGGCAAGGGTATCTACGACGTCTCGCTCACCGGGTCGGCTGCCGATCTGCGGCCGGTGCTGTCGAAATTCAAGAATGGCAGCGGCGAGGGCGGCAAGCAGGGCAGCGGCAAGGGCAGCGATGCGGCCCGGGTGAAGGCGAAGCTCGACCGCATCGTCGGCTTCAACGACGAGAGCATCCGCAACGCCAACCTGTCGATCACCGTCAGGGACGGCGACATGCACGGCGTCGAATTTTCCGGCGTCACCGCCAGCGGCCAGGCGGTGGTGGCAAAGACCGCCTCCGGCAGTGCCGCGGAAACCATCACGCTGACCAGCGGCGATGCCGGCGCGGTTGCCCGCTTCGCCGACCTCTACGACCATCTGCGCGGCGGCCTCCTCAACATCCGCCTGGACAACGAGGAGGGCGACGACTGGAGCGGTTCGATCGACATCCGCAGCTTCTCGCTGGTCAACGAGAGCCGGCTGCAGTCGATCGTCTCGACTCCGGTCGGCGAGGACGGCCGCAGCCTCAATTCGGCAGTGAAGCGCGACATCGACGTCAGCTCGGCAAAATTCCAGCGCGGCTTTGCTAGGGTCGTCTACCGGCAGGGGGCGCTGTCGCTGCAGAACGGCGTGGTGCGCGGCGAGCAGATCGGTGCGACCTTCCAGGGCATGGTGCGCGACGCGGCCGGCAACATGGACCTGACCGGGACCTTCATGCCGGCCTACGGCCTCAACCGGCTGTTCGCCGAACTGCCGATCATCGGCACCATCCTCGGCAACGGCCGGGATCGTGGCCTGCTGGGGATCACCTTCAAGGTCGCCGGCTCGATGGCCCAGCCGAAGCTCACCGTCAATCCGCTGTCGATCATCGCGCCCGGCGTGTTCCGGCAGATCTTCGAGTTCCAATGAGAAAAGGCCCGGCGAGAAGCCGGGCCTTTTCAAGGATTGGCTGGTAGGTCGGGCTGGCTTCAGGCCGGCCGCACCAGGATGTGCTTCTTCTTGCCGAGCGACAGCTTGATGACGCCGTCGGAGGTGACCTCGCCAGTGCCGATCAGCTTGCGCTCGTCGGAGACGGCAACGTCGTTGATACGTACCGCGCCACCCTGGACGTGACGTCGCGCTTCGCCGTTCGACGCGGCAAGACCAGCCTTGACGATCAGGGCGAGCAGGCCGATGCCGGCATCGAGTTCGCCGGCAGCCACGTCGATCGACGGCAGGTTGTCGGCAAGCGCGCCCTCCTCGAACGTCTTGCGGGCGGTCTCGGCCGCCTGTACGGCGGCGTCGCGGCCGTGCAGCATCGCCGTCACTTCGGTCGCGAGGATCTTCTTGACCTCGTTGATCTCCGCGCCGCCGAGTGCCGACAGGCGGGCGATCTCGTCCATCGGCAGCGTCGTGTAGAGCTTGAGGAAGCGCGATACGTCGGCATCCTCGGTGTTGCGCCAGTACTGCCAGAAATCATAGGCCGACAGCATGTCCGGGTTGAGCCAGACGGCGCCGTTCAGCGACTTGCCCATCTTGGCGCCGGACGACGTGGTCAAGAGCGGCGAGGTGAGTGCGTAGAGCTGCGGCGTGCCCATGCGGTGGCCGAGATCGATGCCGTTGACGATGTTGCCCCACTGGTCGGAGCCGCCCATCTGCAGCCGGCAGTCGTAGCGCTTGTTCAGCTCGACGAAATCGTAGGCCTGCAGGATCATGTAGTTGAATTCGAGGAAGGACAGCGACTGCTCGCGATCCAGGCGGGACTTGACGCTCTCGAAGGACAGCATGCGGTTGACCGAGAAGTGGCGGCCGACATCGCGCAGGAATTCGAGGTAGTTGAGATCGCGCAGCCAGTCGCCGTTGTTGATCATCATGGCGTCCTTCTGCCCCTGGCCGTAGCTTAGGTAGTGGGAGAAGACGCGCTTGATGGAGGCGATGTTGCTCTCGATCGTGTCGACGGTCATCAGCTGGCGTGCGTCGTCCTTGAACGAAGGATCGCCGACCATGCCGGTGCCGCCGCCCATCAGCGAGATCGGCCGGTGGCCGGTCTGCTGCATCCAGTGCAGCATCATGATCTGGATCAGGCTGCCGACGTGCAGGCTCGGCGCCGTCGGATCGAAGCCGATATAGCCGGTCACGGTTTCCTTGGCGAACAGTTCGTCGAGACCCGCCTCGTCGGAGATCTGGTGAATGAAGCCGCGCTCGTCGAGCGTGCGGAGGAAGTCGGACTTGAACCTGGACATTGACCTATCTCGGCAGATGTTGGCTGGGATGTGAAGCCGGGCGTCTAACACTGTTTCAGCGATGAATCACTTCAAAAGTTGGAAGCCTTGTCGTAGAGGGTTCCATGGGGGCATCGCGAAGTTGCGGCAGAACGTTAACCTGTCGTTACCGCCCGGCCATTAGGTTCTTTTCGATACAATTTGAGGGCGGGACGAACCCGCGATCCAGGATGAATGGCGCCAACTACTTTCTGATCGTCAATTTCCTGGTCGGGATCTCCTTCTGCACCGTGTTCCTGATCGTTTCGACGCGCAGCCGCTCGCGGATCGCCGCCCGCTGGATCGCCGTCGCCTACGCCGTCGCGTCGCTCTCGGCGATCGCCGAACTGCTCGTCGCCTACAGCGATTTCCCAAAAGTCTTCGCGATCGCCGCCTTCATGAGCGTGCTCGCCGGGCTGCTGCTGATCCGCGTCGGCGTGGCGCGGCTCTACGGCGTGCCGGCCCATCTTACAGCGCTGGCCGGCTTCTTCTGCGCCGCGGTGGTGCTCGACGTCTTCATCTACGACTTGCCGCGGGGCACCTGGCTGCATGCGCTGAGCTACCAGACACCGTTCGCCCTGGCGATGCTGTTCAGCGCCATCGCCGTCATCCGTTCGTCGCGACGCGAACCGATCGACCGGGCCATGGTGGTGCTGCTCTCCGTCGCCACCCTGCAGTTTCCGGTGAAAGCCGTCATCGCGGTGCTGGTCGGCGCCGGCCCGACGGCCAAGGATTACGTCCATTCTCCGTATGCGCTCGTCTCGCAGAGCATGACCGGCGTGTTCGTCGTGCTCGTCGGACTGATGCTGCTGTCGGTCTTCGTGCTGGAGATCATGGAGGAGGCGCGCAGCGATTCGGAGGTCGATGCACTGTCGTCGGTGTTCAACCGGCGTGGCTTCGATGCCGGATGCGAGCGCGTGCTGCGCCGGCAGCCGGTGGGTCCGCATGCCCTGATCCTCTGCGACATCGACCACTTCAAGCGGGTCAACGACACGTTTGGCCACTATAGCGGCGACCGCGTGATCCGCACCTTCGCCGACCTGCTCAGCAACAGCGCGCCGGAGGATGCGGTCGTCGGCCGGCTCGGCGGCGAGGAGTTCTGCGTCATGCTGCCGGGCGTATCGCTGAATGCGGCGATGCTGTTTGCCCAGGCGCTGCGCGGCTCGATGGCGATGCAGCCGATCGCCGGCCTGCCGCAGACGTTCAGGGTCACCGCAAGCTTCGGCGTTTCCATCTTCAAGTCGAGCGCCGACATGTCGGCCGCCATGCGCTTTGCCGACAACGCGCTCTACGAGGCGAAGGCTGCCGGCCGCAACTGCGTACGCCAGCACCAGAGCGTCATGCCGATCGCTATGGCGGCCGGCTGAGGGCATAAAAAAACGGCCCGAAGGCCGTTTTTTCAAAGTCCTGTTCGGGCAGGCGCCTCAGCGGATGCGCTTGGCAGCCGGTTCCGGCACCAGTTCGCCGTTCAGGCGGCGGTCGAGATAGTCCTCGCATTCGCCCATCAGCTCATCCACCTTGCCGTTGAAGAAGTGGTTTGCACCCTCGATCGTGTGGTGGGTGATCAGGATGCCCTTCTGGGTCTTCAGCTTTTCGACGAGGCCGTTGACGTCCTTCTCCGGAGCCACCTTGTCGGCATCGCCGTTGATGATCAGGCCGGAAGACGGGCAGGGCGCCAGGAACGAGAAGTCATAGGTGTTAGGCTGCGGGGCGATCGACAGGAAGCCTTCGATCTCCGGGCGGCGCATCAGCAGCTGCATGCCGATCCAGGAACCGAACGAATAGCCGGCGACCCAGCAGCTCTTCGAATCGGGATGCAGGCTCTGCACCCAGTCGAGCGCCGAGGCGGCGTCGGACAGCTCGCCGGCACCGTGGTCGAACTCGCCCTGGCTGCGGCCGATGCCGCGGAAGTTGAAGCGCAGCGTCGTGAAGCCGCGCTT
Source organism: Rhizobium sp. 0TCS1.26 (assembly GCF_050455525.1). NCBI lineage: Bacteria > Pseudomonadati > Pseudomonadota > Alphaproteobacteria > Hyphomicrobiales > Rhizobiaceae > Rhizobium > Rhizobium sp. 0TCS1.26. The sequence goes on along the minus strand of NZ_JBCIYV010000001.1, from coordinate 286,685 downwards.
CTGGAACATGTAGAACAGCTGGTAGACGATCTGGTTGTTCATCGTGCCGCCGAACTGCGGGTGCGGGTGCAGGATGATGGCGATCGGCGCGCTCTTTTCCTTCGACGGCTGGTAGCGTCCTTCGAGGCGGCCAGCGGGGCCGTTGAAAATGACTTCGGGCATCGTAACTCCGGTCAGCTTTTTGTGGTTTCCAACCGTTTCGGAGGGGCTTTGACTTGACGAAGCCGCTCATCTTTTCTAGAAACAGTTTAGAACCATTCGAAAGTTGGGCCGGCTCGTGCCGCCCAGTTGGTCGTCTCTTACGGCATGCGTGGCGAAAATTTCAAGGGAAATGCGCCGCATCCGAACATCTAGATCGGGAACCGGGACAGGCAATGGCCACTCCGCGTGCATATCTGGACTGGAACGCGACGGCGCCGCTCTCCGATGCGGCCCGCAGCGCCATGCTGGATGCCTACGCTCTGCCGGGCAATGCCTCGTCGGTGCATGCGGAAGGACGCGCCGCGCGGGTGGCGCTCGACCGTGCCCGACGACAGGTGGCAGCGCTTGCCGGAGCCCAGCCGCAGCACGTGATCTTCACCAGTGGTGCGACGGAATCAGCCAATCTGGTGCTGACGCCTGAGTTCCGCATGGGACGCGCGCCTCTGGCGATCGGCCATCTTTATGTGTCGGCGATCGAGCATCCAGCCATTCGCGAGGGTGGACGCTTCGACCGCACCCAGGTGAGCGAGATTGCTGTCACGCCTGCGGGCGTCATCGATCTCGAGGCGCTTGGCGGCGCACTCGCCGGCCATGACGGTTCGACCGGACTGCCGATGGTCGCGGTGATGCTCGTCAACAACGAGACCGGCATCATCCAGCCGGTCGCCGAGGCGGCCCGGCTGGTGCATCAGAAGGGCGGCCTGCTGGTCGTCGACGCGGTTCAGGCTGCCGGGCGGACCCCGCTCGACATCGAAGCGCTCGACGCCGACTTCATGATCCTGTCGTCGCACAAGATCGGTGGACCGAAGGGCGTCGGCGCCCTGGTGTCGCGCGGCGAGGTCATGGCGCCGAAGGCGCTGATCCACGGCGGCGGACAGGAAAAGGGCCATCGCTCCGGCACCGAGAATTTTCCGGGCATCGTCGGGTTTGGCGCGGCAGCGGACGCGGCGGTGGAAAACCTCACGAGCACCGTGTCGACGCTTGCCGCGCTCCGCGATCGTCTGGAGGACGGCATGCGTCGCGCCGCGCGCGACGTGATCATCCATGGTGCGGCGGTCGAGCGGGTGGCCAATACCACCTTCTTCACGCTGCCGGGGCTGAAATCCGAGACCGGACAGATCGCCTTCGACCTCGAAGGCGTCGCGCTATCGGCGGGAGCGGCCTGTTCGTCGGGCAAGGTGGGGCAGAGCCACGTGCTGACGGCGATGGGTTGCGACCCGGATCTCGGTGCGCTGCGCATCTCTCTCGGACCGGCAACGACTGCCGATGATATCGACAGGGCGCTTGCCGCCTTCGTCAGGATTGCCGGGCGGCGCAAGCCGGCCGGGCAGGCGGCGTGACCGCCGGGGCTCTTGCGAAAACGCAAGAATCTGCTTGCCAAATGGTGTGAAAACCGCCTTCTGGCCACTACATACAGGCGGACATCCGCCAAATGATGACAAGCTGCCGGACCCTTGATTCCGGCAAGATTGGAGACTGACCATGGCTGCTGTGCAGGAAACGATCGATCAGGTCCGCCAGATCGATGTTGACCAGTACAAGTATGGCTTCGAGACCGTAATCGAAGTCGACAAGGCCCCGAAAGGCCTTTCCGAAGAGATCATCCGCTTCATCTCGGCGAAGAAGGACGAGCCGGAATGGATGCTGGCATGGCGCCTCGACGCGTACCGTCGCTGGCTGACCATGGAGGAGCCGACCTGGGCCCGCGTTGACTACCCGAAGATCGATTTCAACGACCTCTATTACTACGCCGCGCCGAAGACCACGTCGGGTCCGAAGTCGCTTGAAGAGGTCGATCCGGAACTGCTGAAGGTCTACGAGAAGCTGGGCATCCCGCTGAGGGAGCAGGAGCTGCTCGCCGGCGTCGAGAAGCCGCGCGTTGCCGTCGATGCGGTGTTCGATTCGGTATCGGTCGTGACGACCTTCAAGAAGGAACTGGCCAAGGCCGGCGTGATCTTCATGTCGATCTCGGAAGCCATCCGCGAATATCCGGAACTGATCAAGCAGTATCTCGGCACGGTCGTTTCGACCACCGACAACTATTACGCGACGCTGAACGCTGCCGTCTTTACCGATGGTTCGTTCGTCTTCGTGCCGAAGGGCGTGCGCTGCCCGATGGAGCTGTCGACCTACTTCCGCATCAACGAGAAGAACACCGGTCAGTTCGAGCGGACTCTGATCATCGCCGAGGAAGGCGCCTACGTGTCCTACCTCGAAGGCTGCACGGCGCCGCAGCGCGATGAAAACCAGCTGCATGCGGCGGTCGTCGAGCTGGTGGCTCTCGACGATGCCGAGATCAAGTATTCGACGGTGCAGAACTGGTACCCGGGCGACGCCCAGGGCAAGGGCGGCATCTACAACTTCGTCACCAAGCGCGGCGATTGCCGCGGTCACCGGTCGAAGATTTCCTGGACGCAGGTCGAGACCGGCTCGGCGATCACCTGGAAGTATCCGAGCTGCATCCTGCGCGGTGACGACAGCCGCGGCGAGTTCTACTCGATCGCCGTGTCGAACGGCTACCAGCAGATCGACAGCGGCACCAAGATGATCCATCTCGGCAAGAACACGTCGAGCCGCATCGTCTCGAAGGGGATTGCCGCCGGGTTCTCGCAGAACACCTATCGCGGCCAGGTGACGGCGCATCGCAAGGCGAGCAATGCCCGCAACTTCACGCAGTGCGACAGTCTGCTGATCGGCGACCGGTGCGGCGCCCACACGGTGCCCTACATCGAGGCGAAGAATTCCTCCGCGCAGTTCGAGCATGAGGCGACGACGTCGAAGATCTCCGAAGACCAGCTGTTCTACTGCCTGCAGCGCGGCATCCCGACGGAAGCGGCCATCGCGCTGATCGTCAACGGCTTCGTCAAGGAAGTCATCCAGGAACTGCCGATGGAATTTGCCGTGGAAGCACAGAAGCTGATCGGCATCTCGCTGGAAGGCTCGGTGGGGTGATCATGCGAACCCTGTCCGTCGCGCCGGTCCTCCTGGCCGTCATCCTCGGGCTTGTCCCGAGGATCTGCTGGAAGTGACGCGGAGTGACAGGGTTTGTCTACATCATGTCGGACAAGCCACGCGGGGTTATCTACGTCGGTGTGACAAGCGATCTCCACGGGCGGGCCTGGGAGCACAGAAATCAGATTGGTGAGGGTTTCACGGCGAAGTACCACGCAACTCTCCTCGTCTGGTTCGAGAGGCATCCCAACATTGTTCTGGCCATTCGGCGGGAGAAATCGTTGAAGCGGTACCTGAGAGACTGGAAGATCAGGCTGATCGAGGGTTTGAACCCAACATGGCTGGACCTGTTCGAGAAGATCGACGAGATCGACAACGTCTATGTTCCGCATGCACATACCATGCAGTGGTCCGACTATAACTGAGGTCGGCAGATCCTCGGGACAAGCCCGAGGATGACGAGAATTGGGCGCCGAGGCGGCGACGAGAGATGGGCGCCGAGGCGGCGACGAGAGATGGGCGCCGAGGCGGCGCTGAAGATTGGGGCGCCATTCGGCGTCAAGGATGAAGAGGCGGCCCTTGAACCGCCCAAGGACAGGAAGACAAAAATGCTCGAGATCAAGAACCTGCACGCCCGCATTGCCGAAGACGGCACCGAGATCATCCGCGGCCTGAACCTGACCGTGAAGGCCGGCGAAGTCGCCGCCATCATGGGTCCGAACGGTTCCGGCAAGTCGACGCTCTCCTACATCCTGTCGGGTCGCGACGACTACGAGGTGACCGAGGGCGAGATCCTTTACAACGGTGAAAGCATCCTGGAGCTCGATCCGGCCGAGCGTGCCTCGAAGGGCATCTTCCTCGCCTTCCAGTATCCGGTGGAGATCCCCGGCGTTGCCACGATGCAGTTCCTCAAGGTGGCGATGAACGAGCAGCGCAAGGCGCGCGGCGAGCCTGAACTGACGACGCCGGACTTCATCCGCCGCGTCAAGGAATCGGCGGCCGAGCTGAAGATCAACATGGACATGCTGAAGCGTCCGCTCAATGTCGGCTTCTCCGGCGGCGAGAAGAAGCGCGCCGAGATCCTGCAGATGGCGCTGCTGGAGCCGAAGCTCTGCGTTCTCGACGAGACCGACAGCGGCCTCGACATCGATGCGCTGAAGATCGTCGCCGACGGCGTCAACGCGCTGCGCTCGCCGGATCGTGCGGTGATCGTCATCACCCATTACCAGCGCCTGCTCGACTACATCGTGCCGGATACCGTCCACGTTCTCTACAAGGGCCAGATCATCCGCTCGGGCGACAAGGCGCTGGCGCATCAGCTGGAAGCCAACGGTTACGCCGACATCATCGGCGCAGCGGCCTGAGACCTGGGCAGAAGGATATTCGGCATGAACATGCAGAGCACAAGCCGGCAGACCGCCGCTGAATCTGCGCTGATCGACGCCTACAATGCCCAGGTGGGAGACCTGCCGGGCAACGGGGCGGTAATCAGTGCGCGCGACCGGTTGCTGGAAGACCTGAAGACCAACGGCCTGCCCAACCGCCGGGTGGAAGCCTGGCATTACACGGATCTCAAGACGCTGCTGCGGTCGGTTCCGGCCCAGGTTCCGGCGGCGGTCGTCGCAGCCCCCCAGCCGCTCGTCGAAGGGGCGCTGGTGATCGCCACCCACCAGGGCCTGGTCGACAACCGCAATTCGATCGACGGTGTGCTGGTCGGCTCCTTCGCCGACATGCTGCGCGAGGGAACGGCGGCACCCGGCCTGTCGCTGCTGGATGGCGACGACGCGATCGGCAAGATCAACGGAGCCTTTGTCCGCGACGGTCTGGTGCTGGAATTCCCGGCCGGAACGACCATCGACCGGCCGATCGAGATCCAGGCGCTGCACGGTGCCGGCCAGGCGCATACGCGCTTCCCGGTCAGCTTCGGCGCGGGCTGCAAGGCGACCGTGATCGAGCGGCACATGGCGACCACCGACGGCGAGGCGCTGGTCTCGTCGGTGAGCGACATCTCGCTTGAGGACGGCGCCGAGGTGACCTGGATCGTGCTGCAGGAGCAGGGCGCTTCCGACACGCATCTCGGGCAGATGCGGGTGCGCGTCGGCTCGAACGTCAAGCTGAGGCTCTACGTCATCAATGCCGGCGGAAAGCTGGTCCGCCAGGAGCTGCGGATCGACGTTGCCGGCGAGGGTACCGACCTGCAGCTGCGCGGCGTCAACCTGCTGGGCGGCGACACGCACACCGACGTGACGCTAGTGCTCGGCCACAACGTGCCGAACACCACCTCGACGGAAATCTTCCGCAGCGTCGTGTTCGACCGTGCCCGCGGCATCTTCCAGGGGATGATCAAGGTGGCACTCGACGCGCAGAAGACCGATGCGAAGATGGCCTGCAACACGCTGCTGATGTCGGACGAGGCGGAGTTCTCCTCCAAGCCCGAGCTCGAGATCTTTGCCGACGACGTGCAGTGCGGCCATGGCGCCACGGTCGCCGACATCGACAGCAACCACCTCTACTACCTGATGGCGCGCGGCATTCCGCGCAACAAGGCACGGGCCATGCTGGTGCGCGCCTTCGTCGCCGAGATCATCGAGGAACTCGAAGACGAGCAGCTGGTCGAGGCGCTGGAAGGCATCATCTCGACCTGGCTCGAGAAGCACGCCTAAGGGTAAGAACAGGATTACCGCCTATGACTTATGACGTCGAAGCGATCCGCAAGGATTTCCCGATCCTGTCCACCATGGTGCACGGCAAGCCGCTCGTCTACCTGGACAACGGAGCTTCGGCGCAGAAGCCGCAGGCGGTGATCGATGCGATCGCCCACGCGTATTCGAGCGAATACGCCAATGTCCATCGCGGCCTCCACTACCTGTCGAACGCCGCGACGGAAGCCTATGAAGCGTCACGCGAAAAGGTGCGGCGCTTTCTCAACGCGCCGTCCGTCGACGACATCGTCTTCACCAAGAACTCCACCGAGGCGATCAACACCGTCGCCTACGGCTGGGCGATGCCGCACCTGAAGGAAGGCGACGAGATCGTCATCACCATCATGGAGCACCACTCCAACATCGTGCCCTGGCATTTCCTGCGCGAACGGCAGGGCGTCAAGCTGGTCTGGGTGCCGGTGGACGAGGACGGCGCCTTCCACCTCGAAGACTTCGAGAAGTGCCTGACGGACAAGACGCGGCTGGTGGCGATCACCCATATGTCCAATGCGCTGGGAACGATCGTGCCGGTGAAGGACGTCTGCCGGATTGCCCATGAGCGGGATATTCCGGTGCTGGTCGACGGCAGCCAGTCTGCCGTGCACATGCCGATCGATGTCCGCGACATCGACTGCGACTGGTTCGTGATGACCGGGCACAAGCTTTACGGTCCCTCGGGCATCGGCGTGCTCTACGGTAAGCGCGAGCGGCTCTACGAGATGCGGCCGTTCCAGGGCGGCGGGGAGATGATCCTCGACGTGGGCGAGGAGGCGATCACCTACAATGATCCGCCGCATCGTTTCGAGGCCGGTACGCCGCCGATCGTCCAGGCGATCGGGCTCGGTTATGCGCTGGACTACATGGACAGCGTCGGGCGCGATGCGATCGCCGCGCATGAGGCAGATCTGACGGCCTATGCGACGGAGCGGCTGAAGGCGATCAACTCGCTGCGGATCATCGGCGATGCGCCGGGCAAGGGCGCGATCTTCTCCTTCGAGCTTGCCGGCATCCACGCGCACGACGTGTCGATGGTGATCGACCGCAAGGGCGTCGCGGTACGGGCCGGCACACATTGTGCCATGCCGCTCTTGAAACGTTTCGGCATCACCTCCACCTGCCGGGCATCGTTTGCGATGTACAACACGCGCGCCGAAGTGGACGCGCTGGCTGAAGCGCTGGACTATGCGCGCAATTTCTTCGCTTGAGGGCCCCATCGGCCCGAGGATCTGATCATGGCTATCGACGAACCAGAACTGAAGTGGGATGCCCGTGAAGGGTTGATCCAGTCCGCCATTCCCGCCGACGAGCTGGCCCGGCTGTCGGACGACATCGTCTCGGCGCTGAAGACCGTCTACGATCCGGAAATCCCGGCCGACATCTTCGAGCTGGGACTGATCTACAAGATCGACATCGAAGACGACCGCATGGTCAAGATCATGATGACCTTGACGGCCCCGGGCTGCCCGGTCGCCGGCGAGATGCCGGGCTGGGTGGAAAATGCCATCGGCGCCGTCGAAGGCGTGTCGGGCGTCGAGGTGGAGATGACCTTTGATCCGCCGTGGACGCCGGAACGGATGTCGGAAGAGGCGCAGGTCGCCGTCGGCTGGTACTGACGCCGCCGATGCGGTAATCTGTGGTGGTCCCCACGCGGAGGCTCCCTGATGACACGCGCCACGCCCATTCGCATCGAATTGAACGAACACATGAGCGAGATCGTCGAAAGCGCTGTCGAGGCAGGCGAATTCGCCTCGCCGGACGATGTCGTCTCTGCCGCTCTGACCGAGTGGAAGGTCAACCGGCTGCTGGCGAATTTCGCACCCGGCGAGATCGAGGCGCTGATCCAGGAAGGTCTGGACAGCGGCGAACCGATCGATGGTGAGGAGGCCTTTGCAGATATCGAAAGGCAGTTGGAGCGCCATATCGCCTCGAAGTCTGCCTAATGGCGTTCATCATCACGCCGCGCGCCAAGGCAGACATGCTGGAAACCGTCCTCTACATTTCTAATTTCAATCCCGTTGCTGCGCGGAGCTGGCGACGAGAGATACTCGAGACTTGCAGACTGCTATCGCAGATGCCGCTTATGGGACACGCGCTCGAACCCAATGTGCCGACAGGCTCACTGGACGGGGTGCGGTTGTTCAGCAAGAACAAGCATCTGATCTTCTTCAAGCGGCGGAATGCAGATATCGAGATCCTCCGTGTCCTGCACGCCGCACGCGACTGGCCGAAGCTGGTGCGATGACGCTTCGTCATTGATCCGCGGCGACGCAGCGCTTACATTGATGTTCAAGACCACCGGACCTTCAATCCGGTTGCGTGAAGGAGAATGAGCCCATGGGCTTTGCAGTGATGACCATGACCGATGCCGCCGCCGACCGGGTGAAGGCGATCGTTGGCAATTCCGGTCCGGAAGCTAAGGGCATCCGCGTCGGCATCAAGAAGGGCGGCTGTGCAGGCATGGAATACACCATCGACCTGGTGACCGAGCCGTCGGCCAAGGACGACCTGATCGAGCATGCGGGCGCCAATGTCTGGATCGAGCCGGCCGCCGTGCTCTACCTGCTCGGCACGCAGATGGATTTCGAAGTGACCAAGATGCGCTCCGGCTTCACCTTCAACAACCCCAACCAGACCTCGGCCTGCGGCTGCGGCGAATCGGTCGAGCTGAAGCCCGCCGACCTTGCAGCGCTGGCCCGCGAGCGGGCAGGCGCGGGCAGCACCGCCTGAGCGGTCCGTCTATCTTCTTTTCAGACTTTGAACGCCGCCGCAGGGCGGCGTTTTGCATTCCAGATGGTGATGGCTGCTCGACGTCAAGCAGCTGTTGTCCCGGCTCGCGTCTATTCGTGGCGCAGCGCCTCGATCGGGTTCAGCTGCGCCGCGCGCCGGGCCGGGAAATAGCCGAACACCATGCCGATGAGGGCCGAGAAGGCGAAGGCAATGGCGATGATCACCGGACTGGTGACGAACGGCACGTTCAAGAGGCTGACGACGCCATAGGCGAGCCCGAGCCCGGCAAGAATGCCGGTCACGCCACCGAACACCGACAGCAGCACCGCCTCGACCAGGAACTGCGTCAGCACCTGGCCTTCGAGCGCGCCGATCGCCAGCCGGATGCCGATCTCGCGGGTGCGCTCCGTTACCGACACCAGCATGATGTTCATGATGCCGATGCCGCCGACGAGCAGGCTGACGGCGGCGACGGCACCGAGGAGGCCGGTGAGCAGCGTCGTCGTACCCGTCAGCGCCGAGGCGATCTGCGTCATGTCGTTGACGGAAAAGTCGTCGTCCTTGCCGATGGCGATGCGGCGGCGCTCGCGCAGCAGGCTTTCGACATCCGCCTGGACCTTGGCGGTCGATGCGCCTTCCTCGGCCGACAGGAGGATGCTGGAGATCGTCGTGGTGCCGCCGATGCGGCGCTGGTGCAGCTTGAGCGGCATGATGACGGTGTCGTCCTGATCGTCGCCCATGCCGGACTGCCCCTTGGCCTGCAGCACGCCGACGACCGGGCAGGCGATGTTGCTGACGCGCAGCGTCAACCCGACCGGATCGGCATCGCCGAACAGTTCGCGACGCACGGTCTGGCCGATGATGCAGGCGGCGGTGCCGCGTTCTTCCGAGGGCAGAAATTCGCGGCCGAGAGACAGATCCCAGTCCTGCGCCACCAGATAGTCGTTGGTGGTGCCGATGACGCTCGTCGAGCGGTTCTGGCCGCCGGAGATGACGGTCGCCGTCCCGCGGTTGATCGGGGCGACGGCGCGCAGCCCGCCGACCTGATCGCGGATCGCGGTCACGTCGGCATCGGCAAAACGTTTGGCTTCGGTGCTGGCGCGGCCGGGTCCCCACTGGCCGGGACGGACGAACAGCGTGTTGGTGCCGAGCCGCGACAGTTCCTGGCGGACCTGCGCGGTCGTGCCATTGCCGACGGTGACCATGGCGATGACGGCGGCGACGCCGATGACCACGCCGAGCACGGTGAGGAACGAGCGCAGGAGGTTGCGGCTGATGGCGCGCCAGGCAAGCCGGATCGTCTCAAACAGCATGATGCATGTCCTCCGTCGCCAGACTGTCCGCGGCAAGCCGGCCGTCGACAAAGCGCAGCTGGCGGCTGGCATAGGCGGCGATGTCTTCTTCATGGGTGACCATGATGACGGTGATGCCGCGCTCCCGGTTGAGCCCGGTGATCAGCTGCATGATCTCGACGCTGGTCTTCGTATCCAGATTGCCGGTCGGTTCATCGGCAAGCAGGACGGCGGGGCTGGTGACGATGGCGCGGGCGATGGCGACGCGCTGCTGCTGGCCGCCGGAGAGTTCCTGGGTGGTGTGGTGTTCGCGGCCCTTGAGGCCCACCTGCTCGAGCGCCAGCAGTGCCAGCTTGCGCCGTTCGCGCGGTTCCATGCCGCGGTAGACGAGCGGCAGCTCGACATTCTCTACCGCCGAGGTTCGGGCGAGCAGGTTGAAGCCCTGGAAGACGAAGCCCAGCATGTGGCGGCGCAGAAGCGTCAATTGCTGGCGGTCGAAGCCGGCGGTCGGGATGCCCTGAAACAGGTATTCGCCGGAGGAGGGCACGTCGAGGCAGCCGAGGATGTTCATCGCCGTCGACTTGCCCGATCCCGACGGACCCATGATCGACACGAACTGGCCGGCCTCGATCGTCAGGTCGACGCCGTCGAGCGCCCGGATCGTTGCTTCGCCGCGTCCATAGGTTTTTCCGACGGAACGGAATTCAATGAGGGGGCGGTCGGTCATCGGCGCTTGCCTCGTCAGTTGCGGCGCGGCGCGGCGGCGGTGACCAGCGGATCGTCGGCGTTGAGCGCGTCGGAGGTGACGATGGTGAACTGTCCGTCGGTGGCACCGGTCTCGACGAGCACGCGCTGGGGCGCGCCGTTGCGCAGGACGTAGACCGGCCGGCGGGAGCGGTCCGCCTGGGTTTCCGGCGCGTTGTTGCGGCCACGTCCGGCGCCCGGCGGCCGCGGCGTACGGAACAGCCGGCCCAGAATGCTTCCGCCGCGCGCCGAGGCTTCGGCCGGCGGCGAGAAGCGCAGTGCGGCGTTCGGCACCAGCAGCGCATCCTTCACCGACTGCACGGTAACGTCGGCGGTCGCCGTCATGCCGGGGCGCAGCAGCAGATCCTTGTTGTCGACGGAGAGGATCGCCTTGTAGGTGACGACGTTGGAGACGGTTTCCGAGGCGAAGCGGACGGTCTCGATGCGGGCCGGGAAACTGCGGTCCGGATAGGCGTCGACGGAGAAGGTGGCGCTCTGCCCCTGCTGCACCTGGCCGACATCCGCCTCGTCGACGGACACCTGCAGCTCCATGCGCTTCAAGTCGCCGGCAATGGTGAACAGGATCGGTGCCGACAGCGACGAGGCAACCGTCTGGCCCGGATCGACGTCGCGGGTGAGCACGACGCCCTCGATCGGCGAGACGATCTTGGCCTTGGCAAGGTTGACCTCCGCCAGCCGCAGGTCCGCCTCGGAGGAGAGCACCGTGCTCTGGTTGATCTCGCGGGTGGCGGCCGCCGAATCATAGGCATATTGCGCCGTATCCAGCTCCTGCTGGCTGGAGATGCGGTTGGTGACCAGCGATTTCAGCCGGTCGAGTTGGCTGCGGGCGGAGCCCAGTTCGGCTTCTGCCTTCACCACATTGGCGCGTGCCGAGGCAAGCTTGGCGCGGGCGCTCTGGACATCGGCCTGCAGCTTGTTGGTATCGAGTTCCGCCAGCACCTCGCCGGCCTTCACCGGGCTGTTGTAGCTGACATTGACCTTGCGGACCGTGCCGGACAGCTCGCTCGAAATATCCACCTGGTCGGTCGGCTGCACGGAGCCGGTGGCGGTGACGATCACCGACAGATCACCGCGCTTGGCCGGCTGGGTCGTATAGGTGTAGGCCGGGCCTTCCTGGCTGGAATAGAGATAGGCGCCGCCGCCGATTGCGACCGCCAGCAGCAGCACGACCGGCCAGAAGACCCACCGCGACCGGCGACGTTTTCCGCGTGAGCCGGCGAGAATGGCGGCGAGATCCGGCGCCGGGCCGGCGCCGTCTTTGCGGGTGTCATCGGGGGATCGGTCGGCCATGGTCTTGCGGTCTTCTCGGATCTGCGTTCGGTGTCTTCGGCCCGGTGGCGCCTAACATCAGCGTGCCTGCCGGATCCTGCACATGCCATGGTTGGCCCGGCCAACCTAATGAAAAAACCGTAACCTCGCGCCGGGCTCGGACGGCGCGCGAGGCCGACGATATCGCACGCTGCGCATGCATCCTTTTGCGGCCGCTGGCGTTTCCCTGTCGCAACAAAGCCAAGGAGACAATCATGGTCGATGCAGCAAGCATTCAGGAACATGCCGAAGTCATCGGTGCGGATGGCGTCCACGTCGGCACGGTCGATCGCGTCGAGGGCAGCCGCATCAAGCTGACCAAGAAGGACAGCGGCGAGGGCAGCCACGAAGGCCATCACCACTTCATCCCGCTGTCGCTGGTGGCGGACATCGAAGGCGGCAAGGTGCGCCTGTCGGCCAATGCCGATACGGCCGTGACCTTCGAGGAAGAAGAAGGCGGTCGCCAGACCCATTGACGGCCGCCCGCCACCGGTCGATGACCAGTTTCGGACGGTCATCGGTCGGGTTCGGCCCGTCTATGAACAAGTTTGGAAAGAGCCCAGATTTTCGCCTTTCGCGGGTTGACCGCGAAAGGCCATCTGCCTATGTTCCGCGCACTTTCGAAGGGCGCACCCAGCGCATCTCGGGAGAGCGTAGCTCAGCCGGTAGAGCAACTGACTTTTAATCAGTAGGTCCAGGGTTCGAACCCCTGCGCTCTCACCACTTTACAGACTTCCGACTTCCGACGTTTATGTCCTGACGAAAGTCGGAAAAGCTTGGAAGGCTTTTTACCCCACCTCCGTCGCCTGAGGCGACGGGGCAGGGACAAACCTATCGCCCTTGCAGGTCTCGCAGTCCTCGTAGCAGTCACCATCATAGATGACCTTGCCCTTTCCTGCGCACTCTCGGCAGAGCGAGAGTTTCCCTACTACATTTCGCCTCGGGCGGTGGGGCATCAAGATAACGAGGGCGCAGTTATTCGACGCTTTTGCAAAGATGTAAATTCCACTTTAAGGCTATGCGTTCGGCTGCTTCCTGCACTTCGTCGTAGCGGAGCTTGTAGGAGTGTGGCGTGGTGGCCAGCCCAATATCCTGTTGAGAAGGCGGATGGATCGGAGGCCGTCATAGGTCGCCCGCTGGCTCGTGGTGCCATGATCGGCGGGACTGGACTCTCGGCCCGACTCGTTCTCTTCTGCGGTGCAGGAAGGGGAGGAGTTGAATGTGGTGGTTGAGCTGGCTGATCATTGCGCTGTTGGTGTGGCTGTCCTTTCGGAGTCTGTGGAGGCGGAACGACAGGCCTCCCCCAAACCTCCATCAACCTTGGCTTGCCAAACCCAAGCCCCTTTACGATGACGAAGAGAGCCGGCCCGACAATGTACGCTTCCCGACTTGGGACGAGGCTTTCAATCGGCAAGTTACCGACGAAATCCGTTTCCGCATTGAGTATGCCGATAACGATGGTGTGGTTTCCGAGCGGGAGATCACGCCTCTCAGCATTCACCTCAGGAGGGGTCAACCAGACGTCTACATCACGGCCTATTGCTATATGCGCGCTGAGGAGCGGACGTTTCGAAGCGACAGGATCCAGTTCACGATGAACCTGAAGACCAAGCGCGTGATCAATGACCTGGGCCAATACCTGAGGGCACGTTACTAAGGCCGATAAAGCCCGGACGGGTCGTGCCGGTAGTGGATGTCGTCAGGCGGTGGGTTGCGCGTCGGCGCCGTGCTGGTGGACCTCCGCGCCGGCTAGAAGAGAGAATAAGCGGTGAAGGCATCCTGCAGATCCATAGTATACAGGCTAAAGGGCTATAAATCCGCCACTCAATGCCAGCACTGAGGCTACAAACTGATGCCGAAGACGACAGTTAATCGCGAAGTTCGATGGTCGAGATTTCTTGACGCAGGGATCTTAAAACGGATTGAAGAGTTGCTGAGCCCAATAAACCCGGAAAAATTCCGCATCCATGTGACCTTCTCGAACAAGTACAAAGTCGAGTGTGCGAGTATTGACGAGGTGATGCGGCTGCCCGCATCAGGCGGGCATTCGATTAAGCGCCTCTGGTTTCGGGTAGTAGAAGCTAGCGCTTCAGTGGAAGACAAGTCCCATCCAACTATTGCTATGGTCACTGTGCAGACCGATTTTACGTGGACGCGCTTCGAGTGGGATATCGACGGAGAATATGATCGATGCACCAGTTTAGATAAGCAGATGTCGGAGATTGCAACATCCAGCTGGCGGCCGCTCCGATCATTCGCTTATGCCCCCTACTTCATTACAGACATCGTAGTTGTCGGCGTTCTTCCTCCGCTCCTCGAGCCTCATATTCTAAGTCAATTTCAAGTGGGGATCTCCAAGGAAGCGTTCTTCCTATACCAGATCACTATCGCCCTGATCTACATCGGGCTGAAGGCGGTGCTATTCCCGCGAGTGGAAATCGGGATCGGCTACAATGGAAAGTTTGATAACGTGCGCCGGAGGTTTGTTGGCTGGATATTCAGCATTCTGGTGGTCGCTGGGATCTCGGCCATCGTAGGAGAATACTGGATCCAAAGCTACTTCGGTCCACGGTGAGTGAGGCGCGCCCGCGCCCGGCGCGGGCGCAGCAGGCTCGTCACTGCCCGCGAGCCGACAGCCTTGAGCAACTCGATGGATGCTTCCTTCAGGGTTTCGCGTGATGTCTCGATGTCGCTTCGTGGCCGTCGTACCGGGCGATCATCTTGACTATTCACTGTCGGCCATGACCTGGTTGAGGGCGAAGTGATGTTTGGGAATGGCGTTTGCTCGCTGGCTGTGACTGTCGGCCGACCGGCCATGCCAAGCTCACCGGAAAGCTCGCCTGGAACTCCCGGAGCCTTGCAACGGTTCGGCGGGTTCGTTCGGCACAGGATTGGAGACGCCATGGAAAACCGGAGCACCACCCGCAACAGCGAGCGACGCACGCGAAAGTTCGGCGCCGGCACCATGATCCTCATCGGCGGCTGCGTGGCCGTTGCGATCCTCGGCATCTTCGTCGGGGTGATCGTGATCTACGGCGGGATCCAGGCGCAGTAGGCGTCTCGACTTCGCGTCCTCCCGGTCGGCAGCGCGATCATCGACCCTTACCGCCCGGCAGTTTTTCGGCGCCCGGCGCAACCATCCGATCGGCATGACGTTGCCCCCGATCGGAGAAAAACCATGATCCAAGCTTATACAGACAGGGAACGTGCCGATCTTCTCGAACGAGTAGCAGCGGTCGCCATCGCCAACCAGGCCATCCTCAAGTGCACCATCGCCGGCAGGCCGCTGACGATCGACAATGTCGTGACGTTCGTCGGCGAGTTTGCCGATGATCCGACGCACCCCGCCTTCCAGGGAGTGGCAGACCGGATCCTGATTGCCATCGAGGAGGTGCTGGCGTCCGGCCCGCCGATGGACGTGAACCGCGCGAGTGGGAGCCGTCACTGAGCGGCAGCGTCTGATCGCTGCGGCAAGCGGCGGCCTCGGTTCCCTCAGGGCGTGCGGATAGACTTGTCGGCTGGCAGAAGCGCTTGAGCAGACCGTCGTGGTTCGCGCCGGTTGTCACGGCACTTGGGCGGCGCCGGCCACGTGTCCGTTTTAATGGATGTCGACCCGGTTCGACCGACGCACATGAAAAGGTGATTGGCAGAGGGTGCCCCGTGCGCCTATGGAGAACTGTCTGCCAGCGGAGCATGCCCCTTGTCGATTGCCGAAATCTCGCTGTTCAGTGCGCTGCTCGCCGGAGCGCTGTCCTTCCTGTCGCCCTGCGTGTTGCCGCTCGTGCCGCCCTATCTCTGCTACATGGCAGGCATTTCGGTCGATCAGTTCCGTGAGGAACGGTCGGCGGCCGGACTGTCGGAGAATCGCGCGGCGCGGCGGGCGGTGCTGCTGTCGGCGCTGTTCTTCACGCTCGGCTTCTCGACCGTCTTCATCGCGCTCGGTGCCGGGGCAACGACCATCGGCGTCGTGCTTCGCCAGCACATCGACCTCCTGTCGAAGATCGGCGGCGTGATCATCATCATCATGGGGCTGAACTTCCTCGGCCTGTTCCGCATCGGGCTTCTGTCGCGCGAGGCGCGCTTCCAGTCGGGCGGCAAGCCGGCGACCGTGACCGGCGCGTATGTCATGGGGCTTGCCTTCGCCTTCGGCTGGACGCCGTGCATCGGGCCGGTTCTCGGCGCCATCCTCGGGGTTGCCGCATCGCGCCAGACGGTCGGCGATGGAGCGCTGCTGCTGGCCATCTATTCGCTGGGACTTGCCGTGCCGTTCTGGATCGCCGCCGGGTTTTCCGGCGCCTTCATGCGGTTCCTGACGCGGTTCCGCCGCCATCTGGGGCTGGTGGAAAAGATTATGGGGGCGCTGCTGGTGGGAACCGGGCTCGCCTTCATCTTCGGTTTCGTCAGCGATATGGCAATCTGGTTCCAGCAGAGCTTTCCAATCCTGATGCAAATCGGCTAGAGCCAAGGGCAGACCAGATCCGTCAGAGGCGCCGAACCCGCTCGGGCCCGCCAGGAGCGAAGCAAGGTTCATGGCTGCCATCCTCGCACTGCTGCTTCCGTTCTTCGGCCTCATCCTGATCGGCGTCGTCGCGGCAAAGGCCAGCCGGCAGGGCGCCGAGGCGCTTGGCTGGATGAATACCTTCATCGTCTATGCGGCGCTGCCGGCGCTGTTCTTCAAGCTCGTCTCGCGCACCCCGATCAAGGATCTGACGCGGATCGATTTCATCCTCACCCAGCTCGCGGCGGTCTATCTCGTCTTCGGGCTGCTGTTTGCCGGCGCCTTCTTCCTGCGGCGTGCGAACCTTGCAGACAGCACGATTCAGGCCTTCGGCGGGGCTTACGGCAATATCGGCTACATGGGGCCGGGACTGGCGATACTGGTGCTCGGCGACGCCGCCGCGGTTCCGGTGGCGCTCATCGTCTGCTTCGAGAATGCCGCGCATTTCGTCGTTGCGCCGGCGATGATGGCGCTGGCGGGCGGCGACCGCCGGCCGGCCGGCGAGGTGGCGATCGAGGTGCTGCGCCGCGTCGCACTCCACCCGTTCATCCTGTCCACGGCGGCCGGGTTCGCGGTGGCGACCTCCGGCTGGCAGCCGCCGGTCGCAGCCATGCGGCTCGTCGACTACCTGGCGCAGGCCGCTGCCCCATGTGCGCTGTTTGCCATGGGCGTGACGCTGGCGCTCAGACCCCTCAGACGGGTGCCGGTGGAGATTGGCGCGATCGCGGCGGTCAAGCTTCTGGTTCTGCCGGCGGTCGTCTACGGGGCGCTACGCCTCGTCGGCGGCATGGACCAGACATGGGTGCATGCGGCCGTGCTGCTGGCGGCGCTGCCGACGGCTACCAACGTCTTCGTCATCAGCCAGCACTACGGTGCCTGGCAGGAGAGGGCATCGGCAACCGTGCTGATCACCACCGTCCTGTCGATCGCCACGCTGCCGCTGGTGCTCTACCTGATATCAGCCGGTCTTCTGCCGGTCGAAGGGATGCCGTAGCACGCCGATGAGGTCGCGCAGGCTGCGGCCGGGTTCGATGCCTTCGCGCATCAGGATGTTGCGCAGCGGGCCGACCGAGGTCAGCAGATGCAGGCCTGCCGCGCGGGCGACCTGAACCGGCAGGAAATCCGACAGCAGCGAGCGGTTGAGGAGATCGACGCCGGCGGTTCGGGTCATGATGTCCGGACGCCGCTTGCGGTTGAAGCGGTCTCCTGCATCAGCGGCGATCGGCTGGCCGCCGCTGGTCTGCAACAGGTCAGCGAGCTCCATCACGTCGCGCAGGGAGAGGTTCAGCCCTTGCGCGCCGATCGGCGGGAAGGCATGCGCGGCCTCGCCGACCAGAGCGACGCGACCCTTGCCGAAGCGTTCCGCCATCAGGCTCGACAGCGGCCAGCTTTCCGGCCCGTCCTCCACCGTCACCTTTCCGAGCATCGACTGCAGCCGCGTCTCGACGGCACGTGACAGGCCGGCCGTATCCAGCGACAGCAGCCGCGAGGCCTCTTCCGGAGACACGACCCAGACGAGGCTGGAGCGCATGCCGGGCAGCGGCACCTGCGTCGCCGGACCGGTCTCGGTGTGGAACTCGGTGGATACGTTGCCGTGCGGCTGGCTGTGGGAGAAATTGAGGACGACGGCCGTCTGCGGGTAGGACCAGCGGCGAAGGCCGATGCCGGCCTGCTCGCGGATGCGGGAATTGCGGCCATCGGCGCCGACGACGAAATCCGCCGTCAGGGTTTCTCCCGTGGCAAGAATGAGGTTCGGACGATCGCCGGAGAGATCAAGCCGCTCGACCGATCCTTCGATGCGGCTGATATTGGCTTCGCCCGAGATCGCCTCGGACAGCACGCTCAGCAGTGCCCTGTTGGGAATGTTGTAGCCGAAGGCGGTCAGGCCGACATCGGCGGCGCGGAACTGGGCCGGTGGGGCGCGGAAGAGCCGGCTCGTGCCATCGAGGATCTGCATGGTGGAGAGCGCGGCAGAAGCCGGCGCGATCTTGTCCCAGATCCCCAGGCTGTCGACGAAGCGGATGGACTGGTCCATCAATGCGGTCGTCCGCTCGTCCCGGCGCGGCTGGTTCGGAGCGACGAGCGCCACTTTTCGACCCGCCCGCGCCAGCGCCAGCGCGGCGATCGAACCGGCCAGACCTTCTCCCACAACCGCGATCTCGATGTCGTGCATGTGCGTCTTCTTCTTTCATCCGTCGTCCAGACTATGTAGGCAAACTTGCGACAGTTATCCATGGGCTTGCATGGCAGAGCGCCGAAGGCGTTGCAAAGCGCGCCGAATGGCCGCATATCCTGCCAGTTCAACGTAGGACATCCGGAGCAGGGCGTGATCAGGCGAATCTTCAACTACCGTAAAGTGCCCTATGCCGAGATCCGCGCATTCTCCGTGCACGTGCTGACGGCGTCCGGCTCTTTCCTCGCCTTCCTCGGCGTCGTGGCCGCCGCCGAGCATCGGTTTGTCGACATGTGGTGGTGGCTGGGGCTGGCGCTGCTGATCGACGGCATCGACGGGCCGATCGCCCGCAAGGTGCGCGTCAAGGAAGTCCTGCCGAACTGGTCGGGCGATACGCTCGACAACATCATCGACTACGTGACCTATGTTCTGCTGCCGGCCTTTGCGCTCTACCAGAGCGGCATGATCGGCGAGACCTGGTCGTTTGTCGCGGCCGGCATGATCGTCGTGTCGAGCGCCATCTACTATGCCGACATGGGCATGAAGACCGACGAGTACTTCTTCTCCGGCTTCCCGGTCGTCTGGAACATGCTGATCCTCACCTTCTTCGTCATCAAGCCGACCGAGACGACGGCGATGCTGCTGGTGGTGCTGGCGGTGTTCCTCACCTTCCTGCCGATCAACTTCCTGCATCCGGTGCGCGTCAGGCGGCTGCGGACGCTCAATCTGGGCATTTTCCTGCTCTGGTGCGCGCTCTGCGCCTACTCGCTGCTGCTGCACTTCGATTCGCCGGCATGGCTGGTGTGGAGCGTCGTCGTCACGGGACTGTACCTGTTTTGCATCGGCGGTGTGCTGCAGCTGTTTCCGAGCCTTGGGAAAAGCCGTTAAAGCGCGGCCACGGCTCGTCTTTTCTGTTGTGCGCAGCAGCAAAAGGAGTATCAATTCCTGGCCGTGCCGGCGTGTGCCGGCCAACACACGGCACATCGTCGCCAGACAAGCCTCGGAGAAGGCAGGCACGAGGTGAATGAGGGGATTTGAGTGACTGACGCGCAGCATCCGGAAGCCGCGCCGCTTCTTCAGGTTCGGGGCCTGACCAAGTATTTCGGCTCGTTCGCCGCCTGCAGCGGTATCGACCTGTCGATTGCCGGGGGCGAGATCCATGCGCTGCTCGGGGAAAACGGCGCCGGCAAATCGACGCTCGTCAAGATGCTGTTCGGGGTTCTGCAGCCGAGCGCCGGCGAGATCGTCTGGTCCGGCAATCCAGTTTCCATCGCTTCGCCGGGTGCGGCACGCGAGCTCGGCATCGGCATGGTGTTCCAGCATTTCTCGCTGTTCGAAGCGCTGACGGTGGCGGAAAACATCGCCCTGTCGCTCGACCCGAAGATCCCGCTGGCAAAGATCGCCGAACAGGCCGCCAGCCTGTCTGCCGCCTACGGCCTGCCGCTCGATCCTTACGCGCATGTCGCCGATCTGTCGGTCGGCGAGCGCCAGCGCATCGAGATCGTCCGGGCACTGCTGCAGAACCCGAAACTGATCATCCTCGACGAACCGACCTCGGTGCTGACGCCGCAGGAGGCCGACCGGCTGTTCGAGACGCTGTTCAAGCTGAAGGCCGAAGGTCGGTCGGTGCTCTACATCAGCCATCGGCTGGAAGAGGTGCAGCGGATCTGCGACCGGGCCACCGTGCTGCGCCACGGCAAGGTTACCGGCGCCTGCGATCCGAAGCGCGAGACGCCGGCATCGCTGGCGCGGATGATGGTCGGTTCCGACGTCGCCGGCGTGACGCGGGCGACGCTGCCAGAGGGCGGCGCGGCTCTGATCGAGGTCAGCGGCCTCACGGTTCCGGCCCGCACGCCCTTCGCCATCAACCTCCGCGACATTTCCATCAGCGTCCGGGCCGGCGAGATCCTCGCCATTGCGGGCGTCGCCGGCAACGGCCAGGGCGAACTCTTCGATGCCCTGTCCGGTGAATATCCGGTCGCCGAGGACGCAGCGATCCGCATCCGCGGGCAGGCCGTCGGCCGCGCCGGGATCAACGGCCGCCGGCTGCTGGGCGCCGGCTTCGTGCCGGAGGAACGGCATGGCCATGCGGCGGTGTCCGACATGCCGCTCTCCGACAACCTGCTCCTGTCGCGCTGTCGCTCCGATTCGCGAGCCTTCCTGTCGGGCGGCTTTGCCTCGGTGATCCGCCACGAGGCGATCCGCAGCGCCGCCCGGCGCATCTGCGCGGTCATGGATGTGCGCAAGAGCGGCGACGATCCTGCCGCCGGCTCGCTTTCCGGCGGCAATCTGCAGAAATTCATCATCGGCCGCGAGCTCGACCGCCAGCCGTCGGTGCTGGTCGTCAACCAGCCGACCTGGGGCGTCGATGCGGGCGCCGCCAGCCGCATCCGCCAGGCGCTCATCGATCTTGCCGCCGCCGGCTCGGCGGTCGTCGTCATCAGCCAGGATCTTGACGAGATCTTCGAGGTGGCAACGACGATCGCAGTCATCTCGGAGGGCCGCCTGTCGCAGCCTTATCCGGCCGGCAGCCTGTCGCTGGAACGGATCGGCCTGATGATGGGCGGTATCCACGATTCGACCGGCCAGGCGGAGGTCGCCCATGCGCATTGAGCTCGAGCGGCGCGCCAGCGCTTCCGGCCTTTTCTCGATCGTCTCGCCGCTTCTGGCGCTTTTCCTGACGCTCGCCTTCGGCGCGCTGATGTTCTGGATGCTCGGCAAGGATCCGCTGTCGGCCCTCTACAGCTTCTTCATCGATCCGCTGCTGGAAGTCTGGTCGCTGCACGAGCTGGCAATCAAGGCCGGGCCGCTGATCCTGATCGCCGTCGGGCTTTCCGTCTGCTACCGGTCCAACAACTGGAATATCGGCGCCGAGGGGCAGTTCACCATCGGTGCGATCACCGGCTCGATCCTGCCGGTGCTGATGCCGCAATGGCATTCGCCGCTGGTGCTGCCGCTGATGCTGGTGATGGGAGCGATCGGCGGGGCGCTGTTTGCCGCCATCCCGGCGCTGCTGAAGACGCGCTTCAACACCAACGAAATCCTCGTCAGCCTGATGCTCGTCTATATCGCTCAGTTCTTCCTCGACTGGCTGGTGCGTGGACCCTGGCGCGATCCGAAGGGCTTCAACTTCCCGCGCACGCTCAGCTTCTCGCCCGAGGCGGTACTGCCTGAACTGCTCGAATCGGGACGCGCCCACTGGTCGATCGTGTTCGCCATCGTCGCCGCCGTCGGCGTCTGGTTCATGATGCGCTTCATGCTGAAGGGCTTTGAAGTCTCGGTGCTCGGCCGCTCGGAACGGGCAGGGCGGTTTGCCGGCTTTTCCGCGCGCCGGATGGTGTGGTTCTCGCTGATGCTGTCGGGTGCGCTGGCCGGTCTCGCAGGCATCTCGGAAGTGTCCGGTTCGATCGGCCACCTGCAGCCGAGCATCTCGCCGGGCTACGGCTTCACGGCGATCATCGTCGCCTTTCTCGGACGGCTGAACCCGCTCGGCATCATCGCCTCCGGCTTCGTGCTGGCGCTCACCTATCTCGGCGGCGAGGCGGCACAGCTGTCGATCGGCATCTCGGAGAAGGTTACCCGCGTCTTCCAGGGGCTGCTGCTGTTCTTCGTGCTCTCCTGCGACACGCTGATCCTCTACCGCGTGCGCTTCATTTCCGGCCGCGGCCGCGTGCCGTCCGAGGCGAGGAGCTGACCATGCTGGAAGCCATCCTGCTGACGATCATCACCGCCGCCACGCCGCTTGTCATTGCCGCCATCGGCGAACTGGTGACGGAGCGCGCCGGCGTGCTCAACCTCGGCGTCGAGGGGATGATGATCATGGGCGCCGTCTGCGCCTTCGCCGGCTCCTACCTGACCGGCGTGCCGCTGATCGGCGTTGCCTGCGGCATTCTCGGCGGCGCGCTGTTTTCGCTGCTGTTCGGCTTCCTGACGCTGACGCTGGTGACCAACCAGGTGGCGACGGGGCTGGCGCTGACCATCCTCGGGCTTGGCCTTTCCGGCCAGCTGGGCGAAAGTTTTGTCGGCATTCCGGGCGTCAAGCTGCAGCCGATCGTCGTGCCGCTGCTCTCCGACATCCCGTTCGTCGGGCGCCTGCTGTTTCGCCAGGACATCACCTTCTACCTGTCGATCGCGCTGATCGTCGGCGTCAACTGGTTCCTGTTCAAGAGCCGCACCGGGCTGAAGATGCGAGCGATCGGCGACAATCACGCCTCCGCCCATGCGCTGGGCATCCATGTGGTGCGCACCCGCTATCTGGCGGTGATGTTCGGGGGTGCCTGTGCGGGACTGGCCGGAGCCCAGCTGTCGCTCGTCTACACGCCGCAATGGGTGGAGAACATGTCTGCCGGCCGCGGCTG
Source organism: Rhizobium sp. 0TCS1.26 (assembly GCF_050455525.1). Lineage (NCBI taxonomy): Bacteria > Pseudomonadati > Pseudomonadota > Alphaproteobacteria > Hyphomicrobiales > Rhizobiaceae > Rhizobium > Rhizobium sp. 0TCS1.26. Next base: position 263,709 of record NZ_JBCIYV010000001.1, on the reverse strand, counting down.
GATCGCGCTGGCGCTGGTGGTGTTCGCCTCCTGGCGGCCGTGGCGGGTGCTGGCCGGCGGCTACATCTTCGGCGCCGTCGGCATCCTGCAACTGCATGCGCAGGCCTTCGGCATCGGCATCCCGTCGCAGTTCCTGTCGATGCTGCCTTACGCCGTTACTATTGTCGTTCTCATCATCATCTCGCATAATCGCCGCACGACGCTCATCAACACGCCGGCCGCGCTCGGGAAACCGTTCGTGCCCGACCGCTAATGCGGCATCCACCATCACCAAGCTTCATGCCAAACAGGGGTACACAATGAAGAAGCTGATCATCGCACTTGCCGCCACGGCTGCCGCCATCAGCGGCTTTTCGGGCAGCGCACAGGCTCAGGAAAAGACCAAGGTCTGCTTCGTCTATGTCGGGACACGCACCGACGGCGGCTGGACACAGGCGCACGAACTCGGTCGCCAGCAGGTCGACAAGACGTTTGGCGAAAAGGTGGAGACGCCGTTCCTCGAAAGCGTTCCGGAAGGTCCGGATGCCGAACGCGCCATCGAGCGCATGGCCCGCTCCGGCTGCGCGCTGATCTACACCACCTCGTTCGGCTTCATGGACGCGACGGTGAAGGTGGCGGAAAAGTTCCCGAAGGTGAAGTTCGAGCATGCGACCGGCTTCAAGGCGGCCGAAAACCTCTCCACCTACAATGCGCGCTTCTACGAAGGCCGCTACATCCAGGGCCAGATCGCCGCGAAGATGTCGAAGAAGGGCATTGCCGGCTACATCGCATCGTTCCCGATCCCGGAAGTGGTGATGGGCATCAACGCGTTCGAGCTCGGCGCGAAGTCCATCAACCCGGAATTCAAGCTGAAGGTCGTCTGGGCCAACACCTGGTTTGACCCGGGCAAGGAAGCTGATGCCGCCAAGGCGCTGATCGACCAGGGCGTCGACATCCTGACGCAGCACACCGACACGACCGCTCCGATGCAGGTTGCCGCCGAGCGCGGCATCCTCGCCTTCGGCCAGGCTTCCGACATGATCGCTGCCGGTCCGAAGACGCAGCTGACGGCGATCGTCGACACCTGGGGCGCGTATTACGTCAAGCGCACCAAGGCGCTGCTCGACGGCAACTGGAAGTCGGAGCAGATCTGGGACGGCCTGAAGGACGGCATCCTGACGATGGCGCCCTACACCAACATGCCGGACGACGTGAAGGCGATGGCCGAGGAAACCGAAGCCAAGATCAAGTCGGGCGAGCTGCATCCCTTCACCGGCCCGATCAACAAGCAGGACGGTTCCGCCTGGCTGAAGGCCGGCGAGAAGGCCGAGGACGGCACGCTGCTCGGCATGAACTTCTACGTCGAAGGCGTCGACGACAAGCTGCCGCAGTAAGCCGGCCGGTCTGTCCATCAAGCGAAGGGCGCCCGTGTGGCGCCCTTTTGCGTTCGGTGGCCGATGCGAATGGTGAAGACCGCTCACGGGCGCTTGGCGCAGGCCCGGGACTGCTGATAAGAAGCGGCCGAAGACTGGATGGAGAACCGCATGACCCGCACCTGCCTCGCCGTGATCCTCGCCGCCGGCGACAGCACCCGGATGAAGTCGTCGATGTCGAAAGTGCTGCACCCGATCGCCGGCCTGCCGATGATCGCTCATGTGATGCAGGCCGTGCGCGGCGCCGAGATGAGCGATGCGGTGCTGGTTGTCGGGCGCGACGCCGAGCGGGTGACGCAGGCGGGTTCGGTGGATGGCATGGCGGTTTCGTCCGTGCTGCAGACCGAGCGGCGCGGCACCGGCCATGCGGTGCTGATGGCGCGCGAGGCGATTGCCCGCGGCTACGACGACCTGCTGGTGACCTATGGCGACGTGCCGCTGGTGAGGCCGGAGACCTTCCTCGCCGCCCGGGCGAAGCTCGCCGAGGGCGCCGACATCGTCGTCATCGGCTTTCGCACCGCAAATCCGACCGGCTATGGACGGCTGCTGGTCGAGAACGGCGAGCTGGTGGCGATCCGCGAGGAAAAGGAAGCCAGCGACGAGGAGCGCAAGGTCACCTGGTGCAACAGCGGGCTGATGGCGATCAGCGGGGCGCGCGCCCTGGAATGGCTGGAGAAGATCGACAACAAGAACGCCAAGGGCGAGTACTACCTGACCGATCTCGTCGAGATCGCCCGCGCGGCGGGCGGCAGGGTGGTTGCCGTCGATGCGCCGGAGGCGGAACTGGCCGGCTGCAACACGCGCGCCGAACTGGCGCTGCTGGAGGCAAGCTGGCAGCAGCGGCAGCGGCATGAGCTGATGCTCGCAGGCGTTTCGATGATCGCGCCGGAAACCGTGTTCCTCGCCCACGACACGGTGCTCGAACAGGACGTACTGGTTGAGTCGAATGTCGTCTTCGGACCGGGCGTCACGGTGGAAAGCGGCGCCGTCATCCATGCCTTTTCGCATCTGGAAGGCGCGCATGTGGCGGCGGGCGCCACCGTCGGGCCGTTTGCCCGCCTGCGGCCCGGCGCCAATCTCGGCGAGGGGTCCAAGGTCGGCAATTTCTGCGAGGTGAAGAAGGCCGAGATCGGCGCCGGCGCCAAGGTCAACCATCTCACCTATATCGGCGATGCGGTCATCGGTGCCGGTTCCAACATCGGTGCCGGGACGATCACCTGCAATTACGACGGGGTGAACAAGCACGAGACGCGGATCGGCGAAAACGCCTTCATCGGCTCGAATTCCTCGCTCGTGGCCCCGGTCTCGATCGGCGACGGCGCCTATGTGGCATCGGGCAGCGTCATCACCACCGACGTGCCGGAGAATGCCCTGGCGTTCGGTCGTGCGCGCCAGGAGGTGAAGCCCGGGCGCGCCACTGCGATCCGCGAGCGGGCGCTGGCGGTGAAGGCTGCGAAGAAAGCCGGTCATTAACCCATCCGCATTACGATGCGACATTCAAATTGACCGCCGCCGATGTTGCACGGCGCGCCCGCTGCGCTACGAGTGCGCGCAGTGAAATCGACAGAAAGAGGATCCTATGTGCGGTATCGTTGGCATCGTCGGCAAGGCGCCGGTGGCGGAACGTCTGGTCGATGCGCTGCGGCGGCTCGAATATCGCGGATATGATTCGGCCGGCGTTGCCACCATTCATGACGGGTTGATGGAGCGTCGCCGGGCAGAGGGCAAGCTGTTCAACCTCGAACGGGTGCTGGCCGCCGAGCCGCTGCCGGGAACGATCGGCATCGCTCACACCCGTTGGGCAACGCATGGCGTGCCGAACGAGACCAACGCGCATCCGCACTTCGTCGACGGCGTCGCCATTGTCCACAACGGCATCATCGAGAACTTTTCCGAGCTGCGCGACGAGATGTCCGCTGAAGGCGCGATATTCGTTAGCCAGACGGATACCGAGGTGGTCGCACATCTGCTGGCCAAGTATCTGCGCGACGGCATGGACAACCACCAGGCGATGCTTGCCACGCTGAACCGCGTGACCGGCGCCTATGCGCTGGTGGTGATGTTCAAGGACGATCCGGACACGCTGATGTGCGCGCGCTCAGGCCCGCCTTTGGCGATCGGTCACGGCCAGGGCGAGATGTTCCTGGGCTCGGACGCGATTGCGCTTGCACCCTTTACCAACCGGATCACCTATCTGGTGGACGGCGACTGCGCGGTGATGACATCGCGTGGCGTCGAGATCACCGACTTTTCCGGCAAGCCTGTCTCCCGTCAGATGCAGATTTCGCAGGCGGCGGCGCTGATGGTCGACAAGGGCAACCATCGCCATTTCATGGAGAAGGAGATCTACGAGCAGCCGGAGATCATCTCGCATGCGCTCAGCCACTACGTGGATTTTTCGACAGGCACGGTGAAGGTGCAGGGCGAGGCGATCGATTTTTCCAAGGTCACGAGCCTGGCGATCTCCGCCTGCGGCACGGCCTATCTCTCCGGCCTCGTCGGCAAATACTGGTTCGAGCGCTACGCGCGGCTGCCGGTCGAGATCGATGTGGCGTCGGAATTCCGCTACCGCGAAATGCCGCTCTCGAAGACCCAGGCGGCGCTGTTCATCTCGCAGTCCGGCGAGACGGCCGATACGCTTGCCTCGCTGCGCTACTGCAAGCAGGAAGGCCTGCCGATCGGCGCCGTCGTCAACGTGCGCGAATCGACGATTGCCCGCGAGGCCGACGCGGTGTTTCCGATCCTTGCCGGTCCGGAAATCGGCGTCGCCTCGACCAAGGCCTTCACCTGCCAGCTGGCGGTGCTGGCGGCACTCGCCATCCAGGCGGGCCGGGCGCGGGGGACGCTGAGTGCCGAGCAGGAAAAGGAGATGGTCTGCCACCTCATCGAGATGCCGCGCATCATGAGCAGCGTGCTCAACCTCGTCCAGCCGCAGGTGGAAAGCCTGTCTCGCGAGCTGTCACGGTTCAAGGACGTGCTTTATCTCGGCCGTGGCACCAGCTATCCGCTGGCCCTGGAAGGCGCGCTGAAGCTCAAGGAAATCTCCTATATCCATGCCGAAGGCTATGCGGCGGGCGAGCTGAAGCATGGGCCGATCGCGCTGATCGACGAGAACATGCCGGTGATCGTCATTGCCCCGCATGATCGGTTCTTCGAAAAGACGGTCTCCAACATGCAGGAAGTGGCGGCCCGCGGCGGCAGGATCATCTTCATCACCGACGAGAAGGGTGCGGCCGCCTCCAGGCTCGAGACCATGGCGACGATCGTCCTGCCAAATGTCGACGAGGTCATCTCGCCGATGATCTACGCGCTGCCGATCCAGTTGCTCGCCTACCATACGGCAGTGTTCATGGGCACCGACGTCGACCAGCCGCGCAATCTGGCGAAATCGGTGACGGTGGAATGATGGGGGCCAGCGGCACGCCGATCGTGCGCCGCTGGTCTGTCTCACTATTTCCCGTTGGCGCACTTGCGAGGCGGAAAGGCCTGCGGCATTGTCCGCATTCACCGGCCTTCGACGGCAATGCAGCATGAGAATGACGGACGGGCATGACGGATAAACCGGAACGAATAACGGTGGCCGGCCGGTTGCGGAACAATTTTCTGACCGGTCTGATCATCTGCGCACCGATCGCCATCACCGTATGGCTGACCTTCGCCTTCATCGACTGGGCCGACAGCTGGGTCACGCCCTATATTCCGCAGCGCTACAATCCCCAGTACTATTTCGACATCGCCATCCCCGGCACGGGGCTGGTGATCGCCGTCGTGTTCATCACGGCTATCGGCTTTCTCGGCAAGAACCTGATCGGCCGCTCGGTCGTCGGCTTCGGCGAATCGATCGTCCACCGCACGCCGCTGGTGCGGACGCTCTACAGGAGCATCAAGCAGATCTTCGAGACGGTGCTGAAGGACCAGTCGACCTCGTTCAAGAAGGTCGGCATGATCGAGTTTCCCGGTCCCGGCACGTGGGCGCTGGTGTTCATCGCGACCGAAGCGCAGGGCGAGCTTGCGGCCCGCTTCAACGAGCTTGGCCAGGAGATGATGGCCGTCTTCCTGCCGCCGACGCCGGTGCCGACTGCCGGCTTCCTGATCTTCGTGCCGAAGGACAAGATCATGATGCTCGACATGACCCCCGAGGAAGCGGCCAAGCTGCTGATCTCCGGCGGCCTGATCTCGCCCGACTGGAAGCCGAGACTGCCGGTCGCCTGAGCCCCGCGACGTTCATGTAGCCGTCATGTTGGGCGCCTAGAGACATCGCCAGGGACAATCACCGCCGGCCACGCCACGTCTGTTCGAAGACGTTGTGTCGGGCGCTGGCGGTGACCTTTCGGTTTGATCAAAGGACAACCATCATGACGCACCCGCGCCGCATATTTGCGCTTTCCGCAGCCCTGGCTGCTTCGGTCTTCCTGTCGCCGCTCGCAGCCATGGCTGATGCCACGGTATCGGCGGGCAGCGTCACCATCGCCAACAAGGGCCTCGTCGCCGTCGGCCGCATTCCCGCCAGCCAGCGCGACAAATTCGGCGAAACCTTCGGCTCCGGTTCGGGCATGGCAATCGATCCGACGAGCTGGAAGAAGGATGGCGACGCCTATGCCGGTTCGCTGTGGCTGCTGCCCGACCGCGGCTACAATGTCGAGGGTACCACCGACTACAACGATCGCCTGAACCGCATCGACCTGCGCCTGACGCCGGCGGCCGGCGACCTGTCCACCGAGGCGCAGCAAAAGGGTCTCGAGGCGAAGCTCGCCGAGACCATCCTGCTGACCGACGGTGAGGGCAAGAACATGACCGGGCTCGATCCGGAAGCCGGCACCCGTCCGGCATCGGGCAAGCTGCCCGTCCTGCCGCAGGCCCGCACCGGCAAGGTGGCGCTCGACCCGGAAGCGATCGTCCGTCTCGCCGACGGCTCGTTCCTGATCAGCGACGAGTACGGTCCCTACATCTACCGCTTTACGGCCAATGGCCGGCTTGTCTCGGCGACCCAGCCGCCGAAGGCACTGCTGCCGATGCGCAACGGCGAGACCAACTTCTCGTCCAACAACGTCGATGCCGAGGGCAAGAAGCCGGAGCCGAAGGATCCCGAAACCGGGCGCCAGAACAACCAGGGCCTCGAAGGCATGTCGATGACGCCGGACGGCAAGTTCGTCATCGCCGTCCTGCAATCGGCAGCGCGCCAGGATGGCGGCGATTCTGGTTCGACCCGGATGAACACCCGGGCGCTCGTCTACGATGCGACGAATATCGACGCGCTGAAGCTCGTTCACGAATATGTCGTGCCGCTGCCGACCTTCGACAACAAGGGCAAGGTGGCCGTTGCCGCGCAGAGCGAGATCCTGGTGCTGTCGGACACGGCGTTCCTGATGCTCGCCCGCGACAGCAACAACGGCCAGGGACTGAAGGGCGACACCTCCGTCTACCGGAAGATCGAACTCGTCGACCTGTCCGGCGCCACGGATATCGCCAGTGGCGACTTCGATGCGATGAAGCCGGTGGCGCCCAAGGGCGTCGTCGATGCAGCGGTGAAGCCTGCGACGCTGAAGAGCTTCATCGACCTCAACGACAGCAAGGAGCTCTCTCGCTTCGGCCTGCACAACGGCGCGCCGAACGACCGCAACAACCTGTCTGAAAAGTGGGAAGCGATGTCGATCGCCAGCGTTCTCGATCCGGCAGCCCCGAACGACTACTTCCTGTTTGTCGCCAATGACAACGATTTCCTGACGCAGGACGGCTTCCAGGTGGGTGCAGCCTACAAGGCCGAGGGCGGCGCCGACGTCGACACCATGTTCCAGGTGTTCCGCGTCACGCTGCCGGGCATGGCCGCCAAGTAACTCCCGTTCTTCAACCAAAAGGGCCCGGCGGATCACTCCGCCGGGCCCTTTCTCATGTCAGCTTGTCGTCATCAGGCCGCGGCAGATCCGACGACACGGACGGGGACGCCCTTGTAGGCCGGGGTGCCGGAGCGCACGTCGTGGTCGCCAAGCGCGATGACCGCGTTCATTTCGGGATAATAGCCGGCGATGGTGCCCTTGGGGATGTCGTAGGCGATGGCGGTGAAACCCTCGACGCCGCGCTGGCGCCCGTCGCCCGTCCACAGCGACTGGATGTCGATCCGATCACCTTCCGCAAGGCCGCGAGCGGCCAGATCCTCGGCGTTCATGAATATCACGTCGCGCCGGCCGAAGACGCCACGGTAGCGGTCGTCCATGCCGTAGATGGTGGTGTTGTACTGGTCGTGGGCGCGCAGTGTCGTCAGAACCAGGGCATCGCCGGCAGTCTGCCTTGCGTCCTCCTCCACGCCGCGGGCGACGAGGAACATCGCCTTGCCGGTCGTCGTGTTCCAGATCCGGTCCGATGCGCCGACGGTGAGGCGGAAGCCGCCCTTGACGCGGACGCGGCGGTTGTAATCGGCAAAGTCGGGGAAGACGATTTCGATCTTGTCGCGGATGCGGTCATAGTCGGCAAGCATGCCGTCCCAGTCGATGCCGTAGCGGTCGCCGAGCGTCGCCTTGGCCATGCCGACGACGATCGCCGGCTCGGAGCGCAGCTGCTCGCCGGGCGGGTTGAGGAAGCCGCGCGAGGCGTGCACCATCGACATGGAATCCTCGACCGTGACCGATTGCGGGCCAGAGGCCTGAACATCGAGGTCGGTGCGCCCGAAGCAGGGCAGGACGATGGTCGTCTTTCCCGTCAGCAGATGCGAGCGGTTGAGCTTGGTGGCGATGTGGACCGAGAGGTCGAGCTTGCGCATGGCGGCGAAACAGGTCTCGGTGTCCGGCATGGCGACCGGCAGATTGCCGCCGAGGCAGATGAGCGCCTTCGAGCGGCCGTCCATCATCGCCTCGATGGTTTCCACGGCATTGTGACCCTTCTCCGCCGGCGGACGGAAGCCGAAGGCGCGCTGCATGCCGTCGAGCAGCGCGTCCGTCGGGATCTCGGTGATGCCAACCGTGCGGTCGCCCTGGACGTTCGAGTGACCGCGCAGCGGGCAGATGCCGGCGCCCTCGCGGCCCATATTGCCGCGCAGGAGCAGGAAGTTGGCAAGCTGCTGGACGTTGTCGGTGCCATGCGCATGCTGTGTGATGCCCATGCCATAGCAGGCTATGACCTTCTTGGCGTTGATGTAGACATCGGCGGCACTGCGCAGGGCGGCCTGAGTCAGGCCGGACGCAGTAACGATGGTTTCCCAGGAGGTTGCGTCGATATCCTCGCGCAGCGTCTCAAGTCCCAGCGTGTGCTCGGCGATGAAGGCCCGGTCGAGAACGCCCTTGCCGTCGGCGGCGAGGCTCTCGTCGTCGCGCTCGAAGACCGCCTTCATCAGCCCCTTCAGGGCCGCCAGGTCGCCGCCGGCCTTCACCTGGTGATAGGCGGACGCGATCGGCGTCGACGACATGGTGGCCATCTCCACCGGGTTCTGCGGCGAGGCGAATTTCTGCAGCGCCCGTTCCTTCAGCGGATTGAAAACGATGATCGGCACGCCACGGCGGGCGGCGTCGTGCAGCGTCGCCATCATCCGCGGATGATTGGTGCCGGGATTGTGGCCGAAGCTGAAGATCGCGTCGCAATGGTCGAAATCTTCGAGCAGCACCGTGCCCTTGCCGACGCCGATCGATTTCGGCAGTCCGACGCTGGTCGCCTCGTGGCACATGTTCGAGCAGTCGGGAAAGTTGTTGGTGCCATAGGCACGCACCAGCAGCTGGAAGAGGAAGGCGGCCTCGTTGGAAGCGCGGCCGGAGGTGTAGAACTCCGCCTGGTGCGGGCTGTCCAGCGCGTTCAGACCCTGACCGATCAGCGCGAATGCCTCGTCCCAGCCAATCGTCTGATAGCGGTCGGTCTCGCGATCGTAGATCATCGGATGGGTGAGGCGACCCTGATCCTCCAGCTGGTGATCGGTCCAGCCCCAGAGTTCGCTCACCGAGTGCAGCTGGAAGAATTCCGGGCCGACACGCTTGGCGGTCGATTCCCAGGTGATCGCCTTGGCGCCGTTCTCGCAGAACTCGAAGGAAGAGGCATGCCGCGGATCGGGCCAGGCGCAGCCGGGACAATCGAAGCCGTCCGGCTGGTTGGCCTTCATCAGCGTTGCGCTGCCCTGGGCGACGATCTGCTGCTGCGCAAGCGTTTTGGCGACTGCGCGCAAGGCGCCCCATCCGCCGGCCGGCGCATCATATTCCTTGATCCCATATGGTCGTTTGGCTGCCATGATGTTCTCCGTCAATGTCGAGGCAGGTCATACCCCGAATGTGCAAAACTTGACATCTGTCACTTGGACCATCCAGCCATCGATGTCTTGGCAAAACGACGTACGCTTTTGAACAATCGGCTCTTGCGCGGACCGAGCACGCGGTCAGCCGGCGCGCAGGAAGCGGATCGCCTCGTCGCGGCGGTGCAGGTAAAGAAGGACGCGCAGCGCCTGACCGCGCTCACCGGTCAGATCCGGATCCTTTTCCAGCAGATAGGTGGCATCCTTGCGGGCCGTCTCCAGAAGATCCGCGTGGGCTTCCAGGCTGGCGATCCGGAAGCCCGGCGTGCCCGACTGGCGGGTGCCCAGCAGCTCGCCTTCGCCGCGCAGTTTCAGGTCCTCCTCGGCGATCAGGAAGCCGTCCTCGCTGTCACGCAGGATCGACAGCCGGGCGCGACCGGTCTCGCTGAGCGGTCCCTTGTAGAGGAGGATGCAGGTGGATGCCTCATCGCCGCGACCGACTCGGCCGCGCAACTGGTGAAGCTGGGCCAGGCCGAAACGTTCGGCATGCTCGATGACCATGATCGTCGCGTCCGGCACGTCGACGCCGACCTCGACGACGGTGGTGGCGACCAGCAGGCGAAGCTCGCCGGACTTGAAGGCGGCCATGACGGCATCCTTTTCCGGCCCGGTCATGCGGCCGTGGACGAGGCCGACCTTCGGGCCGAGCAGCTTTGCCAGACCGGCATGCCGCTCCTCCGCCGACATCAGGTCGGACACATCCGACTCCTCGACGAGCGGGCAGATCCAGTAGGCCTTCTTGCCTTCGGCAAGCGCCGACCGGAGCCGTGCGACGATCTCGTCGACCCGCTCCGTCGGGACGGTGACGGTCTGGATCGGCTTGCGGCCGGCTGGTTTCTCGGTGAGCTTCGAGACATCCATGTCGCCGAAGGCGGCAAGCACCAGCGTGCGCGGAATGGGCGTCGCGGTCATCACCAGCATGTGCGGCGACAGGCCCTTGGCGGTCAGCCGAAGCCGCTGGTGGACGCCGAAACGGTGCTGCTCGTCGACGACGGCCAGCATCAGGTCCTTGTAGACGATGGCATCCTGGAACAGTGCGTGGGTGCCGATGATGATCTGCGCTTCGCCGGACGCAATGCGGGCCAGCACCTCGTCGCGCTCGCGGCCCTTCACCCGGCCGGTCAGCACCTCGACCTTCAGGCCGACGGCAGCGGCGAACCGGCTGATTGTTGCAAAATGCTGGCGGGCGAGGATTTCGGTGGGCGCCATCAGCACTGCCTGGCCGCCGGCCTCCATGGCATCGGCCATCGCCATCAGCGCCACCAGCGTCTTGCCGGCGCCGACATCGCCCTGCAGCAGGCGCAGCATCCGCTCGTCCTTGGCCATGTCCGAGCGGACATCGGCGATGGCCGCCTGCTGGCTGGCGGTCAGCGAGAACGGCAGCGACGCACCGATCTCCGCGCCGATCCGGCCATCGACCCGGATCGGCCGGCCGGCAACCTTGCGCAGCCGTTGGCGCACCAGCGCCAGCGACACCTGGCCGGCGAGGAACTCGTCATAGGCCAGCCTGCGGCGGGCCGGCGTCTGGGGGTCGAGATCCTGCGCATCGCGCGGATCGTGCAGTGCCCGGAAAGCATCGGCGACCGACGGCAGCCCCTGCTTTTGCTGGAAATGCAGGTCCATCCATTCGGGCAGGTCCGGCAGGCGGGCAAGCGAGCCTTCGACGGCCCGCCGGATGACCTTCGGCACGAGGCCTGCGGTCATCGGATAGACGGGCTCGACCAGCGGCATGTCGCCGGCTTCGGAAACCTTCATCATCAGGTCGGGATGCACCATCGAGGCGCGGCCGTTGAACCAGTCGACCTTGCCGCTGACCAGAACCTGTTCGTCGATCGGCAGGGTCTTTTCCAGCCAGTTTCCCTTGGCCCGGAAGAAGGTCAGCGCCAGTTCGCCGGTCTCGTCGTGCAGGATCACACGGTAGGGCATGTTCGACTTGCCGGGCGGCGGCGGCAGGTGGCGGTCCACCCGGCCTTCGATGGTGACGATGGCGCCTTGCGGGGCAAGCGCGATGCCGGGCCGGTTGCGACGATCGATGATCGACGACGGCGCGTGGAAGAGGACGTCGACCACCCGGCAGTCGTCGGCATCCTCGCGGCTGGTGACGCGGGCGATCAGATCGGCGAGTTTCGGGCCGATGCCTGGCAGGCTTGCGACGGAGGCGAAGAGAGGGTCGAGGAGGGCAGGACGCATGGCCGGCAAAATGCGCCGGATAATGGCTGCTTGGCAAGGCTGACAAGGTGAAGATTTCGTCCTATATCAGCCCCGCAACGAAGGTTTACGCCATGACAGGACTGTCGCGCAGCAGCGCCGATCTCGACCCCCGCCGCCGGAGGATCCTCTACCGCTGCTGGCATCGCGGCATTCGAGAGATGGATCTGGTCTTCGGCCAGTTCGCTGAAAACGAGATCGCTTCCCTGTCCGAGGCGGAACTCGACGCGCTGGAGACGGTGATGGCGGAAGAAGACCAGGACCTCAACAGCTGGATCACCGGTGCCGAGCCGCTGCCCGAACACATGCGCACCGAGATGTTCGCGCGGATTGCCGCCTACCGGCCCGACTTCGACATCGTGACGAAGGCCAGCCTCGCAGAAAAATACGGACAGGGCGAATGATCGCAGGTTTCGACGCGAAGACGATCGCTGCCTCGGCGGCGGGACTGACCATTGCCAATGTGCAGACGGGCATCGAGCCGCTGATCCTTGCCGAGATGGCGCGGGCCGGCCAGTCGGTCGCCTTCGTGATGTCCGACGGCCACCGGATGGCCGACCTGGAGCAGATGCTGTCCTTCGTCGCGCCGGAGATCCCCGTCCTGTCGCTGCCGGCCTGGGACTGCCTTCCCTACGACCGCGTCTCGCCGAGCACCGATGTCTCGGCGCGGAGGCTCGCGGCGCTCGCCGGTCTCATCGCCCACGCCAAGAAACCGCATCCGGCCATCGTGCTGGTGACGGTCAACGCGATGATGCAGAAGATCGCCCCGGCCGGCGTCATCGAGAACCTGGCGTTCTCGGCCAAGCCCGGCAATATCGTGCGGATGGACGACATTGCCGCGCGGCTGGAGCGCAATGGTTTCGACCGCGTCGCAACCGTGCGCGAAGTCGGCGAATTCGCCGTGCGCGGCGGCATTCTCGACGTCTTCGTGCCCGGCAGCGACGAGCCGGTGCGGCTGGATTTCTTCGGCGACACGCTGGAAACCATCCGCAGCTTCGATCCGGCAAGCCAGCGGACGACCGGCCAGGCGCGGTCGCTGGATCTCAGCCCGATGAGCGAGGTGACGCTGACGCCGGAGACGATCAGTCACTTCCGCAGATCCTACCTTTCGACCTTCGGCGCGGCGACCCGCGACGATTCGCTCTACCAGGCGGTCTCGGAAGGACGGCGCTATGCGGGCATGGAGCACTGGCTGCCGCTGTTCTACGAGGGTCTCGACACCGCTTTCGATTACCTCAAGGGCTTCCGCATCGTCACCGACCACACGGCCCGCGAGGCGGCCGAGGAACGGTCGCGGCTGATCCTCGACTATTACGAGGCACGCAAGAATTCCGGCTCGACGTCAAAGGTCGGAGCCGCGCAGGCCGCGCCCTACAAGCCGCTGGCGCCGAACGACCTCTATCTCAGCGGCAAGGCTTTCGGCGCTGCGCTCGATGCGGTCTCGGCGGTGCGCCTGACGCCGTTCAACGAGCATGATGGGGAAGCGCGGCGCGTGGTGACGCTCGACGCCCGCTCCGGCCCGCGCTGGGCGAGGGCGCAAGCCGACGCCGAGCAGCAGAACCGCGACGAGCGGGTCAACGTCTTCGACCTCGTCGTCAAGCACATCGCCGACAAGCGTGCCGCCGGCGCCAAGGTGCTGGTCACCGGCTGGTCGGCCGGCTCGCTCGACCGGCTGCTGCAGGTGCTCGACGAGCACGGCCTGAAGCGCATCAAGCAGATCGACAGCCTCGACGAGATCCGCAAGCTCGACCAGGGCGAGGCGGCATCGGCCGTCCTCAGCCTCGAGGGCGGGTTCGAGACGGGCGATCTCGTCATCATCGGCGAGCAGGACATTCTCGGCGACCGCATGGTCCGCCGCTCCAAGCGCCGCAAGCGGGGCGCCGACTTCATCTCGGAAGTGGCGGGTCTCGACGAGGGATCGCTGGTCGTGCATGCCGAGCACGGCATCGGCCGCTTCGTCGGCCTGAAGACCATCGAGGCGGCCGGCGCGCCACGTGCCTGCCTGGAACTGCACTACGCCGATGAGGCAAAGCTGTTCCTGCCGGTGGAAAACATCGACCTGTTGTCGCGCTACGGTTCGGATGCGGCTGAAGCCCATCTGGACAAGCTCGGCGGCGGCGCCTGGCAGGCCCGCAAGGCCAAGCTGAAGAAGCGCCTGCTGGACATGGCCGACGGGCTGATCAAACTTGCCGCGACCCGCATCACCCGCCGGGCGCCGGTGCTGGAAACGCCGGAAGGGCTTTACGACGAATTTGCCGCGCGCTTCCCCTACGACGAGACGGAAGACCAGGCGAACGCCATCGATTCCGTCCGCGACGATCTGGCGGCCGGCCGTCCCATGGACCGCCTCGTGTGCGGTGACGTCGGCTTCGGCAAGACCGAGGTGGCGCTGAGGGCGGCGTTCTTCGCCGCCATGAACGGTGCCCAGGTGGCGGTCGTGGTGCCGACCACGCTGCTTGCCCGCCAGCATTTCAAGACGTTCCGCGACCGTTTCCGCGGGCTGCCGATCCGCGTCGAGCAGGCCTCACGTCTGGTCACCGCCAAGGAGCTGAACCAGACGAAGAAGGATCTTGCCGAAGGCAAGGTCGACATCGTCGTCGGCACGCACGCGCTGCTCGGCTCCAGCATCACGTTTGCCAATCTCGGACTGCTGATCATCGACGAGGAGCAGCACTTCGGCGTCAAGCACAAGGAGAAGCTGAAGGAGCTGAAGAGCGACGTGCACGTGTTGACGCTGTCTGCGACGCCGATCCCGCGCACGCTGCAGCTGGCGATGACCGGGGTGCGCGAGCTGTCGCTGATCACCACGCCGCCGGTCGACCGCATGGCGGTGCGCACCTTCATCTCGCCGTTCGACCCGCTGGTGATCCGCGAGACGTTGATGCGCGAGCACTATCGCGGCGGCCAGAGCTTCTTCGTCTGTCCGCGGCTGGCCGACCTGCCGGAGATCCAGGCCTTCCTGCAGTCCGATGTACCGGAGCTGCGGGTGGCCGTGGCACACGGGCAGATGCCGGCGAGCGAGCTGGAAGACATCATGAATGCATTCTACGACGGCAAGTACGACGTGCTGCTGTCGACGACGATCGTCGAATCGGGCCTCGACGTTCCGACCGCCAACACGCTGATCGTGCACCGCGCCGACATGTTTGGCCTGGCGCAGCTCTACCAGCTGCGCGGCCGCGTCGGTCGCTCGAAGGTGCGGGCGTTCGCGCTGTTCACCCTGCCGGTCAACAAGACGCTGACGACGACCGCCGAGCGCCGCCTCAAGGTGCTGCAGTCGCTCGACACGCTGGGTGCCGGCTTCCAGCTTGCCAGCCACGACCTCGACATCCGCGGCGCCGGCAACCTGCTCGGCGAGGAGCAGTCGGGCCACATCAAGGAAGTCGGCTTCGAGCTCTACCAGCAGATGTTGGAGGAGGCGGTGGCCGAGGTGAAGGGCGACGACGAGGTGCTGGACACCGGCTGGTCGCCGCAGATCTCCGTCGGCATCACGGTGATGATCCCGGAAACCTATGTTCCCGACCTGCACCTGCGCATGGGCCTCTACCGCCGCCTTGGCGAACTGACCGATCTGTCGGAGATCGACGGCTTCGGCGCCGAGATGATCGACCGCTTCGGCCCGATGCCGGTCGAGGTGCAGAACCTCTTGAAGGTGGTGTTCATCAAGTCGCTCTGCCGCACGGCGAATGTCGAAAAGGTCGATGCGGGCCCGAAGGGTATCGTGCTGCAGTTCCGCGATCGGCAGTTCCCCAACCCGGCGGCCCTGGTCGGCTACATCGCCAAGCAGGGTTCGATGGCAAAGATCCGCCCGGACCACAGCATCTTCCTGACCCGCGACCTGCCGACGCCCGAGAAGCGTCTGTCGGCGGCGGCGCAGGTGATGGTGCAGATGGCGGATCTCGCCAAGCAGGCGTAAGCGTCAGTTGCCGTTCTCGGGCTTTACCGCGATCGCCGTATCGCTGGCACCGGCGATTGGTGGCGGCAGCGGCGTCTGGCGCTTGCGCTCGCGGATCAGCGTCAGCAGACCCGAACCGACGATGAGCGCGATGCCGACCAGCATCCAGCCGTCGACGCCGTCGCCGAACAGCAGGTAGCCGAGCAGGATCGCCCACAGCATCTGGGTATACTGGATCGGCGTGACGATGGCGGCCGGCGCATAGAAGGTGGCGATCATCAGCAGCACGGTGCCGACGGCCGCCAGCAGGCCGAAGGAGGCCAGCAGCAGCAGGTCGGATACCGACGGCAGCACGAGGTTGGGCAGCATCGCCACCGAGCAGATCGACAGGCTGCCGAGGAGGCCTGCGCCGTACATCGAGATGTTCTTCTCGCTCGGCCCGAGCGCCCGGTAGATGATGACGGAAACGGCACCGGTAAAGCCGGCGGTCAATGCCGCCAGGTGGCCGTAGGACAGCTCGCGGAAACCAGGCCGCAGCACCACCAGCACGCCCAGAAATCCGACGCCAACCGCCGTCCAGCGTTTCAGGCCGACCTGCTCCTTGAGGAAGATCACCGACATGATGGTGGCGAACGATGGTAGCAGGAAGATCAGGCAGAAGGCTTCGGCCATCGACAGTTCGGTGAAGGCGATGATGCTGCAGACGGTGCTGACGGCGGCACAGACGAAGCGCAGCAGCCAGAGAGGCCGGTTTCGCGTGCGCACCATGTCCGTCCAGCGGTCGCCGGGCTTGATCAGGAAGGGGATGGCGAGGATGCCGACCAGCGTGCCGATGAAGCCCGCCTCGAATGGCGGCACGCGACCCTCGACCAGTTTCACCGAGGCGTCGCTGAAGGAATAGGCGGCAAAGCAGAGAAAGGCGAGGAAAGCGCCCTTCAAGGTGTTGTCTGAGGCGTTCACGCGAAATGTCCCGGCGGGAGGGATGATCCGTCCGGGATAGATCCCGCCCGGGCAGCCGTCAATTCGGAACTTCGCAGGCTCCAGCTGCCCTGGTCAGTTCAGCCCGGCCATCGCTTCGGCCTTCATCCGGGCGATATCGCGAAAGGCGTTGGCCAGCACGTCCGGGGTCTGGGCACCGCTCAGCGCATATTGCTGGTCGATGATGAAGAACGGCACGCCGTTGACGCCCATGTTCTGCGCCGCGTCGATCTCGGCGAGCATCGTGTCCTTGTCGGCATCCGAAGCAAGCAAGGCGCCGATGACCGCGCGGTCGAGCCCGGCCTGTTCGGCGATGTCGAGCAGCACCGCGTGATCGCCGACATTCCGACCTTCTTCGAAATTCGCCTTGAACAGCAGCGTCACCACCCGGTCCTGGATCTCGCGGCTTTCGGTCACCGCCCAGTGGATCAGCCGGTGCGCGTCCAGCGTATTCGGGCCGATGCGGATGGCATCGAAATCGAAGGCGATGCCGACTTCGCGACCAAGGCCGATCAGCATTTCGTGGCCACGGGCGACTGCCTCTGCGCCGCCGAGCTTGGCCTCCAGCGCCTGGCGCTGATCGACGCCTTCCGCCGGGTAATCCGGATTGAGGCGGTAGGGTCGCCAGTTGATGTCGATGCCGACCTCGTCCTGCACCTCGGCGATCGCCAGTTCCAGGCGCGCCTTGCCGAGATAGCACCAGGGGCAGACCACATCCGAGACGAGATCGATCGTCAGTCTTTGCATCACATCTTGTCCTTTGCTTCGGCGGGCGGGGTCACTGGACCCGCGCATCCCACCAGGTTGGCAGCTGGTAGCCGTAGAGCGGCACCACGTCCGGATGAACGATATGCTTCCAGCGCGCAATCCACTGATCCGGAATATGATAGAGCGGCACGACATAATGGCCGGCCATCAGCAGCCGGTCGTAGGCCCTAACGGCCGTCGTGAATTCCTCGCGGCTGCGTGCGGCCAGCATCGCCTGGATGATCCGGTCGACATCCGGGTCACCGAGGCCGGCGAAGTTGAAGCTGCCGGGACGATCGCGCGAATCGCTTCCCCAGCGGCCAACCTGCTCGATGCCGGGCGACAGCGACGAGGGGTAGGACTTCATGATCACGTCGTAGTCGAAGCTGCCGGACCGGCTCTGGTACTGCGCGTCGTCGACGGTGCGGATGCCAACCTCGACGCCGATCATCCGCAGCGTCCGCTGGTAGGCGATCGCCACCTTCTCCTGGTCGGCGTTCTGGGTCATGATCTCGAAGGCGAGCGGCCGGCCGGAGGCATTCGTCATCCGGCCGTTGCGGATCGTGTAGCCGCCGCGTTTCAGGATGTCGACGACATCGCGCAGCACCTTGCGATCGGCGCCTGAGCCATCGGACGGGACGATCGTCGACTTTCCGGCAAGGATGTCCTGCGGGATGCGATCCTTCGCGGCGCCGAGCAGCGCCAGTTCGGCTGCGTCCGCCGGATGACCGAGCGACGACAGGTCGGAGTTCTGCCAGTAGCTTTCGGTGCGGGTATAGGCGCCGTCGAACAGGTTGCGGTTCGCCCACTCGAAGTCGAAGGCGCGCACCAGCGCCTCGCGGACCTCGGCGTTCTGGAACGTTTGCCGGCGCAGGTTGAAGACGAAGCCAAGCATGCCGGTGGGCAGCTTGGGCTTGAAGACATCCTTGATGACATTGCCATCGGTGACCGCAGGGAAATTGTAGCCGCGCGCCCAGTGAGTGGGATTGCCTTCCAGGTAGATGTCGATGACGCCCTTCTTGAACGCCTCGAACAGGGTATTCTCCTGGAGGAAATACTCGATCGAGATCTCGTCGTAATTGTCGAAGCCGATCTTGGTCGGGATGTCCTTGCCCCAGTAGTCGAGGTTACGGCGGTAGACGATCTTCTGGCCGGGGCTGACGGACTGGATACGGTAGGGGCCGGAACCGACCGGAACCTGCAGGGTCGACTGGTCGAACGTCTTCGCGTCTATCGCATGCTTCGGCAGGATGGGCGTCGAGACGGCGAGAATCAGCGGGAATTCGCGATCGGCCTGGCTGTTGAAGGTGAAGCGGACGCTGTGCTCGCCGACCTTTTCCATCTTCTCGACCGGTTTCAGGCGGTTGTTGAACGGCGTCCTGCCCTTGTCGCGCAGCACCTCGAAGGAGAACATGACGTCTTCCGGGGTGACCGGCACGCCGTCTGACCACCGGGCCTTCGGATTGAGGTTGAACTGGATGAAGCTGCGGTCGTCGTCCGTCTCGACGCTTTCGGCGAGCAGCCCATAGAGCGTGAACGGCTCGTCGGACGAGCGCACCATCAGCGTCTCGTAGATCATGTTGCCGAAGATGTTGTCCCAGACACCGCGCGCCGTGGTGCGGATGCTCTTCAGGTTGAAGGGGTTGAGGCTATCGAAGGTGCCGACGACGCCATAGGCGATGCGGCCGCCTTTTCTGGCAGCCGGATCGGCATAGGGAAGATGCGAAAAATCGGCGGGCAGGGCAGGCGCGCCATGCATGGCAATGCCGTTGACCGGCGCAGCCGCGGCCACGCCCATCCACGACAGAAAGACCAGCGATAGGGCGGTCAGGCGGCGCATCGTCACCTCGTCTTGGAACGCTTCATGATTCGGCCGAACCTAACGCATAGGGCCGGCCAAGACCAATATAGTCGAACGAAACTTGAGCCGCAGCGCCGAAAATGCCAAACTAGTGCTGGCTATCGCGGACACCGCGATGTAACAGGTTGGCCGACAGGCGGGTCATTCAATTGCCTCATTTGAACGACAGGTGGTTCGACACGACCCCCGGTACGGAGCGGTAGATACCGCTTCTTCCCACCGCTTTCAGGAGACGGATTTTCGGTATGATGCTTACGGCAAACAAGGTTCTGCGGACGGCCCTGTCCGCCCTCGCACTCTCGATCGGCGCAGCGCCTGTGGCCGCTCTGGCACAGCAGCAGCAGCAGCCGCCGCAGGGTGCCGGCGCAACGCCTGGCGCACCGCCGCTCGGCTGGTTCAAGACCTGCGACAAGCAGGACGAAAGCGACGTCTGTGCTGTCCAGAACGTGCTTCTGTCGCAGAACGGCCAGCTGATCACGGCCGTCGGCCTGATCACCGTCGAGGGCAAGGTCAACCGCAAGATCATGCAGGTTTCCGTGCCTTCCGCACGGCTGATCCCGCCAGGCATCATGATGCAGATCGACGGCGGCAAGGGCCAGAAGCTCGACTACGTGCTTTGCATTCCGGATCGCTGCACGGCTGAATTGCCGCTCACCGACCCGATGATCGCCAGCCTCAAGAAGGGTGGCGAGGTGATCTTCACCTCCGTCAACTTCCGCCGCGCGCCGAACCCGATCAAGGTTTCGCTGAACGGCTTCACCGGCGTCTTCGACGGCCAGCCGATCTCGCAGTCGCAGCTCGCCGAAAGCCAGCGCAGCCTGCAGGAGAGCATGCAGAAGAAGGCTGAAGAGGCCCGCAAGAAGCTTGAAGACGCGCAGAACGCCGCCAAGGCCAATCCGTAATCGCTTCGTCTCTTTCGACGGAACTCATAAGAAAAGGACGCCGGCGACGGCGTCCTTTTTGATTCGGCGGTGGATCTTACGAAGACACTGGCGGCATGACGCCTCAGTGGGCGAGGATTGCCTTCGGCTTCAGCTGGCCCGAAGGCTGCTTGTCGAAGATCTGGAAGACGTGCGGGCTCTTCAGCGGCTCGCCGCTTTCGTCATGCACGAGGTTCTGCTCCGAGACGTAGGCGACATAGGAGGTGTCGTCGTTCTCGGCCAGCAGGTGGTAGAAGGGCTGATCCTTGCTGGGGCGGATTTCGGCCGGGATCGCGTTCCACCATTCCTCGGTATTGGCGAACTCGGGGTCCACGTCGAACACGATTCCCCGGAACGGAAAGACCTTGTGGCGGACGACTTCGCCGATCGTGAATTTTGCGTTTCGTTGTTTCATGGAGCGAACTTCCTTTCGCATTTCCATGTGGGAATTCATCAAACCGACATCAAGAGGCGATGGTTGCGTCCGGTCGGGACTGTCGCCTGAGCGCGCTTCAGGCCGTCTTTGCTGGCCGACGGACGGGCGCGGTGGCGAGCACCACCCCGCCGGTGACCAGCAGGATGCCGGCAGCGTGATAGGGCTCGAAGGTCTCGCCGAGGAAGACGACGGCAAGCACGATCGACACGGGCGGCATGAGATAGAGGGTGACGCCGGCCTTGGCCGGGCCGAAGACGCGCACCGCGTGCTGGAAGCAGTAGAACGCCGCCAGCGAGGCAAAGACGATGATCCCGGCAAGCTTCATCCAGTCGCTGGTGCTGTCGGGCAGCGGCGCACCGGCGAAGAACTCGATGACGGCCGGCGGAAACAGGACGATGGCGCCGGAGGCTGCCAGCAGTCCGAACAGCGACAGGGGTGCCAGATCCCTGGCCGCCGGATTGCGCAGCAGCAGGGAATAGAGCGCGAAGGCAATGGCGGCGATGAGGATGCCGAAATCGCCGATGCTGAAGGTGAGGTGACGCAACGCGTCCGGGTCGCCCTTCAGGACGATCGCCGTGACACCGGCGAACGCGACGAGCATGCCGAGGATTTCGCGCAGCACCAGCGAGCGCCCCTGGAACAGCCATTGGAAGAGGATGATGAACAGCGACGACGTGGTGTAGATCAGCGTCGCGTTGGAGGCGGTGGTGAGCGTCAGGGCCCAGTAGACGAAGCCGCCGCAGATGCCCATGCCGAGAATGCCGAGCGACAGCCAGAGGACCGGGTGATGGCGCACAAAGGCAAAGCAGGCGCGGCGATCACCCCAGATGAACGGCAGGATGATCAGCGTCGCGCCCGCCCAGCGCAGAAACGCCGTGATGAATGGGCCGATATCGCCTGTGATGCCGCGGCCGAAGACGAGGTTGGAGGAGAAGAACACCGGCGCGCCGAGGAAAAGCAGCCAGTCGAGCGGACGCGGAGCACCGGATTTGTCTGTCATGCAAGGAACCAACTGTGCGACCGGCCGCGGATGCGGCAGGTGGAGGCGAACGCTTGAACTGCGGCCATCGTGGACGCGAGCCCGGAACGAAAACACCGGCAGGACGAGCCTGCCGGTGCGAACTGATTGCTGTGCTGCGGACCTGATCAGGTCGAGTAGTACATGTCGAACTCGACCGGATGCGGGGTCATCTCGTAGCGCATGACTTCCTGCATCTTCAGTTCGATGTAGGCGTCGATCTGGTCGTCGTCGAACACGCCGCCGGCGGTCAGGAACTTCCGGTCGCGATCCAGATTTTCCAGCGCCTCGCGCAGCGAGCCGCAGACGGTCGGGATCTTCTTCAGCTCCTTCGGCGGCAGGTCGTAGAGATCCTTGTCCATGGCCTTGCCCGGATGGATCTTGTTCTTGATGCCGTCGAGGCCGGCCATCAGCATGGCAGCGAAGGCGAGGTAGGGATTCGCCGTCGGATCCGGGAAGCGGACTTCGACGCGCTTCGACTTCGGGCCGGTGCCGAACGGGATACGGCAGGAGGCAGACCGGTTGCGGGCCGAATAGGCGAGCAGCACGGGTGCTTCGTAGCCCGGAACGAGGCGCTTGTAGGAATTGGTCGTCGGGTTGGTGAAGGCGTTGATCGCCTTGGCATGCTTGATGATGCCGCCGATATAGTAGAGGCAGCTTTCCGACAGACCGGCATATTCGTCGCCGGCAAAGGTCGGCTTGCCGTCCTTCCAGATCGACTGGTGGACATGCATGCCCGAGCCGTTGTCGCCGTAGATCGGCTTCGGCATGAAGGTTGCCGTCTTGCCGTAGGCGTTGGCGACCTGGTGGACGACGTATTTGTAGATCTGGATCTTGTCGGCGTTGCGCACCAGCGTATCGAACTTGACGCCGAGTTCGTGCTGGGCCGAGGCCACTTCGTGATGATGCTTTTCGACGACGACGCCCATTTCGGTGAGCACGGTCAGCATTTCCGAGCGCATGTCCTGCAGGCTGTCGACCGGCGGAACCGGGAAATAGCCGCCCTTGACGCGCGGACGGTGGCCGAGATTGCCGGTCTCGTAATCGGTGTCGTCATTCGACGGCAGCTCGGACGAATCCAGCTTGAAGCCGGTGTTGTAGGGATCGGCCTTGTACTTGACGTCGTCGAAGACGAAGAATTCCGGCTCGGGGCCGACGAACACGGTGTCGCCGATACCGGATGCCTTCAGATAGGCTTCGGCCTTCTTGGCGGTGCCGCGCGGATCGCGGTTGTAGGCCTCGCCGGAGATCGGGTCGAGGATGTCGCACATGACGACCATGGTCGACTGGGCAAAGAACGGGTCCATGTGAACTGTTGCCGGATCCGGCATCAGCACCATGTCGGACTCGTTAATGGCCTTCCAGCCGCCGATCGACGAGCCATCGAACATGACGCCGTCGGCGAACATGTCTTCATCGACAGCCACGACGTCCATGGTGACGTGCTGGAGCTTGCCCTTGGGGTCGGTGAAGCGCAGATCGACGAACTTTACGTCGTTCTCCTTGATCTGTTTCATGATGTCGCTTGCGGTCGTCATGGGTTCTCCCTTGGTATTGAAACTGAGGTTTGGCGCCCGGTTCTATGCAGCCGGGCTTTGTTGGTCAGACGGCGTCTACGCCCGTCTCGCCGGTCCGGATGCGGACGACTTCCTCGACGTTCGATACGAATATCTTGCCGTCTCCGATGCGTCCAGTCTGGGCGGCATTGCGGATTGCGTCGATGACGGCATCGACGTTCTCGTCGGCGAGGACGACTTCGACCTTCACCTTCGGCAGGAAATCGACGACGTATTCGGCGCCGCGATAGAGTTCAGTGTGACCCTTCTGGCGACCGAAACCCTTGGCTTCGGTGACCGTGATACCCTGCAGTCCGACCTCTTGAAGCGCTTCCTTCACTTCGTCCAGCTTGAAAGGCTTGATGATCGCTTCGATCTTTTTCATGAGAAAATATTTCTCCGCTTCTCCCTTGGCAGCAGGCGTTTCGCCCGCTGGCCGTCATTATGCAGGTATCGTGCCAGACCCGGAAACGGTCCGGCCATCAACATTTCAGCGCGCCGACCGTCTTCGGACTTGATCCTCGCCCCGGATTGCAGGCTATGGTTTCCGCAGCCGGGTGGCAAGCAAAAGGACGGGGGTGGCGGAAGCTCCTCCGCATTTTTGTGAGCGGTTCGTGATGGGCACTTTATTTGAGCAGATGCCATATGCTTAGGCATTGATGTCGTTCTGCTTCTTCAAGTGGACGGCAGCTGTGAAGGGTGAATGAATTCCATGCCAGCAAATGCGACAATTCTGCTCACTCCGGACGAGATGGCTGCCGCCGACAAGGCTGCCGCAGCCTCCGGCCTTTCGTCGTCCGGACTGATGCTGCAGGCCGGTCAGGCAGTGGCGGCCAGCGCCCTTGCCCACTGGCCCGGGGCCATCCGCTATGCGGTGCTCTGCGGCCCGGGAAACAATGGCGGCGACGGGTACGTGGCCGCCCGGGCGCTTGTCGATGCCGGAGCAACGGTTGCCGTCTTTGCGCTCGGCGATCCGGCGGCGCTGAAGGGCGATGCACGGCAGGCGTTTGGTCTCTGCCCGGTCAATGTCCAGCCTATCGGAGACTACCAGCCGCAACCGGGAGACCTGGTCATCGACGGGCTGTTCGGCGCCGGACTGTCGCGGTCCGTGCCGCCGGTGGTGGCGGAGGTGATCGACACGGTTTCCAAGGCCGGCCTGCCGGTGCTCGCGATCGACCTGCCATCCGGCGTCTGCGGACGACGTGGGCAGGTTCTCGGGGCCGCGTTCCAGGCCAGCCGGACGATGACCTTCATGGCCCGCAAGCCCAGTCACCTGCTGATGCCGGGACGCACGCTCGCGGGCGATGTGGAGGTCTTCGACATCGGCATACCGGCACGCATCCTGACGGCCGCAGCCGGAGATATCCGGGTGAACGATCCGGCCATCTGGCAGCCGGCGCTCCCGGTTCTCGGCAGCGACACCCACAAATTCCGCCGCGGACATCTCGTCGTGTTCAGCGGCAGCGCCTCGCACACCGGTGCGGCGCGGCTGTCGGCGGCTGCGGGGCTCAGTGCCGGGGCCGGTCTGGTGACCGTTGCAGCGCCCGCCGATGCCATGCCGGTGCAGGCGGCAGCCCTGATGGCGGTGATGCTGCGGCAGGTGGACGACACAGGTCAGCTCGCCGGCTGGATGAGCGCCGGCAAGCTTTCGGCCTTCGTCATCGGCCCGGGCTTCGGCATCGGCGAGAAGGCGCGGCGCTATGTGGAGGCGGTGGCCGTCAAGCCGGTCGTCGTCGATGCCGATGCGATCACCTCATTTTCTGAGGCGCCCGAGGTGTTGTTTGGACTATTCACGCAAGGCCCGACGCGGCTGGTGCTCACGCCGCACGAAGGCGAGTTCGGGCGCCTGTTCCCGGACCTTGCCGGGGACGAGACGCTGGGCAAGGTGGAGAAGGCCGCGGCCGCGGCGAAACGCGCCCATGCGGCGGTCGTCTACAAGGGAGCAGACACGGTGATCGCGGCGCCGGACGGACGGGTGCTGATCAACGAGAACGCGCCGCCCTGGCTTGCGACCGCCGGGTCCGGCGACGTGCTGGCCGGCATCATCGGCGCGTTGCTGGCGCAGGGCGTGCCGGCCTTCGAGGCGGCGGCCGCCGGGGTCTATCTGCATGGTGCGGCGGCGGGGCGGGCAGGGATCGGCATGACGGCCGAGGATCTCGTCCGACACCTTGCGCCGCCGACGGCCCCCTAGCCGGCCAGCTTTGCCTTCAGCAGCCGCGCGCCGTTCGGTGCATTGACCTTGCCGCCATGGATGAAGAAGGCGAACACGTCGCGCGGCTTTGCCTCGACCTTGCGGTCGGGTGCATGGAGCGGCAGATCCTTCGGCGCACCGCCGGCCGCATAGGTCTCGAAGCGCTTCGACCAGGCCTCGATGTCGGCTTGCGGATAGCAGGTCGGCGTGTCGTCCGCGCCCTTCTGCAGCCGCGCGTAGACGAAATCCGACGTGACGTCGGCGAACATCGGATAATCGGGGTGATCGGCGCAGACGGCGGCGATGCCGCGCTTGGCCAGCATCTCGACGAAATCCGGTGTGCAGAAGCTTTCGTGGCGCGGCTCCACCACGTGGCGGAGCGGCTGGCCGTTTAGCGTCGTCGGCAACAGGTCGAGAAAGGCTTCGAAATCATCGGGCTCGAATTTCTTGGTGCCCATGAACTGCCAGAGGATCGGTCCGAGATGCGGCCCGAGTTCGGCAATGCCCTGGTCGAGAAACTTTTCGATCGACGGCCCGGCTTCGGCGAGGATCTTCCGGTTGGTGCAGTAGCGGCTGGCCTTCAGCGAAAAGACGAAATCCTCCGGCACCTCGGCCGCCCACTTGGCGAAGGTCGCCGGCTTCTGGCTGGAATAATAGGTGCCGTTGACCTCGATTGCCGTCAATTCGCGGCTGGCAAATTCCAGCTGGCGCCGCTTCGGCAGCTTGTCGGGATAGAACGAGCCTTCCCAGGCATCGAACGTCCAGCCGCCGATACCGGTGCGGATGGTGCCGGATTTGGTCATGAAAGCCTCCCGTTGAGATAAACCGATGAAATCTGTAGAGTGATCAGCAGAGCCGGAGCGCCGCCGATGACCGTGATCCGCATTCCCGAAGCCGATACCGAACTGTCCAAGCTTCTCGACCGGGTGGAAGCCGGCGAGGAGATCGTGCTTGTGCGCGGCGATGCGCCGGTTGCCAAGCTGGTGCCGGTCGAAACCGAACAGGCAACACCGGGCGACGTACGACGCCCCGGTGCTCTGGCGCATCTGCGGGACAAACTTCCACCCAATCTCTTTCTCGAGCCGATGTCGCAGGACGAGCTTGATGCCTGGGAAGGCAAGTATTCATTCCCCGGCGATAACGGCGAATGAAGCTGCTGCTCGACACGCACGCCCTCGTATGGTGGCTTTTCAACGATGGACGCCTCGGCTCGCGGAGCCGCGAGCTGATCGGTGACCGAGGCAACGAGGTTGCGGTCAGCACGATCTCCGCCTTTGAGATCGCTACCAAACACCGGATCGGCAAATGGCCCGAAGTCGAGGCCATCGCGAGTGACTTTGCGGCTTTGGTCGCTGCAGAAGATTTTCGTATCCTCCCGGTGGATCATGCGCACGCGCTCCTCGCCGGGCGGTTTCCGCTGAGCCACAAGGACCCTTTTGACCGGATCATCGCAGCACAGAGCCAACTCGAAGGTATGACCCTCGTCACCACAGACGCGGCTTTCCAGGGCTTTGATATCACTGTCGTCTGGTGACGGCGGATTACTCCGCCGCCTGAACCTTCTTCAGCGGCCGCCGCTCCAGCAGTTCCTTGAGGAACTGCCCGGTGTAGGACCGCTTCTCCTTGACCACCTGTTCCGGCGTTCCGGCCGCGACGATCTCGCCGCCGCCGGTACCGCCCTCGGGACCGATGTCGATGATGTAGTCGGCGGTCTTTATGACTTCGAGATTGTGCTCGATGACCACCACCGAATTGCCCTGGTTGACCAGTTCGTGCAGCATTTCCAACAGTTTGGCGACGTCGTGGAAGTGCAGGCCGGTGGTCGGCTCGTCGAGGATGTAGAGTGTCCGGCCCGTCGAGCGCTTCGACAGTTCCTTGGCAAGCTTGACGCGCTGCGCCTCGCCGCCCGACAGCGTGTTGGCCTGCTGGCCGACCTTGATGTAGCCGAGGCCGACCTCGAACAGCGCCTGGAGCTTATCGCGCACGGCCGGGACTGCCGAGAAGAACTCGACACCTTCCTCGACCGTCATGTCCAGAACGTCGGCGATCGACTTGCCCTTGAAGGTGACGTCGAGCGTCTCGCGGTTGTAGCGCTTGCCGTGACAGACGTCGCAGGTGACGTAGACGTCGGGCAGGAAGTGCATTTCGATCTTGATGACGCCGTCGCCCTGGCAGGCCTCGCAGCGGCCGCCCTTGACGTTGAACGAGAAGCGGCCCGGCTGGTAGCCGCGCGCTTTTGCCTCCGGCAGGCCCGAAAACCAGTCCCGGATCGGCGTGAAGGCGCCGGTATAGGTCGCCGGGTTGGAGCGCGGCGTGCGGCCGATCGGCGACTGGTCGATGTCGATGACCTTGTCGATGAACTCGAAGCCGTCGATGCGGTCGTGCGGGGCGGGCATCTCGCGCGCGCCCATGACGCGCCGGGCGGCCGCCTTGTAGAGCGTCTCGATCAGGAAGGTCGACTTGCCGCCGCCGGAGACGCCGGTCACGGCGGTAAAGACCCCGAGCGGTACCGCGGCGGTGACGTTGCGCAGGTTGTTGCCGCGGGCACCGACGACCTTGATCTCCTTGCCCTTCTGGGGCTTGCGCCGCTCGGCCGGAACGGCAACGCCCAGCTCGCCGGAGAGATACTTGCCGGTCAGCGATTTCGGGTTGGCCATGACCTGCTGCGGCGTGCCTTCGGCGATCACTTCACCGCCGTGGATGCCGGCGGCCGGCCCGATATCGACAACATAGTCGGCCGTCAGGATCGCATCCTCGTCATGCTCGACGACCAGCACCGTGTTGCCGATGTCGCGCAGATGCTTCAGCGTATCGAGCAGGCGGCCATTGTCGCGCTGGTGGAGGCCGATCGACGGCTCGTCGAGCACGTAGAGCACGCCCGTCAGGCCCGAGCCGATCTGCGAGGCCAGCCGGATGCGCTGGCTCTCGCCGCCGGACAGCGTGCCGGAGCTGCGCGACAGGCTGAGATAGTCGAGCCCGACATCGTTGAGGAACCGCAGCCGGTCGCGGATCTCCTTGAGGATCCGCACGGCGATCTCGTTCTGCTTGGCGTTCAGCCGCTCCGGCAGGTTTTCGAACCAGTCGCGCGCCATCCGGATCGACATCTCGGTGACGTTGCCGATGTGCAGCTTGTCGATCTTGACGGCGAGGGCTTCCGGCTTCAGGCGGTAGCCGTTGCAGGCAGGGCAGGGCGCTGCCGACATGTAGCGCTCGATTTCCTCGCGCGCCCAGGCGCTGTCGGTTTCCTTCCAGCGACGCTCGAGGTTCGGGACGATGCCTTCGAAGGTCTTCGTCGTCTTGTAGGAGCGCGCGCCGTCGGCGTAGTGGAACTCGATCTTGTCCTCGGTGCCATGCAGGATCGCGTCCTGCGCCGCCTTGGACAGTTTTGACCAGCGGTCGGTGAGCTTGAAGCCGTAGACCTTGCCGAGCCCGTCGAGCGTCTGGTTGTAGTAGGGCGAGGTGGATTTCGCCCAGGGCGCCAGCGCACCGTCCTTCAGCGTCCGCTCCGGTTCGGGAACGATCAGCGCCTGGTCAACCTTCTGCTGGGCGCCCAGACCATCGCAGGTCGGGCAGGCACCGAACGGGTTGTTGAAGGAGAACAGGCGCGGCTCGATCTCCGGAATGGTGAAGCCCGATACGGGGCAGGCGAACTTTTCCGAAAACAGCACCCGCTCGTGGGTTTCGTTCAGCGACTTGTTGGCCGAACCGCCGGCTGCGGTTTCTTCCGCCGGAAGCGGCTTGTCGGCGAACTCGGCGACCGCCAGTCCGTCGGCCAGCTTCAGGCACGTCTCCAGGCTGTCGGCAAGCCGGGCGCCGATATCCTCGCGGACCACGACGCGGTCGACCACCACGTCGATGTCGTGCTTGTACTTCTTGTCGAGCGCCGGCACCTCGGCGATTTCGTAGAACTGGCCGTCGACCTTGACCCGCTGAAAGCCCTTCTTCATCAGGTCGGCGAGTTCCTTCTTGTACTCGCCCTTGCGGCCACGCACCATCGGCGCGAGGATGTAGAGGCGGGTACCCTCGCCAAGCGCCAGCACCCGGTCGACCATCTGGCTGACCGTCTGGCTTTCGATCGGCAGGCCTGTGGCCGGCGAATAGGGAACGCCGACGCGGGCAAACAGCAGGCGCATGTAGTCGTAGATCTCGGTGACCGTGCCGACCGTCGAGCGCGGGTTCTTCGAGGTCGTCTTCTGCTCGATCGAGATTGCCGGCGACAGGCCGTCGATCTGGTCGACGTCCGGCTTCTGCATCATTTCCAGGAACTGCCGGGCATAGGCCGACAGGCTTTCCACGTAGCGACGCT
Source organism: Rhizobium sp. 0TCS1.26 (assembly GCF_050455525.1). Classification (NCBI taxonomy): domain Bacteria; kingdom Pseudomonadati; phylum Pseudomonadota; class Alphaproteobacteria; order Hyphomicrobiales; family Rhizobiaceae; genus Rhizobium; species Rhizobium sp. 0TCS1.26. The sequence goes on along the minus strand of NZ_JBCIYV010000001.1, from coordinate 233,918 downwards.
GGCCCTCGGCATAGATCGTATCGAAGGCGAGCGACGATTTGCCGGAACCCGACAGCCCGGTCATGACGATCAGGCTGTTGCGGGGCAGGTCGAGGTCAATGCCTTTGAGGTTATGCTCGCGTGCGCCGCGAATGGAAATCGTCTTGAGTTCGCTCATCTGATAAAAGCTCTTCGGGAGGACAAGCCCCTTATGTAGTCATTCGACCGCCGCTGTCGAGGCGAAGCTTGAGGCTTCGTCCGGCAGCCGACTCACGGCCACGCACCGGGGTGTTGACAGGATCATAGGCGAACACTAGAACAAATAAAGAACAAATTTGCCTGTGGATTGTTCACGCTCCGCGACCTGACCGGGGCGCCAATGGTTTACTGTGGTGGGACACGGAAATTTCAGATGCCGCGTGCGGCGGCAGACAAGGTGAGACAATGGCTGGAAGCGTCAACAAGGTTATTCTGATCGGCAATCTCGGGGCAGATCCGGAAATCCGGCGCACCCAGGACGGCCGGCCGATCGCCAACCTTCGCATCGCAACGTCGGAAAGCTGGCGGGACAAGAACAGCGGCGAGCGCAAGGAAAAGACCGAGTGGCACACCGTCGTCATCTTTAACGAAGGCCTGTGCAAGGTCGCCGAACAGTACCTGAAGAAGGGGTCGACGGTTTACATCGAGGGCGCCTTGCAGACGCGCAAGTGGCAGGACCAGACCGGCAATGACCGCTACTCCACGGAGGTGGTGCTGCAGGGCTTCAACTCGACGCTGACCATGCTCGGCGGACGCGGCGACGGCCAGGGTGGCGGTGCCGGCTTCGGCGGCGGCGCGCGTGGCGGTGCCTCCTCCGGTGGCGATTTCGGCGGCGGCTACGGTGACGACTACGATCGTCCGCCGGCAGCATCTGGACGTGGCGGCGCTGGCCCGGCCGGCGGCGGCAATGCCGGTGGCGGTTTCTCGCGCGACCTGGACGACGACATCCCGTTCTGAGCCCGGCTCAGCAAACGATATATCGAACGGCCGGGCGCTCAGCGTCCGGCCGTCTGCATTTGAAGAGGTTGCCTCTCCGAGCCTTCGGGTCAGGAACGGCTAAGCGAAGCCCTCAAGGGCCGTCGTCGAGCACCGGCTGCGCGGTCTCCGTCTCCGGCCGGTCGGCCAGCATCGCCACGAGCGCATCCGACTGAGACAGGATGCCGGCCAGCCGCCCATCGGCATCGACGACAGGGAGATGGTGCAGTCCCTGTTCGGCAAAGACCACGATCGCGTCGCCGAGGGGCGTCTCCGGTCGCACCGTCCTGACCTGCGTCGTCATGATGTCGTTCACCGTGCCGCCGGCGGCGCCGGTGCCGGTGACAGCACGCTGAAGGCGCCCGAACAGGCCTGGTCTCGGGGTAGCGGCGATCCAGTCCGGGTGGTCGAGCAGATCGCTCTGGGTGACAATGCCGACGACTTTCGCCTGCTCGTCGGTGACCGGCATCGCATGGAACCGGTGATGGCGCATCAGCGCGTTCGCGGTGGTAATGCTTGTCCCGCGGGTGAGGGCCACCACGTCGCGCGACATGACGCTGGCGCAATCCAGATGCACCGCACGACGCCGGTAGGAGCGCAGTTCCGTGCGCCGCAGGATCGTCTCCAGATCCTCCCGGTCGATGTCGAACAGCATGTCGTAGTCCCGCAGCACCGCGTCGAGATCGGCAGAGGTGAAGCCGATCCGCTGCAGCGGCTTCGGATCGGCCGTCAGATGCTCGGGTCCCGGCGGCTTCACGGCCTTGGGATAGGGGTGACGCATCAGTCTGTGGAAGCAGATGGCAGACGCCAGCAGCAGGGCCGAGTTTCCGGCCACCGGCCAGAGCGCAAACCAGAAGCCCATATCGTGGATCGCCTGGCCGCCGAGCACCGCCGTCAGCGCGATCGCCCCGCCCGGAGGGTGGAGACAGCGGCAGGCCGACATGGCGGCGATCGCAAAGCCGATCGCCAAGGCCGCAGCCGTTACCGGATCCGCCACCAGCGACGCGACGATGACGCCGACGAGCGCGGAGACGGTATTGCCGCCGACCACCGACCAGGGACGCGCCAGCGGACTTGCTGGCACGGCAAACAACAGCACGGCGGAGGCACCCATCGGCGCGATCAGGGCGGGCACGGCGAGTTCTGCGTCCATGCGAGCCGCGAGAAACACGCCGGCAAGTCCGGTCAGCAGGATGCCGATCGCTGCACCAGACGGCGCGCGGACGCGCTCACGGAGGCTGAGCGGCATGGCGTTCGGCAGGATCTGCCTGAGCTTCTGCAGCAGTCGGGCAGTGGCGAGGCGGCGGTCGGGCGAGGGCATGAGGCGTCCGGAGAGCAGGTTGCAGGAGGTGGGAGGATAAAGGACTGGTGCTAGAGGCCGAAGGCCGAGCGCGTGCCGTCGATGACGAACTGGACGGAGAGGGCTGCCAGCAGCACGCCGAGCAGGCGCGTCAGCAGCGCACGGCCGGTGACGCCGAGAAACCGGTCCAGCCGGTCGGCGACCATCAGCGCCGCGAGAACGGTTGCCATGGCGCAGGCGAGCATGACGATCAGCAGCGCACGGTCGAAGGGTTCGGCGAACGAACCGGCGAGCAGCACGGTGGCCGAGATGGCGCCAGGCCCGGCGATCAGCGGCAGAGCCAGCGGGAAGACGGCGATGTTCTGGATGTGGTCGATGGTGATGGCGGCCTTCGACGTCTCCTCCTTCCGGTCGTTGCGCTTCTCGAAGATCATCTCGAAGGCGATCCAGAACAGCAGCAGCCCACCGGCGATGCGGAATGCGCCCATCGAGATGCCGAGCAGCGACAGGATGCCGGCGCCGAACAGGGCGAAGGCGGTGAGGATGCCGAAGGCGATCAGCGAGCCGCGCCAGGCGACCTGGCGGCGCGTCGCCCGGTCGAGACCGGCGGTCAGTCCGAGGAAGATCGGCGCCAGTCCCGGCGGGTCGAGCGTGACCAGCAGCGTGGTGAACGCGCTCATGATGATTTCGCCGGTCGCCATGCCCGATTGTCCTTCCAGTGTCTCCGCTTGCGGCGGCCCTGCAACATTGTTAGGACACACCGGCGGCCGAGAAAAGTTCCCAAACGGCAGCTTGTTTCATTTCGCCACCCGGCAAGACGTAAAAGCCTGTTCAAAACCCGCCGCAAAAATGGTGTTCGAACGGCTGTTCCGCTATACTGAAACAACTGATTCCGAACAGAGATCGTACCCGATTTGACTGAGCAGAGCACACCTGGCGGCGGAAAGCTGCCTCCCGGCATCGAACCTATTTCCATCATGGAGGAGATGCAGCGCTCCTATCTCGACTACGCGATGAGCGTAATCGTGAGCCGCGCGCTGCCCGATGTGCGCGATGGTTTGAAGCCGGTTCATCGTCGCATCCTTTACGGGATGAACGAACTCGGCCTGGACTGGAACAAGAAATACGTCAAGAGCGCCCGCGTTACCGGCGATGTGATGGGTAAGTACCATCCGCACGGCGACTCGGCGATCTACGACGCGCTTGCCCGCATGGCGCAGGACTGGTCGCTGCGCATGCCGCTGATCGACGGTCAGGGCAATTTCGGTTCGATCGACGGCGATCCGCCGGCAGCCCAGCGCTATACCGAGTGCCGGCTGCAGAAGGTGGCGCATTCGCTGCTCGACGACCTCGACAAGGAAACCGTCGATTTTCGCGACAACTACGACGGCACCATGTCGGAGCCCGTCGTCGTTCCGGCAAAATTCCCCAACCTGCTGGTCAATGGCGCAGGCGGCATCGCCGTCGGCATGGCGACCAACATCCCGCCCCACAACCTGGTCGAGGTCATCGACGGTTGCGTGGCGCTGATCGACAATCCGGCGATCGAGCTGCCGGAACTGATGCAGATCATTCCGGGTCCGGATTTTCCGACCGGCGCGCTGATCCTCGGCCGCTCGGGCATCCGCTCGGCCTACGAGACCGGCCGCGGTTCTGTCATCATGCGCGGTCGTGCCCGCGTCGAGCCGATGCGCGGCGACCGCGAGCAGATCATCATCGACGAAGTTCCCTACCAGGTGAACAAGGCGACGATGATCGAAAAGATCGCCGAGCTTGTGCGCGAAAAGCGCGTCGAGGGCATTTCCGACCTGCGCGACGAAAGCGACCGCCAGGGTTACCGGGTTGTCATCGAGCTGAAGCGCGATGCGAATGCCGACGTCATCCTCAACCAGCTCTACCGCTACACACCGCTGCAGACCTCGTTCGGCTGCAACATGGTGGCGCTCAACGGCGGCAAGCCGGAACAGCTGACGCTGCTCGACATGCTGCGCGCCTTCGTCTCGTTCCGCGAGGAAGTCGTCAGCCGTCGCACCAAGTACCTCCTGCGCAAGGCCCGCGACCGCGCGCATGTGCTGGTCGGCCTTGCCATCTCGGTTGCCAATATCGACGAAGTAATCGCGCTCATCCGCCGTGCGCCCGATCCGCAGACGGCGCGCGAGCAGCTGATGACCCGCCGCTGGCCGGCCATGGATGTCGAAGCGCTGATCCGCCTGATCGACGATCCGCGTCACCGCATCAACGAGGACGGCACCTACAACCTCTCGGAAGAGCAGGCGCGCGCCATCCTTGAACTGCGTCTGGCCCGCCTGACGGCGCTCGGACGCGATGAAATCGGCGACGAGCTGAACAAGATCGGCGCCGAGATCAGCGACTATCTGGACATCCTGTCGTCGCGTCTGCGCATCCAGACCATCGTCAAGGACGAGCTGATCGCGGTTCGCGACGAGTTCGGCACGCCGCGCCGCAGCGTCATCATGGACGGCGGCCCGGACATGGACGACGAGGACCTGATTGCCCGCGAGGACATGGTCGTCACCGTTTCGCATCTCGGCTACATCAAGCGCGTACCGCTGACCACCTACCGGGCGCAGCGTCGCGGCGGCAAGGGTCGCTCCGGCATGGCAACCCGCGACGAGGATTTCGTCGCGCGGCTGTTCGTCGCCAGCACCCATGCACCGGTGTTGTTCTTCTCCTCGCGCGGCATCGTCTACAAGGAAAAGGTCTGGCGCCTGCCGATCGGCACGCCGCAGTCGCGCGGCAAGGCACTGATCAACATGCTGCCGCTGGAGCCCGGCGAACGCATCACGACCATCATGCCGCTTCCCGAGGACGAGACGAGCTGGGCAAATCTCGACGTGATGTTCTGCACGACGCGCGGAACCGTGCGTCGCAACAAGCTCTCCGACTTCATCCAGGTGAACCGCAACGGCAAGATCGCCATGAAGCTCGAGGAAGAGGGTGACGAAATCCTCTCCGTCGAGACCTGCCAGCCGCCGAATGACGAGCTTGGCGTGCCGGGCGACGACGTGCTGATGACGACGGCGCTCGGTCAGGCGATCCGCTTCCCGGTCGATGACGTACGCGTCTTTGCCGGCCGCAACTCGATCGGCGTGCGCGGCATCACGCTGGCGGCCGGCGACCGGATCATCTCGATGACCATCCTCGGACACGTGGATGTCGAGCCTTGGCAGCGTGCAGCCTATCTCAAGCGCTCGGCTGTCGAACGTCGTGCCATGGGTGTCGACGAGGAGGATATCGCGCTGGTCGGCGAGGAGGTCACCGAGGAAGGCGATCTGCCGGAAGACGTCTACCAGATGATGAAGGAACACGAGCAGTTTGTGCTCACCGTCTCCCAGAAGGGGTATGGAAAGCGCTCCTCGTCCTACGACTTCCGGATTTCCGGACGCGGCGGCAAGGGTATCCGTGCCACCGACACGTCGAAGACGGCGGAGATCGGCGAACTCGTGGCGGCCTTCCCGTGCGAGGACAAGGATCAGCTGATGCTGGTGTCGAACGGCGGGCAGCTCATCCGCGTCCCGGTCGACGGTATCCGCATCGCCAGCCGCGCCACCAAGGGCGTGACGATCTTCTCGACCGCCAAGGACGAAAAGGTCGTGTCGGTTGAGCGCATCAGCGAGCCGGAAGGCGACGACGAGGATGGCGCACTTCCGGGCGAGATCGTCTCGGAAACCGGCGACCTGGGTGCTCCCGCACCGGAAGATGGCGGCGAAGCCCCGCGATCCGCAGAGGATACATCCGCAGAGGATACCTCCGGCGAAGAGGGTGCGAGCGAATAGGTCGCGCCTTCCCGTCAAAGTCACGCATAGAAAAAGCCGGGTCGATGCCCGGCTTTTTTATGTCTGTAATGTGATGATGAGGGGGTGAGAAAACCTGGGATGCGGCGCTCAGAATGCGCTGTGGCGGCGTGCGAAGTCGCGAAGGTTTTCCCGCTCGCGCCGCAGTTCCGTAATGGTCGACGCCACCGTCGCCACGAACATCGTGCTGATCAATCCAGCGAGCACAATCATCGTTACGTACATGGCGTCTTCCTTTCGAGGTTTCCTCGAACCGCCCCTAGTAGTAGGGCTGTCCGACGTATTGACCGGTCAACTGGGTATAGTTGAAGTTCGGTGTGTTGGACTTTCCTTCGTAGAGCGTGAAGGTCGCCGTCATCATCACGGCAATCACCGCGGTCCACACCAGATTGATCATCGTAATCGTATCCGGCATGACCGTTTTCCTCTTGGCGAACATCTCCAACTTCCTTTTCATTTGCCCAACGCGCTGGGTGCGCACGAGTTCCGCACGAGTATGAGAGAAACTTAACCTTCGGCCGGTGAAGCCATGCTGAAGGCGCCGTTCATCTGGCGTTCAGGTTTCGTTAATCTTTTGCCAAGGGAGCCGAATGGAGCGCATAGGCGTCTTGCACATGCTGTACGCCCACCTCGATGATGAGAGACAGGAGAGCTGCACCAAGCATGAGCACCACGAGCATTGTCGGTTCCCTCGAGCCGGCCGCGTGCCACGTCTTGTGCATCACCAACCGACGATGTGGATTAGAGCAGTCCACGCCTGAAACGGCCTTGAATGGAGCGTTCATCCGCCGTTCAGCGGGTGCTGCCGCTTGCGAAGCCCGCCGGTCCATGACAAAAGGCGGGAAATCGCCAGACGAGGTTCCATGACGATCGCCTTCTATCCGGGATCCTTCGATCCGATGACGAACGGCCACCTGGACGTCCTGATCCAGGCGCTGAACGTCGCCGACCGGGTCATGGTGGCGATCGGCATCCATCCTGGCAAAGTGCCGATGTTTTCCTTCGAGGAGCGGGCCGACCTGATCCGGGCCTCGCTGTCGGCCGCTCTGCCGGAGCGGTCCGATGCGGTGGAGGTGACTTCGTTCGACGGACTGGTGGTCGAAGCGGCGCGCAAGCATGGGGCACGGATCCTCATCCGCGGACTGCGCGACGGAACGGATCTCGATTACGAGATGCAGATGGCCGGCATGAACGGTGCCATGGCGCCCGATATCCAGACCGTGTTCCTGCCGGCCGGAACCGCATCGCGGCCCATTACCGCCACATTGGTTCGCCAGATCGCCATGATGGGCGGCAATGTCGAAGCCTTCGTGCCGCCTCCGGTCCTCGATGCGCTTCGCCTGAAGCTGCAGTCGACGCCGAAACGCTGACACGCCTTTCAACACGGAGCCTTTTGATGAAACTCGTTTCCCTCGCTCTCGCCGGCGTCATCGCCGCAGCCTCGTTCACCGCGCAGGCCTATGCTGCTGCAGACGACTTCCTGAAGATCCAGCTGAAGGACGGTCCCGTCGTCGTGCAGCTGATGCCGGAGGTGGCACCAAAGCACGTGGCGCAGGTGAAGAAGCTGGTCGCCGACGGCAAGTATGACAATGTCGCCTTCCACCGGGTGATCCAGGGCTTCATGGCGCAGACCGGCGACGTGCAGTATGGCAATACGACGAAGGGCTTTGATGCCCGCCGCGCCGGCACCGGCGCCTCGGACCTGCCGAACCTGCCGGCCGAATTTTCCAAGGTTCCGTTCGAACGCGGCACCGTCGGCATGGCGCGCTCGCAGGATCCGAACTCGGCGAACTCGCAGTTCTTCATCATGTTCGACCAGGGCTCCTTCCTCAACGGCCAGTACACGGTTATCGGCAAGGTGGTCTCCGGCATGGAGAACGTCGACAAGATCAAGCGCGGCAAGGGCGGCAACGGTGAGGTTGCCGATCCGGACCGGATGATCAAGGTTACCCTCGGGAAGTAATCCTCCCGGGATATCACCAGAAATTCAGGCGGGCTTCATGCACCGCGTCACGGGGCAACGCCCCAACATCCAAGGAGAAGAACATGGCCGAGATCAAAGATCCGGAAAACACCATCGTCATGGAAACCACCAAAGGCAAGGTTGTCATCGCCCTGATGCCTGATCTGGCTCCCGGCCACGTCGCGCGCATCAAGGAACTGGCCCGCGAAGGCGCCTATGACGGCGTTGTCTTCCACCGCGTCATTTCCGGTTTCATGGCGCAGACCGGCGACGTGAAGTTCGGCAAGCAGGGTGGCGGCCTCGACCGCGCCGGCATGGGCGGTTCCGACAAGCCGAACCTGAAGGCCGAATTCTCCGCCGTCAAGCATCTGCGCGGCGTCTGCTCCATGGCTCGCTCCAGCGATCCGAATTCTGCAAACTCGCAGTTCTTCATCGTCTTCGACGACGCCACCTTCCTGGACAAGCAGTACACCGTCTGGGGCCAGGTCGTAGAAGGCATGGAGAATGTCGATTCGATCACCAAGGGCGAACCGCCGAAGACGCCGGATTCGATCGTCTCGATGAAGGTCGCGGCCGACATCGCCGCCTGATCCGGGCCGCAGGCTTGTGACGACAAGCGCTCCGGTTCGTCCGGGGCGCTTTTCTTTTGCGTCTGCTGTCGCTATCTGCGGGCAGGAGAGCAACCTTTCATCCATCACCAGGCGCCAGACCGTTCGAACCTATGCGTGTAGACGACTTCGACTTCGATCTCCCGGACGACAACATCGCGCTGCGGCCGGCGAACCCGCGGGATGCGGCGCGCCTGCTGGTCGTGCGCCCGGATCAAGAGCCGCTGCTGGAAAACCGGATCGTCCGCGACCTGCCGTCGCTGCTGCGGGCCGGTGACGCTCTGGTGTTCAACGACACCAAGGTCATTCCGGCCCAGCTTGAGGGCGTTCGCTCGCGCGACGGCGCGCCGGATCTTGCGGTCTCGGCGACGCTGCATATGCGTGTGGCAGCCGATCGCTGGAAGGCCTTCGCCAGACCCGGCAAGCGGCTGAAGACCGGTGACCGCATCCGTTTCGGCCATTCCGGGGAAAGCTGCGCCATCGGCCAGCTGGACGCAGTTCTGGAGGCGAAAGGTGAGGGTGGCGAGGTGACGCTGCGCTTTGACCTGTCGGGGCCAGCACTCGACGAGGCGATCATGGCGGTCGGACATATTCCGCTGCCGCCCTATATTGCTGCCAAGCGTCCCGAAGACGCCCAGGACAGCAAGGACTACCAGACCATCTATGCGCGCGAGGATGGTGCCGTAGCGGCGCCGACCGCCGGCCTGCATTTCACGCCGGAGCTCTTTGCAGCGCTCGATGCGGCGGGTGTGGAACGGCATTTCGTCACCCTGCATGTCGGCGCCGGCACGTTCCTGCCGGTGAAGGTGGACGACACCGCCGACCACAAGATGCATTCCGAAATCGGCCATGTCAGTCGCGAGACGGCCGAGCGGCTGAATGCGGTGCGCGCCCGGGGAGGGCGCATCGTCTGCGTCGGCACGACCTCGCTGCGGCTGCTGGAGAGCGCCGCCGCCGAAGACGGAACGATCGAAGCCTGGTCGGGCGCCACCGACATCTTCATCACGCCCGGCTACCGGTTTCGCGCCGTCGACGTGCTGATGACCAACTTCCACCTGCCGCGCTCGACGCTGTTCATGCTCGTCTCGGCGTTCGCCGGTATCGAACCGATGCGCGCAGCCTACGACCACGCGATCGCCACCGGCTATCGTTTCTATTCCTACGGCGATTCCAGCCTGTTGTTCCGGACCACCGCACCATGACCGAAAACTTCCAGTTCACCCTGAAGACGACGGACGGAAACGCCCGCCTCGGCGAGATCTCCATGCCGCGCGGGACGATCCGTACGCCGGCCTTCATGCCGGTCGGCACCGTCGGAACTGTCAAGGCGATGTATCTCGACCAGGTCCGCGAGACCGGCGCCGACATCATTCTCGGCAACACCTATCACCTGATGCTGCGACCGGGCGCCGAACGCGTGGCGCGCCTTGGTGGCCTGCACGAACTGATCCGCTGGCCCTATCCGATCCTCACGGACTCGGGCGGGTTCCAGGTGATGTCGCTGTCGGGCTTGCGCAAGCTCGACGAACAGGGCGTCACCTTCAAGAGTCATATCGACGGCAGCCTGCACCACATGTCGCCGGAGCGGTCGATCGAGATCCAAGGGCTGCTGGACAGCGATATCCAGATGCAGCTCGACGAGTGCGTTGCGCTGCCGGCCGAGCCCAAGGAAATCGAGCGGGCGATGGAACTGTCGCTGCGCTGGGCGGAGCGCTGCCGGGTGGCGTTCGGCGAGCAGCCGGGCAAGGCGATGTTCGGCATCGTCCAGGGTGGCGACCAGCCGGATCTGCGCGTGCGTTCGGCGCAAGGCCTGACCCAGCTCGACCTGAAGGGCTATGCGGTGGGCGGCCTTGCAGTCGGCGAGCCGCAGGCGGTGATGCTGGAGATGCTCGGCATCACGCTACCGGTACTTCCGACGGAAAAGCCGCGCTACCTGATGGGCGTCGGCACGCCGGACGACATCATCAAGTCGGTCGCGCGCGGCATCGACATGTTCGACTGCGTCATGCCGACACGTGCCGGTCGCCACGGGCTCGCCTTCACCCGCAAGGGCAAGGTCAACATCCGCAATGCCAAGCACGCCGAAGACAAGCGGCCCCTCGACGACCAGTCGAGCTGCCCGGCGGCGCGGGACTATTCGCGCGCCTACCTGCACCACCTGGTGCGCGCCAACGAGGCGCTCGGCGGCATGCTGCTGACGTGGAACAACATTTCCTACTACCAGGACCTGATGCAGGGCATCCGCACGGCCATCGCCGAGGGCCGCTACGAGGACTTCATGGCCGAGACGCAGGAAGCCTGGGCACGCGGCGACGATTGATTTTCGAGGCAGGGATGTTTGACGAGGCGTTCAGATGCCGGTGCTGGCGGACTTTGCGAGCATCCGCACGCCGTTGATCTTGTAGCTTCCGTCGTCCTGCAGGCGCATGTCGTAGATCGCCGTCCAGTCCTTCGCGTCGCTGCCGGTGCCGGTCACCTCCTGCAGGACGATCTCGCCGCCACCGACCAGTTTCGAGCGGCCGAAGGCATAGCGGTCGGCACGCGACAACGGCGCGTAGCGCTTCTTCACCATGTCGAGAAAGGTCGTCTGATCGGGAAACAGGCTGCGGATGTCCGGCGAGGCAAAACCGTAGGCCGCCGCAGCGTCGCCGCTGCGCAGCGCATCGATCTGCCGGGTGATGATGGCCTGCGCGTCCTCAACCGGATCCTCGGCGTGTGCCAAGGGCGCCGGCATCACGAAGATGATGCCTGACAAGACGAACAAGAGATGAGCCGCCAGACGGCGAGCGGCAAAGGCGAATCGGGCGGGCATTCGCATTCTCCTCTTTGAGACGGCAGGATAGCGCATATCCGCCGCCGGTGAAGCGCCTCGAAACGGAGCGGCCGCAGACGGCAGGTCCTCGAGTGTTTCCTGTCTGCCACTACGCGCGATTTCGGAATGCCGATCACCGCGCACCGGCGGCATGCGCCCTTGTTCTTGTTGCAGTGCAATGCGAGGAGAAGGCGCACCAGTTCCCGGACAATCCCGATGCCCATCCTCGCACCGCCTGCGTTGCTGTTCTTCTGCAACGCGCTGCTTTTCGTTTCGCTGTTCACCCGCCTGCCGGCTATCCAGGACGGCATGGGCATCGACAAGGCAATGCTGGGACTGGCGCTGCTCGGCGCACCTGCAGGCACATTTCTGGCACTGCCGATCGCCGGCCGCGTGACGACTGCACTTACGCCGCGGGTCACGGCTCCGCTGATGCTGGCGATCGCCGCGCTGATCACGCCGATCCTGACGATCGTGCCGGCCTGGGCATTCTTCCTGTGCTTCCTGCTGTTCGGCTTCTTTCGCACCATACTCGACGTCTCGGCAAACATGATCGCGACCGGCATCGAGAGCCGCACCGGCCGCAAGGTCCTGTCGCGCAGCCACGGCTTCTGGTCGATCGGCCTGCTGGTCGGCTCGCTCGTCTCCGGTTTTCTGGCCGCACGTGGCGTATCGCCGTTCGAGCAGCAGTCGGGCGCGGCGCTGGTCGTCGTCGTCGCCTGCCTCGTGGTGCTCAGGATCGCGCCCGTCGAGCCGCGGACGGCGGATCAGGCGGGCACCCGCCGCCAGGTGTTCGTCATGCCGGACCGGATGATCATCCTGATCTGCCTCATGGTCTTCGGCATCGGCATCAGCGAAGGGGCGATCTACGACTGGGGCATCTTCTACCTGCGCGAAGTGCTGCAGGCCGATGCCGCGACCGCCGGCGTCCTCTATGCCGGCTTCACTGTCGGCATGGGCGCCACGCGACTGGTTGGCGACAGGCTGCGCGAGATGTTCAGCGCGGCGACGCTGGTGCGCGGTTCCGCCGCCTGCGTCGCTCTCGGGATCATCCTGCTGCTGCTCGCCAGCAATCTTGTCATCGCTGCGCTGGCTCTGTTTGCCATCGGCTGCGGCGTGGCTCTCGGCTTTCCGCTCGCGGTCGCCACGACGATCGAGCGCGGGCAGGGGTCGGTCGCCGACAATCTCGCCGCCCTGGCGCTGACCCTGCTGCTTGCCAATATCGGCGTTCCGCCGCTGCTCGGCTTCGTTGCCGAGCATGCGAGCCTGTCGATCAGCTTTGCGGTCCTCTTGCCGTTCCTCTGGCTGAGCTTCATCATGGCGCCTGTTGCGCAGGGGCGCATTCCACGGTTTCTCATGGCAACGAAGGCGCGTGGCGGGCAGCCGCGGCACGTCGCCAGCGAGACCGCGGCGAATGGGGAAAACGACGTTTCGGCCCCGGTTTCGCCACAAGAAGTGGCGAGGGGTTGAGGCTTGCCGCATCAGAGACTACGAGAGGGTGACCTTGGACAGTTTGAAACCAGGTGGAACCGTGATCGACCCCTACAAGACGCTGGGCGTAGCGCGTGAAGCGGATGGCGCCGCCATCAAGTCGGCCTACCGCACACGTGCCAAGACGTCCCATCCCGATGCCGGCGGCGACGTCGACGCGTTCTCCAAGCTGACAGCCTGCTACGAGCTGCTGCTCGATCCGGTTCGGCGCAAGATCTACGACGACACCGGCTATGACCCGCAGCTGACCGACGCCAAGGATCTTGAAGGGATGCTGGTGCTCGATGCGCTGGTAAACGAGATCATTCTCGACGAGCGGCAGCCCGGCAGTTTCGATCCGGTCGCCGCGATGCGCCGCAAGCTGACCGACCAGGTGGTCAACACGCGCTTTCACATTCTCGAGCTGGAGCGCCATCGCGGCCGTATCCGCAACCATATGGACCGCATGGGCAGACGTCCGGACAGCGACGTGCTGGGGCGGATGCTGTCGGCGCGCTGCAATGCGATCGCCGACGCCATCGGCAAGGCCGAGGCCGAGATCGAGGTCATCGAGCAGGCCTATACGATGCTTGAAGGCTATTCCTACGAGCTCGATCTCGAGACGCCGAAGGCTGCCGAATAGACATCGTGTGACTGGGGAAGGTTCGGGATGACCCCGGGCCGGATAGGTGGGAAGCTCGCCTGCCAATTCGTCGGCCATGGGCAGAAAGCGAAAAAATGCCCATGTTCTCCATCCCTATCGCGTCCGCTTGACACGGCCCGGGCTCGCAATTCGCACCACCAAGAGACGGAAAGTGTTCCTCAATTTCCAAGCCGCGGGCCTTTCGCACCGACCGACAGCTAAGCGTCAGTGGCCGAGCCCGTGCGGCACGTCCTCGAACTGCTGGTCTTCCTCGGTCTTTGCCAGGCGAAGAACATAGTCCTCGGCGGCATCGGCCAAGGACAGGGCAATTTCCGCCGACCCGAGACCCTGCCTCCGCAAGCCCTCGATCATTTCCAGCATTGCCGCCTCGACCTTGAAGCGGCAGCGGATGCTGGGTTCAGCTGCGTCGTCTGCTGCAATATAGCGTTGCGCCATGAGCCTGTGCTCCTCGAATAGACGTGAGCATGCCACATGTTTTTCGCCGATCAAGAAGATGATTAAAGAACGGTTAACGACCGCGCTGGATGCGCCGATCTGGGACATCCCGGCTTGCCTCACGCCGTTCGACATCAGAACCCGTTTCAGGTCGATGCACTACTGCGTGGCTCCGATACCCGGGCCTCTCTGCGTGTGAACGGCGCGTTGATTCTCGCTCTGATAGTCACGATGCGGAACCAAATCCATCACACCAGCATTAACCGTGCAGACAAGAAGGAGGAATGAACATGAGCTACAGCCCCAATGATCGTGGTCCGGACATCCCGCCGACCAGAGGCCGCACGCGTTCAACCGGACTCTGGGTTGGTCTTGCTGCTCTCCTGCTGATCGGTGGTTTTGTCTGGATGCAGGCCGGCACCTCGCCGACCGATCCGACGACGACGTCCTCGACAACCGACACCACGACGCCGGCAGTCCCCGCGGCTCCGCAGAACAACATGGCGCCGCAGACCGGTAACGGCACGACGCAGCCGTCGACGGCCACCCCGTCGCAGCCGTAAGTCTTCCACGTTTTGCCTGACGCCTCTCCCTGTTTCGCAGGGGGAGGCGGTTTCACTGCTGTCTCTGGCCACGCGCAATTCTCGCCCATAGTGCGCAATTTTCGCCGAAAGGCTGAAAGCTGCCCGCATCGGTAGTTTTGCTTCACATGTTCCTAACCCTATCTGCGATGATCGTTGGCGAGAGCGTCAATCCACCCTTGGCGTTTCAAAGCGGGGCAGCATATTAACCCCCATAAGCGATTTGTAAGCTTGCCGACGGCATGATGCCTCGGGACTGCATCCGCATCGACGCATCCACTGGGACGGGTCGGGCTGCACTACACAATTTTATCATTATCGACCATCGGCGTTCGCGGATCAGGATCCTCGGCGGCAGGAGCAATGCACATGATCATGCAGGACGAAGTCGCGCGCCTTGCCGCCTTGCGGAACCTGAAGCTTCTCGACACGATGCCGAGTGAGAGTTTCGACCGGATAACGCGCATGGTGGCCCGGGTCTTTGGGCTGCCGATCTCGGCAATCTCGCTGACAGATACGGACCGCCAGTGGTTCAAGTCGAAGGTCGGCGTCGAGCACAACGAGATACCGCGTTTCAAGGCGCCGTGCGCCATGGTGGCGGAAACGGGCCAGCTGCTGGTCATCCCCGATTTTCAAGAGGACGCGTATTTCCGCGACAGCCCCCTCGGTGAAGCCGGCATTCGCTTCTATGCCGGCGCGCCGCTCGTCACGCGCGACGGCTTTGGACTAGGTGCTCTGTGCATTCTCGGTGAGGAACCGCGCGAGATTTCCGATCAGGAGGTGAACGCACTGGTCGATCTTGCGGCAATGGTGATGGATCAGATCGAGCTGCATCATGCGGTGGGCCGCATCGAAGCGTCGAGTGGACTGCCCAATCGCTTCCAGCTGCTCAACGACCTGGCCGACCTGATGAAGCACGCGGACGGTTCGCCGCAGATCATCAGCCTGCTCGATCTGGCGCAAACGGCACAGTTCGACCGTCTGTCACGCGTGCTTGGCCCGAGCCACATGGATGAGACGATCCGCAGCGTCACCCGGATCCTGGCAAAACACGTCGGCCCGGACGGGGCGGCCTACCATATCGGACCGACGCAGTTCGTGTTCATGGCACCCAAGCCGGTGGCGCTTAACACTTATGCAAAACAGCTCGACCGGCGTCTGCGCGAGATCGAGAACCGCAACGATTTCCACATGACCATGACGCCGTCGATCGGCGTCATGGAGTTCGATCCGCGCGCAATGCAGGGGGAGGACGTGCTGCGGTCGCTGCAGAGCGCCCTTCAGGATGCCCGTGACGCCGACAACGGCATCGGGCTGTTTTCCGCCACCACCGATCTTCGCCACCGCCGCGATTTCCGTCTCCTGCAGGACCTGCCTGCGGCGCTTGAAGCCGACGACCAGCTGTTCCTGGTTTTCCAGCCGCGCATGGAGGTCGAGACGGGCGCGGTCAGGGTCGCCGAAGTGCTGCTGCGCTGGCAGCATCCGACGCTCGGATTGATCTCGCCGGCGGAATTCATCCCGATCGTCGAAGCCTCGACCCTTGCCCGGCAGTTGACCGACTGGGTGCTGCGCGAGTCTTTCCGTCACCTGAGCGCCTGGCGCAAGCGCGGCATCGACCTCAACCTCTCCATCAACATTTCCGCCTTGAACCTTCAGGAGAAAGACTTTTTCGAGCGGCTGTTGGCGAAGTTCGAACGCTACGGGATCGTCCCCAGCGACATCGAGCTGGAGTTGACGGAGACGGCGGTGATGAAGGAGACCGAACGCAGCTTTGATTTGCTGCGGCAGATCACCGGCACAGGCACAAGGCTTGCCATCGACGATTTCGGCACCGGCTACAGCAGCCTTGCCTACATGCAGAAGCTGCCGGCGGACGTTGTGAAGATCGATCGATCGTTCATCAGCGACATGGTCAACGGCGATCGGGAGCGGGTCCTCGTGCGCTCGATGATCAACCTGTCGCACAGCCTCGGCTACCGGGTGGTGGCGGAAGGGGTCGAGTCGCTGGAGATGGCGGATCTACTGCAGGCGCAGGGCTGCGACGAAATCCAGGGCTTCTGGCTTTCGCGACCGATGCGGGCACCGGCACTGATGGATTGGCTGGCGGAACGCGACGGGCAGAGACTTCGCCTCGCTTGACGCTTCGTGCGCGGGGGCTCCGCGACCCATTCAAGCGTTTGTGATCACGGCACGCTTCGAATAACTTGAATACGTTCATCAGGAAAAGTTAGCGTCTCCTCCGTCAGCCGCCGGGACAGGCGCGCGACGTGCCAAGGAGGGCTCCCGATGACCAATCTGATCACCCGCCGCGTTACGCTCGGTCTTGCCGCATCGCTGCTTGCCGCCACGACACTCGCCGGTCCAGCCAGCGCGCAGGATGCCGAGGGCATCGTCGTCTACAATGCGCAGCACGAAAGCCTGACGCGCGAATGGATCGAGGCTTTTACCAAGGAGACCGGCATCAAGGTCACCTTGCGCCAGGGCAGCGACATGCAGTTCGCCAACCAGATCGTCCAGGAAGCCGAAGCCTCTCCGGCTGACGTCTTCCTCACCGAAAATTCGCCGGCCATGACGCTCGTCGACCGCGCCGGCCTGTTCGCGCCGGTGGACAAGGAGACGCTTGATCTGGTGCCGGCCGAATACCGCCCGGCCGACGGCATGTGGACCGGCATCGCGGCGCGCACCACGGTGTTTGCCTATGACAAGCGCAAGCTGACCGAAGACAAGCTGCCGAAATCGATGGTCGATCTTGCCGATCCGGCCTGGAAGGGCCGCTGGGGTGCAGCACCGGCCGGCGCCGATTTCCAGGCGATCGTCAGTGCCCTGCTGCAGTTGAAGGGCGAGGAGGCGACCGCCAGCTGGCTGAAGGGCCTGAAGGACAACGCCACCGGCTACAAGGGTAACAGCATCGCCATGAAGGCGGTCAATGCGGGCGAGATCGAAGGCGCGATCATTTACCACTACTACTGGTTCGGCGATCAGGCCAAGACCGGCGAGAACAGCAAGAATGTCGGCCTGCACTACTTCAGGAACCAGGATCCAGGCGCGTTCGTCAGCATTTCAGGTGGCGGCGTGCTGAAGGCGACCCAGCACATGAAGGAGGCGCAGGCCTTCCTGAAGTTCATTGCCGGCAAGGGTGGCCAGGACATCCTGAAGAACGGCACCTCCTTCGAATACGCCGTGAATGGCGGTTCCAACCCGAAGCTCGTACCGCTCGAGGATCTCGACGCACCGAAAGTCGACGCTTCGCAGCTGAACAGCAAGAAGGTCGTCGAGCTGATGACCGCTGCCGGCTTGATCTGAGTGAGCGCTTGCGGGCGCACGCGGTTCGCCGCCTCGGGACGCTTGCGCCGTCTGCGGGAAAATCCTAGGGGATGACGGAGACAGGCGCCGCCCATTGCGGCGCTTCGTGTTCTTCTCCGCGATGAAAAGGCGTCCGCCTTGCTGCAGGACAACAGATCTCCCGTGACCGGCCCACTTGCCAGACCCACATCGACAACCGCGGGCCGTACAAGGTTTCCGCGTCCTCGCATGCCGCATGCCGGGGTGACAGCGGTCGCAACGCTCGTCGCCCTGATCAGCCTCGTGCCGCTCGGTTTTGTCGCCTGGATCACCTGGGATGTCGGCTGGCAGACGGTCGAGAGCCTGGTCTTCCGGCCGCGCGTCGGCGAGCTGCTGGTCAACACCGTCCTGCTTGAGGTTCTCACCGTTCCGCTGTCCATCGTGCTCGCGGTAACGCTCGCCTGGCTGACCGAGCGGACGGATATTCCCGGCGCGCGTCTCTGGTCGTGGCTTGCGGTGGCGCCGCTTGCCGTGCCGGCCTTCGTCCACAGCTATGCCTGGGTGAGCCTCATCCCCGGCATGCGCGGCCTGCAGAGCGGCGTCTTCGTCTCGGTGCTCGCCTACTATCCGTTCCTCTATCTGCCGGTTGCCGCAGCGCTGCGGCGTCTCGATCCGGCCATCGAGGATGCCGCCGCTTCGCTCGGCCTCAATCCCCTTCAGGTGTTCCTGCGGGCCGTGTTGCCGCAGTTGCGCCTGGCGATCTGCGGCGGATCTCTGCTGATCGGACTGCATCTTCTGTCGGAATACGGTCTCTACGTGATGATCCGCTTCGACACATTCGCCACCGCCATCGTCGACCAGTTCCAGTCGGCCTATAACAGCCCGGCCGCCAACATGTTGGGCGGCGTGCTGGTCGGCTGCTGCCTGTTCCTGCTCGGCTTCGAGATCCTTGTGCGGGGCAGCGAGCGCTATGCACGGGTCGGCGCCGGATCGGCGCGACCGGCCGACCGCCGCCGGCTGGGAAAGCTTGCCCCGCTCGCCATCCTGCTGCCGGTCCTGCTTGCGGCGCTGACGCTCGGCGTGCCGCTGGTGACGCTCGGTCGCTGGCTGTCGATCGGCGGGGCGGCGATCTGGCGGTTCGATGCCGTCGGCACGGCGTTTGCCCAGACGGTGGTGCTCGCGGTTGCCGGAGGACTGGTGACGACGCTTGCCGCCGTGCCGATGGCATGGCTGTCGATCCGCGCGCCGGGGCGACTGCAGCGCATCCTCGAAGCCTGCCACTACTATGTCGGCTCTCTGCCGGGCGTCGTCGTGGCGCTGGCGCTGGTCACCATCACCGTGCGCCTGGCGCTGCCGCTCTACCAGACCTTCGCGACGCTGACCGTCGCCTATGTGCTGCTCTTCCTGCCGCGCGCCATGGTCGGCCTGCGCGCCAGCATCGCCCAGGCGCCGGTGGAGCTGGAACGGGCGGCAATGGCGCTCGGCCGCACGCCGGGGCAGGCGGTCCGCGAGGTAACCATGCGGCTGGCGGCCCCCGGCTTTGCGGCAAGCGTGGCGCTGGTGGCACTCGGCATTACCAACGAATTGACGGCGACACTGATGCTGTCGCCAAACGGCGTGCAGACGCTTGCCACGCGCTTCTGGTCGCTGACCAGCGAGATCGACTATGTGGCGGCCGCACCTTACGCGGTGATGATGATCGTCCTGTCGCTGCCGCTTACGCTCATTCTCTACAGCCAATCGAAACGGACTTCCGGCCAATGACGCTGCTCGTGCTTCAGGATCTCGTCAAGCAATACGGACCGGTGAGGGCGGTGGACCGTATCTCGCTGAGCGTGCCCCGGGGAAGCCGCACGGCGATCGTCGGGCCGTCGGGATCAGGCAAGACGACGCTGCTGCGGCTGATCGCCGGCTTCGAGCGCCCCGATGCCGGCACGATCACGCTTCATGGCGATGCGCTGGCAGACGGACCGGATGCGGTGCCGGCCCACAAACGCGGCATCGGCATCGTGTCGCAGGACGGGGCGCTGTTTCCGCATCTGAGCGTCGCCGAGAATATCGGCTTCGGAATCGAGCGGGGTAGGGACGGTGGCGGTGTTCTGCGCGAACAGTTGATCGCCGAACTTCTCGACATGGTGGAACTGGACCGGGCGATGCTGACGCGCCGTCCGCACGAGCTTTCCGGCGGCCAGCAGCAGCGGGTCGCATTGGCGCGGGCGCTGGCCCGCAAACCGCAACTGATGCTGCTCGACGAACCATTCTCGGCGCTCGATACGGGCCTGCGCGAAACGATGCGCAAGGCGGTGGCGCGCGTGCTGCAGACGGCAGGCATCACCGCAATTCTCGTCACCCACGACCAGAGCGAGGCACTGTCATTCGCCGACCAGGTCGCCGTGCTGCGCCAGGGCCGGCTGGTTCAGGCCGGACCGCCGCAACGGCTCTACCGGCAGCCCCACGACCGTGAAACGGCGGTATTTCTCGGCGACGCCGTGCTGCTGTCGGCAAGGATGGAGGGCAATTTCGCGCAGTGCGTGCTGGGGAAGATACCGGTCGACCCCGAGAACCTGGCGGGTCGAGCGCAAACAGGGCTTCTCGAGATCCTCCTCAGGCCCGAGCAGATCCGCATCATCTTGGGCGATGATGCCTCGGGGGCAGGGGCAGAGACCCAGGCAAGCGGGCGGGTGACCGAGCTGGAATTCGGTGGCGCCTTCTCGACTGTCGTCGTCGAACTGGATGAGACCGACGCCGAGCCGATCGTCCTCCGCACATCGAGCCTTGATCTTCCGCACGCCGGCGATCGGGTGCGGCTGGCGGTTACCGGCACCGCGCATGTTTTTGCGCCGTGAGGCGCCATGGAGGCCTTGTCTGCTGCGCGCAGGAGGACGGCCCGCCGCCTACCGGCCATCCAAGCCAAGCCTAATAGAAGGTCCGCCGAAACGGCAGGATCGCTGCGCCCATGGCGGCCGCGTCGCTGGGGATCTCCGACACAATGAGCTTCGGTCCACCCCGATGGGCGCCATACCGGGGTCTGTCGAAGATCTTCGTCCGCTCGATCAGCATAGCGGCCAGTCCGGCCGGGATCTGACCGCCAAACACGATTGCTTGAGGATCAAGTGTGGCGCGGATGGCATTGACGAGGCGAATATAGGCCGGCGTCACGTCTTCCACCCAGTCCAATACGCCTGGCCAGTCCCGATCGAAATGGCGGCGCATATAGTGGATCGACGGCACGTCGACGCCATTGAGGTTCAGGCGGTCGATCAGGTGTTGCAACGCAGGTCGCCGCTCGGTCTCGACCTCGTCATACATGCCTGAGAACTCGCCGGCATTGCCATTGCCGCCCTGCAGCAGGTCGCCGTCGATAATCACGCCGCCGCCGAAGCCGTAGTTGAAGCTAAGATAGGCAAAATGCCGAATGAAGCGGCCGATTCCGAACATCGACTCGGCGATGGCGGCAGATTTTCCCGCATTGATGACCCAGGTCGGCCGGTCAAACAGGTCGGTGATGATCGGACCAAGTTCGATCATCGACCATTCGTGCAGGGGCAGCGGCGCATTATGGCGCGTCCCATCGACATGGTAACCGGCTATCGCAAAGCCGACGCCGAAGAACGCCTCTTCGGGAAGGCCGTTCTGCCGCTGCAGGTCGAGGACCTGCTGCTTCACCAGTTGAAGCGCCTGATCCATCGTCGTCTCGCGCAGTGGCACTTCCCGCTCGCCAAGGACCCTGCCGGCGAGATCGATGAGGCAGATGCCGATGATGTCGGTGTTGACCGAGATGCCGCCGGCATAGGCATGCGCACCGTTCAGCTGCAGCATCGGGCTCGGCTGGCCGCGCCCCAGTCCGGGCTTTGCCGAGCCCAGCAAGATGACGTTGCGATCGGCCAGTTGATCGAGGATCCGGTGAACCGACTGCTGGGTAAGATCCGTGTGGGCGGTGATCTCGGAGCGGGAGATGCCAGGATTTCGCCAGATCAGCTGTAGCAGCCGACGCTCGTTGGAGGAAACGACCGTCGTCTCGTTCGCCCGACGAAAGCGAGAGGCGATCAGGGCCTCCGGTACATATCTGACAGGCACGCTCAAATCCACAGGAAGAGTGTAATCGCGAGATGTCTCCATCTGCAGGCCCATCCAGATTAAGCGCGGATAGTAGGGATATCAACCCTCGAATACCGTCACGGAGATGTTACACGTAAAGCGTAGTAAGCCGTTGTCAGGATCGAGCGGGGCTCGGTCTATCTCGGAGGCAAGGGCGACGATGAACAGGTTCACACTGGCAGCTGTGGCTGCCGTTATGGCGGGTGCGGGCTCCGCACAGGCTACCAATTTCGAATTCTGGTATGGCAATACCGGCCCGGTCGAGACTGCGATCAAGGCCCAGTGCGATGCCTTCAACAGCGCGCAGAGCGAGCACAAGGTCACTTGCGTCGGCCAGGGCTCCTACGAAGTTTCGATGCAGAAGGCGATCGCCGCCTACCGCGCCAAGAACCATCCGGTCCTCATCCAGTTCTTCGACGCAGGCACGCTCGACCTGATGCTGTCGGATGCCGTTGAGCCGGTTCAGGATCTGATGCCCGACGTCAAGTGGGACAACTATATCGCCGGCGCTCGCGCCTATTACGAAACCTCCACCGGCAAGCTGTTTGCCCAGCCCTACAACTCCTCGACGCTGCTGTTCTATACGAACAAGACCGAGCTGGAAAAAGCCGGGATCATGCAGACCCCGACGACCTGGGAAGAGGTCATCGATGCCGCCACCAAGCTGAAGGCTGCGGGACACGCGTGCCCGTTCGTCACCGATGGCGACACCTGGCGCGTCCTCGAGCAGTTCTCCGCCCGCCATGGCCTGCCGATCGCAACCAAGCACAACGGCTATGATGGGCTTGATGCGGAATACCTCATCAACACGACGTTTGCCGCCAAGCATCTCGCCAACCTCGTCGAGTGGCGCAAGGAAGGGCTGGTTCGCCTGGCTGCCGACACCAAGGCCGGCAACTACACCGCCGCCTTCAACGCCGGCGAATGCGCGATGATGGAACAGTCCTCCGGTTCCTACGCCGCGGCTTCCAAGGCATTCGACGGCAAGTACCAGCTGACCGTCTCGATGGCCCCGATGTACAAGGGCTTCGAGCGCCACAACACCTTTGTCGGCGGTGCTTCCATCTATGTCATGAAGGGCCACGACAAGGCCGAGATAGAAGCCGCGAAGGCTTTCCTCGACTTCCTTCGCAAGCCGGAACAGCAGATGTTCTTCACGGCGAACACCGGCTACGTGCCGGTAACGACCGATGTTCTGGATGTCATCGCCAAGAGCGACGAGGCGAATTCGCCCAAATATGCGACCGCCAAGGTCGGTGTCGACTCGATGAACCAGCCCGCGACGCCGGACACCCGTGGCATCCGCCTCGGCTTCTACGTGCAGTTCCGCGAAGTCTTCATGGAAGAAACCCAGAAGGCGTTTGCCGGCCAGCAGACCATGCAGATGGCGCTCGACAACACCAAGAAGCGTGGTGACCAGCTGCTGCGCCGCTTCGAGCAGACCTACAAGGGCAAGAAGCTTCCCTGATCGGTCTCAAGGCCCTCCCAGCATGGGGCGGCTCGCTGCCCCATGCCATCCTTCTGTTCCGGAGCTTCCTCCATGTCGTCGGAATCGTCCCTGTTCGGTCATCGCTGGCTGCCGCTTCTCCTGGTGGCACCGCTGATGCTGTTGATCCTGCTGTTCTTCTACGTGCCCGTCTTCCAGGCCTTCTACTGGTCGTTCTTCCTGGAGCAGCCGTTTGGCGGCGGCTCGGAATTCGTCGGCCTGCAGAATTTTCAGCGGGTACTGACCGATCCCGAATTCTGGGCTGCCACTGGCCGCACCGTCATTTTCATGCTGACGGCCTCTTCGCTCGCAGTCATCGTTCCGCTGATGCTGGCGATTGCCGCCGATCGCAAGATCGGCCTCTCCTATGCCGCGCGCAACGTGCTCGTCTGGCCGAAAGGTGTCGCCGGTGCCTCGATCGGTGTCGTCTTCGCCTTCATCTTCAATCCCTTCGTCGGGCTGATGGCGCCGCTCAACGCGCTGTTTCCCGGCCTCTGGAATCCCGGAATCGATGGCACGGATGCCTTCATCACGCTGGTTGGTGCGCATGTCTGGAGCGGCATACCGTTCAACTTCGTCATCCTGCTGGCCGGACTGCGCTCGATCCCTCACACGATGTACCAGGCAGCCGCGATGGACGGCGCCGGCCCGTGGCGGCGCATTATTGACGTGCAGCTGCCGCTGATCATGCCGCACCTGTTCCTGACCTTCGTCCTGGAATTCACCGAGAGCATCACCTCGGTCTTCGCACTGATCGACACCATTACCGGCGGTGGTCCGGGCGGTGCGACCACGCTGCTCGTCTACAAGATCTATGTCGACGGCTTCCGCGGCTTCGATCTTTCCGGCGCTTCAACCCAGACGGCCATCCTGATGGTCTTCGTCCTTCTTCTTGCGGCCTGCCAGTTCTTCTTCCTTGGCCGGCGCATCAATTACGAGCGCTGAGACATGGTCGAGAACGCCCGATCCATCAACATCGCGGCCGGCATCCTGCTCGCCATCGGCATCCTCTATATCGTCGGGCCGCTCTACCTGACGCTGTCGACCGCCTCGCAATCCTACGAATACATGCTGCGCAACGGGCTGGCCTGGCTTCCGGGCACGGAGCTTCTCGCCAACATGAGCAAGGTCATCCATGACACGCGCATCCCGGTGCAGATGCTCAACAGTCTGATCGTCGCCTTCTCGAACGCCCTTGCGACCTGCGTGCTGTCGTTCCTGTCGGCCTATGCGATCGTCTATTTTCGCATCCGCTGGGCAGGCATTGCCTTCGCTCTGATCCTCGCAACCATCATGCTGCCGCTCGATATCCGCGTCATCACCACCTATCAGGTCGCATCGAACGTCTTCTCGCCGCTGAACGCGGTTCTGGATTTCACCGGTCTCAACGGCCTGATCGAGGCGGTCTTCGGCTCACCCGTCCATCTCGAACTGAGCGTGCTCGATACGCATTTCGGTCTGGTCGCGCCTCTGGTGGCACATGGCACCGGCACCTTCCTGTTCCGCCAGTTTTTCCTGACGTTGCCGAAGGATCTGTTCAAGGCAGCACGCATGGACGGGGCAGGGCCGATCCGCTTCCTCTTCGACATTCTCCTGCCGCTTGCGCGCACCAGCTTTGCCTCGCTTTTCGTGCTGACCTTCCTCAGTGGCTGGACGCAATATCTCTGGCCGCTGGTCGGCGCCTCGACACCGGACATGCAGACTGCCGTGGTCGGCCTTGCCCGTCTGGTGCCGGATGCGGACGGCCAGGTGCCGGACTTTCCGATGATCATGGCCGGCGCCGTGCTCGTCTCCCTTGTCCCCTTGACGATGATCGCGCTTTTGCAGCGCTTTCTCGTCCAGGGCCTCGTTCTCTCGGAGAAATGATCCCATGACCGCTATCGACACAGCCATTCGCGCCGCTGCGGCCGAGATCGAGCTCATCGGCGTCACCAAGTCGTATGATGCCAAGACCGTCATCATCCCGCCCATCGACGTCTCGCTGCGCCCCGGAGAGTTCACCGTCGTGCTCGGCCCGTCCGGTTGCGGCAAGTCGACGCTTCTGCAGATGATCGCCGGTCTGGAAAGGGTTTCTGGTGGCAAGATCATGATCGGCGGCCGTGAGGTGCAGGATCTGGAGCCGAAACATCGCGGTTGCGCCATGGTGTTCCAGAATTACGCGCTCTATCCGCATATGACCGTTGCGGAGAACATGGCCTACAGCCTGAAGGTCGCCGGCGTCTCCAAGCCCGAGCGGACGGAACGCGTCGGCACCGTCGCCAGGATGCTGGGGCTTGCCGATTTCCTCGCCCGCAAGCCGAGCCAGCTGTCGGGCGGCCAGCGCCAGCGCGTCGCGATCGGCCGCGCCATCATCCGTGAACCTGGCGTGTTGCTGTTCGATGAACCGCTGTCCAACCTCGATGCGCAACTGCGCCACGACATGCGCGTGGAGCTCTCCGAGCTGCATCGGCGCATTGGTGCGACCAGCGTCTTCGTTACCCACGATCAGGTGGAAGCGATGACGCTTGCCGACCGCATCCTCATCCTCAACAAGGGGCACATCGAGCAGTTCGATACGCCGAAGGCGATCTACCACAATCCGGCTTCCGTCTTCGTTGCCAAGTTCATCGGCTCGCCGCCGATGAACGTTCTGCAGGTCACGGGCGATGGGTCCACTCTGCGGCTTGCCGATGGGCAGATCGTCGGAGACTGCGCCCGCAAGGGTGAGTTCCAGCTCGGGATCCGCCCGGAAGATATCACCGTCGGCGCTGGGGGGTCGATCAAGGCTGAGGTCCGATACCGCGAAGATCTCGGCTCTCACGAGATCCTCGAGACGACGATCGCCGGGCAGAACCTGCGGATCGCCATGCCCTTCGGCGTCGAGATCGACGCGAGCCAGACGCTGTCGCTGTCCTTCCCGCAGGCGCGCCTGCATCTCTTCGACGGTGATACGGGCCGCGCCATCCCAAAGGCCTTTGCCGAGGTGCGGTCGGCATCGGTGCGAGAATACCAGTGACCTACAGGGAGTTCATTGCCGACCGGACGCGCGATTGCGCCGTGGTTGCGCATCGGGGGATCTGGCGAAAGGCGCCGGAAAACAGCTTGCCCGCAATCGAGCACGCAATATCCGCAGGCTACGATGTCGTGGAGATCGACATTCGCCGCTCCGCCGATGGTGGTCTCTTCCTTCTGCATGACGAGACGCTGGAGCGGATGGCCGATCTCGATCAGAGGCCGGAGGCGCTGGCGTCCGCCGAGCTTGCCGCCCTGCGTCTGCGTGACCGCGATGGGGGCGATGCCAATCGCTTGACGCTGGAAAGACTGCCGAGCCTCGCCGAGGTGTTCGAGCTGACCCGCGGGCGCATCTTCCTGCATCTCGATGTCAAGGAACGCCAGGTGATCCCTGATGTGATCGCTCTTGCCAAGGCAATGGGTGTCGACGGCGAGGTCGACCTCTGGTCATCGCTGAAAAGCAGCGACGACCTTTCCTGGATCCGCGAGACGATCCTGCCGCATGACGTGCTGTTCCTGGCCAAGACCCGGCTTAACGTTCCGGATGCGGCACGGCAGCTGGACCTGCTGCAGGAATTATCGCCCGCCGTCTGCGAGATCTACTTCGATAGGCTCGAGGAGCTGGAAGCGCTCCAGCCGATCACCCGAAACACCGGCATGGCCCTTTGGGTCAACACCCTCGATAGCGTCGCCTGTGCCGGCTTCACCGACACCGCAGCACTTGCCGATCCGGAAGCGGTCTGGGGGCGGCTGATCGATGCCGGCATCTCGGTCATCCAGACCGACGAGGCGGCGGCTCTCGCATCCTATCTCACGGCCCGCCGCACCTGACTACGCTGTAAGGAATACGCAAAGTGACGCACTACGTGGACTATATCTCCGACCGCAACCGCGACCCCGCCATCGTCGCCCACCGGGGCGCATGGCATGGGGCACCGGAAAACAGCCTGGCTGCCATCGAGCGTGCCATCGCGGTTGGCGCCAATGTCGTGGAACTTGACATTCGCAAGAGCGCCGATGGCGAACTCTTCATCATGCATGACGAGACGCTGCTGCGGGTGGCGGCCATCGATCGCGATGCAGAGACGTTGACGATGGCCGAGCTGCAGGCGATTGCGCTTCGCGAGGATGACGGCGGCGAGCACCGGGCGGCGACGGATCAGCGGATCCCGACCCTGAAGCAGGCACTGGAGATCATCCGCGGCCGGATCTTCGCCGACCTCGACCTGAAGGACCGCGACCTGTTTTCAGAAGTTGCCGCCTGCGCGCGCGAGATGGGTGCTGCGTCCTATGTCGACCTGAAGACGACGGTGATGACCCGCGAGGATCTGGATTGGGTCCGCGCCCAGAACATCGACGGCGTGCCGTTCATGGCGATGGCGAAGTTCACGGCGCGCGAGTTCGACAACACCATGTCCCTGCTCGGAGAGATCAGGCCGTTCATGTGCGAGATGCGCTTCGATCATCTCGATACGATCGCCCTCAACCGTCAGCGGTTCCTCGATGCCGACATGGCGCTCTGGATCAACACGCTCGACCAGGTCGGCAGCGGCGAATGGCGGGATGACAAGGCGCTGACCGATCCCGACAGCATCTGGGGCCGGTTGATGGATGCAGGCATCAGCGTCTTCCAGACCGACAGGCCGGAGGAATTGAAGGCCTATATCAAGGCCCGCCGCACATGAAGGCCGTCAGCGACGAGCTCCTCGCCAGCCTGATGAACGATATGCGCGCGGTGGCGCAGGCTGAAATCCTGCCGCGCTTTCGCGCCATCACCGCCGATGCCATCCGTGCCAAGACGGCGGCCGACGACATTGTCACCGACGCCGACATTGCAGCCGAGCGTGTGCTGGGCCAGCGGCTGGAAGGACGGCTTCCGGGCATCGTGATCGTCGGTGAAGAAGCCGTCTCCGACGATGCCTCGATCCTGTCGCGTCTCAAGGAGGCGGATCTGGCGGCTGTCATCGACCCCATCGACGGCACCTGGCATTTCGCCCACGGCACGCCGATGTTCGGCAGCATTCTCGCCATCGTCGCGGGCGGAAAAACCATTGCCGGCATAATCCATTACCCGGTCCTCGGCGATTTCCTCGTGGCCCGGCCGGGCCAGGGTGCATGGCACGTCGCGGCCGATGGAGGAGCAATGCGCCTTGCCGTAGCGGCGCCGATGCCGATTGCCGAAATGCACGGTTTCATCCCGTTGCACATGTTCAAGCCGGAACGACGCGCCGAACTGGCGCCGCGCGTTTTGAAGTTCCTGCGTGTCACGACATGGCGCTGTTCGGCGTGGGAATATCGGATGCTGGCGTCAGGCGCGATGAGCTTTGGTCTCAACGAAAGCCTGAAGCCCTGGGATCATGCCGCCGGAGTGCTGATCCACACGGAAGCGGGTGGTTATGCATCAACGCTGACCGGCGACGCCTACAGACCGACCCTTGAGAATGGCCATCTGCTGGTCGCGCCGGATAAAATTTCCTGGAAAGCCGTGCATGAAGCGCTGTCTGTCGATTGAGACCGTGGCCTGATCGAAGTCAACGAGGATCCTCGTGGGGTTCAGAAAGTCATTCCTTGGCCGGAGCGCGCCTTCTTGCACGCAGCCACGGGCTCGCTACGGCGGCCAGGGTTGCCATTATGGCAAGGCCGCAAAGCACGGCCTTCGACGTCGTGTTCATGGTCCCCTCGATCAGCATCGCGTGGACCGAGCCGCTAACCACGACGAGACTGACGAGGCTTGTGTGGCCGACGCGCCAGGAACTCGGCGAAAGGCGACGCCGCAGCAAAGACAGTAGCGCGGCTGCAAACAGCGCCCACATGGCGGCCACCCCCCACACGGAAAACGGCGTCGGCGAGCGCAACAGGAGCGCGTCGATGATGTCGGGAGGGCTGGTGATCCACAGGCCAGCGACGTGGACGACAACGGCCGCGACCAAGACCACGCCTACTCTTTGGTGAACGCGGCGGCTCCGAATGAGATGCAGACCCGGCAGCCAGCCGAGCGCGAGCAGGGGCTGCACCAGCAGGAGAGACAGAGCAAAGACGCCCGCAAAGCCGGAGGCTATATAGACCGGGTCGCGCCAGGCCAGATATTCGCTCGTCGCGGCGTGGCTGAGCGGCAAGACGAGCGCCAGCGCGAGGCCGGTCCAGATCAGCACTGCGCGGGCCATGCGCATCAAGTCGGGTCAGACCGGCTGCAGGATGAAATGCGCCTCCAGGCTCGTCACCTTCGGACTTGGCAGCAAGGGGCGGAGGAACACGGTGTCGTATTCACCGCTGTCATAGGCGAGGTGCGCATGTGCTTGACCGAGCGCCGGCACTATCTGCGGCATTTCGAGCCGAAACGCGCCATTGGCGTCGGTCAGGGTAGCGCCGTGGCTGCGCAAGTCGCGTTCGCTGCCTTCGGTCGTATGGGCCCAGATCTGAATGCGCCGACCCAGTAGCGGCGCGCCGTCTCCGGCGCGGCGCACTGTGCCCGACATCCAGAAGCCGCCGCTGCCGATACGCTCGACGATCTTGGCGCCGGGCATGTAATTGTTGGCGCCGCCGCGCATCGTCGGCGTCGCGGCGAGATCTGCGGCGCGTGCAGGCATTGCAAGGCCCGTATACCCGGCGAGCGCGAAAGCGCCGCCCGTGGCAAGCAAGGCTCGGCGTTCGAAATCGATGTCAGACATACTGATCTCCTTCTCGAGTTCAGCGATGAACTGCGTTCAAACCTACCGCTTTTTCGGCTGGCGACCAATCGTGGCGGCGAACACAACACGGCACGGTTTCGTGATGGGAGGGCGGTCGCGCTCGCCTCCCGAGGCGCGTTCAACGATGCAGGGCTGCAGGGGAAATGGCTCGCTGGCGTGGAACCGAAACCTCCAATGCGAATTGACAGCATGTTGTCCAATAGACGTCAGGTTGTCATGATTTCCGAAGACGCACAGAAAAATGTCCGCCAGCTCGTGCTCGCCGTGTTCGAGACGAACGGCCGGCTGGTGGACGCGGGCAATGCGCTCGTCCAGCCACTGGGGCTGACCACCGCATGGTGGCAGGTGCTTGGCGCGCTCGGCTACTCGCCGGTGCCGCTGCCCGTTGCCCACATCGCACGCAACATGGGGCTGACCCGGCAGGCAGTTCAGCGTGTCGCCGACCTGCTCGTCGAACGGGGCTTCGTCCGGTTTGAACCCAACCCGCATCATCGACGCGCAAAGCTTGTCGTCCTGACCCCTGCGGGCCGCGCAGCACTCAGCCAGACTGAAGCCGCAGTGCTTCCGCTCGATAGCCGGATCCTCGATCGGATCGGCAGCGAGCGTCTCGCCGCCGCCATCGCGGTTCTGAGGGACCTGAACGACGTCATCGACGAAACCTTCAGCGCGGCAGACGCCGACCCGTCCAGTCCACAGAGAGAGGAACGACATGACCATGGCACCCAAGTCTGACGGTTTCGACACCGACGTCATCATCATCGGCGCCGGACCGATCGGCCTCACCACAGCCTGTGCCCTTGCCCATCACGGCATTGCATTTCGTCTATTCGAGCAGAGGCGTCACCCGAAGCCGCACTCGCGTGCCAACAATCTGTGGTCACGACCGCAGGAGTTGCTGGCGAGCATCGGCGTCCGCGACGCACTTGCCGAGAAGTCCTATCGCATCACGCAGGTAAACACGCTTCTGAACGGACGCCCAGTGAACCCGGTCAAAATCGCCGACGTGAAAAGCCCTTATGGACCTGTTCTCTACAGCGGTCAGGATGTGATCGAGACCACGCTATCGCAACAGATCGAAAAGGCAGGTGGCAAGGTTGAGCGCGGCCGCAAGGTGGTTGGCTTCGAACAGGATGCGGAGGGCGTTCTGGTGACGATCGCGACCGTCAGCGACGATGATGACCATCATCTGGAAGGGACGACTGAGCGATTGCGATGCCGCTACCTCATCGGCGCCGATGGCCATGCGGGCTTTGTGCGGAAGGAGCTGGGGCTCGATTTCGAGCTCGAGAAACTGCCTCACGTGATCAACCGGCAGCTCGATGCCAAGCTGAGCTGGCGCCGCTCGACAGACTTCGACCATTTGTGGTTCTTCTACTACCACCGCGGCTTTTGTGGCGTGCTGCCGGTCTGGGAAGGCTATCATCGTCTGTTCTTGCTGTCCGACGACACGCGTATTCCCGACCGTGACCTGACGCTCGAAGAGATGCAGGCGATCGCGCGGGAGGTGACAGGCGATGTGTCTCTGACCCTCACCGACCCGGTCTGGCTGACCCACAGCCGCTTCCAGCATGGCGCTGCAGAGCACTACTCCAAGGGACGGGTGTTCCTCGTCGGCGACGCCGGTCACGAGTCGCTGCCGGCCGGCGGACAAGGCATGAATTCCGGCCTCCACGATGCGGTCGGCATCGCCTGGCGGCTGGCCATGGCGCTGAACGGCCGCGGTGCGCCGACCCTGCTGGATTCCTACGGTGCCGAACGTGGTGGCGAGCATCGCCGGCTCGACGGACAGCAGGTCCGCGGCTTCGAGAACAGCGTGTATCGCGGAACCATCAAGGATGCGGCCTTCGATCTCGCCGCGCGCTTCCTGCCGGACATCGGCGCGCTGATCCAGGGCAGCGACGATCTTCAACAATTGTCCGTGGCCTATCCGGAGAGCCCGCTGAACGAGGATCATCTGACCGGTCTTGCGGATCTGGTCGGGCAGGCCGCGCCGAAGGCGGGTGATCGGGCACCGGATGCCAAGCTCATTGCGCCGGATGGAAGCTCGACGACTTTGTTCGACCATCTCTACAATCCCGACGGCCACAGTTGGGGCTGGACGCTTCTGGCCTTCGATGGGCGAGACGCCGATGCCATCAGCGCACTGCGGGCTGCCTGCGGAGAGGTGCAGGACTGGCACTTCGTGCGCCCCAGGTTGGTGCTCGGAGCGGCCATGGCGATCGAACACGACCCGGCTTCTCTGTCAGACCTCGATAACGAAGCACACTCCGCCTACGGCCTCAGCGCTGCTGTGCTGGTTCTGATCCGGCCGGACGGGCACATAGCCTATCGCGGGACTGCAGATCGGCCCGACAGCTTGCGTGCATATTGCGAGAAGGTGTTCGGCCCGGCGGCTGCACCGATGTGATTCTGGGCGAGCGGAGCTGCGAGGTGAAGGAGGGCGCCGGCTCTGGGACGGCGCCCTCCGCGACCGCCCTCAGGCGGCCTGATCTGCACGAAGCGTACTTATCAGAATGCCGGCGGTCTCGACGGACGAGCCGGGGTTCTGGCCGGTGATCAGCAGGCCGTCCTGGAGCGCGTAGGAGGACCAGTCCGCGCCGCTGGAATAGACGCCGCCGTTCTGCTTCAGCATGTCCTCGACGAGGAAAGGCACGACGTTTGTCAGGCCGACGCCGTCTTCTTCCGTGTTCTTGAAGCCGGTGACTTGCTTGCCCTGAACCAGAGGGCTTCCGTCGACCGCCTTGACGTGGCGCAAGACGCCCGGGGCGTGGCAGACGAAGGCGACCGGCTTGCCCGATCGGTACAGGGCTTCGATAAGCGCGATCGAGGTCTTGTCTTCCGCCAGATCCCAGAGAGGACCATGGCCGCCGGGATAGAAGACACCGTCAAAATCCTCAGGCGAAATCGAAGCGAGCGGCACGGTTGAAGCGAGCACAGCCTGTGCTGCCGGATCGGCATGAAAGCGCCGCGTCTGCTCCGTCTGAAAGCCTGGCTCGTCGCTCTTCGGGTCGAGCGGCGGCTGCCCACCCTTCGGCGATGCGACGGTGACATGGGCGCCGGCTTCGAGGAAGGCGTAGTACGGGGCGGCAAACTCCTCCAGCCAGAAGCCGGTCTTGCGGCCCGTGTCTCCAAGCTGGTCATGCGAGGTGAGAACCATCAGGATGTTCATTTGGCTGATCCTTTCGATCTGTCCGACTGTTCGGATGAAGTGATCATGCCTGTCGGCGCTGTATTTATGAAATTTATCTTCTTGATTTCAGATATGCATTTGGCAATATGGCTCGATGAAGTACGACCTGAACCTGCTGCCTGTCTTCCTGACCATGATGGACGAGCGCAATGTCACGCGCGCGGCCGAGCGACTGGGGATGACGCAGCCGGCTCTCTCCAATGCCCTCAATCGTCTTCGCGAGACGCTGCGCGATCCGCTGTTCGTCCGCGAGCGCTACGGCATGAGGCCGACGCAGATGGCCGAAGAGCTTGCGCCGGTCGTTCGCACAGCACTTTCGAGCCTCGACGAGGCGATTGGTGGTCAGCAGACATTCGATCCCGCGCTGGCAACCCGGCAGTTCACCATCGCGCCCAACAGCTATGTCGAGTTCGTGCTGATGCCGTTGATCGTCGCGCGGCTGCGGGAGCTTGCGCCGGGGATCAGGCTGCGCCTCACGCCGTTCGGCAATGACCTGGTCGAGACGGGCGCCGTCTCAGGCGCAACCGAGATGGTGCTTGGCAGGATCGTCGATCCTCCTGACAATATGGTCGTGCAGCATCTCATGGACGATGGGCTGGCCTGCGTGGTGCGGAAGGATCATCCGGAGGTCGGTGACAGCCTGTCCCAGGAGCAGTATGAACGCATGAAGCACGTCAACGTGCTTCCGCCCGGTCGGATGCGAGTGGGCCTGTTCCAGGCACTTCAGCAGCAGGGACTGAAGCGTGACGTTGCCGTCTCGGTGACGCATTTTCTGGCCGTCCCGGAGATGGTCGCCGTCAGCGATTACTGCGCGACTTTGCCACGCCTGATCTGCCAGCGCCTGGCACGGGACGAAAGGTTGAAGGTGCTGCCGGCACCGGTCGATCTGGGTACGTTTCCGGTCGAGCTTGCCTGGCATGTCCGCTACCGCAGCGACCCGGCACATCGGTGGCTGCGCTCCTTGATCGCCGACGTGGCGAAGGAGCATGATCTTCCTCTGTCAGCGGATCAGACTTGATTGCGGCTGCACATGAGGCGGCGGCAATGAGGGCATCTAACCCAGACTTCCAGCGAAACGCTCGGCATATCTCTCCCGCTGAAACGCCTCGGCGATGAAGTCGACGAACACGCGGGTCTTTGAGGGAAGCATGGTCCGGTTGGCGTAGTAGATCGAGATAGGGCCAGCATCTGCCCACCATCCTGGCAGAAGCCGGATGAGTTCTCCTCGCTCCAGATAGGGCAGGGCGTCCGGCTTGGCGATCATCGTGACGCCAAGCCCGAGCAGCGCCGCCGCCCGCATGGCAGCGGGATCGTTGACCACCAGCGTCTGCTTAAGGTCGATCGACTGCTCAAGCCCATCGACATTGCGCATCTGGCGCTGGGTAATGCGACCGGTACGCAACGACCTCATGACGATGCCGTCGAGACCGGTCAGCCCGGCGGGATCGGCCGGTGTCGGCCGCATGCGCATGTAGGCAGGCGAGGCGACCGCGACGAGATGCGCGGGCGCAAGCGTACGCGACACGATGCCCTGGGCAAGATCGAAGCCGCCGCCGATCGCGGCGTCATAGCCTTCCGCGACCAGATCCACCGGCCGGTTCTCGAACATCCATTCCGGACGGATCAGTGGATACCGCGTCATGAACTCCGGCAGCATTGGCAAAATATAGGCTATCCCGAAGGTCGGCCCCATACTGATCTTCAACACGCCGGCTGGCTGGTGGCTGTCACTGGACGCCTCGGCCATCGCCGTCTGGAGGTTTTCCAGGCTGTCGCGAACAGAGAGCAGCAGGCGTTCCCCGGCCTCTGTCATCGTCAGGCTGCGCGTACTGCGCTGGAAGAGGCGCGTGCCAAGAGCAGCCTCCAGTGCCGCGACATTGCGGCTGACCGCGGCGGGTGTGAGACCGAGATGTCGAGCCGCGGCGGAGAACCCGCCAAGCTCGGCGCTTCGTACGAAGGAATGCAAGTTGGAAAGACTGTCCATGGGGCGCCTTCAAGCTTTGCTTGAAGGTCATACCGCGGATTCACCGCTAATCAAGAAGCAATAAACGATCCATCTTCACTCCATGAACGGAAGCGAACGGATGTCATTCAGCCCGGTGCCATCAACGGGCATGGATGCTGAAGATGGGGTCTTCGCGGAGACGCTGAAGAACCTCGCTGTCGCTTTCCTCGTCGGTCCGGACGCCGGCTACATCACCGGCGCCACGCTCACGGTCGATGGCAGTCCGCCTGGATCTTGCCCCTAACCAGAACTGAAAAGGAGAACCACCATGACAAGTATCGGTATCATCGGCGCTGGGAACATTGGCGCAGCCTTTGCAAGGGCGCTCGCACGCAACGGCATTGCAGCGACGATCGCCAACAGCCGTGGCCCGGAAAGTCTCTCCGGCCTGGCTGCTGAGCTCGCACCACACATTTCGGCCGGAACGATCCAGGCAGCAGCGCAGGCCGACATCGTCCTCATTGCCGTGCCTTGGTCGAAGCTTCAGGCCGCCCTGTCGGGTCTGCCTCATTGGGGTGGCCGGATTGTCATTGATGCGAACAACCCGATCGAGGCACCGCTGTTCAAGCCGGCGGAGCTGAATGGCCGTCTGTCGACGGAGATCGTGACCGGTCTCGTGCCTGGCGCACGCGTGGTGAAGGCCTTCAACCATCTGTCTCCGGCTCTCGTCGCGGCAGACCCGCGCGCGGAAGGCGGAGAGCGCGTGTTGTTCTATTCCGGCGATGATGCCGCGGCCAAGGCAGGCGTGGCGGCGCTGATCGGCAGGCTCGGATTTGCGGGAATTGATCTCGGCCCGATCTCGATCGGTGGAAAGCTCACCCAATTTCCCGGCGGGGCGCTGCCGGCGATCAACTTCGTGAAATTCGCCTGAAGCCCGGCGCTGGAGATCAAGCCATGACCAACGATCCAATCTCGATCGCGAATGCCTTCTTCAGTCACTGGACCGCCAACCGCATTGACGACGCACTGGCATTGCTAGCCGACGATGTCCTCTACGACAATGTGCCGTTCCCCGATATCGTAGGCCGGGAAAATGTCCGCAAGTTCCACCATGACTTCGGCGTCGGGACGTCCTTCACTGTCGACTGGACCGTGACCCACATTGCAGCAACGGGCAATGTCGTACTCAATGAGCGGGTGGATATCTTCAGGCATGCGAGCGGCGGCATGATCACGCTGCCGGTCATGGGAACGCTCACCATCGAAGACGGCTCTATCAAGGTGTGGCGCGACTACTTTGATCCGGCTGACTTCGACAGGCAGCTCGCTGGGCTGACGAGGTAACGAGCAAGCAGGCGCCGCCCATCCGGATGGATCCTTCTGTCCCGAGAGGGAGCTGAGCGCTGAATCCAAACTGCTTTCCTCTGGCTGCACATGCTCGGGTTCACGCACCCGTTCATGCACACCAAATCTATTGTTGCACTGAGCGCAATGGAATGCGGATTATCAATGCAATTGCGGCTCGGGGGTTCGACTGCGAGTATCTCCCTATCAGACGGACACAACGTCACCTGATGAACATTGCAGGAGAGGCACCATGACCGAGAATTTATACCCCCTGAGCCGCCGCACCGTCCTGCTCTCTGGAGCTGCAGCGGCCACAGCAACCGTATTTCCGACCACTTTCGCGCAAGCAGCATCCGCTGCCGCAAACTCCGATGAAGGGACCAGGACAATGGGCACGATCACGACAAACGACGGCGTTGAAATCTTCTACAAGGACTGGGGTTCGAAGGACGCTCAACCGATCATGTTCCATCATGGCTGGCCGCTTTCGTCAGACGACTGGGATGCGCAGATGCTGTTCTTCGTCGGCAAGGGTTATCGCGTCATCGCCCATGACCGTCGTGGTCACGGCCGCTCTGCCCAGGTATCGGACGGTCACGACATGGACCACTACGCTGCGGACGCCTTTGCCGTCGTCGAGGCGCTCGATCTGAGGAACGTCGTCCACATCGGCCATTCCACCGGTGGCGGCGAAGTTGCACGCTATGTTGCCAAGCACGGTCAGCCATCCGGGCGCGTCGCCAAGGCAGTCCTGGTCAGCGCCGTGCCGCCGCTGATGCTGGAGACGGCGTCCAACCCTGGTGGCCTGCCGATGGACGTTTTCGATGGTATCCGCCAAGGCGTTGCCGAGAACCGCGCGCAGTTGTTCATCGATTTCCCGACAGGCCCCTTCTATGGGTTCAATCGGCCCGATGCGAAGGTCTATCCCGGCGTCATCCAGAATTGGTGGCGGCAGGGCATGATGGGCAGCGCCAAGGCCCATTACGATGGCATCAAGGCGTTTTCCGAGACAGACCAGACGGAAGACTTGAAGGCGATCACTGTTCCGGTGCTGGTGATGCATGGCGACGACGACCAGGTTGTTCCCATCGACAATGCCGGCAAGCTGTCCGTCAAGCTCGTCCAGAACGGCACGCTGAAGGTCTATCCCGGCTATCCGCACGGCATGCTGACAACCCATGCAGATGTCTTGAATGCGGACCTGCTGACCTTCATCCAAAGCTAAACCTCCCCAAGGATGGCCGCGACAGGTGACTGTCGCGGCCACCTTTGATCCTTGCGACAACGTTTTGAGACCATGATGCAGCTGACCCGCGAGCTTGTTGCCCTGACGATCAGGGACATCCGCGACGATGGACCGGAGCCGGGCTGGACGCCGCTGTCCGACAAGGAACTGGATGCGATCGTCGAAAGTATCGAAGGCGAGGCGGGTAGCGATCCCCTGCTGATCTTCGCCTATGGTTCGCTGATCTGGAACCCGGAGTTTGAGCCGGTCGACCGGCATCGCGCCACGGCTTACGGATGGCACAGATCCTTTTCCCTCAAAATCGAGCGGTGGCGGGCAACCAGCGACGCGCCGGGCTTGATGATGGCGCTGGAGCGCGGCGGTCAATGCGACGGGATCGTGTTCGAGC
This sequence comes from Rhizobium sp. 0TCS1.26, assembly GCF_050455525.1. Lineage (NCBI taxonomy): Bacteria > Pseudomonadati > Pseudomonadota > Alphaproteobacteria > Hyphomicrobiales > Rhizobiaceae > Rhizobium > Rhizobium sp. 0TCS1.26. Next base: position 195,615 of record NZ_JBCIYV010000001.1, on the reverse strand, counting down.
TTTCGGCCGAGCGGCGGCGTCAAGATCTACGCGCGCTCGTTGCGCGCGAGATCAAATATCGGGAGGTGAAGCACATGGTGCGGTGGCTGTCCGTCCGGACCGAAAGTGGCACCCGCAGGGCTTTGACCTTCTGGGCGAGCACCAAGCGGCTCGGTCTGACCAATCCGCTGCCGGCAGAACAGGCATCCTCACTGATCGCAACGGCCTGCGGCCAGGGAGGCTCCTGCGCCGAGTATCTTCACAAGACGGTCGTCGACCTCCAGGCGGAGGGTATACGCGACCGCAATTTGTGGCGCCTGCAAGCCCTGGTCGCCGAGGACATCATCGCGCGCAAAAGGGCATGAGATCGGGCTCTGTTGATTACGCGTAGCAGGCTTTTGAAGGCCGTCTCAGTCCAGCATCACCATATGCGACGCCACCTGTTCTTCGAAGAACTTTGAGAATGAGGCAATGCGGGGCGGCAGCGCCTGGTACGGCGGATAGTAGAGCGTCAACCAGAGATCCGGCGGCGCCCAACCCTGCAGGACGTGAACCAGCCGTCCTGTCCTCAGGTGTTCCGAAATGTGAAATCCCGGCAGCATCGCGACACCGGCGCCATCGGCGGCCATGTCAGCGAGAACCTCGCCACTGTTGGCGCTAAACGCCTGGCCGGCCGGGATTGTCATGCTCGCCCCGCCATCCGACAGAACCCAGTTCTCCTGCCGGCTTTCGCCGCTATAGGCAAGGCAGTCGGCAGGCTTCAGTTCACTTGGATGCTGCATGTCGACGAACCGGCTGCCTGGTGCTGCAACGAGAATGCGCGGGACGACGCGGATCTTGCGCCAGATCGTGAACTTGTCCGATGGCTGGGAGGAGATGCGGATCGCCAGGTCATAGTCGTCATCGACAATATTCACGAGACCGTCCGACAGCGAAATCTCGAAGCTCATCTTCGGGTAGAGCTCCCGGAAGCCGGACAGGATCGGTTGCAGCACCGCCTTGCCGAACCAGGTCGGCGCGCTGATCCTCAGACGGCCCTGGTCCGCCTTGTGGGCGTTGCGGACATCCTTGCGGGCACTTTCGAGCGCCTCCACCGCCGGCTGGATCTGAGCGGCAAAAACCGCACCATCCGTCGTCAGCGATACCTGCCGTGTGGTTCGAACGAAAAGCTGAACACCGAGGTCATCCTCCAATGCCGCGATTGCGCGCGTCACGGCGGCGGCTGTCATGTTCAGTTCGCGCGCGACCTGCGCGAAATTGCGCTTCTCGGCAGCCAGCAGGAAAGTTTTCAGAACCTTGTAGTCGTTCATCTCAATTGTTTCACCGAGAGCAATTCATTCGACAGTAATATTGCAATTCTGCAGCGCGATCAACCCGGCTAAATCTCTGTCCAACGAAACGCAACGACAGCGCAGAAAGACAAGGGCCATGATCAAGGATATCAAAGGACTGCATCACATCACCTCCATGGCGTCTGATGCACGGCAGAACAACAGGTTCTTCACCGAAACGCTCGGCCTTCGCCGCGTGAAGAAGACCGTCAACTTCGACGATCCGGGCGTCTACCATCTCTATTACGGTGATGAAGACGGCACGCCCGGCACCGTCATGACCTATTTTCCCTTCCCGAACATGATGCCAAACCGTCCGGGTGTCGGCGAGGTTGGCGAGACGCAATTTGCGGTTCCCAAGGGTGCGCTTTCCTTCTGGAAGGATCGCTTTGTGGCGCAAGGCGTCGGCGGGATCGCCAGCGATACCGTGTTTGGCGCCAACCGCCTGCGGTTCAATGGTCCTGACGGCGACGGGTTCGCTCTGGTCGAAACGGCTGACGACACCCGTTCCGCCTGGACCGGCGAAGGCGTGCCCGAGGATGTTGCCATCCGCGGCTTTTCGGGAGCGCGCTTCAACCTGCACGAAACGGCTGCCACCGCAGAGCTTCTCGGCTTCATGGGGTATGAGCGGGCCGCGACGGAAGGCGATGTCACCCGGTTCATCATCCCTGGCGGCAATGGTGCCGATACGATCGACCTGGCTGCCCTGCCAAGCACGCCATTTGCCCGGCAGGGCGCCGGCTCCGTTCATCACATCGCTTTTGCCGTCGACAACCGGGAAAAGCAGCTCGAGGTGCGCAAGGCGCTGATGGATACGGGCTACCAGGTGACCCCGGTCATCGACCGCGATTACTTCTGGGCGATCTATTTCCGCACGCCGGGCGGCATCCTGTTCGAGATCGCCACCAATGAGCCCGGCTTCAATCGGGATGAAGACACGGCGCATCTCGGTGAGGCACTGAAACTGCCGAGCCGCTATGAAAACTTCCGCGATGAGATCGAGGCCAATCTCGAGCCGCTCGCTGCATAGAGAGACCCTCTAGCCCGAACGACGAACCCGTCCTTGGACACGGCTGCCTTTACTGGTCAGCCGACCGCCGGAGGCTGGTCGCCGAGCGGCACATTCCCAGGGTTTTTCCCGAATTTTCTCGCTGTAGCTCTGACGGCCGAGCGCCTGAAGGCCAGCACGCCTCAAACAATCAAGGAGATTGATCATGGACATGTCTTCATCGCACAAGGCCACCGCTGTTCTCGTTCACGGTGCATGGGCCGACGGTTCCAGCTGGCGCCGGGTCATCCGGTTGCTTTTGGAGAAGGGCATTGATGTCGTCGCTGTCCAAAACCCGACCACCTCGCTGGCCGATGACGTTGCTGCCACGCAGCTGGTGCTTGATGCAATCAAGGGACCGGTCGTGCTGGTCGGCCATAGCTGGGGCGGTACCGTCATCACGGAAGCTGGTACCGATCCGAAGGTGAAAGCCCTGGTCTACGTCGCTGCCTTCGCCCCGGACGCCGGACAATCAACCGGCGATCAGGTGGGTGCTCACGAAGCCCCTCCGGGCCTCGGCGGCGTCACCGATATCGGCAACGGCAAGCTCATGATGAGTGTCGAAAGCTGGATCAGCAACGTTGCTCAGGACCTTCCAGAAAGCGAGGCGAGACTGCTCGCGGCCGTGCAGACGCCGCTTGGCCTGCCAACCTTCAATGACAAGGTGACCCAAACGGCCTGGTCGGACAGACCGACATTCTACGTCGTCTCCAGCGACGACCGTGCGGTCAGCGTCGAGTTGCAACGTCAGCTCGCCGTCAAAATGAAGGCAAGGACAACCGAGCTTCAAGTGAGCCACATGTCGTTGCTCTCGGCTCCGGCAGCGGTGGCCGAGGTGATCTCCGACGCAGTGATGAGCGTGTCTGACGAGCGCGCCGCGGTCTGACAGCCTGCGGGTTCATCCGGTTCGTCTTCGGGTGTCGGTCGGCGGGTACGGCGCAAATGATCATCCGCCAAACTCGCCACCGCTCGAGCTGCAGACAGCTGATTTGAACAAGACCAGCAGTGCCCGTTGTGGTGAGTTTCGCAGCGATCGATCCGGAACTGACCCTCGCGAAATGGTCACTCGCAGAGATATGAACAATGCCGCGATAATTGCCAAAGTCGCAATGCAATGAGAATGAATGTTGCAATTCTACAGGGTGCAGAAGTGCTTTAGGTTTCATTTCAGCAGTCGAGACAACGTGTTGACGAGACATCGATTTCGGACCTGCCACACGCCGCCCTTCACGCGCGCCAGGACATAGTGTCCGGCTGCTCGACCAACCTGCCGCATCGACGCGGTCCAAACAGCCAGAGAGGAACTGACAATGTCCAAGCTCGAAGTCCTGACCCCCGCCAACAGCCAGCTCATTTTCATCGACCAGCAGCCGCAGATGGCATTTGGTGTCCAGTCCATCGATCGCCAGACCTTGAAGAACAACGTCGTCGGACTCGCCAAGGCTGCCAAGATCTTCAACATTCCGACGACAATCACCACTGTCGAAACCGAGAGCTTCTCCGGCAACACCTTTCCGGAACTTCTGGCAGTCTATCCGGAAAACGACATCCTCGAGCGGACCTCGATGAACTCGTGGGATGACCAGAACGTCCGTGATGCGCTCGCCAGGAATGCAGCGGCCGGCCGCAAGAAGATCGTCGTCTCCGGCCTGTGGACGGAAGTCTGCAACACGACCTTCGCGCTCTCCGCTCTGCATGACGTTCCCGACTACGAGATCTACATGGTCGCCGATGCATCCGGCGGCACGTCTTCCGATGCCCACAAATACGCGATGGATCGCATGGTGCAGGCTGGCGTCATCCCCGTCACCTGGCAGCAGGTTCTGCTCGAATGGCAGCGCGACTGGGCTCGGAAGGAAACCTACGATGCGGTTACCGCCCTGGTGAAGGAACATTCCGGCGCCTACGGCATGGGCATCGATTACGCGGTGACGCACGTCCATGGCGGCCAGGAACGCGTCACGCATGGCAAGCGCATCGGCCCGAACCCTGCAAAGTAAGCCTGATAGACCGCTCCGATCGTTCATCGGAGCGGCTTCCATCTCTCCAGGAGGTTTCTCATGAAAATCTATCTTCTGTCTCTCGGCGCCGGATTGCTGGTCGGCATCGTCTACAGCCTGCTCAATGTTCGCTCGCCGGCGCCGCCGGTCATCGCGCTTGTCGGCCTGCTGGGCATTCTCGTCGGCGAACAGATCATTCCGCTTGCCAAGTCTCTGTGGAGCAAGGAGCCTGCAACCGTTTCCTGGCTCCACCAGGTGAAGCCACATATGTTCGGCCATTTGCCGAAGGGTGCCAAGCCTGCCGAGACTGCCCGCCGCACGGAAACGAAGGCGCAGGAGCGGAGCTGATGACGACGCGTCGGACCTTCATCGGAGCAGCCTCAAGCCTGGCAATCTCCAACCTCTTCTCGCGGGCTCATGCCGCCGATCCCAACCAGACCGGAGTAGACACCATGCATCCAGATCTGATCCTCCATAACGGACGCTTCACGACCCTTGACCGCACCAGGCCGACCGCAACCGCCGTTGCCGTCAAGGACGGGCTGTTTCTGGAGGTCGGCGCCGATAGCGACATCATGGCTCTGGCAGGAGCCGACACGACGATCATCGATCTCAAGGGAAAGCGCGTTCTGCCCGGCCTGATCGACAATCATACCCACGTCATTCGCGGTGGGCTCAACTACAATATGGAGCTGCGCTGGGACGGCGTCCGCTCACTGGCAGACGCGATGGATATGCTCAAGCGGCAGGTGGCGATCACGCCGGCCCCTCAATGGGTGCGCGTCGTTGGCGGTTTCACCGAGCACCAGTTTGCCGAAAAGCGCCTGCCGACGATCGAGGAGATCAACGCGATCGCACCGGATACGCCGGTCTTCCTCCTGCACCTCTATGACCGGGCGCTGTTGAATGGCGCGGCGCTTCGAGCCGTGGGTTACACGCGCGAGACGCCCAATCCGCCCGGTGGCGAGATCACCCGCGATGCCAACGGCACTCCAACGGGTCTGCTGCTCGCCAGGCCGAACGCTGGAATTCTGTATTCGACGCTCGCGAAGGGGCCGAAGCTTCCCCTCGACTACCAGGTCAACTCGACCCGTCATTTCATGCGCGAACTGAACCGCCTGGGCGTCACTGGCGTCATCGATGCCGGCGGTGGTTTCCAGAACTATCCGGACGATTACGAAGTCATCCAGAAACTGTCCGACGATGGGCAGATGACGGTCCGGCTTGCCTACAACCTGTTCACCCAGAAACCCAAGCAGGAAAAGGAGGATTTCCTCAACTGGACGTCGTCCGTCAAATACAAGCAGGGCAACGACTATTTCCGTCACAACGGGGCAGGGGAGATGCTTGTCTTTTCCGCGGCCGACTTCGAGGACTTCCGTCAGCCTCGCCCGGAAATGGCCCCGGAAATGGAGGGCGAACTCGAGGAAGTCGTGCGGGTTCTGGCCGAGAACCGTTGGCCGTGGCGTTTGCACGCCACCTATGACGAGACGATCTCGCGTGCGCTCGACGTCTTCGAGAAGGTCAACAAGGATATTCCGCTCGAAGGCCTGAACTGGTTCTTCGATCACGCGGAAACCATCTCCGACCGTTCGATCGACCGTATTGCAGCGCTGGGCGGCGGTATCGCCACGCAGCATCGCATGGCCTATCAGGGCGAATATTTTGCCGAGCGTTACGGCCACGGCGTTGCCGAAGCCACCCCGCCAATCGCCAGGATGCTGGACAAGGGCGTCCATGTATCGGCCGGCACGGATGCCACCCGCGTGGCCTCCTACAATCCCTGGGTCTCGCTGTCCTGGATGGTGACCGGCAAGACCGTGGGCGGCATGCAGCTCTACCCACGCGCCAACTGCCTCGACCGCGAGACAGCACTGCGGATGTGGACCGAAAAGGTGACCTGGTTCTCCAACGAGGAGGGCAAGAAGGGCCGTATCGAGAAGGGCCAGTTCGCCGATCTCATCGTGCCGGACAAGGATTTCTTCTCCTGCGCGGAGGACGAAATCTCGTTCCTGACTTCGGAACTGACCATGGTCGGCGGCAAGATCGTCTTTGGAGCGGGTGACTTCAAAACGCTCGACGAAAACGACGTACCCCCGGCAATGCCTGACTGGTCGCCGGTGCGCAAGTTCGGCGGTTATGCAGCCTGGGGCGAACCGGAGGGTGCAGGTGCCCGCTCGCTGCGGCGCACGGCAATCTCGACTTGCGGCTGCGCGAGCGATTGCGGCGTGCATGGTCACGACCATGCGGGAGCCTGGACGTCGAAGCTGCCGATCGCCGATCTGAAGGGCTTCTTTGGCGCTCTCGGCTGCTCCTGCTGGGCGGTCTAGAACCCACGCCAACTCGGGCGGCTCTACCGCCCGAGTCTCTCAAAGTTACAAAAATCGCAACTATATAGCAATTATTGATGCAATTGCTGGGTGGTCGATAGCCAGCCAATATCGCTCCATCAAACACCGACGCCCGATCAGATCGGCGATCACCAAGGAGCAGATATGACCCATCCATCCGAACGATCGAATCCAGCCCTGAGTGCCCTGGCCCATGTCGTCAGCTCTCCTGCTGCGCGAACGCTCTCGCTGCTCGCTCTCTGCGCGGCATATATCCAGGGGCCGCTCACCAAGATCTTCGACTTCAATGGCGCGCTCGCCGAGATGGATCATTTTGGTCTTCACCCGGCCGCCGTCTTTGCAGTCACCGTCATCGCCTTCGAGCTTGCAGCCTCGGCGATGGTGGTTTCGGGCTTCCTGCGGTGGGCAGGCGCACTGGCGCTGGCAGGGTTTACGCTTTTCGCAACCCTTCTCGCCCTTCGCTTCTGGGAAATGGCACCCGGCATGGACCGCATGATGACGACCAACGCCTTCTTCGAACACCTCGGTCTGGCGGGCGCGTTTGTCTTCGTCGCCGCATTCGATCTCACCAAGGGGGCAGGCAAATGAGTGCGACGAAAACCTCCGGGGGCACTTTTGCCCCTCTCGCACAGCCCGTGTTCGCGGTCCTGTGGATTGCAACGGTTCTCGGCAATACCGGAAGCTTCATGCGCGATGTTGCCAGCTCCTGGCTGATGACCGACCTTTCGGCATCGCCGGCGGCGGTCGCCATGGTCCAGGCTGCGGGAACTCTTCCCATCTTCCTGCTCGCCATTCCATCCGGTGTTCTGACCGACATCCTGGATCGCCGCAAATTCCTGATCGCGGTCCAGCTCCTGCTCGCATCGGTGAGTATCTCGCTCATGGTCCTGTCTCACACCGGAATGCTGTCAGTCAGCGCCCTGATCGGCCTGACCTTCCTTGGCGGTATTGGTGCCGCGCTGATGGGACCCACCTGGCAGGCGATCGTCCCGGAACTGGTAAAGCGGGAGGATGTCAAAAGTGCCGTTGCGCTCAACTCGCTCGGCATCAATATTGCCCGCTCTATCGGACCTGCCGCCGGAGGGCTTCTTCTGGCTGCCTTCGGGGCCGGCATCACCTACGGCGCGGACGTCGCAAGCTATCTCTTCGTCATCGCCGCGCTGGTCTGGTGGCCGCGCGCCAAGAATGCCAATGATGCACTTCAAGAGAACTTCTTCGGTGCGTTCCGCGCGGGTCTCCGCTACACGCGCTCGAGCAGGCCGTTGCATGTCGTGCTTCTGCGGGCTGCAGTCTTCTTCGCATTTGCCAGTGCGGTCTGGGCTCTTCTTCCGCTCGTTGCCCGACAATTGCTCGGTGGTGATGCCAGCTTCTACGGCATCCTGCTTGGTGCGGTCGGCGCAGGCGCGATCGGCGGAGCACTCGTCATGCCAAAGCTGCGCGAACGCCTCACCTCGGACGGTCTGCTTCTCGGCGCAGCGCTGGTCACAGCGGCCGTCATGGGCATCCTCTCTCTCGCCCCGCCGAAGATCGTGGCCTTTGTCGCTCTTCTCTTCCTCGGCGGTGCCTGGATCACCGCACTGACGACGCTCAATGGTGCAGCGCAGTCGGTGCTTCCAAACTGGGTGCGCGGTCGCGGTCTTGCCGTCTATCTGACGGTCTTCAACGGCGCGATGACGGCAGGCAGCCTCGGCTGGGGTGCTGTTGGCGAAGCGGTTGGAATTCAGACGACCTTGCTCATCGGTGCATTCGGCTTGCTCATTGCAGGGTTGATCATGCACCGGGTCAAGCTTCCGGCGGGTGACGCAGACATGGTGCCGTCCAACCACTGGCCAGAGCCGCTGGTCGCCGAACCTGTTGCCCATGACCGCGGTCCGGTTCTCATCCTGATCGAGTACAGGGTCGAGAAAGAGCATCGCTCAGCCTTCCTGCGCGCGATCGACCACCTGTCTCATGAACGCCGCCGCGATGGCGCCTATGGCTGGGGTATCACCGAAGATTCCGCGGATCCGGAAAAGATCGTCGAGTGGTTCATGGTGGAATCCTGGGCCGAACACCTTCGCCAGCACAAGCGCGTCTCCAATGCCGACGCCGACCTGCAGGGCAAGGTTCTCGCCTACCACGCAGGCCCGGAAAAACCTGTCGTTCGCCATTTCCTCACGATCAACAGGCCGGGAGCGGCTTGAGCGGATGCAAAAGACAGGGCGGCTTTGGCGCCCCGGACATCATGCCGTTCGAAGCAAGCCGCGGCTCCCAGGCTAGAACTTCGCGGCTCGCCGCCATGCCGCCGGGGTCACGCCTACGAAGGATCTGAACATCCGCGTAAAATGGCTCTGGTCGGCAAAGCCGCACATGACCGCGATCTCGGCAAGCGCAGAGTCGGTTTGCGCGAGCAGTGACTTGGATCGCTCGACCCGGTGACGCAGGATCCATCGGTACGGTGGGTCACCGGTCGACTGCTTGAAGGCCCGTACGAAATAGCTCACCGAAAGTCCGCATAATGCGGCAAGGTCTTTCAGAGAGACCTCGTCAGCCGCCAGGGACACCATAGCGTCCGTGGCGCGACGGAGCTGCCATGGGGCGAGCATGCCGAGTTTTTCGCTTCTCGGGCGAAGGCCGCCGAAGGCCTGTGCAAAATGCGTATTGGCCGCGAGCATGACCTGCTCGGCGTAGATCGTGCCGATCTCATGAGGACGCTCCAGAGCAGGAAGCAGGGCGTTGCCGAGGTGCCAGACGGTTTCGTCGAACACGCCACCGAGCTTGCAGTGGAGCTGGCCGATCCTCGGACTGCCTCGTTCGTAGGCAAGCTCGTCGAGGGCTTTCTGCGAGACGACGAATATCAGGTTGTCGAAAGGACTGAGCAGGTTCGCCACGGGCTTTTCGGCGTGATTGACGATACTCGTGCTGCGGGCCGCATAGGAGCCACGGTGGACGCATTTGCCGTCCATGTAGAGCTCTCTGTGGGTCTGCTCGCGAAGTTGCAAAAGGACCGCGAACGTGGTCCCAAGGCCGTGGTCCAGAGGCGGAGGGAGGGCAGCGGGTCCGTGTCCAGGCGTGTCGCGTCTAATCCGCGAAACCAGAAGACGGGTCTTTCTGGGGCCGGCGGTCAGAAGTTGCGTGATTTCATCGGCCCTGAAGTGGCTGACAAAGCTTTGCCTGAATGCTGCGTCGGAATGCAAATCTGCCTCCCCACATCCGGATTTGGCGTCATTTCCCTGCCAAGTTCGCCCACTGTAGTTGAGGTGGACGTCAAGTAAAGCTCGGTCTCCGGGCTGATTTGAAGGTTTCTGCTGTCCTTTGTCGGATATCTCCGTCGCGACACAAAGCAGGACAGCGGAGCGTGTTTCCGACTACGGACGCCTGAAAGGTTCAAGCCTCAGAACCTCGCTCTTCTCACCATGCCAGGGCAACTGGAGGCACGATGATGAAACGACTTCTCCTGGCAACCGGCGCGTTCGCCGCGCTTTGCAGCCCCTCATGGGCCGTCGACCTGGACTTTCCGGCAACGTTCAAGGCCCAGGAAATCAAGACCAACGGCACGACGATCCACGTTCGGTCCGGCGGGAAAGGGCCTGCGGTCATCCTGATCCACGGGTATGGCGATACCGGCGACATGTGGGTGCCGCTGGCCGAGGAACTGATGCGCGACCACACGGTGATCGTTCCCGATCTCCGCGGAATGGGATTGTCGGCCGTCGCCACCGAGGGCTTCCGGAAGGTCAACCAGGCCGAAGATATCGCGGGCGTTCTCGACGCGCTCAACGTCAAGCAGGCAGATGTCGTTGGTCACGACATCGGAAACATGGTTGCCTACGCTTTCGCAAAGGCGCATCCCGATCGAACGAAACGGCTGGTTGTCATGGACGCTCCTGTCCCCGGGATCGGCCCATGGGAAGAAGTCTTGAAGAACCCGTTGCTGTGGCATTTCCGTTTCGGCGGACCTGACATGGAGCGACTGGTGGCGGGTCGGGAACGGATCTACCTCGATCGCTTCTGGAACGAGTTTTCGGCCGACCCGTCGCGGTTTACCGAAGCCTCGCGTGTCCATTATGCAGACCTCTATTCCAGGCCCGGACGTATGCATGCAGGCTTCATGCAGTTCGCCGCATTCGACCAGGACGCGATCGACAACCGGGCGGCGCTCGAAAAGGGTCGTCTGGAGATGCCGGTACTCGCGGTCGGCGGCGACCACTCCTTCGGAACAACCATGGCCTTCGTGATGCGCTTCGCCGCTGACGATGTCCGTCAGGTGGTGATCCCCGCATCCGGACACTGGCTCATGGAAGAGCAGCCTGAGGCGACCGTCGCCGCCATTCGCGCCTTCCTCGACAGGCAGCCCGCGCAGGACTGAAGCGAATGCGGTCGACCTCGGACGAGGTCGCCGCGCCCACTCAAAAGGAGCGCGCCATGACGTCACTCGCCAAACGGCGAGACCATCTTGCTGTTCTTGAGGTCATGGCAAGTGGTTGCCGTGCCACTCGTCGCGACTACTCCGTAAGATGGTGCCGAAAATTATCGACGCCGAGCCCTGGGTTTTGAGCTATTCGAATCAACAAATGTAATTTTCAAAGGGAAAATGGCGGAAGAGGTGGGATTCGAACCCACGGTACGGTCTCCCGCACGCCGGTTTTCAAGACCGGTTCCTTAAACCACTCGGACACTCTTCCGGCAGCGATACGCCGATGCGCCGCGTGTGGCTGGGTTACAGCAGGAACGCCGTGCCCGTCAACACTCGGCAGACGTTCTAGAGCCAGATCCTGGGCTCGTAGCAAGGCTGGAAGCCGTTGATTTCCGAGCGGTTGCAGCATTTTATCTGGCACCGCAGCACGATTGCCCTAGATCGGCCATGGTGGACGGGTTCGATTGCCGAGCAACCGGCCGCCGCTTTGGGTGTCCTTCCGACGATTGAAAAGCGGCAACGGAGTGTCGTGCATGGCGCAGCAGCGTAAGACGATCACCAGCGTCGTCTGGAGCATTTCCTCGAAGATCGCCATCTTCACCCTCAAATTCGTCAGCGTGCCGATCCTCGCCCGCTATCTGGAGCCGGCCGAGCTCGGCATGGTGGCGAGCGGCATGATCGTCATCACCTTCCTGCTGATGTTTGCCGGCGCCGGGCTGACCGCCGGGCTGATCCGCGACGCGACCGAGGATCCGGTCAGCGACGACACGGTGTTCTGGACCAATCTCGGCGTGTCGATCGTGCTGGGGCTTGCCGTCTACGGCTTCGCCGATCCGCTCGCGGCCCTGCTCGGGGCGCCGGAGGCGAGCTGGCTGCTGCAGGTGTTTTCGCCGCTTTTTGTGCTCTACCTCGCGCCGGACGTCGCAAGTTCGAAGCTCGCCCGGCGGATGGCTTTCGACCGCGAAGCGTTTGTCACCGTCATTGCCGAGGCGCTCGGCGCGCTCGCAGCAATCGCCGTGGTGCTTGCCGGCTACGGCATCTGGGCGCTGATCGCCCAGCTCTATGTCAGCGCGGTCTTGCGTTTCATCGGACTGTTTCTGGCTGCCGGCTACCGGCCCGGCAGGCATTTTTCGCTCCACGAGTTGAAGCGCCACATGCATTACGGCGTGCGGCTGGTGGGCGCCGATTTCGTCGGCTTCCTGTCCTTCCAGTCGCCGATCGTCATCATCACCCGCATGCTCGGCCTGCCGCAGGCCGGTACGTTCAACCTCACCAACCGGCTGTCCGACCTGCCCAACCAGATCGTTCTCACCGGCCTGATGAGCGTGCTGTTTCCCTCGTTCAGCCGGATGAACGAGGACACCGCGCGGCAGGCGGACGTGCTGTCGCGAACGACGCGGGCAACAACCCTGTTGCTCGCTCCCATGCTGTTCGGCATCTGGGCGGTGTCGGAACCGGCGATGACCGTCGTCTTCGGCGAGAAATGGGCGTTCGCGGCGCCGGTGCTCGGCCTGCTAGCGGTCGCCAAGGGCATCATGTCGCCCTGCGGCAGCTTCATTCCCTATCTGAAGGCCACCGGTCACGCCTCCGTCCTCTGGTGGTTCGGGCTCGGCCGAGCGATCACCACCATCGGCGCCATGGTGCTCGGCGCCGCCTGGGGCGATCTCGAAGGGCTTTGCATCGGGCTGTGCATCGCCAATGTCGGCGTGCTCTTCGCCTATCTGACGGTGGTGCTGAAGATCGCCGGCCTGCCGCTCGGGCAGGGCCTTCGCGATACGCTGCTGCCGCTTGGGCTCGCCGCCGCCATGGCCGTTGCCGTACGCCTGGTGCTCGTCGAGCGATGGGTGCCTGTCGATGGCGCGCTCCTGCAGCTCGGTGTCGGCGCTGCGGTCGGCGGTGTCGTCTATCTGCTGCTGATCGGCCTGACGCAGCGCCGGCTGGTGCGTGAACTGGTGCGCCGCTGAGGTGGGGGAAGATGGACCAGAACCGCGGTTCATCCGAGCGATCAAGCGCCTTTGTGGCAAGGCCCTCGCGCTGCGCGCGTTAGCAATTCGCTAACCATAACAAGGACTAATTTTACTTATCCACGATTTTGGATCGCATTTCGGCCACGATGGAGGCAAATAAGCACAGGCAATCCGGTTAACCATATCGACCGGGCAGCAGCGTTACGGGACGTGACGCATTCCGGTGCAGTCAGAGCGGCGTGGGACAGAGAGTTTGAGTTCAGAACAGGGTAAGCTCGTTATCGGGGCGAAGTGGCTGGGCGTAGCCTTCATGTGTGCCGGGATGGCCTCCTGCGCGTCGACGCAGACGGCGTCGACCAGCAAGCCGAAGTCGAAGAGCAAGGAATATTTCGCCGAGAGCGAATACGGCGTGAAGGCGAGCCCGCGGGTTGTCGCCGATGGCCGTCCTGTTCCCAAGGGTGGCGGCCGCTTCATGGTCGGCAACCCTTACGAGGTCAAAGGCAAGACCTACGTTCCGAAGGAAGATCCCCGTTACAACAAGTCCGGCCTTGCCTCCTGGTATGGTTCGGCCTTCCACGGCCGCGTGACCGCCAATGGCGAAGTCTACGACAGCGATCACCTGTCGGCAGCCCACCCGACCTTCCCGCTGCCGAGCTATGCGCGGGTCACCAATACCGATACCGGCACCTCGGTCATCGTGCGCGTCAACGATCGCGGCCCGTTCCACGAAGGCCGCATCATCGACGTGTCGAGCAAGGCCGCCGAGCTGCTCGACTTCAAGCGCATCGGCACGGCGCACGTCAACGTCCAGTATGTCGGTCGTGCGCAGATGGACGGCCGCGACATGCCGTTCCTGATGGCCTCCTATGTCCGCAAGGGCGATCGCATGCCGGGCATCCGTCCGGAAGGACAGATCGCAAGCGGCGTGATGGTCGCCTCCAACCAATCGTTCGGCGATCAGCTGCAGAGCTACGGGGACGGCGTGCCGACACCGACCGCCTATGCCGGTCGCACGCCGAGCGGTCGCAGCGACAAGCCGTCGACGGCGCGGGCGTTTGCCGCCGCAGCCCAGACGGCAGAGCTTGCCGCTCCGACCCGCAAGGCTCCCGTGGCCGCGCCACAGCCGGCGGCTCGTCCGTCCGCGACGCAGGCGGTGCGGGCACTGCCTGCCGCCGCCCCGGTTCGCCAGCCGGCGCCGGTTGCCGTGGCCTCTGCCAAACCCGTCCAGCCATCCTTCGAGCAGCAGAAGCGCCCCGGCGCCTCGACGGTGCGCAGCGCGCCGGCTCCGCAGGTTGCGCAGCAGCGGCCGCAGCCGATCCAGGTCGCCCAACCCTCGGCCCAGACCGCCTATGCCCAGCCGGCGCCGCGTGCACAGGCACCGGTCGTCATGTTCGGCAACGTCGTGCTGCGCGACGACGGCATGATGGAACAGACACCGGCCGGCGGCACGCAAAAAACCGCCAGACGGTGAGGCTGCACGGTTGCGCCTTCCAGAGGCGCTTGCTAGGCAATGGCGCATCAGCTTGACGAGTGTCTCGATGCGCCACCGGCTCCTCCATTGCAGTTTTGCCGCGCTCACCGTGCTTCTCGCGGCGACTGCGTCCCTCAAGGCTGCACCGGCCGAGACGCGGCTTGCCGATCTCAAGGCCAAGCAGATCTATCTGGTCGAGGCGAAGACCGGCACGGTGCTGCTCGCCGAAAACGAGAACCAGGCCTTTGCGCCCGCATCGCTTGCCAAGCTGATGACCATGGACCTGGTGTTCGAGGCGATCCGTCGCGGCGAAATCTCCGGTACCACCAGCTACCGTGTCTCGGAAAACGCCTGGCGTACCGGTGGCGCACCCTCCGGCACGACGACGATGTTTGCGGCGCTTAAATCCGAAGTGCCGATGGACGACCTGATCCGCGGCGTCATCGTCCAGAACGCCAACGACGCCTGCATCATCATCGCCGAGGGGATGGCGGGCTCCGAAGCGGAGTTTGCCGCGCGGATGACGGCAAAGGCCCGCGATCTCGGCATGATGCGATCAAGCTTCGGCAACGCGACCGGTCTTCCCGAACAGCCAAGCACGACGACAGCCCACGACCTCGTGCTGCTGGCCAAGCATCTCCACCAGGAGTTTCCCGAGTATTATCCGCTCTACGCGCAGCCGGATTATACCTGGAACAAGATTTTCCAGCGCAACAAGAACCCGCTGCTGTCGCTCGGCATCGGTATCGACGGCCTGGGTGCCGGCTATGCCGAGGGGCAGGGGTTTGCCGCGGTCTCGTCTGTCGAGCGCAACGGCACGCGGCTGTTCCTCGCCATGGCAGGGCTTGCCAGCGACAAGGAACGGCAGGAGGAATCGCGTCGCGTCCTCGAATGGGCGCTGTCGTCCTTCGAGACCCGCACGGTATTCGAGACAGGTGTGACAATCGGCGAGGCGGCGGTCTATGGCGGCACGCGCTCGCACGTCAACCTGTTCGCGAACGAGGCGGTGGAGGTCTACGTGCCGAGCCGCAACGGCGAACGGCTGAGCGGCCGGATCGTCTACCAGTGGCCACTGCGAGCGCCGGTTACAAAAGGGCAGGCGGTCGGCAGCCTGCAGATCTTCGAGGGCGACCGGCAATTGAAGGTCGTTCCGCTGCACGCGGCCGACGATATTGCCGCCGGCTCGCTGTTCTCCAAGGCCACCGACGCGGTGCTCGAACTGATGCTGTTCTGGCTCTAGTCACAGCTTCGCCTGTGGCCGGACAAGCGTTCGCGGTTTCGCATCGCCCTTCGATGCGCTAGACAGGGACACCACAGACAGCGAGAGAGCGGCAGCACCTTGGTCAACTCATCCGGGGCACCATCATCCGGCATTTTCATCAGCTTCGAGGGCGGCGAGGGAGCGGGCAAGTCGACGCAGATCCGCCGGCTGGCCGAAACGCTGCAGGAGCGCGGCCATACGGTGCTGGTGACGCGCGAGCCCGGCGGATCGCCGGGCGCCGAAGCCGTGCGCCACGTGCTCCTGTCGGGTGCTGCCGAAGACTATGGCGTGCGCATGGAGGCGCTGCTGTTTGCCGCGGCCCGCAACGACCATGTCGAAGAGGTCATCCGGCCGGCGCTGTCGCGCGGTTTGATCGTGCTCTGCGACCGGTTCATCGATTCCTCGCGCGTCTACCAGGGAATCACCGGCAATCTAGAGGGCGAGCTCGTCGACGCGCTTGAGCGGGTTGCGATCGACGGACTGCGGCCCGACCTTACACTGATCCTCGACCTTGCGGCGGACAAGGGACTGGCGCGCGCCCGCCGTCGCAGCGAAGACAGTGCCGCGCCCAGCGAGCCTGACCGCTTCGAGAAGGAGCGCATCGAGGTTCACGAGAAGCGCCGGCAGGCGTTTCTCGACATCGCCGCGGCGGATGCGTCCCGCTGCCGGGTGATCGATGCCGACCGCAGCGAGGATCTGGTGGCCGCCGACATCCTGTCGCAGGTGGAGACGCTTCTTCCTTCGCATGCGCCGGAAACCGCAGAATGAGCGATCAGCCCTACGGCGTCCTCGATGGCGCCATGCCGCCGCAGACCAATCCGCATCTGTTCGGGCACGGCGAGGCCGAAACCTTCCTGGCGCGCTTCTACCGTTCCGGCCGCAGCCACCATGCGATCCTGATCGAAGGGCCGGAAGGGATCGGCAAGGCGACGCTGGCCTTCCGGTTCGCCAACCATGTGCTCAGCCATCCCGACCCGGAGCAGGCGCCGGATCAGATTTCCGACCCCGATCCGGAAGCATCGGTCAGCCGGCAGATCGCCTCCGGCGCCTCGCACAACCTGCTGCACCTGACGCGGCCGGTGGACGAGAAGACCGGCCGGGCGAAGACGGCGATCACCGTCGACGAAGTGCGGCGGGCAGGGCACTTCTTCGCCCAGACCTCCGGCACCGGCAACTGGCGGATCGTCATCATCGATCCGGCCGACGACCTCAACCGCAACGCCGCCAACGCCATCCTGAAGATCCTTGAGGAGCCGCCGAAGCGATCGCTGTTCCTGGTGCTCAGCCACGCGCCGGGCAAGCTGCTGCCGACCATCCGCTCGCGCTGCCTGCCGCTGAAACTGTCGCCGCTCGGTGATCACGACCTCGCCGCCGCGCTGTCGGCACTCGGCCAGCCGCTGGACGACGGGCGCAATGCCGAAAACGTGCTGGCGATGGCCAATGGCAGCGTTGCGCAGGCGCTGAAGCTGCTGAACTACGGCGGCACCGAAATCATCACCGCCTTCGATGAACTGATGGCCTCCAGCGGCCCGACGGCCCGCAAAGCGATGCACCGGCTGGCGGACGTGCTGTCGGGCAAGGACAACGACGTGATCTTCGGCTTCTTCCTCGACTACCTGGGAGACCGCCTGATCGAGCGGGCGAGGGCTGCCGCAGTTGCCGGCGATCTGGCCGCAGCCGACCGGGCCTCGCGCCTGTCTTCGGAGATCTCCGACAGGATCAGCGTGTCGCAGGCCTACAATCTCGACCGCAAGCAGACGATCATCTCGCTCCTCGAGGACGTTGCCCGCTGAGAGACGGGCAGGGCGGCGGGAAACTTGCTGTTTCGCATCGGCGAAACTTGGTTTAAGACGCGCCCAGAGAAGAAACAGAAACGGTAATGCTGGCCGAAATGTCGACAAAGACGCCCTACTACATCACCACTGCCATCTCCTATCCGAACGGCAAGCCGCATATCGGTCACGCTTACGAGCTGATCGCCACGGACGCGCTTGCCCGCTTCCAGCGGCTTGACGGGAAGGACGTCTTCTTCCTCACCGGGACCGACGAGCACGGCCAGAAGATGCAGCAGACGGCGCGGGCGCAAGGCATCACTCCACAGGAACTCGCCGAACGGAATTCCAATGAATTCCGGGAGATGGGCCGACTTCTGAATGCATCGAATGATGATTTCATCCGCACCACGGAAGCACGCCACCATGCGACCGTGCAGGAAGTCTGGCGGCGGATGGCGGCCAACGGCGACATCTACAAGGATAGCTACGCCGGCTGGTACTCGGTCCGCGACGAGGCTTTTTACCAGGAAGAAGAGACGGAGCTGCGCGCCGACGGCGTGCGCTACGGCCCGCAGGGAACGCCTGTCGAGTGGGTCGAGGAGGAGAGCTACTTCTTCAAGCTTTCGGCCTATGAAGACCGGCTGCTGAAACTCTACGAGGACGAGCCGGATTTCATCGGCCCCAACGAGCGCCGCAACGAAGTCATGTCCTTCGTCAAGTCGGGGCTCAAGGACCTGTCGATTTCGCGCACCACGTTCGACTGGGGCATTCCGGTGCCCGACGACGCAAAGCACGTCATGTATGTCTGGGTCGACGCGCTGACCAACTACATCACCGCTACCGGCTATGTGGAAGACAAGAACGACCCGCGCGCCAAATACTGGCCGGCCGACGCCCACATCATCGGCAAGGACATCATCCGCTTCCACGCCGTCTACTGGCCGGCCTTCCTGATGTCGGCGGGCCTGCCGTTGCCCAAGCGCGTCTACGCCCACGGCTTCCTGCTCAACAAGGGCGAGAAGATGTCGAAGTCGGTCGGCAACGTCGTCGATCCGGTCGATCTCGTCGGCCATTTCGGCCTCGACCAGGTGCGCTATTTCTTCCTGCGCGAGGTCTCCTTCGGCCAGGACGGCAGCTACTCGGAAGAGGGGATCGCCACCCGCATCAATGCCGACCTCGCCAACGGCATCGGCAACCTCGCCTCGCGTTCGCTGTCGATGATCGTCAAGAACTGCGACGGCCGCATTCCGGCGCCCGGCCCGCTCACCGATGCCGACAGGGCGATGCTGGCGACCGCCGACGCGATGCTTGCCACCTGCCGCGAAGAGATGAACCGCCAGCAGATCCACAAGGCGGTGGCGGCGATCATCGGCACCGTCAACGAGGCCGACCGCTACTTTGCCGCACAGGAACCCTGGGTGCTGCGCAAGACCGACGTGCCGCGCATGGAGACGGTGCTCTATGTCACCGCCGAAGTGGTGCGCCAGATCGCAATCCTGTTCCAGCCGATCATGCCGGCATCGGCGGCAAAGCTGCTCGACCTGGTGGCGGTGGCCGAAGACGACCGTGTGTTCGCCAAGCTCGGAGAAGCCGGTCGCCTGACGCCCGGCACCGTTCTCGAAGCCCCGACGCCGGTCTTCCCGCGCTACGTCGCGCCCGACGTGGACAAGGCATAGACCCGATGCTGATCGACACGCATTGCCATCTCGACTTTGCCGAGTTCGACGCCGAGCGCGACGACCTCGTGGCGCGCGCCCATGCGGCCGGCGTCAGCCAGATGGTGACGATCTCGACGCGGGTGAAGAAGCTCGACACGCTCGTGGCGCTCACCGAACGCTATCCTTCGGTGTTCTGCTCCGTCGGAACGCATCCGAACAATGCTAACGAGGAACTCGACGTGTCGGCGGACGACCTGGTGCGGCTTGCCGAAAGCCACGACAAGATCGTCGCGATCGGCGAGGCAGGCCTCGACTATTTCTACGACACGCAGACGCCGCAAGACCAGAAGACCGGCCTTAGCCGGCACATCGAGGCAGCCCGTCGCACCGGGTTGCCGCTGGTCATCCATAGCCGCAGCGCCGACGACGACATGATGGCAATCCTGCGGGACGAGACGGGGAAGGGCGCTTTCCCGTTCATCCTGCACTGCTTTTCCGCCGGCCAGGCGCTTGCCGATACCGGCGTCGAGCTTGGCGGCTACGTGTCGTTCTCCGGCATCCTGACGTTCCCGAAATCCGAAGAGCTGCGGGCGATCGCCGCCACCGTGCCGGTGGACCGGCTGCTCGTCGAGACCGATGCTCCGTACCTGGCGCCGAAGCGCTGGCGCGGCAAGCGCAACGAGCCATCCTATGTCGTCAATACGGCCGAGGTGCTCGCCGATGTGAAAGGCGTCTCCGTGGAAGAGATGGCGCGCATCACGACGGAAAACGCCTTCCGCTGCTTTTCGAAGATGACGAGGGTCTAGGCTGGTGGTCGGTCAGCGGCTTCGCTTCACCATCCTCGGCTGTGCCTCGTCGCCCGGCGTGCCGAAGCTCGATGGCGACTGGGGCGCCTGCGATCCGGAGAACCCGCGCAACCGCCGCCGCCGCGCCGCGCTGCTCGTCCAGAGGATCGCAGATGACGGCGCTGTCACCAGCGTCGTCATCGACACCGGCCCGGATTTCCGCGAGCAGATGATATCGGCCGGCGTGCGTCGCCTCGACGGCGTGCTCTACACCCACGCGCACGCGGACCATCTGCACGGCATCGACGACATACGCGGTTATTTCCATGCGCAGCGACGGCGGATCCCGATATTCGCCGACCCGTTCACCATGGACAGGATCCGCCAGGGGTTTGGTTACTGCCTCGAAACGCCGCCCGGTGGGAATTATCCGCCGATCGTCGAGCCGCTTCTGATCAAGGACATGGACCAGCCGATCACGGTGGGCGGGACGGGGGGGAGCCTGTCGTTTACGGCGCATGCCCAGGTACACGGCGATATCATGTCGCTCGGCTTCCGCATCGGCAACGTCGCCTATTGCAGCGACGTCAGCGATTTCCCGCCGGAAAGTCTCGAACGGCTGCAGGGTCTCGACACGCTGATCATAGACGCGCTGCAATACACGACGCATCCCAGCCATCTCTCGGTGGACCAGGCGCTTGGCTGGATCGACCGGCTGAAACCCCGTCGCGCCATCCTCACGCACATGCATATTCCGCTGGATTACCAGCGGCTGATGGACGAGACACCGGCGCATGTCGAGCCGGCCTATGACGGGTTGAGCTTCGAGATCGAAGCGGACTGAGATCGTTTTCGGGCGGCTCTGTTTAAGGTATCGCTTGGATATGCGCGCTACCCTGCTCAACCGCGTCGGCGAGAACCGGCCGGACTGGGCGCCGGCCGGCTGAACGGCATCATCATGACGAGACGATCAGGTGGGGATACGGTCACCCTGGGCGTCGAAGAAATGCAGATGTTTGGACGGCATGCGGACCGAAACGTCCGGACCCGGCGCCAGGTAGGCCCGATCCGAGGTGAAGACCTTGAAGGGCAGGCCGTTCAGCGACAGATGCAGGATGATGCCGAAACCAGTCGGTTCCACCAGTTCGACCGTCGCCGCAAGGCCATCGGCGGTCAGTTCCACATGTTCGGGACGGATGCCCATGGTGATGCCGCTCTCGTCGCTGGAAACTGCCGGAAGCTGCATCTTCAAGAGCGTGCCATCGGCCAGGCGCACACCGTCCGGATCCCGCGTTCCTTCGAAAAAATTCATCCCCGGGGAGCCGATGAAGCCGGCGACGAACAGATTGGCGGGGCGGTCGTACAGTTCGAGCGGACTGCCGACCTGCTGCACCACCCCGCCATGCATGGCAACGATCCGGTCCGCCAGGGTCATCGCCTCGATCTGGTCATGGGTGACGTAGATCGAGGTGGCCTTGAGGTCACCATGCATTTTCTTGATCTCGGCGCGCATCTGTTCGCGCAGCCGGGCATCGAGGTTCGACAGCGGCTCGTCGAACAGGAAGGCCCTGGGCTGGCGCACGATGGCACGACCCATGGCGACGCGCTGGCGCTGGCCGCCGGACAGTGCCTTGGGGCGACGCTCCAGATAGGGTTCGAGCCCGAGCTTGGACGCCGCAACGGCGACGGCCGCCTCGATCTTTTCCTTCGACGCCTTTCGCAGCCGCATGCTGTAGCTCATGTTGCGGGCAACACTCATATGCGGGTAGAGCGCGTAGGACTGGAACACCATGGCGATGTCGCGATCCTTCGGATGCAACTCGTTGACGCGGCTGCCGTCGATGCGGATCTCGCCGCTGGTGACATCTTCAAGGCCGGCGATCATCCGCAGCAGGGTTGATTTGCCGCAGCCGGAGGGGCCGACCAGCACGATGAACTCGCCGTCCCTGATCTCGAGATTGACGCCATGCAGGACGCCGTAGGTGCCGTAGGATTTTCCGAGGCTGTCGATCGTGATGGATGCCATGTGACTACCCCTTGACCGCGCCGGCCGTCAGGCCCTGCACGAGATACCGTTGGATGAGCAGGAAGAAGAGGGCTGCCGGGATCAGCGCCATGACGCCGGCGGCCATCATCTGGCCGAAATCGACCGAGAATTTCGACACGAAGGTCAAGAGCCCGACCGGGAAGGTGGCAGCATTGTTGCCGTTGATCAGCATCAGCGCGAACAGGAGTTCGCTCCAGGCGGCCGTGAAGACGAAGCCGAGCGTGGCGGCGATACCGGGGAGCGTCAGCGGCAGGATGATCTGGCGAAATGCGATGAACTTGGTTGCCCCGTCGATCATCGCCGCCTCCTCCAGGTCCTTCGGGATGCCGTCGAAGAAGGACTGCATCAGGAAGGTGGCGAACGGCACGTTGAAGGCTGTGTAGACCACGACGAGGCCGGTCAGGCTGTTGGTCAGGCCGAGCGGCGTCAGGATCTTGAAGATCGGCGCCACCAGCATGACCAGCGGAAACATCTGCGTCAAAAGCATCAGCCCGACGATCCAGTATTTTGCGCGGAAGGTGAAGCGCGACAGCGCGTAGCCGGACAGGGAGGCGATGATCGTGACGACGATCGCCGTCGAGCCGGACACGATCAGGCTGTTCTTGAAGAATGTCGGGAAGGCGCTGTGCTGCAGCACGAAGGCATAGTGCTCGAATGTCGTGCGTGTCGGCCACATCCGAACGCCTTCGGAATACAGAAGGTCGTTCGGCGTCAGCGAGACCTTCAACAGCCAGAACAGCGGAAACAGCGCGAAGACGATGTAGCAGAGGATCGCCAGCCGGTGCGCGACGACCGGAAGAATGGAGCGTCTCATGGCCTCACCCCTTGTTCAACAATGTCTGCCGCAGCAGGATGATCAGCATGGAATAGGCGAGCAGCAGCACCAGCAGCACCAGCGCGACTGCCGAGGCGTAACCGAAGTCGAGCGCCTTGAACGCCTGCGTGAAGATGTAGCTGGCGACGATCTGGGTGCGATCCGCCGGCCCGCCGCCGGTCATCACGACGATCAGGTCGGCGAAATTCGCGACCCAGACGGTGCGCAGAAGCACGGTGATGGCGATGGTCGGTGCGAGAAACGGCAGCGTGATCGACAGGAAACGCTGCATCCAGTCGGCACCATCGATGGAGGCGGCCTCATAGAGGTCGCGCGGGATCGACTGCAGGGCGGCCAGAAGGGTGATCGCAAAGAACGGAATGCCCCACCAGACATTGGCGATGATCGGGCCCCACATGGCGTAATGCGGATCGGACAGGAGATTGCCCGGCTGGTCGATCAGCCCGAGCGCAAACAGCCAATGGGGCAAAGGGCCGATGACCGGGTTGAACAGCCAGGCCCAGTTGAGGCCGGCGAGGAAGGACGGCACGGCCCAGGGCAGGAAGACCAGCGCCTGCACGATGCCGCGGCCGTGGAAGGGCTTGTCCAGGAGAAGCGCCAGGATCAGCCCGAAGGTGAATTGCAGAACCACCGAGGCGCCGGTCCACCACAGCGTATTCTTCAGAGCGCCGAAAAAGGCCTTGTCCTGCGCAAGCGCGCGAAAATGGTCGAGGCCGATGAACCCGCCCGAAAACGGGTTGAGCAACTGGATGTCGCGAAAGGCGTAGGACATGCCGAGCACCAGCGGCACCAGCATGACGGTGATGATCAGGATCAGCGCCGGGGCGCTGTAGAGATAGGGTTCGGCATGATCGGCAAGCCGCGCCAGAAGGGGTTTTTGCACCCGGCGGCCATGGCTGGAAGTGATTGCGGTCGTCATTGGCAGAACAGTCCCCGTGGGCGGCATGATGGCCGTCGTCGCGGTCAGACGGACCGGCAGCGCTGGGCTGCCGGTCCGCGCGCGGCTTATTTCTTCGCCAGATGCTTCTGCTGCGCCTTGGTGAGATAGTCCGCCCACTGGTTGGCAAGGTCGGCGGCCGAGATATCGCCGAGCAGCGCCTGCTGCGACGACTTGATGGCCAGCGAATCCTTGAAGAAGGCGAATTCCTGAAGATAGGTCGGCATCACCGTCGGCACCGTGTTGGGGTCAGCCAGTTCCTCGAACCAGCCCTTGAACTGGTCGCCGGCATAGAACGGGTCCTTTTCAGCCGATGTGTAAGCGGGCAGGGCGCCGATCTTCTTGTTCCATTCGAGATTGCCCTCGCGGCCCTGAAGGGTGGCGATCAGCTTCCAGGAGAGATCCTTGTTCTCGCTCTTGGCGAACATGGACCAGCCGGCATAGCCGATGGTGGGATAGGACTTGCCGTCCGGTCCCTTGGGCAGCGGGATAACTCCAAAATCTTCCTTCTTCATGCGTTCGGCAACGGCGATGAGCGCATCCGGATCCTGGTCGAGGAAGGCGCAGGTGCCGGAGTAGAAACCGGCCACGACCTCGTTGAACCCCCAGTTGACGCTGTCCTTCGGGGCGTAGCCCTTCTTGTAGAGATCGACCATCCACTCGATGCCCTTGGACCAGCCCGGGGTGTTCATCGTCGAGGTGCCATCCTCCGTGAAATACTTGTTGTCGCCGGCCATCGAGGCGGCGAAGATCATCCAGCCGTTCAGTCCACCCGGTCCGCCGCGCATGCAATAGCCGTATTTGCCGGGAAGTTTCGAGACAGCCTCGGAGGCCTTGGTGAACTCCTCCATCGTCTTTGGCGGCGCAGCGACGCCGGCCTCTGAGAGCAGCTTCTTGTTGTAGAACATCGCCCGCAGATAGAAGCCATAGGGCAGCATATAGGCCGTGTCCTTGACGTCGCGGCCGAGTTCGAGCGCGCGGGGCGTCAGTTCCTTGGTGTTCTCCCATTTTGCCAGATAGGGTTCGAGACTTTCGAGCATGCCGTTGTTGGCGTAGAGCGACAGCCAGGTATCGGGCATTTCCATGACGTCGGGCGTATCGCCGGCCGACACCATGGTTGCGAATTTCTGGAAGGCCTCGTTCCAGGGCAGCGAGATGATCTCGACCTTGGTGCCGGGATTATCCGCCTCGAATTTCGAAACGAGCGACTGCAGGGTCTGCGTGCGTTCCGGGCTGGTGATGACTTCCACCAGCTTGAGTGTCGTATCTGCCAGTGCACTCGACGCCATCAGCGACGCCAGAAGCGCGGTTGCGATCAATGTCCTCATTGCAATTCTCCCAGTTTTTTGTTGGTTCAGGACGCGACGGCGATCGCATCCTGGAGATCGCTCCACAAAGCCTCGGTTCCCTCGAGGCCCACATGGAGGCGTACGGACCGCGCGTGAATTCCGAATTCCTGCGCGGAATTTGGCTGCGCTTTTTGCTGCAGCACGACTTCGCCCGGTACGACCAGGCTTTCATGGCCTCCCCAGCTCACACCGAGCCTGAAGAGCTTGAGATTGTTGCTGAAGGCGCGGATATCGATGCCCTCGCGAAAGACCAGCGAAAACAGGCCTGACGTGCCGTGGAGGCCGGCAGGAAGGCGGTTCGACAGGCCGGGGTGGCAGACCTGCTCGACGATGTCGAGATCCTTCAGGCGCTGGGCGATGACAAGCGCCGAGGCTTCATGCGCCTTCATGCGGATCGGCAGGGTGCGCAGGCCGCGGATCAGCAGCCAGGCGTCGAAGGGCGAAAGCTTGGCGCCGAGATAGGGATATGCCTCGGCCTTGAGGCGGGCGATCATGTCCTTCGAACCGGCAACGATGCCGGCGACGACGTCGCTGTGGCCGCCGAGATATTTCGAGGCCGAATGGATGACCAGGTCGACGCCGAGTGTGATCGGCTGCTGGAAGATCGGGCTTGCCCAGCTGTTGTCGATCATCGAGACGGCACCGTGCTTCTTCGCAAGGGCTGCAAGAGCGCCGACGTCATGGGCTTCCATCATCCAACTGGTCGGGCTTTCCATGTAGAAGATCTTGGCGCCGGGCAGGGCCTTGTCGACCGCTTCCTCATCACGGCCGTCGACATAGGTCACATCGACATTCATGCGCTTCAGGATCGTGCCGAACAGCCGGAAGGCGTCGGGATACACGTGACGCACGGCGACGATCCGGTCCCCCGGCGCAACGAAGCTTAGGACGGCAGCGGATATCGCCGCCATGCCGCTTGCAAACCCCAGCGCATCCTCGGCACCTTCGAGCTTCGCCAGCATTTCCTCAAACATGCGGACCGTCGGGTTGAGACCGCGGGTATAGATCGGCCGCACCTTTTCGCCGCGATAGGAAGACAGCATGTCGTCATAATCTGAGAAGGTGAACAGCGACGTCTGCGCGATCGGCGGCACGACGGCGCTATAGGCATTGCCCTCGTCATGCGCGACGATCAGCGAGGCAAGATCGAATGAGGAGGAGCCTTCGGTCATCGGGACATTTCCTTGATGTCTTCCTCGACGATCTCGAGGATTTTCAATGTTTCGGCGCGCGCCGTCTCGGGGTCGCCGGCGGCAATCGCATCGAACAGCGTGCGGTGGAAAGGGAAGGACCGACGCGCGAAATCGGCGCGCTCGAACGGGCTGCTCCAGAACTGCTCGAACGTCTCCCGCATCTGTTCGAGCAATTGCCGGAACAGCGGGTTGTGGGTGGCATCATAGATCGCCAGGTGGAAGGCGAGGTCTTCCGGGCCGGACGCGCCGCGGCTGTGATGCGCCTGCTCCATCAGGTCGAGCTTGGCCTCGATCTCGGCGAGATCCGCCGCCGTGCGCATCCGGGCGGCAACCATGCCGGCTTCACATTCCAGGCCGCGCCGCACCTGCAGCGTCTGCAAGAGCACGTCGCGCAGGTTCTCCGTGTCGAGCGACAGCGGCATGTGAACGGTGCGCTTTGAAATCGGTTTCAGCAGGTAATTGCCGCTGCCCTTGCGGCTGTCGATGACGCCCAGCGCCTGATAGCGGCGGATCGCCTCGCGGATGGTGGAGCGCCCGACCCCGAGCGCCGACATCAGATGCCGCTCTGCCGGCAACCGGTCTCCGGTCTTCAGGCTGGCAGCTTCGATATAGGCAGCCAACGCCTCGCCCACCCGCGCCGTCCGATCGGCGGGCGGAAGAGAAAACAGGCTAATATCGGTCGGGCGACTAAATTGGTCTGACATCCTGCCAATTAGCGACAAAGGGCACGGTCATGTCAAGATCGTCCCAAGCGCTTTGCGTCGCGGAATTTCTCAATTTGGTGGGGCGTCGCGCAATGCCTCCGGTCTTGCTCCCGATGGGTGTCCCAGTTGCTGACCGATCAGCAACCAGGCCGAAAGCAGATGCCGGCCACGCCCGCCACGCTTTCCGCGACCACTTGGATGGCACGCTTTAGCGCGGGCGATGGGGCAGGGCCGGAGACTTCAACCACCGAGTCCCTGACCTCCACCGCAAGCTGATCCGGCGCAAGACCGAGCTCCGATCGTAGTCGCGTCGAAACCGCAAGCCTCAGAGCAAGATCGCCGTTCGCCACGGCATCGCGGTCGGCCGTTATGGCCCGCAAGATATCGCGCCGGCTGATAATCCCGACCAGCTTGCCGGACTGGAGAACCGGCAACCTCTTGATCCCGTGGGTTCTGGCGAGAGCCGCAACGTCGGCGAGTGACTGTTGCGGTGAGACGGAAATGACCTCGCGCGTCATGCAGTCCGAGACGGTCGTTCCGTGCGTCCGGATGTAATTTTCGAAGAATGCGTTATCCGGATTGTCCGGGGGAGACTGCCGTCCCGCATTGAACACGCTGCGGCTGAGAAGATCGCTTTCCGTGAGCATGCCGACCACGTGATCATCGTCGCCGATCACCGGCAGACCGCTGACGTTGTGGTCCAGCATCAGCTGAATGGCATGTTTGATACTCGTGTCTGGCGACACGTAGACCGGTCTCGCCGTCATAAAATCCCGTACCAGCATCAGGCTCTCCTTTCGCACATCGCGTCAGATTGGCATGGTGATCGAGGAAGCCCTTGATCTTGCTCAACGCCCCGCCCCGAAAGTGCGGTCATTGCAAGGCTCAAGCCGATTGCCTGGTCGCGAACGGCTTTTGTGCGAACGCCTTGTCCAGCTCACTGACGATGATCAGGGACGAGGCGGCAAGCAGCATGCAGGCCCATTCCAGCAGAGAGATCGGTGCCAGTTCCAGGGTATCGCGCAGCCAGGGAACATACATGGCTGCTATGTGCACGGCTTGCGCAACGACCACGCAGCCGATGAGAGCGGGATTTCCAAGCACGGACATGCGGAAGATCGACTGCCGCTCCGAACGACAGGCGAGCGTCTGTGCGTTTTCAAACATGACGAACAGCAGCAGCAGCAGGTTCCGGGCCTGGGATAGCTCATACCCCTGCGCCAAGAGCCAGTAGAACAGGACGAAGCCGCCGACGCCGATCACCAGCATGGACTGGATGATCCGACGGATCATCAAGCGATCGAAAATCGGCTCCTTTGGCCGTCTCGGCGGACGGGAAAGCTCATCGCCCTCCGGTTTTTCGCCGGCCAGCGCGACATCCTGGATGCCGTTCGTCACGAGATTGAGCCAGAGAAGTTGCACGGGAAGCAACGGCATCGGAAGACCGAGCGGGATGGCCAGCAGGAACAGCAGCATTTCGGCTGCCCCCGTTGCTGCCAGCATGAGGATAACCTTGCGGATATTCGAATAGGCGGTGCGGCCTTCCCGAATACCGCTGACGATCGAGGCGAAATTGTCATCGGTGACGACGATGTCGGCGCTTTCCTTGGCGACTTCGGTGCCCTTGCGCCCCATGGCCACGCCAACATGGGCGTGCTTGAGGGCCGGTGCGTCGTTCACCCCGTCTCCCGTCACAGCCACGAAATGGCCGTTGCGGGCCATGGAAAGGACAATGGACAGCTTCTGCGCGGGTGCGACCCGGGCATAGATGCGCGTCCGTCGCGTCAGTTCATCCAGCTGGTTCTCGCCGGCCGCTTCCGCCTGGCGCACGGCATCACCGGTTGTCACCTGATCTGTGCCGAATTCCAGGCCTGCCTGCCTGGCGATCGCTTCGGCCGTCCGTGGATCATCGCCCGTCAGCATTGCGACCTCGACGCCAGCGGCCCACGCATCCCTGATCGCGCGGGGCACTTCCGGCCGTACCGGGTCCTGCATGCCGGCGAAGCCCAGAAACACGAGGTCGACAAGATGGTGACGCCCGAAATTCTGCTCTCCATCGCTGCGAATTTCTCCCTCTGCAAAGGCAAGAACCCGCAGCCCCCGCGCAGCCATTTCTTCCTTCTGGGCCAGGAGGCGTCCACGGTCGATCAAAACGGCATGACCCGCGACATCCATGCGATCAGCCATGTCGATCAGCGTCTCGGCCGCTCCCTTGACGAAGATGCCGACCCCTTCTCCCGCCTGGTGGAAGGAGGCCGCAAACTTCAGGTCGGGCTCGTAGGGAATGCGGGAGAGGAGAGGGTAGGCCTTTCGGACCTTGTCGTGCGTCAATCCTCCCTTGTGAGCGGCTGCCAGAAGAGCCACATCGACCGTGTCGCCAATCCCTGCCCAGCCGGCTTGATCGTTGATCAACGAGCCTTCGTTCGGCAAGGACGCCGCGCGCAACAGACGTTCGGCCCTTGCGCGCGCTTCCTCAGGGTCCATCTGCGAGCCTCTGATCTCACAGGCGTCGAGATTGGCATGTGCATCGAGAAGCAGATCCGTGCCGTCTGGGAGGCGGATATCGGTGACGGTCAATTCGTTGAGCGTCAGCGTTCCGGTCTTGTCGGTTGCGATCATGGTGCAGGAGCCAAGCGATTCGACGGCCGGCATCCGCCTTACGATGACGTTGTGCTTCGCCATGCGGCGCATGCTGATCGCCAGCGCGATCGAGATGGCGATCGGCAAACCTTCTGGAATGGCGCTGACGGCAAGACCGACAGACATCAGGAAGAGATCGTTCCACGGCAGGCCTCGAAGCAGGCCAAAGCCGATCAGAACAAGCGAGGCCGCCCCCACCGTCCAGGCGATGACGGTGGAGAAGCGGGAAAGCCGGATCATCAGAGGCGGCTGGGATACGGATGCCTTGCCGATTTCCGCGGCAATGGCGCCGATTTCCGTCGCAAGGCCGGTGGCGACGACCACGCCGGTGGCTCGTCCCCGGATAATCAGTGTTCCAGCGAAAGCCCTTGCTGCTTTGGAACCGGCGGTATCGGTGGATGGATGTTCGACCGATTTGCGGACGGGGAGGGATTCGCCGGTCAGCAAGGATTCGTCACAGAGGAGATCATTGGCTTCGATCAGCATCAGGTCTGCCGGGACCCGCCCCCCGGCTTCCAGCAGGACAATGTCGTCCGGAACGAGGAGACGGGATTCGATCTCTCGGGTCTGGCCGTCTCGGATCACGGTCGCCCGGGGTTGCTCAAGGTTGCGAAGAGCCATCGCAGCGCGCCCGGCGGAATACTCCTGAACACTGCCGATGACGCCGTTCACAAGCAGGACAATGCCGATGAAGACAGCGTCTTCCGGTTCGCTGACGACGAGAGACACCGCAGCCGCGATGAGCAGGATATAGATGAGCGGGCTGCGGAACTGGTGCAGAAAGATGGAGAGGATCAACGGCGGCTTGGGCTGCGGCAGAACATTGGGTCCAAATCGCTGCAGGCGCTCGGTCGCCTCCTGCGTCGTCAGGCCGTGCACGACCGCGGCGCCGACCACGGGATCTTTCAAGGCCAGGACAGCCATGTGCTACTCCGGTTTCTCTGCGCTAGGGATGAGAGAACGACACGCAGCCGTCGCCCATAACGACAAGATTGTTCTAGCG
Organism: Rhizobium sp. 0TCS1.26; assembly: GCF_050455525.1. NCBI lineage: Bacteria > Pseudomonadati > Pseudomonadota > Alphaproteobacteria > Hyphomicrobiales > Rhizobiaceae > Rhizobium > Rhizobium sp. 0TCS1.26. The sequence goes on along the minus strand of NZ_JBCIYV010000001.1, from coordinate 164,885 downwards.
AAGCTGGAGCGCGTGCGAGCAGGACTGGCAGAAGGGCGTGTGGGGAACGAGGTCAAGCCGTTCATCGCTGATGGGACTGCCGCATTTGACGCAGATACCGAAGGCGTCCTGCCTCATTCGGCCAAGTGCAGCTTCAATGGCCACGAGTTCCTTTTGCCCGACCTCTCCGAGTTCCTCCAGCACCTCGTCGTTATTGCGTTCGACGGCACGATCGTCGTCACCGCGCTCGCGAGGCTGCTCGAAGTCATGCTCGATCCTTTCAAGGCGGGCCTTCAGCTGCTGCTGTCGCTGCACAAGGATCGGCCTGTACTTTTCGTCGCGCTGCTTCAGATCCGTGGATGAAGATCTCGTCATGATGCCCTCGCGCATTGATGTTCGCAGACCGGAGCCTCCTCTCCTCAGGGGCCGCTGGCATTGATCATGATCAAGGGAAGAGCGGAAAGACGTTGTTCAAACGCAGCCGAAGCGAAGGTTCGGCTGCGTCGCGATGTTCAGCGGCTCATCCAAAAGTCTCCGCCGGTCTCCATTTCCAATCGCGAATTTCCGGCATGTCCTCACCATGTTCACGGACATACCGCGTGTGCTCCGCAAGCTTTGCGTTGAACATCTCAATCACGCCGCCCGCCTTCTCCTTCAGGCCCGGCACCCTTTCGATCGCCTCGATGGCAAGGTGGAAGCGGTCGAGTTCGTTCAGCACCGTGATGTCAAAGGGCGTTGTCGTCGTGCCCTCTTCGATAAAGCCGCGCACATGGATGTTTCGGTGGTTGGTGCGTTTGTAGGTCAGCCGGTGGATGAGATAGGGATACCCGTGATAGGCGAAGATCACCGGCCGGTCGGCGGTAAACAGCCGGTCGAAAGTTTCGTCGGAGAGACCATGCGGATGCTGGTCCTGCGACTGCAGCGCAAGCAGGTCGACGACGTTGACGACGCGAATGCTGAGTTCCGGAATTGCCTCGCGCAGCAGGGCGACTGCCGCAAGCGTCTCGAGCGTCGGCACGTCGCCGGCGCAGGCCATCACCACGTCGGGCTCGACCGCGCCGTTCTCGTTGCTGGCCCAGTCCCAGATGCCGATGCCGGCTTCACAATGTCGGATCGCCTCGTCCATCGTCAGCCATTGCGGTTCAGGCTGCTTGCCGGCAACGATGACGTTGACGCGGTTCCAGGTCTTCAGGCAGTGGTCGCCGATCCACAACAGCGTATTGGCGTCCGGCGGCAGGTAGATGCGCACGATATCCGCCTTCTTGTTGGCGACGAGATCGAGAAAGCCGGGGTCCTGGTGGGAGAAGCCGTTATGGTCCTGCCGCCAGACATGCGAGGTGAGCAGGTAGTTCAGCGAGGAGATAGGCTTGCGCCACGGCAGCTCGCGGGAGACCTTCAGCCACTTTGCATGCTGGTTGAACATCGAATCGACGATGTGGATGAAGGCTTCGTAGCAGGAGAACAGGCCATGCCGGCCGGTCAGCAGGTAGCCTTCCAGCCAGCCCTGGCAGAGATGCTCTGAAAGAACCTCCATCACCCGGCCGTCGCGTGACAGATGGACGTCGTAGGGCTCGATCCTTTCCATCCACACGCGGTCGGTGACTTCGAAGACATTGCCGAGCCGGTTCGATTCCGTCTCATCCGGACCGAAGATGCGGAAGTTCGAACTCGCGTCGTTGAGTTTCAGCACGTCGCGCAGATATCTGCCGAGGATCTCGGTCGTCTGCACCATGTCGGCGCCCCGCGTCTTCACGGGCACCGCATAGGCGCGAATGTCCGGCACGATGAGTTCCTTGCGCAACATGCCGCCATTGGCGTGCGGGTTGGCACCCATGCGGCGTTCGCCGCCAGGCGAAAGCGCCCGCAACTCCTGCTTCAGCCGGCCGTCGGCATCGAACAGGTCGTCCGGATCGTAGCTCCGCATCCAATCCTCGAGGATTTTTCGGTGGCTCTGGTCCTCGCGGCAACCGGAGACCGGCACCTGGTGGGCACGCCAGAAGCCCTCGACCTTCTTGCCGTCGACTTCCTTCGGTCCGGTCCAGCCCTTGGGGCTGCGGAGCACGATCATCGGCCAGCGCGGGCAGCCTTCGGATGATATCCCTTCGCGGGCGTCCGTCTGGATCGCGCGGATGCGGTCGAACACCATCTCAAGTGTCACGGCCATCTGTCGGTGCATGTCTGCCGGTTCGTGTCCTTCGACGAAGAACGGCTCGTATCCGTAACCGCGGAAGAGATGGTCGATATCCTCGTCTGCCATGCGGCCGAGCAGGGTCGGGTTGGCGATCTTGTAGCCGTTGACATGCAGGATCGGCAGCACCGCGCCATCGCGGGTAGGGTTGAGGAACTTGTTCGACTGCCAGCTTGCGGCGAGCGGTCCGGTCTCGGCCTCGCCATCACCGATGACACAGGCGACGACAAGGCCCGGATTGTCGAAAGCCGCGCCATAGGCATGCACCAGCGCATAACCGAGCTCGCCGCCCTCATGGATGGAGCCGGGCGTTTCCGGGGCGGCGTGGCTTGGAATGCCGCCGGGGAATGAGAACTGCCGGAACAGTTTTCGAATGCCGTCGGCATTTTCGCCGATCTCCGGATAGATCTCGCTATAGGTGCCTTCGAGATAGGTACTGGCCACCATGCCCGGCCCGCCATGGCCCGGACCGCAGACATAGATCATGCTGAGATCGCGGTTGCGGATGATCCGGTTCAGATGCGTGTAGATGAAGTTGAGGCCGGGCGTCGTGCCCCAGTGGCCGAGCAGGCGTGGCTTGATGTCCTCCGCCTTCAGGGGCTCGCGCAGGAGCGGATTGTCGAGCAGGTAGATCTGTCCCACGGAGAGATAGTTGGCAGCACGCCAATAACGGTCCATCAGCCCCAGTTCCTGATCGGTAATCGGGGGCGGTGCATTCGGTTGGACGCTATGCTCCATGACTGGCTCCTTGTGTGGCCGTGCGATGATTGCGGTCGTCTTCAGCGTCGAGAAGGGACATTGCTTCCTCCGCGATCATCTGTTCCTCGTCGGTGGGGATGACATGAACGGCGATGCGGCTTGCAGGAGTGCTGATCTTCGAGGCGCTGCGCTCGTTTGCACGTCCGTCGAGTTCCACTCCGAGCCAAAGCAGCCGGTCGGCGATCTGGGCGCGGATCTTCGGCTGGTTTTCGCCGACACCGGCCGTGAAGATCAGGCCGTCTACCCCGCCAAGAGTGGTCGCCAGCCGGCCAATTTCACCGGCGATCCGCAACGTGAACAGGTCGACGGCCTGACGGGCATGCTCGCCGCCGTCTTCCATCAGTTCCCGGGTATCGCCGCTGAGGCCCGAGACGCCGAGCAGGCCGCAGTGGTGATACAGCATGTCCTCCACCTCCTTGAGCGATCGTCCGAGCGGCCCGAGGAAGTGCATCAGGACGCCAGGATCAAGCGCACCTGGACGGGTCGCCATCGGAATACCGTCGAGCGTGGAAAAGCCCATGCTGGTGTCAAGGCTCTGGCCATCATCGATCGCGCAGAGGCTCGCACCGCTGCCGAGATGGGCGATGATGACCTTGCCCTTGGCGATGTCCGGCGCCTTTGTGGCAAGTTCACGCGTCACATACTGGTAGGACAGGCCGTGAAAGCCGTAGCGCTTGATGCCGCGCTCGTGCCAGGCCCGCGGGATGGCAAAGCGCCGGACGAGATCATCCTGGGTGGAATGGAAGGTCGTATCGAACGAGCTTGTCTGGAAAAGCTTTGGGTGAAGATGCTTCACGGCCCGGATCAGCCGCAGCGCCTGAGGTTGGTGCAGAGGCGCAAGTTCGTTGAGCGAGCGGATCTGTTCGAGTGTTTGGGAAGTCAACTCCGCCGGGCCGGTGAACAGATCGCCGCCATGGACGATCCGGTGCCCCGCGGCAATCACCGAATCGAGATCGAAATGTGCACCGAGTTCCCGCAGGACTTCTCCCATCAGGTCGGACAGGTTGTCACCCGCATCGCCTTTCAGCGGCAGCTCGAACCGGGTCGGGCCTTCCTTGAGGTGGAGCATCAACGGGCGGTCAGAAAAATCCACCACGGCCTTGCCGATGCGTTGCGGTCCTGCTCCACTGAGCTGGAAAATGCCGATCTTCACGGTTGAGGAACCGGCATTGAAGGTCAGAAGAAGTCTTCCAGTCATCCAGCGTTTCCGATCTCGTTGCGCCACATCATACGCCCTCTCTCAGCCACCAACTTAGCAAGGGCGGCAGATGCCGTGCGGACCTTGGCGGGATCTGCCCTGCTTGTCAGGATGATTGGAACGCGTGCTCCCAGGACCAGGCCCGCCGCGTCCGCGCCGGCAAAATAGATAAGTTGCTTGGCCAGCATGTTGCCGGCTTCCAGGTCGGGAACGAGGAGTATGTCTGCCTCGCCGGCGACCGGTGAGCGAATGCCTTTGGCGCTTGCCGCCTCGATACTGATCGCGTTGTCGAAGGCGAGGGGGCCATCGACGATCGCGCCTTCGATCTGGCCGCGTGCTGCCATGACGGTGAGCGCTGCGGCATCCAGAGTTGCCGGCATCTTGCTTTTCACGGTCTCGACTGCAGCAAGGACTGCGACGCGCGGCTGGGCAATGCCGAGGACATGCAGGAAATCAATGGCATTCTGGCAGATGTCTCGTTTGTCGTCGAGATCGGGTTTGATGTTGATCGCCGCATCCGTGATGATGAGGAGCCTGTCATAGGCCGGGATATCCATCACGTAGACGTGGCTCATCCGGCGCCCGGAGCGCAGGCCAGGCGAACGAATGACGGCCGACAGCAGCTCATCGCTGTGCAGGCTACCCTTCATCAAGGCTTCGACCTTGCCCGTTGACGCAAGTTCGACGCTGCGGTCGGCTGCTGCATGGCTGTGTTCGACCGGTTCGATCTCGATGCCGGCAAGCGACAGTCCGGCAGCATCCGCTACCGACCTGATCTTGTGCTCGGGTCCAACCAGCACCGGGCCGATCAGGCCCTGTTCCTTCAGTTCGACGGCAGATCGAAGTGTCTCGGTCGAGCAGGGGTGAACGACAGCGGTGCGCATCGGCGGCAGCGCCATCGCCTCGTGAACGAATGTCTCGTAACGGCCGTGATGCCTGAGTGCCAATTCCACAGGATGCTTTCCTTGCTTCAACCGCCACCAGTTTCGCCCAGTGCTCGGCCACGCGCCTTGATGCAGCGCAATGCCTCGCGACGACCCCTGTGACAGCATGTCTCGAAGTCGCCGCCAGACTTTCAGGCCCAGAGAGCTCGGCTGACGGCGCCAGTGACGATGGAAAGGAAGCTATGGTGGAGACAGAGGATCAACGGAGCACCATCGATCTCCTGAGCAACCCGGCAACCTATGGAATCTGCGGGCCTGTCGAGCGGATCGAAACACACATCTCGGTCATCTTTCTTGTCGGCAACAAGGCCTACAAGATGAAGAAGGCACTGCAACTTCCCTATGTGGATTTTTCGACCGCGGCGATCCGCGCGGAGGCTTGTCGCAAGGAGATCTCCTTGAACAGCGAGACTGCGCCAGGGCTCTACATCGGCTTGCGCCGCATCACGCGCAGCGCTGATGGCGGCCTGGAGATTGACGGTAGTGGTCCTTTGGTGGAAGCGGTCGTCGAGATGAAGCGGTTTGATCAGGCGCAGCTTTTCGATCGCATGGCCACTTCCGGCAGGCTGACGCCCGCGCTGCTGACGGAAACGGCCCGCATGATCGCCGGTTACCACGCCACGGCACCGGTGGTTTGCGCCGGCGGCGGGGCCGACAATATTGCCGCAGTGCTGGCAATCAACGCGGCGGGTTTCGCCACCAGCCACGTTTTCGCCTCCGCCGACGTTGCAACGTTTGACGAGCGACTGCGTGGTTTGCTCGGTCGCCATTCCTCCTTGCTCGACCGGCGCGCGCAGGAGGGCAGGGTGCGCCGCTGCCATGGTGACCTGCATCTTCGCAATATCTGTCTCCTCGATGACCGGCCGTGCCTGTTCGACTGCATCGAGTTCAACGCGCGGATTGCCACCATCGATGTGCTCTATGATCTGGCATTCCTTCTGATGGACCTGTGGCATCGCGGCTTTGCCGACTTCGCCAATCTCATCGCCAACCGCTACCTCGATGAAACCGGCGACGACGAAGGTTTCTGCCTGCTGCCATTCTTCATGGCGATCCGGGCTGCGGTGCGCGCGCATGTGACGGCGACCCAGGCCGAGGAACCGGTTCAGGACGTCACGAGATTGTCCGACGAGGCGAAACGGTATTTTCAACTGGCAAATGCGCTGTTGGATGAAAAGCCGCCACACCTGATCGCAATCGGCGGACTGAGCGGGACGGGGAAATCGACCGTCGCGGACCGCCTGGCGCCGAAGCTGGGTGTGGCGCCAGGCGCGCGCCTCGTCGAAAGTGACCGCGTTCGCAAGGCGCTGCATGGAGCGCGAGCAGAAACCCGGCTGCCGGCCGCCGCATACACTGCGGAGGCGTCGCAGCGCATCTACAGCGAGATGGCGCGACGCACGCAGCTCATTGTCGGCCAAGAAAGCTCCGTGGTCGCGGACGCCGTCTTTGCCAAGCCCGAGGATCGGGCGCTCATCGAACATGCCAGCGGGAATGCACACTTCCACGGCATCTGGCTCGATGCACCGCGAACGGACCTCGAGCGCCGGATCGAAGCCCGTCGCGGAAGTTCGTCGGATGCCGATGTGACGGTGTTGGCAAAACAGCTGGAAGCAGAGATTGGCGTTGTTTCCTGGCACCGGATCGACGCCTCGATGTCGGCAGACCGGGTCGTCGATACGATCATCGAATGCATCTGTGATCCACAGAAGAGAATGGCATTGTCAGAGGACAGCAATCGGACGGACCAAGTGGAACCAATCGCAGTCTGAGCCACACCTCTGTTCCATAATCTCTGTTATCTGATCTTTGTTCGGTTGGGGATGGGCTCAAGGATGACGTGCGACTTGGGAAGAACGCGCAACTCGCCTCAAGCCCTGTGTCTCGTCGCCCCTTGCCTGATGACCAAGCCCCAACAGCAAGCGCGACCGTGACGGATCGCTTCGTGACCTCAAGCGATCACGGACCGGGCGTCACCGTCGACTGTGTCATCTGGAAATATACCCAGACCGCCGCGAACGCCGCGAGCGTGACGAGACCGATCGCGACCCGGCGCAGCCATGGCGGCGTCTGGCGCGGCGGCTTGACCGGTTTCGGCTTCTGGAACTTGATGACGTTGTTCATTGTCCACCCATGCTGCTCTCCGATGCCTGCCTAGCCGATTTTCGCTGCATCTGCCAGACGGTTGTCGCCGCAGTGTCTCCGTCGAGAAGCCGGCAACCCGAGGCATAGACGACTTGCCGCCCGATCCAGTACCCGGACTTGCAGGAACCCGCGCCGTTGGCAGGATAGCGTCGCCTGCGCCCGTCGAGCAAAAAGCGAAACGAGCGAGCCAAACCGACACGACCGGTCGCCATGCGACCGCTCTTATTCGAGCACATGGTTCATGCTTCGGCGTCAACAAGGAGGATTTCCGTCATGGAAGCAATCTTCACGCGTGGCAACGCCAGCGACGATACTCTTGGCGGGCGCATCTCGCTTGCCCGCGACACCGTTGGCCTGACCTTAGAAGAGGTCGCGCGAAAAATCGGCGTCGAGGCCGACACGCTGCGCTACTGGGAAAACGACCAGGCCGAACCCGGAGCCAATCGGCTGAGCATGCTCGCCGGCGTCCTGCATGTCAGCCTGTCGTGGCTGCTGACCGGCTTGGCGACGGTCCCGACTGGGCCGGGTTCATCGAGGCGCCGCCACTTGCGCCGCTCCACATCGGCAATCGGATCCCGCCACGCCACTGACGCCCGCGTCACACCGCGCCATCATGGCTGGTCTCCCAGCAGTCGGCCGTCCCTATCCTCATCCTCGACTCAATATGTCCATGTTCGACGCGCACCATTGACCTTCGTGTCGCAAGAGGCGATGTCCGGCGCTGCCTGTCACCGGCATTGTTTCATTTCGGTGCAGGTGGCGGAACCGTCCGGGGACAAAGCCGTTGGTTTGGCGACGGCATGACCTGTCCTGGAACAGGAGGCCGGCGGATCGCGTCACGCGCTTTGCACCGAGCAATCGGCGCCAAGCTTTGCGCAAGCAAGGAGGTCTAGATCTCCCTGCGTGAGCCGGATTGGACGCGGCGAGAAGGGGCTATGACATGAATGACATGGACACGCAGATGGACCTGCAGGACAGCGCGATCGCGCTCTTTTTGGAAGACAACGACGCCGATCAGCTGACCGATATCCTGGTCCAGGCACTCGACGACGCGCTGCGCCTGCTGCAGGAAGACGTCGCCCGCGAAACCCTTCACTGAATTTCACGCCATCCCGTCAGGCGGTATCTGCCGCCGGACGCGGAAACTCGATGCATACCTTCAGGCCGCGCCCGTTGCGGCCTGTCTCGAGCCCGACGCCGCCGCCATGCAGGGCGGCGATCTCCTGGACGATCGGCAGACCGAGACCAGTTCCCGGCCCTTCGCGGCGGCTGCCGCGATCGAAGCGCAGCATGACATCGGCGCGCTTTTCCGGTGCAATGCCCGGCCCGTCATCCTCTACCTCGACAACCACCCGGCCCTGCCGTTCGACGACCCGGACCGTGACCTCCGCGCCCTTGCCCGCATAGAGAAAGGCGTTCGACAGGAGGTTCTTCATCAGTTCCGTCAGCAGCAGCGGCTCGCCGCGCACAATGGCGCTGTCTTCGCCGTCGTAACCGAGATCGATGCCGACTTCGGCAGCCGGCGGCACGTGCTCGGCGGTAACCTCCTGCGCCAGGCGTCCGAGATCGACCGCCTGCATGGCCGAGCGGGCGGCCCGCGATTCGGCATCCAGCCGCGACATCAGCAGCAGCTGCGCCAGTACCCGCTCGATATGGGCGACGGCCTGATCGGCGCGTTCGATCGAAAGCGACGCGACCTCCGGCCGGTCGGCGCGCGCCGCGAGAGCCAGCTGGGTTCGCACCACGGCAAGCGGCGTGCGCAGCTGATGGCTGGCATTGCCGGTGAAATGGCGCAGCGCGTCCAGCGACGACTGCAGCCGCACCATGAAGGAATTGACCGTCTCCACGAGCCCCTCCACTTCGCTCGGCACGTGCTCGCCGATCGGCTGCAGATCGTCGGGATTGCGCCGGCCGATCGCGCCGCTCAGACGGTAGAGCGGCCGCAGCGAGAAGGACACGGCGATCCAGACGATCGCTGCGGCGCCAAGCATCATCAGTCCCAGCCGCGCGGCGGAATGGATGAGGATCGAGCGCGCCAGCTGGCGGCGGGCGATCGTCGTCTCGGCGACGGTAACCGTGAACGGCACCGACGACACGCCGGTCGAGGCGGAGCGGGCAAGCGTTGCGACGCGGATCGGTTCGCCCCGAAACGTGGCGTTGTCGAAGGCGGTGGACTGGCCTTCCCGGCGCGGCAAGGCCGGCAGAGACTGGTAGCCGGTGATGAAGGTGCCGGGCGGACCATCCACCCTGTAGAAGACCCGATCCTGCGCCGCGGACGTCAGCATCTCCAGCGCGACATAGGGGATGTCCACCTGCAGCGCACCGTTTTCCGCCACCACGACACGTTCGGCGATCGCCAGCGCCGAACCAGCCAGGACCCGGTCGGAGACGGAATTGGCGGTCTGCTGCGCCTCGCGCCAGGTGTCCAGCAGCGCCAGCGTGCCGAGCACGGCCGTGCCGGCCAGAAGCCAGGCCAGCAGCCGTCCGCGCAGAGACCGGGAAACGCTGCTCATGCGTCCACGGCGATGGTATCGAGATAGTAGCCGATGCCGCGCGCCGTCTTCACGGTCAGCCCGTGCGACAGCAGCCGCTTGCGCAGGCGGCTGACATACTGCTCGATGGCATTGGCCGACAGGTCGTCATCGAAGCCGGTCAGCGAACCGATGATGGCATCCTTGGCGACCACCTTGCCGGCGCGCAGGAACAGCAGTTCCAGCAGCGCCAACTCGCGCGCCGGAAAGTCGATCGGCCGTCCGCCGGACGAAAAGGTGCGCGAATTGAGGTCGAAGGTCAGCCCGCCGAACTCGACGCGCGACGATCGCAGGCCGGCCTGGCGGCGCAGGAGAACGCGGATGCGGGCTTCAAGCTCGGAGATGTCGAACGGCTTGGTCAGGTAATCGTCGGCTCCGAGGTCCAGCCCCCTCACCCGTTCCTCCGGCGCGCCGCGCGCGGTCAGGATCATCACCGCCGACTGGTTCTGCCGGGCGCGGATCGAGCGCAGCACGTCGAGCCCGTCCATCTCCGGCAGGTTGAGGTCGAGAATGATGAGGTCGAAGTTCTGCGCGGCGGTCACGGCTTCCGCCGAAAGCCCGTCGGCGACAACATCGACCGCATAGCCGCTGCCACGCAGGATGGCCGACAAGCCGTCGGCAAGCGTGCCGTTGTCCTCGACCAGCAAGATACGCAAGAAAGATCGCCCCCGTTTGCGGCGGAGAATACGGGCGAAACGCCCGGCTGTCATCCGCAATTGCTGGTGTCCACGGGCTTCCGGCTTGTGCCGCAAGAGGCGGTCGGGCATCATGTGGGCATGACGTTGCGGATCGCCATCCTTTGCCTGTGTGTCGCACTGGCATCCCCTGCCGGTGCGGAGGCGATCGACTATCCGGCCGTCGACGGCGGGCAGCCGGGCCAGCAGTTGCTGGTCTATTCGTCGCTCGACGAACCGCTGGCGCGGCCAATGCTCGATGCCTTCCAGCGCGCCAACCCGACCATTGCGCTTCGTTACGAGGAAATGCTGACCGGCGAGATCTACGACCGGATCGTCAGCGAGACCGATGCCGGCCAGAAAACCGCCGACTTCGCCTTTTCCTCGGCAATGGACCTGCAGGTGAAGCTTGCCAATGACGGCTACGCGCAGCAGAGCCGCCTGCCGCTCAGTGCCAGCTGGCCGGCCTGGGCGAACTGGCGCGATACCGCCTATGCACTGACCTTCGAGCCGGCCGTATTCGTCTACCACAAGCCGAGTTTTGCCGATCAGCCGCCGCCGGCCAGCCGCGCCGAGCTTGTACGCTACCTTCAGGAGCAGGGCGATTCGGTGTTCGGCCGCATCGGCACCTACGATATCGAGCGCTCCGGCGTCGGCTTCCTGTTCATGTCGCGCGACCAGGAACAGTTCGGCGACATCTGGTCGGTGGTGCGGGCGATGGGCGCCTCAGGCGTCAAGCTCTACTCGACCAGCCAGGCGATCCTCGAGCGGATCGCCGACGGCCGGTTCCTGCTCGGCTACAACATTCTCGGCTCCTACGCCGCCGACTGGGCGTCCAAGCACAGCGATATCGGCATCGTCCTGCCGAAGGACTACACGGTCGTCATGTCGCGAATCGGGCTGGTGCCGCAGGCGGCGCGATCACCCGAGCTCGGCCGGCGTTTCCTCGAATTCTTCATGTCCAAGCAAGGCCAGACGATCCTCACCGAGGAGCTGCAGATCCCCGCGGTCAGCCCTGACGTTTCGGTCGGCAACACGGCCGACGCGATGCGCGAAACGCTGGGCGGCCAGCTGAAACCGGTGCCTGTAAGCCCCGGCCTGATGGTGTATCTGGACCAGGTGAAACGGTCGCGGCTGATTGCCCGGTGGAACGAGGTCCTGCGCCTGCAATAGGCTGGCGCGGCGCTTCATTATCGGCCAATGTGGATGCGTCAGCTAGATGTCAGCATAATATGGTGGCTTGAGGCTATTCGGGCTCGCGTGGAGGCGCACCGAAGCACATGGGAGAGGCAGGGCCGGCCGCGACAGCGGGCCGGCAAGACAGGTCCCTCCCCTGCAAGACGAACAGACGCGCGTCGAAGACGCCAATGGAGGACAGACCCTTGAAACACGTATTTCTCGCATCGCTGATCTCGGCTGCCATGGCCCTGCCGGCCTTCGCCGCAGACTACACGATCATGGCGCCGGCAAGCCCGGGCGGCGGCTGGGACCAGACCGCCCGCTCGCTGCAGACCGACATGCAGAAGGAAAAGATTGCCGGCCGCGTGCAGGTCGTCAACGTCACCGGCGCCGGCGGCACGATTGGCCTTGCCCAGTTTGCCAGCCAGCAGAAGGGTAACCCGAACGCGCTCATCGTCGGCGGCTACGTCATGGTCGGCGCGATCCTCACCAACAAGTCGCCGGTCTCGCTCAAGGACGTCACGCCGATCGCCCGCCTGACCGGTGAGTACGAAGCCATCGTCGTTCCGGCGTCTTCGGAAATCCAGAACATCGGCCAGCTGGTCGAAGCGCTGAAGAAGGATCCGGGCGCGGTATCCTGGGGCGGCGGTTCTGCAGGCGGCACCGACCACATCGGCGTCGGCCTGATTGCCAAGGCAGCCGGCGTCGATCCGACGAAGATCAACTACATCGCCTATTCGGGCGGCGGCGAAGCCCTTGCAGCCATCCTCGGCAGCCAGGTTACCGCCGGCATTTCCAGCTACGGCGAATTCGAATCGCAGGTGAAGTCGGGCACGCTGCGCCTGCTCGCCGTGTCCAGCGAACAGCGCATCGAAGGCGTCGACGCACCGACGCTCAAGGAATCCGGCCTCGACGTGGTTCTGCAGAACTGGCGCATGGTTGCCGCAGCCCCCGGCCTGACGCCGGAGCAGAAGGCCGCCGTTTCCGCCGATGTCGAGAAGCTGGCCAAGTCTGCCACCTGGCAGGAAACGCTGAAGACCAAGAACTGGCAGGATACCTACCTCGCCGGCCCGGCCTTCGAAGAACAGCTCGCCAAGGACGTCGCCGCGACGGAGACCATCCTGAAGGACATTGGACTGGTTAAATGAACCTCGATCAGCAGCCGAAGGCTGACGCGCGCCGCCCGGATTGGGCGGCGTTTGCGATTGCAGCCGTACTTCTCGTCATCGCCGGCGTCATCTTCTGGGACGTCTCGCACCTGCGCTCGATGGGTGGATATTCCGGCATCGGACCGGCAACAATCCCCGACGTGATTGCAGCCGTGCTCGTGGTGCTCGCCATCTGGACCGTTTTTGCCGGCATCCGCCGCGATTTCCCCGCGCGTGAGAAGCAGGAAATCGGCCCCGTCGTCTGGGTCGTGGGCGGACTTGCGGCGCAGATGCTGCTGCTCAACACCGCCGGCTTCTCGATCGCCACAGGCGCGCTGTTTGCCGCGACCGCTGCCGGCTTCGGCCGCCGCAAGCTTTGGATCTCCTTCCCGATCGGCGTCGTCTTCTGTCTGATCGTCTGGCTGATCTTCACCCAGCTCCTCAATCTGTCCCTGCCTGCGGGACCGCTCGAACAGCTGTTCGTCTAGAAAGTCGGATCATGGGCACTTTCGAATTCCTTCTTCAGGGCATCGCTGTCGCAATGCAGCCGATGAACCTGTTCTACGCGCTGATCGGCGTGACGCTCGGCACTGTCGTCGGCGTCCTGCCAGGCATCGGCCCGGCGCTCACCGTCGCCCTGCTGCTGCCGGTCACCTACCAGCTCGATCCGGCGGGCTCGCTGATCATGTTCGCCGGCATCTATTACGGCGGCATGTATGGCGGCTCGACCACGTCGATCCTGCTCAACACACCGGGCGAAAGCGCGTCGATCGTCACCGCGCTCGAAGGCAACAAGATGGCCCGCGCCGGACGCGGCGGCCCGGCGCTGGCGACCGCTGCCATCGGCTCGTTCGTGGCAGGTCTCATCGCGACGCTGGCGCTCGCCTTCATCGCCCCCTACATCGTCAGGCTGGCGCTGGTGTTTGGCCCGCGCGAATATTTTGCGCTAATGGTGCTCGCCTTCGTCACCGTCTCCTCGGCATTCGGCGATTCGACGCTGCGCGGCCTGACCGCGCTGTTCATCGGCCTTGCGCTGTCGACGATCGGCATCGACCAGCTGACCGGCCAGGCACGCCTGTCGTTCGGCGTGCCGGACCTGCTCGACGGCATCGAGGTGACGACACTTGCCGTCGCCATGTTCGCCATTGGCGAGACGCTGTTCATCGCCGCACAGGGCAAGACCGGCCCGGAAACCATCGAGGCCATCAAGGGCTCGGTGTGGATGACCAAGGAAGACTGGAAGCGCTCGTGGAAGCCCTGGCTGCGCGGCACGCTGTTCGGCTTCCCGATCGGCGCGATGCCGGCCGGTGGCGCTGAGATCGGCACCTTCCTCTCCTATGCGGCCGAAAAGCGGCTGTCGAAGCATCCGGAAGAGTTCGGCCATGGCGCGATCGAAGGCGTTGCCGGCCCGGAAGCCGCCAACAACGCATCGGCCGCCGGAACGCTGGTGCCGCTGCTGACGCTCGGCCTGCCGACGTCCGCAACCGCCGCGATCATGCTGGCCGGCTTCCAGCAGTTCGGCCTGCAGCCGGGCCCGCTGCTGTTTGCTACCAATCCGCAGCTCGTCTGGGGCCTGATCGCCTCGCTGCTGATCGCCAACGCCATGCTGCTGATCCTCAACCTGCCGCTCGTCGGCCTGTGGGTGAAGCTGCTGGCAATCCCCAAGCCGTGGCTCTATGCCGGCATCCTGCTGTTTGCGACGCTTGGAACGATCGGCGCCAACCCGTCGGTGTTCGAGCTCGGCATGCTGCTGGCCTTCGGTATCCTCGGCTATGTCATGCGCGTCTTCGGCTATCCGATCGCGCCGGTGGTCGTTGGCCTGATCCTGGGCCCTCTCGCCGAGCAGCAGCTGCGCCGGGCGCTCGCCATCAGCCAGGGCGATCCGTCGGTGCTGTTCACCTCGCCGATCGCCGCCGTACTGCTGATCCTTGCGGCACTGGCGCTGATCCTGCCGCTGATCATGCGTGCCCGCGGCCGTGGTGCCGTGCTGTCGCAGATGGCCGCCAACGAGGACTGAGCACCGCTCCCTATAGCGCTCGATCGAACGACACGTCCGCCGGCCTTCGCGCCGGCGGACGCCGTTCCGGACGCTGGGAGACCGACGCGGAACCAATTGGGGATCCTGCCGTTGTCGGCGAAAATCCCAGGTGGACGGTGATGACCCCATGACTTTCGCGCTTCAACCCTTGCTCCGAGCGACAATCTGCAACGAGCTTCACCACTCTCGCGCGACGTCCCGTCGATGAGCGGCCGCAAGAAGCTCTTCACCTACGGCACGATGATCTTCGGCTTCGGGCTTGCCGGCTACCTGCTCTATGTCGGGCTCAGCCAGTTCACCTGGAAGGAGATCGTCGATTCGGTCCGGGCGATCCCGGCCTGGAACCTCAGCCTCGCCTTCTTCTACTGCGCGGTCTCCTACATCTGCCTCACCGGCTTCGACTGGGCGGGCGTGCGCTACGTGAAGAACGACCTGCCCTACCCGAAGATCGCGCTTGCCTCGTTCGTCGCGCTTGGGCTTGGCCAGAGCATCGGCCTTGCCGGGCTGAGCAGCGGCGCCATCCGCTACCGCTATTATGCCCATTGGGGCATGTCGACGGAGGACGTCGCGAAGATCGTGCTGCTCTCCGGCGTGACGGTCGGCCTCGGGCTCCTGGTTCTGGCCGGGATCGTCATGGTTCTCAACCCGACCGACACGTCGGCGATCCTGCGCATCGGGCCGTCGGCAGTGATGATCATCGGCGTCTGCTGCCTGATCGCGGCGGTCGGCTATGTGGCGCTTGCCGCCTTCCTGCGCACGCCGCTGAAGATCCGCGGCTGGACCTTCCAGATGCCGACGGTGCCGATCGCGATCGCCCAAATTGTCATCGGCACGCTGAACTTCGCCGTCGTCTCGGCCTGCCTGATGGAGTTGATGCAGGCGACCGAGAACGTCAGCTTTCTCAAGGCGGCGACCGCCTTCGTGATGGGCAACATTGCGATCCTGGTGACGCACGCGCCGGGAGGCTTGGGCGTTCTGGAAGTGACGGTGCGCCACGTCATGGGAGACCAGGCCTCGATCGGCGCGCTGGTCGCCTTCCGGGTGATCTACTTCTTCATCCCGTTCTTCATCGCGCTGCCGATCTCGCTGATCGGCGAGGCGGTTTTCCGGGCGGCCAAACGGCGCAAGGCCAACGCTGAGGACAGCCATGGCGGCGCCGTCACTCCGGCCGTCAACCCGTCTTCCGCGTAAGACTTGCCGGCGCCTTCTGCAGGTCTTCTTCCCAGCCGAAGACGCTTCGCCCGGCGAATTCTGCCGAGCGGCGGAACTCGCCGGCAACATATTCCTTGAGGTCTGGGCCGGTGACGTAGCGCTCCATCATGCGGCTCTGATCGTCCAGCCTTTTCAGCGCCTGCAACTCCTCGTCGCGCCCCAGCCGGCCTTTCGATACGGCCGACTTCATCACCTTGATGGTCTCGTCGTAAACCTTCAGCGGCACCGGGAACGGGTGGCGGTCCTTGCCGCCATGCGCCAGGGAATGACGGGCGGGATCGGAGAAGCGGCATGGCGCGCCGTGCACGACTTCGGCCACCAGCGCCAGGGCCTCGACCGTCCGAGCCCCGACCCCCGGCGTCAGCAGCAGGTCCTGAAAATCCTGTGGCCCGCGATCGGCCGCCGCTGCAAGAGCGCCGTGGAGGCGCCGCATGTTGACATCCTTCTCGCGGACGTCGTGATGATCCGGCATGACCAGGTGCGGCAGCATCGGCTGGGCTGCCGGCAGGGCCGGTATCTGCCGCAGCGTGGCAATCTCCTCAACGATCCGGTCCGGCCCCAAAGTGCCCAGCAGGTCCAGCTGTCCATTGCGCGAAGGGGCGGCGCGATGATCCGCAAGATTGACGATGTCCCCCTGCCCGCGCCCCTCGATTGCCGCATGCGGCGAATCGAGGAAGCTGGTCATGCCCTCGGACATCCAGTGGTAGCGGCGCGCCTGCCGGAGCTCGCCATTCATGCCCTGCTGCACCACGACCCAGCGCCCATCGTCGGTGATGATGAAGCCGTGCAGGTAGAGATCGAAGCCATCCTGCACGGCGGCACTGTCGACTTTGGCAACGAGCCGGCTGGTGCGCGCCATCGCAGCACCGTCGAAGCCGACACGGTTGCCGATCGCCATCAGCTCGTCCGGCGTCCTGCGCGACTGCAGGCCACGCCCGCCGCAGACATGAATGCCGAGTTCTCCGGCCATCGGCGTCAGGCCGCGCTTCAGGGCGCCGATGACGCTGGTGGTGATGCCGGACGAGTGCCAGTCCATGCCCATCACTGCGCCGAACGACTGGAACCAGAAAGGATGCGCGACGCGCCGCAGGAATTCGTCGCGCCCGTAGTGCTGGACGATCGCCTCGGTGATCAGAGCGCCGAGCCGGGTCATGCGCTGGCCGAGCCATGCGGGTACGCGCCCGCCATGCAGGGGTAGATCGGCGCTGCCGGCTCTCTTCGTCATGTTCTTCTTTCGTTCGTCGAGCCTGCATAGCATCTAATGCGTGGCAGTGCAGTAGCGCCGGGAACTTTTTGCCCCTTCTGCGCGTCAAAACATCGACGACAGTGACGTTCCGACCCCAAGAGGAGGCAGCATGCAGACCTACTACCGATACCATGGCGGCGAGCCGGCTCCGGGCGCGCTGGTGATCCGCTTCTACCATTCGGGCGGAGAGATCCGCGGCTACATCCGCAAGGTCGCCGAGCGCGGCGGCGAAGACACGATCTTTCCCGGCGAGGAGATGGAGCCGGACGATGCGTTCCGCATGGCCGACAACAAGAACCGCGATCCCGCCGGTCGACCGATTTTCGTCGAACTCTCGGAGGGTGTCGAGTGGAACCCGGCATGGGGCACGCTGATCTGATCACGGCCGGCGCACTCAGCACCGACCGGACGCCCGGGGCGAAGATCCGCATCGGCATCTCCGGCTGGAGCTATGCCGGCTGGCGCGGCGTGTTCTACCCGCCGAAACTGCGGCATGCGGATGAACTCCGATTTGCCGCAGAGAGATTTCGGTCGATCGAGATCAACGGCAGCTTCTACCGCATGCAGACGCCGCAAAATTTCGGTGACTGGCAGGCCCAGACGCCGGACACGTTCGAGTTTGCGGTGAAGGGACCAAAATTCATCACCCATATGAAGGGTCTGCGTGACGTGGAGGTGCCGCTCGCCAACTTCCTTGCCTCCGGGCCGCTGCGCCTCGGCCGCAAGCTCGGTCCGATGCTGTGGCAGTTTCCGGCGCGGCGAAGTTTCGACGCCGATCTGTTCGAGGCGTTCCTGGCGCTGTTGCCGAAGACACAGAGAGAGGCTGCCGAACTGGGTGCCCGTCACGACCAGCGTCTGCGGGCGCCGGCCTTCCTCGACGTGGAGGAGGACCGGCCCATCCGGCACGCCGTCGAGATCCGCAGCGACAGTTTTCGCGACAACAGGTTCATCGCACTCCTGCGGCGCTACAAGGTGGCGCTGGTGGTGGCCGACACCGTGGAGTGGCCGCTGCTCGCCGACCTGACGTCCGACTTCGTCTACTGCCGCCTGCACGGATCGGAGGAACTCTACGCGAGTGGCTACGCGGACGACGCTCTCGATCGGTGGGCCAGGTTGGTGGCCACCTGGGCCGATGGCGACGACCCGGAGGACGCGCCGCACGTGACGACGCGCCTTCCCCACCGCAAGAGCGGCCGCGACGTCTATCTCTACTTCGACAATGATGCGAAAGTGCGCGCGCCGAAGGATGCGCAGAGCCTCATCGCCAAGCTTTCGGCCGCTCTGCCGCAGGCGTGATAGGCTGGGCGCATTTCTTGGAGGCGCATGCCTTCATTTCCGGCGCAGTTTGTTCTAGAGACAGTCCTTCAAACCCGCCGGAGGCGGCTTTCAGCGCCCTTTGCAAGGTAATGTCGATCGATGCTTGATTCCCTCAGAAACGCCGCCCGCAGCTGGGCTGCGAAACTGCTTCTCCTGCTGCTGGTGGTATCGTTCGCCGTCTGGGGCGTTTCTGCATCGCTCGTCGGCCCCAGCAGTACATCGGTGATGACCGTTGGCGACCAGAAAGTCTCTCCGGAAGAATTCCGCCTCGCCTACCAGCGCCAGCTTGCGGCGATCAGCCGGCAGTTCGGCACGCAGCTGACATCGGAACAGGCGCGCGCCTTCGGCATCGAGCAGCAGGCATATTCGCAGCTTGCCGCCGGTGCAGCGCTTGACCAGCTGTCGCAGAACATGCGGCTCGGCCTGTCGCAGGATCGCCTGGCGAACCTGATCGCCGAAGATCCGGCGTTCCGCGGCAATGACGGCAAGTTCGACCGCCAGCTGTTCAGCGCCCGCCTGCGCAATGCCGGCATCCGCGAAGAAGACTATATCAGCGAGCGCAGCAAGGTTGCCGTCCGCAGCCAGATCGTCGATGCCGTTTCGGATGGCTTCCAGCCGCCGAAGGTGATGATCGACGCGCTGAAGCTCTACCGCGACGAAAGCCGCGACCTCGACTACATCCTGCTGTCGAACGCCAATATCGACCCGATCAAGGCACCGACGGAAGACGTGCTGGCGGCCTGGTTCCAGGGCGTCAAGAACCGCTACCGGGCGCCGGAACAGCGCCGCTTCGCCTATGTGACCCTGCAGCCGACGGATGTCGCGGATACGACGACGGTCGGTGAGGAGCAGGTGCGCGCCGAATATGACCGCCGCAAGGATACCTACCGCACGC
The DNA here is from genome assembly GCF_050455525.1 of Rhizobium sp. 0TCS1.26. Classification (NCBI taxonomy): domain Bacteria; kingdom Pseudomonadati; phylum Pseudomonadota; class Alphaproteobacteria; order Hyphomicrobiales; family Rhizobiaceae; genus Rhizobium; species Rhizobium sp. 0TCS1.26. The sequence goes on along the minus strand of NZ_JBCIYV010000001.1, from coordinate 145,435 downwards.
CGGAAACCCGCACGATCGAACAGCTCGCCTTCCCCAACAAGGAGATGGCGGATGCGGCGCTCGCCCAGATGAAGGAACGCCAGCTGACCTTCGACCAGCTGGTTGCCGACCAGGGCAAGCAGCCGGCAGACGTCATGCTCGGCGATTTTACAAGGGATCAGCTGCCCGATCCTGCCGTCGCCAACGCCGCTTTCGCGCTCGGCCCACAGGGTGGCGTCACCCCGGTGGTCGAAGGCGCCTTTGGGCCTGTGGTGCTGCGCGTCACCAATGTGCGGCCGGAGACAACCCGTTCCTTCGACGAGATGAAGGAAGAGATCCGCAAGACCCTGGCGCTGAGTGCCGCTGCACAGGACGTGCAGTCGGTCCACGACCGGTTCGAGGATCTGCGCGGTTCCGGCTCGTCGCTGGAGGAAGCCGCGTCGCAGCTGAAGCTGAAGTCGGTGACCATCACCAGCGACCGCAGCGGCAACGACGACAAGAACACGCCGATCGCCGATCTTCCGAAGGCCGCCAACCTGCTGCCGGAAGTATTCCGCACCGATACCGGCGCCGAGACGCTGCCGGTCAGCCTCGGCAATGACGGCTACGTCTGGTTCGACGTCCGCGAGATCATTCCGGAGCGCGAGCGTCCGCTTGCCGAGGTGCGCGAGAAGGCGACCGCCGACTGGATCGCCGATCAGCAGCGCACGGCGCTTGCCGCCAAGGCGGAAGAGCTGAAGGCGCGGCTGGACAAGGGCGAAACGCTCGCGACGATCGCCGGGGAACTCGGCCTGACCGTCGAGACCAAGACCGGCCTGCACCGCCAGGACAGCGACGCCATCTTCGGACCGGAGACTGTCAAGGTCGCATTCTCGGGGCCGGAGGGCGTCAATGCCGCAGCGCTCGGAGCGGATGGCGAAAGTCGCCTGCTGATGCATGTCAGCAGCGTTGCCCACACGCCGGCAGAGGGACAGGATGCCGGCGACCAGCAGATCCAGCAGGTGGCCAAGGCTGCCGGTGACGACATGCTGGACCAGATGGTCAGCCAGTTGCAGAAGAGCTACGGCGTGTCGATCAACCAGGCGCTTGCCGACCAGGCCATGGCGCGCTGAGGGCCCATAGGGGGAAGTGCCGATGCCGGACTTGAAACCATTCATCGCCAAGGTGGCGAATGGCGAGCCGCTGAGCCGCGACCAGGCGCGCGACGCGTTCGACATCCTGATGTCCGGCCAGGCGACCCCGTCGCAGATCGGCGGCTTTCTGATGGCGCTGCGGGTGCGCGGTGAGAGCGTCGAGGAGATCGCCGGTGCGGTTGCGACCATGCGGGCCAAGATGGTGCCGGTCGACGCCCCTGCCGGCGTCATGGACATTGTGGGCACCGGCGGCGACGGTCTCGGCACCTACAACATCTCGACGCTTGCAGCGCTGATCGTGGCAGGCGCCGGCGTGCCGGTCGCCAAGCACGGCAACCGCGCGCTCAGCTCCAAATCCGGGACCGCCGATGCGCTGACGGCGCTGGGCGTCAAGCTGGACATATCGCCGGAGCTGATCGGCCGCTGCATCCGCGAGGCCGGCATCGGCTTCATGTTCGCCCAGGTCCACCACGCGGCCATGCGCCATGTCGGACCGAGCCGCGTGGAACTCGGAACACGGACGATCTTCAATCTGCTCGGCCCGCTGTCCAACCCGGCCGGCGCCAGGAAGCAGCTGCTCGGCGTCTTCTCGCCCCGCTGGCTGCAGCCTATCGCCGAGGTGATGCGCGATCTTGGCTCGGAAACCATCTGGGTCGTGCACGGCGACGGGATGGACGAGATCACCACGACCGGCGTCACGCATGTGACGGCGCTCGAGGGCGGCGCGATCCGCAGCTTCGAGCTGACGCCCGAGGATTTTGGCGTCCGGCGTGCGACGATCGACGAGTTGAAGGGTGGCGACGGCGAGGCCAATGCGCGGGCTTTACGCGGCGTGCTGTCCGGCAACCGCAACGCCTACCGCGACATATCGCTCTGCAACGCCGCCGCCTCGCTGGTGATCGCCGGCAAGGCCGCCGACGTGATGGAGGGCATGGCGCTTGCCTCCGCCGCGCTCGACAGCGGCCAGGCAGCCCTGGTGCTCGACAGGCTTGTCGCCGTCTCCAACGAGACTAAGTGAGAGTGATGACCGACATCCTGAAAAAGATCGAAGCCTACAAGCTGCTGGAAATCGAGGCCGCCAAGGCCAGCGTGCCGCTTGCGGACCTGAAGGCGATGGCGGCCGACCAGACGCCGCCGCGCGGCTTCCTCAAGGCGCTGCAGGCGAAGAAGTCGGAAGGCCGGCTGGGCCTGATCGCCGAGATCAAGAAGGCAAGCCCGTCGAAGGGGCTGATCCGCCCCGATTTCGATCCGCCGGCACTGGCAAAGGCCTATGAAGCGGGCGGTGCCGCATGTCTTTCCGTGCTCACCGACAGCCCGAGCTTCCAGGGCGCGCCGGAATTCCTGACCGCTTCCCGCACGGCCTGCCACCTGCCGGCACTGCGCAAGGACTTCATGTTCGACACCTATCAGGTGCACGAAGCGCGCGCCTGGGGCGCCGATTGCATTCTGCTGATCATGGCGGCCCTGACCGATGACGATGCGAGACGCCTGGAAGACGAAGCGTTCGGGCTCGGAATGGACGTGCTGATCGAGGTCCACGATGCGGAGGAGACCGAGCGGGCGCTGAGGCTCGCGTCCCCGATGATCGGCATCAACAACCGCAACCTGCGGACCTTCGAACTCAGCCTGGCGACGAGCGAGGCTCTGGCCGGTCTGGTTCCGGCCGACCGCCACCTCGTCGGCGAGAGCGGCATCTTCACGCATGCCGATTGCCAGCGGCTGCAGGCCTGCGGCATCACCTCGTTCCTCGTCGGCGAAAGCCTGATGCGGCAGAACGACGTGGCTGCGGCGACGCGGACGCTGCTGTCGGGAGACACCGCCAGCCAGGCAGCCGAATGATGAGCGACGGACCCCGCCTCACCCATATCGGAGCCTCCGGTGAGGCCCATATGGTCGATGTCGGCGACAAGTCGGAGACGGTTCGCATCGCCACCGCCGAGGGTTTCGTGCGCATGCTGCCGGAAACGCTGTCGCTAATCCTGGCGGGCAATGCCAAGAAGGGCGACGTGATCGGAACGGCACGGCTGGCCGGCATCATGGCGGCCAAGCAGACGGCGAACCTCATTCCGCTCTGCCATCCGCTGATGCTGACCAAGGTGACCGTCGAGATCACCGAGGATCATGCGCTGCCGGGCCTGCGCGTCGAAGCAACGACGAAGCTCACCGGCAAGACCGGCGTCGAGATGGAAGCGCTGACCGCCGTTTCCGTTGCCTGCCTGACGATCTACGATATGGCCAAGGCGGCCGACAAGGGCATGCAGATCGACGGCATCCGCCTCGTCCAGAAGACCGGCGGCAAATCAGGCGATTGGCGCCGCCCGCAGGACTGATGATGAAAAGCACAGATCTCCTGCCCGTCTCGGAAGCCCTTGCCCGTCTGCTCGATGCCGCAAGGCCGGTGACGGACCAAGAGGTGGTGCCGCTGCGCCAGGCGGCCGGCCGGGTGCTTGCCGAAGATATCGCCGCCCGCCTCACCCAGCCACCCTTTAATTCCTCCGCCATGGATGGCTACGCTCTGCGCACGCAGGACGCGCCTGAGATCGGCGCCGAACTTACGGTGATCGGCCACGCGGCGGCCGGCCACGCCTTTGTCGGAACGGTGGGGCCGGGCGAGACGGTGCGCATCTTTACCGGTGCGCCGGTGCCGGACGGCGCAGATGCCGTGCTGATCCAGGAAGACGCCGAGGTTTTGGACGGCGGCCGCATCCGCACCCGTTTTACCGTCACCAAAGGGCGCCACATCCGGCCGCGCGGCCAGGATTTTGCCGAGGGCGAGACGGTGCTGTCAGCCGGCACGCGCCTCGACTACGCGCATGTGACGGTCTGCGCAGCGATGAACCATCCAAAGCTTGCCGTCTACCGGAGGCCGCTGGTGGCGGTGCTTGCGACCGGCGACGAACTCGTCGAGGCCGGCCAGGTGCCGCAGGCCGACCAGATCATCGCCTCCAACACATTTGGCATCGCCGCGCTGATCGAGGCCGCCGGCGGAAGCGTGCTGGATCTCGGCATCGTCGCCGATCGCGCAGACCTGATCGAGACGGCGGTCGACCGGGCGCTCGCTGCGAAGGCGGACGTGCTGGTGACGCTGGGTGGCGCCTCCGTCGGCGACCACGATCTGGTCCAGTCCAGCCTCAAGGCAAAGGGTATGGCGCTGGATTTCTGGCGCATCGCCATGCGCCCCGGCAAACCGCTGATGGTCGGTTCGCTGGGCGCCATGCAGGTGCTCGGCCTGCCCGGCAATCCTGTCGCCAGCCTCGTCTGCGGCACGCTGTTCCTGGAGCCGCTGGTGGCAAGGCTCGGGCATCGGCAGCCGCCGGACCGGATGGCCGAGGCGATCACCGCCACGCCACTTTCGGCCAACGACCACCGCCAGGATTACCTGCGGGCGCGGCTATCGCGTGACAGCGAAGGACGGTTGGTGGCGCACAGCTTCGGCAAGCAGGATTCGTCGATGATGAAGATCTTCGCTACCTCAGACTGCCTGATCCTGCGTCCTCCGCAGGCGCTGGAACTGCCGGCGGGAGCGCCCTGCCCGATCATCCTCATCCGTCCCTTCGAGGGGTGATCCGTGCCCGGCGCTCGGCCGTAACATACGGCAGATCTTCAGTAATCAGGGAGCGCGCCGTTTATCCATGGACCCATCCTCCGCCATCATCCTCTGGTTCCGCAAGGATCTCCGCCTCGACGACAATGCCGCGCTGACCGCTGCCGCGCAAAGCGGCCGGCCGGTCGTCTGCGTCTATGTGCGGGAGCCGGAAACGGCCAAGATCGGCCCGCTCGGAGGCGCCCAGCGCTGGTGGCTGCACCATTCGCTGACGGCGTTCGGGGCATCGCTGGAGGCTGCGGGAAACCGCCTGGTCCTGCGTTCCGGCGATCCCGTGGCGGTTCTAACAAGTCTGGCTGCGGAGACGAAGGCCAAGTCCGTTTTCCTCAACCGCCACTATGAGCGCGACGCGGAGGATGCCGAGATCCTCAAGGCGCTTTCCGGCCAGGGCCTGGAGATCAAGCGGTTCAAGGGTCAGTTGCTGCACGATCCGGAGACGACGCGCACCGGTTCCGGCGGCGCCTACCGCGTTTATTCGCCGTTCTGGAAGGCGCTGGAACGGAGCGGCGAACCGCGCGAGCCGGTGGAGGCGCCGGACCACATCCTTGCCCTCGAGACGCTGCCGCAGTCCGAGCCGCTGACGTCGTGGGATCTGCTGCCGACGGCGCCGAACTGGGCCGCCGAATTCGACGAGCTCTGGGAGCCGGGCGAAGCGGGTGCGCATGACAAGCTCGAGGCCTTTCTCGAAAGGCCGGTACAGACCTACAGAGAAGATCGCGACTTTCCCGCACTCGACGATGCCAGCTCAAGCCTGTCGCCGCACCTGGCATTCGGCGAGATCTCGCCGGCACGCATCTGGCACGCGACGCGCGGCATCCATGCGTCCAGCAATGTGATCCATTTCCGCAAGGAGCTCGCCTGGCGCGAGTTCTGCTACCACCTGCTGGTCGAGTTCCCCGACCTCGACCGGAAGAACTGGAACGCCCGTTTTGACGCCTTTCCCTGGACCTATGACGAGGTGCAGTTTAAGGCCTGGACGAAGGGCCGGACCGGCTATCCAATCGTCGACGCCGGCATGCGCCAGCTCTGGCGGTACGGCGTGATGCACAACCGGGTGCGGATGATCACGGCCTCCTTCATGATCAAGGACCTGATGATCGACTGGCGCAAGGGCGAGGCCTGGTTCCGCGATACGCTGGTCGATGCGGATCCGGCGTCGAACGCCGCCAACTGGCAATGGGTCGCCGGTTCAGGGGCAGACGCCTCGCCGTTCTTCCGGGTGTTCAACCCGATCCTGCAGGGCGAAAAATTCGATCCGCAGGGGGAGTATGTCCGCCGCTTCGTTCCGGAACTGGAACGGCTGCCAAACAAGTATATCCACCGGCCGTTCGAGGCGCCGGCGGCGGTTCTCGAAAAGGCAGGCATCTTGCTGGGCGAGACCTATCCGAGGCCGGTGGTCAATCATGCCGAGGCGAGAGACAAGGCGCTTGCCGCCTATGCAGTGGTGACGGGCCGCGGCGAACGCGACGAAGCCGACGGTCCACTCGGGTAGCCAGATGCACTGAAGGCCGCCCGCGATCGGCGGACGGCCTTCAGCCAGATCTGCGATGGAGGCTCAGACGAGCCGGCTCTGCTCCAGGGCCGCCTCGATGAAGCTCTTGAACAGCGGGTGCGGATCGAGCGGACGGCTCTTCAGTTCCGGATGGTACTGGACGCCGATGAACCACGGATGATCCGGATACTCGATGGTTTCCGGCAGCAGGCCGTCCGGCGACATGCCGGAGAACACCAGGCCGCAATCCTCGAGACGCTGCTTGTAATCGATGTTCACCTCGTAGCGGTGACGGTGACGCTCGGAGATGTCGCTCGATCCATAGATCTCGGCGATCTTCGTGTCGCGCTTCAGGGCCGCCTTGTAGGCGCCCAGACGCATGGTGCCGCCAAGGTCGCCGCTTGCCGAACGCTTCTCCAGATCGTTGCCCTTGACCCATTCGGTCATCAGGCCGACGACCGGCTCCTTCGACGGACCGAACTCGGTAGACGAGGCAGCCTCGATGCCGGCAAGATTGCGGGCTGCTTCCAGCACCGCCATCTGCATGCCGAAGCAGATGCCGAAATAGGGAACGTTGTGCTCGCGGGCGAAGCGGGCGGCGTTGATCTTGCCCTGCGCTCCACGTTCGCCGAAGCCGCCGGGAACGAGGATGCCGTGCACCTTTTCAAGATAGGGAGCTGCGTCTTCCTTCTCGAAGATTTCCGACTCGATCCACTCGAGCTTGACCTTCACGTGGTTGGCGATGCCGCCATGGTGAAGCGCTTCGATCAGCGACTTGTAGGCATCCTTGAGGCCGGTGTACTTGCCGACAATGGCGATCGTCACTTCGCCTTCCGGCGTGTGGATGCGGCTGCACACCTCTTCCCAGGCGGCAAGACGCGGCTTGGGTGCCGGTTCGATGCCGAATGCCGCCAGCACTTCCGAATCGAGGCCTTCCTTGTGGTAGGCCATCGGCACGTCGTAGATGTTGGCAACGTCGAGCGCCTGGATGACCGCCGACGGACGGACGTTGCAGAAGAGCGACAGCTTGCGACGCTCGGCCTCGGGGATTTCGCGGTCGGCACGCACCAAGAGGATGTCGGGCGCAATGCCCATGGCCTGCAGTTCCTTGACGGAATGCTGGGTCGGCTTGGTCTTCAGCTCTCCGGCTGCCGGAATGAAGGGCATCAGCGTCAGGTGCAGATAGACGGCCGCGCCGCGCGGTAGTTCGTTGCCGAGTTGGCGGATGGCCTCGACGAAGGGCATCGCCTCGATGTCGCCGACGGTGCCGCCGATCTCGCAGATGACGAAGTCGTACTCGTCATTGCCTTCGGTGACGAAATCCTTGATCTCGTTGGTGACGTGCGGAATGACCTGGACGGTCGCGCCGAGGTAGTCGCCGCGGCGTTCCTTGTCGATGATGTTCTTGTAGATGCGGCCGGTGGTAATGTTGTCGCTCTTGGTCGCCGAACGCCCCGTGAAGCGCTCGTAGTGGCCAAGGTCCAGATCGGTCTCGGCACCGTCGTCGGTGACGAACACCTCGCCGTGCTGGGTCGGGCTCATGGTGCCCGGATCGACGTTGAGGTAGGGATCAAGCTTGCGGATCCGAACCCGGTAACCTCTCGCCTGTAGCAGGGCTCCGAGGGCTGCGGCCGCAATTCCTTTTCCAAGAGAAGAAACCACGCCGCCTGTGATGAATACATATCGCGCCATGGGAGTCACCGGATACCTTCAAACGAACGATTCCACCAGCCGAAAATTCACTTCGGTCCGTCAAAGCTGTTGAAATCTGCACAAAAGAAAACCGGCAGGCTTGCGGCCTGCCGGATGTTTTATCGGAACGCGACCTTACCGGCCGGTCGGAACAGCGGTCGGATCGGCCGGTGCCGGAGCAGCGGGCGCATTGGTGGCCGGAGCAGCCGCGCCATTCGTGGCGGGCGCGCCGGGCGCCGGGCCGAGCGAGTCGAGAATGCCGTTGCCCTGGCCCTGCTGGGTCGCCGGGATCCGATCGAGAATATCGGTCGGGCGCGACTCGTAGCGGCCAAGAATGCTGAGCGTCAGCGAGGTGATGAAGAACAGCGTCGCGAGGATCGCCGTGGTGCGGGTCAGCGCATTCGCCGTGCCGCGTGCCGACATGAAGCCGGAACCGCCGCCGATGCCGAGCCCGCCGCCTTCGGAACGCTGGATCAGCACGACGCCAACGAGCGCCAGCACGATCATGAGATGGATAACGATCAATACGGTCTGCATATCAGTCCAGTCCTGCGCGCCGGTCGGGCGGCATCCACAAACAGTCTGGCCGGGTCTTTACCCGAGCCCGATCAGCATTCCAAGGGGCAAGTGCGATTTGCCGTCGCTTTCCGCCGAATTAGGCGGTCAGCGTTTCGTATACGCCGTAGATGGCGAGGAAGTCGGCGGCTTTCAAGCTCGCCCCGCCGATCAGCGCGCCGTCGACATTGGCGACCGCCATCAGCTCGGCTGCATTGCTCGGCTTGACCGAACCGCCGTAGAGTATGCGCACGCCGCGGCCTTCGGCGCCGAAGCGGGTCACGAGTTCGGAGCGCAGGAAGGTATGCGCCGCCTCGACATCCTCGACAGTCGGCGTGACACCGGTTCCGATCGCCCAGATCGGCTCATAGGCGATCACCGTGTTTTCGGCATCCGCCGTATCCGGCACAGAGCCGGCGAGCTGGCGCCTGAGGATCTCCAGCGTCTGGCCGGCCTTGCGCTCGTCGGCCGTCTCGCCGATGCAGATGATTGCCGTCAGGTCCGCAGCATAGGCGGCCTCCGCTTTTACCCGCACCAGATGATCGGTCTCGGCGTGATCGACGCGGCGTTCCGAGTGACCGACGATGACGCAGGTCCCGAAGCAATCGGCGATCATCTCTGCCGAGATGTCACCGGTATGGGCGCCGGAGACGTTCTGGTGGCAATCCTGGCCGCCGATCATCAGCGGACTGTCCGTGGACAGCGCGGTCGCGACGTAGAGCAGCGTTGCCGGCGGGCAGAGCAGGCTGTCGACCTTTTCCGCCAGCGGACCATCGACGCCCTCGGCAATCGCCTTGATCTGGTCGAGCGACGCGCGCGTGCCGTTCATCTTCCAGTTTCCCGCCACCAGCGGTCGAATGTCCGGCGTCATCCCTCAGCAATCCTTCCAGTTCCCTGCCGTTCGAGCCCGGCCCGGTTCGCGACCGGGCGACGTCGTATCGGCATCCTCAACTCCTGACGAGGTGGCGTTCTAGCCCGATACGGCGAAAATTGGTATGCAAAACCATCCGCGTGCCACCAACTATGGTTAAGGCAGCGACCTGCCGCTCTAGCGGGCGGTCAGCATGAAATTCAGAATGTCCCGCCAGTCCGCCATGCGGATCGGGGTGCCGTGGCCGCCGGTCTGGAACAGCTTCATGCGCGCCGGGTAGCGCGCGGCGATCATCTTCTTGTAAAGCGCCACCTGGTTTTCGGCAGGATAGACGCTGTCGGCGCTGCCATGGGCGAAATAGACCGGCAGCTTCAGGCGGGCGGCAGGCGTCGTCAGGAAGCCTGGATCCGGCGGCCCGCCGAGGATCACGAGGCCCTTCAGGTAGCGGACCGCCTCCTTGTCGCGCGATACACTCTGGCAGACGAAACCGCCCATCGAGGCGCAGGCGAGGATCACCGGGCGGCCCATCGACAGCTCGAAGGCCTGGCGGATCAGCGCCGCGATGTCGGCTGCGCCATTCGGGTCGAAGGACCGTACCGAGGGTGCGTAATAGGTGCCGCCGTTCAGAACCGCGAGGTTCTTCAGCCGGTTGAAGTTGCCGCCGAACGTGTAGTCGTTGGCGCCCAGCCGCCGATCGCCGCCGCGACCATGGATGAAGATCACGGTGAACGCGGCGTTCTCCAGCTTGCCGACACGCGTCACGTCGAGCCTCTGCCCGCCAAGCGTCAGCGTCTGGTTCTCCTGGTAGCGGCGCACTCGCGTTTCGACATACTGCGATTTAACCCGCCGCTCGGGCTCCTCGTCGCGGCTATTGATGTCGCGCAGTTCCTGGTAGTCGATCACCTGGAAGGCGCCGCCGTCCTGCGTCTCCAGCACGGCCTGGCGCGAGAACAGCTCGTCCTTGAACGGACGGATCGGCCCGTCTTCCGCTGCCGCAGCGATCGGAAACAGCAACGACAACGCCAGGCAGGCGGCGCGAATGGCCAAATGATCTGTGGACATGCGACGGTTGATCCACTTCCTTGAGAGCGACGCCTTGCCATCCGGGGCTCGACGGCGCAAATCCTGAGCCTAATCCTGCTCTCAGCGCGCAGGCATCGCGAAAAAGCCGGTTATCTGGCACACTCGCGAGCGATTCGATAGCCGACGGCGGACGGATGCGTCCCGCCCCCTCGCCTGCCGCCGCGCATCACAGGCCAGATTGACGGACCCCATGGACGATACCAGCGATCTCTTTGCCAGCATTCCGAATGCCACCACCAAAGCCGCCGAGCAGCCGGCGGACCCGCGCCCCAAGGCGTCGGCCCAGCCCGCTCCCCAGCGTCCACAGGCCGTTCCGCAAGCTTCCTCCGATACCTACGACGCTTCGTCCATCCGGGTTTTGGAAGGGCTGGAGCCGGTGCGCATGCGTCCTGGCATGTATATCGGCGGCACCGACGAGAAGGCCCTGCACCACCTTTTTGCCGAGGTCATCGACAACTCGATGGACGAAGCGGTGGCAGGCCATGCCGATTTCATCGACGTGCACCTCGATGCCGAGGGCTTTTTGACTGTCACCGACAACGGCCGTGGCATCCCGGTGGAAAACCACCCGCAGGTGCCCGGCAAGTCGACCCTCGAAGTGATCATGACCAAGCTGCATGCAGGCGGCAAGTTCGACGGCAAGGCCTATGAGACCTCCGGCGGCCTGCACGGCGTCGGCGTCTCGGTCGTCAACGCGCTGTCCGACCTGCTCGAGGTCGAGGTGGCGCGCAACCGCAAGCTCTACCGCCAGCGCTTTTCGCGCGGCGCACCGATCGGCGGGCTCGAAGAACTGGGCGACGTCCACAATCGTCGCGGCACCCGCGTCCGCTTCCACCCGGATCCGCAGATCTTCGGCGACCACGCCAAGTTCGACGCCGGGCGGATCTTCCGCATGGCCCGCTCCAAGGCCTATCTGTTCGGCGGCGTCGAAATCCGCTGGAGCTGCGATCCGTCCCTGGTGCAGGCCGGCGGCGAAATCCCCGACAAGGCGGTCTTCCATTTTCCGGGCGGTCTCAAGGACTATCTGGCGGCGACGCTCGGCAAGGACTTCACCGTCACCCGCGAGATCTTTGCCGGCCGCACGGAAAAGACCGGTGGCCATGGCGCGATGGAATGGGCGGTGACCTGGTATGGCGGCGACCCGCAGATCCACTCCTACTGCAACACCATTCCGACGCCGGAGGGTGGCACCCACGAGGCGGGCCTGCGCATCGCCCTCACCAAGGGCCTGAAGAACTACGCCGAACTGACCCAGAACAAGCGCGCCGCGCAGATCACCACCGACGACGTCATGATCTCGTCCGTCGGCATGCTCTCGGTGTTCATCCGCGAGCCGGAATTCGTCGGCCAGACGAAGGACAAGCTGGCGACCGTTGAGGCCCAGCGGATCGTCGAGAACGCCCTGCGCGATCCGTTCGACCATTACCTTGCAGGCAACCCCGGCGAGGCTGCCAAGCTCCTCGAATGGGTGATCGAGCGCGCCGAAGAGCGGCTGCGCCGTCGCAAGGAAAAGGAAGTCAACCGCAAGACTGCGGTGCGCAAGCTGCGCCTGCCCGGCAAGCTTGCCGACTGCTCGCAGAACACCGCCGAAGGCGCCGAACTGTTTATCGTCGAAGGCGATTCGGCCGGTGGCTCGGCCAAGCAGGCGCGCAACCGCATGAACCAGGCGATCCTGCCGCTGCGCGGCAAGATCCTCAACGTCGGCAGCGCCAGCCGTGAAAAGCTGTCGGCAAACCAGCAGATCGCCGATCTCATCCAGGCGCTCGGCTGCGGCACGCGGACAAAATACCGGGAAGAAGACCTTCGTTACGAGCGCGTCATCATCATGACCGATGCCGACGTCGATGGCGCGCACATCGCTTCGCTGCTGATCACCTTCTTCTATCAGGAAATGCCGGAGATGATCCGCGGCGGGCATCTCTTCCTCGCCGTCCCGCCCCTCTACGTCATCCGCCAGGGTGCGAAGTCGGTCTACGCGCGCGACGACGTGCACCGGGCGGAACTGATGGAGACGGTATTCAAGGGCAAGAAGGTGGAGATCGGACGCTTCAAAGGTCTCGGCGAAATGATGCCGGCACAGCTGAAGGAAACGACGATGGACCCCTCGAAGCGGACGCTGCTGCGCGTCGGCATCGACGAGGTCGATTTCGAAGGCACGCGCGAGGCGGTGGATAACCTCATGGGCACCAAGGCCGATGCGCGCTTCCGGTTCATCCAGGATCGCGCCGCGTTCGCCGACAATCTCGACATCTGAAACGGACAAAGGCGGCTCGATGCCGCCTTGCGGTCTGTAGCGAAGTCCCGTTCCAAGCCAGACAGGCTTGAGGATCAGTCCTTCGTCGCTTCCCCGTGGCTTGCCAGCAGGCGGACCATCGCGCCGATCAGTGCCTGCGCCTCGTAGGGTTTGCGCACCACCGGTGCCGTGAAGCTTGCCGGAATGACAGATCGGTCGCTGTAGCCGGTTGCAAAGACGAAGGGTACCCCGCGGCGCGTCAGTTCTTCGGCAATCGGCAGAGACGTGCCCGAGCCGAGATTGACGTCGAGAATGGCGATGTCCGGCGTGAACGTCTTCAACTGGCGAAGCGCTTCCGCAGCGGATGGAGCGGTCGTCACGCGCGAGATGCCGTGGCTTTCGAGCATTACCTCGACATCGGCAGCCACCAACATCTGATCCTCGACCAGAAGCAGCTCGAGGTCGCCCATAAGCTCCGTGATTTCCGCAGGCGACGCGGCGTGAAGTTCCACCGTCTCGTCCGTGGCGACCACATCATTGCCGTGCACGTGGCGGGCCGGCACGATGAAATCACCACGCAGTCCGCCCGGATCATAGGTGACGCGGCTCTTGCCGCCGAGCTCGTAGGGTATGCTTCGGTCGATCAGCACCGTTCCGAAACCGGCACGCGCCGGCGGCGTCACAGGCGGTCCGCCGCTCTCCGTCCAGGTGATCTCGCAGTCGCCATCCTGCGTCCGCGTCCAGGCGATCTCCACCTGGCCCTCGCCCGCCGACAGGGCGCCGTATTTCGCCGCGTTGGTCGACATCTCGTGCAGCACCAGAGCCATGACCGAAAAAGCCCGGCTGTCGAGCCAGACGTTGGGACCGCGAAGCGTGACCTTGCGGTTGCCGTCGCTGTACGGCTTCAGCTCAGCCTCAAGCAGTTCGCGCAGGGGACCGCCGTCACTGCCGCGCACCACCTGGTCGTGGGCCAGCGCGAGCGCCTGGATGCGGCCCTTCAGAACCGACACGTAATCGCCAAGCTCCCGGCCTTCCTGCACCGGATGGCCGACCAGCGCCTTGATCACCGCCAGGATGTTCTTGACGCGGTGGTTCAACTCCTCGTTCAGCATCCGTTGCCGCACGTCGGCCTTGCCGCGTTCGTCGGCGATCAATTCGTTGTGGTGCAGCACGATCTCGACCAGCACGGCGCGGATCGCCTCGGCGATTTCCCACTCGCCGTCGGTCCAGCGCTGCGCCTTCATGTGGACGGTTTCTTTCCAGATCGCAAAGCTCTTGCGCGGCGTCAGCCGGTCGCCGAGCGGTCCGGTCTCGTAGGACTTGTCCGGGTTGCCGGCCCAGTTCAGCGTCTGGACGAGTTCCTTGCGGAAGAAGAACATGTAATCGCGCGGCCGCTGCGACAGCGGAATGGCCAGCACGCCGCAGACATCCGGAGCAAAACTTTCGGATCCCAGCAGATGCTGCGAGATCTGGTCGGTTCCCCAGATGCGGCTGTTGGCCACCGAGCTTACGAAGTCCGCCAGCATTGCGACGCCGCTTGCCGACGGCGTGGTCCCCTGGCCGGTCCACAGACCATCAAGCCACAGTCCGACGCCGTCGCAGGGCAGGATCGCGCTGAACTCGTCCAGCGACTGCCTGAGGAGCCCGGCGATATCGGGATTATGGGCAGCGGCCTGCAGGAACCGGTCGAGCGATTTGCGGGCGACGTTGGCGGTGTCTAGGATCTGCTTCTGCTTCAGCGCGCTCAGATGCAGCGAGAAGAACTCGCCGAACATTTCCGCCGCGATCCGCTGCGGCATGGACAGCGCCCGCGGGCTATAGTGGTGACAGGCGATCAGCCCCCAGAGCTCGCCGTCGACGATGATCGAGATCGACATCGAGGCAGCAACACCCATGTTGCGCAGGTATTCACAATGGACCGGCGAGACGCTGCGCAGATGCGCGAAGGACAGGTTGAGCGGCGCCTGCGTGTCGTCGAATTCCGGCACCACCGGAATGCGGGTACCGGAGGCATCCGAGATGACCCGGATGGTGTTCTTCAGGTACAGCGTGCGGGCCTGCTTGGGGATGTCGCTTGCCGGGAAATACTGGCCGCGGAAGCTTTCGAGGTCACGACGCTTGTATTCGCTGACCACCTTGCCGGCGCCGTCATGCTCGAAGCGGTAGATCATCACCCGGTCATAGGCGAGCATAGCGAAGATCAGCCGGGCCGACTTCTCCACCAGTTCGTCGATGCTGCCGATGGTGCGGATGCGGCTGATCAGCATGCGCGCCGTCTCGAGCGGCGAGTCCGACTGATCCGAGGCAGGCTCGAACTCGATGATCGCGCACTCTTCCAACCGATGCACGGAGACGTCGAAGCGTCCAGCCGGCATGGCGAGCGCCATGCGCAGTGCCGGGCGGGCGGGATCGTCGGAGGTGGCCAGCGCGTTGCGCAGCGTGTGGGCGGCTTCCGCGCCCAGCGCCTCGTCCAGCCGCAGGCCGTTGAGCACCGGAGGAAGTCCCAACATCCCCGGGGCGTTCTCCGAATGCCGCAACACGCCGCTGCCGGACGCATCGCAGACCAGAAGACAACCATGGGGCTGAATGCTGCCGGGGATATGGATGGGTTCGCGGTCGCAATTGGTAAGATCGACCGTGGAAGCGTTAGGCATACAAATTTCCCTTGAAGGCGGTCTCCGCGTGAGCGAACACCGTCCGCGACGCATCGACCACCTTGTCCATATCCATCGTCGGCGCACTGTCGAGCATCTGCAGAAAGCTCTTCCAGCCGTCCGACTGCGCCTGACTGGCCAGATGACGGGCGCCGTAGGTGTCATTGAGACCCAACTGACCGGCACGCGAAACAAGCACGCGCGCGCCGAGCGACGATCCTTCCAACACGTAGAGCGCACCCAGCAGTGTTTCCAGATCAGCGTGGTGAGGAATCGACGGTTCAATACGCCGTTCGGTCACATTCAGATCATCCATGTCGCGCAGGATCATCTCGCCGATGGCCGTCGGCCGCCATTCACCGAAGTGGCGTGGCCAATCGAGACCGGCAAGCCAGGCTTCCAGCGGCAGTCTGAAAGAATACAGTCCCTGCAAATAGATAGAGTAGTGCTGCAACGTGTCGAAAGAGCCGACGGCAGCATCGACCGCCTGATGGCGATCAGCTGTACGCTCCCTCAACAGGAAGCGGCGTGTCGATGGGGGCATATGGGCAAAAACTAATGTTGACGATTTCCTTATTTCTAGCGCATCTGCGCCTTACGGCAAGCTGCAATCTCCGATACGGCTAAGATCGGTCCAACTGCATTGTTGCGGACCCGGCGACCGCGCGCGTGAAACAGGGATGATGTTGACCCGTGAGTGAACCAGACAAGACTCCACTTGGACCGCGTTGGCTTGGCCCGGTGGCACCGATGCGCATCGCGCTGATCCCGCCGATTTCCGTCGCCCGCTGGCTGCTGGTGCTGACGGTGTTCGCCGGCATCTACTTCTTCCATGGCTTCCTCGTGCCGGTGCTTGCCGCGCTGGTGATCGGCTTTGCCAGCTGGCCGCTCTACCGCGACCTCCTGCGGCGCACCCGCGGCAATACGACGATTGGCGCCACCATCGCCATCCTCATGGTGATCGCCTTCATCGTCGTGCCGATCGGCATCGCCATTTCCTACACCATCGGCGAGGTTCGCCAGTGGATCGGCTGGGCGCTGGAGGTCAACCGTTTCGGCTCACCGCCGCCGCTGTGGATCGTCAACCTGCCGATCGTCGGCGAATGGCTGGCCGGGCAATGGGTCCGCCATGTCGGCGAACCGGGTGCCGTGGGCGAGCTCGTGCAGCTCGTCAGCGGCGCCAATATCGGCAATATCTACCGTGCCGTGGTGGCGGCAGGCGACGGCGCCTTCCACCTGGTGCTGACGCTGCTGTTCATGCTGATCGCGCTGTTCTTCGTCTACCGCGACGGATCCGCCTTCTCGCGGCAGATCGACATGCTGGGCGAACGCATCCTGCCGTCGCGCTGGGAGCGCATCTCGCGCGTCGTGCCGGCGACCATCAGCTCCACCGTGACGGGCATGACGCTGATTGCCATCGGCGAAGGCATCGTGCTCGGCATCGCCTACTGGATCGCCGGCGTGCCGTCGCCGGTGACGCTCGGCGTATTGACCGGCGTCATGGCGCTGATCCCGGGTGGCGCGCCGCTGTCGTTCACCCTGGTATCCATCTACCTGGTCGCCAGCGGTTCGGTCTTTGCCGGCATCGGCCTGCTGATCTGGGGCTCGGTCGAGCTGTTCATCGTCGACAAGACGCTGCGCCCCAAGCTCGTCGGCGGGCCGATCAAGCTGCCGTTCCTGCCGACGTTCTTCGGGCTCGTCGGCGGCGTCAAGACGATGGGCTTCCTGGGACTGTTCATCGGGCCGGTGCTGATGGCGCTGATCGTCGCCATCTGGCGCGAGTGGATGCGCGAGATCGAACTGTCCAACATGGCAGCGATCGTCGACGCCGAGCTTGCCGAGGAGAAGCAGGCGCGCCGGACCGCCTGACCCTTATCGCTTGAGGATCGTCGTCAGACCGGCGACGATCCGATCCGCTTTTCCATGAACAGGCTGAGCGGATCGGGACGGTAGCTGCCGAACGCCTCGATTTCGATGTAGCCCGCCTTGCGGTACAGCCCGATCGCTTCCGGCTGATGGATGCCGGTCTCCAGGCGGATGGTGCCGACGCCGAGACGCATTGCTTCCGTCTCCAGCGCTGCAAGCAGCCGCTTTCCGAGCTGCAGGCCCCGCGCCGCGCCGTCAACGAACATCCGCTTGATCTCGGCTGAACCGTCTCCCGCGATCACGAGCGAGGCGCAACCGAGGATCTCGGTGCCGCGCCTTGCGACGAAGAACGAGACATTCTCCGCCTCCAGTTCCTCGATCGGCAGCATATGGTTGCTCTCGGCCGGATAGAGCGACGCGGCATAGGCGTTCGACAGATCCAGCAGACGCAATACGCCCGGCTGACGCGGCGCCTCGCGGCCAATGACGATGGCTTCCTGCATCTTGCCGATCCCCCTTCAGATTTCCGCCTTCACGCGGACACGATCGTCTTCTTAGTGGTGACGGCAGCACCTGCCAAGCCACCGACCCGGGAGACGATATGCGCACCGCACTCGTGATGATGACGATCCTCGGCTGCGACGACGGCACGACGGACTGCCAGTATATCGCCACCATCAACCAGCGCTGGCCGACGATCGAGCTGTGCAATGCGGTGTCGGAAAAGGAGCTCGGCGCATTCACCAACGTCTCCTACCCGACCGTCATCGCCGTCTGCCAGGATCCGGCTGTTGCCGAAGCTCCAAAGGCAGAGGAAAAGCGGCCAGCCGACACCAACGCGGTCAACACCATGGCAGCCGTCCCGACGCCTGCCGAGGAGCGCGCTGAAGAGCAGTCGTTGGCGCGGCGGGCACTGGAGCGGACGAAGGCTGTGCTGCCGACCGTCGACGGCATGCGAAACCTCGTTGAGAAGCAGGTCAACCTTGTCGAGGACGGCTATTCCTGGATGGTCCGCAAGCTGCGCTGAGCCGCGTCGGTCAGGCGGCGATGGCCCTGTGGCTGGCAAAGGCGCGCGCCAGGCGACGCTCCTCGCTGTGGTGCATCGTCTCGACAAGATCCAGCAACTGGCTGACGGGGGAGAATGGATCGGCGGGGCGGTTCAGCCTGTCGATCAGCGGCTGACAGATGCTCTCTCCGGCCGACAGATAGGGCCGGCGCATCAGCTCCCGCCACAGAAGCGTCGCCTCGACGAAAACCTCGGCGATATCACGCCCGAGCCTGGAGGCCTCATAGAGCGCCCTCACCGCATGCCGACGTCCGGTCGCCAGGATCGAGCGTACCCGCCGCTCCTCAAGCCCGGAGATGTTCGTCAGCGCCGAGGCGAAGAACTCGATCCGTCCGCTGCACAGCGCATGCATGAGGAAGGCCGGTGTCAGGCGGCCGGCCTGCCGCAGGCGATCGACCAGCACCGGCATCTCGTCGGGCAGCGCCGTCTCCAGCATCGCCAAGGTCGCGGCCTTGTCGGCCTCCTGTGTCAGATGTGCGATACGCGACGGGCTGAGCGTGGCGCGCACCAGAAGCGAGTTCGTCAGCGCCGCCGTCACCTGCTGGACCAGCCGATTGCGCGCGGAGGCTGGCAGGTCCGCCCGGGCCAGCAGCAGGTCACGGACGCCGGCATGATGGCCATGCCGTTCCGCCAGCCGGCAGAGCGTCTGGCGAGCGACCATGGCCGAGGAATTATCGAGTAGGAGGATGGCTTCGGCCGCATCACCGACTTCGGCGATTGCCGCGCAGGCACCGCGGGTGAGACCCGGGCGTGCGGCGATCAAGCCGCGCGATACCGCACCAGACCGGCCGATCAGATCCACCAGGTCCATCTCGGTGAGGATCGGAGACAGCGTCAGGACGT
Source organism: Rhizobium sp. 0TCS1.26 (assembly GCF_050455525.1). NCBI lineage: Bacteria > Pseudomonadati > Pseudomonadota > Alphaproteobacteria > Hyphomicrobiales > Rhizobiaceae > Rhizobium > Rhizobium sp. 0TCS1.26. Next base: position 126,364 of record NZ_JBCIYV010000001.1, on the reverse strand, counting down.
GGCAGGCGATTTCGGGCTGATCTTCCGCCAGCGCCAGAACGACGCCGCGCGGCGCCGCAGCGGAACGCCCCAGCGATTCGGAGAGTGCCTGGCGAACCAGCGGCGACGGATCGTCGAGCAGATGCATCATGGCGTGGATCGCGGCCTGGCGCGTCTCGTCAGCCGGACCGACCCGCAGATAGGCCCGCACCAGCGCGTGCGCGGCTTTCGCCCTGTCGGCTGCACCAGCCGTTTCCGCCCACTGAAGAAATGCCTTAACGATCACTGGTTACGCCTCGACTGCCGGGAGCAGACGACCGCCGCTTCCCCTTGAGGCAAGCTAGTCAGAAATAGTTTATGATCGGTTCACCATACCTCTTAATGTTTCGGAGCCCGCCCTGCAGCCCCTGCCCCAACCCTTGAAAAGCCTCGAGTTTCCCGTGGCCTGGCAGCTCGTCGCCGCCGGCGATCACCTGCATGAGACAGCCACCGGTCGCATTCCATCGCTCGGTCGCGCCGTTCTGCTTCCGCCGATCGATTCGCCGCAGATCCGGTCGGCCATCGGCCGCGCGATCGCCGCCGCAGAACAGTCCGTGATCCTTCCTCGCGTCCGCGATCCAGCCGAGGTGCAGCATCTCGACGTGCTGCTGACCGTCGCCGAGACCGAAGCGGGACAGACAGTCGGCGCAACCACCATCATCGCGGTGTGCGGCGATACCGCGGAAGGCGTGCTGTTCGGCCAGGATTTCCGGCGGCTGAGCACCCGGCTGAAGGCGCTGGCGTTCGATGCATCGGCGCTGATGGTATCGATCGGCCTCGCCGATGCCATCGCCGACCGGGACCCCGAGCCGCTTCGGGTAGCCCGCGCAAACGTCATTCTGGCAGCCGCTGCCGCTGGCCTCAAGGCGCTCGATACGGCGACGCACCAGGCTGACCCGGCGCTCTTTCGGCTGGAATGCGAAGAGGCGCGGCGCCAGGGCTTCCATGGCAGGATCGCCCGCCAGGCATGGCAAGCGGAGGTCATTGCAGCGATGTTCGGCCGACGCTGACTGTCAGGTGGACGGACGCTTCAGCTGGAACACGTCGGTGCCGCCATCGGCGTAATCCATGTAGCCCATGCGCGCCACGGGCCGCGCCAGCTGCATGTCGATCCGCCCGTCGCGAATGATCTCCTCGCTGATGTGGATACCCACCACCTCGCCGAACACCATGATCGACGTCGACGCGTGACCATCCAGTCCGTGCGGCTGGATGATCTGCGTGACGCGGCATTCGAGCGCGGCATAGGCTTCCGCCACATAAGGCGCATCGACGACGCCGCCAGCCTTCGGCGTCAGGCCGGCGAGCAGGAACTCGTCGACGCCGTACTCGACCGCCGCAGACGAGGCGTTCATGCGATCGACGAGGTGGCGGCTGACGAGGCTTGCGGTGAAGACGCCGGTCTCCTCGGCGTTCTTCAGGCTGTGCTTGCGGCCGCTCGAGGAGAACATGACGATCTTCGGCTGGTCGGAGACGATGTTGAAGAACGAGTATGGCGACAGGTTGCGCGATCCGTCCGTGCCTCTGGTGCCGATCCAGCCGATCGGGCGCGGCGAGACGATCGCCTTGAACGGATCATGCGCCATGCCGTGCCGGTTGCTGTCGGTGGTGTAGAACATCGCTCAGATCTCGTCGCCGCCGACCCAGGTGACAATGTCGGTCAGCTCCGGGCGCGGGCGGTCGGTCTGCGGAAAATCGCTCGACCCGATGTAGAGGAAGCCCGCCAGCTTCTCCTCCGGCAGGACGCCGAGCACCGCCTTGGCCTGCTCGTCATAGGCGATCCATTCCGACAGCCAGTTGGCAGCATAACCATGGGCGTTGGCGGCCATGAACAGGTTGAGGCAGACGGCGCCGGCCGACAGCTCCTGTTCCCAGACCGGGATCTTGACGTGCGGCGCGGCACGGCTGACGACCGCGATCACCACCGGCGCGCGGGTCAGGCGGTTGCGCTCGACCTCCTGCAATTGCGCCGACAGATCCGGGGTCTTCGACAGCGCGATGGCGGCCAGCTGCGAACCGATCTCGGCGCGCCTGTCGCCGCGGATGACGATGAACCTCCACGGCGCCAGCTTTCCATGATCCGGAACGCGCGAGGCGAGTGTCAGCATGCTCTCGATCTCGTCTCTGCCGGGACCGGGCTCAGCCATCTGCAGCGCGGGGATCGAGCGGCGGGTGCTCATGTACTGGAAGAGAGGTGTGGGGTTTTGCATAATCTTGACCTGCAGGAGACGTCGGAGGGCGTGGCACCTTGAAATTGCCGCGAGGTTCGGTTTCAAGTGGCGGCTCAACTATCGAGAGTCAACGGTCATCAACCGAATGCACGCAGTTTCACGGGCACGCCTTTTCGCAGTCGTCGCCGCCGTCGGCATCATGCCGGCCGGCATGGCGCCGGCGGAGGATGCGTTCCAGTCCTTCAAGCAGATGGACAGCACGGCCAAGATGCCGAAGCTGAACGCGTTCACGCCGACCGTCGGCCGGCAGGCGCCGGTCGCCCGCGAAGTGACGCTGAACGCCAAGCTGACCGCCGACGGCCAGCCGATGCAGACGGGGCTCACCTGGCGCGTCTTCAGCCCGCAGCCCGGCCCCGACGGCAAACTGCCGCTGGTCGCCTCGTCCGAGGGCGGGGGCGCGCATTTCCAGCTGACGCCCGGGGCTTATTTCGTCAACGTCGCTTTCGGCCGGGCCGGCGTTACCAAGCGGCTCGACGTTCCGGCCGACGGCGAGTTTGTGCCCCAGGCGCTGGTGCTCGATGCGGGCGGCTTCGTGCTCAATGCGGTTGCCGGAACGGACCAGCGGATCCCCGACAGCAAGCTGCGCTTTTCCATCTATTCGGCGGAAGTGCGCGAAGATGGCGAGCGCGGTCTGGTGATGGCCAATGTCAAGCCGAATACCATCGTCCGCCTGAACGCCGGCACCTATCACGTCGTGTCAGAATATGGGGAGGTGAACGCCTCGGTGCGCGCCGACATCCAGGTGGAGGCCGGCAAGCTGACGGAAGCCACCCTGCAGCACCGCGCAGCGCAGATCACCCTGAAACTCGTCTCGCAGGCGGGCGGGGAAGCCGTCGCCGACACCGCCTGGTCGGTGCTAACGGCCGGTGGCGACGTGGTGGCGGAAAGCCTCAGCGCCTTCACCACCATGGTGCTGGCGGAAGGCGACTACACCGCCGTTGCGCGCAACAAGGACAAGATCTACCAGCGGGAATTCCCGGTACAGTCCGGCCATAACTCCGATGTCGAGGTGTTGATGAAGGATCAGCAGCCGGTCGCCGGCGTCGATTCGGACTGAGCACTACTCTGGGTTTGAGGCGCCATTACCGGAGGGCCGCCTCTCCCGACGACAAACAAAAATCCCGCCGGCATGACCGGCGGGATTTTTTGTTGTTACTCGGCGGCGATCCGCCGCTGCGCCTGGCGGCGCTTGACGTCCGGTGGTGTGGCCTCATCGGTGAGTGAGGTCACCGCATCGGCGAGCGACATCGGCGTCTGCGTCTGGCTGCCGAGGCGGCGGATGTTGACCGTACGGTTCTCGGCCTCCTGGCGGCCGCAGACGATGATCACCGGCACCTTGGTGACCGAGTGCTCGCGGACCTTGTAGTTGATCTTCTCGTTGCGGAAATCCGTCTCGACGATCAGGCCTGCGTCGCGCAGCGTCTCGGCGACTTCACGACCGTAGTCGTCGGCGTCCGATGTGATGGTTGCGACGACCACCTGCAGCGGCGCGAACCACAGCGGCAGATGGCCGGCGAAATTCTCGATCAGGATGCCGAGGAAACGCTCCATCGAGCCGCAGATCGCCCGGTGGATCATCACCGGCTGGGTCTTTTCCGAATTGCTGTCGATGTAGAAGGCGCCGAAGCGTTCCGGCAGGTTGAAGTCGACCTGCGTCGTGCCGCACTGCCATTCGCGACCGATGGCGTCCTTCAGCGTGTATTCGAACTTCGGCCCGTAGAACGCGCCCTCGCCCGGCAGGATGCCGGTCTTGATGCGGCCGCCCGACTGCGCCTCGATCTCCTTCAGCACGTCCATCATGACGCTTTCGGCGCGATCCCACAGATCGTCCGAACCGACGCGCTTCTCAGGCCGGGTGGAGAGCTTCACCACCACTTCCTTGAAGCCGAAATCCTCGTAGACCGAGAGGATCAGGTCGTTGATGCGCAGGCACTCCGCCGCCATCTGCTCTTCGGTGCAGAACACATGCGCGTCGTCCTGGGTGAAGCCGCGGACGCGCATCAGGCCGTGCAGCGCACCAGAGGCTTCGTAGCGATGGACGAGACCAAATTCCGCAAGCCGGACAGGCATTTCGCGATAGGACTTCAATCCGTGCTTGAAGATCTGAACGTGTCCCGGGCAGTTCATCGGCTTCAGGGCGAATACACGGTTGTCGGCTTCCTTGTCATCCTCATGGGTGAAGGCGTAGGCCGATTTCACGGCGAACATGTTTTCCTGGTACCAGCCCCAGTGACCGGAGGTTTCCCACAGCGAGGCATCGAGTACCTGCGGCGCGTTGACTTCCTCATAGGTGTTGGCGAGCCGGCGACGCATGTAGGAGGTCAGCGTCTGGAACATCCGCCAGCCCTTGCCGTGCCAGAACACGACGCCCGGGCCTTCTTCCTGGAAATGGAAGAGATCCATCTCGCGACCGAGCTTGCGGTGGTCGCGCTTTTCGGCTTCGGCCAGCACGTGCAGGTACTGGTCGAGTTCCTCCTGGGTCGCCCAGGCCGTGCCGTAGATGCGCGTCAGCATCGGACGGGTGCTGTCGCCACGCCAATAGGCGCCGGCGACCTTCATCAGCTTGAACGCCGTGCCGATCTGGCCGGTCGAGGCCATGTGCGGGCCGCGGCACAGGTCGAACCAGTCGCCCTGGTAGTAGATCTTGAGGTCCTGGTCTTCCGGGATCGCATCGACCAGTTCGACCTTGTAGCCCTCGCCGCGGTCGGCAAATACGTCGCGCGCCTTGTTGCGCGGCCAGACTTCCTTGGTGAACGGCTTGTTGCGCTGGATGATCTCCTTCATCCGCTTTTCGATCTTCGGCAGATCGTCGGGCGTGAACGGCCAGTCTTCCTGACTGTCGGGATGGACGCGCTTGAAGTCGTAGTAGAAACCGTTCTCGATGACCGGTCCGATGGTGACCTGGGTGCCGGGCCACAGTTCCTGGACGGCTTCGGCCATCACATGCGCGGCATCATGGCGGATGAGCTCCAGCGCCCGCGGATCGGTGCGGCCGACGATCTCGATCTTGCCGTCGGTGACGGGATCGGAGAGATCGCGGATCGTTCCGTCGATGGCGATTGCCACAGCCTTCTTGGCGAGCGACCTGGAGATGCTTTCGGCAACGGCGAGACCGGTGGTGCCGGCATCGTAGCTGCGGATGGAGCCATCGGGGAACGTCAGGGAAACGGACATGTTCTTCTCCTTCAAACCAGTCCCGCCAACGAATGCGGGTGGTGAAATGAGCCGCCGCAGGCATCCGGCCCCGGCAGCGATTGACGCCCGGGTGATAAGGGGAAATGTCGATGGAGTAAAGGTGGCGCCGTGGCCGACGGAACCGGCAGCCGCCATCAATGAACCTCGTCGGCAGGCGGGAATGTCGAGGGATCGGCCGTCGTCCGGCGATAGCGCCAGGGTGTCCACCAGTGCTGGCGGGGCGACAGGCTGTCCGGCACCGGATCGAGGCCCGAAGACCCGAAGGGGCCGCAGCGCAGGAAGCGCCAGCCGACCATCCATCCGCCGAACCACAACCCGTGGCGGGCGACGGCCTCGTAACCGAATTCCGAGCAGGTGGGGATGTGGCGGCAGGAATTGCCGATGAAGCCGGAGAGCGTCAGCTGGTAGCCGCGGATCAGGCCCATGCCGAGGAGCCGGCCGGGTGTCTTCCTGAACGGACCCTGCCAGTTACGGCCGCGTCGTGCTTTCGGCTCGTCGTCGTCTTCTGCCTCGCAGGCGGCACACATCGGCTCAGCCCGCCAGTGCCGGGCTCTTCGCCTCGATCTGGTCCAGACAGTCGACCACCGCATCGAAGGTCAGCATCGTCGAGGCGTGGCGCGCCTTGTAGTCCTTGACCGGTTTCAGCACCCGCATTTGCTCGAAGCGGCCCGTGGGTCCTTCGCCGTCTTCCTTCAGCATCGACAGCATGGCGTCGCGGGCTGCACGGATTTCCGTGGAGGTTGCGCCGACCACATGCCGGGCCATCACCGACGATGACGCCTGGCCCAGGGCGCAGGCGCGCACCTGGTGAGAGAAGTCGCTGACCACCCCGTCATCGAGCTTGATGAAGACCTTCACCTTCGAGCCGCAGAGCCGCGAGTGCTTCTCCGATGTGGCATCGGCGTCTTCGAGTGCACCGGCGCGCTCGATATTGCCCGCCAGCGCCAAAATCCTGCTGTTGTAGATATCGTCCATGCGTCTTCTCGCTCTACCGGGACCTGGATATCGCGCTCCTGAACAGAGCGTCAACCGTCCGCCGCTGGTGTAAAGACCATCCTCCACCTATATGATAACCGTGATCGACCGCATCAAGGCAGAAATGTTTGCCGCAAAGCCGCGTGAAAGCAGGATGCGTTATCTTGTCAAAGTCGATCCGAGAGGCCAGAAAGCGCGTATCATCCGAGCCGGGTGCCGATGCGCTTCCGTGCCGATGAACGATCAGGTGCGGCCTTGACCCGCATCAGGAGACCAAGACATGGACGCAATCGTGAAGAATTTCCCTGCCGCCCAGACGCAGGCCCGTCCCACCCAGCAGGAAGCCGAGGATGCCGTGCGCGTCCTCCTGCGCTGGGCCGGTGACGATCCGTCGCGCGAGGGTCTCATCGATACGCCGAAGCGGGTCGCTACCTCGTATCGCGAACTGTTCGGCGGCTATGACCAGTCGCCGGAAGAGGTGCTCGGACGGACGTTCGAGGAAGTCGCCGGCTATGACGATATCGTCCTGGTGCGCGACATCCCGTTCTATTCCCATTGCGAGCACCACATGGTGCCGATCATCGGCAAGGCGCATGTCGCCTATCTGCCGAACGGGCGCGTGCTCGGTCTTTCCAAGATCGCACGGCTGGTCGACGTCTTCGGCCGGCGGCTGCAGACGCAGGAAGCCATGACGGCACAGGTCGCCCATTCGATCCAGGACGTGCTGCAGCCGCGCGGCGTTGCGGTGATGGTCGACGCCGAGCATCTGTGCATGTCGATGCGCGGCATCCGCAAGCAGGGCTCCTCGACGCTGACGACGATGTTTACCGGCGAGTACAAAGACAATGCCGCCGAGCAGGCGCGCTTCCTGTCGATGATCCGCCGCTGACATCCGGCGGCCGGCCATTTCCCCGCCGACCTTCAGGCAGATACGGAAACCCTCCATGACCATCGATTTCCAGGCAGCGCCGGCCGACAAGGCGGCGCTCGAAGATGCCGGGCCGTTCACGCCGCGCTTCGATGCGACGGGCCTCGTCACAGCTGTTGTCACCGATGCGGCCGATGGCCAGCTGCTGATGGTCGCCCACATGAACAGCGAGGCGCTGTCGCTGACCATCGAGACCGGCATCGCCCACTATTACAGCCGGTCGCGCGGCAAGATCTGGAAGAAGGGCGAAACCTCCGGCAACGTCCAGCAGGTCACGGAACTTCTGACGGACTGCGACCAGGATGCCGTCTGGCTGAAGGTCAAGGTGGGCGGTCACGATGCCAGCTGCCATACAGGACGGCGCTCGTGCTTTTACCGGGCGATCGTTCAAAAGGATGGCGCAGCAGTGCTTGAACTCGTCGACGAACAGCGACATTTTGATCCGCAAGCGATCTATGGCGGTTCCAAGGACCTCTGAGCAACGGTTGGCTTCTCCGGTGCGCTGCCCCTGATCAACGCTTTCGAAACGATTGCGGGCGTTCAATGAACGTCCGGCGCGCGCGCCTCTGAGGACGTCGAGACCATGCTGAACTGGAGTTGGAACCGCAGCGAGCCGCCAGGCGCAGCCGCCGACGCGGGCGGCGGACAGACGGCAACCGCGCTCATCGCCGATCCGAAACCGAAGACGGCAAAACTGGCCCTGGCACTGGGTGGCGGGGCTGCCCGCGGCTGGGCTCATATCGGCGTGCTGCGGGCCCTGGACGAGGCCGGCATCGAGGTCGGGATGATCGCCGGCACGTCGATCGGCGCGCTGGTCGGCGGCTGCTACCTTGCCGGCAAGCTCGACGAGCTGGAAACGTTTGCCCGATCGCTCACCATGCGCCGGATTGCCGGCCTGCTCGATCTGTCGATCGGCGGCGCCGGCCTGTTCGGCGGCATGCGACTGACCAAGCGCATGCAGGAACACCTGGAAGACGTGGCCATCGAAAGCCTCGACAGGCCGTTCGTTGCCGTGGCCACCGAATTGCACAGCGGCCACGAGGTGTGGATCACCAGCGGCTCGCTGATCACCGGGCTGCGGGCCTCCTACGCCCTGCCCGGCATCTTCGAGCCGGTAAAGTGCAATAACCGGACGCTGGTCGACGGCGCACTGGTCAATCCGGTGCCGACCTCCGTCTGCCGCGCCTACGAGCAGCCGCTGGTCGTGGCCGTCAATCTCAACTACGACATCTTCGGCCGCTCGGCGGTCGTCAAGCACAATGCCAGCGTCCAGCCGGTCATCGAGGGCCAGCACACAAAGGTGCGCGAGGCGCGGATCGGCATGACCGGCGTCATGGTGCAGGCCTTCAACATCATCCAGGAGCGGATCTCGCGCGCGCGGCTTGCCGGCGACCCGCCGGATCTGGCGCTGCATCCAAGGCTGAGTGACATCGGCCTGTCGGAGTTCCACAGGGCCGGCGAGGCCATCGACCGCGGCTACAAGGAAGCCCAGAATCGCATCACCGAGCTGAAGCGGATGCAGGAAGCCGTGGCGGCAATCTGATCTGTCGCGAAAGACACAACACCAGCATCCGGAGGGCAGCGGCTAGCCGCCCTCCGACTGCGTACTCACGCGCCCTGCCCGTCAGATCTAGAGAACATGTCCCGGGCGGCTTCGGGAGCACATGCACAATCGCACCGCTCCCGAACGCTGCGGGCTAGAGGGATTCAAAGCCATCGAAAGCCTAGCCGGCGATATAGGCGCGGATCTGCTCGGCCTCCGTCTCCACCTCCTGTATGCGCGCCTTGACGACGTCACCGATCGAGATGATGCCCACCAGTTTCCCGCCGTCTTCGACCGGCACGTGGCGGAACCGGCCGTGGCTCATGATCTCCATCACCTCGTTCAGCGTCGTCTCTTCGCGACAGCGGGTGACGTTGGTGGTCATGGCGTCGCCGATCGACTGTGACAGAACCCCGCCCCCCGATCTCGCCACGCAGCGCACCAGGTCGCGCTCGGTGAAGATGCCGGAGATGCGGTCGTCCAGCCCTGTGACCACGACCGCCCCGATGCGGTTTTCATTGAGTATCTGCGCCACTTCCTCGATCGTCCTGTCCCGGCTCACCGAGACGACGTTGCGGCCTTTGACATCCAGCATGTTCCTGACAGAAACAGGCATCAACTCCTCCTATTGATGTACTCCCTAGATGCGGCGGCGCCCGCCCCGACGCCCACTCCCGGCGCTCCGCATGCGAAATGGTGCGCTTCCGGAGCGTTGATTGCAACCGTTTTTGGCAGACTGAAAGGCCGGCCCTCAAGCCGTTCCGCGGGATACGGGAGTTGCCCGGTTCGGCATTGGGTCGAAGAAACCGAACAGCAGGTAACCGAACAGGAAGCCGCCGATATGCGCGTCCCAGGCAATCGGGCCGGCATCGCCGCCGACCAGCGGCATGCCGAAGGCGATCAGCACATTGCCGAGAAACCACAGCAAAGTGAAGATGAGGACGGTGCGGTTGCGCATTGCCGAAACGATGCCCTGGCGCGGCAGAAGATGCGCGTGCGCATGGGCCAGTCCACCGCCACCGGCCGGGAAGGCGAAGCGGCAGGCAGCGCCCATCAGCGCCGAGATGACGCCGGAGGCACCGATCAGAATGGTTTCGGCGCCCCAGTTGAGGAAGGCATGAAAGAAGGCGGAGGCCGCGGCCGAGAGGACCCAGAAGACGAGATAGCGTGACAGCCCGATCCGACGGAAAACCGGCGCACCGAATGCCGCCAGCCACAGGCCGTTAAAGGCCAGGTGCTCAACGCTTCCATGCAGCAGGGAATAGGTCACCGGCGTCCAGGCCCATTCCAGTCCCTGCTGCGACAGCGGATAGACATAGCGCAACGGCGTGAAGGCGAGCTCGAACAGCATGTAGGACCGCAGCTCGTCGTTCAGCACATAGCTTTCGAGCACGAAGAGGCCAATCAGCAGCGCCAGGGTCGCGACAAGCGGACCGGGCAGATTGATGGCCGGCTGACGGGTGGAGGCGGCCGGAGCGGAGAGTTCCGAATGCGGCTCGGCCTGCGCCGGCAGACCGGTGTCGGTCGGCAGCTGGTTCTCCCACGGCGTCTTCGGCTTGTCGTCCATTCAGCGGCCATCCCTTGCATGCATCCGCTAGACCTACATCACCGGCATCTGCAGGGAAAGCGTCGAGCACCCGAGGGCGGCAACAACCACGTGATGCGTCGCGACGGCACGGCCGGGAAAACTTGCGCGGACTGGCATGGAATTCGCTCATTCAGCGGAAAGAGAGGGCATGACGCCCGATTCCGACCCGGAACGATACAGTTGATGCCCATGCTGAGCGACCGAAGCAACGAAATATTCACCTATTGGAACGGCCTGCGCCACGGCCGGGCCGCACCGTCGCGGCGGCAGATCGACCCCTCGGTGCTGCGTCGCCGGCTTCCCGATCTGTTCATGCTGGATTGCGAAGGACTGGACCCGAAGTTCCGGCTCGCAGGCACGCGCGTCTGCGAGAACTTCGGCCGCGAACTGAACGGCGAGCATTTCCTCGATCTCTGGATCCGCAGCGGACGCGATCACGTGACGGAGGCGGCGCTGACGGCGCTGAGGACAGAAGAGGCCGTCACGATCTCAGCGCGCCTGGAAGGCGAAAGCGCCACGGAAGCCTGCGAGATCCTGCTCCTGCCGATCCGCTCGCGGTCGCACTTCGCCGATCGGCTGCTCGGCTCCGTCATCCTGCTGGAGCCGCCGCGATTTGGCGGAATAGGCCCGGGCACGACGCTCGCCTTCGAAAGCTGGCTGCCGACACGCCGGAATTTCGATGGTCACCGGCAGAGCGTCCCCAGCGTCCCCACCGAAGCGGAACCCACGCTCCTGCGACGCCTGGCGGAAGCCGCCGGCCTTGCGCGTCGACCCCTTCGCTGAACCGTGCGCCGCCGGCGCCAACCCCGCGACGGCTCTCTCTCCGGGCAGAGAACCATATGTTAACCGCGAGGTTGTAAAGCTTCGGTCGAAGACGACAGACGAAAGACTGTGATGTTCTCCTTCCAGCATGCAAGTTCCTCGCCGCAGCCTGCCGCGCCGCGCAGCTTCCAACGTGTGTCCGTCAACATGACGGGCCGCCTGATGCTGGCCAATCATGAGGAATATCCGTGCGTGGCGGTCGAGATGTCGCCGGGCGACGTCGTCATGTCCTGCGCCGGGATTCCGAACCTCGGCGAACGAGTGATCGCTTATATCGATCATCTTGGCCGGCTCGAGGGCCAGGCGCTTTCGATCGACACCACCAGCTTCATCATGTCGATCACCGCCACCGACCGCAAGCGCGAGAAGCTGGCGGCCCAGCTTACCTGGCTTGCCAATCGCCATGAACTCGGTCTGCCCGAGGATCGCCGCCACGATCGCCTCACGCCGCGCGTCACGCGCGCCGAACTGGCGCTCGAAGACGGTCGCCGTTTTGCCTGCCGCCTCGTCGACCTGTCGCTCTCGGGCGCGGCCATCGATGTCGAGATGCGCCCGGACATCGGCACGCCGGTGACGCTCAACGGCTTGCGCGGCCGCGTGGTCCGGCATTTCGCAGAAGGCGTGGCGATCGAGTTCGCCAGCGTCCAGACGCGCGAGAGCTTGCGCTCCTTCCTCTAGAACCCATCTCCGCAGTCTATAGATCCGAAAGGCCGCTCGATCATCGGCGGCAGTCCGTCCTGGCGTACCATCGCACATGAACCGGCGCTGAACCGTCGTTCGGCCGTTCGATGTCCCGCGTCCCTCAAGACCATCATCCGGCACCATTTGCAGCCCGCGACTTGGCCAACTGTGCGAAATCGGAGCGGACGGAAAACTTTTTCTCGCTCCGGCACACTTTTTTTGGGCGCGGATTCCGTCCCATGCCGACGGATTTCGACGTCTTCTGCGGTCGAACCATGCCCTTGGGCGATGTGGAATGGTGGACTGCGGGCTTTCAAAGGGTTGCCGGCAGTGTCCGACGGCGCCGATGCATCCTGAGAAAAATGATGGAGCGACCGACACTTGCGGCGCGACCGCCGGCAATTGAAGAGAAATCGCCTCGAACTTGCATAAAATTTTCCTCAAATTCTCTTCGCATTCGAGGCAAATTTTCCGCGCATTTGATCTTCATTCGACTCAATGTTGCTTCAAACAAGCGATTGTTTCGACTGGTAAATTTCGCCAGCGATCAAGGTGGCCATGAGAGCTTTCTCCCAACGAACGGGGAGAAACAGAGATGTCCACCGCCAAGACCATCGCCACCGGCTTTGCCGCCATCTGCCTGATGCTGATCTCCGGCCAGTCGGCCCTGTCGGCTCCTGGCGCGATGCAGATCACCGGCAAGGCAAATCCGCCGATCGGCCACTATGAATTCTGCCAGACCTATCAGGCTGAATGCGCGGTCACCGAACGGGATGCCGGAGCGATGGCGCTGACCGAAGCCGGATGGCGCGAGATCCTCGACGTGAACTACTCGGTCAACAGCCAGATCACGCCGATGACCGACCAGGAGATCTACGGCGTCGAGGAACGCTGGGCCTATCCCCGCACCGTCGGCGACTGCGAAGATTTCGTGCTGCTGAAGCGCAAGATGCTGATGGAGCAGGGCATCAGCGCCACCAACCTGCTGATCACCGTCGTCCTGCAGCCGAACGGTGAAGGCCATGCCGTGCTGACAGTGCGCACCGACCGCGGCGACTTCATCCTCGACAACATGCGCAACAAGGTGATGCTTTGGTCCGAGACCGAGTACACTTTCCTCAAGCGCCAGTCGACGTCCGATCCGGCTGCCTGGGTCAAGCTGCAGGACGGCCGCGCCAACGCCGTCGCCAGCTTCCGCCGCTGATCCGATACAGACGACCTCCTTCCGATCGCCTGCGTCCCTCCCCGGGCGCGGGCGATTAACGTTTTATTTACCATGATTACCGAAACATGCGCTTGCCGGGCCGCCCCGCCGGAGCCGGCCCACCCCGAACGGACAAGCGCCATGCGGCACAATCAGCTTCCAAGCGTCGGCGCACAGGGCGCGCATGCGCCGCTGCTGTCGAACGCCCTCCTCTACCGGCTGACCGGCGCCATCGCCGCACTCGCCTTGCTGACCGCCGGCATCAGCTTTGCCGGGCGCTGGTACGGAGAGCGCCTCAGCCTCTCCGGCCACACCGACAGCACCGCCATCCATCGCATCCAGGTCGGCGCCGATGCGCTGGCGCTGCCCGCCAACATGATCCGCTTCCGCGACCAGCGCCGGGACGGCGACGCCGAGCGCGTCAACCTGTACCTTGCCTGGCCGGAGATGCAGGGCTACAGCCAGCCGCTTCGCGACCGGTTCCACCAGCTGTCTTTCGCCAACGACCTGCTGTTCCTGGAGATTTCCGAAGCGACGATGTCGCGCGACATGTCGGGGCGGCTCGAACCGATCTACGCCCGCCTGTTCGACGGCAGTGGCGAAGATGCGGGAGCCGGGCTGACGCGTCATCGGCTGCGGCCCGATAGCGGCTACAGCGGCGAACTGGTCTTCACCGCGCCCCGCAACGGACGGCCGGATTACGTCGTGCGCTGCGCCATCCCGGCCGAGCCGTCGGCCGCGACCAGCGGCGACTGCCAGCGCGACATCCACCTCGGATCCGGCCTCAGCGTGCTTTACCGCTTCTCTTCGACGCTTCTTCCGCAGTGGGACCATATTGATGCCGCGATTGAGACCTTTGTCGGAACCCATCTCGTCGGGGTGACCGAGAACGAAGGCTAGAACCCTGCCAAATTTCCTAAGGCTTCGTTCATCATAAACCTCTTGGTAACGCCCCTGGCCTAATGTGGCTGGAACGGATGCTGCGGGGGCGCACCGGATAACGCAAATGCAATATAGTGAGTGAGTGCAGCCGTGCTGAAACACATCAACACAACATCCTTCCCCAAGGGTGGCGCCTCGATTTTCAAGAAGGTCGCTGGTTTCCTCGTCGTCGTGTCGGCCCTCTTGGCCGTCAACGTTGAGACGGCTTCGGCAAATCCGAAATATGCCGGCATCGTCGTCGACGCCAAGACCGGCAAGGTGCTGTACAGCGAAGATCCGGACGGCCTGCGCTATCCTGCCTCACTGACCAAGATGATGACCCTGTACATGACGTTCGAGGCGCTCGAGTCGGGTCGCATCTCGCTCGACTCGCGGGTTCCGGTATCGGCCAATGCAGCCGCCGAACCGCCAACCAAGCTTGGCGTGCGCGCCGGCGGCTCGGTGACCGTCGAACAGGCCATGCAGGCGCTGATCACCCGCTCGGCCAACGACATGGCAACGGCGCTCGCCGAATATCTCGGCGGTTCGGAAGCGCGCTTCGCGCAGCTGATGACCAACAAGGCCCGGGCGCTCGGAATGACCCGCACCACCTATCGCAATGCCAACGGCCTGCCCAACACGGCGCAGATGACGACGGCTCGCGACCAGGCCCGTCTCGGCATCGCACTGCGCCAGCACTTTCCGCAGTATTACCCGTATTTCTCGATCCGCTCCTTCCAGTTCGGCAAGCAGACGATCGGCAACCACAACCGGCTGATCGGCACCGTGCGCGGCGTCGACGGCATCAAGACGGGCTACACCCGTGCGTCGGGCTTCAACCTCGTCACCTCGGCGCAGGCCGATGGCCGTTCGATCGTCGGCGTCGTCATGGGCGGCACCAGCGGCGGCGCCCGCGACGCCCAGATGCGCAAGCTCGTGGCTGCCTACATGCCGAAGGCTTCGACCGGCGGCTCCAGCAACCTGATCGCCCAGACGCGCAGCCCGGCTCCGCCGATCGCCGCCTCCGTACCGGTCCCGGTCATGGCGCAGAACTCTCCGGCCGTCGTTGCTGCACGCGATGAAGTCGCCTCGCTCGACCTGCCGAACGCCGGTCCGCTGCCGTCCGGCCGCTATTCGGAAAAGCTCCCGGGTGCCGCAGCCTACGCATCGGAACCGAAGGCACAGCGCGGCGCGGCCGCCCTGTCGGCAGCCATGACCCGCACGGCCGCCGTGCCGACCCCGGCACCCGCCTACATGCCGCCGGCCTCCATTCCCGAACAGACGGCCGAAAACACCGACAAGGTGACGACCGCCTCCACCCGTCAGACGTCGACCCCGTCCGGCTGGGTCATTCAGATCGGCGTATCGCCCACCCGCGATGCCGCCATGGGTCTCCTGCAGAGTGCGCAGGACAAGGGCGGACAGGTATTGCGTTCCGCCAAGCCATTCGCGGTTGCCGTCGCCAACGGCAGCAACCAGCTCTACCGCGCCCGTTTCGGCGGCTTCGGTGACCAGAAGGATGCCATCAACGCCTGCAATGCCCTGAAGAAGAAGGGCGTCGCCTGCTGGGCCGCGATGCAGTGATGACGACCGGGCCGGTTCGCCGGCCCGCAAGGAGCGTGTGCTGCTCCGAAGACCGATCCTCGATTTGTTTTGCGTTACGAGGTCAACATGGCAATGAACGAGAATAACCTCGACTTCCTCCCGCCTGCCGGGACGAAATCGAAAATGAAGGGCAGCGCCCTTCACCCGCTGCATGAGGCGGCTCTGCGCCTTACGGCGATCGGCATCAACCGCCCGAAGGAACGCACCCGCGACCTGGTCGCCATGCTCCTGTCGCACGGCGCTCGCGCCTGGCGTCATTCGCAGCCGGTAATCCGCATACACCTGCATGTCTGCGCACGCAGCGGCAGCGCGCCGCTGCGGTTGCGCCTACGCTGATCCTACAGGAGGCCGAGCTCGGCGAGCTCGCGCCTCAGGTCTTCCGGCATCGACGCCATGTCGTCGCCGATGTCTCCAAGATCACGCGGCGCGTCCTCCGTCGTCAGGTAGCGCCATCCCTGGAACGGGCGTCTCGGTTGGGGCACCGTTTCGATGATCGTCGGCGCGAGCACCAGGTTGCAGCGGCCTATGCCGTCGCCACCGGTAAAGGTCTCGATGCCGAGCAGCGGCTGGCGTGCCGTCACCTGCCCCTTGATCACCCAGTAGAGCGAACCGCCTCCGAGAAGTTCCTCGACACGCTTCGGCACCATGCGGGTGGTGTGGGTGCTGTGCGGCTCCAGGCCGGCCGCCATCGCAGACAGCGAGCGTTCGCCGACCCATTCCCGGAGATCCTGGAGACTGTCTGCGCCGACGCAGAGCTTGATGAGATTGAGAGCCATGACCTGCTTCAAGACCGATCCGCGGTCGGGGTCAAGAGGCCGGTGCGTCGCTGCGGCACTTGCGCACGCTCAGCACTCGACGACGTTGACCGCCAGGCCGCCGGTCGAGGTTTCCTTGTACTTCTCGCTCATGTCATTGCCGGTCTGGCGCATCGTCTCGATGCACGCGTCGAGCGGCACGAAATGGCTGCCGTCGCCCTTCACCGCCAGCGACGCGGCGGTGACCGCCTTGACCGCACCCAGCGCGTTGCGCTCGATGCACGGCACCTGCACGAGGCCGGCCACCGGATCGCAGGTCATGCCCAGATGATGCTCGAGGGCGATCTCCGCGGCGTTCTCGATCTGCTCGGGTGAGGCGTCCATCACCGCAGCCAGTCCGGCCGCCGCCATCGCCGCGGCCGATCCCACCTCCCCCTGACAGCCGACTTCGGCGCCGGAGATCGAGGCGTTGTGCTTGATGATGCCGCCGATGGCCGCCGCCGTCAGCAGGAAAGTGCGGATATCCTCGGCCGAGGCATCCTCGTGGAAATGCTGGAAGTAGCGGATGGTCGCGGGGATGACGCCCGCCGCACCGTTGGTCGGCGCCGTCACGACGCGCCCGCCGCCGGCATTCTCCTCGTTGACCGCCATCGCGTAGACGCTCAGCCAGTCGTTGGCGAGCAGCGGGTTGAGACGGTTGCTCCGCTGCTCGGCAACCAGCTTGTCGTGGATGGACCGTGCCCGGCGTCGGACGTTGAGGCCGCCCGGCATGATGCCGTCGACCTTCAGGCCGCGATCGATGCAACTGGTCATCGCCTCCCAGATGCGGTCGAGGCCGGCATCCAGCGCCTCGCCGCTCATCTTCGTCAATTCGTTTGCACGCTTCATATCGGCGATGCTGAGGCCGGAGGCGCGCGCCATCTCGAGCATCTGCCGGGCGCTGGCGAAGGGATAGGGTACCCGGTCGGTCGACGTCGTCTTCTCGCCGCGCATCGCCTCGAGCTCTGTGTCGGTGACCACGAAGCCGCCGCCGATCGAATAGTAGACCCGCTTGAGGAGCAGCCGTCCGTCCTTGTCGAAGGCGGACAGGCTCATACCGTTGGCGTGGCCCGGCAGCGGCTGCTTGCGATCAAAGACGAGGTCCGTCTTCGGCTGGAAGTCATAGCCGGGATGACCGGCAGGCGTGACGCGGCCGGTGCGCTCGACCTCCTCGATGATCGCATCCATGTGGTCCGGATCGACCGTATCCGGCCGCTCCCCCATCATCCCGAGCACCACAGCGCGTCCCGTGCCGTGGCCGATGCCCGTAAATGCCAGCGAGCCGTGCAGGCTGGCCTTCAGGGATGCCACACGCGCGCCGGCCGGCCTTGGCCAGTCGTCTGACAGGATGAGGTCGAGGAAACGATTGGCTGCCGACATCGGTCCCATGGTGTGGGAACTCGACGGACCGACGCCGATCTTGAAGACGTCGAAGACGGATAGAAACATGAATGGGTATCCCGGGACGCCGCACCGATCGTGGGCGCGTCTTGTCGTGCAAGCCTAACCGGATAGCGGCGCATGTCTAGGGTTCGCACCGACACCCGATGCGGCAGCGGCGACAGAAACATCCTCCGGTCATCGTCCGGGCCGGACGCTCACCATCAAGGACATCGGTCATGAAGACAAAGAAATTTCAGATGCTGCCGAACAGGTAGGCGAGCGCGAGCACGCCGGCAAAACCGAAGAGCGCCTTGATGGTCACGCTCCAGCAGGATTTCTGAACACTGTCTTCCATGATCTCTCCGTTTAGGCCATGCCGGTCGGACCGGCGACGGCGCTTAACCCTATATTAACGGATGACACATTTCGCAACCGCAAAAAATGACAGATTTGTGTCTGCACACGGTCGCCGTCCTGTTTGCCGGCCAAAAGCCTGATGATCCTCTGGCCGCTTGAGATCGGCAGCGATCTGACGCATAGCTTGCCATCCTCATCGCCATGCCTCGGATCGCCATGAACACAGCCGATTATGTCGCTCTCGCCCTCTTCGCCACGCTCTGGTTCGGCTATTCCTGGCTGACCAGCGGCACCCCGAAGCTGTCGAGGCGCAGCCTCAACCAGGCGATGGCCGAACACCGCCGGCAGTGGATCTTCAATTCGCTCCGGCGCGACCTGAAGATGATCGACACACAGATCATGGCCGGCCTGCAGAACGGCACCGCCTTCTTCGCCTCCACCTCGATCTTTGCCATCGGCGGCTGCTTTGCGCTGCTGGGGGCCACCGACCGGGTGGATGCGGTGTTCCGCGACCTTGCCATCGTCGACTACAGCGGCCGCGTCGCATTCGAGCTCAAGGTGGCCGGACTGACCGCGATGTTCGGCTATTCCTTCTTCAAGTTCGGCTGGTCCTACCGGCTGTTCAACTACTGCACGATCCTGTTCGGCGCACTGCCGATGATGGGCGACGCGCAGGTTGACCGGGCCGCCGCCGAGCGCGCGGCGGAAAAGGTGTTCCGCATGAACGTCATTGCGGCACGCCACTTCAACGCCGGCCTGCGAACGATTTTTCTGTCAATCGGCTATCTCGGCTGGTTCATCGGGCCCTATATGTTCATGGCGTCGACGGCCTTCGTGATCTTCGTTCTCACCCGGCGGCAGTTCTTTTCCGAAGCACGCCTGGCTCTGATGGATGTCGGCGGGCAAAAAGACCGAGAATAGGAAATCGCGTGTCATCTCCCGAACCCTCTGGCGGTATCCTGCGGACGCCGCGCATCCCGCTGATCGACACCCTGCGCGGCCTGGCGCTGATCGCCATGGCCTCCTACCACTTCACCTGGGACCTGGAGTTCTTCGGCTATATCGAGCCGGGTACGGCGACCGAAGGGCTCTGGAAGCTCTACGCGCGGTCGATCGCGACGTCGTTCCTGTTCCTCGTCGGCCTCAGCCTGGTGCTGGCGCACCAGCCGCAGATCCGCTGGCGGTCGTTTGCCAAACGGTTCGCAGCGGTCGCGGCGGCGGCGCTGGTGATCAGCATCGGGACCTATGTGGCCTTGCCGCAGGAGTGGATCTTCTTCGGCATCCTGCACAACATCGCCGCTTCCAGCCTGCTGGCGCTGGCCTTCCTGAGCCTGCCGCCGGCTGTCACGGGAGTTGTTGCGATAGCCATCGGCGCTGCCTTCGTCATCGATGGCTGGGTTATGCCGGGTGTGCTACGCTCGGCGGCATTCAACACGCCATGGCTCGCCTGGATCGGGCTGGCCGAAACGCCGCCGCGCTCCAATGATTACGTGCCGCTGTTTCCCTGGTTCGGCGTGGTGCTCGCCGGCGTCGCGGTGTCCGGTTTCCTCAAGCGGAGCGGCGGCTTCCAGCGCATGGCCTCCTGGCAGCAGAAGCCTAACCTGCTGACGCTTGCCGGACGGCACAGCCTTGCCTTCTACCTGATCCACCAGCCGGTGCTGATCGGCCTCGTCTACCTTGCCTCGCTGGTCCATCCGGCGCCGGCGCCGGACCCGATCGACGCGTATAACCGCAGTTGCGAGGCTACGTGCACGGTGGGCGGCAACGAGGCCGGGCTCTGCCGGCGCTTCTGCGCCTGCACGGCGGAGCGTCTGGTCGCACAGTCGCTGTTCGAGCCGATGCAGCGCGGCGAGATCGATCCCTCGACGGACGAGCGGGTGCTGTCGATTTCCGGCGAATGCACGATGAACAGCCGCTAGGCGGCTGTCGCGGGGACACTGTGTCGGTGAAATGTTCCGATCAGGTGCTAACGCCGATTTCGGCAAGACGTGTGAGGCAGGCTTCCTCGACATGATCGAGTTCGCTCAGCGTCTCGTCGATGTCCTTGCGCTTCTGGCGCAGTTCGTCGCGCTTCTGGTCGACGTGCTTCATCAGCATCTTGAGTTGACCCAGCTCGCCCGGCGGCTCCTTGTAGACCTGGATGATCTCGCGGATCTCCGCGATCGTGAAGCCGATGCGCCGGCCGCGGAGGATTTCCTGGATCAGCCGCCGGTCGGCGGTGCGAAACAGCCGGGTGCGCCCCCGACGTTCCGGCTGGATCAGACCTTCATCCTCGTAGAAACGCAGGGTCCGGGTTGAAACACCAAATTCCCGCGTCAGTTCAGTGATGGTATAGTACTTATTCACGCCGTGATCCCAATGAGGCCGCCAAAATATTTGACTTTTACGTGCAAGTCAATTTTGGGCGGCAACGGCGGGACAGCTCGGGCGAGACGGCGAGTTGCCCTCAACTGATGGAAAACCACCAGGTCGCCAGTCCGAGGAACGAGAAGAAGCCGATGATGTCGGTGACGGTGGTGACGAAGACCGCCGAGGCGACCGCCGGATCGGCGCCGATCTTGTCCAGCAGCAGCGGGATCATGATGCCCGCCAGCGCTGCGGCCATCATGTTGATCAGCATCGCCGCGGCAATGATGCCGCCGATGTTGTAATCCTGAAACCAGACACCGGCTGCGATACCGATCAGGATGCCGAAGATCATGCCGTTGAGCAGGCCAACGCCCGCCTCGCGGCGCACAACGCGCCAGGCGTTGTGAATGTCGAGATTGCGGGTGGCGAGCGCCCGCACGGTGACGGTCATGGTTTGCGAGCCCGCATTGCCACCCATGCCGGCGACGATCGGCATCAGGACGGCGAGCGCGACGATCTGCTCGATCGTGGCCTCGAACAGCGAGATAACTGAGGCGGCGAGAAACGCCGTCAGCAGGTTGACGAGAAGCCACGGCACGCGCGACCGCGAGATGTCGATCGCCGTATCGGACAGTTCTTCGTCACCGACGCCGCCGAGACGCATGATGTCTTCTTCCGCCTCCTCCTGGATGACGTCGACGACATCGTCGATGGTCAGCACGCCGACCAGCCGGCCGTTCTCGTCGACGACGGCGGCCGAGATCAGGTCATACTGCTCGAACAGCTGCGCTGCCTCTTCCTGGTCCATGTCGGCCGGGATCGGATAGTTCGTCTCGCGCATGATCGCTTCGATCTTCGTCTGCCGCTTGGTGCGCAGAATCCGGTCGAGATCGACGACGCCGAGCAGCTTGAAGGTCGGGTCGATCACGAAAATCTGGGTAAAGCTTTCCGGCAGATCGTCCTCGTCGCGCATGTAGTCGATCGTCTGGCCGACCGTCCAGAACGGCGGCACGGCGACGAACTCGGTCTGCATGCGGCGGCCGGAGGAGCTTTCCGGATAGTCGAGCGCCCGGCGCAGGCGCACCCGCTCGGTGAACGGCAGCTGCGCGAGGATGTCCTCACGGTCCTCCTTGTCGAGGTCTTCGAGAATGTAGACGGCATCGTCCGAATCGAGCTCGCCGATGGCCGCGGCAATCTGCTCGTTCGGCATCTGGTCGACGATCTCGAGGCGGATCGCCTCGTCGACCTCGGTCAGCGCCGTGAGGTCGAACTCGTTGCCCAGGAGCCGGACGAGCGCCATGCGCTGATCCGGCTGCATCGATTCCAGAAGGTCGCCGAGTTCGGATTCGTGCAGGTCGGCGACGTTGGCGCGCAGGAACAGCAGGTCGCGATCGGCAATGGCGGCGCCGACCAGCGCAAGGTAATCGGCGCGAACGGAACCGTCTTCGCCGTAGATGTCGTCATGGTTCGTCTCGGCTGAGGCGCGGACGCGCTCGTCTTCGATGTTCGTCATGCCGCCCTTCCCCGCATCCGTACCACGCCGCTTCGGCTCCAGGCCGAAACGTCCGCGGAAAACTGATTTTCAACAATCGGATAGCACGGGCACTCGAAGATCGCTGCGCACCCGCGACAACCGTGCTAGACCAATCCGGCGCCCCGGTCCAGCCTCTCGGCGACCGGGCCGGACAAACCGCCTGTGGAACCTGCAAAGCCGTGACGATCCGCCCCATTCTCCGCTATCCCGACGCGCGACTGTCGCAGCCCTGCCATCCCATCGAGACCTTCGATGCCGCTCTTGCCAGCCTCTGCGACGACCTGCTGCAGACGATGCGCGCGGCACCGGGCGTCGGCATCACCGCCGCCCATATCGGCGAGCTGAGCCGCATCTCGGTGATCCATCTGTCGGCCGACGCGCCGGTCCTCGTGCACATCAACCCGCAGATCCTGTCGGCCTCGCAGGAGCGCCAGCGGCATACGGAGGGCAGCGTGTCGATGCCCGGCTTCACCGAGGAGGTGGAACGGCCGCTGGCCATCCGCTTCCGCTACCAGGACCTTACGGGACACCCTCACGAGGCCGAGGCGGACGGCTTCCTCGCCACCTGCGTCCAGCACGAGATCGACCAGCTGGACGGTATCTTCTGGCTGAAGCGGCTGTCGCGCCTGAAGCGTGATCGCCTGGTGCGCAAATGGGAGAAGCATTCTTCTCTCTGATGGCGTCGAACCAACGGCCCCTCCGCACGTTATGGCACCAGCCAATGACAGGAGATCACCCGCATGCCGGTCAACAAGGACGTCAAGGACATCTCTCGCGAGGAAGATTATCGCGACTACGACACGCGCAACATCGATGACGGCTGGCCGTATGCCGATGCTGCCGGCGCCGCCGCGGCGCCAGTCGGAAACGCCGCCTACGGCGATTCGAACGCCAACCTCGACCGCGACCGGAACAAGGGTTTCCAGGTCGACAACGCCGACGAGACCGGCCTCGAGGAGCCAGTCGACGATCCGGAAACGCCGGCAACCGTCGGGGTCGAAGAGAGCGACGATCTCGAGGAGCGGGTCAGCGAGGCGATCGAGGCGCTGGACATCGTCGCCATGGAAACCATCGACATCCGCGCCGACGGCACCACGGTGACCATCGAGGGAGAGGTCGACGACGAGGCGACGGCCCGCAAGATCGTCGCGCGCGTCAAGCGCATGCCGGGCGTCGGGCGCGTGGTCAACGAGTTGACGCTGCTCGGGATCGACAGCCTCATCCCCGACGACGACTGATCGCCGATCCTACAGCCGGCTGGCGCTGATCTCCATCTTTGGAGCGAGCGCCAGCGTGTTGCTTACCGTGCACAATTGCTTGGCGAGCGTAACGATCGCCTGGCGTTCTTCGTCGTTGAAATTTCCGCCGATCCTGATCGCCGCATGCAACGTCTCGACGCGTGACGGCTCGTCATGCGCCTTGTCGCCGGTAACCTCCGCCGAGCACCCTTCGAAACGTTCCAGCATCTGCAGCTGGATCACCGCGCCCTTGACGCTCAGCACCAGGCAGGCGGCAAGCGACGAATAGAGGAGGTCGAGCGGGTTGAAGCCCGGTTCGTTGACGCCGGTCACCACCTCCAGCGTTCCGCCGGTCACCGTTTTCAGCGCCGCATGCCCGCGCACGCCAAGTACGGCGCTCGCGCCGGTGGCGCGCGTCTTCATCCTGATCTCGACCATGATTCCATCCCTGACGTGAGTTCCGTCATGATAGGGAGGTCAGCTTCGGCAAGCGTCAACGACTTTTTCCGCCCGCCCTCCACGCCTCGTATCGCCGCACCAGTGGACCGGATCGACCTCGTCCGGGACGATGCCCCTTGCCTCGTGAAAACCCGGTAAGCATATATGCGGTACACGAGTTGGGGAAAAATCATGTCGACCAAAGCCAAGCTGATCGTTCTCGCGGCATTCGTGAAGAGCGACGACGGCGAACTTGTTCCGGCCTTCGACCCGCGCCAGGTGGATACGGAAGAGCGGGCAAGGCGCGAGGCCCGCACGATGGCCGACCAGTATGCCGGCGTGGTCGCCTGGAGCCGCGAAGCCGATCCGCTGATCGGCGAATACGGTCCGCCCGTGGTGCTGTTCCAGGCCGGCGAGATCCCGGATCTGGAATGATCGCCTACTCCAGTTCACCGACCCGACCATCTGATCACAGCCGGCGCCGGCCTGCCGTGATCCCAAAGGACAGACTTCGATGACCAAGACGCCAAAGCTCGAGCACTCAGACTTCTCCGGTGAATTCGAGGACAATGGAATAACCGTACTGGTGGATATCTTTCGCCCGGCCGGCACGGAAGACGGCTGGAGCCTCGAGGTGATCTCCCAGCAGGAAGACGTGACGACCTGGGAGGATACCTTTTCGACCGACCAGGAGGCATGGGAAGAGTTTCTGGCGACCGCCGAGCGCGACGGGATCGAATCGTTCCTCGACGACGACGAGGCCGTCTCCACCCATTGACGGGCTCCGTGGATGTTGGTGGTGGGGCGGACCTGGTGGCAGGTTGATGGTCCACCGCCCTTATCTGCCAGCTCGCGGTCCGGCACTGCGTCTGGCGAGGCTGCCTGTACGCAGCCGGATTTTCGATCTGCGCGGTGGCTGATGCTGCTTTTCAGCCTCTTGCGGGAAACCATTGCCGGAAAACAAAAAACCCGGCTTGCGCCGGGTTCTTTTGGTGCGGTCGAGAAGACTCGAACTTCCACGGGTTGCCCCACAGCGACCTCAACGCTGCGCGTCTACCAATTCCGCCACGACCGCATCGTGGTAGGCCGGTTTGTCGCCGGCGAGGGAGCATCTAGCAAAGGGATTTCCGCCGCGCAAGTGTGCCGTGACAGTTTTCTGAAAGATAAAATTTCTGCAGGAATTCCTGTATAGGCAAAGCCCGCATCCGCGAGCGCCGGACGACAGCGCGCGATGGCGACCGATACGAAGAGTACGACACATGACGACCCGCACCGATCTCAACCTCTCGATGCTGCCGGCCGACGGATCCGCCCCGATCCGCTGGCGGATTTCCGACACGCCCGTCCCTTACGAGGAGGCGCTTGCGGTGATGGATGCCGAGGTTGCGGCGATCGCCGACGGCCGCGCCGACGAACTGGTCTGGCTGCTGGAGCATCCGCCGCTCTATACGGCGGGCACCAGCGCCGATTCGAAAGACCTCATCGAGCCCGATCGTTTTCCCGTGTTTTCCACAGGGCGCGGCGGCGAGTACACGTACCACGGGCCGGGACAGCGGGTGGCCTACGTGATGCTCGACCTGAAGCGCCGGCGCCAGGACGTGCGCGCCTACGTGGCGGCGCTTGAAGAGGTGATCATCCGCACGCTTGCGTCGATGAACGTTCGCGGCGAGCGGCGCGAGGACCGGGTCGGCGTCTGGGTCCGGCGGCCGGAAAAGCCGCCGCTGCCCGATGGCACGGTGACGGAGGACAAGATCGCAGCGCTCGGCATCCGCCTGCGCCGCTGGGTGAGTTTTCACGGCCTGTCGATCAATGTCGATCCGGATCTCACGCATTTTTCCGGCATCGTGCCCTGCGGCATCTCCGCCTACGGGGTCACCAGCCTTGAGGATCTCGGCATGCTGGTGATGATGCATGACGTCGACATGCGCCTTCGCGAGGCCTTCGAGGAGCTTTTTGGCGCGACCAGTATCGATCGCGGCTGACTGAGATAGCAAGGCGTCGTGGCAGGACGAGGGCTGCCCGTCCCTGCCCGTCTTCCTGGGCGCACCTTTCCTAGCCGGACCGCACCCGCCCGGCTTGCCGAACCACCCTGTCGCGTGGTTGAACGGAGCCCCACAGGATTCTCACCCATGACCGCCGTTTCCGCCTCGACCGACAGCTCCGTCAAGGGCATGGCCCTGATGGCCGGCTGCATGATCGTCCTGCCGATGATGGATGCCATCGCCAAGTACATGGCGACCTTCGAGACCATGTCGCCCGGCCAGGTCACCTTCTACCGATTCTTCTTCCAGCTGGTGGTGCTGGCGCCTCTGTTCTTCATGACCGTCGGCAGCCTCAAAGCGGTTCGCCGACCGTGGATGAACCTGTTGCGCGGCGCGCTGCATGCCAGCGCCAGCCTGATGTTCTTCACCGCCGTCAAATACATGCCGCTCGCCGACGTGTTCGCCATCTACTTCGTCGAGCCGTTCATGCTGACAATCATGTCGGCGCTGTTTCTCGGCGAAAAGGTCGGCTGGCGGCGCTGGCTTGCCATCCTGGTGGGCTTCGGCGGGGCGATGATCGTCATCCAGCCGAGCTTCGAGATCTTTGGCTGGATGTCGCTGCTGCCGGTCGCCTGCGCTGCCCTGTTCACGCTCTACCTGTTTCTCAACCGGGCGCTGGGGGACGTCGATTCGCCGCTCACCATGCAGATGATGTCCGGCATCGGCGGCACGGCGCTGATGGGCGTCGTGCTGGTCATCGGCTCCCAGGCCGGGATTGCCGACTTTGAGATGTCTCTGCCCGCCTCGTCGCTCGGGCTCGTGCTGCTGGTCGTCCTCGGCTCGCTGTCGGGCTATGTCCACCTGCTCGTCGTGCGCGCCTTCCGCCTCGCCTCCGTATCGCTGCTGGCGCCCTTCCAGTATTTCGAGATCATTTCCGCGACCGTGCTCGGCTACCTGCTGTTTGCCGACTTCCCGACGCCGTCGAAATGGCTCGGCATCGTCATCATCGTTGCCTCCGGGCTGTTCATCATCTGGCGCGAGCAACGCCAAAGCCGGATGACCGAAACACCCGCATGAGTGACTGACGGTCGCCAAGACTTGAGCCGTCCGCCGGGCCATGCGAGAAGGTTCGGGAATCGAAAATGAGGAGACAGACGATGGATGTCCGCGCCGCCGTTGCCGTTCAGGCTGGCAAGCCGCTCGAAGTGATGACCGTGCAGCTGGAGGGGCCGCGCGCCGGCGAGGTGCTGGTCGAGGTCAAGGCCACCGGCATCTGCCATACGGATGACTTCACGCTGTCGGGCGCCGATCCGGAAGGCCTGTTCCCGGCCATTCTCGGCCATGAGGGCGCCGGCATCGTCGTCGATGTCGGCCCCGGCGTCACCTCGGTGAAGAAGGGCGACCACGTCATCCCGCTCTACACGCCGGAATGCCGCGAATGCCCGTCCTGCCTCAGCCGCAAGACGAACCTCTGCACCGCCATCCGCTCGACCCAAGGCCAGGGACTGATGCCGGACGGCACCTCGCGGTTTTCGATCGGCAAGGACAAGATCCACCACTACATGGGCTGCTCGACCTTCGCCAACTACACGGTGCTGCCGGAGATCGCGGTCGCCAAGGTCAACCCCGACGCGCCGTTCGACAAGATCTGCTACATCGGCTGCGGCGTGACGACCGGCATCGGCGCGGTGATCAACACAGCAAAGGTGGAGATCGGCGCGACCGCGATCGTCTTCGGGCTCGGCGGTATCGGCCTCAACGTCATCCAGGGCCTCAGGCTTGCCGGCGCCGACATGATCATCGGCGTCGATCTGAACAACGACAAGAAGGCCTGGGGCGAACGTTTCGGCATGACGCATTTCGTCAATCCGAAGGAGGTCGGCGACGACATCGTGCCCTACCTCGTCAACATGACCAAGCGCGGTGCCGACCAGATCGGCGGCGCCGACTACACCTTCGACTGCACCGGCAACACCCGGGTCATGCGCCAGGCGCTCGAGGCCTCGCATCGCGGCTGGGGCAAGTCGGTGGTGATCGGCGTTGCGGGCGCCGGCCAGGAGATCTCGACGCGACCGTTCCAGCTGGTCACCGGCCGCACCTGGATGGGCACGGCCTTCGGCGGCGCGCGCGGCCGCACCGACGTGCCGAAGATCGTCGACTGGTACATGGACGGCAAGATCCAGATCGACCCGATGATCACCCACACCATGCCGCTCGAGGACATCAACAAGGGCTTCGAACTCATGCATTCGGGCGAAAGCATTCGCTCGGTTGTGCTATACTGACTGGCATCGTATTGCCCTTCGACGATCTCGAAAGGACGCCCAGAACAACAGATCCGGGCGTCCTTCTGCCATCGCACGGTTACCGTCCGCAGGTGGGCGAACAGCAGGAGCAGGCATGTCGGAGCGTATCGTATCTGGCTCGGTGAAGGCGGACGGCAGCGTTTTGCGCGGCCAGGGTTTCCACGTTGCCCGCAAATCCGCCGGACGCTACCTGATCGTCTTCCAGCCGCCGTTGATCGAGGTTGCCGGCGGCATGACGCAGCTGACCGGTGACACGCAGACATCCGGCTGCCAGGCACGGGTGGCCTCGGTCGATGGCGTGCATGCCGCGATCAGCATCGACGGGCCCGACGCACAGCATGTCGACTGCGACTTCTCGTTCGTGTTTTCCGGCCGCGAACATGGTGCAGCGCCCGCCCGGCACGGATCCTCCGTCGATCCGACGCAGGTGCTGCCGGAGCCGGCGATCGGCAGCCCGGCCGGCAATCCTCCGGTGGTTGCCTTCCCGACGCGACGGCGCAAGGATGAGGATCCGCAGGCCGTTCTCGACGCCACCGACGCCAGTTCCTATGCCGTCCAGGTCGAGCGGCTGAAGACCATGATGCACCAGGTGCTGAAGCCGCTGCAGCGGGAAAACCGGATGCTGAAGTCGCGGCTCGATATCGCTGCCCGCCAGGCAAATGGTGGCCGCCGCATCGAGCCGCCCGCCAATGCCTATCCACAACTGGACGCAGGCCCGCTGCTGACGCGACTGCTCAATAGCCAGCGCGTCCGGTCGGTGCTGGACCTCGGCACAGAGGATCTGGCGCGGCTGGCGCTCCTGTCGCCAAGGGTCGAGCAGGTCACCGCGGTGGTCGGCTTGGAGTCCAGCGCGCACCTGTCACCGAACGTCACGCTGCGGCGGGACGTGCCGCAGCTCGGTGTTGCTGACGGCGATTTCGACTGCCTGATCGCCATCGATCTCCTACAACGCCATCCGGATCCCCAGGCCTTCCTGCGTCAGCTGAATGTCTTGCTGGCAGAAGGTGGAACGCTGGCGCTTGCGGTGCCGGCGCTCCGGTACCCGCTGGTCACCGGCGACCTGTCGATCTGGAGCAGCGGGCTCATCCTCTATCACCTCGCTGCGGCCGGCTTCGACTGCCGCGACGTGCAACTGACAACCGACGACGGGCGGATCTACGTTCTGCTGGTGAAGCGAAGCATCGCCCTGCCGACCTTCGAGCAGGCGCTGCCGCCGGTGGACCGTCTTCGGCCCTACCTGCCGGCCTCGCTCGAATTCGTCGAAACGTCGGCAGGACTTGCGTTCGACGGCGATGTCCATGCGATCGGCTGGACCAACTGATGGCGGGTGCGTGGAATCTGCCGTTCCCGACTGCGAGGAGAGCCTGAGTTGATCTATGTCGATGCCGACGCCTGCCCGGTTAAGCCCGAGGTCCTGAAGGTTGCCGAACGCCACAGCCTCGAAGTGACGTTCGTCGCCAATTCCGGTCTGAGGCCGTCGCGCGATCCGATGGTGAAAAACATCATCGTGTCCGGCGCCTTCGATGCGGCCGATGACTGGATCGCCGAGCGGGCCGGTGCCGGCGACGTGGTGGTGACGGCCGACGTGCCGCTTGCCGTGCGATGTGTGGCGGCCGGCGCACTGGTCACCGGACCGACCGGCCGGCAGTTCGACGAAACGAATATCGGCATGGCAAGCGCCATGCGCGATCTCGGCCAGCACCTGCGCGAGACCGGTGAGAGCAAGGGCTACAACGCGCCTTTTGCGCCGCGCGACCGTTCCGCCTTCCTGTCGACCTTCGACCGGCTGTGCCGGCGTGCCAAGGCGATTGGCGCGCAACAGTCGGCGGAACGCGGATGAACGACACCTCGTTCGCCTGGCACCACCGCCGGCAGAGCCCGTTCTATGCGGCCGGGCTGACAGGGATCGTCAGCCTCGGCGTGCTGCTTTACCTGGCGCCGCAGGTGTCGGTCGAAGTTTCCGCGATCCTGTTCTTCGTCGTCTACCTGGCGATGATCGCCGCCCGTATGCCGCGCCTGACTGTCACCCGGTTGAAGACCAGCCGCGAGCGCGACGATGCGCCCGCCTACGCCATCCTTATCGTCACCGTGCTGGCCGTCGCCGCCGCGGTCGCGGCCCTGTTCAACGCCCTCAACCGCGCCCATGATCCGAGCCTCTTCGAGGTGACGCTTGCCTTCCTGTCGGTGATCGGCGGCTGGCTGACCATCCACACGATGTTTGCCATGCACTACGCCCATCATTACTGGCGGCGCCGCGAGGGGGCCGACGGCACGCTTCAGCTGCAGGACGGCCTGCAGTTTCCGGAGACGCCGGAGCCGGCCGCCTATGATTTTCTGTATTTTTCGCTGGTCATCGGCATGACGGCCCAGACTTCGGACGTGACGATCACCACCACCGAAATGCGACGCATCAACCTCGCCCATGCGGTGCTTGCCTTCTTCTTCAACACGGTTCTCGTCGCCGCGGCCGTCAACGCCGCCGTGGCGCTGGCCGGCTGACGCCCAACCCGCAACGCCTGCAAAGGAGGTCTATCCATGAAAGTCCTGTCCCAGAACACCGCCTTCGGCGGCATGCAAGGCGTCTTCCAGCATATGTCGGAAGCCTGCCGCTGCGAGATGACCTTTGCCGTCTTCGTGCCGCCGCAGGCGATCGCCGAGCCGCGACCGGTCCTGTGGTTCCTCTCCGGCCTCACCTGCACCCACGCCAATGTCATGGAAAAGGGCGAGTACCGTCGGCTGGCAGCCGAGCTCGGTCTGATCATCGTCTGCCCGGATACCAGCCCGCGCGGCAACGACGTGGCAGACGAGGTGACCAACTGGCAGATGGGCAAGGGCGCCGGCTTCTATCTCGACGCGACGCAGGCGCCGTGGGCGGAACACTACCAGATGTACACCTACATCACCGAGGAACTGCCGGCGCTGATCGCCGAACAGTTCCGGGTCGACATGGGGCGTCAGGGGATCTTCGGCCACTCGATGGGCGGCCACGGGGCGATGACGATCGCGCTGAAGAACCCCGACCGCTTCAGGAGCTGCTCGGCGTTCGCGCCGATCGTCGAGCCCTCGACCGCCGACTGGTCTGCGCCGGCGCTCGAAAAATATCTGGGGGCCGACCCGGCGTCCTGGCGCGCCTACGACGCCAGCGCCCTCGTGCGGGACGGGGCACGCTTCCCGGAATTCCTCATCGACCAGGGCAAGGCCGACAGCTTTCTCGACAGCGGTCTTCGGCCCTGGCTGTTCGAAGAGGCGATCGACGGCACCGGCATCGGCCTGACCCTGCGGATGCACGACCGCTACGACCACTCCTACTATTTCATCTCAACCTTCATGGACGATCATCTGCGCTGGCATGCGGAAAGGCTCCTCTAGCCCGATCGACAACAATCGAATTTCGGCGGTTGCCGGCCTTGAAGCCGGCAGCCGATGTCCCACATCAATCCCACGCGGACGACCGCGTGCACCGGCCGAACCCGGTGCCATGAACCCGCGGGGACGGCCTCGCTTCTTATCATCAAGGAGCGACTTCATGCCCTGGTTCTATCTTCTTCTCGCCGGCATCCTCGAATGCGGCTGGGCAATCGGCCTCAAATATACCGTCGGCTTCACACGGCTCGTGCCGTCGGTGCTCACCATCACCTGCATGATCGCCAGCATCGGTCTGCTCGGGCTTGCGATCCGCGATCTGCCGGTCGGCACCGCCTACGCAATCTGGACGGGGATCGGCACGGTCGGCACCGTGGCGCTGGGCATCGCGCTGTTCGGCGATCCGGCAAGTCTTGCACGGCTGGCCTGCATCGGCCTCATCCTCGCCGGCATCGCCGGGCTGAAGTTGACGAGCTGAGGCGAGATCTCTGGACACTGCCCGCCATGCGCGTATCATCTCGCCCGAAGGTGGCGAGTGGCGGTTGGGGGACGCGCGATGGCACGCAAACATCTGATCCTGGTCCATGGGCGGTCTATCAAGCCAGCGCGCGAGGCGCTGATCACCCTCAGCCACCAGGCGCTCGCCAGCGGCCTGAGGCGGGCGGGACGGCAAGACCGTGCTCCGGCCCTCTCCGATGGCCGCATAAAGGTGTCGTTTGCCTATTACGGCGACATCAACAACCGCATCCTGTCGAAAGCCGACGCGGGCACTCGGAAGAAGCTGACCGCGAAGGATCCGGCCTTCGGCAACGCCGCCTGCTTCCCGTCCGCTCCGCTGGAGGATGCCTTCGCCCTGACCGAGCACGCCTATCCACGCTTCGATGCCGCAACCTACAAGAAGGTGCTGCAGCAATCGGACGACTGGAAGCTGCTCGACGAGGCAGCGGACGCCGTGAGCCTGT
The DNA here is from genome assembly GCF_050455525.1 of Rhizobium sp. 0TCS1.26. NCBI lineage: Bacteria > Pseudomonadati > Pseudomonadota > Alphaproteobacteria > Hyphomicrobiales > Rhizobiaceae > Rhizobium > Rhizobium sp. 0TCS1.26. The sequence continues at coordinate 93,947 of NZ_JBCIYV010000001.1, read as the reverse complement.
TCGGCGCTCTGCTGACCGGCGGACTGCTCAACACCTGGCTTATCAATCAGGCGACCGCGGATCTCGGCGCCTATCTCACCTCGCACAGTATCGGCTCCGAGATCAGGGCGCGGCTCAGCGAAACGCTCGAGGCGGCCTTGTCGGACGGTGACGACATCTGCCTGCTCACCCACAGCATGGGCTGCATGGTGGCCTACGACATCCTTTGGAAATACGCGCACATGAACGAGTATGCGGCCTTGCGCAACCGCGGCAACCGCGTCGCGCTGTGGCTGACGATCGGCAATCCGCTGGGAGAGACGGGCGTACGGCGCAACCTGCTCGACGGCCGCTATTCGGAGGATGACAAATATCCCACAGGCCAGATCGACACCTGGGCCAATTTCTACGCGCAGGACGATTACGTCGCGCATATCGAACGGATCGCGCCGATCTACCGGACGATGCCGAAGCCCGGCGCTCCATCGAGCATCACGGACACCAAGATCTACAACTGCTGGGTCTACCAGGACGTCAAGAATGGCCGACAGACGTCCAATCCGCACGACCTCTATGGGTACCTGATGAACCAGAAGGTCGCCGGCCGGCTGGCTGACTGGATCGCCGCGCCATGAAAAAAGCTCCCATGCCGGCAGGCACGGGAGCTTTCAAACACGCATGCTCGGCTGATCAGGCCTTGCTGCGATTGTCCACCGACCAGGCGCCCGGACCGGAAAAGACCAAGTAGAGGAAGATGAAGCAGTAGAGGATGGACAGCTCGCCGCCGTTGAGGCTCGGGTAGAAGCCCTTCGACGCATGCGCCATGAAGTAGGCGACCGCCATCTGGCCGCTGAGCAGGAAGGCAACCGGGCGGGTGAAGAGCCCGACGGCGATCAGCAGGCCGCCGATGACTTCCATGAGTGCTGCGACCAGCAGCAGCGGCGGCAGCGGACCTTCCATCTGCGCCGCCGGGAAGGCGAACAGCTTCATGGTGCCGTGTTCGATGAACAGCAGCGCGGTAATGATCCGCAGGACGGCAAGCGCCTGCGGCTGGTAGGCATTGAGACGTGCAGACAACGACATGACCTCTCCTGTGTGATGTTCCACGCCCGACGGTTATCGCTGCACCGCAATAATAGGGAGTCACGTAAACTCGCGGCTCATCACAACGGGTTGATCGCGCAGCACCGCGTCACTTCAACGCAGATTTTCTTAGGCACACGATGTCCGGGCACGGGTACGTACGCCCGCCGGGCGCGCGATCTCTTACGGGAAGAGCGCTGTCGCCAGCGTCGCCGGGCCGGCCTCCTGAAGCCGGAATTCGCTGGCAACCCGCTGGGCGATCCGTTCGGCAAGCCGTGCCTGCGCATGCCGTCCGTCGAGCGCGAAGGTGGAGATGGTGAAGCCGCCGGCGGCGATCTTCTCACCATTGCCGACGGCGGTCGCTTCGACCGTCACTTTCGCGCGAAAGCGTCCGCCGACCACCAGCGGCAGATGGCCGGTCTCGACGATGCGGATGGTGAGGATGGCGCGCGGCAGTGCGGTCTTGCGGAACGTTGCGCGGATCGACCGGTCGACGAGCCGGTCGGTTTCGCCCACCAGGATGCGGGAGATCGCCGGAGGTCCGGTCACGAAAGCTCCGCGCACATCATAGAGCAGCGGATCGCTGCCGCCCTCCGTCGTGTGCAGCCGGAAGCTGCTCAGCATCAGCCAGGCGAGGCAGACAAGGACTAATCGGGCCGAAGACGCGCGCATGGACCACCGGGAACAATTCTCCCGGATGATCCGAAAACAGGGTTAGAATCCGGTTAAGCAGTGACCCGAACGGATTGAAAGGCAGCGACCGCCGCCTGCAGTTCGACCAGCCGCTTGTCCCGACGTGCGGCCGCATCCGCATCGATGCCCCAGTGCTCGTTCGTCCAGTCCTCATCGAGATGGGCGAGCCGCCAGGTTTCGTCGGCATCGATGAAGTCTTCGGCGAAGGCGATGGCGAGCAGCGCCGAGCCGCTCAACGTCGTCACCGTGTGCAGTGCTGCAAGCTCGATCGGCGTGTCGTAGCGGCGAAGTGCCTCCGCCAGAGCATCGATCGCCTCGCGCGGCTGATCCTGCGGCATCACACCCTCTACGAGAATGAACCGGGCACCGAGCGCCTCGGCAGCCCAGTTGAGAATCGGATCCCAGGCTTGGGCCTGCCGCTCAACCAGTTCGGTCGGGCTGTCGGCACGGTAGCAGAGCATATCGCTGCCGGAGAATTTTAGGATGTCGTCGAACACCGCCTGGCGATCATTGGCGATGCCGTCGATTGCGGTGTTGACGAGACGGGTGATCGGCATGGTCGCCGGATCGATGAATTCGCCCTGGGCTGCCCACTCGTCGCGGATGAGCTGTGCCAGAGCATCGGTCGGCACTTGCAGCGCCTGCTTGGCGGGGGTCTTTACCGGTCGACCGTCTAGCTGGATGGCATAGCCGTCGGTGCCCGCAGCCACGCCGACATCCGTGTAGAAACGCTTCGGCAGCGGCTTGTGCATCTGGATCTGCGCCCGGCGGGTCGGATCCGGATGGCTCAGCTCCTGCGGCGGGTCGAACAACTCTCTCATTGGGAATTTCCTCAGCCGAGGTGGCTCAAAAGCTCACGCGGATGGTCGATGATGTGGTCGGCGCCGGCAGCCAGAAGGCCCGCGACGGAGGCATAGCCCCAGGAGACGCCGATGGCGGTTGCCCCGGCTGCCTTGGCCATCTGCATATCGTAAATGGCATCGCCGATGACAAGGGTATCGGCCGGCGCGATGCCGGTGGCGTCGCAGCACTCGTTGACCATCGCCGGATGCGGTTTCGAGGGACAGTCGTCGGCAGTCCGCGAAACGACGAAATGCGGTCCGAAGCCGTGCGTGTCGAGCGCGAAGTTCAGCCCCCGGCGGGACTTTCCGGTGACGCCGCCGACGAGCATGTCAGGGCGGCCGAAGAGCTCGTCGAGGACCTCGCGGATGCCGGGAAACAACGGCTCGCGAAAGTCGAGGTCGGTGCGCACCGTCGAAAACAGCGACTTGTAATAGGCCATCATCTCGCCGGCCTCGTCGTCCACATGCGGCTTTCCGTCCAGCCGCGAAATGGCGATGTCGAGCGTCAGCCCGATGATCGACTTGGTGTCGTCGAGCGTCGGCTCCGCCTTGCCGTAGTGGCGGAAGGTGCGCCGCATGGTCTCGTGGATGAGTTCGGCGCTGTCGATCAGCGTTCCGTCGAAATCGAAGAGGACCAGTTTCATGTCAGTCCTCCTGCTTGCCGTCCGTCTGGTCGAAGCCGAGCAGGTTCCAGCTCTGCACCATGTGCGGCGGAAGCGGCGCCGTCACCCGCAACCGGCCGCCGGTCGGATGCGGAATGTCGATGTGGCGGGCATGCAGATGCAGCCGCTTCTGGATGCCGCCGGGAAAGTCCCAGTTGGGCGCGTCGATGAAATATTTCGGATCGCCGATGATCGGATGACCGATCGACAGGGCATGCACGCGCAGCTGGTGGGTGCGGCCGGTATATGGCTCCATCTCCAGCCAGGAGAGGCTCTGGGCGGCCGTATCGATCACCCGGTAATAGGAGATCGCGTGATCGGCGCCGTCCTCGCCGTGCCTGGCGATCCGCATCCGGTCGCCATCGGGCGTCTGTTCCTTGACCAGCCAGCTGGACAGCTTGTCCTCGTGCTTGCGCGGAACGCCGCGGACGAGCGCCCAATAGGTCTTCTTGGTGTCGCGCTCGCGGAAGGCGGCGGTCAGCTTCTGCGCCGCGCCGCGGGTTCTGGCGATCACCAGCACGCCGGACGTATCGCGGTCCAGCCGGTGAACGAGCCGCGGCCGTTCGCCTTTCGGGCTGATGAACGCGTCGAGCATCTGGTCGATGTGGCGGGCGACGCCCGAACCGCCCTGGACGGCAAGGCCGGCCGGCTTGTTCAGCACGATCACCTTGTCGTCCTCGTGCAGCACCATGCGCGACAGCAGCTGGAAGTCGCTCGAATGCTTCAGTTCCTTGCCGACGATCGGACCGGTCTTCTTGGCGTCGACATCCAGCGGCGGCACGCGCACCACCTGCCCTGGCTGCACCCGGGCATCGGATTTCACCCGCCCGCCATCGACGCGCACCTGACCGGAGCGCAGCAGCTTCTGCAGCGGGCCGAAGCCGAGGCCTGGATAATGCACCTTGAACCAGCGGTCGAGGCGCATGCCAGCTTCGTCCGCCTCGACGCTGATATGTTCGATGCCTGCCATCTCAATTCTTTCGTTGTGAACGGGCCTCAGCCCTTTTCCCCAGCCTTTAGATGATTTCGGCGGCGAAGGGAAAGCCGAAATCGGCGGTGTCGCCTCAGAGAACGGCGCGGCCGATGGCGAGCCCAGCAAAGGTGGCGACGAGCGACAGGCCGACACTTGCAATCACGTAGGCCACCGCCGCCGGCATCTGGCCCCGTTCGACGAGGGCAACCGTGTCCAGCGAGAAGGACGAGAAGGTGGTGAAGCCGCCGAGCACACCGACGACGATCAGCAGGCGCATCTCTGCCGATGCGTTCAGCCGGGTGGCGACGAGTTCGGTCAGGAAACCGATGGCCAGCGAACCGACGAGATTGACGGTCAGCGTTCCCCACGGAAACGCGGGTCCAAGCAGACGCGTCATCAGCAGCCCGGTGAGATAGCGGCAGACGGAGCCGAAAGCGCCGCCGGCAGCCACGAGCAGAACATTGACCATGACATCGCTCCGTCGGAGGAAAAAGGACGCGATCGCTTAAAAGCCACCAAATTCCTTAACAGAAGCCGAATGCCCCTCGCCTAGCCTCAACCGTTTAAGGCGATGGAGCGCGGCATGACACAAGTAGTTTCTGTTTCGGCGACCACCGCCGCCTATGCCATGGATGCCGCCAAACCCGCCCGCCGCGTGGCGACCGTCGACCGCGTCAAGGACGCTCGGGTCGAAGCCGAGCGAAACGAGACCCGCAGGGCCGGCACGGAAAGCGATGCGGCAGCGGGCCTCATCCCCGCCGTGACGCTGGCGCTCGACCTGACGGCCGGCGGACTGGGCGGCCAGCAGCAGCGGCACACCAGCCTGCGGCACGCCGAGAACGCCTACAAGGAAATCTGAGCGCTCGGGGTCCTGCTCCGATCCCGCAGCGCTTCTCGCTGGCCGACCTCTGTCGTCACTTCTTCCTGCGCGCGCCGGGCGCGGCCGATTCCACCGGCAATGCCAGCTCGATCCGTCCCGCCCTCTCGAAGCTCAAGGTCACCGGTACCGTCTCGCCCATCTTGAACGGCTGCCCCACCTGCATGAACATCAGGTGCAGGCCGCCGGGCTTCAGTTCGACCGTCTGGCCAGCGGGAACGACGATTCCCTTGTCGAGCTTGCGCATCGTCATCACGTCGCCGTTCATCGCCATCTCGTGCATCTCCACCACCCCGGCACGCCCCGAGGTGACCGACAGAAGGCGGTCGTCCGAGGATCCGGCATTGGCGATCGTCAGGTAGCCGCCGCCGACCGGCTGTCCGGGGAGCATGGCCTTGAGGTAGGCGTCCGACACGGTCAGCGAGGCTTGCGTCGCAGTCGCAGCGGCACCCGCCTCGGGCTCACTGGCCGCGGCCGTCTCCGCCCCGGCTGTTTCCATTGCGCCCATGTCCATGCCCGCATGCATTCCGGCGTGATCGTGGTGCTGTGCGGAGGGCTCGACGCCATCGGCCACGACGTTGACCACCGGCGCCGGGTTCTTCATCGTATGCGGATCGGTGCCGGACGCCGCCACCTGATCCCAGGCCTCGGTCTGCGAGCCGCAGAGCTGCGTGGTCGCAAAGGCGAGGCTGTTGCCGCTTGCGACGCCGGCGATCCGCCCCTGGATGACAAAGGTGTCGTAGTTGTCGTCCGGCAGGTCGCCGCCCTTCCAGCGGATCTCGCGCGCGCCGGAAGTCATCGGTGTGCCGTGATGGTCGAAGGGCTCGGCGTAGTCGCCCTTGATGATCTCCAGCGTCCAGCCGGCCTTGGGCTGCGGCTTGGCGGCGTAGAAGCCCTCCGGCAGCTTGATCCGCAGTTCGTTGGTTGGCTTGCCGTCACACCCATGCGGCACCTGCAATTGCAGCACCACGGTGGCGTCCGGCTTTGCCGTCGCGGTGACGAAGCTCACATGCGCCTGCGCCTCCGTGGCGACGCCGATCGTTGCGAGCGAAAGGGTGGCAAGGCAGGCGCCAAGCCGGGAGCGCGTGGTCATTGTCATCATGTCTGAAAATCCTCATGCGGCGAGACCCTAGTCTCCAGCCGCGTCAATTTGTCGGAAGGTCTTCGAGCCCGTTCAAGCGGTGGACGGCGGGGCCCGAGAGCGCGGCATCGGGATCGACAGCCAGCTCAGCCTGATGTCGACGTGAAAAAGCGGGTTGGCCAGTACGCCGCGGTCGCCCGGACGCCAGCGATCATCGTCGGGTGGCGGCAGGAGCAGCGAGGCCGACAGCAGGCAGAACTCGCAAAAGGTGGGCAAGGCGTGCGCCGGCTGGTCCGCGTGTTCGCCACAGCGTTCGGCGAACGAGCCGTCCGGCAGGCGATACTCCTCGCCCAGCACCATGGTGGGGCGCGCCGGTGCGTGATGGGCCAGGCCAAGCGACAGGAAAACCGTGGCGCAAACGATGCGCAGCACGTTCACCCATGCCTGGTGTCTTGCGACCATTCACGCTCTCCTTCAGCTCCCGCATAGCGCAATTCGGATGCGACCGCAAAAGCCCTGTTGTCGCGGCAAGACCCGCCGTTTCGCAAGGCGCGCGCCTCCTCCCACAGAATTACCGGAACTTGCCTCTTGCCAAGCAGGGGGTCTCGCCCATAATGAGCGCAACCCCGCTGGGAGAAACCGCTTCGATGCGGCGCCGAAGGAGCAACCGCCCCGGAAACTCTCAGGCAAAAGGACCAGCGGGATTCTAGGAACTCTGGAGAGAAGCCCTCATCTTGCGACGGGGGCTCGCCGAAGGGATAACAATCTCAGGCGCGAAGGACAGAGGGGGCTCACGAAACGGCGCGTTAGAGCGCCAGATACTGAGCCCATGCGGCATTGGCCCGCACATGCCCTGGAGGCGTTTTTGACCGATACCGGCCCTCTGCTTCACACTCCGCTCCACGCCCTTCATCTGTCGCTCGGTGCCCGCATGGTGCCGTTTGCCGGCTACGACATGCCGGTGCAATATCCGGCCGGCGTGATGAAGGAACACCTGCAGACCCGCGCCAAGGCCGGGCTGTTCGACGTCTCCCATATGGGACAGGTTATCATCCGCGCCGCCTCCGGCAGCTATGAGGATGCCGCCCGGGCGCTCGAAACCCTGGTGCCGGTCGATATCCTCGGTTTGAAGCCGGGCCGGCAGCGCTACGGCTTCTTCACCGATGCCAATGGCGGCATCCTCGACGACCTGATGATCACCAACCGCGGCGATCACCTGCTGGTCGTCGTCAATGCTTCCTGCAAGGACGCAGACCTCGCCCACATGAAGGCGCATCTGTCGGACTGCTCCGTCGAACTGCTCGACGACCGGGCGCTGATCGCCCTCCAGGGGCCGGCGGCCGAGGCGGTGCTTGCCGCTCTCAATCCCGACGTCACGGCAATGAAGTTCATGGACGTGCGCGACGTGACACTCGCCGGCGCTGCCTGCATCGTCTCGCGTTCGGGCTATTCGGGCGAGGACGGCTTCGAGATCTCCGTTCCCGCCGACACGGCAGAGGACCTGGCGCGCGCGCTGCTGGCGCACGAGGATTGCGACGCCATCGGGCTCGGCGCCCGCGATTCGCTGCGGCTGGAAGCCGGGCTCTGCCTCTACGGCAACGACATCGACACGACGACCTCGCCGATCGAGGCCTCGCTCGAATGGGCGATCCAGAAGGTGCGCCGAACCGGCGGCGACCGCGCCGGCGGCTTTCCGGGCGCCACCCGCGTCCTTGAGGAACTCGCAAACGGGACCGCGCGTCGCCGGGTGGGGCTGAAGCCGGAGGGCAAGGCTCCGGTGCGCTCTCATGCAAAGCTGTTTGCCGATGCGCAAGGTCAGGAGCCGATCGGCGAAGTCACGTCCGGCACCTTTGGACCGTCCGTCGAGGGACCGGTCGCCATGGGCTACGTGCCGAGCGCGCTTGCAGCGGCGGGTACCACGGTCTTCGCCGAAGTGCGCGGCAAGTATCTGCCGGTGGTGGTCTCCGCCCTGCCCTTCATCACGCCGACCTATAAGCGCTAACGCAATCAACGGGCGCAGTCCGCTTCCGCGTCCCACGTCCGATAACCGACAAGTCCCTTCCAGAGAGGATCTTTCCATGCTGAAATTCACCGCTGAACACGAATGGCTGAAGCTCGACGGCGACGTCGCCACCGTCGGCATCACCCAGCACGCTGCCGATCAGCTCGGCGACCTGGTGTTCGTCGAGCTTCCCGAGATCGGCGCGACCTTCGACAAGAACGGCGAAGCCGCGACCGTTGAAAGCGTCAAGGCGGCGTCCGACGTCTATTGTCCGCTGGCCGGCGAGATCGTCGAGATCAACGATGCGATCACCGCCGACCCGTCGCTGGTCAGCTCCGACCCGCAGGGCAAGGGCTGGTTCTTCAAGCTGAAGCTGTCGAACGTTGCCGATGCCGACGCACTTCTGGACGAGGCTGCCTACAAGGAGCTGATCGCCTGATGTCAGATACCCGCGACTTCCATTTCACCGATTACCAGCCCTACGATTTTGCCAATCGCCGGCATATAGGCCCCTCGCCGTCGGAAATGACGGAGATGCTGAAGGTGGTCGGCTATCCCTCGCTCGATGCGCTGATCGATGCGACCGTGCCGTCGACCATCCGCCAGCGCGAGCCGCTGGCATGGGGTGCGGCGCTCACCGAACGCGAGGCGCTCGACCGCCTGCGCGAGACCGCCAACAAGAACCAGCCGCTCACCTCGCTGATCGGTCAGGGCTATTACGGCACCATCACGCCGCCGGTCATCCAGCGCAACATTCTCGAAAACCCCGCCTGGTACACGGCCTATACGCCGTACCAGCCGGAAATCAGCCAGGGCCGCCTGGAAGCGCTGCTGAACTTCCAGACAATGATCTGCGACCTGACCGGCCTCGACGTCGCCAACGCCTCGCTGCTTGACGAGGCGACCGCTGCGGCCGAAGCCATGGCGCTCTGCCAGCGCCAGGCGAAATCCAAGGCCAATGCTTTCTTCGTCGACGCGGCCTGCCATCCGCAGACGATCGCGCTGATCGAGACCCGCGCCGCGCCGCTCGGCTGGCAGGTCATCATCGGCGACCCGATGACGGATCTTGATCCGGTCGACGTGTTCGGCGCCATCTTCCAGTATCCCGGCACGCATGGCCACGCGCATGACTTCACCGGCCTGATCGCCCGCCTGCACCAGACCGGTGCCGTGGCTGCCGTCGCCGCCGATCTCCTGGCCTTGACGCTCCTGAAGTCGCCCGGAGAAATGGGCGCCGATATCGCCATCGGCTCGTCCCAGCGGTTCGGCGTGCCGATGGGCTATGGCGGGCCGCACGCGGCGTTCATGTCGGTCAAGGACGCCCACAAGCGCTCCATGCCCGGCCGCCTGGTCGGCGTCTCGGTCGATGCGCGCGGCAACCGCGCCTATCGCCTCAGCCTGCAGACCCGCGAGCAGCACATTCGCCGCGAGAAGGCGACGTCGAACATCTGCACCGCCCAGGTGCTGCTCGCCGTCATGGCCTCCATGTACGGCGTGTTTCACGGTCCGGAAGGCCTGAAGGCAATCGCCCAGCAGGTGCACAAGAAGGCCGTGCTGATGGCCAAGGGGCTCGAAAAGCTCGGCTACACCATCGACCAGGACAGCTTCTTCGACACCATCACGGTTGAAGTGGGTCACATGCAGGGCCTGATCCTGCGCGCCGCCGTGGCGGAAGGCGTCAACCTGCGCAAGGTCGGCACGACGAAGATCGGCATGTCGCTCGACGAGCGTGCCCGGCCGGTGACGCTTGAAGCCGTCTGGCGCGCCTTCGGCGGCAGCTTTGCCGTTTCTGACTTCGATGCCGACTACCGGCTGCCGGCGGATCTGCTGCGCACCTCGCCCTACATGACGCATCCGATCTTCCACATGAACCGTGCCGAAAGCGAGATGACCCGCTACATCCGCCGGCTTTCGGACCGGGATCTGGCGCTCGACCGGGCGATGATCCCGCTCGGCTCGTGCACCATGAAGCTCAATGCGACGGCGGAAATGCTGCCGATCACCTGGCCTGAATTTTCCGACATGCATCCCTTCTGCCCGCCCGAACAGGCGCTCGGCTACAAGGAGATGATCGACGACCTGTCGGCGAAGCTCTGCCAGATCACCGGCTACGACGCCGTGTCGATGCAGCCGAACTCCGGCGCGCAGGGCGAATATGCGGGCCTCCTGACCATCCGCAACTACCACATCGCCCAGGGCAACGCGCATCGCGACGTCTGCCTCATCCCGACCTCCGCGCACGGCACCAATCCGGCCTCGGCGCAGATGGTCGGCATGAAGGTGGTTCCGGTGAAGGCGCGCGAAAATGGCGACGTCGATCTCGACGATTTCCGCGCCAAGGCCGAACAGCATTCCGCAAGCCTCGCGGCCTGCATGATCACCTATCCGTCGACGCATGGCGTGTTCGAGGAGACGGTGAGCGAGATCTGCGAGATCACCCATGAGCACGGTGGCCAGGTCTATCTGGACGGCGCCAACATGAATGCCATGGTCGGCCTGTCGCGGCCTGGCGACATCGGCTCCGACGTCAGCCACCTCAACCTGCACAAGACCTTCTGCATTCCGCATGGCGGCGGTGGTCCCGGCATGGGCCCGATCGGCGTCAAGTCGCATCTGGCGCCCTATCTTCCGGGGCATCCGGAAGAGGACGGACGCGAGGGCGCGGTGTCGGCGGCTCCCTTCGGCTCCCCGTCGATCCTGCCGATCTCCTGGTCCTACTGCCTGATGATGGGCGGCGAAGGCCTGACGCAGGCGACCAAGGTGGCGATCCTCAATGCCAACTACATCGCCGCCCGGCTCACCGGCGCCTACGACGTCCTCTACAAGTCGGCGGCGGGTCGCGTGGCGCATGAGTGCATCATCGACACACGGCCGCTGGCAGCCTCTGCCGGCGTTACGGTCGACGATGTCGCCAAGCGGCTGATCGACTGCGGCTTCCATGCCCCGACGATGAGCTGGCCGGTTGCCGGAACGCTGATGATCGAGCCGACCGAATCGGAAACCAAGGCCGAGATCGACCGGTTCTGCGATGCGATGCTGGCCATCCGCGCCGAGGCAAGGCTGATCGAGGAGGGCAAGATGGACCGGGACAACAACCCGCTCAAGCACGCCCCGCACACGGTGGAAGACCTCGTCGGCGAGTGGAACCGTCCCTACTCCCGCGAACAGGCCTGCTTCCCGCCCGGATCGCTTCGGGTGGACAAGTACTGGTCGCCGGTCAACCGCATCGACAATGTGTTCGGCGACCGCAACCTCATCTGCACCTGCCCGCCGATGGAAGCCTACGCGGAAGCTGCCGAGTAAGCGCAGGCCTAGCCCAAAGGCCATTGCAACAATCATTCCCGGCCGGTGGCCGGGAATTTTTTTGCCCGCCCCTCGCCGGTTCTCGTTCCGTCAGAGATCGAGCACAGTCGCAACTGCCGCTTCGACCTGCGGCCGTTGCGCGGCCGGCAGCGGCAGGATCGGCCGCGGCGGGCTGCCAGGCTCAAGGCCAAGAATGTCGCCGATCATGTACATCACGCGAAAACTGCCGAACGTCCTGAACAGCGTCCAGAGCGGTTGAAAGGCGTCGTCGAGCCTGCGTGCCTTTTCGATGTTGCCGGACATCGCCGCCCGCGTCAGCCGCAGTGCCTGGTCCGGCAACAATCCGGCAACGACACTGAACCAGGCATCGCCACCGGCCAGCAGGCTGTCGGCGGCGCCCCAGTCACCGCTGTAGCCGATCGAGAAATCGGCCGGCACGAAGCCGCGCAGGCGCTGCAGTTCGCCGGAAAAGTCGAGATTGGCCGGCAGCGGCATCTTCACGGAGACGATCGTTTTCACCTCCGCCAGCCGGGTGATCAGGTGATCGCTGAAGGCGAAGCGGGTGGTCGTCGGGTTGTTGTAGATGCAGAGCGGCAGGTCGGTCGCTTCGGCCACCGCGAGAAACCCGGCGAACACCTCGTCCTCGGTCAGCGGCAGGTAGGACATCGGCGCCAGCAGCAGGCCGTCGGCACCGGCTTTCGCCGCATCGCGCGCCAAATCCACCGCCCACTCGGTGCGCAGTGCCCCGACACCGGCAATGACCGGAACCGCATGGCCGGCATGATGGACGGCAACTTCCACCGCACGCAGCCGGGCCTCGCGCGTCAGGTAGGCATAGCCGCCGGTGCTGCCCAGCACGCCGATCGAACCGACGCCGGCGGCGGCGATCCGCGAAATCATCGCTCCGAACCGTCCCACATCAATGTCGCCATCGCTGCTGGCCGGGGTCAGGGGAAAGGCGGAAAGACCGTGAAAAGGGGACAGCGGAATTCTCCTTGGCTGGTGCAGGCTCGTGCAAGGCGCGGGCTTGCTTCCAATCCTGCGAATCGGACGGCTACCGCCCCGCCCTCGAAGCATAGGCGCCCCGTTGGCTCCCGCAAGCGCGGCTCTCGATACCAGGCATAAGCGCAGCCGAGGTCGCTGAACCGTCTGTTACGCCCACGCTCAACCAATTGGTTGACACTCATTGCCCGCGGGCGCACGTTCAACCCCATGGTTGAGATCGAAACCCATGAGGTCAGCGCGGTCTTTCACGCGCTTGGCGATTCGACGCGGCGGCGCATGCTGCTGTCGCTATCGTCCGGACCGCGCACGGTCAGCGAACTGGCCGAGCCTTTCGACATGTCGCTGGCCGCCGCTTCCAAGCACATCAAGGTGCTGGAGGCTGCCGGGCTCGTCCGCCGCGAGGTTCGCGGTCGCACGCATGTCTGCCGGCTGAAGCCAGAGCCGCTCGCCGATGCGCATGCCTGGCTGAGCTTCTACGAAGGCTTCTGGAACGGGCGGCTGGAGAACATGCAGCGGTTGCTGCGCGCTGAAGCCGCCGCTTCGCCATCGTCAGCCAAACAGCGGGGAAACCGGTCGAAGGCTTCCGGCACGGACTGACGGATAGGCCTGTCTCTGAGCAGAGCAGCACATGCGCCTCAAGATGACCTCCGGGCGCCAGGCAGGACCGGCCCCCGAGCGAACTGCGTCCGCGAAAGACACGTTTGGGTGATGTCGGCGAATGCAATGTCCGCGACCGAACATTTCCTCTCGCGCGGATACGATTGCGGCCCTACAAGGCTTTTCGAATTTCTGTTCCACACGTCGCCGATATCATCACAGTCCATGACCGCAGCCACCGTTTCTTCCTTCAGCATCGTCTTCATCTGCCTGCTCTTCGGGATTGCCCTGCTTGCCGCGTGGCAGGCGTTCGGGCTCAAGCGTTACGCCATGCTGTGGGCATTGTCGTTCATCGCAGCCGCCGTCGGCCACGGCATGCGGATCGGGACGCCGCTGGTATGGCCGGCCGCCGTGCCGTTCTTCGCGATGCTTGCCTGCCACACGTCGGTCGCCAGCTTTACGCTGCTTGCGGCAGGGTTCCGCAGCCGGGCGCAGCGCAGTCACTGGCTGGTTACCCTGCTCTGGCTTGTCTCGACGCTGCTGCTGCTGGGCTTCTGGATCCTCGACGTCGACGGCTGGCGGACATCGCTGCGGATCATCACCGGCCTTGCCGACGCCGCCATGATCGCGGTGATCATCGCAACGCTTAGCAATCGCGGTCTTCGGGTGCTTCTGGTTCAGGCGCTGCTCGCCATCTACGGCCTCTATGCTGCAAGCGTCGGATTGGCCGCCTGGCTTGCCAAAAGCGGCGGTACCGCCGGCGAATCCTTTTTCGTCATGGTGCTGTCGATCGGCACGCCGACCGGCATGATCGGCACCGGCGTCATGACCCTGCTGATGGTATCGGCCGACCTTGCCCGCGACCTGCGCGAGCAGGCGATCCGCGACCCGCTGACCGGCCTCCTCAACCGGCGCGGGCTGGAGGAACGGATCGGCGAACTGCACCGCAGGTCCGGCAGCCGCCATCCGACGATCGTGGCGCTCGCCGATCTCGACCGGTTCAAGGCGATCAACGACCGGCTCGGACATGCGGTGGGAGACGCGGTGCTGCAGCGCTTCGCAAGGCTGCTGGAGGAGCGCTTCGGGACGCTTGGCCCCGTGGCGCGGATAGGGGGAGAAGAGTTCGTGCTGCTGCTGCCGGACGTTCCGCTGGCGGATGCCCGGCGTCGGATCGAGGCCCTGCATGCGGAGATCCCGGCAAGCTTTCCCGACATCGCCACCGACCATCCGGTGACGGCAAGCTTCGGCTTGACCGAACACGCGCAGGGCGAGCCGTTCCAGCAGGCCCTGTCGCGTGCCGATGCGGCGCTCTACAGGTCGAAGGCTGCAGGTCGCAACTGGGTGACCTACCTCGATCGCGCATCGCAAGCCGCCGAATAGAAGGCGGCCTCATCGATCTCCGGTCGAAGCGAGAGGTCCGTGGTCAGCCGACGAAGGCGCGCTCGATGACGAATTCAGCCGGCTTATTGTTGGCGCCTTCAGTCAGACCGGCGCGTTCCAGCAGTTCCTTGGTATCCTTCAGCATCGCCGTCGAGCCGCAGATCATGCCGCGGTCGACAGCGGGATCGAGCGGCGGCAGACCGAGATCGGTGTAGAGCTTGCCGCTCTCCATCAGGTCGGTGATGCGCCCTTGGAACGGATAGGCTTCGCGGGTGACGGTCGGGTAGTGCTTGAGCTTGTCACCGACGAGTTCGGCTAAAAATTCGTGGTTGCGGATCTCTTCCATCAGGTCGAAGCCGTATTTCAGCTCGGCGACCTCGCGGCACGTATGGGTGAGGATGACCTCCTCGAACTTCTCGTAGGTTTCCGGATCACGGATGAGGCTGGCAAACGGCGCAATGCCGGTGCCGGTCGAGAACATGTAGAGGCGCTTGGCCGGCGTCAGAGCGTCGAGAACCAGCGTCCCCGTCGGCTTCTTGCGCATCAGCACCGTGTCGCCGGGCTGGATCTTCTGGAGATGCGAGGTGAGCGGACCGTCGGCCACCTTGATCGAGAAGAACTCCAGTTCCTCGTCCCAGGCGGGGCTGGCGATCGAATAGGCGCGGTAGACCGGCTTGTCGCCAACCATCAGGCCGATCATGGCAAACTCGCCGGACCGGAAGCGGAAGCCGGCCGGCCGGGTCATGCGGAACCGGAACAGATGATCCGTGTAGTGCTCGACCGCCAGAACGGTCTCGGCATAGACGCCATCCGGGATGGCGGCCGGAGCCTTGGGGGCGAATTCTTCGGTCTTTGCGGAAACGTTCATACCGGTCGTCTCGTTTTCTTCTTCACTTCGGTCTGCGCAGGCGAGATATACCATCAAAGCCAGGTTTTGAAGGCATTGGCGTTGATATGCCGCACGCTTCGCAGAAAATAAGGTTGATCCGCTCAAGATAAACGGGCGGTGGAGAGTGTCGGCAGGCGTTCTACGGACTGGCCTGCCTCAGGCGGATCGCCGCCGCCAGCTATAGGTCTCGCCGGCTCGCGCCGTCCGCGCAGTCGGCTGGTAATGCTCGTTGATCCCCGGCAGGCGGTTCTCCGACAGACGCTTCAGGGCAGTCGGGTTGCTGACGGCAAAGCTGTCGAAGCCGCAGCGCAGCATCAGCGGCACATGGTCGATCAACACATCGCCGATGGCGCGAAGTTCGTTCTTGTAACCCAGCCGCTCGCGCAGCAGCGAGGCATGGCTGAAACCACGGCCGTCGCTGAAGGCGGGGAACTCGACCGCGACGAGTTCCAGGCGGTAGAGATAGGGCTCCAGCCGCCGCACATCGTCGGCAGGCCGCACCACGACGCCAAAGCCGACCTCGTTGCTGGCGTCGGCCTGCTCGATCAGCTGGTCGACGGAGAGCAGCGGGCGCTCATCGCCGGTCGCCTTCACATCGTCGGTCTCGACGATCCACGGGTCGTTCTCGACGAAGCCGTTCTCGTTCCAGATGCGGGTCATGCTCGTGGTCATCCTTATGCCGCTTCCGCCGCCTGGCCGTAGAGTGCGTCCTTGAACGGCTGCGGACCAACGCGGCGATAGGCCTCAAGGAAGGTTTCCGCCTTCGACTGACGAAGCCCGAGATAGGTATCGACGATCTTTTCGACGGCGTCGGTGACCTTCTCAGGCTCGAAGCCGCGGCCGACGATCTCGCCGATCGAGGTGTGCTCATCGCCGGAACCACCGAGCGTGATCTGGTAGAGCTCGGCACCCTTCTTTTCGACGCCCAGCAGGCCGATATGGCCGACGTGATGGTGGCCGCAGGCATTGATGCAGCCGGAGATCTTGATCTTCAGCTCGCCGATATCCGCCTGCCGTTCCGGCGAGCCGAAGCGGGTGGAAAGCTCCTGGGCAACGGGGATAGAGCGGGCATTGGCCAGGGCGCAGTAGTCCAGGCCGGGACAGGCAATGATATCGGTGATCAGGCCGGCATTGGCTGTCGCCAGTCCCTGCGCCACCAGCGCCCGGTAGACAGGCTCCAGATCGGCCAGCGCCACATGCGGCAGGATGACGTTCTGCTCGTGGCTGATGCGGATCTCGTCGAAGGCGTATTCCTCGGCGATGTCGGCGATGGCATCCATCTGCACGTCGGACGCATCGCCCGGAATGCCGCCGATCGGCTTCAGCGAGATCGTCACCATGCCGTAGTCCGGATGCTGGTGCGGCTGGACGTTCTGGTCTACCCAGCGGGCAAACTCGGCATCGGCCTTCTTCCAGCCGGCAAGCTGCGCCCAGCCTTCCGGGCGATCCTGCATGGCGGGGGGAGCGAAGTAGGAGGTGATCGCCTGGATGTCGGCGTCCGGCAGCTTCAGCTCGGTGCCCTGCAGATGGGCGAATTCCTCTTCCACCTGGCGCGCCAGTTCCTCGGCACCCGTCTCGTGGACGAGGATCTTGATGCGCGCCTTGTACTTGTTGTCTCGCCGGCCGTGCAGGTTGTACACGCGCATGATGGCCGTCGTGTACGAGAGCAGGTCCTGCTCCGGCAGGAAGTCGCGGATCTTCTTCGCCACCATCGGGGTGCGGCCCTGGCCACCGCCGACATAGACGGCAAAGCCGATCTCGCCGGCCTCGTTCTTCTTCAGGTGGAGGCCGATATCGTGAACCTGGATGGCGGCGCGATCGCGCTCGGCACCGGTGACGGCGATCTTGAACTTGCGCGGCAGATACGAGAATTCCGGATGGACCGACGACCACTGGCGCAGGATTTCTGCGTAAGGTCGCGGATCTGCGACTTCATCGGCTGCGGCACCGGCGAAATGATCGGCGGTGACGTTGCGGATACAGTTGCCGGAGGTCTGCAACGCGTGCATCTCGACGGTCGCCAGCTCTGCCAGAATATCGGGCGTGTCCGACAGTTTCGGCCAGTTGTACTGGATGTTCTGGCGGGTCGTAAAATGCCCGTAGCCACGGTCGTACTTGCGGGCGATATGGGCCAGCATGCGCATCTGCCGTCCGTTCAGCGTCCCGTAGGGAATAGCGACGCGCAGCATGTAGGCATGCAGCTGCAGATAGACGCCGTTCATCAGGCGCAGCGGCTTGAAGGCATCCTCCGCCAGTTCGCCCGACAGGCGGCGTTCCACCTGATCACGAAACTGCTCCACGCGACTGGTGACAAAGGCGTGGTCGAATTCATCGTAGCGGTACATGGAATTCCTCAGGCTGCAATAAAGGCGGGATCGGCAGCGGCATAGCCCTCTGCGTAATCCATCGTCGGACCGGCGGCGCGAATACGCTCCCGCAGGCGGAGCGGACGGATCACGCCGGCCACCTCCTCGACTTCGATGACATTGACGTCGACGACAAGATTATCGGAAAAGTCGCGCTTGCCGATCGTCTCCAGCGAAGCTTCAGCTTCCGGATGGCGTGCCACCAGCGCGTCCTGCAGGCGTTCGGTCCATCGTCCGCTAGCGTCCAGCCAGACGGCGATGCCGTCGGTCAGGCGGTTTGCGGTCAGCACCTTGTCGGTCATGTCGTCGGATCCCGTTCGGTTCGGGTGCACGCTCAAGGTCCACCCATCTCAGGATCGCGATTATGCCAGAGACATCCACCGGATTGAAGGAACGCAAATCTCCTCAGGAGGGGACGTGCGTATTTCTGTTCCGGCAGAGCCTGTATGCGGAAAAAAATGCGCCGCCCGGGCCATCAGCCACGGTTCTCCACACGCATCCACTCCCCGGTCGGGAAAAACCGTTTCAACCACGCGGTCCTGCGATTATGCTTGCCCCAGCCAATCCCAGAGGTAACCCATGCCCCAGCCGATTTCCCCGCAGCCATCGCTTGCCACCCGTCTGCTGGACGTGATCGAGCACGACATCCTGCCGCTCACCGAGCGTGGCGTTGCGGCCGGCAACAAGCTGTTCGGCGCGGCGATCCTGCGCAAATCGGATCTGTCGCTGGTAATTGCCGAGACCAACAACGAGCTGGAGAACCCGCTCTGGCACGGCGAGGTCCACACGCTGAAGCGATTCTACGAGATGGGCGAAAAGCCCGACACCCGCGATCTGATCTTTCTGTCGACGCACGAACCCTGCACCATGTGCATGTCGGCGATCACCTGGGCCGGCTTTGATAATTTCTACTACTTCTTCAGTCACGAGGATTCGCGCGACGCGTTTGCCATCCCCCACGACCTGAAGATCCTCAAGGAAGTTTTTGGGCTTGAACCGGGCGGCTACCGGCGCAGCAATGCCTTCTGGCAGTCTCATGCGATCGCCGATCTCGTGCATCTCGAAGACGACCAGGTGCGGCAGCCGCTCGCCGATCGCATCGCCGGCATCCGCCAGCGCTACGACCAGCTTTCCGACACCTACCAGGCCGGCAAAGGCGACAACGCCATCCCGCTCAACTGATTGTCAGCGACACCTCAAGGACATATCCCATGCAGCCATCCAAGGACGTCATGCGCCTTCTCGACCTCATGGCGGCGCTGAGAGACCGCCAGACAGGGTGTCCCTGGGACGTCGAGCAGACCTTCGAGACAATCAAGCCCTATACGATCGAGGAGGCCTACGAGGTTGCCGATGCGATCGAGCGCAACGACATGGACGATCTCAAGGACGAGCTGGGCGACCTCCTCTTCCAGGTGGTCTTCCATGCGCAGATGGCGTCGGAACTCGGCGAGTTCTCTTTCGGCGATGTCGTCGCGGCCGTGATGACCAAGATGATCCGCCGCCATCCGCACGTGTTCGCGCGCCCCGATGTCGCGACGCCGCAGGCCGTCAAGCTGCAGTGGGACGAGATCAAGGCTACGGAGAAGCGTGAGCGGGCAGAGCGCCGGGAGCGCCGCGGGATCGTCGAAACCTGCGGGCACGGCCACCTCGGCTCTGTCGCCCGCAGTCAGCCGGCGTTGACGGAGGCGTTGAAGCTGCAGCAACGGGCCGCCAAAGTCGGATTCGACTGGTCGGAAGCGGAACCCATCCTCGACAAGATCGAGGAGGAAATCGGCGAACTGCGCGAGGCCCTGCGCAGCGGCAAGTCCGACAAGATCAGTGACGAGCTTGGCGACCTGATCTTCGCGCTCGTCAACATCGGTCGCCATGTCGATGCAGATCCGGAGCAGGCGCTGCGCGGCACCAATGCGAAATTCCGCAGGCGCTTTCGGCACATAGAAAAATCTCTTGAACAAGAAGGCGAGAAACTGGCGGAGGCAGGTCTGGAGCGCATGGAAGCGCTGTGGCAAGCCGCGAAGGCACTTGAACGTCAGTAAGTCGATATATTAGAAGGTCGGGTCGAACCGCCTGACGAGTCGGGATGGTGAAGCAGTCACCCTTCACAGAGACTTCGTCCTGTTCGCCGGACGACCCGATACAGGCCTTCGCACGCAGCATGCCGCCCGTCAGACGCATAGGCAGGTCTCCGCTTTCCGCGGCGGCGCTAGCCCAGATTGTTGCTGCTGTCGCAGCGTTGACCGTTGCCCGAGCCGGTGCGGGCATCCTGCCACCACCGGTCCTTCTGGGCCTGGCGCTGGCGGTCCAGATCGCCGTGGCACTGCTCATCAGCCGATACGCACGGTTGCCGGTCTGGTGGCAGTGGATTGCCGTCCTGTTCCCCGTCGCGGTCTGTCTGACGCTCTCCGTACCCGGCCTGCCCGCCTGGCCCTTCGGTCTCGCATTCCTCGTTCTCGCCCTGCTGTTTTCGAACACCGCCAAGGAACGCGTGCCGCTTTACCTCAGCAACCGCAAGACGGCGGAGGCGCTGATTGCGCTGATGGAGGAGAAGGGCGGCCGGCGGTTTCTCGACATCGGCTCGGGACTGGGCGGCGTGGTGCGGGCGGTCGACGGCAACGGGCGCAGCGCCCGCGGCGTCGAGACGGCGCCGCTCGCTTGGGCTGTCTCGGTTTTGATGTCGAAGCTTTCCGGCCGGGGCCGCATCCTGCGGCAGGACCTGTGGAAGACAGACCTCTCGCAAAAGGATGTCGTCTATGCCTTCCTGTCACCGGAGCCGATGGCGGCGCTGTGGGAGAAGGCGCGCCAGGAGATGAAACCCGGCAGCCTGCTCGTGTCGAACAGTTTTGCCGTGCCGGGCGTCGAGCCGGACGAGGTGTGGGAGATTGGCGATCGCCGTTCGACGCGGCTGTTGATCTACACGATCAACGGCGATCGCGGTCAGACCCGAGGGGACGGGAGCGACTAGCGCTCCCACTCCTCTTTCTCGGGCAGCGGCAGGATCCCGAGCTTCTGCTCCAGCGCGTTTGCCTGCTGTTCGGAGAGCCGAAGGTCGAAGGCGACGGAGCCGTCCTCGCGGTCTTCGCGACCGTCAATGACGGCGTTCTCGTAGATCCACGAGACCAGCGACAGCTTCTGCGGCGGAATAACAATCGTCGCCTCGGTCAGCACACCCGACAGGCGCCGGGAGATCTCGGCCATCAGCGCATCGACACCCTCGCCGGTGATCGCCGAGACCGCCATGACGTTCTGCCGACCGGCTGCCCGTTCGACAACGGCATCGTGAGCTTCCGGCTCAAGCCTGTCCATCTTGTTCCAGACCTCGATGATGCGCTCGTCGCGTTCCTTCTCGTCGATGCCGAGATCATCGAGAATGCGCAGCACGTCGGCCGACTGGGCGGCATTGTCCGCATCCGACATGTCGCGCACGTGCAGCACGAGGTCTGCTTCCAGAACCTCTTCGAGCGTCGCCCGGAAGGCTGCCACCAGATGCGTCGGCAGGTCGGAGATGAAGCCGACAGTGTCGGACATGATGACCGTGCGGCCCTGCGGCAGCTTCATCCGCCTGAGCGTCGGATCGAGCGTCGCAAACAGCATGTCTTCGGCCAGGACCCCGGCACCGGTGATGCGATTGAACAGCGTCGACTTGCCGGCATTGGTATAGCCGACCAGCGCCACGATCGGATGCGGCACCTTGCGGCGCTTGGCCCGGTGCAGCTGGCGCGTGCGCACCACCTGCTCCAGTTCCTTCTCGAGCTTGATGATGCGATCCTGCAGCTGACGGCGGTCGGCCTCGATCTGCGTTTCGCCCGGACCACCCATGAAGCCGGCGCCACCGCGCTGGCGTTCAAGGTGGGTCCAGCTGCGGACCAGACGGCCCTTCTGGTAGTTGAGGTGCGCCAGATCGACCTGCAGCGTGCCTTCCTTGGTGGAGGCGCGGCGGCCGAAGATCTCCAGGATCAGGCCGGTGCGGTCGACGACCTTGGCGTTCCATTCCTTTTCAAGATTGCGCTGCTGAACCGGCGTCAGCGGGTGGTCGACGATGACCAGGCCGGCATTTTCCTCGTCGAGCTGCTGCTTGATCTCCTCGATCTTGCCGGTGCCGATCAGGGTCGCCGGACGCGGCTGGGCGACCGTGACGATCAGACCCTTGACGATGGTGAGATCGATGGCGCGCGCCAGACCGATCGCCTCTTCCAGACGCGCTTCATCGGACCGGCGCGGCGATGCCAGGGCCGCTTCCGACTGTGCGTGATGCTGGGCTCGTGATTGTTTCAGCACCGGAACGAGCACCAGCGCGCGCATGTCGTCGCGGTGCTTCTCGAGTTCCGGCACGAGGGATTCGTTAGATGTATCGCGTGTGGCTATTGCCGTCGTCCTTCGTCATGCAGTGCGTGTCCGGCAGTGCCGGCCGCTTCGGTGGGGTGCGGAATTGGCGTGGGCATAACCGCCGGCAGTGCTGGCGGTTGCAGGGCCCGATCGACATCGTCGTCGGCCCCGCACCCGTGTCCAATCCTCAAATGGGACCGAAGGTCGAAAAATTCAACGGGCACCCACCGGCAGGACGATCGGCCTGTCAGGCCGCGCTTTCCTCGCTTTCGAACATCTGCATCGGCTGGCCGGGCATGATGGTCGAGATCGCGTGCTTGTAGACAAGCTGCGAGTGGCCGTCCCGGCGCAGCAGGACGCAGAAGTTGTCGAACGAGGTGACAACGCCGGTCAGCTTGACGCCGTTGATGAGGAAGATGGTCAATGAGATTTTCTGCTTCCGGACCGTGTTGAGAAACAGGTCCTGAAGATTCTGAGAACGTTCCGCCATAGCGCCGCTTCTTTCTTTCTTGCCGGCAAATGCGCCGGGATATTGATGTCGTTCGGAAAAGACCGCGGCAAAACCCTCTCCTGCCCCCGCCGTCCACACAGTTGGTTATCAAATCACCGTGTGTTCCGCAACGCCGAATAAATGGGTGCGACGCGCCACGCAGGCCGCCGGTGCCAAGGCTGACCGAGCCTGTCACAGGCGAGAAGCAGAGCAGACGAACCGGGCGGTACGCGTGCGTCCCGAAGGCAGCAAGTCACGCCTCGGCTATCCACTGGGCTGGCAGATCGGCAGGACGCTCAGAAATACTGGATGGAGACCCGGAACAGCTGCTCGACGTCGCGCACCGAACGGGAGGTCGCCAGCAGCACCACCCGGTCGCGCGCCTTGATCTTCGTCGAGCCGTCGGGACGCAGCACTTCGCCGTTGCGGTAGATCGCGCCGATGCGAATGCCGGCCGGCAGGTCGAGCTCACGGAACGACCGCCCGACGAGCGGCGAGGTTTCGAGCGCCTCGGCCTCGATGATCTCCGCGGCGCCGTTCTGCACCGCATAGACCGAACGGATACGGCCCTTGCGGACATGCTGGAGAACCCGGGAAATGGTCACCGCCCTTGGGTTGATCAGCGAATCGATGTTCAGCGAACTCGACACATCGCCGAGCGACGACGAGTTCACCAGCACCAGGCTCGACTTGCAGCCATGCGCCTTGGCCATCACTCCGCCGAGGATGTTGACCTGGTCGCTGTTGGTCAGCGCCACCATCAGGTCGGCATCCTGGATATCCGCCTGCTGCAGGATCGCCTGATCGAGCGCCGAGCCGTGCAGCACCACCGCATGCCGCAGTTTTTCGGCAACGGCGACGGCGCGCTCGCGGTCTGTCTCGATCAGCTTCACATGCACCTTCGGCTGCATCTCCTCGATGCGACGGGCGACGTAGTAGCCGATATTGCCGGCTCCGGCGATAACGATGCGGGCGGCCTCCTGCTCCTCGTGGCCGAACAGGCCGAGCGTGCGGCGGGTGTGGTCGCGCCGGCAGATGACATAGGCAAGGTCGCCCGGCTGCAGCTGATCGCCGGAACGCGGCACCATCAGCCGACCGTCGCGGTAGATGCCGACCACCGTCGCCACCAGATCCGGGAACAGCTGGCTCAGCTGCTCGAGCGGTGTGCTGATCACCGGGCAGTCTTCCATGCATTCGATGGCGACCATGGCGATGTTGTCTTCGGCAAACCGCACGACATCTGTGGCGCCGGGAAACGAGATCCGCCGGAGGATCATCTTGCCAACCTCGATCTCCGGCGAGATGGTCACGTCGATCGACATGTTCTTGCTGCTGAACAGGTCGGCATATTCTGGCATCAGGTAGCTCTGGGCGCGGATGCGGGCGATCTTCGTGGGCACGCTGAACAGTGCATGCGCCACCTCGCAGGCAACGATATTCACCTCGTCGTAGAGCGTCACGGCGATGATCATGTCGGCGTGTTCGGCACCGGCCTTGTCCAGCACGTCCGGATGCGCGCCGTGGCCGACGTAGCCGCGCACGTCGAGCGTCTCGGTGATGCCGTTGATCAGCGCCGCCGAGGTGTCGATGACCGAGACCTCATTCTTTTCCTGCGACAGGCGCTCGGCAATGCCGTAGCCGACCTGCCCCGCCCCGCAAATTATCACCTTCATCGTCTGCCTTTCAGTGCCGGACCGGGTGCCAGTTCTGCATCAGTCGCCTTTGACCGGCGATCAGACGCCCAGCGACTTCAGCTTCCGGTGCAGCGCCGAGCGCTCCATGCCCACGAATTCCGCCGTGCGCGAGATGTTGCCGCCAAAACGGTTGATCTGCGCCACCAGATAGTCGCGCTCGAACATTTCGCGCGCCTCGCGCAGCGGCAGCGTCATGATGTGGTGATCGCCCTTGGACGACACCTTGGGCAGCATGTCGCCGAGATCGGTCGGCAGCATGTCGGCTGAGATCGGCGTGTCGGGGCCATCGGTGCGGGCGAGGATCATCAGCCGCTCGATGTTGTTGCGCAGCTGGCGGATATTGCCCGGCCAGTCATGCGCCTGGAGAACCGCCATCGCATCCTCGCCGATGCGGCGCGGGCGGATCCCCGCCTGCTCGGAGATCTGGCGCATGAACATGTCGACGAGAAACGGCACGTCCTCGCGCCGCTCGGCAAGCGCCGGCACCTTGACCGGCACGACGGCCAGCCGGTGATAGAGATCTTCGCGAAAACTGCCCTCGGCGATCAGGCTTTCCAGATGATAGGCCGTCGACGAGATGATCCGGACATCGACCTTGACGCGCTTGGAGCCGCCAACCCGCTCGAACTGCTGGTCGACCAGCACGCGCAGGATCTTGTTCTGGGTTTCGCGCGGCATTTCGCCGACTTCGTCGAGATAGAGGATGCCGCGATGGGCCTCTTCGAGCGCACCGATCTTGCGCGCCTGTCCCGGCACGCCCTCGGTGCCGAACAGCGCCACTTCCATGCGGTCCGGCGTGATGGTCGCGGCGTTGAGCGCCACGAACGGCCCCCCGGCGCGCGACGACTTCTTGTGGATCATCCGCGCCACGAGTTCCTTGCCGGAGCCCGACGGCCCGAGGATCATGATGCGGCTGTTGGTGGGCGCCACCTTGTCGATCGTCTGGCGAAGCTGCGAGATCGCTACCGAGGTACCGACCAGTTCGGCGGCATCGCCCGTGCGGCGCTTCAGTTCCGTCACTTCGCGCTTCAGCTTGGAATTTTCGAGAGCCCGCTCGGCAATCAGGATCAGGCGGTCTGCCTTGAACGGCTTTTCGATGAAATCGAAGGCGCCGCGCTTGATGGCGGACACCGCCGTCTCGACATTGCCGTGGCCCGAGATCATCACCACCGGCAGGTCCGGATGGCGCACCTTCACCTCGTCGAGCAAAGCCAGACCGTCGAGCTTGCTGCCCTGCATCCAGATGTCGAGAAATACCAGCCGCGGGACACGATCCGAAATGGCTGCAAGCGCACTGTCGCTATCGTGGGCGACACGGGTTTCGTGGCCCTCGTCCGACAAGATGCCAGACACGATATCCCGGATATCGGCCTCGTCATCCACGACCAGAATATCAGACGCCATATGCCACTTCCTTGTTTGCAGTTTCGGACGCCGACGCCACATGCGCATGCGGCAGCAGCACCCGGATCATGGCGCCTCTGCCATGATCGAAATCGGCGGGCGCATCGTGCAGTTCGAGCTGCCCACCGTGTTCCTCGATGATCTTCTTGACGATCGCCAGGCCAAGACCGGTGCCCTTGTCGCGCATCGTCATGTAGGGTTCCAGGATCCGGTGACGGTTTTCCACCGGCAGTCCGTTGCCGTTGTCGATGACGTCGATCTGGAAAATGTCCCGGGCTTCGTCGAAGGTGGCGCGTACCAGCACCTTGCGGCCGTCACGCTCGACGTCGCTCGGCACGGCTTCGATCGCCTCGACGGCGTTCTTTATGAGGTTGCCGAACGCCTGGCCGAGCATGCGCGCGTCGAACAGGCCTTCCAGCGGCTTATCGCCCAGCTCACGCAGGAATTCCACGTGGCTCTCGCCCATCTCGCGCAGGAACAGCGCATCGCGCAGGATGTCGCGCAGATCGGAGCGCTCCTTGGTCGGCTTCGGCATGCGCGCGAACGACGAGAACTCGTCGACCATGCGGCCGATATCGCCCACCTGGCGGACGATGGTATCGGTGCACTGGTCGAAGACGGCCCGATCACTCTCGTCGATCTGCTTGCCGTAACGGCGCTTCAGCCGCTCGGCCGACAGCTGGATCGGCGTCAGCGGGTTCTTGATTTCGTGGGCAATGCGGCGGGCAACATCGGCCCAGGCAGTCGACCGCTGGGCGATCACCAGGTCGGTGATGTCGTCTAGGGTGATGACGTAGGATTCCGCTGTGCTGCGGCTCTCCTCGCGCGTCACCTGGACGCTCAGCGTCCGCTCCTTGCCGCGGCGCATGAGGTTCACTTCCTTGCGGAAGTCGTTGCGCGCCCTGCCCGTCGCCTCCTTCAGCACCTGGTCAATCTCCGGTGCCACATCGACAAGCTGCTGGCCGATTAGTTCGTCCTCGGTCAGCCCCAAAAACTCTTCGGCGGACGGATTGACGATCGAGATGCGATGGTCGTCCTCGACGCCGATGACGGCGGCCGTAACGCCGGAGAGCACCGCCTCGATGAACCGCCGTCGGTCGTCGACCTCGTCCTTGGCGACCAGGATCTCGTCGCGCTGGCTGCGGATCTGCGAGATCATCTTGTTGAAGGTCCGCGACAGGTTGCCGACGTCGCCGTCGGCCGAGCGCACGGGCACCACGACGTTGAGATTGCCGGTCGCTACGTTGTCTGCCGCCGAGATCAGCAGCCGGATCGGCCGCACGATCCGGTCAGCGACAGCGATCGCCGTCCAGATCGCTGCCAGGAGGACGATCAGCGCGAAACCGAGATAAAGCACCGCGAAGGCGAGCTGCAGGCTCATGCGCCCGGCTTCCATCGCCTGGTATTCGGCGCGGTTGTCTTCCATCAGCCGCATCGCCGACATCACCTTCGGGTCGACGGCGCGGATCGTATAGAGGAAGGAGCCTGGCAACGCCTCGAGCTTGATGATGGCGCCGACGAGATTGGTGACACCGGGCGGGATGAGCGTCGGCTGGCCGGCGGCCGAGGTCGCGAGCGCATCGGCGGGCACGGCGGGCAACGGCTTTTCGGTCTTGATGTCGGCCTGGGCGATGGCAGCGCCATCCTCGCGCACCAGGAAGGCGCCGAGCATGCCGCGGCCGCGTGCCTGGCGCGTCATCAGGTCGACGAAGCCGGTGCGGTCGAGATAGAACATCGGCCGGTTGCGCTCGAGATCGTTTGCCATCGACACGGTCTGGCCCTGCAGGTAGCTGGCATTTTCCAGCATGTAGGCGCGCGCGACATCCAGCGACGACTGGACGATCGACTGGGTGCGCAGCGAAAACCACCGGTCGAGGCCGACATTGAGGGTGATGCTGGCAAAGATCGCCACCAGAACCGCCGGCGTGATGGCGACGATGGAGAACAGGACGACGATCCGCACATGCAGGCGGGCTGCCGCACGGCCGCGGCGGCGGGCACGGATCAGCCGGCCGACTTCACGGGCGATCAGGTAGATCAGGCCGAGAATGAAGAGCGCGTTGAGGACGGCCGATGCGATGACGACATTGCTGGTTGGCGCAATCGGTGTCAGGCCGAGCAGCACGAAGAGCGTCAGGATGGCACACAGGAGCGCACCGCCAGCCAGCAGCAGGCCGGGCAGCGCGAAGGACGCTCGTCGATCCTGCACCGACATCGCCAGCTCATCGCTGACGGTCGTTGGCAAGCCATCGGTCATGCGTAACCACTCCCGTCCCCGCTGTCGCGGCGATCCTGAAATCAAAGAGAACCGGCCGGCCGGGTCGCTGCACACGCGGAACATTCCGCACCGAACGACGCACAACCCCGCCCTTCGGCGTCTGCGTTGCTATTGAGCAACGCTTTGTGGCGAAAATGCAACGAATGACGAGATGGAGTCAAGCGGTGCCGGATCAGGAGCTGCGCGAGCTGCGATAGACCGAGACGCCGAGCTCGCGGATCTTCTTGCGCAGCGTGTTGCGGTTAAGGCCGAGGAGGTCCGCTGCCTTGATCTGGTTGCCGCGGGTGGCCGTGAGGGCGGCCAGAATCAGCGGATACTCCATCTCGGTCAGCACCCGGTCGTAGAGGCCGGGCGGCGGCAGCCCATCGCCGAAGCCGGCGAAATAGCTGCGCATGTTTTCTTCCACCGCCTGGGCGATGGTGAGATTGCCCTGACGGGCACCCATCTTGTCGATCGGGCTGTCGGGAACGTCGGAGCGCAGTTCCGACTCCATGATTTCGCGGGTAATGACGTCCTGCGGGTAGAGCGCCATCAGCCGCCGCACGAGGTTTTCGAGCTCCCGGACGTTTCCCGGCCAGGCGTAGCCCTTCATGATGTCCAGCGCTTCGTTGTCGAACCGCTTGGCGTCGAGGCCCTCCTTTTCGCCGAGCTGCATGAAGTGGCGCACCAGATCGGCGATATCCTCGGCGCGGTCGCGCAGCGGCGGCAGGCGCAACGGCACGACGTTCAGCCGGTAATAGAGGTCCTCGCGGAAGAGGCCCTGGTTGATCAGCTGCTTGAGGTCCTTGTTGGTCGCCGCGACGATGCGCACATCGGTGCGGATGGGCGTGCGACCGCCGACCGTCGTGTACTCGCCCTGCTGCAGAACGCGCAGCAGGCGCGTCTGGGCATCCATCGGCATGTCGCCGATCTCGTCCAGGAACAGCGTGCCGCCCTCGGCCTGCTCGAAGCGGCCGGTCGAGCGGTTCTGGGCGCCGGTGAAAGCACCCTTCTCGTGGCCGAAAAGCTCCGATTCGATCAGGTCGCGCGGGATTGCCGCCATGTTGATGGCGACGAACGGACCGTTCCGCCGTTTGCCGTAATCATGCAGCGCGCGCGCCACCAGTTCCTTGCCGGTGCCCGATTCGCCGGTGATCATCAGCGTCAGGTCGGTCTGCATCAGGCGGGCCAGCACCCGGTAGATTTCCTGCATCGCCGCCGAACGGCCGACGAGCGGCATGCCGTCCTGCATGTCGTCGTCGAGTTTCGCCGGCTTGCGCTTCGGTTCGGCCAGCGCCCGGCCAATGATGGCGATCAGTTCGGTGAGATCGAACGGCTTCGGCAGGTAGTCGTAGGCGCCCTTCTCCGAGGCCTTGATCGCCGTCATGAAGGTGTTTTGGGCGCTCATCACCAGCACCGGAAGCTCCGGCCGGGCCTTCTTGATGCGCGGCAGGAGGTCGAAGGCATTCTCGTCGGGCATCACGACGTCAGTCACGACGAGATCTCCCTCGCCTGCCGAGATCCAGCGCCACAGGGTGGCTGCATTCGAGGTGATGCGGACATCATAGCCGGCGCGAGTCAGTGCCTGGTTCAGCACCGTGCGGATGGCCGCATCGTCATCGGCTACAAGAATGGTAGCGGTCATTTCGAGCTTCCTGTCGTGGTCAAGGAACGGATCTCATCGTGGAAACCGTCGTCCTTGTGCATGGGCATCAATACGCGAAAGATGGTGCGGCGAGCCTGGCTGTCGCACTCGACGATGCCGCCGTGGCCGCCGATGATCTTGGCGACGAGGGCAAGTCCGAGGCCGGAGCCGTTCGTCTTGGTGGTGATGAACGGATCAAACAGATGCGGCAGAAGATCGGTCGGCACGCCGGGTCCGTTGTCGATGACGCAGAATTCCAGCGGCAGCGAGATTTTTTCACGCGTGCCGGCCACCGAAAGCCGGATCCCGGGGCGGTAGGCGGTGGTCAGCATGATCTCGCCGTCCGGCTGCCCGGCGACCGCCTCGGCGGCGTTCTTGATGAGGTTGAGGAACACCTGCACCAGCTGGTCGCGATTGGCATAGACCGGCGGCAGCGACGGATCGTAATTTTCGTGGATCTTGATGTCGCGGGCAAACCCGGCCTTGGCGACCGCCTTCACATGGTCAAGCACCGAATGGATGTTGAGCGCGATCCGGTCCACCGGGCGCTCGTCCGAAAACACTTCCATCCGGTCGACGAGTGAAACGATGCGGTCGGTCTCGTCGCAGATCAGCCGCGTCAGGGGACGGTCCTCGTCCGGAACCGAGGTCTCGAGCAGCTGGGCTGCGCCGCGGATGCCCGACAGCGGGTTCTTGATCTCGTGCGCCAGCATGGAGGCGAGACCGGTGACCGAGCGGGCCGCAGCGCGGTGCGTCAGCTGCCGGTCGATCTTGTCGGCCATCGAGCGCTCCTGGAAGACGACGACGACCGAGCCCGGTTCACTGACGACGGGCGCCACATAGAGGTCGACGAGCTTTTCCTGGCCGAGCCGCGGCGAGGACAGGTCGACCCGGTACTCGTTCACCGGCGCCTTGCGCTCGCGCACCTGGTCGATCAGCGCCAGAAGCGGGCTGCCGAATGGAATGAAGGTGGAGATCTTGTTCTTTGCCAGATGCGGCGCGCTGGCGCCGAAGAAGGCTTCCGCTTCCCAATTGGCGAAGGCGATCCGCCCGTCGACATCGACGAGGATGACCGGGTTCTGGACCGAGTTCAGCACGGCCATGGCAAGCGCGTTGCCGCTGCCCGTGTCTGGCGATTTCGCGTTCATGCGGCCTCCTTGCAGGCTTCGCCGGAATTGTCTGAAAGCTGCTCGGCGAGGACGCGCAGCACCACATGCGGATTGCTCTCGGTCATCAGCTTCGCCTTGGACGCAGCGGCAGCCTGCGGCGCGTGCCGGTCGAGATACCAGCCGACATGCTTGCGCGCATGCCGCAGCCCGGCCTCAAGGCCGTAGAAGTCCAGCATGTGTTCATAGTGGGCGCAGGCGATCTCGGCGCGTTCGGCGGGGTTTGGCGCGGCGTGGCCGGCCAGAACGCCCGGATGCCATGGACGACCCTGTGCACCACGGCCAAGCATCACCGCGTCGGCGCCGGAGCGTGAGAGGATTTCGTGCGCGTCCTCGACCGTCTCGACATCGCCATTGGCGATCAGCGGGATGGAGAGGACGTCGCGCACCCGGCGAATGGCATCCCAGTCGGCGCGTCCCTCATAGAACTGCATGCGGGTGCGCCCATGGACGGTCACCAGCTGAACGCCGGCATCTTCGGCGCGCTTGGCGATCTGCGGCGCATTCAGGGAATTCTCGTCCCAGCCGAGACGCATCTTCACGGTCACCGGCACCGAGACCGCGCCGACGACGGCCTCGATCAGCGACAGCGCATGATCCGGATCGCGCATCAAGGCTGAGCCGGAATAGCCGCCCGTCACCTTCTTTGCCGGACAGCCCATGTTGATGTCGATGATGTCGGCACCGTTGGCTTCCGAGATGCGCGCGGCCTCGGCCATCCAGTGGGCTTCGCGGCCAGCAAGCTGCACCATGTGCGGGTCGATGCCGGCGCCCTTCAGCCGTTCCCAACTCTCGCCCTTGTTGTGGGCAAGCTCGCGGCTCGCCACCATTTCCGTCACCACCAGGCCGGCACCGTGACGCCAGGCGATCTGCCGGAACGGCAGGTCGGTGACGCCGGACATCGGCGCCAGCACAA
The DNA here is from genome assembly GCF_050455525.1 of Rhizobium sp. 0TCS1.26. Lineage (NCBI taxonomy): Bacteria > Pseudomonadati > Pseudomonadota > Alphaproteobacteria > Hyphomicrobiales > Rhizobiaceae > Rhizobium > Rhizobium sp. 0TCS1.26. Next base: position 62,317 of record NZ_JBCIYV010000001.1, on the reverse strand, counting down.
TCCGGTTGGCGATGGTGATGCGCCCGATGGACAGTGGCGAGGCGAGATCTATGGCTTTCAAATGATGATCTTTCGGGCAGAAAAGACATATGCACGATTTTTATTCACACTTTGGGCATTTGCCAAGGCCTAATCCCGATGTGCGTTATTTCTAGGCGTCGTGCTGGAAAAGCGGCATTTGAGTCTATAGTTCTCCGCTGTCAATTCCCTCCGCCAATGAATCTCGGGAAGCAGGTCGAACAGTGACAGACATGACAATCGGCATCGTCGTCGTCGCGGCAGGACGCGGGGAACGCGCCGGCTCGCCGGAGGAAGGTCCGAAGCAATATCGCAGCATCGGCGGCGAAGCGGTCATCCGCCACGCGGTCAGGAACTGCCTTTCCTGGCAGCGGAGCGGACCGGTGGTGGTCGTCCTGCATCCCGACGATGAGGCGCTGTTTGCGAGCGCGGTGCGCGGCTTGGACGGAGCGGCGAGAATCAGCACGACACCCGGCGGCGCGACCCGCCAGCAGTCGGTGTTTGCCGGGCTGAAGGTGTTGTCGGCGACCGATGCGACGCACGTTATGATCCACGACGCGGCGCGGCCGTTCCTCGACCACGCGCTGATGGACCGGATCGCCGCCGCATTCGAAGACGGTCACGAGGCCGTGCTGCCGGCGCTCCCCGTCACCGACACGCTGAAGCGCATCGGCGCCGACGGCGTGGTGCACGAGACCGTGCCGCGCGCCGGACTCTACGCGGCACAGACGCCGCAGAGCTTTTCGCTGCCGGCCATTCGCGCCGCCCACGAGAAGGCGGCGGCGCTGCGCCGCGAGGATTTCACCGACGACGCCGCCATCGCCGAATGGGCGGGAATGACGGTGATGCTGGTGGAAGGCTCGCCCGACAACACCAAGCTTACACTGCAGAGAGATATCGCGATGGCCGATGAGAAACTTACCCGCCTGCCCGCTCTTCCGGACGTGCGCACCGGCAACGGATACGACGTGCACCAGCTGGTGCCGGGCGACGGCGTGACGCTCTGCGGCGTGTTCATTCCCCACGACCAGACGCTCAGCGGCCATTCCGACGCGGATGTGGCCCTGCATGCACTGACCGACGCGCTGCTCGCCACCTGCGGCGAAGGCGATATCGGCGACCATTTTCCGCCCACCGATCCGCAATGGCGGGGTGCGGCGTCGCGCATCTTCCTCGCGCATGCGGCGGAGATTGTCCGCCGTCGCGGCGGCATCATCACCAATGCCGATATCTCGCTGATTGCCGAGGCGCCCAAGGTCTCCCCGCACCGCGACGCAATGCGCGCCAATCTCGCCGAAGTGCTCGGCATCTCGCTCGACAGATGCTCGGTCAAGGCGACGACCAACGAGAAGATCGGCTTCATCGGCCGCAAGGAAGGCATTGCCGCTATCGCCACGGCAACGGTCGTCTACGGGAGGCTCGAAACGTGAGCCTGTTCCCGCCGGCGATCGACGCACAGGCGCAGGCGGTGATCCGCCTCTACGGCGCGCGCGGCTGGATGGCGTCGACGGCGGAATCGTGCACCGGCGGCCTGATTGCCGGAGCGTTGACTGAAGTGTCCGGCTCCTCGGCGGTGGTCGACCGCGGCTTTGTTACCTATAGCAACGCCGCGAAGATGGATCTGCTGGGGGTTCAGGCTGGAACGCTCGACAGGTTCGGCGCCGTCTCCCGCGAGACGGCTCTGCAGATGGCCAAGGGCGCGCTGATGCGCTCGCGCGCTCATGTGTCTATCGCCGTCACCGGCATCGCCGGACCCGGTGGCGGATCGGCGGAGAAGCCCGTCGGCCTCGTGCACCTGGCAGCCGCCTGCAGGGACGGAAGGTTGATCCACAAGGAGATGCGCTATGGCGATCTCGGACGCCAGGGCATCCGCCTGGCGACCGTCGAGACGGCACTCTCCATGCTGATGGAAATGGCTCAGGCGTAGATCTTGTCGGCCCGCTGTTCGAACGCCTCGGCGAACATGCGGAAGGCGCGGTCGAACATCGATCCCATCACCGCCCCGAGAATACGGCTCTTGAACTCGTAGTCGATGAAGAAGTCGACGACACAGCCTTCAGGCGAAGGCGTGAAATGCCAGCGGTTGTCGAGATACTTGAACGGCCCCTCGATGTATTTGACGTCGATCGTCAGTTCTGCCGGATTGAGCAGCACCTGCGTCGTGAACGTCTCGCGGATCGCCTTGTAGCCGACCGTCATGTCGGCGAGCAGCAGCGTCTTGCCGTCCCGTTCCTTGCGCGACCGGATGCTCAGCGCATCGCAGAGCGGCAGGAACTGCGGATACTTCTCGATGTCGGCGACCAGCGCGAACATGTTTTCTGGCGAATGCCGGACGGGGCGATGATTTTCGAACTTTGGCATGGTCTTGAGCTAATGGCGCGCGGGTCGATTGGCAAGTGACACTTGGTCGCTCGGATCCACGGGTTGAGCGAGGATCTGCGGATCAGGTCCGCGGCGTTTGGTGCTCCGGCCGGCGCAGCCGGAGATCGGCGTTCGTCGTCAGCCGGGATGTCGAGGCGCCCGGAAGGCCTGGCGCCTGCCACGGATTACTCGGCAGCAATCAGAACCTTGCGCTCGCGCGCCGCCTTCAGCCGGGCGAAATCGTCGCCGGCATGATGCGACGAGCGGGTGAGCGGGCTCGACGACACCATCAGGAAGCCTTTCGTGTAGGCGACCGTCTCGTAGGACTTGAATTCCTCGGGCGTCACGAAGCTCATCACGGCGTGGTGCTTCTTGGTCGGCTGCAGGTACTGGCCGATGGTAAGGAAATCCACATCGGCGGTGCGCAGGTCGTCCATCAGCTGCAGCACTTCGTTGCGCTCCTCGCCGAGGCCGACCATGATGCCGGACTTGGTGAACATCGTCGGATCCAGTTCCTTCACCCGCTGCAAGAGCCGCACCGAGTGGAAGTAGCGGGCGCCCGGGCGGACGGTCAGATAGTTACCGGGCACGGTTTCCATATTGTGGTTGAAGACGTCGGGCTTGGCGGCAACGACGCGCTCCAGCGCACCCGGCTTCTTCAGGAAGTCCGGTGTCAGGATCTCGATGGTGGTGAGCGGCGACGCGGCACGGATTGCCCAGATCACCTTCTCGAAATGCTCGGCGCCGCCGTCTTCCAGATCGTCGCGGTCGACGGAGGTGATGACGACGTGGCTGAGGCCCATCTGCCGCACGGCCTTCGCGACATTCTCCGGCTCATCCATATCGAGCGCATTCGGCTTGCCGGTCGCGACATTGCAGAAGGCGCAGGCGCGGGTGCATATCTCACCCATGATCATGAAGGTCGCGTGCTTCTTGTCCCAGCACTCGCCGATGTTCGGGCAGCCGGCCTCTTCGCAGACCGTCACCAGCTTGTGGCTGCGCACGAGTTCGCGAGTTTCGTGGTAGCCCTTCGAGGTCGGCGCGCGGACGCGGATCCATTCCGGCTTGCGCATCACCTCGGTATCGGGGCGATGGGCCTTTTCCGGGTGGCGGACGCGCTTGGCGTCATCCGGCGTGATCCGATCGAGAATAGTGACCATTAGAACCTGCTTTCAACCGCTCGCGCGAAACGCTGTCAGCGCCTGACGAGTTTGGCGACGAATAACAAAATGCACGAGCCGATGAAACCCGTCACCAGGTAACCCAGCCAACCGCTGGCGACATAGATGCCGGCGCGGGCAAAGATGGCGTTGGCAAGCACCGCGCCGACGATGCCGATCACGATGTTCATCAACAGGCCGAAGCGCATATCCATCAGCTTTCCGGCGAGCCAACCCGCCAGACCGCCGATGATAATCGCCGCAAACCAACCCACACCCATGCGTCACTCCCGTTCGTGCTGTGGCCGACATATGGGCGGGCCGCCAGCCAATCGCAATATGCCGTCCGTTCCGCAGGGGCCAGGCGAGTGTCTCTCGCCAGGCCCCTGCGCTTCAGCATTCAGCGCGCGCATTGCGGCCAAGAATTCGCCTGCTGTCTCAGGCGTTCAGCACGCGTCCATAGGCGTCCAGCACGCTTTCCTTCATCATCTCGGAGAGCGTCGGATGCGGGAAGATCGTGTGCATCAGCTCCTCTTCCGTCGTCTCGAGGTTCATCGCCACGACGAATCCCTGGATCAGCTCAGTCACCTCGGCGCCGACCATGTGGGCGCCCAGCAGTTCGCCGGTCTTCTTGTCGAAGATGGTCTTCACCATGCCCTGGTCCTCGCCGAGCGCAATCGCCTTGCCGTTGGCGGCGAAAGAGTAGCGGCCGACGCGGATTTCGCGGCCGGATTCCTTGGCCTTGGCTTCCGTCAGACCGACCGATGCGACCTGCGGATTGCAGTAGGTGCAGCCAGGAATGCGGCTCTTGTCCATCGGATGGACGCCCGGCACACCGGCGATCTTCTCGATGCAGATGACGCCTTCATGCTCGGCCTTGTGGGCGAGCATCGGCGGCCCGGCAACGTCGCCGATTGCATAGAGGCCGTCGACATTGGTACGGCCATAGCCGTCGATGACGATGCAGCCGCGGTCGGTCTTGATGCCCAGTGTCTCGAGCCCGAGGTTCTCGATGTTACCCTGGACGCCGACAGCCGAAATCAGCCGGTCGGCGGTGATCTGCTGAACCTTGCCGTCCTTGGTCTCGATATGCGCGGTGATTGAGTCCGCGCCCTTCTCGACCTTCGTCACCTTCGCCTCGGTGATGATCTTCAGGCCGCGCTTTTCCAGCTGCTTGCGAGCGAAGGTGGAAATTTCCACGTCCTCGACCGGCATGATGTTAGCCATCAGCTCAACGACCGTCACGTCGACGCCCATCGAACGGTAGAAGGAGGCAAACTCGATGCCGATGGCGCCCGAGCCCATGACCACCATGGACTTCGGCATGACGTCCGGTTTCATCGCCTCGAAATAGGTCCAGATCAGCTTGCCATCCGGCTCGATGCCCGGCAGTGCCCGCGGACGGGCGCCGGTCGCAACGATGATGTGCTTGGCGGTGTAGGTGCCCTCGCCCAGCACGCCCTTCGGTACCGGGTTCTGCGGCTGGACGACCGGTTTGGTCATCTTGCCGACGACAATCTCGGCCATCTGCGAACCGGAAGAGGGCTTGGTAAGCTTCGCCTCGCCCCAGATCACGTCGATCTTGTTCTTCTTCATCAGGAAGCCGACGCCGCCATTGAGGCGTGCCGAAACGCCGCGCGAACGAGCCACGACATCCTTGACGTCGGCCGTCATGGTGCCGTTCAGCGTCAGGCCGTAGGCTTTGGCATGATTGGCATTGTCGAGCACTTCGGCGGACCGCAACAGGGCCTTGGTGGGGATGCAGCCCCAGTTGAGGCAGATGCCGCCCAGGTGTTCGCGCTCGACGATGGCCGTCTTCAGGCCGAGCTGCGCGGCGCGGATGGCCGTGACATAGCCGCCGGGGCCGGAACCGATGATGATGACGTCGTAGGATTGAGCCATTGGCGCTTGCACTCCTTGAGAACCTTGCGAAACGGCCGGAGCCGTCTTCTTCTTCAGTCGAGGGAGTGGAAGCTTTGGCTTGCGTCAGACCTCGCTCTGCTCGGTCTGCGGCTCTGCCCGCATCAACATCCCGTATATTTCGTCCTTCAACGCCAGACGGCGCTTGCGCATTGTCGACATCACCACATCGTCGCAGGGCTCGATATCCGCCTCGGCCAGATGGATGCGATGATTGACATCCTCGTATTCCGCCGCAATGCGGTGAAAGTGCCCGTCGATCGTCCGGAGATGGCGCATCTGCACCAGGTGTTCCGGAAATTCTTCGGCGAGGTCTTGCGGCGTGTTCGACATGGTCCGTCCTCCATATGTGGATGAGACGGCCATGCTACAATCACTCTCTGCCCTTGCTCCTTGACCCTGATCAAACCTGCCGAAGCTGCGTCACAGCCCCAGCATCATGCGCACGATCGGCTCCAACCCGCGCCCCACGGAGCGGGTATTCTCGGCATCCAGATGGATGCCGTCGAGCGGCGTCGTCTCAGCCACCGAGCCGGCGTCGAAGAAGCCACATCCGGTCTCGTCGGCCAGATCGCGGTAGAGGCTGGCGAGCATCGCCGATTCCTCAAGCGCATCGCGAAACATTGCCGCGAACGGTGCATTTGCCGTCCCGCAGACCTTCGGTGGCGCCACGAGAAGAATGTCCGGCGCATCGAAATCGCTCGACCAGACATGATAGCGGACGATGTTGACCAGCCGCTTCATGCCGCGCACCGCTGCGAAGGCCGATCCTGCCGGACCGCGCTTCAGGTCGTTGGTGCCGAGCATCAGGATCACCAGATCCAGAGGCGCATGCGTCTCCAGGATACTCGGCAGCAACTTGGCGCCGTTCCGCTCGCAGTCGGCGAGATGATCGTCATAGGCGGTCGTGCGACCGTTCAGCCCCTCGGCGATGACGTTGACCGACGGCCCGAGTGCCACCTGCAGCACGTTCGGCCAGCGATCCTCGTAGGCGTGCCTGGAGAGAGACGACGGATCGTATCCCCAGGTCAGGCTGTCGCCGTAAGCCAGAACGGATCTCATCAACCCTCAGTCCCTATCGTCCCTGCGGGATAAGCATATCCAACCATGCTCGTCACTTATCCTTGCTCAGAGCTTCAACCTTGCGCTTCAGTTCGAATATCCGCTCTTCAAACTCGCCCGTCACAAGCCTCGACATCATCGTATCCGCTCGCAGCGCTTGGCGAATGGTCTTCTGGCCGCTGTCGAGCTTGTCCAGCCGTTGCCGAACCTCGGCGAGCTGATCCCGGATGTCACCGCGCATTTCCCGCATCTCGCCACGCATTTCCCGCAGCACCGGCATGATCACGTCGACAGGTTCATCGGCCATCTGAAGCTCCTCGAGGACCTCTGTCTTCACCTCACGCTAGATATGGAGATCACCGCATCAAAAGTCACGATCCGGCACCTCTAATGCAGAGCCGACAACCCTCCCCTCGAAGGGGAGGGAAAAGGCTTACACCAGCATGCCCATCGGGTTCTGGATGTGACGCTGGAAGGCAGACGCCAGTTCGGCACCCAGAGCCCCGTCGATGACGCGGTGATCGAAGGCGAAGGTGACCGTCATGATCGTCGCGATCTTGATCTCGCCGTTCTTGACGACCGGCTTCTCGACACCGGCACCAATCGACACGATCGAGGCCTGCGGCAGGTTGACGATTGACGTGAAGTTGGAGACGCCGAACATGCCGAGGTTGGACACGGACGTCGTGCCGCCCTGGTACTCTTCCGGCTTCAGCTTCTTGTCGCGCGCGCGGCGGGCAAGATCCTTCACCTCGTTGGAGATGACCGACAGGGTCTTCGTCTCGGCCTTGCGGATGATCGGCGTGATCAGCCCATCCGGAATGGAGACCGCGACGCCGACGTCGGAATGCTTGTGCATCACACGGGCCGTCGAGGTCCACGATGCATTCGCCATCGGAACGTCACGCAGCGCCAATGCCATCGCCTTGATGATGAAGTCGTTGACGGACAGCTTGAAGGCCGGAACCTCGCCCTTGTCGGTCTTCTTCATCGGCGACGACTTGTTGATCTCGGCACGCAGCTTGAGCAGCGCATCGAGTTCGCAGTCCATCGAGACGAAATAGGACGGAACCGTCTGGCTCGATTCGGTGAGCCGCGACGCGATGGTCTTGCGCATGCCGTCATGTGGCAGAAGCTCATACGAGCCTTCGGCGAACAGCTTGAGCACGCTCTCGTCGGAAGCGCCCTTGGCCATGGCGGGTGCCGGTGCCGCAGATCCGCCGGCAGCAGGTGCTTGGGCCGGCTTGGCTGATCCGCTGGCAACTGCTTTTTCGATGTCCGACTTGACGATGCGGCCTTTCGGACCGGAGCCTGCGACCTGCGACAGGTCGAGACCGGCTTCCTTGGCGAGACGGCGTGCGAGAGGCGACGAGAAGAGACGGCTGCGATCTTCGGCCTTCGGCGCAGGTGTCGATGCCGCCGGTGCGGCATCGGCGATCGGTGCGCCGGCTTGCGCCGGTTCAGCCTCGGCCTTCGGCGCATCAGCCTTCGGTGCCTCGGAGACGGCATCCGTCTTCGCAGCCTCAGCCTTCGGCGCCGGTGCAGAACTACCGCCTGCCGCAGCAGCAGCAACGTCTTCGCCTTCTTCGGCGAGGATGGCGATCAGGGCGTTGACCTTGACTGCCTCGGTGCCGGCCGGAACGACGATCTTGGCGATCGTGCCCTCGTCGACGGCTTCGACTTCCATCGTCGCCTTATCGGTTTCGATTTCGGCGATCACGTCGCCGGACTTGACCTTATCGCCTTCCTTGACGAGCCACTTGGCGAGGTTGCCCTCTTCCATGGTCGGCGACAGGGCGGGCATGGTGATGTTGATTGGCATATTAATCCTCCGCCCACACAAGTTCGAACTGCGCAAGTTCTTCCGGATTTTCCATCAGCCGGGCGACTTGCTCGGGTGGCACTTCGATGTACCCGGCAACGTCTTCCAGCCAGCCGTCCACGGCACCGATCACGCCGATCTCCTCGCGCGGAACACCGACGATCACTTCGGTGTCCTCGGTCTTGAGCAGGGCCCAAAACACGACCCTTTCCAGAACCGGGCTTTCTTTGGTTCCGAGAACTCTGAACCACGAACCTGAAACCGGCAGGATCTGCTTCACGGACGATTTCGGCATCGGCCCTACCCTTACTTGTAGCAGACGGTCTTCACCGCCTGGACCACTTCGCCGACATTCGGCAGAGCGAGCTTCTCAAGGTTTGCCGCGTACGGCATCGGAACGTCCTTGCCGGCGATCGTCAGGACCGGCGCATCCAGATAGTCGAAGGCCTGCTGCATGACGCGGGTGGCGATTTCGGTGCCGACCGAGTTCTGCGGGTAGCCTTCTTCGACGGTCACGAGACGGCCGGTCTTCTTGACCGATTCGATGACGGTCGGAAGATCCATCGGACGCAGCGTGCGCAGATCGATCAGTTCGACGTCGATGCCGTCCTTCTCCAGTTCGGCGATCGCCTTGACCGCGTAGGTCATGCCGATGCCCCAGGAGACGATGGTGACGTCCTTGCCGGTCTTGTGGATGCGCGCCTTGCCGATCGGCAGGACGAAATCGTCCATCTTCGGTACGTCGAAATGCTGACCGTAAAGGATCTCGTTTTCGAGGAAGACGACCGGGTTAGGGTCGCGGATGGCTGCCTTCAGCAGCCCCTTGGCGTCGGCTGCCGTATACGGCATGACGACCTTGAGGCCCGGGATCTGGCTGTACCAGGCGGAGAAGTCCTGGCTGTGCTGGGCGCCGACGCGGGCGGCTGCCCCGTTCGGGCCACGGAAGACGATCGGAGCGCCCATCTGGCCACCCGACATGTAGAGCGTCTTGGCGGCGGAGTTGATGATCTGGTCGATCGCCTGCATGGCGAAGTTGAAGGTCATGAACTCGACGATCGGCTTCAGGCCGGCCATCGCCGCACCGACGCCGACGCCGGCAAAGCCGTGCTCGGTGATCGGGGTGTCGACGACGCGCTTGGCACCGAATTCCTGCAGCAAACCTTGCGTGATCTTGTAGGCGCCCTGGTACTCGGCCACTTCCTCGCCCATGACGAAGACGTTCTCGTCGCGGCGCATCTCTTCGGCCATCGCATCGCGCAATGCTTCGCGCACGGTGGTCGAGACCATCTCGGTGCCAGCCGGGATATCCGGATCGGCAGCGACATCGATCTTCGGCTGCGCCGGAACCTTGGCAGCATCCTTCGTCGCCGACGGCTCTTCGGCGGCTTCGCGGGCCTTGCCGCCAGCGGCATCTTCCGTCGCGGCAGGGGTATCGGCATCCGCCTTCGGCGTTGCCGCCGGCTTCTCGCTGCCGATGTCGTCGACGGTTTCGCCTTCGGCGAGCAGCACGGCGATCTTGGTGTTGACCTTGACGTTCTCGGTGCCGGCGGCGACCAGCAGCTTGCCGATCACGCCTTCATCGACGGCTTCCACTTCCATGGTCGCCTTGTCGGTCTCGATCTCGGCGATGACGTCGCCGGAGGTGACCTTGTCACCCTCGTTCTTCAGCCACTTGGAAAGCGTACCTTCCTCCATCGTCGGAGAAAGCGCGGGCATCAGGATATCGATTGGCATTATAGTTCCCTCCCCGCGATCACAGCAGAATGTCGGTGTAGAGCTCGGATACATCCGGCTCCGGATCGGCCTGGGCGAAATCGGCGCTGTCGGACACGATGTCGCGAATTTCCTTGTCGATTGCCTTCAGCTCGTCTTCGCTGGCCCAGTCGCGTTCGAGAAGACGCAGGCGGACCTGTTCGATCGGATCCTGCTCGGAGCGCATCTTCTGCACTTCTTCCTTCGTCCGGTACTTGGCCGGGTCCGACATCGAGTGGCCGCGATACCGGTAGGTCAGCATTTCGAGGATGATCGGGCCCTTGCCGGAACGGCAATGCTCGAGCGCCTCGTCACCGGCCGCCTTGACGGCGCGCACGTCCATGCCGTCGACCTGGATGCCGGGAATGCCGAAGCCGGAGCCGCGCAGCGAGTAGTTCGACTGCGCCGTGGCGCGGGCGGTCGAGGTGCCCATCGCATAGCGGTTGTTCTCGACGATATAGATGATCGGCAGCTTCCACAGCGCCGCCATGTTGAAGCTCTCGTAGACCTGGCCCTGGTTGGCCGCGCCGTCACCGAAATAGGCGACCGAGACGCTGTCGTTGCCGCGATACTTGTTGGCGAATGCCAGACCGGTGCCGAGCGACACCTGGGCGCCAACGATGCCGTGGCCGCCGTAGAAGTTCTTTTCCTTGGAGAACATGTGCATCGAGCCGCCCTTGCCGCGCGAATAGCCGCCGCGACGTCCGGTAAGCTCGGCCATGACGCCACGCGCCGTCATGCCGCAAGCGAGCATGTGGCCGTGGTCACGATAGGCCGTGATGACCTGATCGCCTTCCTTCTGGGCCATCTGCATGCCGACGACGACAGCTTCCTGACCGATGTAGAGGTGACAGAAGCCGCCGATGAAGCCCATGCCGTAAAGCTGGCCGGCCTTTTCCTCGAAGCGGCGGATGAGCAGCATTTCGCGGTAGGCCTTGAGCTCGTCGGCCTTTTCGAATTCGGCGATGGGACCACCGTTGGAAGACTTTGCAGGCTTCGCTGCGGCCTTGCGACCGACTGCGGACGCGAACAGTTTCGGCGCCATTCATAACCTCCCTGCGTACTTGTTTGATTGGTTGCGCGCACAATAAGCAAGAAAGCGCGCCCCAGCAATGCCATAAATGCATGGCTCACATGATATACAAGGCTATGAAATAGCTGGGAAAATGGCCGTTTAACTGACTTCCGGTTAATTCAGAAGTAGCTGTTGAAGATGACGATCTCGTCGGCCCGTGACACGTTCAACTGGTAGCGCGCCGTTTCGTCCAGCATGTCCTTCTCCAGCGAACCGTCACTCAGCAACTGAACCTGTCGCTCCAGCGCTTCGCGCCTTTCGACCAATTTGGCAAGATCGGCGGCGCGTTCAAGACGCACACGTTCAAATTTTTCGGTGGCGATGAGCCCGAGTTCGCCATGCACCGAGTGGTAGCCGAAGTAGCCGAGGAAGGCGATGGTGATCGCCGGCAGGACCAGGCGGCCGAGCTTTCTCTGTTTATGGTGTTTGGTCCACATTCGATGGCAGTCCTGCAACGCATTACGTAACGTCAAACTCGCAGAACTTGCTTAATCAATCGTTGCCCCGGTCGACGAACGCGCCGGGCCCTTCAACGACGAAAGGCGGAACCCGACAGGGTCCCGCCTCGCGGTATCATCAATGCGGCAGAGGACGACTCAGGCGCGCAGGATGGAGCGGCCGGCAAAGGCTGCCTGCGGGCCGAGCATTTCTTCGATGCGGATCAGCTGGTTGTACTTGGCCATGCGGTCGGAGCGCGACAGCGAGCCGGTCTTGATCTGCCCGCAATTGGTGGCGACGGCGAGATCGGCGATGATCGAATCCTCGGTCTCGCCCGAACGGTGCGACATGACGGCGGTGTAGGCGGCCTTGTGCGCCGTCTCGACCGCATCAAGGGTTTCCGTCAGCGAACCGATCTGGTTGACCTTGACGAGGATGGAGTTGGCGACGCCCATCTTGATGCCATCGCGCAGGCGCGCGGAGTTGGTGACGAAGAGATCGTCGCCGACCAGCTGCACCTTCTTGCCGATCTTGTCGGTGAGGTATTTCCAGCCGTCCCAGTCGTCCTCGGCCATGCCGTCCTCGATCGAGATGATCGGGTACCTGGCAGCCAGTTCGGCGAGGTAGTCGGCCATGGCTTCCGGTTCCAGCGTGCGGCCTTCGCCTTCCATGGCGTATTTGCCGTCCTTGAAGAATTCCGTCGAGGCGCAATCGAGCGCCAGGTGGATGTCGTCGCCCGGGCGGTAGCCGGCCTTCTCGATCGACTTCATGATGAAATCGAGGGCTTCCGGTGCGCTCTTCAGGCCCGGTGCGAAGCCGCCTTCGTCGCCGACATTGGTGTTGTGGCCACCGGCTGCCAGTTCCTTCTTCAGCACATGGAAGACTTCCGAACCCATGCGCACGGCGTCGCGAAGGTCTTCGGCGCCGACCGGCATGATCATGAATTCCTGGAAGTCGATCGGGTTGTCGGCATGCGCGCCGCCATTGATGATGTTCATCATCGGCACCGGCAGGAGGCGGGCGTTCGGGCCGCCGACATAGCGGAAGAGCGGCAGGCCGGTGGCTTCGGCGGCGGCCTTGGCAACGGCGAGCGAGACGCCGAGAATTGCATTGGCGCCAAGCCGCGACTTATTCGGCGTGCCGTCGAGATCGCACATCAGGTTATCGATGAGGATCTGGTTTTCGGCATCATGGCCGCCGAGCGCGTCGAAGATCTCGCCGTTGACCGCCTCGACTGCCTTCTCGACACCCTTTCCGTGATAGCGCGGGCCGCCGTCGCGCAGTTCGACCGCCTCGTGGGCGCCGGTGGATGCCCCGGAAGGTACCGCTGCCCGACCCATGCTGCCGTCTTCGAGATGGACGTCGACCTCGACGGTCGGGTTACCGCGGCTGTCCAGGATCTCGCGCGCGATGATGTCGGTGATGGCAGTCATGAAAGCCTCCATGCTTCAAGGTGGGTATTGGAGATGGCCTGTCTTACTGGATGATTCTAAAATTACAATGGCAGTCGCGGCGGCAGTTGCGGCCATCGATGCCGGGCCGACGGCCCGTGTCGCGCCCGTCTGGCAATCTCCGCCGAATCCGGAAATCGATCCTGAGAGACATCTCTATCGTCACCCATAATCAATCGCTTGCCCACTGGGAGAAGCGGAAGGGCAGCGGGCAAGTCCGTTCGACAGAAGACGTCGTCCGCCTTGCCGAGACCGCCCATCTCACCCGATGTGAGACAGGCGAAGTCGGTACAGCTCCGGCTCAGCGCTTGGCGACGGCGTCGAAGGCGAGCAGGGTTTCCAGGAGACGCTCGAGGTTCTCGATGCGCACCATGTTGGGGCCGTCGGACGGCGCATTGTCCGGATCCTCATGGGTTTCGATGAAGACGCCGGCGACGCCAACGGCCACCGCCGCACGGGCGAGCGTCTCGACGAACTCGCGCTGGCCGCCACTGGAGCCGCCCTGCCCGCCCGGCTGCTGCACCGAATGGGTGGCATCGAAAATCACCGGGGCGCCAAGCGACGCCATGATCGGCAGCGAACGCATATCGGAGACGAGCGTATTGTAGCCGAAGGACGCGCCGCGTTCGCAGAGCAGCACGTTCGGATTGCCGCTTTCGGTGAACTTGGCGAGCACGTTCTTCATGTCCCAGGGAGCCAGGAACTGGCCCTTCTTGACGTTGATGACCCTACCCGTCTTTGCCGCCGCCACCAAAAGGTCCGTCTGGCGGCAGAGGAACGCCGGGATCTGTAGGATATCGACCGTCTGCGAGACGATGGCGCACTGCTCTTCCGTGTGGATATCAGTGAGCACCGGAAAGCCGAATTCGGCCTTCAGGTCGGCAAAGATCTCCATCGCCGCATCGATGCCGATGCCACGCGGACCGTTCAGCGACGTGCGGTTCGCCTTGTCGAAGGACGACTTGTAGACAAGGCCGATATCGAGCCGATCGCAGATTTCCTTGATCCGGCCAGCCATCATGAAGGCATGGTCGCGGCTTTCCATCTGGCACGGTCCGCAGATCAGCGACAGCCGGCCACTGTTGGAAAACATGACGCGGGACGAGCCCTCGCCGACAGCAACCTCTGCATTGGCGCTCACGCCCATGATCTACTCCTCGAAAACGAACGAAACGCCCTGACCGGGCGCCGGCGCCACGGTGATACGGTGCGGCGTCCTCACATATGGGAGGTGATTATCAGCCAGCAACAGCTCTGTCACCGTCAGATCGGCGACATGGAAGACGACCGCCGCCGCCTTCACCGCCCTATCCGTTCCACTCGCGGTTTCCGATCCGGCGACAAGGCGGATGCGCGCATTGGCAAGCGTGAAGGCCGTCTCCTCCGCTTCGCTGAAGCCAGCCGCGTGCGTCACCGTCTCGATGCGCTTGACCAGATCGTCGGGTGCGGCACCGTGCAGCAACACCTCGCGCAACGCCACCACGCCGTTCTCGTGCCGCTCCAGCACCGAGCGATCGGCCGGCAACGGGTTGATCCTTTGGCAGCTGAACAAGAAGAACAGGTCGCTTTCCAGATCGGCAAAGGCCAGTTGGAAGCTTGCCGTGACGGGGGTCCCATCCGCGGTCAACGCCTGCCGCGAGAAACCGAGCATGTCGCCGGCTGAAATGCCCGCCCGCAGGAAGCGCTGGTGATCGGCGGCGGCATCACTGCTCGACACGACGATCGCCGAAAGGCCCTCCAGCCGGCCGCTGCGAAACCGTGCGTCGCGTCCGGTGAAGACATTGCCGCCTCGCACGCTCTCGCCGACCAGAGAAGCGTCGCGAATGGCGAGCGGCTCGAGATAGGTGCCGTCCGCCAGGAAGACGCAGGCATTCGATGTGCCGAAGGGATGATCCGCCTGCCGGGCGACGGTGAAGCCGAGCGCCTCGAGCCGCTCCCGCGAGGTCTGCAGCGATTCGACGGGCAAGACCAGATGGTCGATCGCGCGTGGCCTGTCACTGTCCATCTTGCATGCCTCCAGCCTCGATTGCCGTCCGTTTTACCGCGCATCAGGGCGAAGTCGAAGCAGAAAATCCGTGATGAGCCTGCGTTCACCGGATCTTAGGCACTTGCGGAACACATGTGGAACAGATAGTGTTCGTTCTGGATTTGTTTCCTTCAGGGGGTCGCCGCCATGCTCACGCGCAAACAGCAGGAACTGCTTCTGTTCATTCACGAACGGATGAAAGAATCAGGTGTTCCGCCGTCTTTCGACGAGATGAAGGACGCTCTGCAACTGGCATCCAAGTCGGGCATCCACCGGCTGATCACGGCGCTGGAAGAGCGCGGTTTCATCCGCCGGCTGCCGAACCGGGCGCGCGCGCTGGAAGTGATCAAGCTGCCGGAAGCCTATTCCGCAGCACCGCAGCCGCGCCGCGGGTTTTCGCCGAGCGTCATCGAGGGAAGTCTCGGCAAGACGCAAGCACCCTCGGCCGCCCGCCCCGTCGCCATCCCCGCCAATGATGCGACCTCCGCCTCCGTCCCTGTGATGGGACGTATCGCTGCCGGCGTGCCGATTTCGGCGATCCAGAACAACACGCACGAAATCAGCGTGCCGATGGAGATGCTTGGGCCGGGCGAGCATTACGCGCTCGAGGTCAAGGGCGATTCGATGATCGAGGCCGGCATTCTGGACGGCGATACCGTCGTCATCCGCAATGGCAGCACAGCAAGCCCGGGCGATATCGTCGTGGCGCTGGTCGACGACGAGGAAGCGACGCTGAAGCGTTTTCGCCGCAAGGGTGCCTCCATCGCGCTGGAGGCCGCAAACCCGGCTTACGAGACGCGTATCTTTTCCGCAGACCGCGTCAAGGTTCAGGGCAAGCTCGTCGGCCTCATCCGCCGCTATCACTGATCATCCGCGCCAACCGCTCGGGTAGCTGCTCGTCCATGCTGCGCGTACGCCAGTCGTAGGCGCGATGCTGCGTCCACGGGCGCCGGATGCCGGTCATCGCCGCACGCAGGTGCCAGCTTCCGGGATCGCGGCTGGCGGCGAAATCGATCTCGACGGCGCCTATTCGTCTGAGGCTCGCGCCGTTCAGCATCAGCGCGTTCGAGCGGCACGTGTCGAAACGGGCGCGCGGTGCGATGATGAGGTCGGCCGTATCGCAGGCAGGCCCGGCATAGCGCGCGTCGTCGATCCAGGCGATGCGATTGCCTGTTGCGCTTCGCAGCAGACAGATTTTCTGGCCGAGGCAGACGAACCGGTCGGGAGGCGCGCCGGCGAATGTGTCCTGCATCAGTGCCCGGGCGGACGCCAGTCCTTCGCGGGTCAGCGGTTGCGGCCTCGCGGGAGCGACAGGTTTGGACGTCTGGCCGGTCGTCGCAGTTGCGTCCGGGCTGGCTGTTGGGTTGCTCTTCGTCGTCTCAGGCGTCGGCTCGGGGTTTGCCGCGGGCACAGGGTGCCCCGCTGGCTGCTGGTTCGCTGCAGGCACGGGGTTTGCCGGCGGCTCGGGTGGTGCGTCTCTGCGCTCGGGGCTGTTGATCTCGCCCAGCTGAAGGGCGCTTTCCCACTGCCGGTAGAGGAAGGCCGGCGGGCGCGGCCGGTTGAGGCTGGCGCCAGTTCCGTCGAGCGCCGCTACCAGTGCACCATCCTCTGAAATCAGCAGGTCGGGGTTCTTCTTCGATGGCTCGACCATACCGGCCAGCAGCAGACCTGCGCCGAGCGGAACGAGGCCGAACAGCGCCAGGCGCGTCCGCAGGAGCACCAGCAGCAGCAGGCCGACAGTCGTCAGCGGCAGGAACCACGGCTGCGTGCGGCCAACCACCGTGTTTCCGCCCCAGGAGGCGACTTCGGTGGCAATGGCGATGACCATGCCCGAGCCCAGGCCCATGACGGCGAAGAACGGTTTGTCGAGACCGAGCGGCATCGCCAGCATGCCAAGCAGGCCGGCCGGCATGACGACCAGCGAGACGACCGGCATGGCCGCCAGGTTGGCGACGAGGCCGTATCCGGTCAGCTGGTGAAAGTGGCTGACTGAAAAGATCGCCGTCGACAGGCCGCCGATCAATGAGGTGATGAAGGTTCCGCTGACCATCGTCCAGAGGCTCGACAGACTGCGGGCGGCAGCCCCGGCGGCCGGCGGCCGCGTGTCATGGTCGTGCCGTGCCCGCCGCGCCGTCCAGCCGGCATAGCCGGCGACGAGCGCCGCGGTTGCGGCAAACGACATCTGGAAGCTCGGGCCGAGGACGGCCGAAGGCGACAGGATCATGATCACCAGAGCCGCCAGGGCGATGTTGTGGAGGCTGATCGACGGGCGGTCGAAGAACACGGCAGTCAGCATGATCGCCATCATCAGATAGGCGCGCTCGGCGGAAACGCCGAAGCCGGAGATGACGTAGTAGAGCGTGACCAGCAGCAGCGCGCCACCGGCGGCAATCTTCTTCGTCGGCAGAGCCTGCGCCAGCGGCGGCGAGAGGCTGAGGAGGATACGCAGGCCGACGAAGCAGATGCCGGCGGCAAGCGCCATGTTGAGGCCGGAGATGGCAACGATATGGGCAAGGCCGGCCATCCTGAGCGCGGTCACCGCCTCGCTGGAGATCGCCCGGCGTTCATCTGTCACGATCGCTGCGGCGAAGGCGCCGGCATCGCCGGGAACGAAGCTGCGGATCCGGTCGCCGACCGTGCCGCGCAGCGAGTAGAGAGACATCTGCGCCCGCTCGGGGAAACTCAGGTCCACCGCCGGCCCGCCGGCCTGCGGCTTGCCGTAAAAATAGCCAACCGCGCCGATCCCGTCGAAGAAAGCGGCAAAGCCGAAATCGGTCAGCCCCGGCAGTGCCGGACCCGACGGCGGCGAGAGCCGTGCCCGACCGGTCAGTACCATCCCCGGCGCGATGCTCGCCTCCTGCCCCCTTGCGAGCACCGCCACCCGGTCCGGCGGGCGAACGAGTTGCGGATCTCGGGTGGCTGTGAGCCGCACCACATAGCGCCAGCTTCCATCGCCGGCCGCCTCGCGTCGCTCGACGATGCCCTCGATCCTGGTCGTCACCGCACTGTCGAGTACCTGTGTCGTCTGCCGCCACGTCTCTAGCGCCGCAAGCCCCATTCCGGCGATGATGAAGGCGAGCGCCGCCACACCGAGTGCCGTCCCCTGCAGGCCGCGGGCAGCGGCGACCGACGCCAGGAGGAGCAAGGGGACCGCGAGCCAGCCGACAAATGCCGGCGGCTCCAGGGGCAGTCCGAACCAGAGGAGAATGCCGAGCCCCAGCAGCAGCGGAACGGCGAGAAACAGCCGCCCATGGGCGATTTCTTCGGCACCGAGCGCTCCCAGGCGAAGCGCCGCCTGCCGCGCAGAGGCAAGCCGAAGGTGGGTCTTTGCCCGGGAATTCACCGAGGTCTGGAACTTGGCGGCCGGCCAGTGGTTCTCAGGCACCGTCGGAACAGGAGATGCGTCCGGCGGCGCCCGTGGCATCGCCGGCATGTGTCGCTCATCTGCGATCTGCGCGTCATGCTGCGACAATCGAGCCCCCCGGAGAATTTGCTTGAATTCACCGCCGCCCTCTTAACCGATCGACAACCTGCACCCGATTATCAGGGGTGGTCAATGACGCTTTTGTCATCACGCGGACCACGGCGGGCGTTTGGATCGATTAAAGTCCAGCAACCCCCGCAAGACGCTCCAGATGACGCCGAAAGTGCCCTTGCCCGCCCCTCTTTCGCGCCGCACAATTAGCCTTCACCAGTGCTTGGCAGCGCGCATCAGATCATATAGCTACTTTGAGACGCTTCATTCTTCTGGCGCATTTTGCGCCATTCCGCCCATCGGAGGATCAGCATGACGGACACAAGCGCACATCTTGGATTGGGAGATAAGAAGGTCGATCTTCCCGTAAAAAGCGGGACGATCGGCCCGGACGTGATCGACATCGCGTCGCTTTACAAGCAGACCGGCGCCTTCACCTACGACCCCGGTTTCACCTCGACGGCCTCCTGCGAATCCAAGATTACCTTCATCGATGGCGACGAAGGTATCCTGCTGCATCGCGGATATCCGATCGAGCAGTTGGCCGAGCAGGGTGACTTCCTGGAAACCTGCTATCTGCTGCTGTACGGCGAACTGCCGACGGCTGCGCAGAAGAAGGATTTCGATCACCGCGTGACCCATCACACGATGGTGCACGAGCAGATGAGCCGTTTCTTCACCGGCTTCCGCCGCGACGCCCACCCGATGGCCGTCATGGTCGGCACGGTCGGCGCTCTGTCGGCCTTCTACCACGACTCGACCGACATCACCGATCCGCATCAGCGCATGGTTGCCTCGCTGCGGATGATCGCCAAGATGCCGACGATCGCGGCGATGGCCTACAAGTACCATATCGGCCAGCCGTTCGTGTATCCGCAGAATGATCTCGACTACGCGTCGAACTTCCTGCGCATGTGCTTTGCCGTGCCGTGCGAAGAGTACAAGGTAAACCCGGTTCTGGCGCGCGCCATGGACCGCATCTTCATCCTGCACGCCGATCACGAGCAGAACGCCTCGACCTCGACCGTACGCCTCGCCGGCTCGTCGGGTGCCAACCCGTTCGCCTGCATCGCGGCCGGCATCGCTTGCCTCTGGGGTCCTGCACACGGCGGCGCCAACGAAGCGGCGCTCAACATGCTGATGGAAATCGGCACGGTCGACAAGATCCCGGAATACATCGCCCGCGCCAAGGACAAGAACGATCCGTTCCGCCTGATGGGCTTTGGCCACCGCGTCTACAAGAACTACGATCCGCGCGCCAAGATCATGCAGAAGACGACGCATGAGGTTCTGGCGGAACTCGGCCACAATGACGACCCGCTGCTGCAGGTTGCCATGGAGCTCGAGAAGATCGCCCTCACGGACGACTACTTCATCGAGAAGAAGCTCTATCCGAACATCGACTTCTATTCGGGCATCACGCTGAAGGCGATGGGCTTCCCGACCACCATGTTCACCGTGCTGTTCGCGCTGGCTCGTACCGTCGGCTGGATCGCCCAGTGGGCGGAAATGATCGAGGATCCGCAGCAGCGCATCGGTCGTCCGCGCCAGCTCTACACCGGCGCCGCGCAGCGCGATTACGTGCCTGTCGCCAAGCGCTGATCGCTCGGCTCGACAGCGGAATACAAAAAAGCCCGGAGCCATACTCCGGGCTTTTTGCTGTTTCGAGACCTCTGTGCCGCACCTCGTAAGTGCGCCAAGCGCACAAATCGCGCGTAGCTCGCCCAGCCGGCGGATCGCGCTGGCGAATCGCTGCACAGGATCCGTCTAATGTCAGTGGAATGGTCTAGAGACGCTGCCTGTCGGAAAGCAGTTGCAGCACCAGGCCGGCGCCGGCCTCGCCGGGCGGCACGGAGGTCGACAGCCGCTGCCAGACGAGGTCGAAGCCTTCCAGCATCGCGCGGCGCTGCGGCGTTTCGCTCGACAGGCATTCGGCCCAGCGGCAGAGATAGCCTGCCCGCACGAGCTCGTTGATATGTTCGGGCACCACCGGCTGGTCGGCGATCAGGTTCGGCAGCGCGCCGGACCACACCTTGATGCGTTTGGCCATCAGCCGGATCAGCCAGTCCGCCTTGTAGATGGACACTGCCGGTACGCCGCAGAGCGCGAGTTCCAGCGTCACGGTGCCGGACGCGGCGATCGCTACGTCGGCTTCGGCAAAGGCGCGCCATTTGCCGGCAACGTCGCTCGAAAATTCCGGCTGCACTGGCCAGTCCCGCAGCAGGTCGCGAACCAGGTCAGCCTGGCGCGGAACCGTCGGCAGCAGAAACCGCATGCCGGGATTTCGCTCGGACAGCAGATCTACCGTCGCCTTCAGCTCCGGCATCAGCGCGCGAATTTCGGTCGACCGCGAGCCGGGCAGCAACAGAATGGTCTTGTCGCCTTCCGCCAGCGGCCGAGCCGCGCGGCGCGCCCTCACCGTCACGACAGCCGGATCGACGGTCAAGCGGTGGCCGACGAAATCGGTCTTCGGGCCGCCGAGACGGCGCATCGCCTCAGGCTCGAAGGGCAGCAGCGCCAGCACCTGATCGACATAGCCGAGCATCGCCTTCGCCCGGTATTCCTTCCAGGCCCAGACGCTCGGGCAGACATAGTCGACGACCGGCAGGTCCGGCAGCTTGGCGCGTACACGTTTGGCGACCCGATGGGTGAAATCCGGGCTGTCGATGATGAGCAGAATGTCAGGACGCGCGGCAATGATGGCGTCTGCCGTCTGGCGGATCCGCCGCAGCAGCAGCGGCAGGCGCTTCAGCACCTGCGTCACGCCCATGATCGACAATTCCGAGAAATCGAAAAGCGACTGAAGACCCTGCGCCTGCAAGCTCTCGCCGCCGACGCCGATCAGTTCAACCGGGCCATCATGGGCGCGCTTCAGATGCGCGACCAGATCACCACCCAGAAGATCACCGGAGACCTCGCCGGCAACGACCGCGATCTTCAGCGGACGCGCGCTCATGCGAGCCCCTCCCGAGGCAGCCCTGCATCGAGGCCGCAGACGAACAATTGCGCCTCGTCCGCCAGTGCCAGCATCGCCGGCCGGTCGATCACCAGTGCCCGCCCGGCCTCGACCGCGACGCCGGCGAGACCGGCGGCGATCGCTAGGCGCACCGTGGAGGGTCCGACGGTCGGCAGATCGGCCCGCACGTCCTGCTGCGGCTTGCAGAGCTTGACGAGGACGCCGCGGCGCCGGGCGGAAATCCGGCCTGTGCGGCGAAGATCGGCCACCCGCTCCAGCATCTGGTCGGTCCCCTCCGCGCCCTCGAGCGCGACGATCCGGCCGCCGACGCAGACGGCGCCCTGGCCGACGTCCAGCCCGCCGAGAAGACGCGCGGCATGCGCTGCGATCTCGATGTCGCGGCGGTCGTCGGCATTGGGGAATTGTTTCGTCAGGACGCCGGTCTGCGCCAGAAGATCAGGGGCGATGTCGTGCACGCCAACGACCCGGCAGCCCATGCCCTCGAACAGCTTGATGACCATCTGCAAGACGGTGTCGTCACCGCCGGCCAGCAGCGTGCGCACCACGGACGGCATTTTCGACAGCGCCCGCCAGGTCGGATGGATGTCGCGCCATTCCGGCCGGCGCTTGACGCCGCCCGACATGACGATGCGGCGAACGCCGCGTTCGCGAATGATTTTCTCGATACCGGCAAAATCGCCGACGCCCGCAACGACATGATCGAAACCGGAGAAATCCCGATCCGCCTCGTTCTTCAGGAGGATGACCACGGGATCATCACCGGCGCTGCGCGCCGCCTCCGCCACATAGAGCGGCAGGAAGCCATTGCCGGCGACGATAGCCAGGCGCCCCTCCGGGTTCGCTGCCGGAGCGGCGCCCATCGGATCAGGCCTTGCCGCGATACGGCGAGGAGATCGCACGGTCGCTTTCGGCGCCAATGAAATCGATGATTTCCAGAGCCTCCGGGCAATCCAGATACTCCTCGCGAACCTCTGCGGCGCGGGTGCGGACCGAACCCTCGCCGTCGAAGATCTGCTTGAAGGCGCGGCGGACCTGATGGATCACCGACCGGTCGATGCCGGCGCGGCTCATGCCGACGACGTTCAGGCCGCCGAGCACACCCGGGTTGCCGTTCAGCATGCCGTAGGGAATGACGTCGTAGTTGACTGCAGAGAGGCCACCGATGAACGCCTGGCGGCCGATGCGGCTGAACTGGTGCACGGCGCAGCCGCCGCTCAGGATGGCGCGATCGCCCACATGAACATGGCCGGCGAGCATCACGTTGTTGGACAGGATGATGCCGCTGCCGAGCCTGCAATCGTGCGCCACGTGGGAATTGGCGAGAAACAGGCAGTTGTCGCCGACGCTGGTGATCCCGCCGCCGCCGACCGTACCGGTGTTCATCGTCACGCCTTCGCGCATCGTGCAGTTTTCACCGACGACAAGCCGCGATTCCGCGCCGGCCTCGTGCAGGCTCTGCGATACGCCGCCGATCACCGCCATCGGAAAGATCTTGCTGCCGCGCCCGATCTCGGTCAGGCCGTCGACGACTGCATTGGAGATGACCTGCACGTCATCCTTCAGGACGACGCGGGCACCGATATGGCTGAAAGGGCCGACGACGACGTTCTCGCCGATCACCGCGCCTTCCTCAACAACGGCCAGCGGATGGATCCGGGCGCTGGAGGCGATACTGCTCATTCGTCATCCTTTGGGCGGATCATGGCGCCGATATCGGCTTCCGCAACAAGCGATCCGTCAACCTTGGCATCGCAATGGAACTTCCAGATATTGCCGCGCTGCTTCTGCTTGACGACATGGATCTCGACGCGATCCCCCGGCACCACGGGCCGGCGGAAACGGGCATTGTCGATGGTCATGAAATAGACGAGCTTGCCGCCCTCGCCCTGTTTGCGAGCACAGATCGCCCCGGCCGTCTGGGCCATGGCTTCGATCAAAAGAACGCCGGGCATGATTGGTCGCTCGGGAAAATGTCCGACGAAATGCGGTTCGTTGGCCGTCACGTTCTTGATGCCGACCGCACTCTCGTCGCCGTTGATGTCGACGATCTTGTCGACCAGAAGAAACGGATACCGATGAGGCAAGAGCTTCATGATCTCCAGAATGTCGACGGAATCGAGCGCCGTCTTCTCCTGATCAATCATTGCGTTCTCCTCTTTTCTTCGCGCGCTCGTCCGAGCGCGCCATCATCTCGGCAACGTCGCGCATGAAGTCCGGCATCGGCCGGGCCGGGATGCCGCCGTACCGTCCGCCAGGCGGTAGGGATGCGATCACGCCGCTCATCGCAGCAATCTGCACACCGTCGCCAATGGTGATGTGACCATTGACGCCGACCGCTCCACCGATCTGGACGCCGTCGCCGATCGTTGCGGAGCCCGCTATACCAGCACCGCTCGCGATCGCGCAATGCCGACCAATGCGCACGTTGTGGGCAACCTGCACAAGATTGTCGATCTTCGTCCCCTCGCCGATCACCGTATCGTCCATCGCGCCGCGGTCGACGGTGCTGTTGGCGCCGATCTCGACGTTGTCCTGGATGATCACGCGGCCGATCTGGACGATCTTCAGCATGCCGCGCGGTCCCGGCGCGAAGCCGAAGCCGTCCTGGCCGATCCGCACACCGTTGTGAATGATGACATTGTTGCCGATCAGGGCGGCGACGATCGAGGCGCCGGCGGCAACCGAGCAGTCGCGGCCGATCCGAACGCCCGCGCCGATCACCGAACCTGCACCGATATACGAGCCGGAGCCGATTTCAGCGCCGGCGCCGATGACAGCCATCGGCTCTACCGTGACGTCCGGCTCCAGGCGTGCGGACGGATCGATATAGGCGGCGGGTGAGATGCCGCCGTCCGATACGATCGGCGGAATGCGGGCCGCCTTCGGATACAGGAAAGCGCCGGCCATCGCGAACGCCGTGCTCGGCTTCGAGGTCAGCAGGACGGGAATATGATCGGGGATCATCGGCCGCAGGGCGGCATCCACGAGGATGGCCGAGGCCTTGCAGGTCTCGAGTTCATCCTTGTGCTTGCGCGAGAGGATGTAGCAGAGGTCGCCCTCGCCTGCCCGCGCAACCGGCGAAACGGACCGGATGATCCGGTCCGCATGCGCCTC
The DNA here is from genome assembly GCF_050455525.1 of Rhizobium sp. 0TCS1.26. Lineage (NCBI taxonomy): Bacteria > Pseudomonadati > Pseudomonadota > Alphaproteobacteria > Hyphomicrobiales > Rhizobiaceae > Rhizobium > Rhizobium sp. 0TCS1.26. The sequence goes on along the minus strand of NZ_JBCIYV010000001.1, from coordinate 37,666 downwards.
GTCGGCGAGTTCCGCACCGATCAGGGCTGCGAGTTCACGCAGCCCCACACCGGCGTGCGGTGGGAAGAAGTCGTTGTTGTCCATCAGCCAAAGCTCCAGAACAGTTTCGGTCCGCAGTTCTGGGCGGCAGATGTCAGAACTGGTTCGCCATGCTGAACCGGAAGCGCTGCTCCTGGTCGAAGTCTTCCTTGGCGACCGGCATTGCATAGTCGAACCGCAGAGCACCGAAGGGCGAAGCCCAGGTGATGCCGGCGCCGACGGATGCACGCCACGAACTGTTGGTACCCAGCACGCCGGTGGCATTGGCCACTTCGTTGCCATAGAGCGTACCGGCATCGGCGAATACGGCTGCACGCAGACCGAAGTCTTCCGGAACGGCCGGCATCGGAACGCTGACTTCAGCGGAGGCCGTGAAGTAGGTCGTGCCGCCGATCGTATCGCCGTTCGGCATGCGCGGACCGATACCGTCGCTTTCGAAGCCACGAACCTGACGGCCGCCCAGGGTGAACTGGTCGAAGACGTTCAGGTCATCGCCGGTCTTCACCACATGACCCGCACCAACGGCCAACTGACCGATGATGTCGAGTTCGTCCGACAGCAGGTGGAAGTAGCGGGCGCGGCCGTAGATCTTGTAGTACTCGGAATCGCCGCCGACGCCTGCAAATTCATGCGTTGCGGTGGCATAGATGCCCTCGCGCGGCAGGGTCATGCTGTCGACCGTGTTGTAGGTCAGCGTCTGGCCGATGATCGACTGCTCGTATTTGCCGCCGTTCACCAGTTCCTGATACGGCTGCGACAGGTTGGTCGTCCAGTTGCCGTCACCTTCGTACTCGATCTGCTTGTAGGTGTAGCGGAACGTCGTCGCCAGCTCTTCGGTGATCGGCGCCGTGACGCGCAGGGTGAAGCCCTGTTCGTTGTAGGTGTAGTAGTCGTTGTTCGACGTCTGGCTCTTGAACACGTCGAAGCCGGCTGCCAGGCGGTAGCCCAGGAAGTACGGCTCGGTGAAGTTGAGCGAGTAGGTCCGGGCATCGTCCTGACCGCCACCTGCGGCGACGCGGATGTACTGGCCGCGACCGAGGAAGTTCTTTTCTTCGACCGACGCTTCGAGCACGACGCCGTCGTCGCCGGCGTAGCCGATGCCGACACCGAAGGAGCCCGTCGACTGGTCTTCAACATCGACGACGATGACGACGCGATCCGGCGATGAGCCAGGCTGCGTGCCGACATTGACCTTGCTGAAGTAGCCGAGCGCTTCCAGGCGGCGCTTGGCGCGGGTGACCATCTGCTGGTTGAAGGCATCGCCTTCGCTGAGATCGAACTCGCGGCGAATGACGTAGTCACGGGTGCGGGTGTTGCCGCGGATGTCGATCCGCTCGACATAGGCGCGCTCGCCCTGGTCGATCAGGTAGGAAACGCCAACCGTGCTGTTCTGGAAGTTGCGGTCGCCGCGCGGGGTAACCCGGGCGAAGGGATAGCCGGCTTCGGCCACCTTCTTGGAGATCGCTTCCATCGACTTCTGCACGTCGCGGGCGTTGTAGACGTCGCCCGACGTCGTCTGCACCAGACCCGTCAGATCCTGACCGTTGATGCCGGGAACCGTCGATTCGACATTGACGTCGCCGAACCGGTAGCGCGGGCCTTCGTCGACAGTGAAGGTGATCGTGTATTCGTTCTTCGACTCGTCCAGCGCGGCGTCGGACGACACGATGCGGAAGTCCGGATAGCCGTGGTTGTAGTAGAACTGGCGAAGCGCTTCCTCGTCGGCGCGCTGCTTGTCCTGCGTGTAGACGTCCTTGCGGGTCAGGAACGACAGCGGACCGGATTCCTTGGTCACCAGCACGTCGCGCAGACGGCTGTTGCTGTAGGCCTGGTTGCCGACGAAGTTGATGTCGGAAATCTTGGTGCGGTCGCCCTCGTTGACGACGAACGCAACGTTGACGCGACCCTGGCCGACCGGTGCGGTCTGCGTGGTGATCTCCACGTCGTTGCGGCCGATCTGGGCGTAGGCTTCCTTGAGGCGCTGGATGTCGGCGCTGATGAGGGCATCGCTGTAGGGGCCGAGCGGCTGAGTCTGGACGACGGTCGTGAGCTTGTCGTCCTTGATCTTGCGGTTGCCGTTGAACACGACCTGGTTCACCAGCAGGTTTTCATTGACGTTGACAACCAACGTGCTGCCGGAAACGGAGATCTTCACATCGGTGAAGTAGCCGGTCGCGTAGAGCCGCTTGACCGATTCATCGATGTCGGAGTTCGAGAAACTGGTACCCGGGCGAATGGTCAGGTTGGAGCGAACGGCTTCCTCGCCTGCCCGCTGAGCGCCCCGCACATCGACGCGCTGGATGACTGCAGCTTCGGCGGACAATGGCGAACCAAGTACGACAACACCTGCGCCCGACGCGACAACCCCAGCAGACAGCGCAAACGCCGACACTGCGTTCAAAAACTTTGAACCAGCTTTCATTTCAATTCTTACCTTTTCCCGTTGTCCCTCGGCGGGTGGCACCCGACTCCGGCCACGTGTGTCGTTTTACCTGCTTTTGCCCTACAAGCAAGGTAGGCCGTTAATTTCTATTTACTTCCTTTGAAACCGTGACCCAATGGCCACGACGACTTCAAAACAAGGTAAATAGTTGGTTTCCATTCCATATCAGCCGATCAGGTTACTGATGTCGTTCCACGTCGCGAAGACCATCAGGCTGAGGACCATAGCCAGTCCGACCCGGAAAGCAATCTCCTGAGCACCGGCACCCAAGGGTTTTCCCCGGACCGCCTCGATGGCGTAGAAGACGAGGTGCCCACCGTCGAGGACGGGCACCGGCATCAGGTTCAACAGGCCGATGGAGACCGACAGGACGGCTGCAAGCTGGATCACGGCGGCAAAGCCGAGGCTCGCCATCTGGCCGGATGCCTGAGCAACACGCACCGGTCCGCCGAGCTGGTCCGGCTTCATGCGGCCGGTGACGAGATTGCCGATATAGCGGAACGTGCCGGTGATGATGTGGCCGGTTTCCTTGACGCCCTCGCCCACTGCCTGCAGCGGCGAATAGGTGACGAGACGGAAATGACCGCGCTCTTCGTTGGTGACGACGCCGATCAGGCCGAGCTCGACCTTGTTGCCGAACTGGTCGGTGATCTCGGTGCGCTTTGGCACCATCGGTAGGTCGAGCTTCTGGCCGTCGCGCTCGACGGTCACGGTGATCGCGGTTTCCGGACGGATGCTGACGTAGCGGCGGACATCGTCGAAGGTGCGGACCGCCGCGCCGTCCAGCGCCACCAGGCGATCGCCCGGCAGAACGCCGGCCTCGGCCGCCGCACTGTCAGCCCGCACTTCTGCGACGACCGGGTCGGCCACCATCTTACCATAGACGCTAAACAGTACCGCGAAGATGACGATGGCGAGGATGAAGTTGGCGATCGGACCGGCAGCGACGGTGGCTGCGCGCTTCCACAGCTTGGCACCGGCAAGCGTCTGCGCCCGTTCGGCCTCTGTCAGGTGCGAAAGCCCTTCGGCATCCGGCTTGCTCGACGCGTCTTCGTCACCGAAGAATCGCACATAGCCGCCAAGCGGAATGGCCGACAGCTTCCAGCGTGTGCCGTGGCGATCGGTGAAACCGACGATTTCAGGCCCGAACCCCACCGAAAACGCGGTGACCCGCACGCCGCTCCAGCGACCGACCAGGTAATGGCCCATTTCGTGGACGAAAACGAGGAGCGACAGCACGAGCACGAAAGGAATGATGTAGCCCGTCAAGAAAGCGAGTACCGCCATTTCAGTCCAATGCTCCGAGAAGGGTGGCCGTTCACAACCCGAAAAGGAAGGCGGCCACTGAAGTTCCGGCTTCTTCCGACCATGCCGCATGCATGATTGCAAGTAGGAAAGCCGTGAACCCGGCGAAAACGAGGCCGTCGACGCGGTCCATCACGCCACCGTGTCCGGGGATGAGGTGGCTCGAATCCTTGACGCCGAAACGGCGCTTGATGAAGCTCTCGAAAAGGTCGCCGATCTGGCTGGACACCGACAGCAGGAATGCGATGATGACAGTGCGCAGCGACAGCGACGGGAAGAAGGCAAAGGATACGGCGCTTCCGGCGACAATGCCCGACACGGTTCCACCGATCGCGCCGGACCAGGTCTTGCCGGGGGAGATCCGCGGGGCAAGCTTCGGGCCGCGCAGCGCGCGTCCGACAAAATAGGCAAGGATATCGGTCGCCCAGACAACCGCGAAGACGAACAGCATCGCCAGCAGGCCCGGCTGGTCTGCGGCCCTGATCGCCGCAAGCGAAACGCCGCTGAGACCGGAATAGAGGATGCCGCCCGGGAGCCAGCCGGTGCTGCGCCGAACGGCGAGCCAGACGAGTGCGGTAAGGGTGAAGCCGCCGACCAGCGGAACCCCTAGGCCTTCGTCGCCGAATGCCAGGTTGAGGGCGATGGCGACAATGGCGAGCCAACCGAGAGCATTGCCGCGGAAGTCGACGTCGGCAAGCCGCGTCATGCGCGACCACTCATAGTAGACGAGCACGGCGATGAGCGCCGACAGCAGGCGGAACGGGAAGCCGCCGGCCCAGGTGGCCGCAAGAGCCACGATCGCCAGGACGATGGCGGAGAGGATCCGTTTTCGCAGCTCTGAGGACATCAGCCGGCCACCGCCGCAGTCTTGGCGGAGAGCCCACCGAACCGCCGGTCACGCGAGGCGAAAATCCGCAGCGCCTCGTTGAAGGCCTCGGCGCCGAAGTCGGGCCAGTACTGCGGCAGGAAGACGAATTCGGTATAGGCGGCCTGCCACAGGAGGAAGTTCGACAGGCGTTCCTCGCCGCTGGTGCGGATGATGAGGTCCGGGTCGGGGATGCCGGCCGTATCGAGATGGGCGCCGATCAGGTCGGGCGTGATCGCATCGGCCTTCAGGCGGCCGGCCTCGACCTCGCGCGCCAGGCGGATTGTCGCCCGGGCGATTTCGTCGCGCGAACCGTAGTTGAAGGCGATGACCAGCGTCAGTCCGGTATTGTTGCGGGTCGTTTCCTCCGCCTCCAGCAGCAGCGGAAGAATATCGCCGCGCAGGTCTGTGCGGTCGCCGATGATCTTGATGCGGACGTTCGACTTGTGCAGCTCGGCCAGATCCCGACGCACGAAGCGGCGCAGTAGGCCCATCAGGTCGGATACCTCGCTCTGCGGCCGCGACCAGTTTTCCGACGAAAACGCGAACAGCGTCAGGAAGTCGACGCCGGCGTCGCCAGCGGCCTTGACCGTCCGGCGAACGGCTTCGACGCCCTTGCTGTGGCCGACGGAGCGCGGCAGGCCGCGCTCGCTTGCCCAGCGTCCGTTGCCATCCATGATGATCGCAACATGCTTCGGCACAGGTGGCATTTCACCGCTGATCATGGACTGTCCACTCGTTTCGCCGGCTTTTCAAACACGATGTCAGGCGGGGCCGGCCCTAGACCTGCATGATTTCCTTTTCCTTTTCCGCAAGCAAGCGGTCGATCTCGGAAATTGTGTCGTCGGTCATCTTCTGCACTCTTTCCGACTGCGCGCGGCTGTCGTCCTGGCCGAGATCGCCGTCCTTTTCAGCCTTCTTCAGGGCTTCCATGCCGTCACGGCGAACGTGGCGGATGGCGACCTTGCTCTTTTCGGCGTAGTCGTGCGCGACCTTGACGAGCGACTTGCGGCGCTCTTCGTTGAGCTCGGGCAGCGGGATGCGCAGGTTCTGGCCGTCGACGATCGGGTTGAGGCCGAGGTTCGATTCGCGGATGGCACGATCGACCGCGTTGACCATCGACTTGTCCCAGATGGACACGCCGAGCATGCGCGGCTCGGGAACCGTGATGTTTGCGACCTGGTTCAGCGGCACGCGCGATCCGTAGGCCTCGACCACCACCGGATCGAGAATGTTGGCAGAGGCGCGGCCGGTGCGCAGCGAAGCTATGTCGCTCTTGAAGGCCGAGATCGCGCCGTCCATGCGCCGCTTGATGTCGTTAAGGTCAACGGGTCCACTCATCTTCCGCTCCGTTCTGCAAAGGCTGCGCCAGTCAAACGACCGGCGCCCGTCATCAGTTGTCGTTGACGATGGTCTTGCGACCACCGCCGGTCAAGATCTGGCCGAAACCGCCCTTCTCGTGGATCGAGAAGACGATAATCGGAATGGAATTCTCGCGCGCCACGGCAACCGCCGCAACGTCCATCACGGCAAGGCCCTTGCCGAGCACTTCGCCATGGGTCAGCGTTTCGAAGCGCGTCGCAGTCGGATCCTTCTTCGGGTCGGCCGAGTAGATGCCGTCGACCTGCGTTCCCTTGAAGATCGCCTCTGCGCCGATTTCGGCGGCGCGCAGTGCAGCGGCCGAGTCGGTGGTGAAGAACGGGTTCCCGGTACCGCCGGCGAAGATCACCACGCGGCCCTGCGCCATGTGGTGCAGCGTGCGGCGCTGGGAGAAGCTCTCACAGATTTCCGGCATTGCGATGGCCGAAAGCACGACCGTCTCGATGTCCAGCTTGCGCAGCGAGGTCGCCAGCGCCAGCGCGTTGATCACCGTTGCCAGCATGCCCATGTGATCGCCGGTCACCCGGTCGCCACCCTTGGAGGCAACGGCCACGCCGCGGAAGATGTTGCCACCACCGACGACAAGCCCGACCTCGACGCCCATCTGCACCGCTTCGGCGATATCGGCAGCAATCCGGTCGGCAACGGCGACGTCGATGCCAAAGCCCTGGCTCCCCATCAGGGCCTCGCCGGAGACCTTGAGCAGCACGCGTTTGTAGAGAGGGTGTGTGGGGGACATGGAAACTCCTTCGAGGATCGCACCGAGTGCCGGATACACGAAGGGCATCGCATTGTCACGCGATGCCCCCGGCATTCACAGGTTTTGACTGATCGCGATCAGTGCTTGGCGACTGCTGCCACTTCGGCGGCGAAATCGCTTTCTTCCTTCTCGACGCCTTCGCCGAGCAGCAGGCGAACCATGCCGGTCACTTCGATCGGCGCGCCGACGTCCTTCTCAGCTTCCTTGATGGCAGCAGCGACGGTCAGGTCCGGGTTGATGACGAAGGCCTGCGACAGAAGTGCCACTTCCTCGTAGAACTTGCGCATGCGGCCTTCGACCATCTTCTCGATGATGGCTTCCGGCTTGCCGGATTCGCGCGCCTGTTCGATGAAGACGTTGCGTTCGCGCTCGGCGACCGAAGCGTCGACTTCTTCAGGACGGACGGCCAGCGGGTTGGTCGCTGCGACGTGCATGGCGACCTGACGGCCGATGGCGGTCAGCGCATCCTTGTTGCCGGTCGACTTCAGCGCGACGAGAACGCCGAGCTTGCCGAGACCGTCGGCTGCAGCATTGTGGATGTAGGTGGCGACAACGCCTTCTTCAACCGAAAGCTTGGCGGCGCGACGCAGGGTCATGTTCTCGCCGATGGTGGCGATCGCATCCTTGATGGTGTCGGCAACCGTCTTGCCCGTTGCCGGGTAGGTGGCGGCGCTGGTGGCTTCGACGGAACCGTCGGTCGAAAGCGCGACCGAAGCGATGCCGCGGACGAGAGCCTGGAAGGCATCGTTGCGGGCGACGAAGTCGGTTTCCGAGTTCAGCTCGACAGCAACGGCGCTGGTGCCGGCCGAAGCGATGCCGATCAGGCCTTCAGCGGCGGTGCGGCCCGACTTCTTGTCAGCCTTGGCGATGCCCTTGGCGCGCAGCCAGTCGACCGCAGCTTCCATGTCGCCATTCGTTTCGGCGAGCGCCTTCTTGCAGTCCATCATGCCTGCGCCGGTCTTTTCGCGCAGTTCCTTCACCATTGCGGCTGTGATTTCGCTCATGTTTGCCTCTTGTCCAATCAGGGGTGCGCCTGCCGGAGTACGAGGGCCGGCGCCCGTTTGGGGCACGAATGTACCCAGATGTATGACAGCGTAATGAATGGCCATCGGCGCGGCTCTCGCCACTTGGGCAGAACATGGGTTCCGCCGGCGCCGGACGCCTTGGATGCGGAGATCGCCAACACAGGCGACCTCCCCCATCCGTCTTCGATGCGGGCGGCGAACCGCCCGCCTTGCGGAGCCTTAAGCCTGAGCTTCGGCGCCGGCTTCGTCGGCCAGAGCCGGCTCGACCGGAGCTTCGGCGGCAGCGCCGAGGTCACGACCGGACGCGCCCTGCTGACGGGCGATGCCGTCGATGGCTGCACGGGCAACCAGGTCGCAATAGAGAGCGATGGCGCGCGAAGCGTCGTCGTTGCCGGGGATCGGGTAGTCGATCAGGTCCGGATCGCAGTTCGAGTCGATGATGGCGACGACCGGGATGCCCAGGCGCTTGGCTTCATCGATGGCGATCTTTTCCTTGTTCGTGTCGATGATGAACATCAGGTCCGGAGTGCCGCCCATGTCGCGGATACCGCCGAGAGCCTTGTCCAGCTTCTCGCGTTCGCGCTCAAGGTTCAGACGCTCCTTCTTGGTGAAGCCCGAAGCTTCCGAAGCCAGGATCTCGTCGAGCTTGCGCAGGCGCTGGATCGAGTTCGAGATGGTCTTCCAGTTGGTCATCATGCCGCCGAGCCAGCGGGAGTTGACGTAGTACTGGGCCGAACGCTTCGCCGAATCGGCGATCAGCTCGGAGGCCTGACGCTTGGTGCCGACGAACAGGACGCGACCGCCACGGGCTACCGTGTCGGAAATCACCTGAAGGGCGCGCGACAGCATCGGTACGGACTGAGCCAGATCGATGATGTGAATGTTGTTACGATCGCCGAAGATGTACGGCTTCATCTTCGGGTTCCAGCGGTGAGTCTGGTGGCCGAAGTGAACGCCAGCTTCAAGAAGCTGACGCATGCTGAAATCAGGCAATGCCATGCCTTTTTCTCCTAGTTTCCGGTTTAACCCCCGCGAGGCGAACAGCCGCTTCGAAAGCGACCACCGGCGGAACGGACCGGATTTCTCCCGATCAATCCCAAGCCTCGCGTGTGGAATGATGCTGCGCATAACCGTCTTGCGGCACAAATGCAAGCGTTTCGGGCAAAATAGCCGCCAACGATGCGCCGGGTTCGGGTTCGGCAGCCGCTGGCGTGGCCGATCCGGCCAGTCTCAGCGGCAGGTCTCCGGCGCCTTTTCGAGGACTTCCAGCTTGGCGAGCGTGCCCGACAGCACGAAGTCACCGTAGTCCATCGTCAGGTCGCGGGTAATGCCGTTGTCGTAGAGTTTGAACGACATGCGGTAGACGGGCACCGCATCCGCCTTCGCCTCCTCATTGTAGTAGGCGATGGTGACCGGCCAGTACTGCTTGCCGGCAAAGTCGCCGGCGCTCTTGGCGTCCGGATCGTCCTGCCTCGGCGTCTGCGGCGCACCGATTACCGTGCTCGCCAGCAGGCTCTGGTCACCGTTCTCCGATCCGTCGAAGATCCGCGCCTCGAAGAACCGCTTTCCGGCCCGGGCGTTGTCGATCACCTGCAGCATGTGCTCGGTGGGGAACTGCGCCGGCGTCAGGTCTACCTGCCGATGGTCGGGTTTGGCCAGATCAACCTTGATGCCGTTCTCGGCGTTGCTCGCCTCGCCGGCCACCTGCTTGTCGAGCTTCTCGTCGGTGAAGGATTTCGTGTCGAAGCGGAACTGCCGGGCGCCGGGATTTTCGAAGGTCGTCGTCTGCTGGTCGGTCACCCGCATCTCTTCGCCGGTATCGATCTTGGTGACGAAGCGGAAGCTTGTGGTAAAGCCGGCGCAGGGCGAGCCAGTAAACTCGTAGACCATCCGGCCGAACATGCCTTCGATCCCTGAGCGGTCGGACACGTCCTTCAGCTTCAGTTCGTAGACGGCCCTGTGCGGAATGAGGGCACGCGCCGCCTCGACACCGGCCGAGGCAGGGCCTTGAAACGCCAGGAAGGTACCGGCAAGCAGGACGGCTCCGAAGCTCGTTCGCAACATCCACAATCTCCTATGGAACTCGAAGCACGATGTTATATGAACGCCGTCGAGTAAGGCTTAACGTCATCTCTGACGGAAACGAGTCTTTTTTACAATGCAAGCCGGAGGATGAAATGTCGCAAGCGATCGAAGACCGCCTGAAGGAACTGGGGATTGAATTGCCGGTCGCGGCGGCCCCGGCAGCGAACTACCTGCCCTACACGCTGAGCGGCAACACGCTCTACATTTCCGGACAGTTGCCGATGGAAGGCGGTAAGGTCGCCGTCACCGGCCTCGTCGGATCCGACGTCGACGTGGCAACCGCCCAGCGGGCTGCGGAACTCTGCGCAATCAACATCCTGGCGCAGGCAAAAGCGGCGCTCGGCGGCGATCTCGGCAAGATCCGCCGTGTGCTCAAGCTCAACGGCTTCATTGCTTCCGCACCCGGCTTCGTCGAGCAGCACCTGGTGATGAATGGTGCCTCCAACCTGGTGGCCAACGTGCTCGGCGAGCCCGGCAAGCATGCGCGCGCCGCCGTCGGCATGGCCGCCCTGCCGTTCAACGCCGCGGTCGAGGTCGACGCCGTCCTGGAGGTCGAAGCGTGAGCAGCAAGGCCGACTGGATCCGCGACCTGCCCGTCGCTCACCGCGGCTATCACGACCTGAACCACGCGGTCTGGGAAAACACGCTTTCGGCGTTTTCTCGGGCGGTGGATGCCGGCTTCGCGATCGAATGCGACGTACAACTGTCGGCCGACAGCATACCGATGGTCTTCCATGATCACGACCTGCAGCGGCTCTGCGGCATCGTCGGCGATGTGCGCGAGCGCATGGCGAACGAACTCGGGGCCTTGTCGGTCGGCGGCACCGCGGAGCGCATTCCGACGCTGAAGCAGATGCTGGCGCTGGTCAAGGGTCGCGTGCCGCTGGTGATCGAGCTCAAGGGCATCGATGCCGAGCAGGACGACGGCTTTGTCGAGAGCGTGCTGGACGTGCTGGAGGGTTACCAGGGCAAGGTGGCGCTGATGAGCTTCGACTTCCACCTGCTGCGCTCGCTGAAGGCTGCCGAGAGCCCCTATCCCGTCGGCCTGACGGCAGAGGGAGCAACACCCGAGAAGTTCTTCGAGCACGACGAGGCCATGCAGCTCGGCCTCGACTTCATCTCCTACAAGTGGAGCGATCTGCCCAACAGCTTCAGCGAGGGCCAGCGGTCGCGCGGCGTGCCGATGATTACCTGGACGGTGAGGGATGAAAACGCCCGCACCCATACCTATAATCATGCAGACCAGATGACCTTCGAGGGTTTCGACCCGAGAGAAAGCCCAGCTCCCGCCGCATGACAGACAATCTCATCCTCCGCGTCGAAAGAAGCTTCTCGGCAATCGATCCAGATGTGTGGTCGCAGCTGTCGGGGACGCGGCGCGGAGGAGAGGTTGCTTACAATCCCTTCCTGTCGCATGCCTTCCTGTCGTCGATCGAGGAATCGGGTTCGGCAACGGAAACGACCGGATGGCTCGGACATCATCTCCTGCTGCAGGACCAGGACGGGTCCCTTCTCGGTGCCGTTCCCGGTTACCTGAAGAACCACAGCCAGGGCGAATACGTCTTCGACCACGGCTGGGCCGACGCCTTCGAACGAGCCGGCGGCAGCTATTATCCGAAGCTGCAATGCGCCATCCCCTTTACACCGGCAAGCGGCCCGCGGCTTCTGACGCTCGACGGTCCGCGGTCGGAGGGCCTGCGGATGACGCTCGCTGCCGGTCTTGCGGAAGTCACCCGGCAGCTCGGCATCTCGTCGGCACATGTGACGTTCCTGCGCGAGGAAGAACTGCCGGCCTTTGAGGCGGCCGACTTCCTGCACCGCACCGACCAGCAGTTCCACTTCATCAACGAAGGCTACGAGAACCACGAGGCGTTCCTGGCGCAGCTGTCGTCGTCGAAACGCAAGAACCTGCGCAAGGAGCGCCGCGCGGCGCTGGAAAACGGCATCACCATCGACTGGCTGACCGGCAGCGACCTGACCGAAGACATCTGGGACCAGTTCTTCACCTTCTATATGGATACCGGCAGTCGCAAGTGGGGCCGACCTTACCTAACCCGGCAGTTCTATTCGCTGATCGGCGAGCGGATGGCCGACGACATCCTGCTGGTGATGGCCAAGCGCGACGGGCGCTACATTGCCGGCGCCATCAACTTCATCGGCGAGGAAGCCCTGTTCGGCCGGCACTGGGGCTGCATCGAGGATCATCCCTTCCTGCATTTCGAGGTCTGCTACCATCAGGCGATCGATTTTGCCCTGGCCAAGGGTCTGAAGCGCGTCGAGGCGGGCGCCCAAGGGGAGCACAAGCTTGCCCGCGGCTATCTTCCCGTCACCACCCATTCGGCCCACTACATCGCCCATCCGGGTCTGCGAAAAGCGATCGCCGACTATCTGCGACGGGAGCGCCGCGAGGTGGATCATGCGAGCGACTACTTGACCGAGCACAGCCCCTTCCGCAAGGGAGAGCGGCAACAGGACGACTAACGGTTCAACGGGAGAGCGACCGATGACGACGCAAGCCTATGATGAGAACAACATCTTCGTCAAAATCCTGAAGGGCGAGATCCCCTCCCACAAGGTTTACGAAGATGAGCATACGCTGGCCTTCATGGATGTCATGCCGCAGGCGCCGGGCCATCTGCTGGTGATCCCGAAGACCGGGTCGCGCAACCTGCTGGATGCCGATCCCGCCGTTCTCCTGAACATGGTTCCGGTGGTGCAGAAGCTGGCAGTGGCTGCCAAGCAGGCCTTCGAGGCTGATGGCGTTGTGGTCGCCCAGTTCAACGAACCGGCCGCCGGACAGACCGTCTTCCACCTGCATTTCCACGTGATCCCGCGGCGCGAAGGCGAGCCGCTGAAGCCGCATTCCGGCACGATGGAGGATCAGGGCGTCCTTGCCGCCCATGCCGAAAAGCTGCGGGCCGCCCTCGCCTCCTGATGGCGTCCGGGCAGCTTTGACCAGCCGGAGCGTCCGGGGTCAGAAGCCGAGCACGTAAAGGCCGCCGACAAGCAGCAGCATCGAGGTCGCGACGGCAACCGCGACCTTCTGGCCGGTCAGCAGAAATGCCAGGAAACCGATCCCCAGCGCCGCCAGCCGCAGCCAGAGGGGCGAGCCGGCAAGCGTGCCGGTCGGGAAGACGACGAGCTTTGCCGTCACCGCCATGACCAGGGCGGTTGCAACCGCCCTCACCCAGTGCAACGCCTCGGAATCCTCATCCAGCCGGTTGCCGACGATCACCCCCAGCCAGCGCCAGAGATCGGTCGCCAGCCAGCCGGCGACGACGATGACGAGGTAGGTCCACCACCAGGCGTCGCTCACAGCGCGTCCTCCACGGCGGATGCCGGTGCGGGCTTGGCATTCCGACGTGCGCGCAGAAAGAACCGGTCGATCAAATAGGCTGCCGTCCCTCCGCCGACGCCGGCATAGAGGATGTCGAATTCCGGCTCGATCAGCGCCATCGCCGGACCCATCACCACGCCCACGACGAAAGCCAGCTTGACCACGGTATGTCGGGCCGAGGCCCAGATCGAGGCGAAGAAATACACCGGCGTCAGCATGAACAGGGCGCCCGCCACCAGCGGCGGAAACTGCGCGACGATGCCGTAGCAAACGGCGACGATCAGCGCATTCACCAGCGTCAGGGTGATGGCGAAGCCGCCGAAATAGGCCGTCCGCTTGTCGCGCGGCACGTCGTTCAGATGCTGTATGGCAAACACCCAGGAGGTGATGGCAACGAAGTGCGACAGGAAGATCAACAGCCAGGTCGGGCTCCGGTCGTTCTTCATGTCCGGCATGATCGAGGCGACCATCGGCATCATGCGGATCGACGACAGGGTGACGGCCAGAAACGATGCGGCAAGCGGCGCGCCGCCGGCCATCGTGCCGATCAGGATCATCTTTGCCGGCAGCGCCCACACGGCGAGCGTCATGAACACCGCCTGGTCGCGGGTGATGCCGGATTCGAGTGCGAAGGCACTGAAGCCGACAAAGGATGTCATGAGGATCAGTGCCGGCAGGGTGAAGACGCCGCGCATGCCCGAAAGAACCCAGGAGAGGCTGGAACGCGCGTCTGGTGCGGCAGCAGGCATTGTTCAGTCCGGGATTTGCCGCCTCGATCGGACGGCTGAACAAAAAGATGCCGGGGAAGATCCCCGGCACGACGTCATCTGGGCTGAAAGCCTTACTTCTTCTTCGGCACCCGCGGAACGGTCTGCCCCTTGCGCGGCTTGACCGGCTCCTCGGTCAGCACGTCTTCATCGTCGGCCTTGGCCTTGGCGACCTTGTCCTTGCCGCCGGCGGGCTTCGCCTTCGGTTTGGCGACCTTCGCCTTTGCCTTGGTTGCCGGCTTGTCCTCTTCGGCAGCCTCGACCTCGGCTTCCGGCTTCGGCTTCACCGGCGCGGTTTCCGACAGGCATTCGAGCATCAGCCCATCCTTGCCGTCATCCTTCTTGCCGACGGTGACGCGGACGACGCCACCCTTGCGCAGCTTGCCGAACAGGATCTCGTTGGCGAGCGGCTTCTTGATGTGCTCCTGGATGACGCGCGACAGGGGCCGTGCGCCCATGCGTTCGTCATAGCCCTTCTCGGCCAGCCAGGCGATCGCATCCTCGTGCAGGTCGAAGGTGACGTTGCGCTCGGAGAGCTGGGTTTCCAGCTGCATGACGAACTTCTGCACCACCTGATGAATGACGGCCGTCGGCAGCGGTGCGAACGGGATGGTCGCATCGAGACGATTGCGGAACTCCGGCGTGAACAGGCGGTTCAGCGCCTCCTCGTCTTCGCCGGTGCGCTTGGAGGAGCCGAAGCCGATGGCGGCCTTGGCCATTTCCGATGCGCCCGCATTGGTGGTCATGATCAGGATGACGTTGCGGAAGTCGATCTTCTTGCCGTTGTGATCCGTCAGCGAGCCGTGGTCCATCACCTGCAACAGGATGTTGTAGATGTCCGGATGCGCCTTCTCGATCTCGTCGAGCAGCACCACCGAATGCGGATGCTGATCGACGCTGTCGGTCAGGAGACCGCCCTGGTCGAAGCCGACATAGCCGGGAGGTGCACCGAGCAGGCGCGAGACCGTGTGCCGCTCCATGTATTCCGACATGTCGAAGCGCAGCAGCTCGACACCGAGCGAGGTCGCAAGCTGCTTGGCGACTTCCGTCTTGCCGACGCCGGTAGGGCCGGAGAAGACGTAGGAGCCGATCGGCTTGTTGGGCTCGCGCAGCCCCGCACGGGCAAGCTTGATCGCCGTCGAGAGGGCTTCGATCGCGGTATCCTGGCCATAGACGACCGAGCGCAGTTCCTTCTCCAGGTTGGCGAGAACAGCCTCATCATCCTTGGAGACGGTCTTGGCCGGGATCCGCGCCATCGTGGCGATGGTTGCCTCGATCTCCTTCTCGGTGATCAGCTTGCGGCGCTTGGACGCCGGCAGCAGCATCTGCGCCGCACCGGTCTCGTCGATCACGTCGATCGCCTTGTCCGGCAGCTTGCGGTCGGAGATGTAGCGGGCCGACAGCTCCACCGCCGACTTGATGGCGTCGTTGGTGTAGCGCAGCTTGTGGTATTCCTCGAAATAGGGCTTCAGGCCCTTCATGATCTCGATCGCATCGTCGATGGACGGCTCGTTGACGTCGATCTTCTGGAAGCGCCGAACGAGTGCCCGGTCCTTCTCGAAGAACTGCCGGTATTCCTTGTAGGTGGTCGAACCGATGCAGCGGATGGCGCCCGAAGACAGGGCCGGCTTCAACAGGTTCGAGGCATCCATGGCGCCGCCGGAGGTGGCACCGGCACCGATCACCGTATGGATCTCGTCGATGAACAGCACGGCGCCGGGATACTCCTCGAGTTCCTTGACGACCTGCTTCAGCCGCTCCTCGAAATCACCGCGGTAGCGGGTCCCGGCGAGCAGCGTGCCCATGTCGAGCGAGAAGATCGTCGCATCGGCGAGTGCTTCCGGCACCTTGCCTTCGACGATACGCTTGGCGAGGCCCTCGGCGATCGCCGTCTTGCCGACGCCCGGATCACCGACATAGAGCGGATTGTTCTTCGAGCGGCGGCACAGCACCTGGATGGTCCGGTTGACCTCCGAGTGACGACCGATCAGCGGATCAATCTTGCCGGTCTTGGCCTTCTCGTTGAGATTGACGCAGTAGGCCTTCAGGGCATCCTGGGGCTTCTTGGCCGAACCCTCGTCCTGGTCGCGGCCGGGCTTGGCTTCCGCCTCGCCTTCCTCGGCACCACGCGGCGAGCGGACCTGGGACGCGCCCGGGCGCTTGCCGATACCGTGGCTGATGTAGTTGACCGCGTCGTAGCGGGTCATCTCCTGCTCCTGCAGGAAGAAGGCCGCATGGCTTTCGCGCTCGGCAAAGATCGCGACAAGCACGTTGGCACCGGTCACTTCCTCGCGGCCGGACGACTGGACGTGGATGACGGCGCGCTGGATGACGCGCTGGAAGCCGGATGTCGGCTTGGAATCCTCGTCGTAACCGGTGACGAGGTTGGCAAGTTCGTTGTCGATGTAGTCCGACACGGTCTTGCGCAGGACATCGAGATTGACGTTGCAGGCACCCATGACGGCCGCGGCGTCGGCATCATCAAGAAGAGCGAGCAGCAGGTGTTCCAGCGTCGCATATTCGTGGTGCCGCTCGTTGGCGAAGGTCAGTGCCTGATGCAGCGCCTTTTCGAGACTAGGCGAAAATGTTGGCACGTCGGTTCCTCACTTCTTTTCCATGACACATTGCAGCGGATGTTGGTGCTGACGGGCGAAATCCATGACCTGACTCACCTTGGTCTCAGCGACCTCATACGTAAAGACCCCACATTCGCCGACGCCATGATTGTGAACGTGCAGCATGATGCGAGTGGCCGCTTCGCGGTCCTTCTGAAAAAAACGCTCCAGAATGTGAATGACGAAGTCCATTGGGGTGTAGTCGTCATTCAGTATCAGGACGCGGTAGAGACTGGGCTTCTTCGTCTTCGGCTGCGTGCGGGTAATCACCGACGTGCCGCGATTGGCGTTGTCTCCGTTGGCGTCCTTTTCGTTTTGCATAAAGATCGGCAGTGCGATCATCTTTCTTCATTCCCCAGTTGTCCGGCCGGTCCGTTGGGGGTCCTGTTCAAGCCGAACATCAGATGCCCTTATTTAGTTCGTCATCGCGTGATTTTAAGCCCCTTGCGGAGACGCGCAATCACTATTGCATGCGGGGCTGGTTCCAGGCGGGAAAAGCGTCGGACCCCAGCGGCCCTGCGAATCAGGCATCCGCCGGCGAACTAGAGCCGGCGACTGTCACCCTCGGCGATGGCGAAACTGCGGTCATGCCTCCCGGTTAGGGCGCTGCGGCATGCGAGCAACAGAAAAGGCGGGCTCCAGAGGAACCCGCCTTCCAAATGATCCCGAGTTTCGGTTCGGATCAGAGATCGACGTCGAGGATCGCCATCGAGAAGTTGTAGGAAAGCTCGTTGTCCTCATCGTCGACATAGACGACGCCGAGAAATTCGTCGCCGGCATAGACTTCGGCGGAATCGTCCTTGCGGGGCCGTGCCTTGACGCTCATCGTCGGGTTGAAGACCCGCTTGAAATAGGCGTCGAGCTTCTTGATTTCTTCGGCTTTCACTGGTGTCTCTCCGTCAGCGTTCGCGTTGCGGGGGCTTTTGGCACGGGACAAGCGCGAAAGTAAAGAACGGCGAACCGTCTTCCCCGCCCGTCTCGCCCGCCAGTCCGCCCAACCGTCTGTCCGCCCCAGATAGCGCCCGGACGCGCCGATTCAATCCTCGGACCGCAGCATCTGGTCCATCAATCGCGAGGGCTCCGAACAGCCGGCGCCGCCAACCACCTTGGCCGGCACGCCGGCAACCGTGGTATTCGGGGGGACCGCCTTCAGCACCACCGAGCCCGCCGCGACGCGCGAACAATGGCCGATCTCGATATTGCCGAGGATCTTGGCGCCAGCGCCGATCAGCACGCCATTGCCGATCTTCGGGTGACGCTCGGCGCCCTCCTTGCCGGTGCCGCCGAGCGTCACGTCGTGGAGGATGGAGACGTTGTCGCCGATCACCGCCGTCTCGCCAACGACGAAGCCGGTGGCGTGATCGAGGAAGACGCCCTTGCCGATGCGGGCAGCGGGATTGATGTCGGTCTGGAAGACGCTCGACGAGCGGCTCTGCAGATACATGGCGAAGTCGCGGCGATCGCGCTTCAGCAGCCAGTGCGCCAGCCGATGCGTCTGGATGGCGTGGAAGCCCTTGAAATAGAGCACCGGCTCGATGAACCGCATGCAGGCCGGGTCGCGGTCGTAATATGCTTGGATGTCGACGCGCAGGATCGAGCTCCACTCCGGCCAGTCGTCGAGCATCTCCTCGAATGTCTGGCGCAGCAGCACGGCCTGCATGTCGGGATGGTCGAGGCGTTCGCAGATCCGGTGGATCACGCAATCCTCGAGCGAGCGGTGGTTGAGCACCGTCGAATAGAGGAAGGCAGCCAGCAACGGATCGCGCTCGGCGCCGAGCTTTGCCTCCTCGTGCAGCGTGTCCCAGATCGGATCGATCGAAGCCAGGGCTTCCGTCGGCCGAATATCAGTGCGTGCCACCATGGCGGTACCCTCGTTTTCGGGAGAGTTCATTATATAGAACAATCTTGCGCATACGCCAATGATGGAGAATGCCCGTTCCCGCGCGTATTGGGCGGGTCGGGCATCAACCTTGCGCAGTTTCGTCAGCCGATTTCGTCGTAGAACGACAGCACGGCTGCCTTGAACACCCGGTCGCCAACGGCCAGCATGTGATCGCGGTTCGGGATGTCGAGCGCCCGGGCATTTGGCATCAGGGCTGCGAGTTCCTGGGGCGATCCGGCGATGTCGTCCTTGGTGCCGACGGCCACCAGCGTCGGCGCCTCGATGCGCGCCATGTCGGCACGCGCGACAAGATCGCGGGAGCCGCGGATGCAGGCCGCCAGTGCCGCGCGGTCGCTCTTCGTCTGGTCGGCAAAGGTGCGGAACATTTTTCCACGCGCATGGGTGATTGCGTCGGCGTCCTGCGCCAGAAGCGCGTCCGCGATCGGATCCCAGTCGCCGACACCATCGGTCATGCCGATGCCGAGGCCGCCGAGCACCAGCGAGCGGACCCTGTCCGAGTGCGCAAGCGTCGCGAAGGTGGAGATCCGCGCGCCCATCGAATAGCCCATCAGATGCGCCGACGGGATCTGCAGATGATCGAGCAGTGCCATGGCATCCTCGGCCATCACCCAGGGACGATAGGATTCGGGATCGCGCGGCTTGTCGCTTGCTCCGTGACCGCGGTTGTCGAGACCGATCACCCGGTAGCCGGCGTCACCGAGCGTCTTCAGCCAACCGGGATAGACCCAGTTGACGCTGGCGTTGGAGGCAAAGCCGTGGATCAGCAGGACCGGATCGCCGGCCGGATTGCCGTCGTCGAAATAGGCAAGCGACAGGCCCTGGTGAGTGAAGGCAGAAAATTCTGGGGCATTGAGATTCATCGTGACGTCTTCCTTTTGCCGGCGGACCATAAGCCAAGCGCGTTGAAGCTTGAACCGTCACCGCCGCAAATTTCGCCCTTCTCCATCGTCTTCCCCCTACACTTTCACTGAGCGCCTCTGTAATGTCCGGCGCAAAACGAGAGCATTGGAGACGATCATGGCCGGTCACGGCATTCCCCATTTCCAGAACGACGACGGACACCGGTTCATCGAGGTCGGCGTCAAGGAATTCATGTGCACCGGCGCCAACGTGCCGTTCGACCACCCGCACATCTACATCGACATGGGCGACGACAACGAGAAGGTCTGCTCCTACTGCTCGACCCTCTATCGCTACAATCCGACCCTCAAGGCCGACGAGACCAATCCGCCGGGCTGCACCTTCCACGTCAAGGCAGCCTGACGCGGCCGCCGATATGCGCGTCGGAAACGCGGCGATCATCGGCGCCGGCATGGCGGGGCTCACCGCCGCACTCGCCCTGTCGCGCCGCGGCATCCGCTGCCATGTGATCGAGCAGGCGCCGCAACTCGTGGAGGCCGGCGCAGGGCTGCAGATCTCGCCGAATGCCGCCCGCATCCTTGGCCGACTCGACGTTCTTCCGGCGCTCGAACGGATCTGGAACGAGCCGGAGCAGATCGCGCTTGCATCCGGCACCTCCCTGCGGCCCCTCGCCTCTGTGCCCGCCGGCCGGTTTGCCCGCGAGCGATGGGGCGCTCCCTATGGAGTGCTGCATCGGTCGAGCCTGCAGGCGGCGCTCCTCGACGCGGTCACATCCTCGCCGCTCTGTACACTGCATCTCGGGCAACGCCTGGAGATGCCATCGGCCGGCAGCCTGGATTCGCTGATTGGCACCAGACCGGATGTCATCGTCGGTGCAGACGGCGTGTGGTCGGCCACCCGCAACGGCATCCGGGGGGCACCGCGCACCCGATTTTCCGGCAACATCGCGTGGCGGTTCACTCTTGCGTCGAGCCACGCTCCGACATTCCTGTCACCGACTGCCGTTACCGCCCTGCTCGGGCCATCGGCGCACATCGTCTGCTACCCGCTGGCCGAGACCGGCGGCTACAATGTCGTCGCCATTGCTGCGGGTTCGAGCCCCGGCCACACCTGGGACGCGCAGGCGAGCACCGGGCTGACGCGTCTACCGCTCGACATGTTCCGCCACTGGCATCCGCAGATCATCGAGATGCTCGCAGGAGCTCCCGATGCGCGGTTCTGGCCGCTCTACGAGGTGGGGGACGGCGCCTGGCAGAACCGTCGCGACACGGTGCTCATCGGCGATGCCGCGCATGCGATGATGCCGTTCGCGGCGCAAGGCGCGGCGATGGCGATCGAGGACGCATGGGAGCTTGCCGCCCGCATTACCGCAGGTGGCGATCTCGGACAGGCACTCGTCGACTACGAGATGATCCGCAAGCCGCGCGTCGCCAAGGTCCGCGCCCGCGGCAGCTTCAACCGCTTCGCCTATCACCTGAAGGGGCCTCTGAGGCTGGGGCGCGACCTCGTCCTGTCGCTTCGCCCGGCGGCGGCGCTGGCGGCGGATCTCGACTGGCTCTACGGCTACGACCCCGGCGTCTGAACGCCGGGCATCGTTACCTGTCGATCAGACGGATGCCGCTGCGGCAAATCCGGCCTCGATATCCCGGCGCAGATCCGCGACATCCTCGAGGCCGATCTGCAGACGGATCACCGGGCCTTCCGACGGCGCCTTGGCGATGCGCCGGTCGCTGAGGTTGACGTGGACGGCCAAGCTCTCGTAGCCGCCCCAGGAATAGCCGAGCCCGAAGATCGACAGCGCATCGAGGAAGGCATGCGCCTTCGGCTTGAAATGGTCCGCGTGGTCTGCCTTGAGAACGATCGAGAAGACGCCGGTCGCACCCTTGAAGTCGCGTTTCCAGATGTCGTGGCCCGGAAAGCTTTCGAGCGCCGGGTGCAGCACGCGTGCCACCTCCGGCCGGGTCTCCAGCCAGCGCGCCAGCTCCAGCGCACTTGCCTGGTGATGTGCCAGCCGCACGCCCATCGTCCGCAGCCCGCGCAGGATCTGATAGCTGTCGTCCGGCGATCCGCAGGTGCCGAGCGTGATCTGCGCGTCGTGCAGGCGCGGCCAGTGCTTCTCGTTGGCAGAGACCGATCCCATGATGATGTCGGAATGCCCGGAGGGATATTTCGTCGTCGCGTGGATGGAGACGTCGACGCCGAAATCGAGCGGCCGGAAATACAGCGGCGTCGCCCAGGTATTGTCCATGGTGACGACGCAGTCGTGCCGGTGCGCGGCCTCGGCGATGGCGCGAATGTCCTGCATTTCGAAGGTGTTGGAGCCAGGTGCCTCCGTATGCACGAGGCGCGTGTTCGGGCGGATCAGCGTCTCGATCCCGGCGCCGATCAGCGGGTCGTAATACTCCACCTCGACGCCCATGCGCGTCAGCATCGTGTCGCAGAAGTGCCGGCACGGCGTGTAGACCGAATCGACGATCAGCGCGTGATCACCGGACGACAGGTAGGCGAGGAAGGGAATGGTGATGGCGGCCAGCCCCGAAGGCACGAGGATCGTTCCGGCGGAACCCTCAAGCGCGTCCAAAGCCTCGCACAGCGCATCGGTGGTCGGCGTGCCGCGCGTCCCGTAGGTGTATTTCTGGCTGCGGTCGACCATCGCCTGGCTGTTGGGAAACAGCACGGTGGAGGCATGCACGACCGGCGGATTGACGAAGCCGTGAAAGCTCGACGGATCGTGACCGAGATGGGCGAGACGGGTATTGTCGCCAGCGGCGGCCAACAGGGACGATTTGTCTTTCATGGGGTGCGGCTTCCAAATGTAACGAAGCCCGATTTCTGAAGCGGCGCCCGGCGCCGGTCAACCCCTTAAAGACCTTGTAGAAGGCCGCTCTGTCCACAGGTCCGAGTGCGTGACATCAGGTACTGTCGAGACTTTCAGCAGCGACTGCCCAAAAAACCGCGTTACGCCCAATATATCAACAGCGCACGGCAATTTGTCGGATCTAAGGCGCGAAATTTTAGTGCAAGACTTGACCCCTGCCCAAATTTCCGACTGTGATAGGCCCAGCTCGTATCGGGAGGCCTCAAGCGAGCGGTCCTGCCCATCCCCCATGCGGGGTTGAGCGGCGGGACTACGGGTCGAATAAAAAGCAACAGACAAAGGTTGGGAAAAATGAAAAAGGCAATTCTGTCGGCCGCAATTGGCGCAGCGGTTATGGGAGCGGCTTCCGTCGCTTCCGCTGCGACACTGCAGGACGTAAAGTCGAAGGGTTTCGTCACCTGCGGCGTCAGCGCCGGCATTCCGGGCTTCTCGAACCCTGACGACAAGGGCGAATGGTCGGGCATCGACGTTGATTACTGCCGCGCCATCGCATCGGCCGTCTTCGGCGACGCGTCGAAGGCCAAGTACGTCGCGCTTTCGTCGAAGGACCGTTTCCCGGCCCTGCAGTCGGGCGAAGTCGACGTTCTGACGCGCAACACGACCTGGACGATCAGCCGCGACACTTCGCTCGGCTTCAACTTCCGCACCGTCAACTACTATGACGGCCAGGGCTTCATCGTGAAGAAGAGCCTCAACGTGAAGTCGGCTCTCGAGCTTTCCGGCGCCGCAGTCTGCGTCCAGCAGGGCACGACGACCGAACTCAACCTCGCCGACTACTTCAAGTCGAACAACCTGCAGTACAACCCGGTGGTCTTCGAAAAGGAAGCCGACGCAACTTCGGCCTACGATTCGGGTCGTTGCGACGTCTACACGACCGACCAGTCCGGCCTCTACGCCATCCGTCTGAAGATGAAGGTTCCGGACGAGAACGTCGTTCTGCCGGAAGTCATCTCCAAGGAGCCGCTTGGCCCGGCCGTGCGCCAGGGTGACGACCAGTGGTTCGACGTGGTGACCTGGGTTCATTACGCCATGGTCAACGCCGAAGAGCTCGGCATCACGTCGAAGAACGTCGACGAGCAGAAGAACAGCCCGAACCCGGACATCAAGCGTCTGCTCGGCTCCGAAGAAGGCACCAAGATCGGTACCGACCTCGGCGTGACCAACGAGTGGGCCTACAACATCATCAAGAATGTCGGCAATTACGGCGAATCCTTCGAGCGCAACGTCGGCGCCGGCTCGCCGCTCAAGATCGAGCGCGGCCAGAACGCGCTTTGGACCAAGGGCGGCCTGCAGTACGCTCCGCCGGTTCGCTGATCCGCGTCACTCTTGAAGCACTAAAGAGGGAGGCGGAGCATGGCTCGGCCTCCCTTCGCACTAAAATAAGCTCGCAAAGAGCATATAAAAGGGAAATGTGCCTATGGCAGGCAAGGGGCTCCGCGCGCAGCGGTCCGGAAGTGGCGGCACGACGTCACTCCTCTATGATCCGAAAGTACGGGGAATTTTCTATCAGGTCCTCACGGTCGCCATCCTGGCGCTGTTCGTGTGGATCATCGTGTCGAACACGATCCACAACCTCCAGAGATCCAACATCTCGTCGGGCTTCGGCTTCCTCAAGGGCCGCGCCGGCTTCGACGTCGGCCAGTCGCTGATCGCCTACAGCAGCGATTCGACGTATGGCCGGGCGCTGATCGTCGGCATCCTCAACACGCTGCAGGTCGCCATCGCCGGCATAATCACAGCCTCGATCATCGGCTTCATCGTCGGCATCGCGCGTCTTTCCAGCAACTGGCTGATCTCCAAGCTGGCGCAGGTCTACGTGGAAATCTTCCGCAACCTGCCGCCGCTGCTGGTCATCTTCTTCTGGTACAAGGGCGTCATCACGATCCTGCCGCAGGCCCGCGATTCGCTCGACCTGCCGTTTGGCTCCTATCTCAACAATCGTGGCCTGTTCTTCCCCAAAGCGATCTGGGGCGAAGGAACCTGGCTGATGCCGCTGGCGCTGCTGGTCAGCATCGTCATCACGGTTATCATCTATCGCTGGGCGAAGGCGCGCCAGGCCCGCACCGGCCAGCCGTTCCGCACCGGCATCACCGGCACGCTGCTGATCATCGGTCTGCCGCTCGCGACCTTCCTGGCGGTCGGCTCGCCGCTGACCTTCGACTATCCGATTGCCGGACGCTTCAATTTGTCGGGCGGTTCTGTCGTCGCGCCTGAATTCCTGTCTCTCTATCTGGCGCTGTCCTTCTATACGGCATCGTTCATCGCCGAAATCGTCCGCGGCGGCATCAAGGCCGTCGCCGGCGGCCAGACCGAGGCGGCAAGCGCACTCGGCCTTCGCCCCAGCACCACGACGCGGCTGATCATCATCCCGCAGGCAATGCGGATCATCATTCCGCCGCTGACGAGCCAGTACCTCAACCTGACGAAGAACTCGTCGCTGGCGGTTGCCGTCGGTTACGCCGACATCGTCTCGGTCGGCGGCACCATGCTCAACCAGACCGGACAGGCCGTCGAGGTCGTCGCCATCTGGCTGGTGATCTACCTTTCCCTGTCCATCACGACCGCGCTGGTCATGAACTGGTTCAACGCGAAAATGGCGCTGGTGGAGCGATGAACATGTCGACACGTGATCTGACTTTCGTCCGCAAGGAGATGGTCGCAGCGTCCGCCGCTCCGTCAAGCCAGACGGGCCTGACGCACTGGCTGCGCACCAAGCTCTTCGCCACGCCGAAGGACGCCATCCTCACGCTGTTGGGGATCGCCTTCCTTGCCTATATCATCCCGCCGATCGTCCAGTGGCTGTTCATCGACGCCGCCTGGACCGGTACCGACCGGACGGCCTGCGCCACGGTTACCCAGGGCGGCGTGCTGCCGGACGGACAGTCCGGTGCCTGCTGGGCCTTCGTCTCGGCCAAGTTCGAGCAGTTCATGTTCGGACGCTATCCGGCTGACGAACGGTGGCGGCCCATGCTCGTCATGGCGATGTTCGTCGTCATGCTCATTCCGATGCTCATCCCGAAGGCTCCCTACAAGAAGCTGAACGCGCTGCTGCTGTTCATCATCCTGCCCTTCGTCGCGTTCTTCCTGCTGATCGGCGGCTATTTCGGCCTGCGGGTGGTCGAGACGCAGCTCTGGGGCGGGCTGATGGTGACGCTCATCCTGTCGTTCTTCGGGATCACGGTATCCCTGCCCTTCGGCATCCTGCTGGCGCTCGGACGACGCTCGCATCTGCCGGTGATCAAGACGCTCTGCGTCACCTTCATCGAGGTGATCCGCGGCATTCCGCTGATCACCGTGCTGTTCTTCGCCAGCATCATGCTGCCGCTGTTCCTGCCCGACGGCTGGACCTTCGACAAGTTCCTGCGGGCGCTGGTCGGCGTGTCGCTGTTCTCGTCGGCGTATATGGCGGAAGTCATCCGCGGCGGCCTGCAGGCGATCCCCAAGGGACAATACGAAGGTGCGGACTCGCTCGGCCTGAACTACTGGCAGAAGACCCGGCTGATCGTCCTGCCGCAGGCCCTGAAGCTGGTCATCCCGGGTATCGTCAACACCTTCATCGGGCTGTTCAAGGATACCTCGCTGGTCTCCATCATCGGCATGTTCGACCTTCTGGGCATCGTCAACCTCAACCAGTCGGACGCGAACTGGGCGACGCCGGTGACACCGGTCACCGGTTACGTGTTCGCCGGATTCGTATTCTGGATTTTCTGCTTCGGCATGTCGCGCTACTCGCTGTTCATGGAACGGCACCTCGACACCGGACATAAACACTAAGGGGAAAGCTCA
Organism: Rhizobium sp. 0TCS1.26; assembly: GCF_050455525.1. Taxonomy (NCBI): domain Bacteria; kingdom Pseudomonadati; phylum Pseudomonadota; class Alphaproteobacteria; order Hyphomicrobiales; family Rhizobiaceae; genus Rhizobium; species Rhizobium sp. 0TCS1.26. The sequence goes on along the minus strand of NZ_JBCIYV010000001.1, from coordinate 11,617 downwards.
TGGCAGAAGCCCAGGCAAAGAAGATGGCCGTATCGGCGACCGACGTCGCCATCGAGATCATCGGCATGAACAAGTGGTACGGCGATTTCCACGTGCTGCGCGACATCAACCTCAAGGTCATGCGCGGCGAGCGCATCGTCATTGCCGGCCCTTCGGGCTCGGGCAAGTCGACGATGATCCGCTGCATCAACCGCCTCGAGGAACACCAGTCGGGCACCATCATCGTCGACGACAAGGAACTGACCAACGACCTCAAGAAGATCGACGAAGTGCGCCGCGAAGTCGGCATGGTGTTTCAGCACTTCAACCTCTTCCCGCACCTGACGATCCTGGAAAACTGCACGCTGGCACCGATCTGGGTTCGCAAGATGCCGAAGAAGGAAGCCGAGGAAGTGGCGATGCACTACCTGACGCGGGTGAAGATCCCCGAGCAGGCGCACAAGTATCCGGGCCAGCTTTCCGGCGGCCAGCAGCAGCGCGTGGCGATCGCCCGCTCGCTGTGCATGAAGCCGCAGATCATGCTGTTCGATGAGCCGACATCGGCGCTCGATCCGGAAATGGTCAAGGAAGTGCTTGATACCATGGTCAGCCTTGCCGAAGACGGCATGACCATGCTGTGCGTAACCCATGAAATGGGCTTTGCGCGGCAGGTGGCGAACCGGGTAATCTTCATGGACCAGGGCCAGATCGTCGAACAGAACTCGCCAGCGGAGTTCTTCGACAATCCGCAGCACGAACGGACCAAGCTGTTCCTCAGCCAGATCCTCCACTGACGGCGATCGTCTGAAGCAGACAACGGCTATGAGAAAGGGCGCTCCAGGGCGCCCTTTCTTCGTGCGGCAGGCCGCCTTGCCTTAACGCAGGTGCCTACCAGGTCAGCGAGTAGCGGGCATTGATGCCGGCCGACAGGTCCGATCCGACGGCGCGCTCCAGGCTGCCGGTAATCGAGATGGATTTGGTCAGCGACTGCTCAAGCGCCATGCCGGCGCCCAGCCGCTTGAAATCATCGATGGCGCCGGCCTTCACCACCAGCGCCGTGCCGTAGGCCGGTGTCGACAGGCGGACCGCCTGATTGACGTTAAGGCCGCTCCATTGCTGCGCGATGCCGTCATAGGTGAGACCGACCGTGCGCCGCAATTCGAGGTCCAGTGAGCCGCTGACAATGCGCTTGTTCGAGGTGCTGACCTCGGCGGCAGCACCGCCGGTCAGCGCGTTCATCCGCACATCGATGTCCCGGCGCAACTGATAGGCCGGCATCTGCAGTTGACTGGCGGTTACCCGCCCCCACACCTTCACCGGCGTATCGACGCGTCCGCCTTTGACCGCCGATGCCACACCGACATCCACGCCTGCCGAGGCGTTCGTCCAGCCGGGAACGCGGGTCCCAAGCCGGGCATTGTAGGCGGTGTCGGAATTTTTCGTCGGGGTCCAGATCAGCAGCCCGTCGTTTGCACATGCAGGCGCGACCAGTATCGACGCACTGAGCGTCGTAGCAGCCAGCCAGCCGCAGGCTATCGCAGCCGAAGACAGTCTCGTCATGCCATTCCCTCATCCGGACACCGCTTCCTCCCAAGCGGTGCCGCAAGGCTTCAAATCCATACCTCCGCCATCCGGCAAATCACCGGCAGCGACGTGAGCATGTATCACAATAAGCCGAAAACTGGCAGCAGGGTAGCCTTGCAGACGATCGGACGGATCAGAGGCCATGCTACGGAGCGTTAACCATGAACCCGTCGCATCTGTGCAACACATGGTCCCGTTTGCCCCTCAAATGCTTGTCGCCGCCCCGCTGCGCGCCATTTGTGCTTGCGCTTATGCGCACTTACGACACAGTGACGACAACCAAGGGAGACGGTGAGTTGTGAACGAGACGTATCCGACCGCATCCATGACGGATGGTGGAGGATCGGGGGAAAGCGGAGGGGCGAACGTGCACCCATTGTCCGCGAACGCTGAAAAACGTCCATTCACGCCGTAGCAATCAATGGCATCCGGACCTTTCGACACTTCAACCGGGCGGGCGCAGAGCCTGCCGTCGCAGACGCCGCAGCGTCTCATGCGCCTCACGTCGCGCGTCCTGACGGCGGTGGCCTTCCTCGCCTTCCTCGCCTACTGGCGGCAGACCGGCGGCTGGTGACAGTCCAGCCGCTGCGGGCCACGTGTGGCCGCGACGCCGGCTGGCATTCCCGATCAAACAAAAAGGGCGCTCGACCCTTGCGGGGAGCGCCCTCTTTGAGACCCGGACAGCCTCGAACGCCGGGCATGGCCGCGGCAGGAGGTCATCTATACGGGTGATGACAGTGAAATAGGAATCGATGTCGAAGAGTTCAAGAGCCGGAAGCTCTACGAGGAAGCGGATCTTGGCAGGATCCACCGGTGGCGTCGACTTGGCCGCCTCGCTCGGTGATGGCTTGTAAGTCCGTCTCAATCGGTCGACTGAAACGTCGATAGTAAGGGAGAGACGCTGCGCGCCTCTCCCCGCTTGTAAATCAGCAGGTCGGAGCCTGACCGACCTTGGTCTCGGTGCCAGCGGGAGCATTGCCCGTATTGGCCGACTGGGTGGTGTTCGAGGTTGACGGGCCGCAGTTGGAACCGCCACCGGCCGCATTGCCGGAACCGGTAGAATCGCTGGTGCCGCTGGAACCCGTGCCGGCACCTGCGCCGCCGGTTGCCGAGCCGCTGCTCGATCCGCTGGAGCCGGTGCTTGCGCCACCGCTGGTGCCGCCGGCGCCGCTTCCGCCGCCCGAGCTCGACTGAGCAATGGCTGCCGTCGAAAGACCAAGGGCAAGGGTGCTCGCCAGGATAATCTTAATCATTCTATTTCCTCCGTGTCGCATCGTTCTCGATGTCTGCCTCTGTCAAACAGGGAGATGCTTGGAATGTTCCTGAAGTTTCTTTGGGATATTTGCACCTGTCAGCCGACCGGCACTGTTCGCGGCAGGCGGGAGGAAGCCCGGCGCCATGGTCTCTCCCCCCGCAGATCGCCGGCAGGCAACTTCAGCTCCTGGCACAAGCCCGCGGCCGCGTGTCGGCAGTAGACCAAAGTAGCCCTCTGCTCCGGCTGCAAACGTGATATTTTTCAACTGCGCATTTCTTCGGATGTCGGCGGTTCCCGCGGTCCGAATGCGTTGGGAGGAGATTTCATGGCAAACATCACGATGCCGGCCGCGACGCGGCAAGGCCCAATCACGAAAGAGGAGAAGAAGGTCATCTTCGCCTCGTCCCTCGGCACCGTTTTCGAATGGTACGATTTCTATCTGTACGGTTCGCTGGCCATCTATATCGGCGCGGCGTTCTTCAGCCAGTATCCGGAGACCACCAGAAACATCTTTGCGTTGCTGGCTTTCGCCGCGGGCTTCCTGGTGCGTCCTTTCGGCGCCCTCGTCTTCGGTCGGCTGGGCGATCTCGTCGGCCGCAAATACACCTTCCTGGTGACGATCCTGATCATGGGTCTGTCGACCTTCCTGGTCGGCGTCCTGCCCGGCTCCGGCACCATCGGCATTCTCGCGCCCATCCTGCTCATCGCATTGCGCATGCTCCAGGGCCTGGCGCTCGGCGGTGAATACGGCGGCGCAGCGACTTACGTAGCCGAACATGCACCGCACGGACGGCGCGGCTTCTTCACCTCGTGGATCCAGACGACCGCAACGCTCGGCCTGTTCCTGTCGCTGGTGGTCATCCTTGGCGTCCAGATGCTTCTCGGACGTGAAGCCTTCGCCGCCTGGGGCTGGCGCGTGCCGTTCCTGCTCTCGGTCATCCTGCTCGGCGTTTCCGTCTGGATCCGCCTGAAGATGAACGAATCGCCGGCCTTCAAGAAGATGAAGGAAGAGGGCAAGGGTTCGAAAGCTCCGCTGACCGAGGCCTTTGGCCAGTGGCGCAATGCCAAGATCGCCCTGCTCGCGCTGTTCGGCGCCGTCGTCGGCCAGGCCGTCGTCTGGTATTCCGGCCAATTCTACGCGCTGTTCTTCCTGCAGAACATCCTGAAGGTCGATGGTCAATCGGCGAACATCATGGTCGCCTGCTCGCTGCTGCTCGGCACCGGCTTCTTCGTCTTCTTCGGCTGGCTGTCGGACAAGATCGGCCGCAAGCCGATCATCATGGCCGGCCTGTTCCTGGCAATGGTCACCTACTTCCCGCTGTTCGCCGGACTGACCAAGTACGGCAACCCGGCACTGGCCACGGCACAGGAAAATGTTCGGGCAACGGTGACGGCCGCTCCGGGCGATTGCCGGTTCCAGTTCAACCCTACCGGCACGGCGAAGTTCACCACCTCGTGCGACATCGCCACCTCGTTCCTCACCCGCAACTCGGTTCCCTATGACATCGTCGATGGCCCGGCAGGAGCGCCTGCTTCGGTCAAGATCGGCACGGCAACCGTCGCCAGCTACGACGCGCTCAGCGCCGGAGCCAATGCACGGGCGATGGGGATCAACTTCGAAAAGCAGGTAAACCTTGCGCTGCAGGCCGGCGGCTATCCGCTGGTGCGCGGCGTGACCAAGGTGCCGGACGCCAAGCTCGACGCGTTCGCTGCCGCAAATCCGGAACTGCCGCTTAACCCGGCCACCATCCGCGCCGGCGAAAAGCAGTCCGTCTCCGGAGCAGACCTCGTCACCCAGAAGCTGCTGACGGCCGAAGAAGCCGCCGGCGTCACGGAAATGGCCGTCTATTCGGTACCGGGCAGCGGCAACTTCACCATGGTCGCCGACCCGAACGCGGTCAACTGGGTCGCCATCATCGCCATCCTCACCGTTCTCGTCATCTACGTGACGATGGTCTACGGGCCGATCGCGGCACTGCTCGTCGAGATGTTCCCGACCCGCATCCGCTACACCGGCATGTCGCTGCCCTACCACATCGGCAACGGCTGGTTCGGCGGCCTGCTGCCCGCAACGGCCTTCGCGATGAGCGCTGCCAAGGGCGATATCTACTACGGCCTCTGGTATCCGATCGTGTTTGCCGGCATCACGCTGGTGATCGGCATTCTGTTCCTGCCGGAAACCAAGGACCGCGATATCCACGCCGACTGAGGATTTCGCCACCACTTCAGAATCGAGAGAGCCCGGCACCAAGCCGGGCTTTTTTCGTTGTTGGACCAGCATTGCGGAGCGATGGTGACACGAGCGGCAGTGGCTGGTGATCGGGGTGGAGCGGCGCCCGTGGTCACGGGGCTTATGGCGCATGCGATCGCTCAAGCAGGGAGAGGCAGCACGCACGCATGTCGGACGGAACAGAGTTGCACCTCCATACCGCCAATTGCACCATCCATGTCATTAAGTCAGCTGGTGGCTGGCGACCCCTGCAGGAATCGAACCTGCGACAACCTGCTTAGAAGGCAGGTGCTCTATCCAGCTGAGCTAAGGGGCCGGATGCCGGTATCCGCCCCAGCGCGAGGCTGGTGGCGTCCGCAGAGAAATTGCAGTCAGTGGGTCCAGGGCTGCAGGCGGCTGTACTTGAAATTGTCGGAGTAGGAAACGACCTGGCGGGCGGCTTCCTTCGGCATGATCACCCGGTATTCGATGCCTTCGCGCTCGGCATAGGCTTGCGCCTGCTCCAGCGTCTCGAAGTTCAGGCGTACCTGCTGCTGCATGTCGGAGGAAGAGGTGTAGCCGAGGATCGGATCGATCCGGCGCGGCTCTTCCTGGTCGAATTCCAGCACCCAGAGATGCGTCTTCGCCTTGCCGGACTGCATTGCGGATTTTGCGGGACGATAGATCTTGGCGGTCATTGCTCTAACGCTCCTTCTGCATCGTCTTGCAGGCGTCGTTTACACTCGCAGGCTCATCCGGCTTCTGCCGTGTCGATCCTGCACCATTCCGACAGCGCGCCTTTTCGACGAAGGCTCGCGGTCCGTTGCCGGTAACGGCTGATCGTCCGCCGGGTTGCATCGCCGTCCTGTCGAACGACGCTTCGAGTACTCGACGGATGGTCGAAACCTTAAGCCGTCGATGGTCGGAGTGGAGAGATTCGAACTCCCGACCCTCTGGTCCCAAACCAGATGCGCTACCAGGCTGCGCTACACTCCGTGCCGACGACGAGAAGCGGGATACACGCTTCCCCTGCCTCCCGCAACTCTAAAATCCAAAGATCGACAGACAGTTAAGGCCGGTCTACCCGGCACTGCCGATCTGCCGGCTGACGACCCGATCGCCGGGCTTGATTCCAAGCGTCTTTATCGCCCCGCCGTTCAGTTCCAGCACGTATCGGACAGGCCCACCAGAGGAAATGATCGCTTCCGACAGCGGAACCGCACCCTCATGAAGATGGGTGACGACGCCCTTATCATCGAGGAACAGCATGTCGAGCGGAATGAGCGTGTTGCGCATCCACATCGAGACCGGCCGTGCCTCGTCGAAATCAAACAGCATGCCGTGGTCGGTCGGCATCTGCTTGCGGTACATCAGGCCCTGCTCGCGCTGCTGCGGATCGACGGCAAGCTCGACGGTCAACTGGTGGCGGGCACCGGCGCGGGTCTCGATCGTCAGGGGCTGCTTGTCGAACCGCACCTGTGCGGCGGCCATCGACATGCAGACCGCCAGAACCGAAATGACGGCGCAGATCAGGCGAACGCCCTGCGACAGGTTGTTCAACGCGCCGCGCATCAGTGCGCCCGCGGCAGGACCGCCGGCCCATCCGGATGGATTTCGGCTGCCATCAATCCCTTGTCGCCCGGCCCGAAGCGGACGAGCACGACCTGGCCCGGCCGCAGCTCGGTGAGGCCGAAGCGGCGCAGCGTTTCCATGTGGATGAAGATGTCCTCGGTGCCCTCGCCGCGCGTCAGGAAGCCGAAGCCCTTGGTGCGATTGAACCACTTGACCAGAGCACGCTCCAGGCCGCTCGTCGGCGTCACCTGGACGTGGGTGCGCACCGGCGGCATCTGAGAAGGGTGGATGGCTGTCGACTGGTCCATCGACAGGATACGGAAGGCCTGGTAGCCGCGGTCACGGCGCTGGATCAGCGCGACGATGCGCGTGCCTTCGAGGATGGTCTGGTATCCGTCGCGGCGAAGGCAGGTGACGTGCAGCAACACGTCCTGCATGCCGTTGTCCGGCACGATGAAGCCGAAGCCCTTGGCGACATCGAACCATTTGACGATGCCGGTGATCTCGATCAGTTCGACCGGCTCTCCAGCGAGCTCCTCGAAACCCGCGATGCCCTTCGATGACATTTTGTCCGTCATTCTGCCAGCCCCTGGATTACGCGTTACGATGGCACGGTTAACTGATTCTTAGAGGATATGTTAACATCGCGCGGTTCGTCCAGCGCAAGCCCCCGCCCACGCTTTATCTCCTTCTTTGTAGTCCATGCTGCTTGCCTGAGGCTGTTGTCTGCCGCATATCCCACGGGCTTGGACGACACCCATGCACGCACGCTTTAGGAGGATTGCGACCCATGCGCTACCTACACACCATGGTCCGAATCAAGGACCTCGATGCTTCCCTCGATTTCTACACGCGCATCTTCGGCCTGACCGAAGTTCGCCGCACGGAAAACGAAAAGGGCCGCTTCACGCTGATCTTTCTCGCCGCCCCGGACGATGCCGATGCCGGCCAGTCGATCAAGGCGCCGCTGCTCGAACTGACCTACAACTGGGACACCGAGGATTATTCCGGCGGCCGCAATTTCGGTCACCTCGCCTATGAGGTCGACGACATCTACGCGTTCTGCCAGCAGCTGATGGACAAGGGCGTGACCATCAACCGTCCGCCGCGCGACGGCAACATGGCCTTCGTCAAGTCGCCGGACGGCATCTCCATCGAGATCCTGCAGAAGGGCCCGGCGCTTGCACCGGCAGAACCCTGGCAGTCGATGCAAAACACCGGCAGCTGGTAACCGGCAAAAAAGGGAGCGGCCGCGTCAGGCCCTCCCGCACAACCGCAGTCAGGCGAGGCGTGCACCGCCAAGCCTGACGCAGGCTTCGCCGGCTAATGTGGGTCATCCTGTCGATCCACAGCGGATATTGCCATGCCGGCCACCTCTCGCCAAACCCGTCTTTCCCGTCCGTCGCTGCTGCTGCTGGCGACCGCCCTCGCCGCGCTGTCGCTGAGCGGCTGCAGCAGCCTGCTTGCCAGAAGCGCAAAGGGTCCTGAGGCGAACGAAGCGGCAAGCGCCGACATCGCTTTGGCGCAAGACGTGAAGCCGCAGAAGCAGGACACGGCCAGGGCGGTGATGGCTGCGGCCGGCAAGCCGCAGAAGGCGCCCGGCTATGTCGATCCGATGGTGGCGTCGAGTGCCGGCGGAGCGGCAACGGCACCAACCAGGCATCCAGCGCGCAGTACGAGCCAGCAGGGAGCGACGGTCGCCTCGGCCAATCCCGTCGCCGCCGCAGCTGGATCTGCACCCGGACCGACAGATCTCGGCGAAGCGATCCATCAGCCGACCGGCGTGCAGGCCAACCAGAACAGCATCTTTGCGCTCGCCAACGCGCAGGTGGCGGAAGCCAACGGCGTGCCGGCCTATGCGCCGGTGCGCAACATCAACCCGATGAGCGGCAGCATGTTCAGCGCCCGGCAGACGGCCGAGGCGTCGCCCGCCGCGGCACCATCCGCCGCCAATCCGGCGGGCAAGCCGGAAGACGGCCTGTGGTGATGAGAAACTGGTGGAGAGCAGCCGCGTAAGCAGCTGCACTGCCACTGGAAAGCTCCCTCGGACCTTCGCCCATTCTCCCTTCAAAAATCTTGCAGATCTTTGAAAAAGGCGCTTGCCAGCCGAGGAACACGCCCCTATAAGGGCGCCACCACGAAGCGCACGCGCCCTTCGTCTATCGGTTAGGACACCAGATTTTCATTCTGGGAAGAGGGGTTCGACTCCCCTAGGGCGTGCCACTTCTCCTTCTTCATTTCATCTGATTTTGATTGGCCGGCCCCGGCCGCGCCTTCATGCGATCCGCAGGCGCTCGGCCAGCAGCGTGATCAGCGCGTCGACCTTCGGCACGAGCTGGCGGCTGAGCGGCCATACGAGATGCAGCGGCAGCCCGTCCACGGCGCTCTGCGGCAGCACATCGACAAGCGCTCCGCTTTGCAGTTCCGCCTCGATCAGCCACGTCGCGAGCTGCGCAATGCCGAAGCCGGCCTTTACCGCCGCCACCTGCGCTTCGGCGCTGCCGACAACGATCCGCCCGTCCATCGGCTTGCGCTCGATGGTACCGCCCTCCCTTGGCAGCCGCCAGGGCAACGTCGTTCCGTCCGCCCGGCCGTAGAGAACGCTGTCGTAGCGATGCAGTTCGTCGATGCTGGACGGCCGACCATGACGCTCGATGAACTGAGGTGCCGCGCAAAAGATCAGCCGCTCGGACCCGAGATAGCGCCGCCCCAGTCCCTCCGGCCAGGTCTCGGTGGCACTGATCCGCACGGCGAGATCGACATTATCCTCCACCAGATCGACGAAGCGGTCGGTAAAGCGGATATCCGGCATCAGCTGCGGGTAGCGCTCCGCCAATTGCAGGATCAGCGGCATCACCTGCATATGGCCGTAGGCGACGGGCACGTTGATCTTCAATCGTCCAACGGGCTCGTTCTCGTAGGCGGCCAGCACCGCCTCGGCCTCCCCCAGTTCGGCCAGCACCCGCACGCAGATCGCATAGAAGGCAGCGCCAGCATCGGTCAGCGTCAACCGCCGGGTCGTACGCTCGAACAGCCGGCGGCCGAGCCGTCCCTCCAGGCGCGCAACGCTCTTGCTGACCGCCGAATTGCTGAGGTTCAGCCGCTCGGCCGCCGCCGTGAAACTGCCGGTATCGGCGGCCTGAACGAAGGTATCGATGCCCTTCAGGCGTTCGGACGGATACATGTGAGGTGCCTCATTCTGGAATTTTAGTCACTCAAGTGGCGAAATAATGCCGCGAGACGGGAATGCCAGTCATCAGTATGCAGCAGACTGCCTTTCAGGAGCCTGCCATGTCGATGACCACGTCCACCCCAGCCCGAAGCGCTCAGACGAGCGGTAACAGCCTTTCCGTCCTGCTGCTGGCGATCTGCGCCTTCGTGATCGTCACCACCGAATTCATCATCGTTGGCCTGCTGCCGGGTCTTGCCCGAGACCTCGACATTCCCGTTTCGCTCGCCGGCCAGTTGGTGACGCTGTTCGCCTTCACCGTGATGCTGGCGGGCCCGTTTCTGACAGCAATGCTCTCGCATCTCGAGCGCAAACGGCTGTTCGTTGCGATCCTCGTGCTGTTTGCCATCTCCAACGTGGCTGCGGCGGCTGCGCCAAACATCTGGGTGCTTGGCCTCGGCCGCTTCCTTCCGGCACTGGCACTTCCGGTGTTCTGGGGTACGGCCAGCGAAACCGCCGGTGATCTTGTCGGACCGGAGCGCGCCGGCAAGGCGATCTCGCAGGTCTACATGGGCATCGCCGCCGCCATGGTCTTCGGCATTCCGCTCGGCACGCTTGCCGCCGATGCGGTCGGCTGGCGCGGCACGTTCTGGGTGCTCGCCTTCATCTCGCTGTTGATGGCTGGCCTGCTCGCCGTCGTCATGCCCGCCATCGCCCGCCCGCAGAAAGTCGGCGCAGCAGCCCAGGCCGGCATCCTGAAAGATCGATTCTTCCTCGGCAATATCGTGCTGTCGGTCCTGGTCTTCACCGCAATGTTCACCGCCTACACCTATCTTGCCGATACGCTGGAAAAGGTCGCCGGCATCCCGACCTCGCAGGTCGGCTGGTGGCTGATGGGCTTCGGCGTCCTCGGCCTTGGCGGCAACTGGCTGGGCGGTCATTTCGTCGGCCGCGGTCCGCTGGCGGCCACCGGTGTCGCGACGCTTGTCCTGTCGCTCGGCATGGCGGCCACCACGCCTTTTTCCGGGTCGCACGCGCTGCTGATCGTCGCGCTGGCCGCCTGGGGCATCGCCAACACCGCCCTCTACCCCATCTGCCAGGTGCGGGTGATGAAGGCCGCCTCGCATGCCCAGGCGCTGGCTGGAACGCTCAATGTCTCGATGGCAAATGCCGGCATCGGGCTCGGGGCGATCATCGGCGGTGCGGTCATCGAGCATCTGGGCATCGAGAACATCTGTTATGTCGCCGCCGCCATCGGCATCCTCGCGGTGTTGACGGCGCTGTTGGTCGCGCGCCTGAAGCCGACCGACAACCGCGCCTGAACCACGCCAACGGCTGGCGCCGCACGCGTACGGTGCCCGCAGACCGGCGCCACCCTGCTCGTTTGCCGGCAGCATGACGCTGTCGGGGCGGTTTTCCACCGCTTCCGTCGCGAAGCTCGAAGCCTGCTTCTGACAAACTGCGTTTTTCCTCTTGCAACGGAAAATTCTGCCCGTATAAGGGCGCCACCACGAAGCGCACGCGCCCTTCGTCTATCGGTTAGGACACCAGATTTTCATTCTGGGAAGAGGGGTTCGACTCCCCTAGGGCGTGCCACTTCTTCTTCAGAACATTGCCATTTTCCCCGCGACGGAAGCGCACAACAGCGTCTCCGAGCGCCGGCACGGTGCGGTCAACGGGCGCTTGAAAAATCTCGCTGGGACGTCACCCAATCGTCATTTAGGTGCTTGCGGGACCGCATTTGCGCCCCTATAAGGGCGCCACGGCACGCGCCCTTCGTCTATCGGTTAGGACACCAGATTTTCATTCTGGGAAGAGGGGTTCGACTCCCCTAGGGCGTGCCACTTCT